>NC_007963.1:0-1232216 GCF_000055785.1 Chromohalobacter israelensis DSM 3043
TTCCACAGGAAAAGAGAGCGGGGATCCATGTGGATAACCTCGGTCTCGAACGCTACAATACTCGGCCATTCATCAACGCTAGGTGAGGTCGTGTGTCGGTCGCTCTCTGGCAGCAATGCCTCAACTTTCTTCAGGACGAACTGAGTTCACAGCAGTTCAACACCTGGATTCGCCCACTGCAGGCGGAAGACGGTGACGCCAACGAGCTGTGTCTTCTGGCGCCCAACCGCTTCGTGCGTGACTGGGTCAACGATAAATACCTGAAGCGCATCAACGAGCTGCTGCGGGACTTGGCATCCGGTAAGCCGCCCAAGGTGCAGCTGACGGTGGGGAGTCGCCGCAACGTGGCGATGTCGTCGCCGCGTGACCTGGGCGCGCCGGTGTCGGCGACGACGATGAATGCCTCGCGCCCGACCGAGGCGCCGGCGGTGCATGCCGCTCCGCGTGCCAAGGGGGACTACGCCGACGAGCAGGAAATCGATCGCCTTCGCGAACGCGAGGAAACGCCGCGGCGCGGTGGTGGCGAGCGCCAGGTCCAGGTGGAGGGGAGTCTCAAGCACCAGAGCGGTCTCAACCCCAATTTCACCTTCGAGACATTCGTCGAGGGCAAGTCCAACCAGCTTGCGCGTGCCGCGTCGCGGCAGGTCGCCGAGAACCCCGGTGGTGCCTACAATCCCTTGTTCCTGTACGGTGGGGTCGGTTTGGGGAAGACGCACCTGATGCATGCCGTCGGCAACCATCTGGCGGGGCAGCGCGAGAACGCCAAGGTCGTCTACCTGCATTCGGAGCGTTTCGTCGCCGACATGGTCAAGGCGCTACAGCTCAACGCCATCAACGACTTCAAGCGTTTCTATCGCAGCGTGGATGCCCTGCTGATCGATGACATTCAGTTCTTCGCCGGCAAGGAGCGTTCGCAGGAAGAATTCTTCCACACGTTCAATGCGCTGCTCGAGGGCGGCCAGCAGATGATCCTGACCTCGGACCGTTATCCCAAGGAAATCAGCGGGGTGGAGGAACGTCTCAAGTCGCGCTTCGGCTGGGGACTGACGGTCGCCATCGAGCCGCCGGAGCTGGAAACGCGCGTGGCGATCCTGATGAAGAAGGCCGACCAGGCCAAGGTCGATCTCCCGCACGATGCTGCCTTCTTCATTGCCCAGAAGATTCGTTCCAACGTGCGCGAATTGGAAGGGGCGCTGAAGAAGGTGATTGCCGACTCGCATTTCATGGGCAAGCCGATCACCCAGGATTTCATTCGCGAGTCGCTCAAGGACCTGCTGGCTCTGCAGGACAAGCAGGTCGGCGTCGACAACATCCAGCGCACGGTGGCGGAGTATTATAAGATCAAGCTGGCCGATCTTCTCTCCAAGCGTCGTTCGCGCTCGGTCGCGCGGCCGCGTCAGGTGGCCATGGCGCTGGCCAAGGAATTGACCAATCACAGCTTGCCCGAGATCGGTGATGCCTTCGGTGGGCGCGACCACACCACGGTGCTGCATGCCTGTCGCAAGGTGCAGACACTCAAGGAAGAAAGCGCGGATATCCGCGAGGACTACAAGAACCTGCTGCGGCTGCTGACCAGTTGAGCATGGCGGCCCGAATATTCCCTTGGACCCCAGGACGAGAGTGGAGCCCATGAGATTTACCATCACCCGCGAAGCCCTATTGCGCCCGCTATCGCTGGTCGCTGGCGTCGTCGAGCGTCGTCAGACCCTGCCGGTGCTGTCCAACGTGCTGCTCCAGGTGCAGGATTCGCAGCTGGCATTGACCGGTACGGATCTCGAGGTCGAGTTGATCGGCCGCACCACGCCGCATCACGTCGATGAACCGGGCTCTGCCACGGTACCGGCGCGCAAGCTGATGGACATTTGCAAGTCGCTGCCCGAGCAGACCGACATCACCTTCACGCTCGAGGAAGGACGGGCGATCCTGCGTGCCGGGCGTTCGCGTTTCACCTTGTCCACGCTGCCCGTGGCGGAGTTCCCGAATATCGAGGGAAGTCAAAGCGATACCACGCTGACACTGGCGCGTGGCACGCTCAAGCATCTGATCGATGCGACGTCCTTCGCCATGGCGCAGCAGGATGTCCGCTACTACCTGAACGGCATGCTGCTCGAGTTCGGCCACCATCTGGTGCGTACGGTCGCCACCGACGGCCACCGCCTGGCGGTCTGCGCGCGCAGCGCGGACGTCGAGGTCGAGCCGTCGCAAAAGCTGATCGTGCCTCGCAAGGGGATTCTCGAGCTGGCGCGCCTGCTGGACGGCAGCGACGAGCCGGTGGAACTCACCATCGGCGGTACGCACCTGCGCGCCCAGACCGGTGATTTCACCTTCACCTCGAAGCTGGTCGACGGCAAGTTCCCGGATTACGATCGCGTCATTCCGCGTGGGGGCGACAAGGTCGTCATCGCCGAGCGTGGCGAGCTGCGCCAGGTGCTGTCGCGCACCGCGATTCTCTCCAACGAGAAATATCGCGGAGTGCGACTCAACCTCGAGGAGAACAACCTGCGGGTGACGGCGAACAACCCCGAGCAGGAGGAGGCCGAGGAGAACGTGGCCATCGAGTACGATGGGGGCGCGCTGGAAGTCGGTTTCAACGTGGGGTACCTCGTCGATGTGCTCGGCGTGCTGGACGCCGATCGTGTGCAGATGACGCTTTCCGATCCCAACAGCAGTGCACTGCTGGAGGAACCGGGCGGCGGCGATGCCATGTACGTGGTCATGCCGATGCGCCTCTGATCGCCTTGTCCGCCCCTTCACGCGGCTCCGTCCCGGGCGCCTCGTCGGCTCCCTCGCCGATGTCACGCCGGGACGGCGCGCTCTCTTGATGTCCTCGTATGCCCCTCGAACGCCTTAATTTCCTGGGCCTGCGCAATCTGGCGGCGCTCGACATGCGCCCCGGGCCGGGGATCAATCTGATCACCGGGGCCAACGGCAGCGGCAAGACCAGCTTGCTGGAAGGCATGCATGTGCTGGGAATGGCACGTTCCTTTCGAACCCAGAAGCTCAAGCATGCGATCGCGCATGATGCCGATGCCGTCACCCTGCATGGACGCGTCGCCGGCGATCCACCGGTCGCGCTGGGCGTACGCCGTGCACGCGATGCCTCCGAGCTCGAGATTCGCCTCGACGGCGAGCGCGGCGTTCGTGTGGCGCGTCTTGCCGAGGCGCTGCCGCTGCAGCTGATCAATCCTGATGCCTTTCGTCTGCTGGAAGGCTCGCCGGCGGCGCGGCGAGAGTTTCTCGATTGGGGCGTGTTTCACGTGAAACACGAGTTTTTCGAGGCATGGCGGCGAGTGCGACGTGCGCTGAAACATCGGAATGCCCTGCTCAGGCATGATAGAATCGATGCACGTTCGATGCGCGTATGGGAGCAGGAACTCGCGCATTGGAGCGAGCTTCTGGACGCCCTGCGCAGCGAGTACATGGCGCAATTCGCCAAGGCATTCGAAGATACATTGCATGAGTTGCTGCCGCTTTCCGGCTTGTCGCTTCGCTACTATCGCGGTTGGGACAAGCAGCGTGGTCTGCTGGAGGTGCTCGAAGGCGGTCGGGACACCGACCGACAGATGGGGTTCACCCAGCAAGGGCCGCAACGCGCCGATTTGCGCTTGCGCATCGGCAAGCGTGCTGCCGTGGAGGAGTTGTCTCGCGGTCAGCAAAAGCTGGTGGTGAGTGCACTGAAATTGGCCCAGGGGCGCTTGCTCGATGAACTGACGGGGCGCACCTGCGTTTATCTGATCGATGACCTGCCCGCCGAGCTGGACGTTACGCATCGGCGGATTTTCTGTCATTGGCTGGAGCGCTTGCGCTGTCAAGTCTTTATTACCAGCGTCGAGCGCGAGGCGCTCGCGAATGCATGGCAGTCGGAAACGGATGTCGCGATGTTTCACGTGGAACACGGGCGACTGCTCACGGAATGACTTCACGACGGAGTAGGCAATGAGCGAACAAGCTTACGACTCATCGAGCATCAAGGTCCTCAAGGGACTGGATGCGGTACGCAAGCGCCCCGGCATGTACATCGGCGATACCGATGACGGCACGGGCCTGCATCACATGGTCTTCGAACTGGTGGACAACTCCATCGACGAAGCGCTCGCGGGGCATTGCAGCGAAATTCGCGTGGTGATCCATCCCGATGAGTCCATCACCGTCAGTGACAACGGGCGCGGTATCCCCACCGATATTCACTCGGAAGAGGGCGTTTCGGCAGCAGAGGTCATCATGACGGTGCTGCACGCCGGCGGCAAGTTCGACGACAACTCCTACAAGGTCTCCGGTGGGCTGCACGGGGTCGGCGTCTCCGTCGTCAACGCGCTCTCCGAGGAGCTCAAGCTGACCGTCTGGCGGGCCGGACAGGTCTACGAGCAGATCTACCATCACGGCGTTCCCGATTCACCGTTGGACGTGGTGGGCAAGACCGAGAAGAGTGGCACGCAGGTCAACTTCAAGCCCTCGACCGAGACGTTCGCCAACATCGAGTTTCACTACGACATCCTGGCCAAGCGTCTGCGCGAGCTGTCGTTCCTCAATTCCGGTGTGGCGATCCGCTTGATCGACGAGCGTTCCGGCGCCGAGGAGCTGTTCCACTACGAGGGCGGCCTGCGGGCGTTCGTCGATCACCTCAACACCAACAAGACGGCGTTGAACCAGATCTTCCACTTCGAGACCCAGCGTGACGACGGGATTGCCGTCGAGGTCGCGATGCAGTGGAACGACACGTTCTCCGAGAACATCTTCTGCTACACCAACAACATTCCCCAGCACGATGGCGGCACCCACCTGGCCGGCTTCCGGGCTGCGCTGACGCGGACGCTCAATCACTACATCGAAAGCGAAGGTTTGTTGAAGAAGGCGAAGGTGAACACCTCCGGCGATGATGCGCGCGAAGGTCTGACGGCCATCGTCTCGGTGAAGGTGCCGGACCCGAAGTTTTCTTCGCAGACCAAGGACAAGCTGGTCTCCTCCGAGGTCAAGACGGCGGTCGAGCAGGAGATGGGGCGCCAGTTCTCGGACTACCTCGTCGAGCGGCCCAACGAAGCCAAGGCCATCGTCAACAAGATGCTCGATGCGGCGCGGGCACGCGAAGCGGCACGCAAGGCACGCGACATGACGCGTCGCAAGGGGGCTCTGGATATCGCCGGGTTGCCCGGCAAGCTGGCCGACTGCCAGGAAAAGGATCCCAGCCTTTCCGAACTCTATCTGGTCGAGGGCGACTCGGCAGGCGGCAGTGCCAAGCAGGGCCGCGACCGTCGTACCCAGGCGATCCTGCCGCTCAAGGGCAAGATCCTGAACGTCGAGAAGGCGCGCTTCGACAAGATGCTTTCCTCGGCGGAGGTCGGCACGCTGATCACGGCGCTTGGCTGCGGGATCGGGCGCGAGGAGTTCAATCCCGACAAGCTGCGCTATCATTCGATCATCATCATGACCGACGCCGACGTCGACGGCTCGCACATCCGCACGCTGCTGCTGACGTTCTTCTTCCGTCAGATGCCCGAGCTGATCGAGCGGGGACATGTCTTCATCGCCCAGCCGCCGCTTTACAAGATCAAGCGTGGCAAGCAGGAGACGTACCTCAAGGACGAACAGGCGCTGACCGACTATCTGACGACCACGGCTCTGGATGGCGCTCGCCTTTACGTGAACGCCAACGCGCCGGGCATCGCCGGTGAGCAGCTGGAAAACCTGGTCAGCCAGTATCGCGATGTCATGCGGCGCATCGACCGGCTCTCGCGCGTCTATCCCAACCTGGTGCTGCGCAAGATCGTGCATACCGCCAAGCTTGAGAATGAAAGCCTCAAGGACCGCGTGACCATGCAGAACTGGATCGACCATCTGCAGGCGGAGATGGACAGCATCATCGCCTACGAGGGTGGCCCGCGTTACACCTTCCAGTTGCAGGAAGACACCGAACGAGGCTTGTTCCTGCCCAGCGTAGCCTTGACCGCACATGGCGTGACCACCGATTACGTCTGGGGCGTCGACTTCTTCCGCAGTGCCGATTATCACGCCATGACGGCACTCGGCGAGACGCTGGATGGCTTGCTCGAGGAAAGTGCCTATGTCGCGCGTGGCGAGCGTCAGCGCTCGGTGGGCACGTTCTACGAAGCCCTCGACTGGCTGATGAGTGAAGCCCAGCGTGGCCTGAGCGTACAGCGCTACAAGGGACTCGGCGAGATGAACCCCGAGCAGTTGTGGGAAACCACCATGGATCCCCAGTCTCGGCGGATGCTGCGTGTATCCATCGAGGATGCCGTGGCGTCTGACATGATGTTCAATACCCTGATGGGCGATGAAGTCGAACCGCGTCGTGACTTCATCGAACGCAATGCCCTGGTCGCCAATCTGGATATCTGATGTTTCACGTGAAACATCGTCGCTAGGCTGAGTCCAGTGCGGCGAGTAACAGCGGTATGAGAAGAGGCCGGCAACGTCACGTTGCCGGCCTTTTTTGTATCAGGTGAGGGCAGATCCCCAGGTCGACTCAAGCGTCGTCGGGGATCAGCCAGCGCGAGAAAGATGCCAGGTCGTCGAAAATGCGCACGTTCTCCAGGCCTTGGCCCTTTTGCTCCGTGCGGACGCCCTTGCCCGTGCGAACCAGTGCCGCATGACATCCTGCTGCCTGTCCCGCCTGCAGATCGCGGAGGCTATCGCCGACCATCCAGCTGCCTTCCAGCGTGGACAGGCCCAAGGCTTGGTGAACCTGCTGCAATAGCCCAGGCAAGGGCTTGCGGCAATCGCAGCGGTCATCGGGACCGTGCGGGCAATACGCGATATGCGCGATTTCGCCGCCGGCACGAGATACCTGATGCCGAAGTTCTTCGTGCATGGCATCGAGGGTGGCCGTGTCGAAGTAACCTCGGGCGATGCCCGATTGATTGGTGGCGATCGCCACGGTCCAGCCGTGTTGCGTGAGATACGCGATGGCCTCGATCGCCTGAGGATAGGCAATCCACTCCTCGAGGGATTTGATGTAGGCATCGCTGTCTTGGTTGATGACGCCGTCACGGTCGAGAATCACGAGCTTGGGAGGTAAGGGCACGGGCGCTCCGGTTGCAGCCAGTCGGGTAGAGCAGTGTAGGGCCGTGTTTCACGTGAAACAATTCTGAGCGCATCAGGCCAGCGACCAGCGGGCAGCGGAAAGAGGGAAGAGGGAAGGGAGACTGCCACGGCGTCATATCGCTTCTGGTCACTATGTAACGTCATGTTTCACGTGAAACATTCTGGCGGGCGTGGACATGCCGTAACGACACTTTGCGAGCTAAGCCGGGGCGGCGACAAAGTTGGAAGAGACGACGGGCAGGCAGGTTCGGTGGTGTGCGGCGTTTCACGTGAAACAAAAAAGGGTGGCCAGAGGCCACCCTTTCTCGTTCGTCGCCCGTGCGATCACTGCTGCAATTGGGCGATATCGGCGACCTCGAGGAACAGCGACTGCAAGCTGGCCAGCAGCGCGAGACGATTGCGGCGCACCGCCTCGTCCTCGGCCATGACCATCACGTCTTCGAAGAAGGCATCGACGGGGCCGCGAAGCTGAGCCAGTACATCCAGCGCTTCGGCATAGCGAGCGGCGTCGAGCAGCGGGCGAACCGACTGATGGCATTGTTCCAGCGCCGTGCTCAACGTCGTCTCGGCCTCGGCCTGTAGCAGGCCGGTATCCACCGAGGTGGAGCCGTCATGCTGCTGCTTGGACAGGATGTTGGACACCCGCTTGTTGGCCGCCGCCAGTGCCACGGCTTCCTCGCGCTGGCTGAAGGCATGCACGGCGCGGATCCGGCGTGCAAAGTCGAGCGGCCGCGTGACCGGGCGGGCGCGTACGGCCAGGTACACTTCGACGGCAATGCCTTCGTCCTGGGTCCAGGCACGGAAACGGTCGAGCATGTAGTCGAGGACGTCATCGACCAGTCCCTCGGCCTTCGGCAGGTCGCCATGCTGGGCTGCGGCCAGTTCGAGAAGCTCGCGAAGATCGAGGTCGAGCTCGGCCTTGACCAGGATGTTGAGCACCCCGATGGCGGCACGCCGTAGCGCGAAAGGATCCTTGGTGCCACTGGGGCGCTGACCGATCCCGAAGATGCCCGTCAGTGTGTCGAGCCGGTCGGCAAGCGCTAGGGCGAGCCCGGCGGGCGTGGCCGGTACGTCATCGCTGGCGAAGCGTGGCAAGTACTGCTCGTGCAGCGCCTGGGCCACTTCCTCGGGTTCGCCGTCCTGGCGCGCATAGTAGGTCCCCATGATGCCCTGGAGCTCGGGAAACTCCAGCACCATCTCGGTGACCAGGTCGCACTTGGCGAGCTGGGCGGCGCGCGAGGCATGGTCGGCATCGCCACCGATCCGGGAGGCGATGAAGGAGCTTATGGCCTCGATGCGCTGCGCCTTGTCGGCCAGCGTGCCCAGCGACTGCTGGAATACCACGCTCTCGAGGGCGCTGCGCCGTGACGCCAGCGACTGCTTGCGGTCGGTGTCGTAGAAGAAGGCGGCGTCGGCCAGACGTGGACGAATGACCTTCTCGTTGCCTTCGATGACCTGCTGAGGGTCGCGGCTTTCGATATTGGAGACGGTGATGAACAGCGGCTTGAGGGTGCCCTGTGCATCGAGCAGGTGGAAGTACTTCTGATTGGCCTTCATCGACGAGATCAGGCATTCGGCAGGCACGTCGAGGAAGCGCTCGTCGAAGCTGCCGGTCAGGGCGACGGGCCATTCGACCAGTCCGCTGACTTCGTCGAGCAGGTCCTCGTCGATGACCGCCGTGGCCTCGTTGACTTCCGCCTCGGCGAGTACCTGTTCGCGGATGCGCTCGCGTCGACGTTGCATGTCGGCCAGCACGTAAGCGTTTTCCAGTGCGTCCAGGTAGTCGTCGGCGTGGGCCAGGTCAATGGCGTCGGGTGCATGGAAGCGGTGCCCGCGGGTGGTGCGTCCGGCCTCCAGGCCGAGCACCGTTGCCGGCACGACATCGGCGCCGTAGAGCATGACCAGCCAGTGTACCGGCCGCGAGAACTCGGTGCGCGAGGCGCCCCAGCGCATGTTCTTGGGCACCGGCAGCGCCTGGACCGCGCGCTCGACGATGGCCGGCAGCAGGGCCGTGGTGGCCTCGCCGCTTTCCTGATAGCGATAACCCAGCCAGGTTCCCTTGTCGGTCTCCAGGTGGATCAGGTCATCGACCGTGACACCGCAGGAGCGCGCAAAGCCCTCGGCGGCCTTGGTTGGCTGGCCATCCTTGAAAGCGGCAGCCAGGGCGGGGCCGCGGCGTTCGATGTCGCGGTCGGGCTGCTTGTCGTCGAGACCTTCGACCCTGACGGCCAGACGGCGCGGCGTGGCGTAGGCATGGGCACTCGCGAACGCCACGTCGGCGTCGGCGAGGCCCTTGGCGATGCCATCGCGCAATGCCAGCGCGAGGGGTTCGATGGCGCTCGGTGGCAGTTCTTCGGCGCCCAATTCGACCAGTAGGGGGGTGGATGCCATGCTTACGCGTCTCCCTCGTTGCTTTCCTGGCTCGGCAGTTCCTGATTCAGCAATTCCTGACGTAGGGTCTCCGAGGCCATGGGGAACCCGGCTGCCTTGCGCGATTCGAAGTAGGCGTGGGCGACGTCACGGGCCATGGTCCGCACACGCAGGATGTAACGTTGACGCTCGGTCACCGAAATGGCGTGCCGGGCGTCGAGCAGATTGAACGTGTGCGACGCCTTCAGCACTTGCTCATAGGCCGGCAGCGGCAGGCCGGCATCGAGCAGCTTCCGGCATTCGCCCTCGCAGTGATCGAAGGCACCGAACAGATAATCGACGTCGGCGTGCTCGAAATTGTAGGCCGACTGTTCGCGCTCGTTCTGCAGATAGACATCGCCATAGCTGACCGACGAACCATCGGGGGCGTAGGTCCACACCAGGTCGTAGACGCTATCGACGTCCTGCAGGTACATGGCGATACGTTCCAGGCCATACGTCAGCTCGCCGGTGACCGGGTAGCATTCGATGCCCCCGGCCTGCTGGAAGTAGGTGAACTGCGTCACCTCCATGCCGTTGAGCCAGACTTCCCAGCCTAGCCCCCAAGCCCCTAGGGTGGGAGACTCCCAGTTGTCCTCGACGAAGCGAATGTCATGGACCTGCGGGTCGATGCCGAGACGCTCGAGCGATCCCAGATAAAGCGCCTGAAGCGCCTGCGGGGAGGGCTTCATCACCACCTGGAACTGGTAATAGTGTTGCAGGCGATTGGGGTTCTCGCCGTAGCGACCGTCGGTGGGGCGGCGCGATGGCTGCACGTAGGCGGCGTTCCAGGTTTCGGGGCCGATGGAGCGCAGGAAAGTCGCGGGATGAAAAGTGCCGGCTCCGACTTCCATGTCCAGGGGTTGCAGGATCACGCAGCCCTGTTCGGCCCAGTACTGCTGCAGGGCGAGGATCAGGCCCTGGAAGGTTTTCACGTCTGGCGTCGACTGTGTCATTGGTGAAGTACCGTTGGCCCATGAATTCACGAACCGCCAAGTATACAATTAGCGGTTAATCGGTTATAGGCACCGTGACGAAATGCACGCTTCCCGCGTGGGTGCACGACTTGAAGGAATCGACGACATGATCGTAGTGACGGGCGGTGCCGGGTTCATCGGCGCCAATCTAGTGAAGGCTTTGAACGCACGCGGCCGCGAGGATGTCCTCGTGGTCGACGACCTTTCCGACGGCACCAAGTTCGTCAATCTCGCCGACTGCACGCTGGGGGATTATCTCGACAAGGATGATTTCCTGGCGCGCGTGAAGGCCGAACTGCGCGGCGAACCCAGCGAGCTGCCGCCGATCGAGGCGATTTTCCACGAAGGCGCCTGTTCGGATACCACCGAGTGGGACGGCAAGTTCATGCTCGAGAACAACTTCGAGTATTCCAAGGTGCTGCTGCATTTCTGCCAGTACAAGCGTATCCCCTTCCTGTATGCCTCGTCGGCGGCCACCTATGGCGGCAGCGAGGTGTTCGTGGAAGCGCCGGAGCACGAGAAGCCGCTCAACGTCTACGGCTACTCCAAGCTGCTGTTCGACCAGTACGTGCGCGTCCACTGGGAGTCGTTCGACGCTCAGGTGGTGGGCTTTCGCTATTTCAATGTCTATGGTCCCCGCGAGCAGCACAAGGGCAAGATGGCCAGCGTCGCCTATCATCACCACAGTCAGGTGAAGCGGGGCGAGAATCCCAAGCTGTTCGGTGCCTGGGACGGCTATGAAGCCGGCATGCAAAGCCGCGACTTCGTCTATGTCGGCGATGTCGTCGACGTCAACCTGTGGTGCCTCGATCACCCCGAGGTCTCGGGTATCTTCAACCTGGGGACCGGCCGCGCCGAGCCGTTCAAGGCCATCGCCGAGACGGTGATCGATTACTATGCGACCGGCAAGATCGACTACATCGACTTTCCCGAGGAGCTGAAAGGGCGCTATCAGAGCTATACCCGGGCGGATATCTCGCGGCTGCGCGAGGCGGGGTACAAGGCGGAATTCAAGACGGTTCGCGAAGGCGTCAGCGCCTACCTGGATTGGCTGAATGGCTGACGATACCGCCACCTCCCCGCGCCTGCTCGTCGTCGGCCCCTCGTGGGTCGGCGACATGGTCATGGCCCAGAGTCTGTTCATGACGCTCAAGGCGCATCACCCCGAGGCCTATATCGGGGTGATGGCGCCGGGCTGGTCGCTGCCGATCCTGGCGCGCATGCCCGAGGTCGACGAGACCATCGCGCTGGACGTCAAGCACGGCGAGTTTGGCTGGGCCACGCGCCGTGCGGTGGCGGGCAAGCTGAAGGGGCGCTTCGATCGGGCGATCGTGCTGCCGCGGTCCTGGAAATCGGCCCTGGTACCTTTCCTGGCGCGGATACCCGAGCGCGTGGGCTTCCATGGCGAGCAGCGCTATTGGCTTCTCAACGCCCGCCGTCAGCTCGACAAGCGCGTACTGGATCAAACGGTGAAGCGCTTCGTGTCGCTGGGGTTGCCCGAGGAGCAGGCCCTTACGGGAGACTTCGCCATTCCCGCGCCTCGGCTCGACGTGAACGGCGACGAACAGCAGCGCTTGCGCGACTCCCTGGGGCTTTCGTCAGGGCCCGCGATCGGCATGATGCCGGGGGCCGAGTTTGGCCCGGCCAAGCAATGGCCGTTGGCGCATTTTCGCACCCTGGCGGAGCGTCTGGTGGCCGAGGGGTACGAGGTGCGGGTGATGGGCGGCCCCAAGGACGCCGACGCCGGCGAGACGATCAGCCAGGCGTTGCCCGGGGTCCACAATCTCTGTGGTCGCACGCAGCTGACCGAGGTCGTCGACCTGCTCGCCGACTGCCAGCAGGTGGTCACCAACGATTCCGGGCTGATGCACGTGGCGGCGGCCGTGGGCACCAGGGTTCAGGCCGTCTACGGATCGTCCTCGCCGAGTTATACGCCGCCGCTGACCGAGAACGCCGAGATCCACGACCTCTACCTGTCCTGCTCGCCGTGCTTCGCCCGCGAATGCCCCCTGGGGCACACCAACTGTCTGCGCCACCTCGAGCCGGCGCGACTGCTGGCCTCGATCCGCGCCGCCGGGTCCGCGTCACCGCGCTCGCTCAGTTGACGCCCTTCCACATGTAAGACTGCAGGGCGTCTTCCTCTTGCATGTGGTCGTTGATGGTTTCGAGCCCGTATTCTTCGATCAGCGTGGGGCGTTCGGCGAACAACGAGTGCCCCAGGCCGGCGGCGCGCGTCTCCAGCGTGAAACCCATGGCCTCGAGCACGGTGGGATAGACATCGACCATCGAGCCCTGGCGCTGGATGCGCTTGCCGGCGGGCACGCCCTGGCCGAGCATCATGAAGGTGTTTTCGCGCTGGGCGGTGACCAGTTGCGGCCACTCGGAATTCTTCATGCTCAGATGATCGCTGGATATCACCACCAGCGTGTTGTCGAGCAGCCCCTCGCGGTCGAGCCGTTCCAGGAAGCGGCGCACCAGCCAGCCGGTGCATTTCACCGAATACAGAATGTCCACCCCATCGAACTCTCCCTGATTTTCCAGGCACGATTGCGACGGATTGCCGAATGGCGGATGCGCGGCCAGGGTCAGGGCGAACAGTGCGTAGGGCTGGCGCGACGCGTCGCCGGCGAGTTCGCGGATGCGCTGCGTGGCCATGTCGAGCAGCGTGTCGTCGTAGAGTCCCCAGTCGTTGAGATAATCGGGCGGGGTGACGTCGTCCTCGAGCTCGTCGCGTCCCAGGACGGTATCGAAGCCGTGTCCTTCGTAGAAGACCTTCTTGCCCGCGAAACGCGTGCTGGCACCACCCATGTAGGTGAGGTCATACCCTTGGGCGTTGAGCATGTCGCCGAGACACCGGGTATGCGGCAGCACGGCATCCAGCGGTTCGAACTGGTTGTCGTGCATCAGGCCGGCGGGAATCAAGGGCACGCCGCACTGCGTGGCGACCATGCCGGCCGTGGTCCAGCCGGTGTTGTCGAGTTGCTTGATGCCCTCGAAGACCGTGCCGCGCCGGCCCAGAGCCGCCAGATCCTCATAGGCATTGCCGAACGTCTCGCGGTCGGCGTACGTGCGCTCGGTGCTTTCCAGGTAGAGGTAGATGAGGTTGGGGCGCGTCTGCGGCGTGGTGGCGATGCGCGGGGGCTGATAGTGCTGGCGCAGCCAGTCGCCCTGGGTGATCGCCGAGGCACCACGCTGCGACAGACCGAACAGCAGCGGGTTGAAGGCCAGCAGGAAGATCGCCCCGACTCGTTCCCAGAGCCGCCACCGATGGTCGGCACGCACCAGCCAGGTGAAGGCCACGAGCATCAGGATACAGCACAGCGTGAAGGCGAATGCCGCGAAGACGCGCCGCTCGCCACCGTGTTCGGTCATTCCGGCCTGCAAGTGGAAGATCACCGCGCCCAGGTCCAGCTTGCCGAAGCTGTCGTCCAGATAGAGGTAGACCCACCACAGGATCAAGGGCACCAGTGACCACGGCCAGACGCGGCGCAGGCTCGCGCGTTGCCGGGGATGGCCCCAGCGGAAGCGCCAGGCGATGGCCACCCACAGTGCGGCGACCGGGATCATGAACCAGTGACTGAGAACGGCCAGCGTGGAAAAGGTGTACCCCAGGCAAAGCCCGATGTAAGTAAGCGCTGACCATCTTTTCGATGCGGTGGATATCTTCATTGCAGGAGTCGTCCCTGATCACGAAAGCATGAGTCATGATGACAAGTGTATGACAACGCCGAGGGCGATGAGTGGCACCTTCCTGGGCCACATGGCATGGCGTTTACGCGTCGCGTTCCAGTTCGTACAGCTCATTGAGCTTGGCGTATTTCATGTAGGCATGAAACGCCGTGGTCATGGCGACCGTCATGCCGTCCATGCCCTGGAAGAGCCCGCCCTTGAAGACCAGCTTGCGCAGCATCGCATTCGTCGCATGCAGTATCGGGCTCAGCCGCGAGGGGCGCTTGCCGCGTTCCTTCATGGCCCAGGCGTCGCGACTGGACAAGGTGTCGATGCGCCGGATCCAGTGCGACATGTCCTCGTAGGTGAAATGGCGCAGATGGGCCGAGGTCGCCTCCACACGGGGTGCCTGTACCGAGGAATGCGCCTTCTTGGGCAAATAACCTGACGTGGTGCGGTTATACAGGCGGACCACGGGGTCGGGATAGAAACCGGCCGCACGAATCCAGTGACGCGCCACGTAATTCTTGCGCCGGAAACTGTAGGCGGTGCGCGGGTCGTCGAGTGCCAGGGACTCGATCAGTGCCACGGCATCGTCGTCGAGGCGTTCGTCGGCGTCTAGGGCCAGGATCCAGTCATGCTTGGCGAACGGCACGCCGTGGGCCTTTTGCGGCCCGTCGCCGAGATAGGCCTGCGAGATCACCGTGGCGCCCTCGGCCTCGGCGATGGCCACGGTGTCGTCGGTACTCAACGAATCGACGACGATGACCTCGTCGCAGACGCGGCGCAGCGAGCGCACGCAATCGGCGATGTTGGCTTGTTCGTTCAGGGTGATGACGATTCCGGTCAGCGGTTTCATGGCGTTTCCTCGGTGGCCGCGCGGGACGGCCAGGCATCGGCGATATGGCGCGCCACCGCGCCGATGTCGATGCGTGACATGTCGGTGGCGGAGGCGTCGTCGGCCGGGGGACTGAAGGCCAGGCGACGTTCCTCGGCGTTGCAGGTTTGCCAGCGCAATGGCGTCGCCGAGCGCTTGGCCGGGTAGAAGCCGATCGTGGGACGGTTCAGGGCGCCGGCGATGTGCAAGGGGCCGGTCGAGCCGGCAATGAACGCATCGGCGGCGGCCAGGGTCAGGGCGAAATCGGTGAGGCTGGCCCTCGGCGGCATGAGCCATGCCTCGATGCCGTGAGCCTCGAGGGTGTCGACCAGTCCCTGGGCCGTGGCTTCCTCGTTGGGGCCGTGAGTGATGACCCACTTCGGCGGCGACGCCAGCAATCCGTTCAACGAGACGACCAGATCGATGTATTGCGCCACACTGAGGTTGACCGCCGATCCGCCGCTGCCGGGGTGCAGGAACCACCAGGGGGCAGAGGAAGCGATCCCCAGCTCCTCGCGCAGACGTTGGCGCTGGGTATCGCGCGCCTGTGCCGGAAGCGGCCAGTAGGGGGGCGCCGTCGCGGGGATGTCCTGGCCGAGCGCTCGCAGCAGCGCATGCGCGAGCTCCTGGTTATAGACGTACTCGGGTTTTTGCGATCGCGATCTACGCTGCTTAATGCGAAAGTTGTAAAATACCTGTGCCCACTTGGTGGCAGGCGCCATGCGCAGGGAAATGCCGGCGCGCCACCCCAGCCAGCCGATGCGCGGCGTGGAGAACAGCGTCAACAGGGCGTCGAAGCCTCCCGCGCGCAGCGCGGCACGCAAGGCCTTGCGCTGGTCCCGGGGCGCACCGTCGCCGGGGTCGAGAATCACCTCGTCGACCCACGGGCACGCATGCGCCAGGGGCGCCGTATAGGTGGGCACCAGCACGGCAACATGGTTGTCGGGATGAGCACTCTTCAGGCAGGCCAGGGCCGGCCAGGCGAGCATGAAGTCGCCGAGCTTGTCGTTGCGTACCACGAGGATGCGCTGTGGGCGCGGCTGGGTCATCGAGTCTCCTGTGCCCGGTGGCGTCGACGCGTGAGTCGACCATTGTCCGAGGAGCTTGCCTTGCAGCACAAGGTCTTGCACATCTGTTTATCCCGCGGCTGGGGCGGGCTGGAAATGTACCCCGTGCGCATTATACCCGAGCTGGTGCGCCAGGGGTGGCGTGCCTACGTGCTGACGCTCGAAGGCACGCGCCTGGCCCAGGCGCTGGCCGACAGCAAAGCGGTCGAGGTGCGCAGTGTGCGCTCACCCTCGCGAGCATTGTGGCAATTGCCGGCACTGGTGCGCTGGTTGCGCCGGCGCGGCATCGGGGTCGTGCACTGCCACAAGTCGAGCGATCTGCGCCTGGGCGCGCTGCTCAAATGCCTGTGCCCCGAATTGCGCCTGATCTTCACCGATCACATGGGGGTGACGCGTCCCAAGCACGACCCTTACCACCGCTGGGTGTATCGCCGCGTCAACCGCGTACTGTCGATCAGCGAGGCGACGCTGGCGCGCAACCGTAAGGCCTTTCCGCTGCCGGCGTCACGTATCACGCCGCTTTATCTGGGAGTCGACACGGCACGGTTCACGCCGCGTCTCGAGGCAGCCGAACGCCAGACGCTGCGCGATGATCTGGGCATTCCGCGCGAGGCGGTGGCGATCGCCTTGCCGGGGCGTCTGACGCCGGGCAAGGGACAGCAGGTCCTGCTGGATGCCTTCATGCGGCTGGTCGACGCAGGCGACCGTCAGTCACACCTGGTGCTGATCGGCGGGCTGGAAGCGGGCGAGGGCGGCAACTCCACCTTCATCGCCTCCCTGCGTCAGCAGGTCACCGAGCGAGGCCTGCAGGACCGTGTCACCTTCACGGGCTTTCGGCGCGACCTGGCGCGGCTGTTCGAAGTGCTCGACATCGTCTGCGTGCCGTCACGCAACGAAGCCTTCGGCCTGACGGTGATCGAGGCGATGGCAGCGGGCAAGGCCGTGGTGGGGTCCGACAGCGGCGCGATCCCCGAGCTCATCGGAGCCGGCTGCGGACGCCTGGTCGACCCGCAGGACCCGGCGGCCTGGGCCGCGACACTCCGCGAGCTGCGCGATGCCCCGGCGCTGCGTGAGCAACTGGGAACGGCCGCGCGTCGGCTGGCCAACGCGCGCTTCACGCTGGCCAAGCACGTCACCGGGCTGCGGGCGGTTTACGAAGACATCGATCAGCCCTGGCGATAGAAGCGGCGGAACCACTGCATCGCGTCGAACACCGCCGGCGAGAATTCGGCGCCTTCGATCGGATCGAGCTGGCGGTCGACGATCTCCCACTGACCGGTGCCATCGACCACCGTGATCCGGTTCGGCTCGATGATGCCGTAGTCGATGTAGCTGCTGGATTGCACCCAGGGATGGTCGATGCCGGGCTTCAGCAGGTCCTCGCCCATGGCATAGTCGGAGAGCGGGTTGCTGCACCCCAGGGCGTGGCGCATCAGCATGGGGGCCACGTCGAGGTGGCTGGTCATGCCCGTGACCTCGCCCGGCTCGACGCCGGGGCCGTTGACGAGCATCGGCACACGGGTCTGCGGCGAGGCGAAGTGGCCGTTGTGGCCCCAATAGTTCTTGTCGAAATCATCGAATGACTGGCCATGGTCGGATGTGACCACCAGCAGGGTCTCGTCCCATTCGCCCTTGGCTTTCAGGTCGTCGATGGTCTTGCCGAGCAGGACGTCGTCGTAATGCACGGCGTTGCGATGACGGTTGAAGTACGGCAGGGGATCGGTCTCGGGACCCAGCTCGAGATAGTCCATGTTCTGTACCGACGGCTGGAAGGGCTGGGCGGCGTCGGCCGGGACGTCATAGCCGTGGGGCGCATCGTAGAACAGCATGCCGAACCACGGGGTAGCGTCCTGCCGTTCCTGCCGGCCGAGCCAGTGCATCCAGTCCTCGGTCATCTGCCGGTCCCGGTCCGCGGGCGAGTCTCCCTGGGTGTCCATCCGCAGTGACTCGATCGACGAGAAGATCGTGCGGTCGAAGCCGACACTGCCGAGGCTGGCGGACGAGAAGATGCCCAGCGCGTAATCCTGCTTCTGCAACTGCGTCAGCAGCAGCGGGGGCGTCTGGGAGTCGTTCAGATAGGCGTAGTAGTTGCCGGTCAGGCCGTAGAACAGGCTCATGGTGCCGTTGCGGGTCGCGTTGCCGCCGCTGTAGTGATTCAGATAGCGCCGGCCGCTCTCGTTCAGTGCGGCATGCAGGTTGGGCGTGTTCTTCGGTCCGTATTCGTCGGCGCGCCAGGAGTCGATCAGCACCACCAGCACATTGGGCGGCTGCATGGCCTGACAGCTCAGCGGGTTCTTGGGCCAATCGAGATTCTGTGCCTGCCGGGCCTCGATATCGGCGTTCGCGGCCCGGGCGGCGCGGGGATCGAGCCAGCCGTGTTCCTCCATGAAGTCCTTGGCAGTGGTGGGAAACAGCAGCGGATAGACGCCGACCTGCTGGGTCACGCTGCGCATGTAGCGGGCGTCGGCGACGATATGCAGCGCGTGGCTGCCCAGCAGGGCCAGCAGCACCACGCCGCACGCCGAGCCGACCGGCAGGCGACGGCCTCGTCCCCCCGCGATCAGGCGCTGGGCGAGCCAGCCTTCCAGGGTCAGGGCCAGCAGCACGCAGCCGATCACCACCAGCCAGGTCGAGGTCGTGAAGCTGAAGATCTCGCCATTCTCGTCGTTCAAGAACAGCGAGACCATGAAGTAGTTCACATGGAAGCGGTACTGGGCATAGACCACGGTATCCAGCAACAGCGCACACAGGCCGAGCGCGCCCAGCAGCGCCGCCGGCAGCCATAGCCAGCGCGCCTTCAGCAGCAGGGCCAGTACGCCCAGTGGCAGCCAGCCGAGCAATGCCAGCATGCCGAAGTGGCCGATCCAGGTCAGGACCAGGTAAGCCACGCCCATGGGGTCGTCGGGCACGGCGAGATAAGGCGTGTAGCGCAGGGCCACCAGCCAGATGAGGGGCAACTGCAACAGCGCGAACGCCAGCGTGCCGCGCCAGCGTCGCCTCAGAGTATCTTGCATGCGGGGACCACCTTATCGTGAGTCGCGGGGAGCGTGTCGGTATCCATCGACAATCGCGGTGAAAGCGCGTCCCGCCGTCGTGGGAGAAAAGCGCGCCAGAGAGCGCTCGAGGCGTGCCAGGTTGGCTTCTTGCCAGCGGCCCGGCGCACGCAGCCGACAGCGGTCGAGATCGATCAGCCAGACGCGGTCGTCGGCATCGACGAGCAGGTTGCGGGCATTGAGGTCGACATGATCCAGCCCGACGTCGTGAAAGCGGCGGATGGTCTGGCCGACACGCGCCAGCAGGGGCGTGTCCGCCGTCGGCAGGCGCTCGGCCAGGGCCTGCACGCCTGGAATCACGCGGGTGATCAGTGCCGCTTCGTAGCTCAGGGCGTGGCGCCATACGGCGGCGGCGACCGGCGTGGGTACCGGCAGGCCACGCTGCTCGAGGGCGGCGGTCAGGCGCATTTCACGAAAGGCGCGCGTGCGCTCTAGCCCGGTCCAGACATAGCGGCGTTCGCTCACGCGGGCGATCGCGCCGCCGCGCCGATAGGGCCGCAGGGCCCAGCGCTCGTCGCCATGCGCGACGAAGAGGCTGGCCCCGCGTCCCGGGGCTTCGCCGATCACGGCGTCGCGCGAGCGCCAGAACGCGGGCGTGAACCAATCCGCGTCGATTTGTGGCCCTTGGCCGGCGTCACATAGAATGTCGGCATCATATAGAATGAATGCCTTTCCCGTTTGGAATGTTGCCAACCGCATGAAGCATCCTCTGCCCGTCCGTCCCGCGCATATCGGCGTGCTGCGACTCTCCGCGCTGGGCGATGTCTGCAACCTCGTCCCGACCATTCGCGTGTTGCAGCGCCTATGGCCCGATGCCCGCATTACCTGGATCATCGGCAAGGGGGAGCACAGTCTACTGGCCGGCCTCTCGGGGGTCGAGTTCATCGTCTACGACAAGGCCACGGGCCTGGCCGGCATGCGCGAGGTGTGGCGCCAGCTGGGCGACACGCGCTTCGATGTGCTGCTGCACATGCAACAGGCGCTGCGCGCGAGCGTGCTCTCGCTGGGGCTCAAGGCCGATCTGCGCATCGGCTATGACAAGGCGCGTGCCAAGGACTGGCAGCACTGGTTCACGCACCGCCAACTTACACCTCACCCCCGTGCGCACGTGCTCGACTCCTTCCTCGATTTCGCCCGTCTGCTGGGCGGTGCCGAGCGAGTCGATGCCGAGCCGCTGCGCTGGGACCTGGCGATTCCCGACACCGCCTACCAGGAAGCGGCACGCGTGACCGGCGACGCGCCGTATATCGTCATCAGCCCGTGCGCCAATCCACGCTTGCGCAATTTCCGCAACTGGTCCGCCGAAGGCTACGCCGCCGTGATCTCGCATGCCTGGCAAGAGCATGGCCTGCGCACGGTCATGACCGGAGGCGGCAGTACCCAGGAGCAGGAAATGGGCGCGCGCATTCGCGCCCTGTGCGCTGAGGAGGCGGTTATCGATGCCATCGGCGCGACCTCGCTCAAGGGCCTGCTGGCAATGCTCGACCGCGCGCGCATGGTGATCGCCCCGGATTCCGGCCCCGTGCACATGGCCAATGCGCTGCGCACCCCCACGTTGGGGCTTTACGCCACGACCAATCCCGAGCGCGCCGCGCCTTATTGCTGGCGCGACTTCGTGGTCGACCGTTACCCCGATGCCGTGCGTCGCTACCTGCACAAATCGCCGGAGGCCATCACCTGGGGGGCGCGCGTGCGCCACCCCGATGCCATGAGCCTGATCCACGCCGACGACGTCATCGCGCAGTTCGATGCCTTGCTGAACGCCGCGCCGTCCGCCTCGTCCCGCCCGGAGCCCGACCATGAAACTTGATCTGACCGTCCTCGAACAGGCCCGCTTGCTGGTAGTGGGCGATGTCATGCTCGACCGCTATTGGCATGGCGGCACCTCGCGCATCTCGCCGGAAGCGCCGGTACCGGTGGTCAAGGTCGGCGAATCGGAAGACCGTCCCGGCGGTGCCGCCAACGTGGCGCTCAACATCGCCGCGCTGGGCGCCCATGCGGCCCTGGCGGGCGTGGTCGGCGAGGATGAAAACGCCGACTTGCTGGCGGCACGTCTCGAAGCTTGCGATGTAAGTACTTACTTCTACCGTAGCCCCGAGATACCCACGATCACCAAGCTGCGCGTGATGAGCCGCAACCAGCAGTTGCTGCGTCTGGACTTCGAGGAATCGCTGTGGGAAATCGACACCCAGGGCCTGACCGAGCGCGTCGAAGCGGCGCTGCCCGAGGCCGACGTGGTCATCCTCTCCGATTACGGCAAGGGCAGCCTCAATCGTGTCGAGACGCTGATCGCCACCGCGCGTGGCGCCGGCAAGCGAGTGTTGGTCGATCCCAAGGGGCATGACTTCGCCAAGTATCGCGGCGCGAGCATCATCACGCCCAATCTCGGGGAATTCGAGGCGGTGGTGGGTCCGTGCCCCGACGATGCCACGCTGGCCGAGAAGGGCGAGCGCCTGCGTGCCGAGCTGGAGCTCGAGGCGCTGCTGGTCACGCGCAGCGAGAAGGGCATGACGCTGATTCGCGAGGGACACGCGCCGTTGCACCTGCCGACCCATGCCCGCGAGGTCTATGACGTGACCGGCGCCGGGGATACCGTCATCGGCGTGCTCGGCCTGGCACTGGCGGCGGGGCATGGCTACCCGGAGGCGATCATGCTGGCCAACCTGGCAGCGGGGCTGGTGGTGGCCAAGCCGGGCACCGCGACATTGTCCATCGCCGAGCTCTACACGGCACTGCATGGCGACAAGCTCGCCGAGTTCGGTCCCATCGAGGAAAGCGCGCTGATCGACGCGGTGCGCGCGGCCAAGTTGCGTGGCGAGCGGGTGGTGATGACCAATGGCTGCTTCGACATCCTGCATGCCGGCCACGTGGCGTACCTCGAGCAGGCCAAGCGCCTGGGAGATCGGCTGGTGGTGGCGGTCAACGACGATGCCTCCGTGGGGCGCCTCAAGGGGCCCAAGCGTCCGATCAACGCCCTCGAGCGCCGCATGCAGGTGCTGGCGGGCTTGAGTGCCGTCGACTGGGTGGTGCCTTTCGGCGAGGAAACCCCGGCGCGACTGATCGCCGAGGTGCTGCCCGATGTGCTGGTCAAGGGCGGCGACTATCGTCCCGAGGACATCGCCGGCGGCGAAGCGGTCATGGCCGCCGGGGGCGAGGTTCGCGTGCTGAACTTCGAGGACGGCGTCTCGACTACCGCCATGATCGACACCATTCTCGACCGGGAAGGCTAAGGCGCGATGCTCACGCCCCGTCTCGCGCGCGGCCTCTACAGCGGCGCGTTGTATCTCCTGTCGCCCTTGATCTGGTGGCGCGTGTGGCGTGAGCATGCGCTCACTAACAAGCGTGCGGAACGGTTGGGGTTGATCGCCGCGGTAGACGAGACGCCGACGGTCTGGCTGCATGCCGCGTCGGTCGGCGAGGTGCTGGCCGCGCGTCCCCTGATCGAGGCCCTGGCCGAACGCCATGCCGATCACCGCCTCGTGGTCACCACCATGACCGCGACCGGCGCCGAGCGCGTACGGGCGCTGTTTCCCGCCGAGCGCTATGCGCTGACGCATTACTTCCTGCCGCTGGACTTTCCGGGCGCGGCGCGGCGCTTCATGAGGCGCTTGCGACCGCGCCTGGCGATCATCGTCGAAACCGAACTGTGGCCCAACCTGCTGGCGGCGTGCGACCGGCAGCGGGTGCCCGTGGTGGTGGCCAACGCACGGCTCTCGGAGAAGGCCTTCCAGGGGTATCGCAGGGTGAGGGCACTGCTGCATGGTGCACTGGGTGCGGTGAGCTGGCTGGCGGCCAAGTCGGAGGCGGACCTGGAGCGCTTCGTGGCGCTGGGGTTGCCCCGCGCACGTGGCGACGTGGTCGGGTCGATAAAATTCGATCTGCCGCTCAACGACGGATTTCGTGATGAGGGTAAGCGCTTACATTCAGCCTGGGGAAGACGCTTCGTGTGGGTCGCCGGTTCCACCCATGACGGCGAAGACGAGCAGGTGCTCGATGCCCATGCCCGGCTGCGTGAGCGCGATCCGCAGGCCTTGCTGGTCCTGGTGCCACGTCATCCACAGCGCTTCGCGGCCGTGGCCGAGCTCTGCATGGCGCGTGGCGAGCGTATCGCGCGGCGTTCGCAGGGCGAGACACCCGACGCCGCGACGAGCGTTCTGCTGGTCGACACCATGGGCGAGCTGATGCGCTTCTATGCCGCGGCGGATGTCGCCTTCGTGGGCGGCAGCCTGATGCCCATCGGCGGACACAATCTGCTCGAGCCCGCCGCACTCGGCGTGCCGGTGCTCACCGGGCCGCACCTGGAGAATTTCGAGGACATCGCCGCGACCCTGCGCGAGGCACAGGCCCTGCGCGAGGTGGACGATGCAGCGGCACTGGGAGATGCCCTGGTGGCGCTTGCCGACGACCCCGAGGCGCGCCGCGGGCTGGGAGCCGCCGGCGAAGCCGTGGTGGACGCCAATCGCGGTGCCCTGGAGGCGACCCTGGCGGGCATCGCCGCGCGGTTGCCGGCCACGCCGACACGCTAGCCCGCCACGCCGCGGGAGTGCACGGCCCGTGTCGTCAGGGCGTGTGGCGCTCGACGCCATGCTCCGTTCCCAGCAGCAGCACATCCGCACCGCGCTGAGCGAAGAGCCCGTTGGTCACCACGCCGACGATGTTGTTGAGGCGCTGCTCCATGGCCCTGGGGTCCTCGAACAGGCATTCGTAACCGTCGAGGATCTGGTTGCCGTTGTCGGTGACCACGCCGTCGCGGTAGACCGGCGTGATGCCCAGCTTGACCATCTCCCGCGCCACGTAGGAACGCGCCATGGGGATCACCTCGATGGGCAGCGGAAAGCCGCCGAGCACGTCGACGCGCTTGGAAGCGTCGGCAATGCACACGAAACGTTCCGCGCAGGCCGCGACGATCTTCTCCCGCGTCAGCGCCGCACCGCCGCCCTTGATCATGTTGAAGTGCGCATCGATCTCGTCGGCGCCGTCGACATAGACCGGCACCGTGCCCACGTGATTGAGCTCGTAAACGTCGATGCCGTGATCGCGCAGGCGCTTGGCCGTGGCTTCCGAGCTTGCCACCGCGCCGAGGAAGTCATGCTTGTGCTCGGCGAGGAGGTCCACGAAGAAGTTGGCGGTGGACCCGGTGCCCACGCCGATGATGGTGTCGCGCCCCAGCAAGGGCGTGATTTCCTCGATGGCGGCGGCGGCCACCGCGCGCTTGAGTTCGTCCTGGGTCATGTCGTGTCCGTCTTGGCGAGTAAAGCGAAGTGCGGTGCCCATTATAAGGCTTATCGTCGTGCGGTAAGAGGGCGTGACAGCGACATGGCAGTGCCCGGGGCTGGACGCCACGCCGCGCGCTCTGCTAACAATGGAAGTTTGCTACCGGTTTGGCCCCATGCTGGCGCTCATTCTCGTTGTCCGTGCCGCTCGCGGCGACGGCGTCTTGCCCGATTCGGCGGGGCGCGGGGAGTGGGAGCCGGTTTTCCAATGAGACGCGCGAATTCGCAGGACACACCAGAATGCTAGAAGAGACCGTCAAGAAAATCCTCCAGGCTCGCGTTTACGAAGCGGCCCGGGAAACGCCGATATCCCCTGCTCCCTTTCTCTCCCGCCGTCTCAACAACACGATTCTGATCAAGCGCGAGGATTTGCAGCCGGTCTATTCCTTCAAGATTCGCGGCGCCTACAACAAGATGGCCCAGCTGAGCGATGAACAGAAGGCCAAGGGCGTGATCGCCGCGTCCGCCGGCAACCATGCCCAGGGCCTGGCCATGGCCGCCAAGCAGATGGGCGTCAAGGCGGTCATCGTGATGCCGCGCATCACGCCCGACATCAAGGTCCAGGCCGTGCGCGCGCGTGGCGCCAAGGTCGTGCTCAAGGGCGATGCCTTCGGCGAGGCGCTGGCACA
Organism: Chromohalobacter israelensis DSM 3043; assembly: GCF_000055785.1. Lineage (GTDB taxonomy): Bacteria > Pseudomonadota > Gammaproteobacteria > Pseudomonadales > Halomonadaceae > Chromohalobacter > Chromohalobacter israelensis. The sequence continues at coordinate 25,014 of NC_007963.1, forward strand.
TGCGCGCGAGCTGATCGACGAGCATGGCTACACCTACATTCCGCCCTTCGACGATAACGACGTGATCGCCGGCCAGGGCACGGTGGGCATGGAGATCCTGCGTCAGCACAGCGGACCGCTGGACGCGGTATTCGTGCCCGTGGGCGGTGGCGGCCTGCTCGCCGGCGTGGTGGCGTACATCAAGTACCTGCGCCCCGAGATCAAGGTGTACGGGGTCGAGGCGGAAGACGCTGCCTGCCTCAAGGCGGCCCTGGAAGCCGGCGAACGGGTCACCCTCGACCAGGTCGGCGTGTTCGCCGAGGGCGTCGCCGTGGCGCAGATCGGCGAAGCGCCGTTCGAGATCCTGCGCCACTGGGTGGATGGCGTGATCACCGTCACCACCGATGAGATGTGCGCGGCGGTCAAGGACATCTTCGAGGATACGCGGGCGGTCGCCGAGACCTCCGGCGCGCTGTCGCTGGCGGGGCTCAAGAAATACATCCAGCAGCAGAACGCCGAGGGCGAGACCCTGCTGTGCATCAACTCGGGCGCCAACACCAATTTCGATCGTCTGCAGCACATCGCCGAGCGCACGGAGCTGGGCGAGCAGCGCGAGGCGATTCTGGCGGTGACGATTCCCGAACGGCCGGGCAGTTTCAAGAAATTCTGCAAGACCATCGGCAAGCGCATGGTCACCGAGTTCAATTACCGCTATGCCGACCCCGACCACGCGCACATCTTCGTCGGCGTGCAGGTCAAGCCGGGCGGCGAGGACCGCCAGGCGGTGATCGACAAGTTGCGCGAGGCCGGTTATCCGGTGGAGGACCTCACCGACAACGAACTGGCCAAGCTGCATATTCGCCATCTCGGTGGCGGGCGTCCCAAGGAGCACTTCAGCGAAGAAGTCTACCGGTTCGAGTTCCCCGAACGCCCCGGGGCGCTGATGAACTTCCTGACTCATCTGCCCGGCGACTGGAACATTTCACTGTTCCACTACCGCAACCATGGCGCGGCGTATGGCCGAGTGCTGGTGGGCATGCAGATCCCCAATGGCGCCCGGGCGCATGTCGAGGAACATTTCGAACGCATCGGCTATCGCTACTGGAAGGAATCCGACAATCCCGCCTATCGTCTGTTCATGGCCTGAGACGGGGACTTCGAGACGACGCTGCCTTCATAGCCGCCGATTATGAGAAACTGTCTCCCGATAGGCTCTCATGTCGGCGGCATGAAGGAAGTCCGGCGCGAACGATGTTCGTTAACCAAACGTTTCATTCTAATGCCCGAGGGCCGTTGTCAACCCCGATAGCTGAGCCTATAGTCGTATGCGTTATTTGGGGTGGTAAAACAACCGTTTCTTACGGAGCAGGAAATGAAACGCAAGCCTGATTTGGTCATGGCTTTGGTACTGGTGTTCGGCTTGGGAGTGGTCGCGACAGGGTACGCACAAACATTGATGGGTACCTAGGCGTCCGAGCCGACCGCCGGTCGGTTCCACTGCCGAGAGTCGCATGACCGTGCAAACGGCCGCTGACAGTTCACTGTCAGCGGCCGTTTCCATTTCCGGGCTTTGCCAGCTTCTGCCAGGCTCAAGTGCGAGTCGGGCGAACCACGCGGGCATCGCTGACGATGGCATCCAGGGGGATGTCCCAGTCCGCTGCGGGAAGCCGCTCGACGTACTGACAATCGTGAGCGAGACCGATCAGGCACGGGTGCGGCCGGCGCAGACGCCGGAAGGCGAAGGTGCGGTCGTAGAAGCCGCCGCCCATGCCCAGTCGATTGCCGCTGGCATCGAAGCCGACCAGCGGCATGAGCACCAGATCCAGCGCCCAGGCGGGCAAGCGTCGCGCATGGTGCGCGCCATGGCGCGTACAGGGCTCGGGGATCGAGAAGCGATTGGTGCGCATGGGCGTGCTTGCGTGGTAATGCACGAACCATAGCCGGTTGTCGGATAGCGGACGCAGTACCGGCAGATAGACGTGGGCCCCGCGCCGTCGAAACCAGTCGATCAGCGGACGAGGATCGATCTCGCCGTCGTTGGGTAGATAGAGTGCGACTCGGCGTGCGCGTTTGACTTCCGGCAAGCGGCGCAGGCGTTGGCTCAACAGGCGTGCGGCCTGGCGGCGCTGCGCTGCGGAAAGGCCGCGTCGGCGCTGGCGAAGAGTGCGGCGAAGCTGTCGCCGGCTGGGCATGTCGGAGGTAGCGTCATGCGTCATGATGGGAGGTTCCCCAAAGTGCCGCTGTCGTCTTGGCCCTGAACCTAAAGGTTCAAGGTGGGTGGCCGCAGACGAGTCATCAGGCTTTCCGTCGCACGGACATGCACACAGACCCGTCTAGCATTTGGCCCCCGTGGTAATGCGCATAGGCTCGAGGGAATACAACGACTGGCGAACACCTCAGGGAACGTCTCTATCCTAGCAGACACCGGGGCGTCGCCAAAACGTTAAACCTCAGGTCGCGGCATCGTCCGCATTCGAGGGCACATTGGCCAGGGCATTTTCCAGGCGCTCGTTGACGCGCGACAGGCTGGCTTCGCCCTCGCGCTGGTTGTCGAGCGCCTCGAGGAGTTCATGGGTGATGTTCAGCGCCGCCATGATGGCGATTCGCTCGGCGCCCTGTACCTTGCCCTGGGCGTGGATGCCGTTCATGGCGCGATCCAGATAGCGCGCCGCGCGCTTGAGATCGTCTTCCTGGTCGGGCGGGCAGGCAATCACGTAGGGGCGTCCCAGCAGCGTGATTTCGATCGTCGGCCGCGAGGCGTCGGTCATGGGTCGCTCCAGAGCGGGCCAAGGTCGGGCCCGATGCGGTAAGATGAAACCAGGTTTCCGCGCCGAGCGCGGTGGTGGGAACGGCCTCGACGACATCGGCATCCTGCCGTCGCGAGCCTGCGTTCGCCGCCATGTAAGCCATCGATCACTATAAAGAGCCGCCAGGTCGCGGTCAACGCGCCCCGGCGGCCTGCCACACCATAGGACCGTTTCATGTCCCTCATCGACGAACAACTCGATTTTTCCCGTGTCGCCGACACCTTCCTCGCCCATGGCAGTCTGCAGTCTCCGGCGTTTCTCGACGGCCGCCTGTGCGCGCGTCTGGCGCTGGACGATATCGCCGCCGACACCTGGCTCGAGGAAGTCTGCGCGACCCTGGGCGTCGATCAACCCAAGAGCCGCGAGGATGGCGAAGTGCTCCTCGCCTGGCGACAGCAGACGCTCGATGCCCTGGCCGCGCCGGAGCTCAATTTCGAGCCCCTGCTGCCGGATGAGCTGTTCTCCCTCGCCGAGCGCGCCCGCGGGCTCCAGGAGTGGACTCAGGGCTTCCTGGAGGCCGTCGCCGAAGTCGCCAGCGACAAGCGCGATGGCTGGTCGGCGGCCCTGCGCGAAGTGCTCGAGGATCTCGCTTCGCTCACCGAGTTCGACATCGAGCTCGACGAGACCGCGGAGAACGAGAACGACCTGTTCGCCTTGACCGAGCATGCCCGCATGGCGGCCATGCTGCTCTACACCGAGCAGCACCCCGGTCAGCCCCAGGTCGAGCGCGTCGACACCGAGGATGACGGCAGCACGCCGCCCGACCAGACACACTGATGGGCTCGCGCGCCGGGGTGCGCCCCGGCGTGCCCCCGCGACCGAGGAGCTTGTCATGCCCCGCACTCCCCTGCCGCGTCCTGCGGCGATCTCTCCTGCCGAATACCGTGCCCGCCGCCAGTCGCTGATGGCGGCCCTGCCGCCGCAAAGCGCCGTGCTGCTCTCGGCAGCCTCGTTGAAGACCCGCAATCGCGACAGCGAATACCCGTTTCGCCAGGACAGCGATTTTCATTACCTGAGCGGTTTTCCCGAGCCGGATGCCCTGCTGGTGCTGCTACCCGGCCGCGAGGACGGCGAGGCGGTGCTGTTCTGCCAGGAAAAGGATCCGCACATGGAGGCCTGGACCGGCCTTCGCATCGGTGCCGAGAAGGCCGTGACGACGTACGGTCTGGATGCGGCCTACGAAAACGACGAACGCGATGCCCTCCTGCCCGAGCTGCTCGATGGCCGTGAAACGCTTTACCTGCCCTTCGACGACGGCGAGACCTTGGCCCTGGCCGAGTCCCTGCGCGCCGAGCTGGCGGCCCAGGCACGACGGGGCGCGCGCGCGCCACGCGCCTTCGCCGATGTGGCGCCGTTGATCCACGAGCGCCGCCTGATCAAGAGCGAGGCGGAACTCGACCTCATGCGTCATGCGGCACGCATTTCAGCGGCGGCTCATCGGCGTGCCATGCGGAGCGTGTGCCCCGGCCTGCAGGAGTATCAGCTGCAGGCGGAGCTCGAACACGAATTCGCCTGGCACGGCGCCCGTGCGCCGGCCTATGCGACGATCGTCGGCGGCGGCGAGAACGCCTGTGTGCTGCACTATATCGAAAACGGCGCGACGCTGAACGATGGCGACCTGGTGCTGATCGATGCCGGTGGCGAGTTCGACCTCTACGCCGGTGACATCACCCGCACCTTTCCGGTCAATGGGCGTTTCTCCTCGGCCCAGCGAGAGCTTTATGACCTCGTGCTCGAGGCCCAGTGCCGTGCCGTGGCGGCCGTCGCGCCCGGCACGACATTGCAGGCGATACACGAAGGCGTCGTGCGTGACCTGACCGACGGGCTCATTCGCCTGGGCTTGCTCGAAGGTCCGCTCGAGACGCGTATCGACGACCACGGGTACCGGCGTTTCTTCCTGCATGCGACCTCGCACTGGCTGGGGCTCGACGTGCATGACGTCGGCGACTATCGCCTGGAGGGACAGCCACGCGAGCTGATGCCGGGCATGGTGCTGACCGTGGAGCCCGGACTCTACATCCCCGACGCCGAGGATATTCCCGAGGCGTATCGGGGCATCGGCATTCGCATCGAGGACGATGTGGCGGTGACCGCTACGGGTCGGGAGGTGCTGACGACGGATGTGCCGAAATCGGTGGCGGATATCGAGGCGCTCATGCATGACCGTTGATCAATTTTTGATCGCCATGAATGATCTTTACGTAATTACGTTATGAATACGTAAGCGCGGTGGCCGTGGCCGGGAGAGGCCCGCCACGACTGCCGTGCATGCCCTTAACGTGGTACAAAACAGCGTGTCCCGCCATCGCCGATGGCGGGACGTTCGGAGCCGACAGGGAGAGTTTGCGATGCCCCGCAATCGGGTGGATATCGCCATCGTGGGTGGCGGCTTGGTCGGCGCCAGCTTGGCGTGTGCGCTAGCGCCGTTGATCGAGCGCCATGGGCTGCGGGTCGCGGTGATCGAGGCGGCGCCACTGAACGATGCGCAGGCGGCGACGTTTCAACCCAGCTTCGACGCCCGGGCCAGCGCCATCGCGCAAGGCTCGCGCCGTCATTTCGAACGCCTGGGGGTGTGGGCGACCATGGCCGAGCGCGCCACGCCGATTCGTCAGATCCATGTCAGCGAGCGCGGGCGTTTCGGCGCCACCCGGCTGACGGCGGACGAGTTCGACCTCGACGCGCTGGGCTACGTGATCCCCAATGCCTGGATGGGCCAGGTGCTGCATGCCGCCCTCGGGGCGTTGCCGCTGACCTGGCATTGTCCGGCGCGTGTCGACGACATCGTGCCGATCGCCGACGGCCACCGCCTGGCGCTCAGCGACGGTGCCTGCCTGGAGGCAGGGCTCACCGTGCTCGCCGACGGTGGACGCTCGGGGCTCAAGGAACGGCTGGGCATCGCCAGCCAGGCGCAGCCCTATGAACAGCATGCCTTGATCGCCAACGTCGAGGTCGGTCGTGATCACGGTGGCGTGGCCTACGAGCGGTTCTCGTCGCAAGGCCCGATGGCGCTGTTGCCGATGGCGGGACGCCGGATGGCGCTGGTCTGGACGCATGCCAGCGAGCGGCGCGAAGACGCCCTGGCCTGGTCGGACGACGTCTGCCTGAGGCGCCTGCAAGACGCCTTCGGCGACCGCCTGGGACGTTTCCGGCGCATCGGCCGGCGTGACGCCTATCCGTTGTCGCTGGTCACGGCCAACGAGCCGGTGCGCCCCCATCTGGCGGTGCTGGGCAATGCCGCGCATGCCCTGCACCCGGTGGCCGGGCAAGGCTTCAACCTCGCCCTGCGGGGCGTGATGGACCTGGTCGCGACCCTCGAGGACGGCTTGTCCCGTGGACAGGCACCCGGCGGTGCGGGCCTGCTGGGCGAGTTCGAAAACCGCCGCGCCGCCGATCGGCGTAACGTGATCCGCTTCAGCGACGGCTTGATCCGCCTGTTCGGCATCGAGCATGCCGCCTTTTCCCACCTGCGTGCCGCGGGGCTGGTGGGACTCAATATCGTGAGCCCGCTGCGACGCACCCTGGCGCGCCGCGCCATGGGGCTGGAGCGATGACGGCCGACGAGGAAACGAACATGGAAGAGACGACACACGACGAGGTGATCGTCGTCGGCGGCGGCATGGTCGGTGCCGCGCTGGCGGCGCTGCTCGGCGAGGCCGGCATCTCGGTGACGGTACTCGATGCCCGTCCGGCGCCGCTGGCCAGCGACGATGTCGGTCGCGGCCTGCCCGCTCCTCGGGTCAGCGCCCTGACGCCGGTATCGCAGCGCTTGCTGACGCATCTGGGAGTCTGGTCGTGGATGGCCGAGCGGCGTGTCTCGCCCTATCAGGGCATGCGCGTCTGGGACGGCGAAGGCAGCGGTGAAATCGCCTTCGAGGCGGCGGACATCGGGCTGCGCGAGCTGGGCCATATCGTCGAGAACGACGTCGTCCTGGCGGGGCTCGAAGCACGCCTCGCCGCCCTGCCGAGCGTGACCCAGCGTTTCGGCGCGCGAGTGTCGGGGATCGAGCGCGAAGACGAGACGCAGACATTGACCCTCGACGATGGCAGCCGCTGGATGGCGCCGCTGGTGGTTGCCGCCGATGGCGCGCGCTCCCCGCTTCGCCGCCTGGCGGGCATCGAGGTGCGCGAGCACGATACCGGCCATGTGGCGCTGGTCACCACGCTGCGCTGCGAGCAGGCCCACGGTGGCGTGGCGCGTCAGGTCTTTTTGCCGGACGGGCCGTTGGCCTTTCTGCCCCTGCGGGTCGAGGAAGACGATCACCATTGCTCGATCGTCTGGTCGACACGCCCCGAGCATGCTGAGCGGCTGCTGGCGCTGGACCCGGCGACATTCGCCGAGGCCTTGAATGCCGCCATGGAAGACCGGCTGGGCAAGATCGACGTGCTCGACGAAGTACACCACTTCCCGCTGACCCAGCGTCATGCCCACGATTACACCGCCCCCGGGCTGGCCCTGATCGGCGACGCCGCGCACAGCATTCACCCGCTGGCCGGCCAGGGCGTCAATCTGGGCTTCCTGGATGCGGCGGTGCTGGCGGAGGAGATCGTCCACGCCCGGCAACGTGGCGTGGCGCTCGGCGATGCTCGCACGCTGGCGCGTTACGCTCGGCGCCGGCGCGGCGACAACGCCGCCATGCTGGCGCTGATGGACGGCTTCCGCCTGCTGTTCGGCGCCCGACACCCCGCATTACGATTGATACGTAACGTCGGTCTTTCCAGCACGCACCGCCTGATGCCCCTCAAGCGGCTCTTGATCCGCCAAGCCGCCGGCGAGCGCGGCGAGCTGCCCGCCGTGTGTCGCTAGAGGGTTTCATGATGCGTCGACAGACGTGTGTTCTGACGTCGGGGTGTCAGTGTCGATGGCATGGCGCTTGATTCGGCGCATCAACCAGGACTGCGTGACGCCCAGTGTCCGTGCTGCCTTGCGGGTGCTGCCGGTGAGTGCCAGGGCCTCGCGGATGGCCTGGTGTTCCAGCTGCGCCAACCGTTGCGGCAGGGGCTGTGTGTCCCCTTCGGGCAGTGCGGAACCGGCGGGTTCGATATCGAGGTCCGGGGCCAGGTCGGCAACCCGGATGGTCTCGTCCTCGCAGAAAACGCTTAGCCGTTCCAGCAGGTTTTCCAGCTCACGCACATTGCCCGGCCAGTGATGACGGGTCAGGGCCCGCAAGGCATCTCGCTCGAGCGTCAGGCGCCGCTTGTGTCGGCGCGAGATATGGGCGAGCAGCTGGTTGGCGAGATGGGGAATGTCCTCGGCACGTTCGCGCAGCGGCGGCACCTCGATGGGCACGATGTTCAGCCGATAGAACAGGTCGGCGCGAAAGCTGCCGTCCCGCACTCGGGCGGGAAGGTCCGTGTTCGTGGCAGCGACGATGCGTACATCGGCCTTGCGCGTGCTGCCGCCCAAAGGGTGGTATTCGCGCTCTTGAAGCAACTGCAGGAGCTTGGGCTGCAGCGCCAGCGGCAGCTCGCCGATCTCGTCGAGGAACAGGGTGCCGCCCTCGGCCAGGGCGACGTAACCCACCCGGCCGTCGCGGTGGGCACCGGTGAAAGCGCCACGCTCGTGACCGAACAGCTCGGCCTCGAGCAGGGCCTCGGGGATGGCCGCGCAATTGACATGAATCAGCGGTCGCTCCGAGCGCGGGCTGAACTGGTGCAGTCGATTGACCAGCCAGCTCTTGCCGACACCGGTTTCACCGCTCACCAGGACGGTCGTGTCACTGGCGGCGGCGCGATCCAGGCGTTCCAGGCACTGGCGATAGCGGGGGCTGCGACTGGGAGCGGCCGGGTTGGCCTCCGTCGCGACCTGATCCTGGCGAATGCGTTTCAGCTGATGCATGACATGATCGAGCAATGCCTGAGTGGTGTCCGGCGAACGGGATGCCAGCACATCGCGGTCCAGGTTGCGGGTCTGCACCAGCACGGCATCCGGCTCGCCTGAGTCGTTGCTGTCCAGATGAAAGAGGCTGCCGTTGACCAGGTAGTCCTTGCCGCGATAGCGGTGAACCACGCTGACGGGACGACGCTCGTCGATCACGAACCGAGTGACCGAGGGAGAGAAGACACCCTCTTCCTCCAGCTGATAGACATCGCTGGCGTAGAGGTGCGCTTCGGTGGTCTCGAGCTGGGACAGGCTCGCCTGGTTGACCCATAGCGGATGGCCCCCGAGATCGGTGATGAAGATGCCATCTTCAAGCGCATTGAGGATGGCCAGCAATTGTTCGGGCATGAGAGTGCCGTGGTTCATACGGACTCCGGGCAGGGACCAGGGGGACCATGGTGTGCCCGCAGTCGTCGGTAGTAAAGGCGCCGCCGACGGCGCCCGTGAAGGGGATGGGCTACATGCCCAGCTTGCTGAACAGATAGCCCCACAGAGCTGCCGCGATGATCACGAACAGTGCCATGATCGCCCACACCTGACGGTACTCGCGGATCAGCTCGCGAGCGCCATCGGGGCGCGCGAGGATGTCCCTGATGGTGGTGTCGGACAGACGCTTGGCGCGAATGTCGTCGAAGACGCGCAGCTCGTAGTCGTTGGGACGACTCTTCAGGCCCACGACGACGAGTGACAGGGTACCCAGCACGATGGCGACCTGAAGGTTGTCGATGTTCCAGGGCAGCGACATCACCCCATGACGTTCGAGCTCGCCGACCGCAATGAAGGTGATGGAGCCTACCAGCATGCACGCCAGCGCGGCATTGGCATTCATGCGGCGCCAGTGCAGGGCGGCAACGATGGTCGGCAGCCAGGCCACGGCGAAAATGGCGCCGGCGTAGATGGAAATCCAGTAGATGCCCGCGGGGCGGGAGATGGCCACGGCACATACGATCAGTGCCACTATGGCCTGAGAAATGCGGCCGAGGACCACGCCCTTGTGCTCGCTGACCTTGCGATCGAAGAGCTTCTCGTAGAGGTCGCGCGCCAGAGCGAACCCCGTCAGCACGAAGAGGGTCGAGGCGGTGGACATGATCGATGCCATCAGCCCCGCCAGGCCGATGCCGGCGAGAGTCGGGTTGGTATGCTCCATGAAGCCGACGATCATGGCCCGATCGGTAGGTTCGATCCCGGGTTGAGTGACCTGCATGGCGCTGGCGGCCAGAAATACCAGCAACTGCATGGCCGGGGCGAAGAAGACGCCAATCACCGCGACCTTCAGGATGACGAAGTCGTTCTTCGCCGGAAAGACGCGAGATACCAGTGCCGGCGTGCAAGCGAAGAACAGGATCCATACCAGAAACTGCGAGATCGACCAGCTCAGGGGCCGGTCGCTGGCGCCGCCCACGGTCCAGAAGCCGGGAAGCGTTTCGCCGAGGCCTTTCATTGCCTCGAAACCGGCATCGCCGATCAGCAAGGGAGCGATGATGAAGGCGATGGCCAGCATGGTGAAAAACATCATGGTGTCGGTGTAGACCACCCCGTACATGCCGGATAGCGAACAGAAGGCCAGCAGCGCCAGGGTGAAGGCGACGATGATGACCGGGAAGGGAATGTCGATGATTTCCGCCAGAACCAGCCCTGCGCCGATCAGCTGGATGATGCCGTAGCCGAGCAGACCGACCACCATCAGGATCAGGGCGACCACGCTGACCCACTTGTTGTTAAAGCGGTAGTCGAAGAAATCCATCATGGTGCGACAATTCAATGCCTTGAGCTTGCGCCCGATGAAGACCACGGCGACCAGGGTGCCGACCCAGGCGCCGAAGGAGCCCAGGGCGGCGATGACCAGGGGGCCCTCGCTGTAGGAGATGCCGGCGATTCCCATCAGGGTGACGGCGCTCAGGAAGGTGGCGGCCAGGGTGCCGACGATCAGCAGCGTGGAGCCCTGCTCCCCCATGACATAGAAGTCGTCCTTGTTCTTGATTCGGCGGGCCAGGAAGGCCGCCACCGCCACATAGGCGGCGAGTACGGTAGCGAAGATCGCCAGAGTCATAACGAGTGTCTCCAGTCAGCGGTATTGTGCTTGTTGGGGTCAGGAGCGCGGGTCGGGCTCACTGGATGCGCATGTGTCTTCTTCCTTGGGTGCCTGTTCCAGACGCCGTATCGTCGGCCGGTACTCGCGCACCAAGATGACGCCGACGATGACCACTGACAGGGCGGTGGTCAGGAAGGCATTGGTGAACAGCAGTAGAACCTGAGGATTGAAGTCCATGGGAAGAGCCTCTTGTTGTACGTTGGTGAGGAGCGAGTGGACGGTCGTGGTCAGTCGGCCAGTTCACACCAGTCGATCAGGGTCAGGGCCATGATCTCGGCCACGTCGAAGATGTCGTCGAGGCGAATATGCTCGTTGGGGAAGTGTGCCAGCCGCGTGATGCCGGGACCGAACACCAGCGCCGGCACGCCGTACTGACTCAGCAGGCCGCCGTCGGTGCCCCAGGGCGAGGCCTGACGTTCGGGCATGCGCCCATGAACGCGCTCGAAAGCGTTGCACAGTTGCGTCACCAGGGGACTGTCGAGATCGATGCCGCCGGGCTGCCAGCAGGCGCCATAGAACTCCACCTCGACCGGATGGTCGGCGAACCAGTCGTCTTGCTCGGCGAGGGCCGCCATGGCCGATACCAGGGCCTGCTCGGCCGTTTCCACCGTCTCGCCGGGGCCAACGCCGATGCGGCCCTCCAGGGTGATCTCGTCCGGCACGCTGGAGGGCCAGTCTCCGCCTTCGATGCGGCCCAGATTGATCGGCAGCGGAATCGGAACGCCCTCGTATAGCGGATCGTTGAGGTCTGCGTTGCGTTGCGCCTCCAGCGCCTGGATGGCGGCGATGACGGCGACGCTTTTCTCCAGGGCACTGACGCCCTCGTAACGGGTACCGCCGTGCGCCTTCACTCCCATCACCTTGAGCCGGAACCAGCGCGAGCCTTGCTGGCGCGGGAATATCTTCTGTTCACTGGGCTCCGGGAGCAGCGCGGCATCGGCGGTATAGCCGCGTTCCAGCGCCGCCAGCGTGCCCGCACCCCCAGCTTCCTCCTCGATCACGCTCTGCAGGATGACGTCGCCCTTGAGGCGTACGCCCAGTGTCTTGAGCGTGGCCACTGCCACATAAGCGGACAGGTTGCCGCCCTTCATGTCGGTGACGCCACGCCCGTAGAGGCAGCCGTCGATGATCTCGCCCGAGTAAGGGGGCTGATGCCATTGGGCATGATCCCCCTCCGGTACCACGTCCACGTGTCCGTTGAGGATCAGCGAGCGACCACCACCGGTTCCCTTCCAGGTGCCGACCACGTTGGGGCTGCCGGCGAGGCTTTCACGCTGACAGTGGAACAACGGATTATGCTTGAGGGAGGCGATGTCGATTTCCCACAAGTCGGTGTCGAGCCCCAATTCGCGGTAGAGGTCGGCGATTCGGTGCTGGTAACGAGACTCCTGCCCCGACAGCGTGGGGTCCTGTACCCATTCTTGCAGCAAAGCCGTGTAGGCTTCCCGTTGCTGGTCGATGGCGTCGCGAATCCGGTCTTTCATGTGCTTTGTCCTTGTTGGTGCGGTGTCGAAGCGGCGGTACGCGGGCGAGTCGAAATGGACTCGGTCGAGTCGTTTTCGACTCATTCGCGTTCGGCCCTGGCCAGTACGGCATCGCACAGGAGTTGAGTGCCCAGAGCACAATGCTCGGGCTCGGTATACTCGGCTTCGTTGTGGCTGATGCCGTCCCGGCTGGGGACGAAGATCATCACCGTGGGCGTGACGTGGGAAAGATGAACGGCGTCGTGACCGGCACCGCTCATCATGGTCGGGGCCTCCAGCCCGAGGGCCTCGGCAGCCTCGACCAGTGATGCGATCAGCGTGTCGTCAAAAGGCGTGACCGGCGAGTGCCAGCGGCGCTCGAGGGAAAGCGTCACGCCCTCGGCCTCGGCAGCGGTCCGGGCCAGGCGCTCCACCGTGGCGTCCAGTGCGGCGAGGCGTTCGTCATCGGTATGGCGCAGATCGAGTTGCAGGTGTATCTCGCCCGGGATCACGTTGCGCGAGGGTTCTACGACCTGGAAGTCGCCCACGGTCAGGCGGGCGGCGCCTTCCGGATCCGCCAATACTTCTTCCTTGAGCGCTTGAATCAGTGCAGTGGCGGCCATCAGCGGATCATGGCGATAGCTCATGGGCGTGGGGCCGGCGTGGGCCGACTGACCGCGCAGGCTCAGGTCGTACCAACGAATGCCCTGGACCCCGGTCACGATGCCTAGCGGATCGCCTTGCTCCTCCAGGACCGGCCCCTGCTCGATATGCAGTTCGAAATAGGCGTCGAGGTCTTGCTCGCCGAGGGGGAGGTCACCGGCTTCGTCGCAGGCCTGAATGGCCTCACGCAGGCTTACGCCTTGGCTGTCGGTGGCGGTGAAGAACGTGTCTTCATCGAGGCGCCCGGTCCAGACACCGCTGCCGCCCATGGCGGGAGCGAATCGGCTGCCCTCCTCGTTGGTCCAGACGATCAGCGACAGCGGGCGACGCGTCGTGATGTCGTTGTCGGCGAGAGTACGGAATACCTCGAGGCCGGCCAGCACTCCCAGCACGCCGTCGAAGCGCCCGCCCAGGGGTTGGGTATCCAGATGGCTGCCCAGGGAGACGGCCGGGAGGCGGTTTTCACGGCCGGGGCGATGAATGAACAGGTTGCCTGCCTTGTCGCGCTGCCAGGTGCAGCCCAAAGCCTCGACCCAATCGAGCAGCAGCCGTCGCCCTGCGGCATCTTCCTGCGTCATGGCTAGGCGGCGACTGCCTCCATTGGGAGACGGGCCGATCTCGGCCATGCGCATCAGGGAGTTCCAGAGTCGATCGCTGTCGATGGAAACGCGGGGGGTGGCGCCGGGCATGGACCATTCCTCGTGGTTGGCATTGTGCGCCATACCAAGCGAGTACTGTGCCGGTTGGTAGAATTTTCTTTTAATACAGAAAGGTATGGGCGGTTTGGGACAGCGTGAGATCCCCGGTCCAGCGCTTTTGAGTCGATATCGACTCAAGTGTTGGCCATGAGCATGCCGGTCGATCGTCCGTGACCTCGTTCTGCCGGTCCGTTCTGTACCGTCGGGCATGCGCATCTAGACTGACAGGTACATTTGCCACGGGAGATGCCCCATGCGACTCGACGGTTCCTGCCATTGCGGTGCGGTGCGTTTCGGCGTCGATTCCCCGCACCCCTATCCCTATCAGCGCTGCTATTGCTCCATCTGCCGCAAGACCGCCGGAGGCGGCGGCTATGCCATCAACTTGAGCGGTCGCGCCGAGACGCTCGACGTGCAGGGGCGTGAGCACATCAATGTCTATCACGCCGTCATCGATGGCAATACCAGCACCGGCGAGCGCCACTTCTGCCGGCATTGCGCCAGCGCGTTGTGGGTCTTCGATCCTCAATGGCCGAGTCTGGTGCATCCGTTCGCCTCCGCCATCGACACGCCTCTGCCCATACCGCCCGAGCGCGTTCATCTGATGCTCGACAGCAAAGCCAGCTGGGTCGAGGTCGACGCTCGGGAAAACGACCAGTGCTTCGCCGTCTACCCGCAGGAGAGCATCGCCGAATGGCATCAGCGGCTGGGACTGGAAGACGACGCGTAGCCACCCAAGACATCCCCCGCTTGAAACCCGGATAATGGCGGGTCGTTCTCCCTGGAATGCTGCCCGCCATCAGTTTGGGCCTCGTGCCGGTTCGGCGGTCTCGGCGTCGAATCCTTCCGACCGTTCGTAAAAAGGCGATGCCCTCGACGATCCCGCGTCGATAGCCTCGTGGCCTGGTGCCGTTGACCCAGAGCCGCGGGCGCCCCCGTCCAGCGTTCTCGTGACTGCCCGCAGTGATTCAGGAAGGCGGTTCGTCAGGAATCGCTGGCATTTCTTTGTACAATGCTTTACCTTCTGTACAATATTTGTATATGACGAGAGTTTCTGGTCGCTAGGCGTTCTCGATGCATATGCCTCCTTCGAATCGCAGGGAAAGGAATAACATAGTGAAAAACCTTTTTTCATGGCTACGGGGAACGACGATTCGGGCCCGGATGACGGCCGGCTTTGCCAGCGTGCTCTTGCTGATGATCATCCTGACCGCCGAGGGTGTGCGCGAGGTCAACCTGATCGACCACAGCATGAAGGTCATCAATGACGTCAACAGCGTCAAGCAGCAGTATGCGGTCGATTTCCGAGGCAGCGTGCACGATCGCGCCATCGCCGTGCGCGATGCGGTCCTGGTCGACGACGAGGCCGACCTGGCGCCGATCCTGGCGGACATTCGGCGCCTCGAAGGCGACTACCGCGAGGCTGCGACCGGCATGCGGGAGATCTTCTCGGAGAGCAATGTCACTGCCGAAGAGCGTAACGCCCTGGCCGCTATCCAGGAGATTCAGGCCACGACCATGCCGCTGATCGAGGAAGTGCTCGAGCGGCGTCAGGCAGGCGACATTGCGGGGGCCGAGCAGTTGCTGCTCGACGAAGCGGCGCCGGCCTTCAGCACCTGGCTCGACGACATCAACACCTTCATCACCCTGCAAGAAGAGCTCAATGCCGCCGAAACCGGCTTTGCGCGCAATATCGCCGAGAATTTCCAGATCACCATGATCTTGCTGTGCCTGGGGGCCCTGGTGATCGGGGGACTGGTGGCCACGTTGCTGACCCGGTTGCTGCTGCGCGAGTTCGGTGCGGAGCCCTACGAGGTCAAGGCCTTCGCCGAGGCGGTGGGCAATGGCGATCTGACCCGTCAGGTGTCGCTGAAACCGCAGTATCGCAACAGCATCATGGCCGCCCAGGTGGCGATGGCGGAGCGACTGAAGAAGACGGTCTGGGAAGTACGCGGTTCGGCCGAATCGGTGGCCACCAACAGCGAGCAGATCGCCGAGGGGAACAATGACTTGGCCTCCCGTACCGAGCAGCAGGCCAGCTCGCTGGCCGAGACCGCCTCCGCCATGGAAGAGCTGGGCAGCACCGTCCAGCACAACGCCGACAATGCCGCCGAGGCGCGCAAGCAGGCCGCCAATGCCTCGAGTATCGCCGAAGAAGGTGGCGAGGTTGTCACCCAGGTGGTGCAGACCATGCGCGACATCGATGCCAGCTCCAATGAAGTGGCCGATATCATCACCATGATCGACGGCATTGCCTTCCAGACCAACATCCTGGCGCTCAACGCCTCCGTCGAGGCGGCGCGCGCCGGTGAGCATGGCCGAGGTTTCGCCGTGGTCGCCCAGGAAGTGCGCGAGCTGGCCAGCCGTTCCGCGGCGTCGGCCAAGGAGATCAACACCCTGATCACCGCCAACCGCAAGCGTGTCGAGCAGGGTACGGAACTGGCCACGCGCGCCGGCAAGACCACCGAGGACGTGGTGGCTTCCGTCAAGCGCGTGACCGAGCTGATGGAAGAAATCAGCAACGCGACCGCCGAGCAGAGCGATGGGGTGCAGCAGGCCGGCGAAGCCGTCGCGCAGATGGATCAGGTCACGCAGCAGAACGCGGCCCTGGTCGAGCAGAGCGCCAGCGCCTCCAACAACCTCAAGGCGCGTGCCCACAAACTGATGGAGCTGATGTCGGCCTTCGAGCTCGGCACGGCCTCTGCGCAGGACGCACGGCATTCGGCGCAGCAGTCCTGGGCCGCCACCGGCGGCGCACAACAGCAGGCGTCTACATCCGCGCCCGCACCACGTCTGGCGAGCACCCGTCACACTGCGCGGCACACTACCGAGGAAGAAGAGTGGGAGACGTTCTGATTCCCGACTGAATGCCTCGATGACCGTTCGAGGCGAATGACATGCCAGACGACCGCCGCCGGCGGTCGTCTGGCATCGAGCCCACGTGTCCTTCGACGTTGCACCCGATCATCGCTTCCCCACCCAAGACACACCCGCTTGAAACCCGGATAATGGCGGGCAATTCGCCCCCTGGGCGCACCCGACACCAACCCGGTTCGTGTACATGGAAATCAAGGTCAACTTTCTCGAAAACCTGCGGCTGGCGGCCAAGTTCGACGACTTCACCGTCGAGACCGACCAGCCCATTCGCTACAAGGGCGACGGCTCGGCGCCGAGTCCGTTCGACTACTTCCTGGCCTCCTCGGCGTTGTGTGCGGCTTATTTCGTGCGCTTGTACTGCAACGCGCGGGACATCCCTACCGAGAACATCCGGCTGTCGCAGAACAACATCGTCGACCCCGAGAATCGCTACAACCAGATCTTCAAGATCCAGGTGGAGCTGCCGGAGGACCTTTCCGAAAAGGACCGCACCGGTATCCTGCGCGCGGCGGAGCGCTGCAGCGTCAAGCGCGTGATCCAGAACGCGCCTGAGTTCCAGATCGAGACGGTCGAGAACATCGACGAGGACGCCCAGGCGCTGTTGATGGGCACGAACGCCAAGGACGGCGACGCAGGCGGCGAAACCTGGATCGAGGGCAAGGACCTGCCGCTGGAGCGCACCATCGCCAACATGACCCGGATCCTCGAGGATCTGGGCATGAAGATCGAGATCGCCTCGTGGCGCAATATCGTGCCCAACGTCTGGTCGCTGCATCTGCGCGACGCGGCCTCGCCGATGTGTTTCACCAACGGCAAGGGCGCGACCAAGGAAGCGGCGCTGTGCTCGGCGCTGGGCGAGTTCATCGAGCGCCTCTCCTGCAACTTCTTCTACAACGACCAGTTCTTCGGCGAGGCGATCGCCGATAGTGCCTTCGTTCACTATCCCAGCGAGCGCTGGTTCCCGCTGGAAGATGATGACGCGCTGCCCGCCGGGCTGCTCGACGCACATTGTCGGGCGATCTTCGATCCGGACGGCGAACTGCGCGGCTCGCACCTGATCGACACCAACTCCGGGCGAAAGGATCGCGGCATCGTCGCGCTGCCGTTCAAGCGCCGCTCCGATGGCGAGACGGTGTACTTCCCTTCCAACCTGATCGAGAACCTCTACCTCAGCAACGGCATGAGCGCCGGCAACACGCTCGCCGAGGCCGAGGTGCAGTGCCTTTCCGAGATCTTCGAGCGCGCGGTGAAGAAGGAAATCATCGAGCAAGAGATCGTCCTGCCGGACGTGCCGGAAGAGGTGCTGGCCAAGTACCCCGGCATTCAGGAAGGCATCGCCGCACTGGAGGCCCAGGGCTTCCCGGTGCTGGTCAAGGACGCCTCGCTCGGCGGCCGCTACCCGGTGATGTGCGTGACCCTGATGAACCCGCGCACCGGTGGGGTGTTCGCCTCCTTCGGTGCGCACCCGAGCTTCCAGGTCGCGCTGGAGCGCAGCCTCACCGAGCTGCTCCAGGGGCGCAGCTTCGAGGGCCTGAACGACCTGCCGCAGCCGACCTTCAGCTCGCTGGCGGTCTCCGAGCCCAACAACTTCGTCGAGCACTTCATCGACTCCTCCGGGGTGATCTCCTGGCGCTTCTTCAGCGACCGCACGGATCTCGACTTCCACGAATGGGACTTCGCCGGCACCACTGCGGAAGAAGCCGAGCGCCTCTACGGACTGCTCGCCGATCAGGGCCTGGAAGCCTACGTGATGGAACACGAGGACCTGGGCGCGCCGGTGTGCCGCATCCTGGTGCCGGGGTATTCCGAGGTATACCCGGTCGAGGACCTGGTGTGGGACAACACCAACATGGCGCTGGACTTCCGGGCGGACATTCTCCATCTGCACACACTTGAGGATGAGCGCCTCGCCGACCTGCTCGAGCGCCTGGAAGAAAGCCAGCTCGACGATCACATCAAGGTCGGCACGCTGATCGGCATCGAGTTCGACGACAACACCGTGTGGAGCGAGCTGACCATCCTCGAGCTCAAGCTGCTGATCGAGCTCGCCCTGGGCGAGTACGAAGCCGCGCTGGAGCACGTTCAGATGTTCCTGCAGTTCAACGACAACACCGTGCAGCGCGGCCTGTTCCATCAGGCCATGCAGGCGGTGCTGGAGATCGCCCTGGACGATGACCTCGACTTCAACGACTACCACCGCAACCTCACGCGTATGTTCGGCGAAGAGACCATGCGCCAGGTGATCGGCGCGGTGAATGACGAGATACGCTTCCCCGGGCTGACGCCCACCAGCATGGGACTGGAAGGCATCGACCGCCACCAGCGCCTGATCGAAAGCTACCGCAAGCTGCACGCCGCACGCGCCGCCGGGGCCGGCATCGCCACCTCGTAAACCGCCCCTCCCCACCCTCTCCGTCACCGCCACGCACGGCGCGCCCCGGCGGAGAGGGCATTATCCCCTCCATGCATTGACGCCAGAGCCTCGACATACGCCCAACCGCCGCTTTGCATCCATCACCACACTTGAATACTCTGATTCACTAAGGCCACTTAGATGGCCATATAAAAGAACGACATGGGACTACCGCATGGGATGGCAAGGACATCACGGCTTGCAGGGTAGGGGCGGTAGCGTGCCCGGACCCGAGACCTGCCTTCCTATCAGCCTCTCCGTAGCTACAAAGCGGCACGTGGGCCAGGAGTTACCACAACACAGGAGCCTAATGAATTGAGAAAAGTTTTAATGAGTGCCTGCCTCTTAGGGAAAAGAGTTCGGTACGATGGTGGAAGCCTTTCAGTCAATGATCAGGTTGTAGCGAGATGGATGTCTGAAGGCCGGGTTGTTTCAGTTTGCCCCGAGGTTGAAGCCGGAATGAGCATTCCGAGGAAACCTGCGGAGATTCTCGCCAGCAGTGGAGAGGACGTTTTAGAAGGTGGTGTCGATGTTATTGAGAAGGGTGGAAATATTGTAACCGATAACTTTATTGAAGGCGCCTCTATTGCCTTAGGTCTATGCCGTAAATTTAACATTAAAGTTGCAGTGCTTGCGGAATTTAGTCCTTCCTGCGGGAGTTCAGCCGTTTACGACGGGAGCTTCTCTGGTGTAAAAAATCCCGGCATGGGAGTCACGGCAGCCTTGCTGCGGAAAAATGGCGTTCAAGTGTTTAGTCAGTATGAAATAGTAGAGGCCGAAAAGGCCGTTCACTCTACGAATGGCTGACAGTGGAAATTATCCACACGGAAATGGCTCAATGCCTGAGCTGGCCATTGTCTCGGTCGTGGCCTTCGAAATAAAATAGCCCAAAATTTATGCACCGTTAGAGCCGTCATGACGCTTTTTATGACATCTATGTACATTGGTTTTATAAATTACAAAAGCCTCCCTTTACGAGAGTTGATTGGTGGTGGATGGCTAAAATTTTGAAAATAAAATATATTGATTTCCACAAAAAGACGTGTATTTTGCATAATGCACTAAACAACCCTTGTTTTCTATGATAATGTGTTGGCGTAGAAATGGAAAGATAGATGATTTTATTTGGCTCAAGTGCTCGCTCTAGCATGAAGCGAGCGCTGTCTCATAATTGCGGAATCTTGAGAAAATAATGGCTATCTGCTTGCAACCAGCGCAGCGTCAACACCTTGATGAGCTGCTTTTCTTCGTTCGCGCATATCACAAATACGAAGGCATTCAGCTTTCCGATGAAGTGCGCAGGGATGCTGTGATTTCTCTACTTGGTAACAGCGCCTTTGGCCGGATATTTTTGATACGCCTTGATGCGGAACTGATTGGGTATGTGGCAATTTCTTTCGGCTTCTCGATTGAATTCGGAGGTCGAGACGCCTTTATCGATGAGATCTTTATATCATCGGAATACCGTGGAAGTGGTTACGGACGTGAGGCCTTGGCTCTGATGAAAGCAGAGGTGGCGCGTCATGATATAAAGGCGCTACATTTGGAAGTGGCGCGTACCAACAAGCGGGCACAGCAGCTGTATCGCTCACTTGGCTTCTCCGAACGAGAGAAGTACTTTTTGATGTCCACCGAAATTTTTGGAGTTAAGGGCTAGCAATGCTAAGCAATATATGCGGAACCTGCTCGGCAGCCTCCGAATGATGGAGCATTGTCATTTCCATCCCATGGCCGTGCGTTCTATCTGACGTTAGGCGATTCATGTGTCTAGGGAGCCACCGATGCCACAAAGAGGCGAGCACAACTATTCCGCTACCGTCGTCTGGACCGGTAATTCAGGCGAAGGTACAAAGCACTATCGCGCCTTCTCGCGCGATCATGAAATAACCTGTGGCGATAAACCAACGATAGCCGGGTCGGCGGATCCGGCATTTCTTGGCGACTTGTCCCGCTATAATCCGGAGGAGCTGTTACTGAGCTCGCTCTCCGCATGCCACATGCTCTGGTATCTACATCTGTGCGCTGATGCCGGCATCACGGTATCGAGTTACGAGGATAACGCCGAAGGGCGAATGATTGAGACCAAAAGTGGCCGCGGTCATTTCGATAAAGTGACACTCAAGCCCATCGTCAGCATCGGCGAAAACGACGATAGCGACCTAGCGACGTCTCTTCATGAGAAAGCGCATTCGCTATGCTTCATTGCGAATTCGGTGAATTTTGAGGTCGCATGTGAGCCCGAAATTCGTCGCGGCTAATTGAAGACCTGGTAGTTCGCTACGCGCGTAAGGTGTGGCTGGAGTGGTGTGGTTCAAGCTTGAGATATTGGAAATAATCGGTGTTGGCGCCGCGCGTGAGCGCGCGAATTTTGCGGTTGGCATCTACAACTCACTGATTCGACCCATAATGGGATGATTGCGATATGTTCGATTATTCGTTGGTGCATTGGCTGGCGTTCTTGTCAGCGGCGGTGCTTCTGAACCTTTCTCCAGGGCCGGATATCGCGTTCATGCTAGGCCAGACGCTACGCAGCGGGCGTCGACATGGGTTCGCTGCGATGCTCGGGGGTTGGTCGGGTACGGCATTGCATGTGGCTATGGCGGCGGCGGGCCTGTCGGCCATTCTGGCCACCTCGGCGGTGGCGTTTTCGGTGATCAAGTGGGTCGGGGCTGCCTATTTGATATGGCTCGGCGTCAAGATGCTGTTGTCCAAGGGGGATTCTTTTATTTCCAATGGCGGTGGCCGGGACGCAAAGGCGCAGTCGGTCTATTGGCAGGGTGTGCTGGTGTCCGCGCTGAACCCTAAAGTGGCCGTCTTCTTTCTCGCCTTCTTGCCGCAGTTCGTCGTGGCAGGTGCCGGGCCGGTGGGTGCCCAGCTGTTCTTGCATGGCAGCTTGATTATCGTGGTCGCAGCTTTTATAGAGCCTCTTTTGGTGATGATGGGGGCGAAACTGGGCGCTTTCTTGAAGGCAAGCCCGCGAGTGGGGATGTGGATGGATCGCGGCCTTGGTGCCATGTTCGTTGCCCTGGGGGCGCGTCTGGCCGCCAGCACCAGATAACATCAGGATGGCGGCGGGGTGTTCCATTGGCTACATGAATTCCCCACCCCCGACTCATTCCTTGGGACTGGAGTAGACGCTCAGCGCGGTCACCGTGGCGAGGATCAGCACCATCCCGACGATCTGAATGCTCACCAGGCTTTCGCCGAGGACCACGACACCGAAGAGCGAGGCGGTGACGGGTTCCACCATGGCGACGATGGAGGCCACGGCCGGGGCGGTGTGGTGCAGGCCATTGACGTAGAAGATGAACGATAGCCCGGCGCCGAGTATCCCCAGCGTGATGAACAGCGGCCAATCCGGCGTGTGCAGTACGTCCAGGGTTTGGCTGGTGTCGCCGAGGCCGGCCAGGAGCACGGCGAGCACCGCGAAGGCGATCACCAGAATGGCCTGTGGGCTGCCGTGCGGTGCCGCGTACTTGAACCCGAAGATGAACACCGCGTATGAGACCCCGGCCAGCAGCCCGGCGCCTACACCGAGCAGAGTGATCCCGCCCGCGCCGACGTCATAGATGCGCGTCAGCAGCACGATGCCGAGCATCACCACCGCGATGGCGGTCCACTTCAGCGGCGTGGGTTTTTCGAGCTTGAGCACGAACGAGAGCAGATAGACGAAAATCGGCGCCGAGTACATCAGGGTCGCCGCCACCGCGACGCTGCCCTGCGAGATGCTGAGGAAGTAGAACGCGAAGTTGCCCGCGACCCCCAGGCCGGCCACTGCCGACCAGCCCCAGAGACGGGGGTTGCTCAACCCGCTGTGGCGGGGGCGGATCGCCAGCCAGCCGAGCACGAACACCAGGCCGATGGCGCCCCGGTAGAACGAGACGACGAACGCGTCCCAGTCGTCCGCCATGAGCATGCCGCCGATGCCGCCCGATAAACCCCAGCAAAATGAGGCGAGAACCACGAGTGCCGTTGCACCTGCCATGGAGAGCTCCTGTCGTCAGGGAGAAGTGGAAAATCGACGCATGGTCCGCTGTAAAAAACCGGCATCCCCTGTGGGCCATGCCCCTAGGGGATGCCGTCGCGTGCTGTGTGCCGCCGAGTGCATCAGGAGCGTACCTTTGCCAGAAGTCGCTGGAGTGTCTTCCTGCTCCAGACGAAGAACCCGGTAGGCGGCATCGCCGGCATGTACATCACCTTCAGCGCCTGTTCATGCTCGGCCCGATCGCCGGGTGAGCGCTCGTCCTGCTCGCTTTTTCGATACTGCGCCTCGTTATGCATACCTCCTCCTTCTCGCGTTGCCTTCAAGAACCTGACAGGTCCCGTGAGTGCCGTTGCATCTGCCGGGAACGTCGATGTCAGGGGGAAGTGGAAGCCGGTTGGAGCGCCGCGCGCTCGGTGGTCCTGGCGCCGATGAGAGCCGTGGCCACTGCGATCAGCGCGAAGGCGATGAAGCAGACGAGGTACCCTCGGCTGCCGATCAGGTAGCCCGCGAGGGGCGAGCCGACGATCTGCCCCGCGGCGATCATCAGAAAGGGAAGCCCGAGGCCGATGGCGGGGCGGTCCGCATACAGCCGGATGCCCCAGACGAGATAGACGCCGGTCAGCATGATGTAGGCCGCGCCGAACAGCGCGCCCGAGACGAGCACCGCCGCCAGGTTCGAGGGGCTGAGGACCAGCAGCCCGAGTGCACCGGCCATCGCCGCGAGACTGCCACGATGCACGGTGTTGAGGCCGAGCCGTGCGATCAGGTCGCCTGCCGCGCCACCTACCAGCCCCGCGACGCCGATCAGGATCCAGGCGATGTTGGCCGTGGCCTGCTCGAAGTGCCCCAGCGTGATGACCACTTCGCTCGAGAAGGTCCAGAAGGCGGCGCTGGCCACGCCCATGCCGGTGGCTGCGGCGATCAGCGTCACTGCACGAGGCCGCCAGAGCCCGCCGGGGAGGTCGTCGTCCTGGCCGTCGGCCGCCTTGGCGGTATCGTTGGCGCTGGTGCGTGGCACGCTGATCAACAGCAGCAGGGCGTTGAGCAACGCGGTGACGGCAAAGGCGGCGTAGGCGAGCCGCCACTGGCCGGTGGCGATGAACGCGACCGGCCCGGAGACGGCGACGCCCAGGCTGGTACCGGCATTGATGACGGTGTTGGCCCGCCCTTGCCGGGGCGCGGTGATCGCGCGGGATACCGCCTGCGCCATGGGCGGCGAGGCCAGGCCGGTGCTCGTTCCGGCGAGCAGTACGGCGCCGGCCAGCCATATCGCCTGCGTGCTGACGGCGACGCCCGCCATGCCCACCGCCGCGATCAGGGCGGCGGCGACGGCGATCCGGCGTGGTCCGTAGCGTTCCACCAACAGCGCGCTGAGCACGATGGCGAGGCAGTAGCCGACATAGGCGCCGCTGCCGATGATGCCGGCCAGGGTCGCGCTCAAGCCGACTTCGTCGCGCATGCTGGGCAGGAACAGCCCGTAGGCGAAGCGTGCCAGGCCGTAGGTGGTGCCGATCAGCATGGTGCCGGCGACGATCAGGCGGAATTCGGTGCGCGTCATGCGGTGTACTCCCCACGGCCCGTGGCCGGCATCATGTTGCTGAATGTAAAACGATCGTTTTCACTATGGGCGTAACGAACCCCCGGCGCAGGCGCCGGTCGTGTGTACCCGGTGACGCTCGTCCGGTCAGCGCTCGGCGGTGTCGCTGGCGGCGGTTGGCGAGCCGCTAGCGTTCGATTCGAGTGCCGTTGTTACGCGATCCGCGCGAGACCGGCCAGGCGGTGCGCTGCGCGGCGCGCGGCATCGGCGGCGGCCTCGCCGCGATACGTCGCCGCGTGGGTCGCGCCTTCGAACAGCAATTGAATCGCCTCGACGAGGTCGTCGTCGTGCCGGCCGATCTCCGCGAGGACGATGGCATTGATCCGCTCCCGCAGGCGCTGCTTGTGCCGCTCCATCGCCTCGGCGATCTCGGGCACTCCGCCGCCGGTTTCCCCCCAGGCGCGCAGAAACAGGCAGCCCCGGGCCCCAGCCTGGCCGAACCAGGCTTCCAGCGCGGCGAACAAGGCGTCGATGCTGTTGGCCTCCACCAGCCGATGGAAGCGGCGGTCGCGCTCGTTCAGAACGGCGGCGATCAGGCCGTTCTTGTTGCCGACGTGCTTGTAGAGCGTGCGGCTCGAGATGCCCGCAGCGCTCGTCAGGCGGTCCATGCCGGTGGCGGCGAAGCCGTGTCGCTCGAAGAGTTGCTCGGCGGTCTCGAGCAAGCGTGTACGTATGTCCATGCAGGTAGTGTAAAACGGTCATTTTACATGTGCAAGAAAGATCCCAACCACCATGTTCGATGCCTGAGCCGTCGGGTCTTCAGAAGGCCGCGAGCAGCCCTGGGTCGAGCCGGGCTGCGATGATGCCGAGCCCCAGCAGGATGAGCAGGGCGCCAGCCAGCCGCTCGATGTGTCGCAGGCCATGGCCGAAACGACGGATCAGCACCGGATGGCCGGCCAAGTGACCAACCAGCAGATCCCAGCCGAGTACCACAGCGATCATCCACAACGCGTAGAGACTCTGGACGCCAGCAGGCGTGCTGCGCGCGTGAAGCACTGCGAACAGGCTGGCATAGAACAGCGCATTCTTGGGGTTCAGCAACCCCGAGGCCAGCCCGGCGAGCAAGGCGCCCGGCGCGGTGCTCGCAGGGGCTTCTGCCTCGCGGTGCGAGCCTGCCTCGAGACGAGTCTGTCCCGCCTGGCGAATGAACTGGATGCCCATGTAAAGCAGAAAGACACCGCCGGCCCACTGGACGGCGATGAATAGGACGGCTTCGGCGTCCAGGGCCATGAGCCCACCCATGGCGAGCAGAATGAACAGGCCGTTGGCCAGGCCGATGCCGAGGCTGACCAGCGCCGCCGGCCCGCGGCCCAAGGCGATCGCGTAGCGCAGTATCAGGAAAAAGTCCGGACCAGGGCTGAGCAGGGCGAGGAAGTGCGCTCCGGCGACCAGCAGGAACTGTTGCAGCATGACGCGTAAGCCCCTTCGAGTGCGTGGAGGGCCAGTCTGCGTCGACGCGTGGCGATAGTATTGAAAGAAAGTGCGTTACCTCAGGTACTGCGATAGCGACCCGGCGTGGCCGCCACCCGAGCCTTGAAGGCGCGCTGAAAGTGGCCTTGGTCGGCGAAGCCGAGTTCCTGCGCGAGTTCCGCCAGCTCCACTCCCTGACACAAGCGGCGGCGCGCCTGCTGGATGCGCCGGTCGAGCAGCCAGGCATGGGGCGTTAGCCCGGTCTCGCGGCGGAACAGTCGAATCACCTGGTAACGGCTCAGGCCATGGTCCCGAGCCAGCACCTCGAGTGACGGCGGACGCTCGAGGCACTCGAGTAGATGCCGTTGGAGGTCATCCAGGTCGGATGAGTTCGGCCAATGAACGGCCATGGCGTCCCCGTGACACCACAGGCGACTGCCGAGGAACTCGATCAGTCCGGCCTCCTTGTCGGCCCTCGGAGCCGAGGAAAAAAGCAGCGCATTGAGCCGACAGAAGGCCTGGTAAGGCGCGACGTCGCGGGCGATGAATACCGTCGAGGGCAGGGTCGGGGCAGCGTCGGTCTCGGCTGAGGCCTCATCCAGCACCTCGCTCACCCAGGCCGGTTCCAGATACAGCATCTGGTAGCTCCAAGGCTGATCCGGCAGCGGGTTGCAGTCATGTACCACGCCCGCCGGCACGCTGACCAGGCAGCCCGGTGTCAGCCACTCGCGGCGGCGTTGGCACTGGAACTGGCTCTGGCCTCGGTCGACCACACCGATCGACAGGGTGGGGTGGCTGTGGGGCCGGTAGCAGGCGCGGCTATCGGTGGCCCGCCGGCTCTCGACAAAAGGCAGCGTCGGGTCTCGCCAGAACTGCGTCATGGGAGGATTCCTGAGGTAGCGAGGGGCGCTCAGCCCAGCGCGAAGGTAATCTCGTCGATTTCAAAGGCCAGCTATTGATTGCGGTCGATGTCGTCGCGGTTCCTGTCTCGAGTCTACCTCGTCTGGTCGTCATGACCAGAATGCCCTGTGTTAGGCCGGTACCTCCTTGATTTTCAGCAAGGCCCCAACCACAACGCCCCCGCGCCGTTTATTGCAAAATCACGGCACGGGGGCGTTTGCGTTTCAGGTGCGAGTGGAGCGTCAGTTGCCGCTCTGGGCACGGGGCAGGACGTTGAGGGCCTTGAGCAGGTTGAGGGCTTCGCCGAGCTGGTAGTCGCTTTCGGCGAGGGAGCTTTCGCGCTCGGTGCGTTCCCGCTCGCCGTTGATGTTGCGCAGGTGATTCTCGAGATCCGACTCGCGGATGCTCAGGCCGGTGGCTTCGGCGACCTCGAGGCGACCGCGCACGACTTCGACGTCCGGGGCGATGCCCTGAGCCTGGATCGAGCGGCCGTCCGGCGTGTAGTAGAGCGCGGTGGTCAGCTTCAGGCCGTCGCCGTTGTTGAGCGGCAGCACCTGCTGCACGGAGCCCTTGCCGAAGCTTTCGGTGCCCATCAGCACGGCGCGTTGCTGGTCCTGCAGGGCACCGGCGACGATCTCCGCCGCCGAGGCACTGCCGCCGTTGATCAGCACGACCATGGGTACGTCCGGGGCGCTGGTCTGGGGAGAGGCCGAGAAGCGCATGTCGCTGTCTGCCAGGCGGCCTTCGGTATAGACGATCAGCCCGCTGTCGAGGAACAGGTCGGCGACATCGACGGCACTGTCGAGCACGCCGCCGGGATTGTTGCGCAGGTCCAGCACCAGGCCCTTGAGATTGCCGTCGCCTTCCTCGCGCAGTGCGGCGATGGCATCGCGGGCCTGTTCGCCGGTGCGGCTCTGGAACTGGCTGATGCGCAGGTAGCCGTAGCCCGGCGACAGCATCTCATGCTTGACGCTGTCGGTGCGGATCGTCTCGCGGGTCAGCGTGACCTCGCGCGGGGCTTCCTCGCCCTCGCGCAGGATGGTCAGGCGAATCTCCTCGCCTTCGTCGCCGCGCATCATTTCCACGGCCTCCTGCAGCGACAGGCTCTCGGTGGGCGTGTCGTCGATGCGCAGGATGACGTCCTGTGCCTGGAGTCCGGCACGTGCGGCGGGGCTGTCGTCGATGGGGGCGATGATCGTCAACTGGCCTTCCTGCATGCCGACCTCGATGCCCACGCCGCTGAACTCGCCCTCGGTGGTTTCGCGGAGTGCCTCGAAGGACTCCGCATCGAGATAGGCGGAATGCGGGTCGAGCTCGCCGAGCATGCCGCGCATGGCGTTGCGCATCAGCGTGGTGTCGTCGACCTCGTCGACATAGGCCCGCTTGATGCGCTCGAAGACCTCGGCGAAGGTTTGCACGTCTTCCACGGGCAGGGCGTCGTCGCCGGCCGGCTGTTGGGCATGCGCGGGCAGCGGCAGGGTCAGCGCACCGATCGCCAGGGCCATGCCCAGGTGCAGGCAATGGCGCACGACGAGGCGCGGGGAACGGGATTGGCTTGCAGTCATGCGGTCTCCACAACGCGGCGGAACGGGCTCGTGTCGGTCGGCCCCGGGGACGGGCCGTGGCGGGGCGAAGGCGAACCCACGCGCGCCGAGCCCCAGCATAGCCTTTATGGGTCGGCGCAATCCAGCCTGCCGGTGTGACGCATCGTGCGTCTCAGCGCCGCGCGATCCAGTCGCCGGGGTCGATGGGGTCGCCGTTCTCGCGTACCTCGAAGTACAGTGCCGGGGTGTCGCGGCCGCCGCTGTCGCCGACGGCGGCGATGGTGGCGCCACGCTCCACCTGTTCGCCGACCCCGACGGCGAAGCGTTGCAGGTGCGCGTACAGGGTCATGATGTTGTCGCCGTGGTCGATGATCACGAGGTTGCCGAAACCGCGCATCCAGTCGGCGAAGACCACGCGCCCGGCATGCACGGCGGAGACGGGGGTGCCCGACGCGGCACCGATGAGGATACCGTTGCGGTCGACACCGTCGCCGTTGCCGTAACCGGTGAGCATGTCGCCCTGCACGGGCCAGGGAAGGTCCCCCTGGGTCTGCTCGATTTGCGTGGAAGGCGGTGCCTGGTCGAGACGCTCGAGGCGCTCGCGCATGCGATCGAGCAATTGTTCGGCGTTTTCACGGTCGTCGGTGAGCGCGGCCAGCTTGGCGCGCTGGGTGGTGTAGCGCTCCTTGAACTGGGCGAGGATGGTCTCGCGCTTGCCGCGCTGCTCGCTCAGGGTCTCGCGTCGTGCGGTGAGCTCGTCGCCGAGGTCGTCCAGACGCGCCTGATGGGACTGCAGGGCGCGTTGCGTCTCGTCGAGCTGGTCCTCGAGCTTGGCCAGCGCATCGAGGCGTTGCTGACGCGCCTGGTTGAGATGGTTGAGATACTGCTGCAGGCGATCCAGGCGTGCGGGGTCGCTCTGATTGAGCAACAGCTTGAGCTGCGGCGTGGGGCCGAGCCGGTACAGCGCATTGAGCTGCTTGGCGAGCGCCTCGCGCTGGCGGCGGCGCTCTATTTCCAGGGTCTGGCGGCGTTTCTTGAGCTCGGCGACTTCCTGGTCGAGCTGGTCCTGTTCGCGTTGGAGCCCGGTCAGGCGCTGGTGCGTCTCGGCCAGTCGAGTCTCCACCTCGCGTAGCTCGCGCTGGGCCTCGTCGCGGGCGTCGCGCGTGCCTTCCAGGCGAGCTTGCGTCTGCTCGATGTTCTCTCCCAATGCCTCGAGCTGGCGGTGGACCTCCTCGGGAGAATCCTGCGCCCAGGCAACGGGCGGGAATAGCCACGCACACGAGATCGCCATGGCACAGGCCATGGCGATTCGCTTGCTGGATACTGGCGTCCTCATGCGCCGACTCCGCAATGCACGCACACCGTTCAGGTATTGCCGATCAGCACTCGGCCGGTCATTTCCTCGGGCACCGGCTCGTGCATCATCGTCAGCAGGGTCGGGGCCAGATCGCACAGGCTGCCGTCGTCGGCCAGCGTGGCGCCCTGACGCGGCGTGACGTAGATCAGCGGCACCTGGAAGGTGGTGTGGGCCGTCTGCGGGTTGCCGGTCTCGGGGTGCACCATCTGCTCGGCATTGCCGTGGTCGGCGGTGACCAGGCACTCGCCGCCGGCACGCTCGATGGCCTCGATCACCCGGCCCAGGCAGTCGTCCACGGCCTCGATGGCCTTGACCGCGGCATCGAAGTTGCCGCTGTGGCCGACCATGTCGCCATTGGCGTAGTTGCACACGATCAGGTCATACGTGCCCGCGTCGATGGCCGCGACCAGCTTGTCGGTGAGCTCATACGCGCTCATCTCCGGCTTCTCGTCGTAGGTCTTGACGTCCTGCGGCGAGGGGATGAGTTCGCGATGCTCGCCCTCGAACTCGTCCTCGCGGCCTCCGGAGAAGAAGAAGGTGACGTGCGCGTACTTCTCGGTCTCGGCGATGCGCAGCTGCTTCAGGCCGCGCTTGGCGACGGTCTCGCCCAGGGTGTTGACCAGGTCGGTGGGCGGAAAGGCGACCGGCGCGGGAATGTCGGCGGCATACTCGGTGAGCATCACCAGGCCCTCATGGGCCAGCTTGGGCCGTGCCTGGCGGGTGAAGCCGCTGAAGTCGTCCTCGACGAAGGCGCGGGTGAGCTCGCGGGCGCGGTCGGCGCGGAAGTTCAGGAACAATGCGGCGTCGCCGTCGGCCATGCGCACCGGCTCGCCGTGCGGGCGGATGCTGGTGGCGGCGACGAATTCGTCGGTCTCGCCGCGTTCGTAGGCGGCGTCCAGCCCGGCCTCGGCACTGGTGGCGACCTGCGAGCCTTCGCCCTCGACGATGACGCGATAGGCCTGCTCGACACGGTCCCAGCGGTTGTCGCGGTCCATGGCGTAGTAGCGGCCGACGATCGAGGCGACGTAGGCGTTGTCGGCGCCGAACAGCTCGGCGAGGCGTGCGTTGGCGCGTTCCAGCGAGGCCCGGGCACTCTTGGGTGCGGTGTCGCGGCCGTCGAGGAAGGCGTGCAGATAGACATGCTTGGCGCCACGCTCGGCGGCCAGCGCGGCCACGGCGAGAATGTGATCCTCATGGCTGTGCACGCCGCCCGGCGAGAGCAGGCCGAGCAGGTGCACGGCACGGCCGGCGGCCACGGCGGCATCGATGGGTGCGGTCAACACGGGGTTGCTGGCCAGCTCGTTGTCCTCGATGGCCTTGGTGATGCGCGTGAAGTCCTGATAGACGATGCGCCCGGCGCCGAGGTTCATGTGGCCGACTTCGGAGTTGCCCATCTGGCCGTCGGGCAGCCCGACATACTTGCCGTCGGTGTGCAGCAAGGTGGAGGGATAGCGTTGCTTCAGCGCGTCCATGACCGGCGTCCGGGCGCTGTAGACGGCGTTGTACTCGGTGTCGTCGTTCTGACCGTAGCCATCGAGGATCAACAGCGCGACGGGACGGGGACGCTGGGTGTGGGTATCTGCCATAACATGCCTCGCGGGAATCTGATGGGCGTCGCATCGGCGGCGGGACGCCGATGACCCCGGGTGGCGGTGACACCGCGCACGGGGTTCGCGACTCACGTCTCCTTGCGGCATCATAACGCAGTCGCGGGGAAGCGTCAGCCGAGTCGCTGGGGCCGGACGCCCGCCCGTGGCTCATGTATACTAAGGCGCCCGTTGGGGCGTCACGCGTCGTCCGTCGAGCGACGACGACTCGACCGAGCGCGGCCCGACTGGATACGCGGCCCGACCGACATACAACGAGAGTTATCCGCACTCATGATCGATCAGCTATTCGAATTCGTGCAGAACCACCTGCTTTTGTCAGGCGCTTTTCTGGTGGTATTGGTGGCGTGGATCGCCTACGAGCTCAGGAACTCGAGCAACGGCGTCTCGCCGTCCGAGGCCACCGCGCTGGTCAATCGCGAGGATGGCCTGTTCCTCGACATCCGCGAGGTGAAGGATTTCAAGGCGGGGCACATCGCCGGCGCGCGCAACATTCCCCAGGGCCGCCTGAACGATCGTCTCAAGGAGCTCGAGGCGTTCAAGGAGAAGCCGGTCGTGGTGGTGTGCAAGCATGGCCAGAGCTCCGGCGCCGCTGTGGGCCAACTGACCCAGGCGGGCTTCACGCGGGCCACCAAGCTGAAGGGCGGAATGACCCAGTGGCAGTCCGACGAGCTGCCGGTGGTGCGCAAGTAATCGTTATCCCGACGGGGCGGTGCACGCCGGGCCCCGTGTCTCATGCATAGCTCAGTCAAAGGAAGTACGACATGGCGGAAGACAACAATCAGGCCGCTCAGGGTGGCAACGACGCGCAGAACCAGTTGCAGTTCTCGATGCAGCGCATCTACGTCAAGGACATCTCCTTCGAGTCGCCCAACGCGCCGAGCGTGTTCCAGAACGCGTTCAAGCCCAAGGTCGGGCTCGACCTCAACACCACCCACAAGCAGGTGGGTGAAAACCTCTACGAGGTGGTGGTCAAGGTGACGGCTCAGGTCACCAACAACGAAGACGGCGCCACGGCATTCCTCGCCGAAGTGGAACAGGCCGGTCTGTTCCGCATCGCCGGCTTGAGCGACGACCAGCTCGACCACACCTTGGGCGCGTTCTGCCCCAACATGCTGTTCCCCTATGCGCGCGAGTGCATCGACAACCTGGTCAATCGTGGCAGCTTCCCGCCACTGATGCTGTCGCCGGTCAATTTCGAGGGCATGTACGCGCAGAAGAAGAAGCGCGAGAGCGAAGCCGCCGAGAACGCGCACTAAGCGATGGCCGGACCGCGCATTCATGTGGCGGCCACGCTGGTCGCCGCAGCGGAGCTCACCCTGCCCGAAGGTGCCTCGCGCCATGTGGCGGGCGCGCTACGCCTGCGCGAGGGCGCGGCGCTGCGCCTGTTCGATGGCGAGGGCCATGAAGCCGATGCCGAGATCGTCGCCGTGGGGCGCCGCGAGGTGCGCGTGCGGATCACTGCCGTGACCGAGGGAGGTGCCGAATCGCCGCTGGCGGTGCACCTGGGCCAGGCGATCTCCAAGGGCGATCGCATGGACTACGCGATCCAGAAGGCCACCGAACTCGGCGTGGCGGCCATCACTCCGCTCTACACCGAGCACGGCGACGTGCGCCTCAAGGGCGAGCGCGAAGCCAAGAAACTCGCTCACTGGCAAGCCGTCGCGGTCAGCGCCTGCGAGCAATGCGGGCGTAGCCGCGTACCCACCGTGCATCCTCCGCAAACGCTCGACGCCTGGCTGGCAAGGCGTGACGAAACGCTGCGCCTCGTCCTGCACCCTTCCACCGACACTACATGGCGACATGCCAGCGACGTCGCCCGCGTCGCGCTGCTCGTCGGCCCCGAAGGCGGTCTATCGCCCAACGAAATCGACACCGCCCGCGCCGCCGACTTCGCCGCCCTGACCCTCGGCCCGCGCATCCTGCGCACCGAAACCGCCCCCGTCGTTGCCCTCACGCTGCTCCAGTATCACTTCGGCGATTTGGGGTAGAGCGCTCGCGACTCAATTGGCTGTCACCTTCCACGGAATCGGTGGCGGCATGATCCGTTCCCCATCGAATTCGGGCACGTCGCCGAAGCGGTCGCTGCCGGCTTCCCATTCTTCCCATTCCTTCTGAGCCTCGGCGATCTCGGCCTTGCTGTGACCGACGAAGTTCCACCAGATGAGTATGTCCTCGTTCAGCGGTTCGCCGCCGAGCATCAGGGCGCGTGTGCCGGCTTCCATTGCGA
This sequence comes from Chromohalobacter israelensis DSM 3043, assembly GCF_000055785.1. Lineage (GTDB taxonomy): Bacteria > Pseudomonadota > Gammaproteobacteria > Pseudomonadales > Halomonadaceae > Chromohalobacter > Chromohalobacter israelensis. The sequence continues at coordinate 58,514 of NC_007963.1, forward strand.
GCGTGATCTCGTCGAGTCCGCTGCCGAGATAGGCCATCTCGTTGGTGTCGAAACGGTCACGCTCGATGGTGAGGCTGCCTTCCAGCAAGAGGACGCCATACTCGAAATCGGTACGGGCGGGGAGCGTCAGCTGGGTGGCATCGGGGCTGACGATGTCGAGCCCGACCAGCGGCGAGAAAGCATGCGTGGGCGCCTCGCGGCCTTGAAAATCGCCCCTCAGCAACGTCACGTCCGTGCCCTGTTCGCTCCAGCGCGGCAAGTCGGGGTAGTGATCGAAGCGTGGCGATGTGTGGCGCGTGGCGTGGGGTAGGGTGATCCACAACTGAGCGGCGTGCAGTTGGCCGGATTCGAGGATGGATTCCTCGGTATGGGCGATGCCACGGCCCGCGGTCATCAGGTTGAGTTCGCCGGGGCGGATGCGCTGGGCGTTGCCCAGGCTGTCGTGATGCATGATTTCGCCGGCCAGCATCCAGGTAAAGGTCTGTAGGCCGATGTGCGGGTGTGAACCAACACGCATGCCGCCTGCGCCGACAGTGAAGGTAGCCGGGCCGGCATGGTCGAGAAAGCACCAGGCGCCGATGAGCCGACGGCCTCTTTGGGGCATCACGCGGTTGACCGGGATGCCGCCGACATCTGCCGTGCGGGCGTGGAGAGGCTGAATCAGCCGGTGCCCGTCCACGGCGGGTCATTCACGGGAATCGTAGAGATGGGGACGATGCTCTGTATTGCTCATGCGCGGCCTCCTTGGCGAGACGTAGGCTGCCGCCACCGAGCGCATCGGTGGCGGCAGTGTGGGCACGGTAGTGGTCTAGTTTTTCAGCACCGCGTCACGGCTCTGGATCAGGTTCGAGTAGTGGGGCAGATGTTTGGCCAGAATGCCGCCAAAGCCCTCGATGTCGTTACGCCAGTCGCGATGTGACTCGCCAGCGACCGAGAACCAGTTCATCAACTGTACGCCGGCCTGGGACATGCGATCCCATGCAGCATCGCGCACGGCGGTTTTGAAGGTGCCCGAGGCATCGGTGACCATGAAGACCTCGTAGCCCGCTTCACGCGCGGCCAGCGCCGGAAAGGCGACTCAGACATCGGTGACCACGCCGGCGATGAGCAGCTGCTTTTTGCCGGTGTCCTTGATCGCCTGGACGAAGTCCTCGTTGTCCCAGGCGTTGATCTGGCCGGGGCGGGCGATATAGGGCGCGTCGGGGAATTTTTCCTTCAACTCCGGCACCAGCGGGCCGTTGGGGCTGTCCTCAAAGCTGGTGGTGAGGATCGTCGGCAGATCGAAGAACTCGGCGATGTCGGCCAGAGCCAACACGTTGTTATTGAACTCGTCCGGCGTGAAGTCACGGGCGAGGGATAGCAAGCCTGCTTGATGATCGATCATCAGCAGGGCGGCATCGTTCTTGTCGAGTCTTGAGTAGGAATAGCTCATGGCACATCCCCCTCTGTGGTGAAAAAGAGCGGGAGACCTGTTGGGGGCTCCCACCGACTGCGGGCGAGCCGGCGCCAGAAGTAGTAACGATGCCGTGCCGAGCTACTCGGCCTGGAACCGGCGTAGGGAGTCTTCGATTTCTGCGCTCGAGCTTGGCATCCTGCGTGACCTGCGTGCCGTTCATCTCACCGTGCTACCCAAGACGATGGGCAACGTGGTGTGGCCCCCGGGGGCCGTGAGCGTGGTCGCGCCACTTTGAGTCAAGAGTAGATCCCAAACGCCGCTCGCGCCGTCGGTGAGGCCTGGTCGAGGGTTATCAGGCCTCCAGCGGTAGTCGCCTATCGGTGCCGACTGAGGAAATCAATCAATAACCGTGCGATCGCTTCAGGTTGATCCTCGGGAGAGAAGTGGCCGCAGTTATCCAGCACGGTGAGTTCAGAGCCCGGGATATCTGCATTCAGGCGGTGGCATAATCCACGCTTTGCCAGGCGTCATCCGCTCCCCAGATGAGCTTGACCGGCAGGTTACCGAGCTCGGGTAGTCGGTCTGCAATTTTCAACGTGTGTTTAGGGTCGTAGTGGCGAACCTGGTGTTGAAAGAGACTGGGTTGCCCAATGGGTCCGCTGAGGAAGTCGAGGTAGGTGTCGAGCACAGAGCCGTTCAGTGCGCTTTGATCATGTACAGCGGTCAATAATCATTCACGGAAATGAGCGCGGTGCTCGGTATCGGGTGTCTTGATGAGTCTCTCGAGACCGTGCGCCATGTGCTGCTGGGTACATGGCCTGATGCAGGAACTCGCGATAGGACTCGATGACAATGCCCTCAATAGAGGTTTGCCTTGAGCAGCGGCTTGAGCAGGTAGTCCAGCACGCTGCGCTCGCCGGTCTGGATATCGACCTGGGCGATCATGCCGGGAATGATCGGCAGGTCCTTGCCATTGTGCGTCAACGAGCCGCTTTCGGTGCGGATGTAGACCTTGTAGTAGGACTCCGTGCCCCGGGGCGTCTCCTCTTCTATGGTATCGGCGCTGATCTGCTCGACCGTCCCTTCGAGATCGCCGTAGATCGTGTAATCGTAGGCGGTGATCTTGACGCTGGCCGGCATCCCGGGCGCCAGGAAGGCGACGTCCTGCGGCTTGATCTTGGCCTCGAGCAGCAGCTGGTCCTCCAGCGGGATCACTTCCATGATGGTCTCGCCCGGGGGCACCACGCCACCCCGGGTGGTGTAGTTGATCGCGTTGACCCGGCCATGCACCGGCGAGTTCAGTTCGGTGCGCTGGTACTGGTCCTGGCGCTGCACCAGGACCTGCTCCAGCGACGACAGCTCCCCCTTCTTGTCCGTCAGTTCGGTGTAGGCATCCTGCACGTAGCTGTTCTGGATCTCGGCGCGCTTGCCACGCAGCGAGGCGATATCCTGCTGTAGCTGCAGCGACTCCATCTGGCTGACGGCCTTGCGCTCGACCAGCGGCTGGATCAGGTTCAGCCGCCGGCTGGCCATCTGGATCTCGTGATCCAGGGAGCCGGTGGCCTCGCGCAGCTTCTCCCTGCGGGCGTGGAACAGTTCGCGCTCGGACCGGGCCAGCGAGCTCTGGGCATCGACATCCGCGGGGAAGTCGATGCTATCCGCCTCGAGTACTTCGGCCTGCAGCCTGGCAATGGCGGCTTTCAGCGCCTGGACCTGATTTTCCGTCTCCTGATAGGCGCTGCGGAAGCGGGTGCCGCTGAGCTTGACCAGCAACTGGCCCTTGTCGACGATGTCGCCTTCGCGCACCTCGAGCTCATCGATGATGCCGCCTTCCAGACTCTGGATCGACTGGATGCGACTGACCGGGATCACGCGGCCCTCGCCGTGGGTCACCACGGCGATGTGCGCCCAGGCGGACCAGCCGATGAAACTGAGCAGGCAGACCAGGACGGCCCATACCACGGGGCGGGCAAGTGGATGGCGCAGGTTGGCCCGTGGGTCGCCAAGCTGCCGCTGCAACTGCTGGTCGCTGAGTGTCGTGGCCATCTAACGTCCCTCCCGCGGGGTCGGGCTGCCGGAAGCGCCCCGATTGCCCTGCACGACCTGATCGAGGTCGCCCTGCATCGCCAGCTTGCCGTCGCGCAGCACGATGGCGCGACCGGTCAGCTCCAGCAGCGGCTTCTTGTGGGTCGACACGATCAGCGTGCGGCCCTCCATCCACCGTTTGAGGAATGCCACGGCGCGCTTCTCGTTGTTCTGGTCGAAGGCGGCCGTGGGCTCGTCCAGCAGTACGATGCGGGGGTCCTGCAGCACCAGCCGGGCGAGACCTATGGCCTGACGCTGCCCGCCGGAGACGCTGCCGCTGGAGGCGATTGGCAGCTCCAGCCCTTGGGGATGACTGCGCACGAAGCGGCCCAGGCCGACGCTGTCCAGCGCCTGGAAGATCTCCTCGTCCTCGTAGGCCGCGCCATCCAGGGTCAGGTTGTCCCGCAGGGTGCCGTAGAACAGCGCGATATCCTGGGGGAGATAGCCGATCGCCCGACGCCGGTCGGCGGATTCGATCTGGGTGATATTGATGTCGTCTAGCATCACCCGGCCGGCGGTCGGCTCGACGAAGCCCGAAAGCAGCCGCAGCAGCGTCGATTTCCCGGCGCCATTGCCGCCCAGCAGCGCGATCCGTGAGCCCGCCTCGATCGTCAGTTCGTCGATCTTCAGCGCGGCCGGCCCCTCTTCGTAATGGCGGACCACGACCTCTTCCAGGCGATAGTCGCCGTGGAGCCGGGGCTTGCGGACTTTCTGGCCAGCCCCGCTTTCGTTGGGAGCCTGCATTAGTTCGTCCAACCCTTCGACCGCCGCCTTGACGTGCTGCCAACGGGCGAGCAGGGCGCTGGTCTGGCCCATCGGAGCGATGGCCCGCGAGCCGAGGATGGAGCAGGCGATCAGCGCACCGATGGTCATGTCGCCGGCACTGATGCGATAGACGCCGACGATGACGATGCCGACATACCCCAGCTGCTGCAGCAACGAGGCCGAATGGGTCAGCATGCTGGTGACCGCCCTCAGCCGGATCGAGGCGTTGGAGAGCTGCGCCGACAGCGACTCCCACAGCGCCAGGTTTCTGCCCTCGGCCCGCGTCGCCTTGACGGTCTCGAGCTGATCCAGCGACTCCAGCAGCACGCCGTTCTTGACCGCACCCTCGCGCAGGTTCTCGCGCGCCAGTCTGGCCAGATGGCGCTGCAGCAGCAGCCCGGGGAGGATCATGCCGGCGATGGCGGCCACCGGCACCCACGCCACCGGGCCGCCGATCCAGGCGATGATCAACACGAACAGCGCCACGAAGGGCAGGTCGCTGATGGCGCCGGCGGTGGCGGAGGTGAAGAATTCGCGGACCGATTCGAACTCGCGCACTTGGCTGGTGAAGGCGCCGGTGGAGGCGGGCTTGGCGTTGAGACGCAGGCGGACCGCCTGTTCGAAGAGTTTCGACGAGAGTTCGAGATCCAGACGCTTGCCGATCACCTCGAGCAGATGCGCCCTGAGCCCCTTGAGCAGGAACTCCAGCAGCACGGCCAGCGCCACGCCGCTGGCCAGCACCCACAGCGTATCGAAGGCGGCGTTGGGAACGACCCGGTCGTAGACCTGCATCGCGAACAGCGCGGTGGAGATCGCCAGGACGTTGGCGGCCAGGGCGGCGACGCCGACTTCGGCGTAGGCGGGCCAGCAGGCTCTAAGCGGCTCCTTCAGCCAGTGCTTGGGGGCCGCCTGGGCGAAGTTGCCGGCGCGGTCGTCGCTGCGAGCGGCCGGCCGGGCGAAGATCGCCGTGCCGCTGTAGAGGGCGTCCAGCGCTTCCGGCGTCAGCGTCTCCTCGCCGCCGTCGGCTTCGGGGAGGGCGATGCGGGCTTCCCCGGCATCCAGCGACTCCAGCAGCGCCGTATCGCCGTTGTCGAGAATCAGCAGCGCCGGCAGCAATCGCGGCGAGATATCCTTCAGCGAACGTCGGCTCACGCGGGCGCTGACCCCGGCCCGGCGCAGGGCGCGGGAGACTTCTCTCAGCGGTAGCCGTCCTTGCTCCAACGGCAGCCCGTCGCCGAGCTCCGACAGGGAGGTGGGGCGGTCGAGGCGACGGCATAGCAGCACCATGCCCTCCCGCAGCGGGTCGTTGCTCTCGTCGACCGGGTCCGTGAAACGTTCGGAGGCGGAAAGGCTCATGGAGCGTCACCTCCCAGGCGGCCTGTGATCAACGGGTTGATCAGCCCCAGTTGCGAGGCGGCGCGATACTGGATGCGCTTCTGCTGGCTCTCCAGGTCGATCAACTGGCGACGGGCCGAGAACGCTTCCTGCCGAATCGTCAACAGGTCGTTGACGTCGCGCAGCCCCACGGAGAACTGGTCGTCGTAGAGATCTCCCACGGACTGGGCCTCCTCGACTTGGTCGGACAGCGCCTGCTGGCGCTGGCGGTAGACCTCGGCGTTCTCGATCAGGGTCAGCACGCTGCGGCGGATTTTGCGGCGCTGGTCGTCGACGCGATAGCGGGCCGCCTCGAGCCTTTGCCGGGCGGCGTCCGGACGCTGGAAGTTGGCCAGCCCCTGCAGCGTATCCATGCGCAGGCGGAGCCCGATCACCGAGTCGTTCTGCAGCTCGCCGCCGATCTGGCGTCGCTCCAGCGAGCCTTCGATGTTGAGCTGCGGCTTCAACGACGCCTGGGTCTCGTCCAGTTCGGCCTGCGCCTGTTCGGCGGTTGCCACGGCCTGCCGATAGGCCGGCGCCGCCACGATCCACTGTTCCAGTCTCGCGTCATCCAGGCGATCGGTGAGGGTCGCCGGATCGGGCGCATCCAGCGCGTCCGGCGAGACCCCGACCAGCACCCGGAACTGCTGGCGGGCATCGTTCAGCGAACCGCGTTCCGTGGCCAGTTCGCCGCGGGCCTGGGCCAGATCCAGCGCCACGCGCCCCTGTTCACTGCTATCGGTATAGCCGTTGCTGCCTCGGTCCTGGGTCAGGCTGCGCAGCGCCTCGAGCTCATCGACGTAATCCTGGGTCAACTCCAGCCGACGCCTGGCGGCCAGGATGTCCAGGTAGGCCTCGGCGATATCGAGGGCGGCCTCCTCTTCGGCCACGCCGAGCGCCCGCCTAGCCTCTCGCGCCGAGGCACTAGCGCTGGCAACCTGGCTGTCGACGCGGCCCCAGTCGTAGAGCATCTGGCGGGCCGAGGCGTCGTAGCCGAACTCGCTGAAGGGGAACTCTTCCGGGCCCGCCGAGAGGTCGACGGTGGGGAAGTAGCCCCATTCGGCGATATCCACCTCGGTACCGGCGGCGTCGGCATCGGCGATCGCCGCACGAACCGCCGGGTTGATTGCCAGCCCCCGACGCACGGCACCCTCGAGCGACAGCGGCCCGGAGAGCGATGCGGATCGAGTCCGACTTCCGCTGCCGGCGGGCCTATTCGTCGATGTCGTCGATGGCGACCAGGGTTCGGCCGGCAGCGTCGTGCTGATCCTCGGGGCGGCCTTGGAAGCCCCGCGGCCGTTGGCCTCATGATCGACGGCGTTCCACCAGTCGGCTTCCTGGCCCTTCGCCAGGGTCGGCGCCAGACAGACGACGATTGCCAGCTTGCGTAGCGTCCACCTTTCTGCGTGTTGGGATAAGTCCTCGATGATCGTTTTTCCTTCTGCCTGCGATATTCTTTGGCTGGCGATGTCGCGTCGCCAGCCTTGTCGATTGGGGGTAGCTGACGCCGCGGCCCGCAGGGCGCGGCGGCGTCCGGCCATCGTTCAGGTCTCGACCTGGACGGTGCCCTGCTCGACCTGAATGGTGGCGTCTCCGAAGGTGTATTGGTCATAGGCGGTACCGCCCAGCGTGACGGCGCCGTCGGAAGTCGCCCCCTGGAGATTGAGCGTGTCCTGTTGGTCGCCGGTGATCTGCAGCACGTTGTCGTCATCGGTCATGGCATCGACGTCTTCGGCACTCAGCGTTGCCCTGCTGGCGTCATCGCCACTGCCCAGGTCCAGCCGCTCGATATTGGTGACGAGGCCGAGGCCGCCGTTGACCATGTCGAGGTCGATGCCTCCGTCGAGCAGCAGGGTGTCGAACCCGTCGCTACCATCGATCGAGGTGAAACCGTTACCGCTGGTCACGATCAGGTCGTCTCCGGCGCCCGCATTGAAGGTGTCGGCACCGTTGCCGTCGATCAGCAGATCGTTGCCGGCGCCACCATTGAGGGTGTCGTCTCCCGCGCCGCCGCGCAGCAGATCGTTGCCGTCACCGCCGTTGAGGGTGTCATTGCCCTCATAGCCGTAGAGGCGCTGGCTGCCGGTGCCGCCGTCGAGCGTCTCGTTGGCGCTGGTGCCCTCGACGATGTTGTCGTTGTTGCCCAACAGCGTACTCAAGGCGTCCAGGTTGGCCAGCTCACCCAGCGAGTCCGTGGCGGTTCGGCCGTCGCTGTCCGTGGCGGTAATGATCGTCGAGTTGAGCAGCGAGAGCTGGAGGTCGGCGTCGAGCTCCAGCAGGCCGTCGGTGTCGGCGAACGCCACGGTGGCCAGCAGTTCGTTGATCGCCAGGTTGTCGATCGTGCCGCCATCCGCGGCGGTGATGGTGACGCTGGCGGAGGGTGCGACCAGGCCGAGCAGCCCGGGATCGCTGTCGAAGGCCAGGTTCAGCCCCAGTTCGTCGGCCATCTTTTGGGAGGCGGTGAACTCCAGCGCGGTCAGGTTGAGGCTGAGCAGGGGCTGGTAGGCCACCGTCACCGACTGCAGGTTGCCATCCGCGTCCGCGGCGAAGAGGTCCTGGTCACCGAAATCGATCAGGCCCAGCAAGTCCACCCCGGCAATGCCGAGCAGCGAGGAGGAGTTGGCCTGAACGACGGGAGCGACGTTGTCGGGATCGGGTGTCGGCGGTGTCTGGCCGGTGCTGTCGAACTCGGCGCTGGTGCCGGCGGTATCGCCATCGTTGTCGGAGATCACGGCATCGACACCGGTGGAGACGTTGCCCGAGAGGTCGGTATCGGCCGAGGCGTCCTCGACGATCAGGTTACCGTTGGTCAGCAGCGTCTTGATGATCTGGAGATCACTTCCGCCGTCGCTGACCAGATCGACGTCCTGCAGCGTGATGATCTGATCAGCAGCCGCCTCCTTGGCGGAGGCTTCGGTGATGCCCTGGAACCCTCCGGTGGAGCTGATGTAGACCAGCGTGGCGGTACCGACCAGCGCGAAGTGCAGGTAGTTGGTCAGATTGCCGGCGCTCCTGCCGATCTTGCCTTCGCCCTGCAGCAGGTTGCCGAGGTCGAGGAGATCGCCACCGCCGGAGACCCGGGCGCTGTTGAAGTCGGTGATGGTGTCGTTGGCGGGGGTGCCAATGGTGCCCTGATGGCCCTGTTCCCAGCGGAAGACATCATTGCCGCTGCCGCCGGCCAGGGTGTCGTCGCCGGTTCCCCCGATCAGGATGTCGTTGCCGGTACCGCCGTTGAGTGTGTCATTGCCGGCACCACCGCGGAGGAGGTCGTTACCCTCGCCGCCGTTGAGCGTATCGTTGCCGCCGTAGCCGTAGAGGCGGTCGTTATCGGCGGTGCCGTCCAGCGTCTCGGCGGCGCTCGTGCCCTGGATCAGGTAGTCGGGGACGTTGCTCTGCAGCAGTCCCAGGCTTAGAACGTCGCTGCTGGAGGTCTCGGTGGTATTGCCTTCCGTATCCTCAGCCGTAATGGAGAGTATTTGTCCGACTCCGAGATTAATGCCGGAGTTGATATAGATAGTGCCTAAGAGCTCGTTGAGTTGTTGGTTGCTTATCCCATTTTCATTGGTAGTGCTGACTGTTATGGAAGCGCTCCCGCCTACTCCAGAGGTGGGGAAATCATCAACACTGACATCGAGTCCAAGTTCCTGTGCCAGCAATGACGAGTATCTAAATCCTCCTCCAACATTTACTGTCATTGTATCTAAGCTCAATGAAATCATGACTTCCAAAATATTATTATTGGCATCGGTGGCGGCGAAGGCCTGCTCATCGCTGAAGTCGACCAGGCCGAGCGCTTCCGCACCGATCAGGCCCAGCAGACTGTTATCGTCGCCCAGTGCGACCACTGGCGCCGCTTCCGGCTCCGGATCGAGCAGGTTGGCGCCAGACGCGTCGTAGTCATAGCTGCCGTCCTGCAGATTGACAGTCAAGGTCTCGCCCTTGAGGGTCTGGACCGTCAGCTCCCCGGAAGCGCTGTCATAGTCGCCATCCTCGAACGGCACGACCAGTTCGGAATTGCCGGTCGCGGAGATGCTGTCGGTTTCCGAATCGTAGCTGAAGGTGTAGCCGTCGATGGTGAGTTCGGAGACGTAGCCGCCATCGACACCGTAGCTCTCGACGAAGCTGCCCGATGCCGTCGTGGAGTCGGTATCGATCTCGAAGAATGCCGGCTGCGCGGCGACGGGGACATCGTCGGCCAGGTTGACGGTCAGTTTGCCGCTGGTCTCATTACCTAGTTGATCGCTGGCGGTGACATCGAAACCCAGCGCCAGGATATCGGCGCCAGCCAACGGATGATCGAGCGCCTGCGACTGGGTGTAGGTGTAAGCCCCGGTGGTGCTGACGGTCAGCGTGGCCACGGTCGTGCCATTCGCCGTCCCGTCGAGGGTGTAGACCCCGTCGCTGAAGCTGCCGCTCCAGTCGACGGTTTCACCTCTGGCGGTGATGCCCGCCGGGCCGCCGACAGTAATGGATTCGACCCCACTGCCGCTGTCGTCGATCGTCATGGTACCGGAGACCGTGACAGTGGCCGCTCCATCCAGGCCTGCTTCGCTGATATTGGCCGCGGCGTCGTCAACGGCTGGCGCGGTCTGATCCAGCGTGACGCTGTCACCGTCGACCGTAGCGGTATTGCCAGCCGTGTCGGTGATCTCCAGCGAGCTGGTGATCTCGCCATCGGCGAGCCCGGAGAGATCGACCGTGAACGTGCCATCGGCAGCGACATCGGCTGTGGCGGTATCGCCATTGACGTCGGTGAAGGTGGCGACCGCCGTGGCGTCGTCATCCAGGCCGCTGACGGTGTAGCTGGCCGTGCCGGCTTCGTCGGTGCTGACCAGACCATCGTCATCATTGCTGGTCAGTGTTGCCAGCGGCGCGGCATCGGCGGTGGTATCCAGCGTTGCAGTGTCGGAGACCGTACCATCGTTGCCGGCGGCATCGGTGACCGTGAGGGTCGCGGTCAGTTCTCCGTCTGCCAGACCGGATAGGTCGGCGACGTAGGAGAACGATCCATCGATGACATCAATGTCGATGCCTTCGACCACCACGGGCTCGCCGCCATTGGCGCTGGTGATGGTCAGCGTACTGATCGATGCACCGTCCTCGACCTGACCGGTGATGGTGACGCCATCGGCATCGGCCGCATTGTAGATGCCGTCATCGTCGACGAAGGTCACGCTGTTGATGCCATCGCCGTCACTTGGCGCGGTGACATCCAGCGTCACGCTATCGCCGGTTACCGACGCGGTGTTGCCGGCCCCGTCGGTAATTGCCAGCGAGCTGGTGATTTCGCCATCGGCGAGCCCGGAGAGGTCGACCGTGAACGTGCCATCGGCCGCCACGTCGGCGGTGACCGTGGTGGTGCCGTCGGTAAAGGTCGCCACGGCGGTGGCATCGTCATCCAGGCCGCTGACCGTGTAGCTGGTCGTGCCAGCTTCGTCGGCATTGACCAGGCCATCGTCATCATTGCTGGTCAGTGCCGCTGTCGGTGCGGCGTCGGCAGTGGTATCGAGAGTGACCGACTCCCCATCGATAGTGGCGGTGTTGCCGGCCCCGTCGGTAATCGCTAGCGAGCTGGTGATCTCGCCATCGGCCAGACCGGAGAGGTCGACGGTGAACGTACCATCGGCAGCGACATTGGCCGTGGCGGTATCGCCGTTGACGTCAGTAAAGGTCGCCACGGCGGTGGCGTCGGGGTCGAGGCCGCTGACGGTATAGCTGGTCGTGCCGGCCTCGTCGGCGTTGACCAGGCCATCGTCATCATTGCTGGCCAGGCTGGCCAGCGGCGCCGCATCGGCGGTGGTATCCAGCGTCACGCTATCGCCAGTTACCGTTGCCGTGTTGCCGGCCCCGTCGGTGATCGCCAGCGAGCTGGTGACTTCGCCATCGGCCAGCCCGGAGAGGTCGACGGTGAACGTACCATCGGCATCGATCGTCGCGGTGACGGTATCGCCATTGATGTCGGTAAAGGTGGCGACCGCCGTGGCATCGTCATCCAGGCCGCTGACCGTGTAGCTGGTCGTGCCAGCTTCGTCGGCATTGACCAGGCCATCGTCATCATTGCTGGTCAGTGCCGCTGTCGGTGCAGCGTCGGCGGTGGTGTCGAGCGTGACCGACTCCCCATCGATAGTGGCGGTGTTGCCGGCCTCGTCGGTGATCGTCAGCGAGCTGGTGATCTCGCCATCGGCCAGGCCGGAGAGGTCGACGGTGTAGTCACCGTTGGCATCGATCGTCGCGGTGGCGGTATCGCCATTGACGTCGGTGAAGGTCGCCACGGCGGTGGCACCGTCATCCAGGCCGCTGACCGTGTAGCTGGTCGTGCCGGCTTCATCGGCGCTGATCAGGCCATCGTCATCGTTGCTGGTCAGGGTAGCCAACGGCGCTGCATCGGCGGTGGTATCGAGAGTGACCGACTCCCCATCGATAGTGGCGGTATTGCCGGCCCCATCGGTGATCGCCAGCGAGCTGGTGATTTCTCCATCGGCCAGACTGGAAAGATCTACGCTGATCGTTCCATCCGCTGCGACATCGGCGGTTACTGTGGTGATGCCATCGGTGAACGAAGCCACGGCGGTGGCATCAGGGTCGAGACCACTAACGGTATAGCTGGTCGTGCCGGCTTCGTCGGCATTGACCAGGCCATCGCCATCGTTGCTGGTCAGGGTGGCAAGCGGCGCCGCATCGGCAATGGTGTCGAGGATGGTGGTATCGGTAGCGGTCCCCGCATTACCGTTGTTATCGGTGGTGGCAAGAGTTGCGGTCAGCGTACCGTCTTCGAGACCGGAGAGGTCGACACCGTCGATAGTAAAAGTTCCATTGGTAACCGTAATGGTGGCCCCATCCAGCACCACGTCTTCGCCACCGCCCGAGCTGGTGATAGTGACGGAATCGATCGTAGTACCGTCTTCGATCTGGCCGACCAGGGTCGTGGCTGTGGATTCGTCGGCATCGATAAAGCCGTCGCCGCCTTCGGCGAAAGCGATTGCATTATTGCCGTTACCATCCGTGTCGACGAAGGCGAGTGCGGGGTCGCTCTCGTTACCGGCTGCATCGGTGGCTACCGCATTAATCTCGGAACCGTCATCCAGTGCGTCATCGGCGGTGACGCTCCAGTTACCATTTTCATCGACGGTCGCGGGCTCCCCGATGATATTGCCCTGGCTGTCGGTAACCGTCACATTGCTGCCGGGATCACCGGTTCCGCTAATGGTGGTGGCATTGCTGAAATTGATCACCGGCGTCGCGGGCGCCAGGGTATCCAGTGTGACGCTGTCGCCGGTCACCGTTGCGGTGTTGCCGGCGGTATCGGTGATCGTCAGCGAACTAGTGATCTCGCCGTCGGCCAGGCCAGAGAGGTCGACGCTGATTGTTCCATCCGCTGCGACATTGGCCGTGGCGGTATCGCCATTGATGTCGGTAAAGGTGGCGACCGCCGTGGCATCGTCATCCAGGCCGCTGACCGTGTAGCTGGTCGTGCCAGCTTCGTCGGCATTGACCAGGCCGTCGCCATCGTTGCTGGTCAGGGTGGCCAGCGGGGCGGCGTCGGCGGTGGTATCCAGCGTCACGCTATTGCCGGTTACCGTTGCCGTATTGCCGGCCCCGTCGGTTATCACCAGCGAGCTGGTGATCTCGCCGTCGGCCAGGCCAGAGAGATCGACGCTGATTGTTCCATCCGCTGCGACATTGGCCGTGGCGGTATCGCCGTTGACGTCGATGAAGGTCGCCACGGCGGTAGCGTCGTCATCCAGTCCGCTGACGGTATAGCTGGCCGTACCGGCCTCGTCGACATTGACCAGGCCATCGCCATCATTGCTGGTCAGGGTGGCCAGCGGGGCGGCGTCGGCGGTGGTATCCAGCGTCACGCTATCGCCAGTTACCGTTGCCGTGTTGCCGGCCCCGTCGGTGATCGCCAGCGAGCTGGTGATCTCGCCATCGGCCAGACCGGAGAGGTCGACGGCGTAGTCGCCGTCGGTATCGATCGTCGCGGTGACGCTGTCGCCGTTGACGTCGGTGAAGGTGGCCACGGCGGTGGCATCAGGGTCGAGACCACTGACGGTATAGCTGGTCATGCCGGCTTCATCGGCGCTGATCAGGCCATCGTCATCATTGCTGGTCAGGGTGGCCAGCGGCGCCGTATCGGCAATGGTGTCGAGAGTGACCGACTCCCCATCGACAGTGGCTGTGTTGCCGGCGGTATCGGTGATCGCCAGCGAGCTGGTGATCTCGCCGTCGGCCAGGCCAGAGAGGTCGACGCTGATTGTTCCATCCGCTGCGACATTGGCCGTGGCGGTATCGCCATTGATGTCGGTAAAGGTGGCGACCGCCGTGGCATCGTCATCCAGGCCGCTGACCGTGTAGCTGGCCGTGCCGGCTTCGTCGGCACTGACCAGGCCATCGCCATCATTGCTGGTCAGGGTGGCAAGCGGTGCCGCATCGACGATAGTGTCGAGGATGGCGGTATCGGTGAGCGTACCGGTGTTGCCAGCATCGTCGGCGATCGACAGCGTGGCGGTCAGATTGCCATCGGGCAGACCGGTCAGATCGGCGGTATAGCTAAACGTGCCATCAGCGTTGAGGGTGATGCTCTCTCCGGCAATGGTGAGCGGATCGCCTCCGCCATCGCTGATAATCGTCAACGAGACAAGGGTCGCGCCATCTTCGACCGTGCCGGTCAGGGTGGCACTGGTGGCTTCGTCGGCATTGTAGACGTCGTCGCCAAAGACGACGCTATTGCCGTCGTCGTCCACGCCCCCAGGAGCGGTGGTGTCGAGCTCGATCGTCTCGTTGACCGGTTCGGAGGTGTTGCCGGCGGCATCGGTAGCGACAGCGCTGATGCTGTTGTCGCCTTCGTTGAGCGTGACCGTACCCTCGGCCAGCGTCCAGGTGCCGTCGCCGTTATTGGCAGCAGTATAGTCATCGCCGTTGACCGTGACGGTCACGGTTGCATCCGGGTCGCTGACAGCGCCGCTGAGCGCGGGGCTGGGGTCGTTGATCGGCGCATCCAGGTCATCGACGTTGACGACAGGGGCGGTCTGGTCCACGGCAACAGGGCCAAGCGTAACGAGATCGCTGGTGTTGCCGGCGGCATCGGTCTGGCGAACCTGCACCACGCCATTGTCGTAATCGCCTTCCGGCAGTTCGAAACTGTTGCCGGTGCCGGTGATCCAGCTATCGCCACCGTCGATGGAGTATTCCCAGGTGGCACCGTCTTCGATCCCACCGACGTTGACGATGGCGTCACTGGTGATGCCGTCACCGTCGTTAAGGCCGGTATCGTTGGCGAGTATCGCGGTCGGCGCATCTGGCGCGGTCAGATCGGGCGCGGTGGCGCTGGCTGGATCGCTCTCGTTGTCGGCGGCATCGGTGGCCGTCGCCGTGACGCTTTCGCCATTGGTCAGGGCGGGGTCGAGCAGCACGCTGTAGCTGCCGTCACCGGGATCGGCAGTGACCGAGCCGATGTCATTGCCATCGGCGTCGGTGACGGTGACGGTCGAGCCGGGTTCGGCGGTGCCGGTGACGGCAGTGCCATCCTCGGCGACGGTTGCTGTCGGCTCGTCCGGTGGTGTCGTGTCGACATTGAGCGCGTAGGTATTGCTGGGCGCAGAAATCTGGCCCTCGGGATCGGTAGAGGTCGCACGGAATGTCGTCGTGCCATCCAGCAGCCGAGCACTGATCCTGAAACTCCAGTTGCCGAAGTTATCGGCCTGGGTCTCGCCGAGCATGGCTTTGTCCGCCCACACCTGCACCATGTTGGTGGCTTCGGCGGTGCCCTGGAGCGTGGGATTGGAGTCGTTGGTAGTACCGCCGTTATCGATGTTTCCGGTTACCGGCTCCGTCGCGTCGATCGAGGTGATGATGACTGGATCGGAGGGTGGCAGGTTATCTTCCAGGTCGGCGTCGACGGTGGCATTTCCCGGTTCGCTGGTATTGCCGGCAGCGTCCCTGGCGACGGCGGTGAAGGTGCTTTCATCCTCCAGCGGTGTGTCAGGTGCATAGGACCAGTTGCCGTTGCGATCCGTCTCGACGGTGGTGATGGTGCCACCCTGCTCATCCGTGAGCGTGACGCTGCTGCTCGGTTCGGCGCTCCCGGTGAGGATTTCTCCATTCGTCGGATTGACCTCGGGAGCCAGGGGAGGCTGGGTATCGACGGTCAGGGTGAATGGGTCACTGGCGTCCGACACATTGCCGGTGCTACCGGTGGCTGTGACAGTGAAGTCGTAGTCGCCGTCGTCGAGTGCCTCTGGCGTGAACGACCACTCTCCCGCCGCATTGGCGATGGTCGTGCCGAGTTCGGTCTCGCCGGAATAGATCGTGACGATGCTGCGCGCTTCGGCTTGGCCCGAGAGGGTCGGTGTCGTGTCGTTGGTGCTGTCGCCGCTGTCGAGATCGCCCGTCTGCGGCGCGGTATCGTCACTGCCCATCGTGATGGTAGGCGTGGCGGGGGGCGTAGTGTCGTTCAGGTCGCCGTCGACGGTGAGGGTGCCGGGTTCGCTGACATTGCCCGCGGCGTCGGTCGCGGTGGCGTTGACCTCGGTGCCATCGACCAAAGGTGCGTCCGGTTGGAACGACCAGTTGCCGTTAGCGTCCGTCGTGGTCTGGCCAATGGCGTTACCGTCTCCGTCAGTCAACGTGATCGCGCTGCCGGGTTCGGCGGTGCCGATCAGTATGCTGCCATCGCTGGGATCGAGGGTCGGTGACCCCGGTGCCGAAGTGTCGACTGTCAGCGCATAGCCATCACTCACGCCGGACACATTGCCGGCGGAGTCCGTGGCGGTGGCGGTGAAAGTGTAATCGCCATCGTCGAGGTCATCGGTGGTGAATGTCCATTCACCTTGCCCGTTGGCCGTGGTGGTCCCGATCGCCTCGCCGTTGGCGTAAAGCGTCAGGGTGCTGCCCGGTTCGGCTTCACCGCTGATGGTTTTACCGTTGGAGGGATCGATCGTCGGCGCGTCCGGGGGGGTGTTGTCGGTCTCACCGCCTCCGTCATCGGGGGGGGCCGCGCCGTCATCGTCATCATCATCGCGTCCGCCACCACTACCTCCCGCAAGTGCGCCGGCTGCCAGTGCGCCACCCCCGATGGCGGCCCAGCCTAATGGAGTGACAGAGGCGCCACTAGTACCTTCGCTGGCAACGGCCGCAGACTCGAATATGCCGAACTCTCCTTGAGGTAGGTAATCCGCCACGACGATGCCGTCACTGGTGGAGGGGCCAAAATCCGCCCATATCAGTTCCTGATCGTCACCGGTGAGGTAAAGTTGGCTAGTGGTGGCTTCGTCCGTGCCATAAAAGCCTTCGATACGGATGACTTGACCGTCCGTGGTCCGAACCAAGAGGTCGTTCCCGTCACGGGACAGTGACGCCACATCTTGCGGGGAAAGGCTTAGCAGGATGTGGCGTGATTCGGAGACGGAGAGGGTGCCATTATCGACCGCTACTGCGGGTGATTTAGCTAGGTCTTCTTGGAGGGCAGCCACTTTAGCGGAAATAGCCATTTTCTTTACCTCTTCGTGTTACTTACGTAAGAAGTTTTTTACGTGGCATAAGACTATTTTCTATTAGGGATAGCGGCTTTGTGACGAAGCGTCAAAGTTTGCGTAATAAGTTAAGTGTGAGGGAGAGTACCGGTTTTTTCGCAGTTCATTAATAAGGATGGTTTTTGTAAAGCTAGATTGCTGTATTGTAAAAATAATTTCTTTGTCTGAGTAATCTGTAACATTTCTGGGCAGGGCCATGAACGCCGAAAGGCAGCCCTCATGCTGTAAAGTTCGCCTTCTTCTATGCGATAAATCTTATCCTAGTCATCAGTCGCCGATTTATACGCCAACCCCCCCGCCATGGCCTTTGCTCGCGTTGCCGGGCGGCGTCATAATGAGGACATATCTCTCGTCAGTGGCCGCCATCATGTCCCGTTCCCCAGATCCCGCCCCGCGTTCCTCCGCTCCCGGCCGGCGTGCGTCGAGTTCGACGCGCCCACCCCTGGCACGTATCGGTGAGGTGGCGTATCTCAAGGTGGTGGCGGTCAATACCACCGGGGCCTTTCTCGACTGGGGCCAGCCGAAGGACGTGTTGCTGCCGTTCGCCGAGCAGCGCTTCCGGCCGGAGGTGGGCAAGCGCGTGCTGGTGATGCTGTACGAAGACGCCCAGGGACGGCCGGTGGCGTCCATGCGGCTCGATCGATTCCTGGCCGATGAGGCCACGGACCTCAAGGCCGGCGATCAGGTGGCGCTGGTGGTCGCCGAGCGTACCGACCTGGGCTTCAAGGCGGTGGTCGATCACCGCTATTGGGGGCTCCTGTACGCGGATGACATCGTCCATCCGCCGCGGCGCGGTCAGCGGCTGACGGGGTACATCAAGCGCGTACGCGAGGATGGGCGTCTCGACCTTGCCATGCTGCCGCCCGGCGAGGCGGGGCTCGATGTGGTCGGCGACAAGGTGCTGGCACTGCTGCGCTGTCACGGCGGCTTCGTGGCGCTGGGCGACAAGACCCCCGCCGCCGAGATCAAGGCGCGGGTGGGCGTGAGCAAGAGCGCCTTCAAGCAGGCCGTGGGTCGGCTCTACAAGAAACGGCTGATCACCATCGAGGCGGAAGGCATCCGCCTGACGCGCGAGGCGATCGACGACGCTTCGTCCGACTGAGGCGTCGCCGGCGTCTTGGTCTTCCGTTGACGGCTGCGGCATACTGCGCGCATCCATTCCTTACCCGGAAGACCGATCATGAGCGAGCGCGCCTTGAAGCTCGGCGTGGTGATGGACCCCATCGCCGATATCGCCTACAAGAAAGACACCACCCTGGCCATGCTGTGGGCCGCCCAGGAGCGCGGCTGGTCGCTGTATTACCTCGAGCCCGAAGACCTGTACCTGGAAGGCGGACGCGCCATGGGTCGCATGCGCGCGCTGGAAGCCTATCGCGACCCCGAGGCCTGGTACCGGCTCGACGTATCGCGGGCCGCGCCGCTGGCGGAGCTCGACGTGATCCTGATGCGCCAGGACCCGCCGGTGGACGGCCATTTCCTCAATGCCGTGCATTTGCTGGGCTTCGCCGAGCGCGAGGGCGTGCTGGTGGTCAACCCGACGCAGGCGCTGTTGACCAGCAACGAGAAACTCTTCGCACAGCAGTTCCCGCAGTGCATTCCGCCCTCCGTGGTGTCCTGTCACGACGGCGTGCTGCGCGACTTCCACGCCCGGCACGGCGACGTGATCCTCAAGCCGCTGGATGGCATGGGCGGCAGCGGTATCTTCCACATCACGCCGGAAGGCCGGAACCTGGGCTCGGTCATCGAGCAGCTCACCGAGCGCGGCACGCGCCAGATCATGGCGCAACGCTATCTGCCCGAGATCCAGGCCGGCGACACGCGCATCCTGCTGATCGACGGCGAGCCGGTGCCCTATGGGCTGGCGCGCATTCCCAGCGCCGGCGAGACGCGTGGCAACCTGGCGGCCGGCGGCCGTGGCGAGGCTCGCGAACTCACCGACCGCGACCATTGGCTGATCGAGCAGGTCAAGCCGGCGATTCTCGAGAAGGGACTGATCTTCGTGGGGCTCGACGTGATCGGCGATTACATCACCGAGATCAATGTCACCAGTCCCACTTGCGTGCGCGAAATCGACGCGCAGCGCGGCACGGATATCGGTGGTCAATTGATGGAGGCCATCGCCCGGCGCTTTTGAGCGGGACGCGCCGTCGCATGATGGCGAGCCCCGTGCCGGGGAGTGATACAATCGCCGTGAAAGGCACCAATTTCGGCGTGCGCTAGAGGCGAGGCGCGCCTCGACGCCTGGGAGGCTCATGCAAAGCTTGAAGCACCATTTTTTGCTGGCGATGCCGCATCTCGACGACCCCAATTTCAAGGGGACGCTGACCTATCTCTGCGATCACGATGAAAACGGCACCATGGGCGTGATCGTCAATCGGCCCATGGAGCTGACGCTCGATGCGCTGCTCGAGCAGCTGGAACTGGATGCCGCCGAGTGTCCGTGTCGCGAGATGCCGGTCCACTACGGCGGGCCTGTCCACAAGGATCGCGGCTTCATCCTGCATCGCGGCTCGAGCCTGCCCTGGGACTCCAGCCTGCAGGTTGCCGACGACATCGCGCTGACCACTTCCATGGACATGCTCAAGGCGATCGCCAACGGCCAGGGGCCGGAAGACTTCATCGTCTGCCTTGGCTGCGCCGCCTGGCAGGCCGGTCAGCTCGAGGACGAACTCAAGCAGAACACCTGGCTGACCGTGGAAGGCGATGCCTCGATTCTGTTCGAGGTCCACGCGGAGCAGCGCCTGAGCGCGGCGGCGGGGATACTCGGCATCGACCTGAACCTGATGAGCCGCGAGGCGGGGCATTCCTGATGGCCGAGGCCGGACAACGGCTGGTGCTGGCGTTCGACTTCGGGACGCGGCGCATCGGCGTGGCGGTGGGTAACGAAATGCTGGGCAGCGCCACGGCGTTGGCGCCGTTGCCCGCGCGTGACGGCATCCCCGACTGGCAGCAGATCGCGGCGCTGCTCGAGGAGTGGCAGCCGGACCTGCTGGTGGTGGGGCTGCCGCTCAACATGGACGGCACCGAGTCGGACATGAGTCGGCGGGCGCGCAAGTTCGGCAATCGCCTGCACGGGCGCTTCGGCAAGCCGGTGGAGGTGTTCGACGAACGCGGCTCCACGCGTGCCGCCAAGCGCATCGCCCGCGACGCCGGGCACCGCGGCAACTATCGTGACGATGGCGTGGACGGCATCGCCGCGCAGTTGATCCTGGAAAGCTTCTTCGCCGACGACACCTTCCTGCAACGCATGCCGTGACGCACCACGACCGGCCAGGAGCCGGTCGTGATGTCATGCGCGATCGGTGGCGTGCGCATCAACCATCCATGTGCAGTTCCGGCGTGGGCCGGCTGAAGCCGCGCGTCAGCCAGATCAGCCATGCCAGACCGCAGGCCAGCCATGCCCCGCCCAGCATGATCGCCAGGTGATCCAGGCTCAGCATCAGCCACAGGATCGCGCCCAGGCCGATCAGCGGGCAGATCAGGAACCACAGCGTTTCCATACCGCCGCGCCGGCGTTCCTTCAGGTAGTAGTGAAAGATCACCGAGAGATTGACCAGGGCGAAGGCCAGGAAGG
Organism: Chromohalobacter israelensis DSM 3043; assembly: GCF_000055785.1. Lineage (GTDB taxonomy): Bacteria > Pseudomonadota > Gammaproteobacteria > Pseudomonadales > Halomonadaceae > Chromohalobacter > Chromohalobacter israelensis. Next base: position 79,239 of record NC_007963.1, read on the forward strand.
CGCCGAAGTTGATGAAGGATGCCGCCGAGAGCACATCCATGGTCAGCGCCAGTAGCGCGACCACGCCGCTGAGCAGCAGGCCGCCCAGCGGCGTGCCGAAGCGGCTCAACTTGCCCAGCCAGCGCTTCGGCAGGACGTCGTCGCGACCCATGGCGTAGAGCAGGCGCGCGCCGCTGGCCTGGGCGGCGATGCCGGAAGCGAACTGGCCGACCACCAGCCCGATCAAGAAGATCGAGACGAAGATGTCGCCGCCGATGTTGCGGGCGATCTCGTAGGCGGCGGCGTCGGGGTTGGCGAAATCATGCCCCGGCGCGGCGAGCTGCACGAAATACGACACCACCACGAAGATCAAGCCGCCGATCAAGGTGATCAACAGGATGGCGCGCGGCAGGGTGCGTTGCGGGTCCTTGGTTTCCTCGGTCAACGTGGTGACGGCATCGAAGCCTAGAAAGGAGTAACAGGCCACGGCGGCGCCGGCCATCAATACCGGCAGGGTCGCGGCCGAGTCAGCGCCCAGGAACGGCGTCAGGCTCCAGAAGGGCTGCGTGGGGTCGCCCAGCACGTAGTGCATGCTCAACCCCACGAAAGCGACCAGGACCAGGATCTGCACCAGCATCATCACGCTGTTGACCACGCTGGCGAGCCGGAGGCCGAGGATGTTGATCACCGTGGTAACGGCAATGAACGCCAGCAGCCACAATGGCGTGGGCACGGCGGGAAACGCCGAATGCAGGTAAGCGGCACCGATCAGCCAGATCACCATGGGCAGGAACAGGTAATCGAGCAGGATCGCCCATCCGGCGATGAAGCCCAGGCGGTCGTCGATGGCGTGGCGCACGTAGGCATAGGCGGAGCCGGCCACCGGGTAGGCGCTGGCCATTCTTCCATAGCTGTGCGCGGTGAACAGCATGGCGATCAGCGCCGCCAGGTAGGCCCCCGAGACGGCGCCTTCCGTGGTGACGGCGAGCACGCCGAAGGTGCCCAGCACGATGATGGGCGTCATGTACGCCAGGCCGAACAGTACGACTTGGCCCAGGGAGAGGGTCTTCTTCATTTGGTTCATCGTCGCCTCCTGATTGTGGTTGTTGCGACTCGTGGTCGTTGCGACTGGTTGAGGGAGGGTTGCGAGTGCCTGGGATCAGAAATGCCAGTAGCGGCCGCGCCCGATATCCTCGCGCCGGCCCTGCAGCCCGATGCGGCAGTCCTGCTGGTAGTCGTAATCGCGCCGTGCCGCCGGCAAGCGTTGCAGGTCGAGCTGCAGCGTGGTCACGCTTTCCTCGCGCTCGGCGCGGAACAGCGTCTCGCCGTCCGGGGCGACCAGTGCGCTCTCGCCGGCGAAGGTCAGCCCCGCGCCTTCTCCCGCGCGGTTGGTCATGGCGACGAAGTAATGATTGTCCTGCGCGCGGGCCTGGGCGGCGCGCGCATGCACCGGCCCGTAGGGGTCCATGTTGCCGTTGGTGACCAGCAGCAGGTCGCAGCCGAGCTGCCCCAGTGCCCGCGCCGGCTCGGGGAACTCCAGGTCGTAGCAGATCAAGAGACCCACCTGGAGGCCGCGCCACTCGACGCAGCCCACGCGGTGGCCCTCGCCGACGAGTTGGCGCTCGTCCGGCCACAGGTGCGCCTTGCGATAGCGCAGCGCGATGCCGTCTTCGGGGGTGATCAGTACGGTGGTGTTGAAGACGCCTTCGGCGTCGCGCTCGAGAAAGCCCACGGCCAGCGCGGTGTCCTGCTCGCGGCTGGCGGTGACGAGGGCGTTGAGCTCAGGCCCCTCCAGCGCCAGGGCGCGATCCTCGACGTGCCCGGGTTCGGCGAAACCGGTGAGGTGCGTTTCGGGAAAGACGATCAGGGATGTCTCGGCGTCGGCGTCGCGTAGGCAGGCCAGCGTTCGCGAGAGGTTGTACGCGATGTCACCCTCGCGCCCGGCCAGTTGTGCCAAGGCTATCTGCATGAAAAACTCCGAAGGTATTGTATGGCTGTCGGTATCGGATGCCTTTCAGTATCCGTCATCACACGGCGGTGACCATTCCCCGACGGGGTTACCCCTGCGGGGGGAGCGAGGAGCGTTGTGAAGAGCATGGCCGGTAGCGTGCCGAACAGAGGGCCGAAGAGCATGCCTGGAAGAGCGCCGAGGAGAGCGACATGACAAGCGAGCCGCAGCCGGCAACGTCCGCCCCCGGCCAGACCAGCCTGGAGAGCCTGGCCTGGCATCGTGCCTTCGGCGGGTTGGCCGCGTCGCTGGATGCCCCCGATTTCTGGCTGGCGGCGGTCCGCACGATCGGCGCGCACCTTGCCTTCGATACCTGGGTGGCGTTGATCTTCCACCATCATCGGCCGCCCCGGATCCTCGCCGAAAGCGACGAGGACGATGGCGCCGACGAGGCGCTCTTCCAGGACTACCAGCGTGGCCTGTACCTGCTCGACCCGTTCTACATCGACGCCAAGGGGCGTGCCCGCGAGGGGCTCTACACCCTGGCCGACGTGGCGCCGCAGCGCTTCCGCCACACCGAGTACTATCAGCGCTATTTCCAGCGCAACATCGTCGCCGACGAGGTGCAGTTCAACTGCCCGCTCGACGCCGAGCGGACGTTGTGCCTCTCGCTGGGTTCGACCCGGGCCTTCGATCATGCCGCGCTGGGGCTGTTGAGCCTCATCCAGCCCTGGATGCTGGCGTTGATGCGCCAGCGCATGCATTTCGAGTTCGAGGGCGAGGACGGCACGCCGCCGGGGCCGCATCCCTGGCATCCCCGTCCCGGCACGCCGCGCGAGCTGGATTCACGCTACGCACTGACCGAGCGGGAGCGCGAGGTCAGCCAGCTCATGCTGGGCGGCAGCTCGACCAAGGAGATCGCCCGACGGCTGGCGATCTCGGTGGAAACCGTACGCGCCCACAAGAAACATCTCTACGCCAAGCTGGGCATCAACTCGCAGTCGGAGCTGTTCTCGCTGTTCTGGCAGGCGCGCCCCTAGGCCTGGCAGAACAACCGTTTGCGCTCGGCCCGGGGCGCTCGGGCCTACAACGTGCGGTCGTCGACGCCGAAGGTCGGCGGCACGAACCAGCGCACGTCCTGGGCGTCGCGTTCGATGTAATCCTCGACGCGCAGCAGGTTGGCGAAGATCGCCATGCGCATGGGAATGCCATTGTCGGCCTGGCGGAAGATGGCCAGGCGCGGGTCGCCATTGAGGTCGACGTTGAGATCGTTGGCGCCGGGACGGCTGTCGCGCGGCAGGGGGTGCATGACGATGGTGGTCGGCGAGCAGCGCTTGTCGAGGAAGGCGCGATCGACGATGAAGTCCTGGGAGATGCCGGCGAAGGTCTCCGACATCTCGTCGGTGAAGCGCTCCTTCTGGATACGCGTGGTGTAGATCACGTCGAGGTCGCCGAAATCGTTGGCCAGGCTTTCGCGCTGCTCCACGCGATGTCCTCGCGAGGCGACCAGATCGATCAAGTGACGCGGCATTTCCAGCCCCGGGGGCGATACCAGCGTGATGCGCAGCGGGTCGAACAGCGACAAAAGCTTGATCAGCGAGTGCACGGTACGGCCATGCTTGAGATCGCCGGTCAGCAGCAGGTGCGCGCCTTCGAGACGCTTGCCCAGGCGCGTGAATTCCTTCTCGATGGTGTAGAGGTCCAGCAGCGCCTGACTGGGGTGCTCGCCGGGGCCGTCGCCGCCGTTGATCACCGGCACTCGCGTGGCCTCGGCGAATTCCGCCACGGCGCCTTGGTCGGGGTGGCGCAGGACGATGGCATCGACGTAACCGCCCATCACGCGGCTGGTGTCGTAGAGGGACTCACCCTTGGCCATCGACGAGAAGGTGAAGCCGGTGGTGTCGCAGACACTGCCGCCGAGACGCGAGAACGCCGCGTGAAAGCTGATGCGGGTCCGTGTGCTGGCTTCGAAGAACAGGTTGCCGAGCACCGCGCCCTCGAGCACGCGGGTCACCTTGCGCCGCTGGGCGAAGGGCTCCATGCGGCCGGCGAGCTGCATCAGGTGTTCGACGTAATCGCGGGACAGGGAATCGACGGAAAGCAGGTGGGGACTCATCGGTAGCCTCGCAAGTGGCGCAGGGGATCGCTGCGCGTAGTGTACGCATCCCGGACCCCGGCTTCATCCGTTGCTTTCAGCGAACGCGATGCGGCGCCCGACCGGTACGGTTCGCTTGGCCTGGACGTCGGCGGCTTCTATGGTGAGACATGGTAGTTCCCACCATTCAAGGAGCGAATGACATGGGCGAGCAACACTTCCCCGCGCAGGAACAGGCCGACCAGCCCGGCGACGAACATGCCATGCGGCCCGAGCCAGAGTACATCCGCGACAGCTATCGCGGCACCGGCAAGCTCGACGGCAAGGTCGCCATCATCACCGGCGGCGACAGCGGCATCGGTCGTGCCGTGGCAGTGCATTTCGCCCGCGAGGGCGCCAATTGCGTCATCGTCTATCTCAACGAAGCGCGCGACGCCGAGGATACCCAGGCGCTGGTCGAAGCCGAGGGGCGCGAGTGCGTCCTGGTGCAAGGCGATGTCGGCGACCCGGTGCTGTGTCGCCATGTGGTCGACACGACGCTGGCGAGCTTCGGCGCGGTCAATATCCTGGTCAACAACGCCGCCGAGCAGTATGACTGGGACGATGTCACGCAGATTCCCGACGACCAGGTACAGCGGACCTTCCAGACCAATGTCTTCAGCCATTTCTACATGGCCAAGTACGCGCTGCCCCACATGCACGAGGGCGACACCATCATCGCCACCTCATCGGTCAATGCCTTCAAGGGCAATGACACGCTGATCGACTACACGGCGACCAAGGGAGCCATCCAGGGGCTGGTGCGTTCGCTGGCGATGTCCCTGGTCGATCGCGACATTCGCGTCAACGCCGTCGCCCCTGGCCCGGTATGGACGCCCCTGATCCCCGCCAGTTTCGACGAGGACAAGGTCGCCGGCTTCGGAGGCCAGGTGCCCATGGACCGCGCCGGCCAGCCCAGTGAAATGGGCCCCGCCTACGTCTACCTCGCCAGCGAGGAGTCTTCCTACATGAACGGCCAGACGCTGCATCTCAACGGCGGCGTGATCCTCAATACCTGAACCGAGAGGGGGGGCGATCGTCGCTTTCGGTGAGGCGCTCAGGCCTCTACGGGCGCCATCACCTGCTTCAATTCCTGCTAGGCAGTCAGGCCCTGGGGATCACGTTCATGGCCTATTCCGCTTTTCTTGCCACCGCCCCAGGCCGCCTGGGGCGGGGCTATCTGGCCCATGTTGGTCCAGATCGATCTTGCCCCTGAACGCTTATCTTACGTTCGACCGTCTCTGACATGAGATACATCGGTTGCTCGGTGGTTATGGAGCCGAGCAACCGATTCATCATGAATAATGACTTAGGCCTTTTCCCCCAGGGCGGCGATATGCTCCGGCAAGCGCTCATGGGAGCCGTACATGAAGTGGTTCTCCATGCGCTCAGCAAATTGGGCGGCTTCCGGTTCACGCCCCACGGCCATGGCCACTTCGCGCACGTGCATCGGCGATGCCCCGCAGCATACGCCGAGATAATTGACCCCCAGGGCATGAACGTCGCGCGCAAAGGCGCCGAGCTCGTAACGGTTGCAGAACAGCGGGTCCAGGGCGGTCGGGAAGGCGCGTCCGTGGGGCGCCGGGCAGCTGCATCCCTGATTGTCGGAGAGGTTGAAGAACGTCGGCTCCTGCTCGGTGGTGCGATAGGTCACCGGCAGTGCCGCCACATGGCAGGTAACGGCGTCGCGAATCTGCTGGATCCAGGGGCGCATGGTGTCCGGCCCTCTGAAGCAGTTCAGGCCGACCACGCTGGCGCCCTGCTGCTCGAGGGCGACACAGGTTTCCACGATGCCGAGGCCATCGACCATGCGGTTCTCGGCCATCGGCGCCAGAGTGACGACGGCAGGCAGCCCCTGGGCCTTGATCGCTGCCAGGGCCGCTTCGGCTTCGCCGGCATAGTAGAAGGTTTCCGCGATGATGAAATCGGCGCCTTCCTCGACGGCCCATTGCACCATCTCGTCGAACATGGCACGCACGCTCTGCTGGGCGGCCGGATCTTCCGGGTCCCAGACGTTGCTGTTGGAGATGTTGCCGGCCATCAGGTTGCCGGGCTTTTCATCGGCCACCTTGCGAGCGATCTTCAACGCAGCCCGGTTCAGCGGTTCCAGCAGCTCTTCCTTGCCGATCACCCGCATTTTTTCGCGGTGGCCGTTGTAGGTGAACGCCTGAACGACGTCCGACCCCGCATGCTGGAAATCGCGATGCAGCGCTTCCAGCGCGTCCGGGCGCAACAGCGCCACTTCGGGCACGAACTCACCGGCGGAGAGATAACCGCGCCGTTCGAGCTCGAACAGAAAGCCCTCGGCACAGATCAGGGGGCCCTGGTCGAGTCGTTGGGTGATCAGGTCTTGCGTCATGGATGAATGCCTCGGGGGTGGTGTGCGTCTTCAATCGAGGCCGCATTTTGGCAGCCCCGTGGCTTCCACCACCAATGAAGAATTCCCACCTAAAAGTGAATCAGGCTCATGTTGATAGGGGGTTCTAGTAGGGAAGTGCATACCCCATCAGCTCTGTCGCTGCAGGTTCCCCGATGATCAGATGGGCGACAGGCGTTATCCTTCGCGGGCCGCCAAGGGTGCCAGGTCGTTCATGACGCGGGTGGAAGAGAAGCCCCAGCCAATCAAGCAACGATAGTGAGAGGTTTCTAATGAGAAGGCTGAGACTAAATTAGCCTGTCTGCTCAGTCCTGAGCGCCGGGCAGTCGCCCGCCCAGGCGCGCCGTGATCTCGCGGGCGGCTCGGCTCACCAGGCCGCCGAGTTCGGCGAGCCGTGCTTCGGGAATGCGTGCGGCGGGACCGGACACCGAGATGGCGGCGAGCGGCAGACCGTTCTCGTCGTGCAGCGTCGCTGCAACGCAGTTGAGGCCGATGGCGTGTTCCTCGCGATCGCAGGCATAGCCCTGGCGGCGGATCTCGCCAAGGGCGTCGCGCAGGCGGGATGGGGTGTCGAGGGTATTGGGCGTCACCTTGTCGAGGCCGCGCGTGTGGAGGATGCGCTCGACCTCGTCGCGCGGCAGCCAGGCGAGCAGGGCCTTGCCGACGCCCGAGGCGTGCAGCGGGGCACGTGAGCCCAGCCGCGTGATCATGCGCATCATCTGCGGCGACTCGCTCTGGGCGAGGAACACGGCCATGCCCTGATCCCGGATACCCAGGTTGGCGGTTTCCTCGGTCTCCGCCGTCAATTGATGCAGGAAGGGGCGGGCGGTGGCGACGAAATCGCGTGCCTCGAGGAAGGCATTGCCCACGCGGAATGTCTTGGCGTCGATATGCCACACGCCCATCTCCGCGTCCTGGGCGATGAAGCCCTGCTGGTGGAGCGCCTGCAGCAAGCGGTGCGTGGTCGACGGGGCCAGACCCACGATCTGGGCGATATCGGACAGGGCCAGCCCACCGGGAGCGGCAGCGAGCCCTTCGAGGATATTCAGGCCCCGCACCAGCGATTGGCTGTGGCCGCTGGCGGCCTTGCCGTTGCCGGCGGGGCGTCCGACCGTCTTGCGTTTGCTTTCCGTCACGCCTGGCTCTCTCTCACGAAGCATTCATGGAAAATTCTTCCATGAATTCCGCTGCCTCGCCAGCCCACCAAAGACGCACGCTGCCGCTCATTCCGATGCAGGACGGCCTTCAGGTGGCATGGGCGTCCAGGCGTAGTCGCGCGATGCGATGGATCTGCGCGATGGCGGAACGGCGTTCCTCGTCGGGCCCATGCGCGAGGCGGAGCTCGAAGGCATCGAGAATCTCGTGACGGTGGTAGCCCTTGACCGCCATCACGAAGGGAAAGCCGAAGCGTGCCTGGTAGGCGGCGTTCAGGCGCTCGAAGCGGGCCAGCTCGTCCGGGGTACACTGATCGAGCCCGGCACCGGCCTGTTCCTGGCTCGAGGCCTGGGTCAGCCCGCCAGCCAGCGCGACCTTGCCGGCCAGGTCGGGGTGCGCGCGGATGACCGTGAGCTGGCGCTCGGCGGGGGCGGCGTCAAGCACGGCGGCCATTGCCCCGGCGAGACCCGCGGGGCTGTCGTGGCGGGTGTCGAGGCCGGCGTCCCATACCGCTTCGGCGATCCACGGAGAGTGTTCGTAGATGCCGCCATACGCGGCCACGAAGGCCTCGCGGTCGAGTTGCGTGGGGCGCGGCGAGAGCAGGGCATGGCGCATGCGCGTCTCCTGATGCTATGTTGTTCGGGATTGTTGTATACAAAAATCAGGGTAAGCGGTGGCGCCACGGGCGTCCATCCCGGGCTGCCGCTCGATGCCCGCCGACGATCGCAAGGAGTGACCATGGGCTATCTCACCACGCACGTTCTGGACACCGCTCGGGGCTGCCCTGCACGCGGCATGCGCCTGTCGCTGTATCGGCTCGATGGTGACACCCGCCAGGCGCTGGGCGAGTTCGTGACCAACGAGGATGGCCGTTGCGATGGCCCGCTGCTGGAGGGCGAAGCCTTCCGGGTGGGCGAGTACGAGCTGCTGTTCGAGGCCGGCGAGTATCTCGATCGCCAGGATGAGGTCCCGCCGACGGGGCCGCGCTTTCTGGCGCGGATTCCGCTGCGCTTCGGCATCGACGATGCGGGCGCCCACTACCATGTCCCGCTGTTGCTGTCCCCCTTCGGTTATTCCACCTACCGCGGTAGCTGATGTCGGGCGGGCAATGCGATGATCAGCGCAAATGCATTCGGGAGCCGTGAATGAGCGAGTCACGTCAGGCGCATGCCGCCAAGAAAACGCGTCGCAACGAGGGCAAGGCCGGCGACGGTGCGCAGCGTCATGACGCCATCTATCGTGCGATCAGTGACGCCATCATCGAACATCGCCTGCAGCCCGGTGCGCGTCTGCGCGAGGATGCCCTGTCGGACGTCTTCGGTGTCAGCCGCACCGGCATCCGCAAGATCCTGCAACGCCTGGCCCTGGAGCATCTCGTCACCTTGACGCCACGTCGCGGCGCGAGCGTCTCGCGGCCGACCGCCGAGGAAGCGCGCGATGTCTTCGCCGCGCGGCAACTGGTCGAGTGCGGACTGATGGAGCAGGTCGTGCAGCGGGCCACGGCTGCGGATGTGGCGCGGCTGCGCGACGACGCGCGCCGCGAGCGTCAGGCACTCAAGGCCGGCAAGCAGAGCGAGGCGATCAAGCTGTCGGCGGCCTTCCATGTGCGTCTGGCCGAGCTGGCGGGCAACGCCACGCTCAGCGAATTCGTCGGCCGGTTATGCTCGCGCTCGTCGCTGATCCTGGCGGTTTACGGCAACACCGGCCACCTCGGTTGCGAGTCGCACGACCACGACGAACTGATTCGCCACCTCGAAAGCGGCAACGGCGAGCGTGCCCGCGCCTTCATGCAGCGCCACCTCAAGGCCATCGAAGCCTCGCTCTCCATTGCCGAGGCGCCCGAGGAAACCCCGGACCTGAAGCGGATCTTCGACGGCGCGCTCGGCTGATGCCCCGCCGTCGCCGGCGGGACATTCAAGATACCGTACGCCTTCATGGCACTCCCGACAGGGCGGTGGACACGTCGTGCCCGCGCATCAGGGCGAGATGCCATCGCCGGGCTGCGTTCGTTGCCTGGCTGAAGCGCGACGAGGGGCTGTCTAGACGGTGTCGAAGTCCGCTGAGCGTGCCCGCCAGGCATTGGCCTCGTCACGCAAAGTGCTGGCGAACAGGGCGATGTCGTTGGGGCCGGCGACGAAGCGGTAACCGCTTTCGCTGAGCGTGGCGACATTGCGTCCGGGGCCGGTGATGGTGCCCATCCAGCGTCCGCCGGCGACGATGCGCTGCTCCAGTTCGCCGATCAGCTCGCGCACCTCGGGATCCTCGAGTCGCTCCAGCTTGCCCAGCGAACCAGCCAGGTCGTTGGGACCGATGAACAGCATATCGAGGCCGTCGACGGCAGCGATCGCGTCCACATCGCGGGCCGCTTCGACGTGCTCGATCTGGCCGATCAGCAGCAGTTCGTCGTTGGCGTGGCGGGCGTAGTCGTCGATCGCCCCATAGCCCGAGGCCCGCACGATCGGTGCTGCGTAGCCGCGGTTGCCCTGGGGCGGATAGCGACAGGCATCGACGAACGCCCGGGCCTGCGCGGCGTTGTTGATCATCGGTACCATGATCGAACGAACCCCCATGTCGAGGACCTTCTTCAGGTAGGCTGGATCGTTGGCGGGAATGCGCAGGACGACCTCTCCCCCGGCTGCCTCTACGGCACGTACCAGATGGGAGGTGTGCTCGAGGCTGGAGACACCGTGTTCATTGTCGATCAGCACGGTTTTCCAGCCGGCGCCGACGGCGGCTTCGGCGAGATCGGGGCTGGCGCTTTCCAGCCACAATACACTGACGGTGCGGCCCTCGCGCAGGGCCGCCTTGGTGGGGTTGTGTCGTTTCATGATGACGATTCCTTGGGTGGAGTAGGCGAGCGACGGCGCAGGGTGTCGCGGGTGGCGCGCCAGACCAGCAATACCCAGACGAGCAAGGTCAGGGTGCCGAGCGTCGCTGCCCAGGGACGTTCGAAGAAGGCCAGAAGATCGCCCTGAGCCTTGAGCATCGAGGTCATGAAGTTGTCCTCGACGATGCCGCCCAGCACGATGCCGAGAATCGCAGGTGCCAGTGGAAAACCGTTGGCTTCCATCGCATAGCCCAGCACGCCGAGCGCCAGCACGATCCAGATGGCGATCGCAGAGTTGGTGATGGCGTAGGCGCCCACCAGCGAGAACAGCAGCACGATCGGCATCAGCACGCGACGTGGAATGCGCAGCAGCCAGCTGGCGGCGAGAATGACCAGCAGCCCGGCGGGGATCATGATCAGGTTGGTCAGTGCGAAGGCGCCGTAGAGGGTGTGCACCAGTTCCGGTGAATCGGTGAAGATGCGCGGGCCGGGAGTCAGGCCGTTGAGCAGCAGAATGCCGATCGCGATGGCGGTGACGCTGTCGCCGGGGATGCCGAAGACCAGCGCTGGCGTCCAGGCGCCGCCGATCGCCGCGTTGTTGGCGCTGCCGCCATCGACGATGCCTTCCACATGGCCCTGGCCGTAACGCTCGGGCTGACGCGAGAAGCGCCGCGATACGGCATAGCAGATCCAGGCGGCGATGTCCGCGCCGGCGCCGGGCAGGGCGCCGATCAACGTGCCCAGCACACTCGAACGGGCCACGTTGCGCTTGTAGCGGCGCAACGTGGCCAGCGTTTCGCGCAAGGCCGTCGGCAGGCGCTCCTGCTTGGCGGTGACGCGGGTGCCACTCTCGCCGAAGCGGGCGCTGCGCAGAATCTCGCTGAGCGCGAACAGGCCGATGATGGCGGGGATGAAGCTGATGCCGTCGTAGAGTTCGTAGTTGCCGAAGGTAAAGCGTGGGTAGCCCACCGCGACATCAATGCCGATCGAGGCGATGAACAGCCCCAGGAACAGGCTGGCGAAGCTCTTTGCCACGTCGGCATTGCTGGTCATGACGGCGCAACTCAGACCCAGGCAGGCTAGCCAGAAGGTCTCATAGCTGGAGAACTGCATCGCCACCCGTGCCAGCTGTGGCGCGATCAACACCAGAATGGCAACGCCCACCAGGCCACCGATGGACGCCGCGAGCAGCGATACGCACAGCGTCGATCGGGCCCGACCGGCGAGCGACAGGCGGTGAGCATCCTCGACATAGGCCGCCGAGGCAGGCGTGCCGGGAATACGCATCAGCGCGCCGGGGATGTCGCCGGCGAAGATCGCCGTCGAGGTCGTGGCGACGATCGCGCTGATCGCCATCAACGGATTCATGAAATAGGTGAAGGGCACCAGCAGCGCCACCGCCATGGTCGCGGTCAGGCCCGGCATGGCGCCAACGACGGTACCGTACAGGGTACAGGCGGCGATTACCGCCAGGTATTCGAGAGAGAACAGGTTGGCAAGCGTCTCGATGAACATGGGGTCACCAGGCCACGGGAGTCAGTACGCCCCACGGCAACGGGACGTGCAGCAGCGAATAGAACAGCGAGTGAACCGCCATCACCAGGGGCACGGCCAGCAGCAGGCAACGCCCCCATGACAGGCCGAAGATGCGCGCTGCGGCGGCGACCAGCAACAGCGAGGCGACATGGAAGCCGAGCGGTTCGATCAGCAGGGCGTAGCCGAGCACGACGCCGATCAGGCTCGCCATGCGGGCATTGGCACGGCGGCGCGAGATGCGAGACGCGGGAGACGTCGCTTCCGTAGACGATGGAGATCGACGCGATCCTAGCGCGATGATGGCGCCGCACCCCATCAGGCCGATGGCTGCGATCGACGGGAACAGTCCGGGCCCGTAGACGAGCCCGGCCATGGTCGGAAAGCCGGCGGCGCGCCACAGCACCAGCGCGCCGAAGAGGATCAGCAAGCAGCCCGACAGGCGATCATGATGTGCCATGGAAGTCTCCGCGTTTTCCGCTTGGCATGCCGAGCGTTACTGGGCCAGGCCGATGGACTGGATGACGTCCCCCAGCTTGTCGTCGGCCTCGGCCAGGGTCTGCCGGGTCTGCTGGCGATTCTCGAAGACCACCGGTGCGCCACGGCTTTGCTTGAATTCGGCCCAGGCGTCGCTGTGTACGGCCTGGTCAATGGCCTGTTCGTAGGCGCAGGCGATCTCGTCGGGCAGCCCCTTGGGGCCGCTGATGGTGACGAAGGCGCCCAGCGTCCAGCCGCTGTCGAGGGTCTCGCCGGTTGCCGGCACGTCGGGCAATTGTTCCATCGGCGCCTCGCTCATGTAGCCCAGTGCCTTGATCTCGCCCTGCTCGACCAGCGGCAGCGCCTCGGAGAGCGCCGGTGTGGCGACGTCGACGCCGCCAGCCATCAGTTCCTTGAGCGCCGGACCGGCCCCCTTGCTGGGTATCCAGCGAATGGCATCCGGGGGGAGCCCCTCGGCCTTGAGCATGCCGGCCAGGGCCAGGTGCCAGATGCCGCCCTGGGCGGTACCCGACGCTGTCAGTTCGCCGGGATTGTTCCGCGCCTCATCGAGCAGGTCGTCGAGCGACGCATAGGGCGAGTCCTTGGCGACCAGTACGCCCGGCGAAGTGCGATCGATCAGGGCAATGGGCGTGATGTCCCGGTAGGTCAGCGGTGTCAGGCCGATCCAGTGCATGGTGTCGATTTCGACCGTGGCGGCGCCGATGGTATAGCCGTCTGGCTTGCCGCGGGCGAGCATGGTGTGCCCGACGACGCCGTTGCCGCCGGTCCGGTTGACCACGTTGAAGGGCACGCCCATCTCATCCTCCAGCAGGCTGGCCAAGCGGCGGGCATTGGCGTCGGTGCCGCCGCCGGTGCCCCAGGGGACGATGACCGTTACGGCGCGGTCGGGTTGCCAGTCGCATTGGTTGGGCGTGGCTGCTTCCGTTGCCGATGATGCCGCCGCTGCTGCGACGCCGAAGACCAGCGTGGTGGCGGTCGATAGGATCGAACGTACATGGTTCATGATGGGCTCCCGCAAGTATCGCCTGGCAATCCTTTGGTGGCCGCTGTACGCCCCTGGCCACCCCCGGTAAGTCGTTTTACGCAATTCAATCGATTGAACCAATGCGACCTTGGTCGTTGTGCCCGGGGGCTGAAAGTAGCGAACCAGTGGCATACCATCGCCGAGGCCGCTGGTGAGGAGATTGCTCGCGGCGCCACGACCATCACGCCGACAGGCTTCGACAGCGGGCCCTCGCCAGGGCCCCGCCGGAACAGGACTCTTGCATGACGCGTCGACCGACCCTCAAGACTATCGCTGATCGGGTGGGCGTTACCGTCTCCGCGGTATCGCTGGCCCTGCGCGACGATCCACGTATCTCCGCGACGACGCGTTCACGTATCCAGGAGGCCGCCGAGGCACTGGGTTACGTCTACAATCGACATGCGGCGGGATTGCGACGTGGCGACAGCGGCACCGTGGCGGTCTGCCTCAACGACCTGAGCAACCCTTTCTTCACCGAATTCCTCGGCCATATGGAGACCCGTTTCCGCGAGGCGGGACGCATGATGCTGTTCTGTCATGCCCATGAGACACCCTCGATCCAGGCTCGCTTCATCCGCCAGATGGCCGAACACGGTGCCGCCGGATTGATTCTGGTCCCGGTGGAGGGCACGTCGCGCGCGGACCTGGAAGGCCCCCGCGTGCGTCATCTGCGCGATTTTCCACTGGTGCTGATTTCGCGCGATGTCGCCGATACGGCGTTCGACCGGGTGATCAACGACGATGAACGCGGCATCCGGCTATTGTTCGAGCACCTGTATGCCCTGGGGCACCGCCGCCTGGCCTGGCTGGGCGGAGGGGGCGATACCTCCACGGCGCACGATCGCGAGCGCTCCTTTCGCCGCGAGATGGACGCCGCAGGATTGCCGATCGATGACGCGACGATGCACCACGGCCCGACGTCATTGGCCTTTGGCGATAGCATGCTCGACGAGTTGATGGCGCTGCCGACACCGCCTACGGCGATCGTGTGTTTTTCCGACGTGATCGCGTTCGGGGTTCTGGCTGCCTGCTATCGGCGGGGGCTGCGCCCGGGCATCGACCTTTCGGTGACCGGCTTTGACGACATGGGCGCCGCTGCCTATTCGGCGCCGGCTCTGACCAGTGTCCGCGTGCGCACCGACTTGATCGGCGATCGCGCCAGCGAGTTGCTGCTGGCCCGCATCGCCGGCGACCGTCAGCCGGCGGTGCGGGAAATGATGCCGCCCGAACTGGTGGTCCGCGAGACCACCGGTCCTCCGCCCGAGACAGGCATGCTACCGCCACGGCGGCGTGGGTGAGTGGTGCTGGGCGGGTAAAAACGACGCGAGGCCGGCATCGGCCTCGCGTCGTTCCCTGGTGGCGATGGGGTGTCGTCAGGTCACGCCCGTTTCATGGCGCACCCGACGGCGCGGTGGACACGGTGTGCCCGCGCATCAGGGCGTAGTAGCACGCACCTCCCAGGCTCGCGCCGAGCAGCCATGCGAACCCTTCCAGTGCGGCGAGCGCCGGCACCCAGACCGAGGCCAGCGAGAACAGCGCGCCGACGGCGAAGGCGATCAGGGCGCGTCGGTTCCAGCCATTCTGATAGTAATAGGCACTGCCCGGTGCGGTGGAGAACAGCGCCTGAACGTCGAGTCGGCCTCGGCGGATGACGTAGTAGTCGATCACGATGATGCCGTAGAACGGCGCAATGACGGCGCCGATGGCGTTGACGAAGCCGGGAATGCCGATCCGGCTGATCACGCTGACCCACAAGGCCCCGATGAAGAAGGCGATGATCGCCGTGATCAGCCCGCCGATCCGAAAGTTGATGCGGCGCGGGAACAGGTTGGACAAGTCATAGGCGGGGGGAATGAAGTTGGCGACCAGGTTGATACCCACGGTGGCAGCGAAAAAGGTCAGCGCGGCGACGATCGTCAGCGGCAGACTATCGACGCGGTCGACGATGTCCGAGGGGTTGGTCAGTGCCTCGCCGAACAAGGCGAGCGTGCCGGCGGTGATGATCAGGGCGATGAACGAGAACACCGCGACGTTGAGCGGCAGCCCGAGCCAGTTGCCGAGCCGCATGGCGCGCTCGCTTTTCACGAAGCGCGCGAAGTCGCCGAAGTTGATCACCACCGCGGCGAAGTACGCGATCATGGTGCCGACAACGGTGAAAAAGGCACCGACGGCGCTGCCGGCGGCGTCGCTGTTGCCGCTGAAGATGTTGCCAATGGCCGGCAGCAGCGAGGCGCCGGCTTGCCACCAGACCACGCCCATCAGCACGATCATGACCGCGTAGACCAGCGGTCCGGCCCAGTTGAGGAAGTGCTTGATGCGCTCGATGCCCGCCCAGAACATCGCCAGTTGAAAGGCCCACACCACCACGAAGGCCAGCCAGGCCACGCTCGACAGCCCCAGGAACTGGCCGCCCTCCGGCACGCCCAGCGCGGTCAGCAAGAGCGTGACGGCCGTGGAGGCGAAGTAGGTTTGCACGCCGTACCAGAAGATGCCGATCACCGCGCGCAGCATCGCCGGCAGGTTGGCGCCGTGCACGCCGAGGCTGGCGCGTACCACCACCGGAAACGGAATGCCGTATTTGACGCTGGGGCGTCCGGTCAGGTTGACCAGCACCATGACCACCAGGCCGGCGAGGATGATGGCGGCCATGACCGCCCAGCCGTTGAGGCCGTAGCTCAGAAACAATGACGCGGCCAGGGTATAGCCGAACAGGCTCTGGATATCGTTGGCCCAGACATTGAAGATCTCGAAGGCGCCCCAGCGGCGTTCGGCATGGGGCAGCGGCGCCAGATCGGCGTTGTAGAGACTTGCATCGGGCGCCGTGAGGCGCAGGTCGTTATCGTTCATGGCAGCGCTCTATGTCGGTAGGCATCGTGTGGAGGACAGCGTGATCGTCATTGGTTGAAACGCCGGCAGGCCGGCCAGTGGCGCATCAGCAGGTAATAGGCGAGGCCGGCCGGCAGCAGGCTCGCGTACCACGAGACCGCCGAGACGTTGAGCGCCACCAGGGCGCCGATCAGCGTGGCGATGCAGGCGGCGTAATTGATGCCGCGATAAGGGCCATGCGCGTCATAGAGCTTGTCGAGATCCAGCGTGCGCTGGCGAATGAGGTAATAATCCACCGCCATGATCGCGAAGATCGGCCCCAGAAACGCCGAATAGGTCTGCACGAACAGCTGCAGTCCGGCCGCGGAATCGTCCTTGACCAGTTCCCAGGGAAAGGTCGCGAAGGCCAGCAACCCCACGATCACGGTGGCGCTGCGGAATTTCAGCTTGAAGACGTCCATCAGCACGTAGGTGGGGGGCACCACATTGTTGAGCACGTTGGTGGTGACCTGGGCGAAGGCAATGAACAACAGGGTGGTGATCAGAAGCGGTGGATTGTCGACGGCATTGGCGAAGACATCGATGGGATCGGCGACGCCGGTGGCACCGGAGACCATTAGCCCGATCAAGCCCATGAACAGCGTGCAGGGCAAAATCGACATGGCGTAGAGCGTGGTCAGAAGCCCCGGCCCGCTGCCGTGCTTGAGCTCGCGGGAGTAGTCGCTGGCATTGAGGATCATGGTGCTGTAGATGCCCAGGAACAGCATCGTCGCGCCCCAGAAGGGCAGTCCCCAGGTGCCGTCGATGTCGATCAGCTGTTCGCCGATCACATCGCCGTACTTGTCGAGCACGCTGAAGAACATGTAGACCAGCGAGGCCAGGATGAAGCCACTGCCGATGTTTTCCAGCCACTTGATGCCCTGGAAGCCGAACACCGACAGGGCGATCTGCAAGAGCTGGAAGGCGATGAAATAGAACACCAGATTGTCGAAGCCCAGCAGGGTCGACGAGACGGCGTTCAGGGCGCCGGCGCCGATCCAGCTCTGAAATCCGTACCAGACGATGGCCGGCACCGCGCGGATGAGCCCCGGCAAGCGTGTGCCGGTAAAGCCGAAGGCGCTGCGTGCCTGGACCATGAAAGGAATGCCGTACTTGTAGCCGGCGGCGCCGTTGATCGTCAGCGCGACGCCGATCACGAAGCAGCCGATGGCGATCGCCAGCGAGGCCTGCAACAGGTTGAGCGTACCGACGATGCTCGAGCCCATGGCGAAGGTGCCGATCGACACGCAGCCACCGAACCAGGCCAGTAGATAGGAGAGGCGTCCCATGATGCGGGTACGCTGTGGGTCCAGGGATTCTTGTCCCGGTGCCTTGCCGGCAGGGCGCGGCCCTTCCGACGTGGCGGAGTCGCTTGTCATGACGCTTTCCTCGGGCGGGACCGTGCCCCGCGATTTGTTGTTGTGCGCCCCGCTGGGGGACGTCCGAGTGGCGTAGCGTGCTGCTGTGTGGCTATCTTTCAGGCGCCCTGGTGTTGTGATTATCGGTAAGAGGACGCCGGCGATGATTTAGGCTGCTTCAGGCTTGAGCGTTAGCGAGTATGGGTCGTGGCGCGAAAACGTGGCTCCCCCCGTTTGCGGGCATTAGCGTGATAAATGGGCGAAATGGCCGGTGAAGGATTTGGGACGCGGAAAGGCGAGGTCGCCATGCTTGCTGGTGCCGAGCCCGAGGCCGACCAGCGCCTCGGCCAGTTTCACGGCGGCGGTGACCCCCTCGACGATGGGGATGCCCACTGCTTCTTCGATGGTGGCACGCAGATCGGCCATGCCGCCGCAGCCGAGCACGATGGCGCCGATGCCGTCCTCGTCCCGGGCGCGCCGGCAGGTCTCGATCACCCGCGTGAGGGCGGCGTCGCCATCGTCCTCCAGGTCGAGCACGGGGATTTCCGCGGCACGGATCCGACGGCAATGATGCGCGAAGCCATAGGCCTGCAGCAGGTGCTCGGCGATGATGCCGGTGCGGCTCAGCGTCGTGACGATGGAAAAGCGCGTGCTGATCAGGCTGGCCACGTGAAAGCCGGCCTCGGCGATGCCCAGCACCGGCGCGCGGGTCAGCTCCCGGGCCGCCATCAGCCCAGGGTCGCCGAAGCAGGCGATGATGTAGGCATCGCTGCCGTCGCGCTCGCCCTTGGCGATTTCCTCGGTCACGCCCACGGCGCTGATCGCCTCGTCGAAGTGACCCTCGATGGACACCGGGCCGCTTTCCGGTTGCGTGGCCACGATCCGGGTACCCGGGGCCGCGATGCGGCTGGCGGACTCGCCGATGCGTGTCGTCATGCCGGTGCTGGTGTTGGGGTTGATGAGGTGCAAGCGCATGGGGCATTCCTTGGGTGCGCGACTGGACCGCGCATGTTTTGTCTACAAAATTTCTAGTATTGAATACAAAATAAGTCAATGCCGGATCGACCTGATGTCGGACGGCTGCCGCGCCAGGCATGCCTCGAGCCGCCGAGATCCGCCGGATGGCGTTTTCGTCGACCCGTGAGTCGAGGCACCGGCAAGGGCGCGACGAGGGATTGATTTTTTGTATACATCAACGCACGCTAAGGTAATCCGAGCGGCACAACAATAAACCGGGAGTCTTCATGGGCATGGCATCCTCCACCGATCCGTCCGAGGTTTACCCACGCGATCTCGTCGGCTATGGCCGCACGCCACCGCAAGCGAACTGGCCGGGCCAGGCCCGCGTCGCCGTGCAGTTCGTCCTCAACTACGAAGAGGGTGGCGAGAACAGCGTGCTGCACGGCGATAGCCACTCCGAACAGTTTCTCTCCGAGATCGCCGGGGCCGAGGCCTATCCCGACCGCCACCTGAGCATGGAGTCGATCTACGAATACGGTTCGCGGGCGGGGGTGTGGCGCGTGCTGCGCGAGTTCGAGCGCCGCGGGTTGCCGTTGACGGTATTCGGCGTTGCCATGGCGCTGGAGCGTCATCCCGAGGTGGCCCAGGCCTTCCAGGAACTGGGCCACGAGATCGCCTGCCATGGCTGGCGCTGGATTCACTACCAGAACGTGCCGGAAGCACTCGAACGCGACCACATGCAGCGTGCCATCGAGGTGTTCCGCCGCTTGTACGGCGAGGCGCCCCTGGGGTGGTACACCGGTCGCGACAGCCCCAATACACGGCGGCTGTTGCTCGATCAGGGCGGCTTCCTCTACGACAGCGACTACTACGGTGACGATCTGCCGTTCTGGAGCGACGTCCAGGACAGTCAGGGCCAGACGCACCGCCACCTGATCGTGCCCTACACGCTGGATACCAACGACATGCGCTTCGCCTCGCCCACCGGCTTCGACCACGGCGAGCCCTTCTTCCAGTACCTGCGCGATGCCTTCGACGTGCTCTACGCAGAAGGCGCGGAAACACCGAAGATGCTCTCCATTGGTCTGCATTGCCGACTGATCGGCCGCCCCGGACGCTTCCGCGCGCTGCAGCGCTTCCTCGATCACCTCGAGACCCATGACCGGGTGTGGATAACCCGGCGTGTGGATATCGCGCGTCACTGGGCGGCAACGCACCCGGCTTGAAAAGCGAGGAACCTCTCATGTCACAACGCAGCCACGACGCACCTGAAAGAACCTACTACGCCCCCCATGGCGGTTTGCCGCCGCAGAGCCAGTTGATTCATGGTCGCGCGGTCTTCACCGAGGCCTATGCGGTGATTCCCAAGGGGGTGATGAGCGATATCGTCACCAGTTTCCTGCCGCACTGGGAGAAGACCCGGCTGTGGGTGCTGTCGCGGCCGCTTTCCGGCTTCGCGGAGACGTTTTCGCAGTACATCATGGAGGTCTCGCCCGGTGGCGGCAGCGAGCGGCCGGAGCCGGACGAAGGCGCCGAGGGCGTGCTGTTCGTGGTCGAGGGCGAGATGACGCTGACCATCGCGGGGGAAGCGCACGCGATGGGACCGGGAGGCTATGCCTATCTGCCGCCGGGCTGCGACTGGCAGCTGCGCAACGGCAGCGACGCGCCGGTGCGCTTCCACTGGATACGCAAGGCCTACGAGTTCGTCGAGGGGCTGGCAGTGCCCGAAGCCTTCGTCACCAGCGACAACGACATCGCGCCGATTGCCATGCCGGATACCGACGGCCGCTGGGCCACGACACGCTTCGTCGATCCCCAGGACGTGCGCCACGACATGCACGTCAACATCGTTACCTTCCAGCCCGGGGGCGTGATCCCGTTCGATGAAACCCATGTCATGGAGCATGGGCTCTACGTGCTGGAGGGCCGTGCGATCTACCACCTCAATCAGGATTGGGTCGAGGTCGAGGCCGGCGACTACATGTGGCTGCGGGCCTTCTGTCCGCAATCCTGCTACGCCGCCGGGCCGGGGCCGTTTCGCTATCTGCTCTACAAGGATGTGAACCGGCACATGAAGCTGCGCTTGAGCTGAGACAATCCTCCGAGGAGAACGCATGCTCGAACTTACCGCCCAGCCCCTGACTGCCGAAGCCTTCGCGCCGTTCGGCGATGTCATCGACCGCCGGGACGCCGACGGCTTTCCCATCAACGGCGGTCGCACCCAGCGCTATCACGACCTGGCGCGGATCGAAACGCTCGGCGAGGGGGCTCGGCCGCTGATCAGCCTCTTCGTCAGCCAGCCCGTGACACTGCCGCTGACGCTGGACTTTCTCGAACGTCATCCGCTGGGCAGTCAGGCGTTCATGCCGCTGCACGGGGAGCGCTTCATCGTCGTCGTCGCGCCACCGGGAGAGGCCGTGGACCCGGCACGGGTACGGGCCTTCGTCACCGATGGTCGCCAGGGGGTCAACTACCGCGCCGGCACCTGGCATGCCATTCACTCGGTGCTCGACGTGGAAGGCGAGTTTCTGGTGGTCGACCGTGGCGGAGCGGGCGACAACTGCGACGAGTTCCCGCTGGCGATGCGCGTGAGCCTGCCTTGAGGCTCTCGTCGTAGACAGTCGCCGACATTCATCCCGCGGGCAGCGGCTTCCCGCGTGCGGCGCGTTGCCGTTCGCGCAACCATTGCTGCATCAACGCCACCAGCAGTAAGAGCTCGGCCAGGTCGCCGCCGTAGTACATCCATTGCGCGGCTGCCTGGATCTCGCCGGGACTGGCGCCGGTGCCTGCCGGGAGCAGCCAGGCGTACATCAGTTTGCCGAGCGTGGCGTGGGTGGCGATGGCCAGGATCAGCACGCCCAGGCGTGTTCGCCAGCGCGGCCGATGCGGTGCCGGATCGGGACCGGCGATCGCCCAACTGAACAGGCAGCCGGAGATCACGAAGTGCAGATGGATGACGTGGTGCAGCCAGGGGGTGGCGATGCTCTGGGTGTACAGCGGGGTCAGATACAGCAGATACATGCCGCCGATATCGAGTAGCGCGGCGCTCAGCGGATGGCTGACTATCCGCACCGGCATGCTGCCCAGCAGCGTGACCATTGCCCGTGCTCGGGGCGGCGCCAGGTTGCGCAGCAGCAGGCTCATCGGTGCACCGAATACCAGCCCCAGGGGCGCGAACATGCCGACCAGCAGGTGCTGCAACATGTGCCCGCGCAGGTCGTGGTGCGCGAAGGCATTGACCGGGGCGGCGAACGCCACGGCGAGCGTGATGGTACCGACGACGAAGCTGGCGCTGCGCCAGGGCGACCATGGCTTGCCGGCGTGTCGGGTGCGCCACACGCCGGCCAGATACAGCGTTGCGGCCAGCAGCGCGAGCCATTGCGCGACGTTGGGCATGTACACGTCGGAGGCTAATGCTGACTTGTAGCGTGACCGCGCCGGGCGCGCCTGAGCAATAGCCAGCCGATCGCCAGGACGACGACACCGAAACCGATCCAGGCGATGTCGTAGAGCCACAGGTCATCGACGTAGCGTACCTGATGCAGGCGCAGGATCTTGTGGTCGACCACGCCATCGAAAACCTGGAAGCCGCCCGCGCCGAGAAGAAACCCCGGGCCACGGTAGCCGGGTGCTTGGCGCCCGGCGCCATGCAGTTCGATCATCATGAAGAAGCCGACCACCAGCAGGACCAGCTCGATGGCGTGCAGCACGCCGTCGGAGGCCAGCGCGAAGGCCGTGTCGCGATCGACGAAATGGTGCCAGGCCAGCAACTGGTGGAAGATGATTTCGTCGACTGCCGCCATGCAGCCGATGCCGATCAACGCGCTGGCCAGCAGAGTGCGGCGCGGGTCGGCGTGGCTGGGATAGGGAAGGGATGACATGCAGGCCTCCTGCCGCTCAATGAATTCGTGAGCGCTCACTCCTTGAGCGCCTCTGCAATGTAGGCAGTCGAGGCCATGTGGTAAAGCGAAAGCGCCCCGGAGGACGTGAAACGCCGTCGTGGTGGTGTTCAACGGTAAGGGCGGGCACGGTGAGCGCTGGTTTCTCCTCATCCGCTTGCTCGGGAGCCGGTCCCATGCGAGATGCTCGTCATTCCATCGAACGTATCAAGGAAGTCTTCTTTGCCTTTCTGGTGCTGGGTTTGACCTCCTTCGGTGGCCCCATTGCCCATCTGGGGTATTTCCGTGCCGAGTTCGTCACGCGTCGCCGCTGGCTGTCGGAAGCGGACTACGCGGATCTGGTGGCGCTGTGTCAGTTTCTCCCGGGTCCGGCCAGCAGTCAGGTTGGCTTCGCGCTGGGACTGTTGCGAGGTGGGGGATGGGGAGCCGCCGCCGCCTGGACGGCCTTCACCTTGCCTTCGGCCCTCGTGCTGGTGCTGTTCGCGTCAGGGGCTGCATCCTTCGACGGGCCGGTCAGCGAGGGTATCCTGCATGGGCTCAAGGTGGCGGCCGTGGCGATCGTCGCCCATGCGGTCTGGGGCATGGCGCACAAGCTGTGCCCGGATCAGCGGCGTGCCGGCATTGCGCTGGCGGCGGTGCTGATCGTCGTGCTGATCGGCGGTCCGGCGGGGATGATAGCGGCCATTCTCGCCGGTGCGGTGGGCGGCATGCTGTTGTGCCGGGACTCGGCGTATCGAGACCAAGGCGATCCCGGGTCGCGAGGTTTGCACTTCCCGGTATCTCGACGTGCCGCACGAATCGCAGCGGTGTGTTTCGTCACCTTGCTGATCGGGCTGCCCGGGCTGGCCTGGGTGTCGTCGTCCCCGGTGCTGTCGATGGCGGATGCCTTCTACCGGGCCGGTGCGCTGGTCTTCGGGGGCGGGCATGTGGTGCTCCCGCTGCTGGAAAGCGAGATCGTCCAG
The DNA here is from genome assembly GCF_000055785.1 of Chromohalobacter israelensis DSM 3043. GTDB lineage: Bacteria > Pseudomonadota > Gammaproteobacteria > Pseudomonadales > Halomonadaceae > Chromohalobacter > Chromohalobacter israelensis. The sequence continues at coordinate 102,758 of NC_007963.1, forward strand.
TCGGGCTGGGTCACGCCCGATAGCTTTCTCGCGGGATATGGCGCCGCCCAGGCGGTGCCCGGGCCTCTGTTCACCTTCGCGGCGTATCTCGGCGCCGAGATGGGGGCGTTGTCCGTGCCGCTGCTGGGCGCGGCCTTGGCACTCATCATGATCTTCCTGCCGGGGCTCGCATTGCTGGTGGCCGTGCTGCCCCACTGGAACGGTTTCAGGCGCCTGGAACGCGTGCAGGCATTGATGCGAGGCGCGAATGCCGCCGTGGTGGGCATTCTGGGGGCCGCTCTCTACCAGCCGGTGTGGACCAGCGTGGTGGTCGGGCCGCACGAATTTGCATTGGCCCTGGTGGGCTTTCTGCTCTTGAGCGTCTGGAAATGGCCGGCCTGGGCGGTTGTGGCCATCCTGGCACTCGGGGGGATCGTCATTACGCTGTAGTGGTTGGAAGCGGGACGAGCAGGTACGCAACAACGCCGACTTGGAGACGGCGTTGTTGCCAGGGCCGCTATCTTGAGTTCTCAAGGCCTTGGGCCACGTTGCGAAACGCCTCAAGGCCAGCCTCTAGGTTTTCGATGATGTCGCCTATCAGCACGTCCGGTTCAGGTAGGTTATCCATGTCTCCAAGCGATTCATCCTTCAGCCAGAAGATATCCAGGCTGACCTTGTCGCGTTTCAGCACCTCATCCAGCGAGTATTTCCGCCAGCGGCCGTCGGGGGTCGCCTCGCTCCAGGTTTCCTGACGCCGGTCGCGCTGGCCCGGTTGGTAGCAGTCGATGAATTCCTGGAGATGCTCGAGGCGAAGCGGCTTCCTCTTAAGCGTGTGATGAACGTTGGTGCGGTAGTCGTAGATCCAGATGTCCTTCGTCCACGGCTCGGCGCGTCCTGGCTTGTTATCGAAGAACAGCACGTTGGCCTTGACGCCGTTGGCGTAGAAGATGCCTGTGGGGAGCCGAAGGATGGTATGCAGCTCGGTGGTGGTCAGCAGCTTGCGGCGCACGGTCTCGCCCGCCCCGCCCTCGAACAGCACATTGTCCGGCACCACCACGGCGGCCTGGCCGTTTTCCTTCAGCATGGTGCGGATGTGCTGGACGAAATTGAGTTGCTTGTTGGAAGTGGTCGCCCAGAAGTCCTGTCGGTTGTAAACGAAGTCTTCCTTTTCCTGTTCGCCTTCTTCGTTGGTGACGGTCATCGAGCTCTTGCGACCGAATGGCGGGTTGGCCAGCACGTAGTCATAACGCGCCGGGGCCGGGCCGATCAACGCATCGGTGGGTGCAATGTTGGGTTGATCATCGATCTCCCCGATGTTGTGAAGGAAAAGGTTCATCAGGCACAGCCGCCGAGTATTGGCGACGATCTCATTACCGTGAAAGGCATGATGCTTGAGGAACTGTTTCTGCTCGCGATCCATCCGGGCACCATGATGCTCGGTGATCCAGTCGTAAGCGGCTAGGAAGAAACCGCCGGTGCCGGCGGAAGGGTCGGCGATGGTCTTGCCGGGTTGTGGTTGTACGCATGCGACCATGGCCTGAATCAAGGCGCGCGGCGTGAAGTACTGGCCGGCGCCGGATTTGGTATCTTCGGCGTTCTTCTCCAGTAGGCTCTCGTAGATGTCGCCCTTGACGTCGGCATCCAGCATGGCCCACTTCTCGGCGTCGATCATGTGAATCACGCGAGCGAGCTTGGCGGGGTCTTGAATCTTGTTCTGTGCCTTGGTGAAGATCTGCCCCAGCGTGCCCGATTGCTGGCCCAAGGTACGCAGCAGGTCGAGATAGTGGGCCTCGAGCTCGGCGCCGGTGCGCCTGACGAGCGAGGGCCAGCCGTAGCCTGCGGGAATCCCGGTGTCTCGGCGATAGGGGGGCTGGCTGTACTCGTGGGCCATCTTCAAGAAGATCAGATAGGTGAGCTGTTCGAGATAATCGCCATAGCCCACCCCGTCGTCGCGCAGGGTATGGCAGAAGTTCCAGACTTTATTGGCCAGGGTTTGAGCGTTCATTCGGCTTCTCTATTGGCGGTAGGCGATACGTAGGCTTGATCAGGACGGTTGGGGTCGTCCTGATACTGATACGCCAGTTCTCCTGCCTGGCGCATCGGCGTAATATATTCTTTTTGAAGGTATTCCTGGTTGCGCTTCAACAGCCGGGAGAGTTCGGCCGCCCGATAGGGGCGCTCGGCACACAGCGCCCGCAGCAGCTCTCGTACCCGACGCTTGTCTCGGGAACGCTGGCCGATGGCCTCGAGCCGTAGCGCCAGCCAGCCGGGAAGCTCGGCGATAAGCGACTCCCGTGACTGGCCTTCCGGCTCCTGAGGTAAGCCGCCTGACTCCTGAGGTAAGCCGCCTGACTCCTGAGGTAAGCCGCCTGACTCCTGAGGTAAGTTCTCCTGTTCGGCAGCCAGGTCGCGGTCCAATACAGAGAGCAGTTCCATGGCCGGGCTGCCCTGCATGGGAAAATGTTCACCGGGCAGATAATAGGTCTCGGCGCCCTTGGGAACCTGGTGGAGTAGCCCGAGGTCGCGCAGTCGGCTCAACTGCTGACTGGCGGCCAGGGTGTCGACGCGATTCTGGTCGCGATAGTCGGCATTGGTGATGCGCCCCGTCTCGCGCACGAACAGCAGAGCGCGGCACTCCTCATCGGAGAGTTGCCAGTGGCGGAAATGCTTGAGCCATTCCACCGCCTCATCATCGAGGAAATGCACGAACAGCAGGGTCGCCATGAAGCGATCCTCATGACGCACCGACTCGAAGACCGGCGGCGTCAGCCCCGCCTGTTCCATCTGGCGGCGCATGACGCGGATGCCGCTGCCCTTGGTTTCGGCATAGCCGACTTCGTGCAGCACCGTCGCCAGGGTCGGGTTGCGCCAGGCGCTGCCAGGCAGGCCTAGCTGTTCCTCGGGCTTGAGCGAATAGCCGGGATTGCGCACCTCGATGCGGTTGCTGAAGCGGATGATCTGCAACGGTTGGTGGGCACGATAGTTGCGGTGCATCAGGGCGTTGACGATGGCCTCGCGCACGACCTTGGCGGGGATCAGCGGTCGGTCCGCGCGTTGCTGGCTGCCCTGTGGCAGATGAAAAGCCATGGGCAGGTCATCCAACACCGCCGCCACAGCGCGGTTGATCAGCCGCGGCAGGGTATCGCGCATGTCGATGGTGGTGAAGCGCTCGTCGGGGTCCTCGATCCACTCCTTGCCGGTCACGCGGATGTAGTCGACCCGATGGGCAGGCACCAGCCGACGAATGGCCATGCGCCGCCCGAAGAGCAGGATGCCGGCCAGGGTCGGCTTCAGCTCGCCGTGCTGCCAGATGGCGGCCCCCAAAGCTTCGAGCAGCTCGTCATCGCTATAGCCGAGTTCCTCGGCCTGAGCGTTCATGGCCCGGCGGTCGCGGCGATAGTCGTCGAGGGCATCCGGGTCGATATCGTCGCGGGTGGCGCCGTGTGGCACCGAGCGATCGAACTCAACCTGGGAACGCTGTTGGTAAAGCACCTCGAGATCATGCTCGTTGCAGCGGTAGTCGCCGTTGGGGCCGCGCCGCCAGGCGGCCCGAGGTAGGGCCGACTTGACGAAATACACCGGCTTGTCGGCCGGCCGGGCCTCGGGCACCTGGATGACCACCAGCCGCTCGCCTTCCACCAGCTCGGTAGCCGCCTGGACCCGTAGCGGCACATTGAACGTCGAGGCACAGGCAGAATGCAGGTCATTCAGCAGGGTATCGGGGTCGGGCACGCCTTCGACCCGGTAATGGCCCTGATCTTCGACCACGCCCAGCAATAGATGACCACCGTCCAGCCCCGGCTCGTTAGCGAAAGCGCAGATGGTTTCCAGCATCGACTTGCCGAACTTCTGAGCCCGCTTGGCTTCAACGCGCTCGGACTCATCCAGCAAACGCAACTGCTCCAGCAGGGCGGCGGCCGTAGTCATGGCGTCGGTTCCCTGTGCAGCTTGCGAGGGGCCCTTGGCTGGCTTTCCCGCTCGGCGCGGATGCGCGCCAACAGCTCGCTGGCCGGCTCGTCGTCGGGATCCTGAGGCACCAGTCGACCGGCGAAGGCGCGCTTGAGGATGGACTGCTTGAGCGCTTCGGCCTGTTTCATGGAAGCGGTCAGGGTCCGCTCCAATTGGTCGAGTTGGGAGAGGCGTGACTCAAGTTGATCGACAATCATCATCTGCTCGTTTTTTGAGCAAACAGGGATGCAAAGCTTTTCAACTTTTGCAAGGCTGAGTGTGTAAAGACCAGATGTAGAGCTAGCCACTTTTTTAATTGCTTTTCTTCCTGTTGCCGAGAGAAGAAAATGCAGGACAAAATCAGCGCTGATTGGGCTTGCCAATCTTGAACGTATCAAGTGATTTTGGTGTGTGCAGTGCTCTATCGATCCATCCCATTTTGCGACTCTTCCTATTTGGTCAGGGCTTCCATTTCCCTCGACGATAAGCAGGTCGTCTTTTTTTAGTTTTGCTCTTTTTGCTTCATCAGGAGTAGTCCCGATGAAGTGGATGTCATCCAGTTCCAGCTTGTTCGCGTATACATTGGCCACCCGAAGGAAAGGGTTTTTTTGTGGCAATGATTGACGTTTTTGGTTCTTGGTGATGCCGCCTGATATCTCCGAAATGTTACCCAGGTTTATCCATTTCCACCCCTCCGGCAATTCTGGTAACTCGGCCAGCTCTTGCTGTGTCAATGGTGGCAGGGCCTTGGGCACCTTGGGCTTGCGGGGTTTCTTGCCTTCCTTGCCGGCGGCTTCCCAGTCCTTGAGCTGATGTTGCCAGTCGGTCAGCTGCTGTTGGTAGTGCGCCTCGCGCTCGGCCTGAATCCGCTCCAGCAAGGCTTCCGGGCTTTCCTGTCGATCGGCATTGTCTTTTCGCCACTGCTCGGTCAGCTTGCCTTCGAAGGCGGCCTTGAGCAGTGACTGGCGGGCGGTCTTGAGCTTGGCCTGGGCGGTTTTCAGGCTTTCCACACCGCTATCGATTTCGGAGAAAAGCTCCTCTATCTTGGTGACAATTCGCTGTTGTTCTCTGGTAGGGCAAAGTGGGACGCTGACATTGCTAAAGTAGTCAGTGGTGACACGAAGCTGGCCGGCACTGCCAGCCATGTTGGCTTGAGCTTGTTTTCTGAAACTCTTGGAAACAAAAAAATAAAAATAAAATTTTTTTTCAACGGCTTCGGTTAGGCGTGATACGTGGAATTCTGTGGACCCAAAGCCGACGCCATTGGTTAGGTTGCTCAAAAGTGCAACTTTTCCGTTTTCCATGCAAGGAGTGATTTTAGCAAAAAGGATGTCGCCATCTGAAAAGTAAGTATATCCTTTTTTTACGTCTTCGAATTTCTTGCTGTCGTCGGTGGTGTAGCGGCCAGACTCTTCTGCTACAGCGCCCATCGGGATGAAGGAAACTGAAAGCTCTTCATCGAGTTTAGGCTTCTTTGGGTTGATCTCCGCTATCTGGTTATGCTCTATCCATAACCAGTGAGGTGTTTTTATATTAGCTAATTTTTTTTCCATAGAGTGCACTGGTAATGCCTCATCAATTGGACTATTCATTATGCTGCCAATGCATCATTGATTTCATCGATCACCCGGTCCATCTCGTCACCAAATAGCTGATACATCTTCCCCGCGCCGCCTTCTTCATTGAAGGGAATGTAGTCGAGGTCATCGACTTCGAGGTGCAGGCATACGGCGATATGGTCGCGGATCATTTCCAGCCAGGCCTGCTGCTCGGGGCTGAACTTGGTCTGGTTGCCGGCATGCCTGGCGAAGATCCACTTCTTGAAATTTGCGCGCACGGTGTCGGCATAGGGCGTGAGTTTGTCGTCCCAGCCGCAGGCGCGGCGCACCAGGGCGACGATCTGTGCGAGCTCTTGTTCCGGGCGCTTTACCTGTACGTCGTCAAGAGCGGCGTAGGCGTCCCATATCCTGACCGGGGCCAGCCTGGGTCTCTCCTGCTTAAGCGACTCCAAGAGTGCCGCGATGGTTTGTTGAGTGATCTCGGCCCGACGCTGAGGCTGGGCATAGTAAATGGTCAGGGCGGTGATGTCATCGCGATGGCTTTGCAGCCACTGCTCGAATTCCTGCCGCAGGTGGGCGCGCTGGGTGTCGAGATCGCGGTCCCAGCCGCTGTGGGTGACGGTATCGATATTCACGGTATCCAGCGTCTGCTCCTGACGCTCGCGAATGTCTTCGAGCAGGGTGTTCAACGGGCCGGTGATCGGTGCGCAGGCCTGTTGCGCACGCTGCTTGCGTACTTCATCCCATTGGGTGCTGGTGATCGTTTCGTTGGGCGTCAGGTTGAAGTGTTTCCGGGTCTGGGCGTCGATGGCATCGGGGTCGTCCACCTTCAGTAGCTGGCCGGCCAGGTCGTTGAGGCTGGCGCCGCCGGTGAGGTCCTTGACCTGGCGCTGCTGCTCGGCGTCGAGGCGCTTGGCGAATCGGGCGAAACGCCCGGACAGGGAGCTCAGGACCTCCTCGTCACGCACACCCATCGTCACTGCGTTCATTAGATCTTTCTGGGAATAGCTGGGCGTTTTTTCGAGGCTGCCGGTTTCCTTCTTCTGGGAATCTTTGACGCCGATCGCATCGACCAGGATGAATTCCTGCTTGGGGCCACGCGCGGCGTTGCTGACTACTGCCAGCCCGTCCGCGTCGAGGCTGCGGGTGCCGCGCCCGACCATCTGCATGTAGTAGTTGCGACTCTTCACATCGCGCATAAACAGCAGACATTCCAGCGGCTTGACGTCGGTGCCGGTGGCGATCATGTCCACGGTCACGGCGATGCGCGGATGGTAGTCATTGCGGAAGCTGGCCAGCACACTCTTGGGGTCTTCGTCGATGCGGTAGGTGATCTTCTTGCAGAATTCGTTGCCCTCGCCGAACTCCTCGCGAACGATGCGGATGATGTCGTCGGCATGGCTGTCGGTCTTGGCGAAGATCAGGGTCTTGGGCACCTGAAAGGCGCCGTCGTCGTCGACCCGGTCCGGGAACATCTGCGGCAGGCCATCGCGAAAGGCCTGAATCACGGTACGGATCTGGGAAGGGTTGACTACGGAGCGATCGAGCTGGGTGCCTTGGTAATCGATCTCTTGGTCGAGCTGTTCCCAGCGCTTCTTGCGGCTTAGGCGTTCGCGTTTTTCTACCAACTCCTCTGCCTCGAGGCGGCCGCCGGCTTGGGTGATCTCGGTATCGATGCGCCAGACACGGTGATCGACATTGACGCCATCCGCCACGGATTGCTCGAGGGTATATTCGCTGACTACGTTCTGCTGGAAGAAGCCGTAGGTCCGGTTGTCCGGGGTCGCGGTGAGGCCGATCAGGAAGCTATCGAAGTATTCCAGTACCTGACGCCACAGGTTGTAGATGGAGCGATGGCACTCGTCGATGACCATGAATTCGAAGAATTCCGGCGGGATGCGCGCATTATAGATTACCGGCAGTGGCGGCTTGCGCAGGATGGCGGCGCCATCCGGCACCGTTTCCTCCGTCGCCTCGTCGAGCGGTTCGCCCTTGAGGATCGAGTACAGGCGCTGAATAGTGCAGATGATGACCTGGGCATCATCGGGGATATGGCTGCTGGTCAGGCGCCGGACGGTATAGAGCTCGGTGAACTTGCGGTTGTCATCCTGAGGGATGTACTGGTGAAACTCCCCTTCGGCCTGCTCGCCGAGGTTCTTGGTATCCACCAGGAACAACACCCGTTTGGCCTGGGAGAACTTGAGTAGCCGATAGATAGAGGTAATGGCGGTAAAGGTCTTGCCGGCACCGGTGGCCATCTGGATCAGCGCGCGTGGCCGGTTCTCACCCAACGACTGCTCCAGGTTGGTAATGGCGTGGAGTTGGCAGTCGCGCAGGCCATGAGGTTGCAGAGTCGGGACATGCGTCAAGCGAGCGCGCAGGGTTTCCGGTTCTTTGAGTCGTTGCGCCAGGGTATCGGGGCGCGGGAATTGAAATACCTCTCGCGCTCGAGGCTTGGGATCGCGGCTATCCGTATAGCGCGTGATTTCCCCGGTCGCTTCATGGACGAAGCGCAGTGCTACCTGGCCCAGGTGCTTGAGGCTGGAGGTTGCGTAGCGCGCCGACTGGAGCTCCACCGCGTTCAGTCGATGACCTTCGTCATCACGCTTGGCCTCGATGACGCCCACGGCCTGGTGATCCACCATCAACAGATAATCCATGGGTCCGCTGTCGGTCGGGTATTCGCGGACGGCGACGCCTCGTCCGGCTGCGGGGTTGAGTTCGCTCATCGACTGCACAATCCAGCCAGCCTCTTCAAGCTGTCGATCTATGCGCCGGCGTGCCTGCTGCTCTGGCGTGAGAGTTGTCATTAGCTGCGTCCCTGCCATTCACTTAGTGGTTCTTTATGCCTCAGGTTACACGTCCGGTCATGCACGACAAGGCCCCGCAGTACGGGGCCTTGTCGTGCTGGTCTGCTCGGCAGCTATAGCTGCCTGCCTTCATATCTGGCGCGGGTCGCGCCCCAGCGGGTGCGGTTCGCCGCGCTGCTTGGCGAGCTCGATCTGACGCTGGCGTTCGCGGGCACTGGCGCGCGTCTTCTCCGGCAGGCTGTCCCAGCAATGCGGGCAGCTCACGCCGGGCTCGTATTTCTCGGAGGCCATGTCGGCCTCGGAGATCGGCCGGCGACAGGCGTGGCATTGGTCGTATTCGCCTTCGGCGAGATCGTGGCGCACGGTCACGCGGTTGTCGAACACGAAGCATTCGCCTTGCCAGCGCGACTGCGACTCGGGCACCTTCTCCAGATAGTTCAGAATGCCGCCCTTGAGGTGATACACCTCCTCGAAGCCTGCATTCAGCATGAAACTGGAAGCTTTCTCGCAGCGAATCCCGCCGGTGCAGAACATCGCCACCTTCTTGTGCTTGGCGGGGTCGTAGTGCGCCTTCACGTAGTCGGGAAACTCGCGGAACGTCTTGGTTTGTGGGTCGATGGCGCCCTCGAACGAGCCGATTTCCACTTCGTAATCGTTGCGCGTATCGATGACCAGGACCTCCGGATCGGCGATGACGTCGTTCCAGTCCTCGGGTTCGACATAGGTGCCGACTTTCTGGTTGGGATCCACCCCGTCGACGCCGAGGGTGACGATCTCGCGCTTGAGCTTGACCTTGGTGCGATAGAAAGGATGCGCGTCGCAGTAGGATTCCTTGTGGTCGACCGCGGCCAGGCGCGGGTCGGCGCGCAGCCAGGCGAGCAGCGCGTCGATGCTCTCGCGCGTGCCGGAAACGGTGCCGTTGATGCCTTCATTGGCCAGCAGCAGGGTGCCTTTCACGTCGTGGGCGCGCATCGTCTCGAGCAGGGGCTCGCGCAGGGCTTCGTAATCGTCGAGGGTGACGAACTGATAGAGCGCCGCCACCACGATGGGCGGCGTGTCGTGCGAATCGGTCATGTCTGTCTCCTGGTAATCGTCCCCGTAAAGGACGGACCGGGTAAGGTTCGGCAATGGGCCGAGGCGCGTATTTTACGCATTCCAGGAGGGGGATGCATCTGCGTCAGGATGCCGCCCCTTCGGGGGGCGGCGAGGGGAAGAGAGGGGGTTATGCCGTCTTGTGATGAATGGCCTCGGCGGGGTCCTCGGTCATCTCCATGCGCTCACGCTCGTCGTCGATGATCTTGAGCGCCTGCTCCGGTGTCACCTTCGAAGCGGGGGTGATCAGGCTGACCACGACACCCACGAGGAGTGCGACCAGCACGGCGGGAATGCTCGGGTTGCCCCAGAAGGCACTCCAGCTATCGACGCCGATGACGGCGAGCGAGGTGGCGGAGGCCGCGATGAGCGTGGCGACGGCACCCTGCCAGTTGTAGCGCGGCCAGAAGCGACCCAGCACGCCACACACGAACATGCCGGCCATGACCGTGGCGATCATGCTGGTGATGTAGTCGATGACGTTGTCGGAGGTCAATGCGAACAGCAGCGCCAGGCCGATGGTGGCGATCAGCGCGAGACGCGAGAGCAAGACGACCTTGTGTGCCGAAGGCGTATGCCCGGTGAACAGCACGTAGACGTCGCGCAACAGGATCGAGACGCCGGCGATGGCGTCCGAGCTGGCGCTCGACATGGTCGCCGAGAGGCCCGCGACGAGCAGCAACAAACCCAGCCACAGCGGCAGGATCTCGGTCGCCAGAAACGGAAAGGCGAAGTTGCTGTTGTCCAGACCGGGGTTGAGCGCGTGGGTGGCCATGCCGATGATCGCCGGGATGATCGAGAAGATCATGTAAAGAATGCCGGTGATCACGAATGACTTGCGTACGGAATGGACCGAGTTGCCGGAGTAGATGCGCTGACGGTAGGAGGGGGTTGCCAGCACGCCGACGGCGATGACCGCCGCCAGCGACAGTGCCGGCACCACGCCGATCTTGTCGATGCCCAGGAAACTGGTGGTGGCGACGTCCATGTTGGCGCCCAGTCCCGAGAATCCACCCACTTCGAACAATGCGATGATGGCCATCACGATGAAGCCGACGAACAATATCACCGCCTGGACGGTATCGGTCCACACCACGGCCATGTAACCGCCGATCACGCAGTAGATGCCGAAGCCCAGCGCCACCAGAACGCGGGCGGTGGTGAGGTCGATGTCGGCCATCCAGGATAGATAGAGCCCGCCACCGAGAATGTGCGCGCCGAGCCAGCCGATACAGGCGATGTAGATCAGCACCGCGACGATGTTGCGCACCCAGCGGTTGGCGCCGACATAATAGGAAAGCTCCTCGCTCATGGTCATGAAGCGCAGCTTGCGTACGGGGGCGAACCACGCCGCCAGCAGCAGCACGCCGATGGAGCCGCCGATGCCGTAGAGGGCCCCGGCCCAGCCGTTGGCATAGCCGAAGCCGACCGCGCCCATGCTCGAGCCGGTACCCACCATGGTGGCGACGGTGGTCCCGATCGTCAGGAAGATCGGGATGCTGCGCCCACCGAGCAGGAAGTCATCGCCATTGCTTCGGCTATGGCGGGAGACCCACCACCCGAACGCGATCATGGCCACCACGTAGGTGACGAAGGCACCGAGGAATACGTGACTGTTCATAATAGCCTCTTATAATTGTTGTCCCGGCCGTTGCCGCGGCCGGGGCAGTGTGGAATGTCATGGCCTATGGGGTTTTACGCTGTCGGTCGCGCCCTTGCCGGGGCGCGGCCATCTTTCTTTTCCGTTCTCTTCCCCGAACGACGCTATGCGTCCGCCCAGGGATCGCTCAGGCCCTGTCCGCCCGGTAGCACTTGACGTCGACCTCCACCTTGCAGTCGACCACCAGGTCCTGAACGCTGCAGATGCGCGCCGGGGGATGCTCGCCGAACACCTCCTTGAATACCTTGTTGAATGAACTGAAGTAGCGTGCGTCGGTCAGCACGGCGGTGACATGCACGACGTGCTCCACGCCATAGCCGGCCTCTTCCATGATCTTCAGGCAGTTGGCGAAGGCCAGGCGGGATTGTTCGACGATGCTGCCTTCGACGACTTCGCCGTCCGTCATGGGCGTCTGGCCCGAGACGAACAGCCAACCGCCCGCTTCGGTGGCGCGTGCGAAGGGCAGCTTCTGACCGCCTGTGCCGACGCCTCCTTCGACGCCATACCGCTGAATACTCATCTTCTATTCTCCTGTTCGGCTGAAATGCTCAGGGAAATGTGGCGCTGTCGCGCCCGTCGTGGATGCCTGTGGAAACCGGGGCTGGCGAAAGCCGAGCGTTGCGGCGTAGCAGCCGTCCGGCACGTTTGCCGCTCGCCTGACCGTGGCGGTAGCTGATGCAGCCGTTGACGATGACCAGCTCGATGCCTCGGGCGAGCGACATCGGGGTGCTGTAGGTGGCGGTATCCTCGAGTGTCTCGAGATCGAGCAGCACCAGGTCGGCGAAGGCGCCGACCCGTATGACCCCGCGGTCGGCGAGGCCGAAGTTGGCCGCCGAGAGCGCGGTCATCTTGCGCACGGCTTCGGTCAGCGACAGCAGCTTCAGGTCGCGGCTGTAATGCGCGAGCACGCGCGGAAAGGTGCCCCACAAGCGCGGATGCGGATGCGGGTCGTTGGGCAGGCCGTCGGAGCCGACCATCGACAGCGGATGTGACAGCACCAGGCGCATGTCGGCCTCGCTCATGTTGTGGTAGACCGCACCGGCCGGTTGCAGACGCTCGGCGGCTTCCATCAGCGACAGCCCCCACTGCTCGGCGATGGCCCCGAGAGACTGACGGGCTACCTCCGGATGCGGATCGGACCAGGTGATGAAGATGTCGATTTCGTCGGTGACCTGGCCCAGGTCCAGTGTCGAGGAGCCGGCGGTATAGGGGTAGCAGTCGCAGTGAACGCCATGGGTGCGCGCAGCGTCATCGAGCTTCGACAGGGCCTTGGGCGCGTTGCCCCAGTTGCCGGCACCGGCGCATTTCAGGTGCGAGATCACCAAGGGCGCCTGACCGTGCCGGGCGGTGGCGACGGCTTCGTCCATCGCTTCGGGGAGCCCGGCGAACTCGTCGCGCAAATGCGTGGTATAGACGCCGCCGGCCCGGCCAACCGCCTCGACCAGCGCATTCATCTCTTCGGTCGGAGCGCAAAAGGCGTTGCGGTAGGCCAGGCCCGAGCTCATGCCCACGGCGCCCTCGCCCAGCGCCGTCTCCAGCTGCTCGCGCATGGCGGCGATCTCGTCGTCGCTGGCAGGACGATCGAAGCGATCCATGACCTGGCTGCGCAGGCTGGTATGGCCGATCAGCGCTGCCACGTTGACGCTGGGTGTCGATGCATCGACCGCCTGGGCGTACGCGGCGAAGGAGGGGTAACGGAAGTCTTCCGCGCGGCCGAGCAGATTCATGGGGTCGGGCACGTCGCCCGTGAGCGTGACCGGGCTGGCACTGATGCCGCAGTTGCCGACCACCACCGTGGTGACGCCCTGGGAGAGCTTGGGAAGCATCTCCGGCGTGCGGATGACATTGGTATCGTCGTGGGTGTGGACGTCGATGAAGCCGGGCGCAAGCGTCAGGCCCTTGGCGTCGATGACGTCATTGGCGCTGGTGTCGACCAGCGTGCCGAGGGCGACGATCCGCTCGCCCTGAATGGCGACATCGGCGGTGAAGGCATCGCCTCCACGGCCGTCGAGGATCGTGGCGTGACGAATCAGTAAATCGACGTGCATGGCGACTCCTGGGCCTGCATGGCTCAATCCCCCAGCGGCTGGCGATTGTCGCCGCCGCGGTGAGCGTCGAGGGTGATCTTGAGGCGTCGCAGCTTGTCGCGGGTACGGTCGCGGTGACGGAGCGCAAGACCCAGTGCCAGCATGTCGATGGCGGCCATCATGGCGTAGCGCGACGAAGACGGGAAATAGATGTAATCGGTCTCCCGGGCGGCCAATGGCAGGACGATGTTCGCGGTGTCGGCCAACGGCGACCCCACGGCGGTGATGGCGAGCACACGGGCGCCGTACTGGCGCGCCAGCTCGGCCGCTTCGACGATCTCCGGGGTGTAGCCGGTCACCGAGAGCGTGACGACGACATCTTCGGGCTCCAGGGTCGAGGCAACCATGCGTGGCAAGAGCGCTTGCGGATAGGCGCTGATGGCGTAACCCAGCCGCACCAGCCGGAACTGCATCTCCTGCGCCATGACGGTCGATCCACCGCCGGCGCCGAACACCAGGATCTGGCGAGCGTCGTCGAGCATTGCCACCGCGCCCTCGACATCGGCCTGCTCCATCAGCTCGCGGTTGAGCGAAAGCGTCTGCGCGGCGGTGTCGTAGATGACACCGAGGCCGTCTTCCTCGTTGGCTTCCTGAATGAAACGGCGGCCAGCCGCCAGGGCACGCGTGAGGCGTGTTTTCAAGTCGCGCACATTGCGGCAACCCACTGCGCGCGCGAAGCGCGTGACCGTGGCATCGCTCACCTCGGCGCGCCTGGCGATCTCGCCGATGCTCGCCTCCGTGACGAAGTCGATGTCGTCATGAACCAGCGTGGCGACTTTTTTCTCCGACACGCGCAGGCTCGGCAAGCAGGCGGTGATATGCGACAGGATGTCGAATTCTTGACTCACGAGCGATCCATATTCGGTGACTGATGGGCTTGTTACCCGCTAACATATTTTTATTTTTTGTGTTAGTAAATACCCGGAAGGCATGACGAGGCGAGGAGAAAATGATGGTCGCACCCGGGAACTGGGAAATGGAGAAGGGCATGCCGCCGTCGCGTCCGGCGCACCTGCTGCATGATGTGCCGCTGCCGGCGGCGGCGGTCTTCGAGGCGCCGCTGACCCACAACCTGGCGTGGATGCAGCGCTTCGCCGAGGGGCATGGCGCCAAGCTGGCGCCGCACGGGAAGACCACCATGGCCCCGGCATTGTTCAGGCGACAGCTCGAGGCGGGCGCCTGGGGAATCACGCTGGCGACGGCGGTGCAGACGGTGACGGCGCATGCCCATGGCGTCGACCGTGTGCTGATGGCCAACCAGCTGGTCGGCCGGCCGAACATGACGCTGGTGGCGGATGCCATCGAGGCGGGGCTGGAGTACTACTGCGTGGTGGACGGCGTCGATAACGTGCGCGATCTAGGGGCGTTCTTCGCCGACAGGGAGCTCACGCTGAACGTGCTGATCGAGCTGGGCGTCGATGGCGGACGCTGCGGCTGCCGCAACGCCGCGCAGGTCGATGCGCTGGTGGCAGAGATCGCCAGGCAGCCCGCGCTGGCCCTCGTCGGCATCGAAGGTTACGAGGGGATGATCGCCGGCGGCGATGAAGCCGCTGCCGTGCGTGCCTACGGCGAGCGGTTGGTCGAGACCGTCCGCACGTTGCAGGCCAGTGATGTTCTGCAACGCGAGGCGCCGATCGTCACCGCTTCCGGCTCCAAGTGGTTCGACCTGATCGCGGAGACGTTCGACAGGGCGGAGCTGCGCGAGCACTACACGCCGGTGCTGAGGCCGGGCTGCTACGTGGTGCACGATCACAAGCTCTATGCCGGTGCGATGGAGGCGATCAAGGCGCGCGATCCCGGCCTGGAGGGCGAGCTGCGCCCGGCGCTGGAAGTCTTTGCTCATGTGCAGTCGCTGCCCGAACCGGGCCTGGCGATCATTGCGCTGGGCAAGCGCGATATCGGGCACGAGCCTGATCTGCCGTTGCCGCTACGCCGCTATCCACGGGAGGCGGGAGGTACGGTGAGTGTGGACGTCAGCGGCTGGCGAACGACGCACATCATGGATCAGCATGCGTTTCTCGAGATTCCCGAGCACGCCGATATCGCGGTAGGCGATGTGCTGGCCTTCGGCACGTCCCATCCCTGCCTGACGTTCGACAAGTGGCGGCGCGTACTATGCGTCGATGAAGCGCTGGCAGTGAAGGAAGTGATGACGACGCATTTCTGAGTGATGCAAGGCATGCCGTAAAATGGCGATGAGACGTAAGGCGGGGGTACATGCGATATGCTAATATTCACCCCCGCTTAATGAATTCGTCCACCGGTGGCATGCCGCCTCCGGTAGACCCGACCTGTCGATATCGCCATGACCCATCGCTACCTTCCTGCTTCCCTGCTGCTTGGCGCCTTGAGCGCTTCCGGCGCCGCGTTCTCCCAGACGATCTCGCCGGAGGTGATGGAGGTGACGGCGCCGCGCCTCGATCGCGAGCTCTATGCCACACCCGCCGCCGTTTCCGTGGTCGACCGCGACAGCATTGCGCAAGGCCAGCAGCGTGTTCGGCTCGACGAGTCGCTGGTGACCGTGCCCGGGGTGTTCCTGCAAAACCGTGACAACTTCGCCCAGGGCGAGCGCCTGGCGATTCGTGGCTTCGGCGCACGGGCACCGTTCGGTGTACGTGGAGTCACGGTGATGGCCGACGGGATTCCCTACACGCTGCCCGATGGGCAGGCGCAGCTGGATGCCATCGACCTCGACAGCGCCCAGCGGATCGAGGTGATCCGCGGACCGTCGTCGGTGCTCTACGGCAATGCGGCCGGTGGCGTGCTGAGCGTGACCACGGCCGATGGCCGTGACGACCAGAAGACTCGCCTGGGGGCCGAGATCGGCAGCGACGGCTACCGGAAATATCGCTTCAGCGATGGCGGCGTGAACGGCCCCTGGTCCCATCATGTGAGCGTCTCGGCGCTGAATTTCGACGGGTACCGGGATCAGAGCCAGGTGGAGAAATACCATCTGAACGCCAAGGTGCGCCGTGAGCTGGGCAATGATCGGGCACTGACGGCCATCGTCAACTTGCTGGACAATCCGCGCTCCGAGGACCCGGGCGGACTGACGCGCGAGCAGGTCGATGAAGACCGTAACCAGGCCGGCGACTTCACCGAGGAATACGACACGGGCCAGAACGTCGACCAGCAGGTGCTGGGGCTGCAGTACGAGGATCTGTCCGCCGGGCCGGGCGAGCTGTACGTCAAAGGCTTCTATCTACAGCGTGACTTCGAACAGCAACTGCCCTATCCCGGCGACAGTCTCCTCGGCTACGAGCGTGACTACTTCGGGGGCAGTGCCGAGTATCACCAGGATCTGCTGCTGGGCGAGCTGCCGCTGCGATATGTGGTCGGTGTCGATGTGGCGCGTCAAGAGGACGATCGCTGGCGGCGTAACGTCGAGTTCGATGGCACGGTCGGCGGTGACACCGCCGACGAGACCCAGACGGCCACTTCGCTGGGTATTTTCGCCCAGGGCGATCTGGATCTCACCGACAAGTTGACGCTATCGCTGGGGACCCGCTACGACCGCGTCGACTTCGACATCGACGATGATTTCGGCAGCGACGGCGACCAGAGCGGCGACCGTACCTTCCGCGAATGGAGCGGCTCGGCGGGCTTGAGCTATCGGTACTTGCCGACGCATCAGGCTTATGTCAATACCGGCACGTCTTTTGAAACTCCCACGTTTTCTGAATTCGCCAACCCCAGTGGCGTGGGCGGCTTCAATCCTGCCGTCGAGCCACAGAAGGCCTGGAATCGCGAAATCGGGCTGCGGGGGAATTTCGACAATGGCGTGGATTACGATCTGGCGCTGTTCTCGGTGCGTGTGCGCGACGAGCTGGTGCCTTACAACGAGAATGGGCGGGACTTTTACCGCAATGCCGGCGATTCCTCGCGGGATGGTATCGAGCTGGCGCTGGGCTGGCAGATGACGCCGAGCTGGCGTCTCGACAGTGCCTTGACGCTGGCCAGGTACGAATTCGATGAATACGACACCCAGGATGGCAACTACGGGGGCAACCGCATCCCCGGCCTGCCGGAGCAGACCTGGATGAACCGGCTGACCTGGAAGGGCTTCGACGAGCGCTTCGCGACGCTCGAGACGCAGTACATCGGCGACATGGTGGCGGACGACGCCAACGATGTGGCGGTCGACGATTACTGGCTGGTCCACCTGCGCGCCGGCGATGGCTGGCACCTGGGTGGCGATACCTTGCTCAAGGGCTACGTGGGGGTGCGTAACCTCTTCGATCGCGAGCATTTCGCCAATGTGCGGATCAATGCCAATAACGACCGCTATTTCGAACCGGCATCGGGACGGACCGTCTACGCTGGTATGGAAGTCGCGTTCTAGACGCGTCGCCTCAATCGCTCACTGGTCGATGGCATCGGCCGGTGGGCTCGGGATCGATAAGCGATAAAAGAGGGAACTCATGCGTTATCTATTGGCAATGGCAGGTGCTGTGCTGCTGGTGGCAGGACTTGCCGGCTGCACGATCAACACCTACGACGACGGCCAGCGCGAGGTCAAGACGGGCGTGCCGCAGACCGGTCCGACCAGCAACCCGGCGGATGTCTCGCGCTCTGCGGAAACGCCTTGAGCGCGACACGCCCCTCAGGGCGTGTCGCCAGGCAGGCGCCATGAAAACGGCCCCTCCTTGGAGGGGCCGTGTTGCGTCGGGGCAGGGCGTGCGCCGCACCGTTACGCCTCGAAGTTGCTCTCGGAGTAGAGCACGCGCAGGCGCAGGGTATGGTTGACGCGCTTGAGCGCTTCCAGCGCCTTGGGGCCATATGCCTTGTCGACATCGATGACCACGTAGCCGACGCCACTGTTGGTCTGCAGGTACTGCGCCGAGATGTTGATGCCCTCGTCGCTGAGAACCTTGTTGATCTCCGACATCACGCCCGGCACGTTCTCGTGGATGTGCAGCAGGCGATGCTTGTCCGGGTGGGCGGGCAACGCGACCTCGGGAAAGTTGACCGAGGTGATGGTGGTGCCGTTGTCGGAATAGGTGATCAGCTTCTCGGACACCTCGATCCCGATGTTTTCCTGGGCTTCCAGGGTCGAGCCGCCGATGTGCGGGGTCAGGATGACGTTTTCCTTGCCGCGCAGCGGAGAGACGAACTCTTCGTTGGTACCCTTGGGCTCGACGGGGAAGACGTCGATGGCCGCGCCGAGCAGCTTGCCGCTCTCCAGCACTTCCGCCAGGGCTTCGATGTCCACCACGGTGCCGCGCGAGGCGTTGATGAAGATGGCGTTCTGCTTCATCAATGCCAGCTGGTCGCGGCCGATCATCCAGCGCGTGGACGGCACGTCGGGGACGTGCAGGCTGACGACGTCGGCGCGTGCCAGCAGCTCCTCGAGCGAGCCCACCTGACGGGCATTGCCCATGGCCAGCTTGGTGATGACGTCGTAATACAGGACGTCGAAGCCGAGCGACTCGGCGAGCACCGACAACTGGGCACCGATGCTGCCGTAGCCGATGATCCCCAGTGTCTTGCCACGTGCCTCGTGGGAATTCTTGGCCGACTTCAACCAGCCGCCCTGGTGAGCGCGGGCGGACTTCTCCGGAATGCCGCGCAGCAGCATGATGGCTTCGGCGAGGACCAGCTCGGCCACCGAGCGGGTATTGGAATACGGCGCGTTGAAGACCGGAATGCCGCGTTCGAGAGCGGCGTTGAGATCGACCTGGTTGGTGCCGATGCAGAAGCAGCCCACGGCGGTCAGCTTCTCGGCGGCGGCGAACACACGCTCGGTGAGCTGTGTGCGCGAGCGCAGGCCGATGAAGTGGACGTCGCGGATCTTCTCGACCAGCTCGTCCTCGGACAAGGAAGTGGAGAGCGTTTCGATGTTGGTGTAACCGGCATTCAGGAGGTTGTCCACGGCGGACTGGTGAATGCCCTCGAGCAGCAGGATCTTGATCTTGCTCTTGTCCAGAGACGTCTTGGCCATTGTCGGTTCAACCCTTTCGTCGACTGATGCGACGTATGTCTATCGGTATGGTGGTGGCCTGTCCATTGGGGCGACCCGAGGCGAGAAAAGGGTGGGGGGCGCCCAGCGACAGGGGCCATATCGTAGCACAGGCGACCGCGTTGCGGATGAAATCGCTGCACCTTACACATGAGCGCGATACACGGGCGGCGCGTGTCGTACTCGCCGGGGCAGACGCGTCCCCGGGGCTTGGGTGTATACTGTGGGGCCAAATCTTGGCAAGCCGGGCCGCCTCCATCGGTCCGCACGGATGAGCGAGAAGCGCCATGGCGGAAACGGATGCGTCGATCAGCGGCGCCGCCCAGCCTGACGAAACGGATGTTGATGAACGCGCGCCGGAGGACTTCGCGGCCACGTTGGCGCGGCTGGAATCTCTGGTGGCCCAGCTGGAATCCGGGGAGCTCTCTCTGGAAGCCTCGCTGGTGGCGTTCGAGCGCGGCGTCCACCTGACGCGGGACGCCCAGCAGCGCCTGGAAAACGCCGAACTGCGCGTCAAGGCCTTGCTGGAGCAGCCCGATGGCAGCTTCCAGACGGTACCGTTCGAGACCGGGGAGGCCGATGGTGAGCGTTGAGCCCTTGAGCGACCGCGACATCATGACCACGGCCCGTGCGCGCACCGAGCAGGTGCTCGCCGGTATCGTCGAGCGTGCGGCGCCCGTCTCCGGCGAGCTCGACGCCGCCATGCGGTACAGCGTGCTGGGGGGCGGCAAGCGCCTGCGCCCGATCCTGGTCTACGCGGCCGGCCATGCGCTGGGCGCCGAGGACAAGGCCCTGGATGCGCCGGCCGCTGCCGTCGAGCTGATCCACGCCTACTCGCTGGTGCACGACGACCTGCCGGCCATGGACGACGACGACATGCGTCGTGGCCGTCCCACCGTACATCGTGCCTACAGCGAGGCGATGGCGATTCTGGCCGGTGACGCCCTGCAGACGCTGGCCTTCGAGGTATTGGCCGAGACGCGTCACCCGCGCCTGGGGGCGATGGTGCGTGCGCTGGCCAACGCCTCGGGACGCGAAGGCATGGCCGCCGGACAGGCGCTGGACCTTTCCGCCGTGGGCGGGCGCCTGGATGTCGACGCGCTGGCCACCATGCACGGCTACAAGACCGGTGCGCTGATTCGTGCCGCCGTGCGTCTGGGCGCCCTGGCCGCTGCCGACGAGGACGACCCTCGTGTGGCGGCCCTGGACACCTACGCGGCGGCCATCGGCTTGGCGTTCCAGATCCAGGATGACATTCTCGATGTCGCCGGCGACGCCGCGACCCTGGGCAAGGCCACCGGCGCCGATGCGGCGCGTGCCAAGCCTACTTATCCGGCCTTGCTCGGCCTTGATGGCGCCCGTGCCAAGGCACGAGGCTTGCTCGACGAGGCCCTGAGCGCTCTGGCTCCGTTGGGCGAACGTGCCTATCCTCTGGCCGAGCTGGCCCGCCACATGATCGACCGCGATCACTGATCGGTTGTAGATAACGCTTATGAAGCTGTTCGACGAGATTCCTGCCGAACGTCCGGCCACGCCCTTGCTCGATACCTGCGAGCATCCCGCGGCGTTACACGATTTCAACGCGACCCAGTTGCGCCAGCTGGCCGACGAGTTGCGTGCCTATTTGCTGTACAGCGTCGGCTGTACCGGCGGACACTTCGGCGCCGGCCTGGGTGTGGTCGAGTTGACCGTGGCCCTGCATCACATCCTGGATACGCCGTATGACCGCCTGGTGTGGGACGTCGGTCACCAGGCCTACCCCCACAAGATCCTGACCGGGCGTCGCGAGCAGATGTCGACCATTCGGCAGTTCGGGGGTCTGGCGGCGTTTCCCAAGCGCGACGAGTCGCCCTATGACACCTTCGGTGTCGGTCATTCGAGCACCTCGATCTCGGCGGCGCTGGGCATGGCGCTGGCGGCGCGGACCAAGGGCGAACGGCGTCGTGTGTGTGCGGTCATCGGCGATGGCGCCTTGAGCGCGGGCATGGCATTCGAGGCGCTGGCGCATGCCGGCCATGTCGATGCCAACATGCTGGTGATTCTCAACGACAACGAGATGTCGATCTCCGAGAACGTCGGCGGCATGGCGAGCTATCTGGCACGCATTCTGGTCAGCAAGCCGTACACGGTGATGCGCGAGAACAGCAAGCGCGTGCTCTCGCACCTGCCGGGCGCGCTGGAGCTGGCCCGGCGCACCGAGGAGCACGTCAAGGGCATGGTCAGCCCGGCGACCCTGTTCGAGGAGATGGGATTCAACTACATCGGTCCCATCGACGGTCATGACCTGCCGACGCTGGTGCAGACGCTGGGCAACATGGCGAATCTGGAGGGGCCGCAGTTCCTGCATATCAAGACCTGCAAGGGGCGCGGCTTTCGTCCCGCCGAGGCCGATCCCATCGGTTACCACGCCATCACCAAGCTCGAGAAGACCACCAGCGAGCCGCCGCCCAAAAAAGAGCCGCGCTCGCCCAACGCGGCCACGGCGGAGCCGGAAGCCCAGCCCAAGCCCCAGCCCAAGCCGCGCAAGTATTGCAATGTCTTCGGCGAGTGGATCTGCGACATGGCGGCGGTGGACGCGCGTCTGATTGGCATCACGCCGGCGATGCGCGAGGGCTCCGACCTGATCCGCTTCTCGCGCGAGTATCCCGAGCGCTACTACGACGTGGCGATCGCCGAACAGCATGCGGTGACGCTGGCGGCGGGCATGGCGTGCGAGGCGATGAAGCCCGTGGTGGCGATCTACTCGACCTTCCTGCAGCGCGGCTATGACCAGTTGATCCACGACGTGGCGGTGCAGGCGCTCGATGTGACCTTCGCCATCGACCGTGCCGGCGTGGTGGGCGAGGACGGCCCGACTCACCATGGTGCGCTGGACCTTTCCTTCCTGCGCTGCATTCCCGGCATGATCGTGCTGGCGCCCGCCGATGAGGCCGAGTGTCGAGCCATGCTGAGCGCCGCGTACCATCACCCCGGACCGGCGGCGGTACGTTATCCGCGTGGCACCGGTCCCGGCACGCAGGTGGCATCGAACCTGGAGGCGCTGCCCATCGGCGAGGCCGAGACACGGCGCAGCGGTCGCGAAGGCGGCGTGGCGTTGCTGGCGTTCGGCAGCATGAACGGCCCTGCCGGCGAGGTGGCCGAGCGTCTCGATGCCACGCACCTCAACATGCGCAGCGTGAAGCCGCTGGATCGTGAGGCGATCCTCGCGGCAGCGCGCGACCACCGGCTGCTGGTGACCCTCGAGGAGAGCGTCGTCGCCGGTGGCGCGGGAAGCGGCGTCAATGAACTCCTGGCCGCCGAGGGTGTCCAGGTCGAAGTATTGAACCTGGGGCTGCCGGACGATTTCGTCGAGCACGGCAAACCCGCCGAGTTGCTGGCGGCGTGCGGGCTCGATGCCGAGGGCATCGAAACCGCCGTGCGTCGGCGCCTGGAAACGTCGCGTGCCGATGACTGACACTTAACGACAAGACGAGATTTTCATGCTGATCGCCATATTGATTGGAGCCGGCCTCGGCTTCATGTTCGGGAAATTGCCGGGACTGATCATCGGTGCCGTGCTGGGCTTCTGGGTCGCGCGGCGCCTGGTGCGTCGCGTGGTGGTCTCCAAACTGTCGAAGATGCAGGATCAGTTTCTCGACTCGACGTTCGCGGTCATGGGCTGCATCTGCAAGGCGGATGGCGACGTCAGTGGCGATGAGCTGCGCGTCGTCGAGACGCTGTTCCAGCGGCTGCGGTTGAGCGAGGCGCAGCGAGAGCGCGCCAACGCCGCCTTCGAACGCGGCAAGGCCGACGATTTCGATCTCGATGCCGAGCTGGCAACGGTGCGCCGCGTGACCGGCGGACAGCGCGCGCTGCTGCAGATGTTCCTGCAGGTTCAGCTCTCGGCGATCGCCGCCGACGGCCAGTTGCACCCCGCCGAGCACGACATGCTGCTGCGCGTGGCACGAGGCCTGGGCTGCAGCGAAGCCGAGATCGCCCAGATCGAGGCCATGCTGCGTGGCGAACAGCAACAGCCGGGCGGTGCGCCTTCGCAGCAGTCGTTGACCGATGCGTACCGGGTGCTGGGCGTGGAGTCCGATGCCAGCGATGCCGAGCTCAAGCGGGCCTATCGTCGGTTGATGAGCCAGAACCATCCCGACAAGCTGGCGGGCAAGGGGCTGCCGGAAAGCATGCGCGACATGGCCGAGGCGCGTACCCAGGAAATCTCCCACGCGTACGACCTGATCAAGAAGGCCCGAGAGGCGAACGCCTGACCCCCGCGGCGCTTCGCCCACGACGCATAGAAGCCCCCGGCCAAGGCCGGGGGCTTCTTGCTTTCGGCGAGTCGGTGCGGCGTCAGCTGCCGCGGTAGGTGGAATAACCGTAGGGGCTCAACAGCAGCGGAATATGGTAGTGCTGCGAGGGGTCGGTCACTTCGAAGGGCACCGGAATCTCGGGGAAGAAGGTCCGGGTATCGTGCTCGGCGAACCAGTCACCGGTCTCGAAGGTCACGCGGTAGACACCCGCCGTGAAGTCCCGGTCGTCGGGATAGAGCGCCGAGATGCGGCCCGACTCGGCCGTGATGCCGGTCGCCAGGGACTCCCAGCCGCTCTCGGTGCGCTTCTCGAGCTGGACCTCGATCCCCGGCGACGGCTGGCCGGACTGGATGTCGAGCACGTGTACGCTCAGCGGGTTGTCGGCAGCCAGGGCTGGGGCGGTGGCGCCGAGGCCGATGGCGGCGATCAGCGTGCGGGATAGACGCATGGGTAGACCTCCTGTCGTGATGAAGGTGTCATCTTGGCAGCGCCTTGCCGTCACCGGCCTGACGGCAGGATTACGACTTTGTAATGGGCAGCCCGCGCGCGACGGGCTAGCCTGTGGCGTCATTTAGCGAGAGGCATGCTGCATGCGCATCCTGCTGGTGGAAGACGAAAGCAAGACCGCCGACTACCTTGCCAGGGGGCTGGGCGAGGCCGGATACCGGGTCGAGGTGGCCCGGGACGGGCTGGACGGCCGGCACCTGATCGAGGAGGCCGACTTCGAGCTGATCATCCTCGACGTCATGTTGCCGGGGCTCGACGGCTGGGAACTGCTGCGGCTGATCCGTCGCCATGGCCAGGTGCCGGTGTTGTTCCTGACCGCCCGGGATGCCGTGGAATACCGGGTCAAGGGATTGGAGCTGGGCGCTGACGACTATCTGGTCAAACCCTTTTCTTTCGTCGAGCTGCTGGCCCGGGTGAGGACGCTGCTGCGCCGTGGTCCGCTGCGGGAGCGGGAGCGCTTCCAGGTGGCCGATCTGCACATGGACGTGCTGAAACGCCGGGTCACGCGGGGCGAGACGCGGCTTGCGCTGACCAACAAGGAGTTCGCGCTGCTGCAGCTGCTGCTCGAGCGCGAGGGCGAGGTATTGTCACGGACCTTGATCGCCTCCGAGGTGTGGGGCATGAACTTCGACAGCGACACCAATGTGGTGGAGGTGGCCGTGCGGCGGTTGCGGGCCAAGGTGGACGACCCCTTCACGCGTCGGCTGATTCACACCGAGCGGGGCATGGGCTACGTGCTGGAGGACCGCGGTTGATGCGCGCGCCGGCCTCTCTGTCGATGCGTCTGTCGCTGTTGTTCGCCCTGGTGAGTCTGGGGCTGCTCGGCGGCCTGGGCGCCTATCTCTACCATGCCCTGGGCCAACAGATCGCCTGGCGCGACGACCAGATGCTGCAGGGTCGCCTCGAACGCATGGAAGCGCTTCTGGACGACGGCGAGAGCATCGCGGCGCTGCGCCGCCGCCCGTTGCTCTATGCCAACATGCTGGGCAATCGCGAGAGCCTGCTGTGGATGCTCGATGCGCGCGGCGTGCCGCTGATCGAGGTCAATCCCCCGGGCCTGCCGGTGCCGGAACTGCCGCCGGCTCCGGAGGGACGACTCGGGGAGCATCCTGCTGCCGGGTCGACGCGCCTGGCCTGGCGCAGTCTTGAGCATGACGGGCGCCGCCTGACCCTGGTGGCCGGCAAGACGCTCGATGAGCGCGAGCGGATGCTGGCCGCCTATCGGTTGCGGTTGTGGCTCGCCATGGGGGCGGGCGCGGTGCTGGCCTGCGGCCTGGGCTGGGTCGTCGTGCGCCGCGGTCTGCGTCCGGTGAGACGGCTGGCCGCGCGGGCGCGCACGATCGACGTGGCGCATCTGCATCGGCGCCTGGAGGCGAACGACGAGACGGCGGAGTTGCGCGAGCTGAGTCGCGCGCTCAACCAGATGCTGGCGCGCCTGGAGGAAGGGTTCGCCCAGCTGTCGCGCTTTTCCGAGGACCTCGCCCACGAGATGCGTACGCCCCTGGGCAATCTGCTGGGGGCGACCCAGCAGGCCTTGCAGCGGGAGCGCACGGCAGAGGAATACCGTCAACTGCTGGGCTCTCACGTCGAAGAGTACGAGCGACTGTCGCGCATGATAGAGACCATGCTGTTCCTGGCACGCACCGAGCAGCCTGCGAGGGTGCTGCCCCGTGAAACGGTCGATCTGCGAGGCCTCGCCGACCAGCTCTGCGACTATTTCGAGGGCATGGCCGACGAGGACGGTCGCGAGCTGGCGAGCGACATGCAGGGGCGGGTGACGGCCAATCTCGACCTGCTGCGCCGAGCGCTCGCCAACCTCATCGATAACGCGCTGCGCCATGGACGCAGCGGTACCGAGATCCGTCTGGTGTCGCGGCGAGAGGCCGGGGACTGGCACCTCGGGGTGGTCAATCACGGGGAACCGATTCCCGATGCGGAGCGGGCGCGGCTCTTCGAGCGCTTCTATCGCGGCGATCCGGCGCGATCCCGGCCGGTGGGCACCGGTGGCCTGGGGCTGGCCATCGTGCGTTCCGTGGCGCAGCTGCATGGGGGCGAGGCCTGGTGCGAAAGCGACGCGGCCGTCAACGTCTTCTGGTTGAGCTTGCCAGCGGATGACGATGACCGCGTTGACAGCTGCCCGGTGCGCCGGTAACTCTGAACGGTGTCATCGCCTGCACGGCGCAACCCGGGAGACGCGGATGCCAGCGAGACTGAAGACCTATCGCGCCGTGGCGCACCTGCTGGGCGTGCTGGATGGGCTGGGATGGCGAGTGGGGTATCGCTATGGCGATCGTCAGCTGTTGGAGAAAGTCATCCTGCCCTCGCTGGCGGCGGATGTCGGCGCCGGCCATGTGTTGCTGGTGGGATGCGCCTGGTACACGCGCGACTACCCCGAATTCTTCGCCCGGGCACGCGTCTCGACGCTGGATGTCGACCCCGCCAAATCGCCCTTCGGGAGCCGGCGCCACGTGGTTGCCGACATGACCTCCATGGAACGGCACTTCGCCCCCGCCAGCCTGGACGCCGTGATCTGCAACGGTGTGCTTGGCTGGGGACTCAACGCACCCGATGACATCGAAGCCGCGTTCTCGGCGGTGGCGACATGCCTGCGTCCCGGCGGCCATCTCCTGCTGGGCTGGAACGATATCCCGCCGTACAACGCCGTGCCGCCGGAAGCCGTGACGGCGCTCGAGGCGCTGCATCCCGGCACGATTCCGGGCCTCGATCAGCACAGCGTGATCGCCCTGGAACGCAACCAGCATTGTTATCAGGCGTTCCGCAAGCCGGAGGTCCGGGCATGAGTCGCGCCGCCGGAGACGCACGATGCTGATCGCGGGCTGGGGCGTGCTCTTCGGCGTACTGCTTTGCGGCTTACTGCTTGTCGTGGCCTGTCTCCTCGGGCTAAGGCGCATGACACGTGCCCTGGCTCGTGACGCCGAAGCGCGATTGCCGCCGCGAGGCGCCTTCATCGAGACCCCCGGCGGACGCTTGCATTACGTCGAGGCGGGGAGCGGGCCACCGCTGGTGCTGATTCATGGCCTGGGCGGTCAATTGCAGCACTTTACCTATGCCGTGATCGAGGCGTTGCGTGACGACTATCGTGTCATCGCCTTCGATCGGCCGGGTTCGGGCTATTCCGACACCACCGACAACGAGCGTGCCCGCTTGCCTTGTCAGGCGCGCGCCGTGCACGAGGCCTGGCGGGCGCTGGGCGTCGAGCGGCCGCTGCTGGTGGGGCATTCGATGGGAGGCACGCTGGCGCTGACACTGGCCCTGGAGTTCCCCGACGATGTCGCGGGATTGGCGTTGCTCGCGCCTCTGATCGAACGGGTCGATGATGTGCCGCCGCCGATGCGGCTCTTGGCGATTCGCTCGCCACGCCGGCGGCGCTGGATGGCCGATACCCTCGCCGTGCCCCTGACAAGCTGGACGTCGCGGCGGACCCTGGCGCAGGTGTTCGCGCCGGAGCCGGTCCCCGGAGATTACGCCGTGCGTGGCGGCGGTATCCTGGCGCTGCGACCCCAGGCCTTCCATGCGGCGTCGACCGACCTGGCAATGCTCGAGCACGAACTGCCCCGGCAAGTGCGCCGCTACGCGGCGCTGAAGGTGCCGCTGGGGATCATGTTCGGCACGCACGACCGCATCCTGGACCCGGCGTGTCATACCCGCCCCATGCAGCGTCGCTACCCCGACATGCTGCTGCACCTGGAGCCCGGCGCGGGGCACATGCTGCCGATCACGCGGCCCGAGGCCACGGTGGCGTTCATTCGGCGCATGGCCGAGCGCAGTCACCTGGCGACGACGGCCTGAACTGCCCAGCCCCTCGACTCGGCACGATCAGGCCTCCAGACCTGCCCAGAAAACTGCCCAGGCCCCCTCCAGGCGCTGCTCGAAGGTATCGGCGTCGTAGTAGAAGTTCTCGGCGAAGAGACCGTCCATCAAGCAGTAGAAGGCGGCGATGAACTGTGCCTCGGGCAGTGCCCGCAGTTCGCCGGATTGGCGGCCTTCCGTGAAGAGCGTGTGCAGGTGCGCATTGATGCGGTTCTCGTTGTCGTTGGAGATCGCCGCGACGTCGGCGGCCACGTCGGTGGGAGGAAACAGCAGGTAGCGCTTGTAGAACACGCCCTGGTGCTCGCGTCGGATGAACGTGGCGCAAGCACGGATGAGGCGCTCGAAGCGCGCGCGCGTGGGCAAGCCGCGGGAGTGGGTCAGGCTGTCGTCGATGAGCGTGACGATGCCGCTTTCGACATCCTCGAAAATCGCCAGGAAGAGCGCCGCCTTGTTGGGGAAGTGATTGTAGATGGACGGCTTCTTGATGCCCGTTTCGGCAGCGATGTGCGCCAGGCTGGTGCCTTCGTAGCCGTGCCGGGCGAACAGGGCGAGGCCGGTTTGTTTGAGCTTGTCACGGGTATGCACGAAAAATTCCTGAGCCTGCGTGAAGGTCCTCATGATCGCGGCTCGGGCACGCGATTGCCAAGTCATGGCGCAAACTCTATACTAACGACCGTTAGTTAGTTGCGTGACGCCAACCGGCGTTGCCCCCGGAAGACGCGAGGCGTCGGCGATCGAGGAGAAAAGGATGACGATGCGTTGGTTGATTCTGCCGCTGGCGGCGCTGGCCGAAGTCGGCTGGGCGACGGGCTTGAAACTCGCCAGCAGTCCTCTCGAGTGGCTGGCGACCGTGATCGTGGCCGCCATGAGCTTGTTGCTGGCGGTACGTGCCGTGCGTTTTCTGCCGGCCAGTACCGTCTATACGGTCTTCGTGGGCCTGGGGGCGGCAGGCACGGTGGTGGCCGATGCCTGGCTGTTCGGGACACGCTTTTCCTGGCCCTCGCTGGCTTGCATCGGGCTGATTCTGGTGGGAGTCATCGGCCTGCATCAATTCAGCGGCAAGCCCGCCGCGCCGGCATCGGTCTCGCGTACCGACGCCTCACGGGAAGGAGTATCGTCATGACCTGGCATTGGTTGGCCCTGTTGGGCGCGGGAATTTTCGAAGTACTCGGGGTCGTCGGTTTCGCGCGGGTGAGTCGAGGCCGGGCGCTGGCCGGCGGCTTGCTCATGACACTAGGGTTCGGCACGGCGCTCGGCTTCCTGGCCCTGGCCATGCGCGGCATCGACCTGGGCATCGCCTATGCCGTGTTCACCGGCATCGGGACTGTCTGTGGCACCTTGCTGGGAATGCTATACTGGGGAGAGTCACGCCATCCCCTGCGAATCGCCTTTACCGCACTGATTGTCCTGGGTGTAGTGGGGCTCAAGCTGCTGGCTTGAGTCACGGCGTTTTCTATCTACCCCATAGACCAAGACTATAAGTGCGATAGCAAGACTATAGTAGGATAATGTTTAGCGGGCTAATAGAATGTGTCGTGTTCACTCACGACAAGGAGACATTCCCATGGCACGTTCCATCACTGCTATTGCACTTCTGGCCGCCGCCCTGCCACTGGCCGCCCAGGCCAGCACGGCTTCCCAACAAGCCGCTGCCGTGAATCACGAACCGCTGCAAGTGGCGTCTCAAACGACGACCGGGTCGAGCGTGCGTCACGCCGATGCGGCAGGTTATCGCGATGCCGGCATGAGTGTCGCCATGGCGGACAGCCAGCGAGCCGTCAATGCGGATGCCCACGACGCCGATCGCGCCGATGATGATCGCAGCTGGCTGGAGATCCTGTCCGACAACAACCGTGACCTCGGTGCGCCCGCCGGCTGGTAACCGGGACGTTTCACCACGCCTTGCGCGTTGTATGCGTGCCTCGCTGGATGACATCGGGACGATGCGTGCCCGCCGGTAAGGCGGACACGCGAACGGGTCAGAACTTGTAGTTGATGCTGAAGTAATGGCCGGGCCCTGAGGTGTCCTGACGGACGCCGGAGGCGTCGGTGTCGTCGCGATAGAAGGCCATGTTGTTGTACAGCTTCAGGCCATAACCGATGGCAAAGCGATCCGCGTGGTAGTACAGCCCGTTGAACCATTCCAGGCTGTTGCTGCTGCGTCCCGCCTGATCGGCCACGGTGTCCGCGCCGAACTTGTAATCCAGATACCCCTGGTAGGCGAGGAAGTCGCCGTTGCCGAAGGTATAGAACGGCTTGAACCAGTCGGTGGAGACCATGAAGCCGTCCCAGGAATTCTCGTCCGGGCCACCGTAGTTCTCGCGCACGTAGCGCGCGGTGAGGTTGAGGCCGATTTCGCCGAACCAGGGCACTGCCACATCCGACCCCAGGCCCACGTAGTGCTCCCACAGGCCACCGCCGGGGCCGTTGTCACCGATGTTGGTCACGGTGGCGATGTACCACTCCTTGACCGGCCCCACCGAGAGGTCGCGACCGCTCATGGCGTCCAGCGAGAAGCGCGGCGCGAGCTTGATGAATACGTTGTCGCCGCCATTCTGATCGTCGCTGCCGTCGTCGAGGGCATCGAACATGTCGACATAGCCGTAGAGATCGACGATGCCCGAACGCCCGCCGAATTCCATTTCCACATAGGTATCCTGGGCATTGCGGAACGGCAGGCGATTGTCCTCGCTGTGCATCAGGTTGAAGGTCAACCACAGGTTGTCGTCTTCGTGAATGCCGTCCGAGTAATCCGCGGCCAGGGCGGGACTACTGCAGACCATGGTGGCCAGGAACGTGGCGCCGAGCCACTTGCTTGTTGTCGTCTTTGTCATGGTCGTGGTTTCCATCTTTATGGTTGTTGCGTTGCGGTCGAAAGACGCGCCGGGCCCGGTGGTCGATCCGGCGCGGGATTCCCGTCGACGCCGTGGGGAGGCGTCGACAGCCTCATGCCAAGCTGATGAAGAGCCCGGCGATGGTGGCCGACATCAGGTTGGAAAGCGTACCGGCGAGCACGGCCTTGAGGCCGTAGCGGGCGATTTCCTGGCGGCGGTTGGGCGCCATGAGACCGAGCCCGCCGAGGAGAATGGCGATCGAGGACAGGTTGGCGAAGCCGCAAAGCGCGAAGGACAGCACGGCGGCGGTGTGCTTGGACATGGCCTCGCCGGTGGCGGCCACGACGGTATCGCCGGAGATGTACGGCGCCAGGTTGATGAAGGCGACGAACTCGTTGACGACGATTTTCTGACCGATGAACGAGCCGGCGAGCGTGGCTTCGCTCCAGGGAATGCCCAGCAGGAAGGCCAGCGGCGCGAAGAGCCAGCCGAGAATCATTTCCAGACTCAGCGACTCCATGCCAAACCAGCCGCCCACGCCGCCGAGAATGCCGTTGAGCAATGCGATCAGACCGATGAACGCCAGCAGCATGGCCCCCACGTTGGCTGCCAGCATCATGCCGGATGTGGCCCCGGTGGCCGCGGCGTCGAGCACGTTGGCGGGTTTTTCGTCTTCCTCGATCTTCTCTTCGGCTCGCGAGATGCTGTCATCGGGCTTTTCGGTCTCCGGCATCAGCAGCTTGGCGAACAGCAAACCGCCCGGCGCCGCCATGAAGGAAGCCGCGATCAGGTACTCCATGGGAATGCCCAGGCTCGCGTATCCCGCCAGTACCGAGCCCGCCACCGACGCCAGGCCCCCGCACATGACGGCGAACAGCTCGGAGCGTGTCATGGAGGCAATGAAGGGGCGCACGACCAGGGGGGCTTCGGTCTGACCGACGAAGATATTCGCCGTGGCCGACATCGATTCGGTGCGAGAGGTGCCCAGCACGCGCTGAAGTGCGCCCCCCAGCAGGCGGATGATCCACTGCATGATCTTCAGGTGGTAGAGCACGGCGATCAGCGACGAGAAGAAGATGATGATCGGCAATACCTTGAAGGCGAAGACGAATCCGACGCTCTCGGGGTTGGCCAGGTCGCCGAACAAGAAGTTGATGCCATCGTCGGCATAGACGATGACCTGACTGACTCCCTCCGAGAGCGTTGCCAGGACGGCTTGTCCGAAGGGAATGTAAAGCACGAAGGCGCCGATGGCGGCCTGGATGGCAAAGGCACCGCCAACCGTACGCAACCGGATCGACTTGCGATCGGAGGAAAACAGCACCGCGATAAGGATCAGCGTCGCCATCCCTACCAGGCTCATGATAGTGGTCATGTCAGCATCCTGATGACG
Organism: Chromohalobacter israelensis DSM 3043; assembly: GCF_000055785.1. Classification (GTDB taxonomy): domain Bacteria; phylum Pseudomonadota; class Gammaproteobacteria; order Pseudomonadales; family Halomonadaceae; genus Chromohalobacter; species Chromohalobacter israelensis. The sequence goes on from NC_007963.1 coordinate 134,712, forward strand.
TTCGATTGTGGGTTGTTATACAGGGAACGGCATACGCCAGTGTTGGCTTGTCGTCTTGTTATTAGAGTCACAGTTTGATGCTATTAAAGTAACACGCCCCAGGTGATGTCAACTCTCTCCCATGAAGTCGTGACTCGAAAAACAGCAATCGTGTTCCATGTCGTTGTCTTAACAAGAGAATGTGCAAAATCGATCAAAAGCGGCTCGCGCTGAGGTGCGCGTGACCGGCATGGGGGAGGTCCGGCACGTCGCCGCCGAATGCGGCGCGCAAGGCGATATGAGTGGCCGGGCGTGCATCAGGGGCCTACGCTGACGGGCGCATCCTTCATCCCTGGTCTGGAGTCTCCCATGCATCCGGTCGTGCACACGCTGGTCATCGGCGTCATCAGCTATCTGGTCCTGATCGTCATCATCCGCCTGTCCGGCAAGCGCACGCTGTCGAAGTGGAACGCCTTCGATTTCGTGGTCACCATCGCGCTGGGGTCGACGTTGTCGACGGCGCTGGTCTCGACGCAGGTCTCGCTGGCGCAGAGCATCACGGCGTTCGTGCTGATCGTCGCGCTGCAGTTCGCCATCACCTTCACATCGGTGCGCTCTCGGCGGGTCAAGAATCTGGTCAAGTCGCAGCCGACGTTACTGCTCTTCCAGGGACGGTTCCGTGCCGAGACGATGGCTCAGGAGCGTGTCGTCGACGCGGAGGTGCGCGCGGCGATCCGCGAGAACGGCATCGCCGACGTGGAGCGTGTGTATGCGGTGGTGCTGGAGACCGACGGTACCTTCAGCGTGATTCCCGAGGCCGGCGACAGCGATTCGGCCTTGCAGGGCGTGGCGGGGCTGCCGACGTCGTGACGTCGCCGACAGCCCTTGCCGTCCAGGCGCGCTCAGTTTGCTTCGTGCGCCGAGGAGGGCGTGGTGGCGGCCTCCAGGAAACCGCCCGACTGGCGTCGCCATAGCCGTGCATAGAGACCGTTCTGGCGGATCAGTTCTGCATGGCTGCCCTGCTCGACGATGCGTCCTTGCTCCATGACCACCAGCCGGTCCATGGCCGCGATGGTGGAGAGGCGGTGGGCGATGGCGATGACCGTCTTGCCCCGCATCAGCTGATCGAGGTTCTCCTGAATCGCGGCCTCGACGTCGGAATCCAGCGCCGAGGTGGCCTCGTCGAGAATCAAAATCGGCGCGTCCTTGAGCATGACGCGGGCGATGGCCAGGCGTTGGCGCTGGCCGCCGGAGAGCTTGACGCCGCGTTCGCCGACATGGGCCTCGAAGCCCCGCCGTCCGTGGATGTCGCGCAGCGACTCGATGAATTCCGCCACATGGGCCTGTTTCGCCGCCTGCCACGCCATGTCGTCGGTGGCGTCGGGCCGGCCGTAGAGGAGGTTGTCGCGCACCGAGCGATGCAGCAATGAGGTGTCCTGCGTCACCATGCCGATTTTCGCGCGCAGGCTTTCCTGCGTCACGTCGGCGATGTCCTGCCCGTCGATGCGAATCGCGCCCCCTTCCAACTCGAAAAAGCGCAGCAGCAGGTTGACCAGGGTCGACTTGCCGGCGCCGGAAGGGCCGATCAGCCCGATCTTCTCGCCGGGGCGAATATGGAGCGAAAGGTCGTCGATGACGCCGCTGCCCTTGCCGTAGTGAAAGCGAATATGGTCGAACACGATCTCGCCGCGATCGATGGCGAGCGGTTTCGCCTCGGGTGAGTCCTCGATCTGGCGAGGCAGGGAGAGCGTCGCCATGCCATCCTGCACGGTGCCGATGTTCTCGAACAGCGCGGAGACTTCCCACATGATCCACTGCGACATGCCCCACAGCCGCATCACCAGCCCCAGGGCCACGGCGACCGCCCCCACGCTGACCGCCTCGATCAGCCATAGATGGATCGACAGCCAGCCGATGCTGAACAGCAGCAGTGCGTTGAGCAGGTAGAGCAGGCCGTAGAGGCCGGTGACCAGCCGCATCTGACGATGCACGGTGAGCAGGAAGCCATGCATGCCTTCCTTGGCGAAGGCGGCTTCCCGCTGGGCATGAGAGAACAGCTTGACCGTCTGGATGTTGCTGTAACTGTCGACGATGCGACCCGTCATGCGCGATCGAGCGTCGGCCTGGGATTTGGACACACGCCCCATGAGCGGCACGAACACCCGCAGCAGCACGAGGTAACCGGCCAGCCACGCGACCAGGGGAAGTGCCAGCCGCCAGTCGGCGTTGCCCACCAGCAGCAGCGTGCCGAGAAAATAGACGCTGACGTAGTTGAGCACGTCGAACAGCTTGATCACGCACTCGCGTACGGCCAGCGCCGTCTGCATCACCTTGGTGGCGATGCGTCCGGCGAATTCGTCCTGATAGAAGCCCATCGATTGTCGCAGCAGGTAACGATGCGCCTGCCAGCGGATGCGCATGGGAAAATTGCCCATCAGGGTCTGCTGCTGGAACAGCGAATGCAGCCACACCATGCCGGGCAGCAGGACCAGCACGATCAGCGCCATGCCGGTCAGCTTCCAGCCCTGGTCGGCGAGAAACGTCTCGCGGTCCTGGGCGGCCAGCCAATCGACGATATTGCCGAGAAACCCGAACATCCACACTTCGATGCCGGCGATGAGCGCCATCAGCACCGTTGCCGTCAGCAGGTAGGGCCAGGCGCCGCGCGTGTAATGCAGGCAGAAGGCGATCAGCGTGTCCGGCGGCCGTTGTGGCTCTTCGGGCGGAAAGGGGGCGAGACGGTTTTCGAACCAGCGGAACATGACGATCCTCGTGGGCAGGCGTGACGGACCGACGGGCACGCCGCCGGTCGTAACGATCATAGTGGCCGCGAGGAGATTGGCAATCCGTGGGCCGGCATCATGCGCTCTCGCCACGGTGCGCCGACGGGGGAAAGGGGCGCCGTCGGCGGTGGCGGGAGGTGACGGTCACGCCTGAAAGGGCAGCACGGCGGTATACACGGCGAAGTAGTGGCACACGCTGCCGCCGATCACGAACAGATGCCAGATGGCATGGTGAAAGGGGATCGCCCGGATGGCATAGAACACCACGCCCACGGTGTAGGTGATACCGCCCGCGACCAGCAGGGCGAGCCCGGGGGTGTTGAGGCGCGCATCGAGCTCGCCGGCGGCCAGCACGATCATCCAGCCCATCAGCAGATAGACGCCCACGCGGAGCATGCCGAAGCGGTGCGGCCAGATGAGCTTGAGCGCGATGCCGCCCAGCGCCAGGCTCCAGATCGTGGCGAGCAGCGTCCACCCCAGGGGGCCGCGCAGGTTGACCAGCAGGAATGGGGTATAAGTCCCGGCGATCAGCAGATAGATCGCGCAGTGGTCCAACACCTGGAAGAGGCGCTTGAGGCGTGCGTGACGCAAGCCATGGTAGAGCGTCGAGGTGGTATACAGCAGCAGCAGGCAGACCCCATAGAGGCTCACGCTGACGATCTTCCACGGATCGACGTGGGAGGCCAGGCTGGCCACGACGATGAGGACCACCATGCCGGCGAGGCTCAGCGCGGCGCCGATGCCGTGGGTGATGCTGTGCAGTGCCTCCTCCAGGCGCGAATAAGGGACATCGCCTTCCGGCGGGGAAGGCTGCGAGGCATGCGACATGGCAAACTCCCGGACTACATGAGGGCATGACACCCTCAAGACAGCATACCCGTCAGTGTAGTTCGCCGCGCCGGGAAGAAAACCTCAGTGCTCGCGGTCGTCCCTGGCGGCGGGGTCGCCCAGCGCCATCATGTGGCCGAGCTTGCCGACCTTGGTGGCGAGATAATGCTCGTTGTGAGGATTGCGCCCGGCGGTGATCGCCAGGCGTTCGGCGACGCGCACGCCATCGCGCGTCAAGGCTTCGACCTTGCGCGGGTTGTTGGTCATCAGCTTGAGCGCCTGCACGCCCAGATGATCGAGCATGGGCACGCACAGGTCGTAACGGCGCATGTCGGCGCCGAACCCGAGATGCTCGTTGGCCTCCACGGTATCGTAGCCCTGATCCTGCAGGTGGTAGGCGCGGATCTTGTTGAGCAGGCCGATGCCACGCCCTTCCTGGCGCAGGTAGAGCAGCACGCCGCGTCCTTCGTCGGCGATGCGCTTGAGCGCTTCCTGCAGCTGATAGCCGCAATCGCAGCGCATCGAGAACAGTGCGTCACCGGTCAGGCATTCCGAGTGCACGCGCCCCAGCACGGGCTCGGACGTCGAGACATCGCCCAGGGTCAAGGCGACGTGCTCCTTGCCCGTGGCATCGTCTTCGAAGCCGTGCATGGTGAATGTCGCCCATGGCGTGGGCAGTTGGGAGGCGGCGATGAAGCGAATCGTCACGATGAACCTCGGTGGAGCACATGGCGGTGCGGAAAGCGGACGCGTCCGGGGGCGAGTATTCTAGCAGGCCGTGGCGCGCGGCTCATCCCGCGTGTGTGGCGAGATATCGATGCTAGATGGGGATGCGTCACCGTGAATCAAGTCGCCGCGCGCGGCATTCGTTACAATGGTGGGCAAAACCGACGTCTGGAGCTTCCATGCCATTGCAAAACGACCGCCTACTGCGTGCCTTGGCGCGCCAACCGGTAGACCGCACACCGGTGTGGATGATGCGCCAAGCGGGCCGTTATCTGCCCGAATATCGGGAGACGCGCGGCCAGGCCGGCAGTTTCATGGACCTGTGCCGCAACGCCGAACTGGCGTGCGAGGTCACCATGCAGCCGCTTCGCCGCTATGCGCTCGATGCGGCGATCCTGTTTTCCGACATCCTCACGATTCCCGACGCCATGGATCTGGGGCTGTACTTCGAAACGGGCGAAGGCCCCAAGTTTCGCAAGACGGTGCGCAGCGCCGAGGCTGTGGACGCCTTGCCGGTGCCGGATGCCGAGCGGGATCTCGATTATGTGATGAACGCGGTGCGCACCATTCGCCACGAACTGGCGGACAGCGTGCCGTTGATCGGCTTTTCGGGCAGCCCCTGGACGCTGGCGACCTACATGATCGAAGGCGGCTCGAGCAAGGACTTCCGGCACGCCAAGGCATTGATGTACGGCGATCCCGCGGCGATGCACGCGCTGCTCGACAAGCTGGCGCGGTCGGTCACCGACTACCTCAATGCGCAGATTCGTGCCGGAGCCCAGATCGTGCAGATCTTCGACACCTGGGGCGGCGTGTTGTCGACGCCGGCCTACCGCGAGTTCTCGCTGGCCTACATGGCGCGCATCGTCGAAGGACTGATCCGGGAGCACGAGGGGCGCCACGTGCCGGTGATCCTGTTCACCAAGCAGGGCGGCCAGTGGCTGGAGACCATCGCCGACAGCGGCGCCGATGCCGTGGGCCTGGACTGGACCACCGAGCTGAGCGACGCCCGGGCCCGTGTCGGGGATCGCGTGGCGCTGCAGGGCAATCTCGATCCCAATGTGCTCTTCGCCTCGCCCCAGGCGATTCGCGATGAGGTGGCGCGCATTCTGGCCAGCTATGGCAGCGGTCCCGGCCATGTCTTCAACCTGGGGCATGGTGTCAGCCAATTCACTGATCCCGATCATGTCGCCGCCTTCATCGAGGCACTGCATGAACTCAGCCCGCGTTATCATGGCTGAACGTGCCATGCTGCTCGTGCTCGACGCCGAGTGCCCGTTGTGTCGCCGTGCGGCACACTTCGTGCTGCGCCACGCGCGGGCGCCGGTGTACCTGGCGAGCTTGCACGACGCGACGGCCCGACGCCTGGGCGAGCACTTCGGGGTCGACTCCGGCCAGCTCGATAGCGTCTGGCTGGTGCGCGAGGGTGAGCTGCATCGCGACAGCGCGGCGCTGTGGCGCCTGGCGCAAGGGCTGAGATGGCCCTGGCGTGGCCTGGCGGGCCTGCGCTGGTTGCCGCGTGCCTGGCGCGACGGTGCCTACCATGCCGTCGGGCGCCGGCGGCATCGGCTGGCGCCGGCGACCGACTGGTCGCGCGAGGTCGAAGGGCACTGGGTGGCGCGCCTGGATGCGTCGGTCTGCCGACGGCTGGCGTTGCCTCGTGCCCTGGCGAGCGACGACGCGGCCCCGGTCCATTCATCATCAGGAGCGTGAGTCATGCGTGTCTCCCTGCGTCATCTTCGCAGGCTTTGCCTAGCGCTGGCCGTCGTCAGCGCCGCCGTGATCGCCTGGGGCAGCCTGACCCCCGGTGCGGACATGCCTCAGGAGCTGCCCTGGGACAAGTTCAACCATTTCATCGCCTATGCGGGGTTGGCGGCGCTGCTGCGCCTGGGCGGTCTGCGCGCGGTGACGGCGCTGGGCCTGGCCATCGGTTACGGCCTTCTCGTCGAAGGCTTGCAGCTGGGCGTGCCGGGGCGCAGCGGTGCCGACGGCGCCGATGCGCTGGCCAATGCGCTGGGCGCGCTCGCCGCCGTGGCAGCCTGCCGCTGGCTGTTGCCGCGGCGCTTTCTTGTTGCGCACGGATAGGCTATGTTGCGCGGTTTTCCGGTGCGTTCGCGGCAGGCCGTGAACGCCGCGACTCCGGCCCCTCGAGGGCTTTCACTAGGGCGATGACGAGGATTCCCATGACCGAGCGTCTCGATCAGGGCTGGTTCACCGAAGTGTTCGACAGCCATGGCAGTGCTTTTTCCCTCATGATCAAGGACAAGCTGCACGAAGTGCAGAGTCCCTATCAGCACCTGGAGGTCTACGCGACCGAGACCTACGGCAATCTGATGGTGCTCGACGGCTGCGTGATGCTCAGCACGCGCGACAATTTTCTCTATCACGAGATGATGGCGCATCCGGCGCTGTTCGCGCATGCCGCGCCCAAGCGTGTGGTGATCATCGGCGGCGGCGATTGCGGAACGCTGCGCGAGGTGCTCAAGCACCCCGGCGTCGAGCAGGTCGTGCAGATCGATATCGATGAAGAAGTCACGCGCGCCTCGCAGCGTTATTTCCCGGAGTTGACGGCTTCCAACGACGACCCGCGCGCCACGCTCAAGTTCGAGGACGGTGTCAAATGGGTCGAGAGCGCGCCGGAAGGCAGCGTCGACGTCATGATCATCGACTCGACCGATCCGGTGGGGCCGGCGGAAGGACTGTTCGAGGTCGACTTCCTGACGCGTTGCCACCGGCTGCTCGCCGACGGCGGCGTGCTGGTGCAGCAAAGCGAGTCGCCGCTGTATCACACCGGCTCGATCATTCGCGAATTGCGCGCCGACATGCAACGCGCGGGCTTCGATAGCGTCGCCACGCTGCCGTTCCCGCAGCCGGTCTACCCCTCCGGATGGTGGAGCGCGACTCTGGCCGGCAAGGGCAGTGACGTGACGCGCTTTCGCGAACGGGATGCCGCCGCGGTGGAATTCCCGCTCGAGTACTACAGCGTCGAGACCCATCGTGGTGCATTGGCGCTGCCGCCGTTCATGCGTCGTGCACTATCGGCGTGATGCGAAACGTGTGAAAGGCGTTAATGACACGTGACTTAGGTATATTGGCTGGGATGGCAAGCTCTTTGCTAATGTGATGCGTGGCTCTCGTATAAGCCACCACAATAAACGCAAGGAGCTTCTGCATGCTTTATAAGAACAAGTTCATTGTTGCCGTTCCGGCTGCCCTGCTACTCAGTGGTTTCGCGACTGCCTCCCAGGCGGCGACCCTCGACGACGTCAAGGAGCGTGGCAACCTCAATTGCGGGGTCAACGTCGGTCTGGCCGGGTTCTCGGCACCGGATGCCGACGGCAACTGGCAAGGGCTCGATGTGGAAACCTGCCGGGGCATCGCCTCCGCGATCTTCGGCGATCCCGATAACGTCGTCTTTACCCCGTTGACCGCGAAGGAGCGCTTCACCGCGCTGCAGTCCGGCGAAATCGACGTGCTGTCACGCAACACGACCTGGACGGCGACGCGTGACAACTCTCTCGGTCTGAACTTCACCGCGACCACCTTCTACGACGGTCAAGGTTTCATGGTGAGCAAGGATCTGAATATCGAGAGCCTGGAAGGCCTCAACGGCGCTTCCATCTGCATTCAGTCCGGCACCACGCACGAGCTGAACCTGGCCGATTACTTTCCCTCCCGCGATATCGAGATCAAGACCGTCACGTTCGACACGCCCGACCAGACCGCTCAGGGGTTCGCTCACGGGCGCTGTGACGTGCTGACCTCCGATACTTCTCAGCTGAGCGCGTTGCGCCTGCAATTGCCCGAACCGGATAGCGTCGAGATCCTCGAGACGCTGATTTCCAAGGAACCGCTGGGGCCGGTGGTGCGCCAGGGGGACGACCAATGGCTGGATATCGTGCAGTGGACCATCTTCGCCATGGTCAACGCCGAGGAAATGGGCGTTAACAGCGACAACGTCGACGAAATGCGCGATAACCCGCCCAACCCCGGGGTAGCACGCCTGCTGGGCAAGGATGGCAACTATGGCGAGCAACTCGGTCTGCCCAACGACTGGGCGTACAACATCATCAAGAACGTCGGCAACTACGGCGAAGTGTTCGCGACCACCGTGGGCGAAGACTCGCCGCTGAAGATTCAGCGTGGCATGAACGCCCTCTGGAACGAAGGCGGGATTCTCTATGCACCGCCGATTCGCTGATACGGCCTGTGAGTACCGGGATCTCTAAGTACCGACGCTGTCGAGTACCGAGGTCTTCAAGTACGCCGCGTGGGCGAGTATTTCGCCCACGCTCCCAGCACCCCGCATGATCTGCGGGGTGCCTTCTCGTGCCAGTGTATTAGAGGATCGACATGTCGCGTTCTCCTTCCGGCGATCGGGTTGCGTTGTGGCGTAATCCGACGTTTCGTGCCTTATTGCTGCAGGGCGTGTTGCTGGCGGCGTTAGTGGCGTTGATCGCCTTCATCGTCGGCAACACGATGGCGAACCTCGAAGCCCGAGGCATCACCACCGGCTTCGGGTTCCTCGATGAACGAGCGGGCTTTTCGATCCCGCAAACCTTGATCGAGTTCTCCGGTGACAGTACGTACGGCCGCACCTTCCTGGTGGGGCTGCTGAATACGCTGCTGGTGTCGGCAATGGGCATCGTGGCGGCGACGATCATCGGGTTCGCGGTCGGTATCGCCAGGTTGTCGCCGAACTGGTTGCTGGCTCGCCTGGCCGGTGCCTACGTCGAGATATTCCGCAACATTCCGCTGCTGGTGCAGATCCTGTTCTGGTATTTCGCGGTGCTGCAGGCGCTGCCCAGTCCGCGTGACAGCCTGAGCCTGATGGAAGTGGTCTTCATCAACGTGCGCGGCCTGGTCATCCCCGACCCGCAGCCGTTGAGCGGTTTCGCGGCCACGCCCTGGGCCTTGCTGGTGGGCATCGTCGCGGCGATCGCATTGGGCATCTACGCGAAACGCCGCCAGGCGCGGACCGGCCAGGCCTTGCCGATCTACTGGCTGGGCGCGGGGTTGATCATCGGAACGCCGCTGGCGGTATTCCTGCTGACGGGAGCGCCGCTCGAGTGGTCGATTCCCGAGCTCAAGGGATTCAACTTCAGCGGCGGCGTCACGGTGATTCCCGAACTCGCCGCCCTCTGGTTGGCGCTATCGATCTACACCGCGTCCTTCATCGCGGAAATCGTGCGTTCCGGCATCTTGTCGGTGCCCAGCGGGCAGGTCGAGGCATCGCGCGCCCTGAGCCTGCCGGAGGCCATCACGCTGCGCAAGGTCGTGATCCCGCAGGCGATGCGCGTCATCGTGCCGCAACTGACGAGCCAATACCTGAACCTGATCAAGAACTCCTCGCTTGCCACGGCGATCGGGTATCCCGATCTGGTGGCCGTCTTCGCGGGGACGACGCTCAACCAGACCGGCCAGGCCATCGAGATCGTGGCCATGACCATGGCCGTGTATCTGACGATCAGCCTGATCGTATCGGCGCTGATGAATATGTATAACGCGCGCACGCTACTCAAGGAGCGTTGAGATGTCCGGTGAATTCATGCGTGATGAGATGATCGAAGCGCGACGTCCGCCGGATGCGCGCCGTGGCATCTGGCGGTGGTTCCATCGCAACTTGTTCAATGGCCCCATCAACAGCGTGGTGACGGTGGTCACCATCGGGCTGCTGGCCTGGGGGCTCTGGCCGTTCGTGCAGTGGGCACTGATCCAGGCCGACTGGATCGGCGACTCTCGCCAGGCCTGCAGCGGGGAGGGCGCTTGCTGGGTCTTCATCAGCGCGCGTTTCGAATCGATCATCTACGGCTTCTACCCCGAAGCCGCCCGCTGGCGGGTGGATATCGTCTTCGCCCTGATGGCGGGACTGCTGGCCTGGCTGGCGATCCCCAGGGTGCCGGGCAAGCGGTGGGCCGCGGTCATCGCCGTGATCGGCTTCCCGATAGCGGCCTACGTGCTGCTGCTCGGCGGTCACTTTGGCCTGATATACGTGCCGACCCGTGAATGGGGCGGTCTGATGCTGACCCTGACCGTGGCCACCATCGGCATCGTCGGCTCGTTGCCGATCGGCATCGTACTGGCGCTGGGCCGTCGCTCCAACCTGCCGTTCGTGCGTGCCGTGAGCGTGGTGTTCATCGAGTTCTGGCGGGGCGTGCCTCTCATCACCGTGCTGTTCATGGCCTCGGTGATGCTGCCGTTGTTCGTGCCGACCCAGGTCGAGTTCGACAAGCTGCTGCGGGCGCTGGTGGGCATCATGCTGTTCTGGAGCGCCTACATGGCGGAGGTCGTCAGGGGCGGGCTGCAGGCCATTCCCAGCGGGCAGGATGAAGCGGGCAAGGCGCTGGGACTGGGCTACTGGCAGCGCATGGGGCTGATCGTGCTGCCCCAGGCCCTGAAGCTGGTGATTCCCGGCATCGTCAATACCTTCATCGCCCTGTTCAAGGACACCTCGCTGGTGCTGATCATCGGGCTGTTCGACCTGCTGGCGATCATTCGCGCGGGGCTGACCGACAGCGATTGGCTCGGGTTCGCCACCGAGGGGTACGTGTTCGCCGCGCTGGTGTTCTGGGTGTTCTGTTTCAGCATGTCGCGCTATAGCCAGTACATCGAGAGACGCCTGCAGACAGGCCACACGAGCTGAACCACACCGATCGAATCGATATAACGATAACGCCAAGGAACTGCATCATGAGCCAAGCGACAGCGACCTCACACGGCGACACGCCGATGATCGAGATGACCGGCCTCAACAAGTGGTACGGCGACTTTCACGTCTTGCGCGATATCGACCTGACGGTCGCCCGCGGCGAACGTATCGTCATCTGCGGCCCCTCGGGATCGGGCAAGTCGACGTTGATCCGTTGCATCAATCACCTGGAAAGCCATCAGCAAGGCGAGATCGTGGTCAATGGCGTGCCCATGACCCAGGACGTCAAGCGCATCGAGCAGATCCGCCGCAACGTGGGCATGGTGTTCCAGCACTTCAACCTGTTTCCCCACCTCAGCGTGCTGGAGAACTGCTGCTTGTCACAGACCTGGGTGCAGAAGAAGCCGCGCGCCGAGGCCGAGAAGACCGCGATGGAGTATCTGGAGCGCGTGCAGATCGCCGACCAGGCTCACAAATATCCCGGCCAGCTGTCGGGCGGCCAGCAGCAGCGGGTGGCCATCGCCCGCTCGCTGTGCATGCGGCCCGAGGTGATGCTGTTCGACGAGCCGACCTCGGCGCTCGACCCGGAGATGATCAAGGAGGTGCTCGACGTCATGATCGAACTGGCCCGCGAAGGCATGACCATGCTCTGCGTCACGCACGAGATGGGCTTCGCCAAGACCGTAGCCGACCGGGTCATCTTCATGGACCAGGGACAGATCATCGAGGAAGCCCCGCCGGAAACGTTCTTCAACCAGCCGCGTTCCGAGCGTACCAAGCTGTTTCTCAGCCAGATTCTCGGGCACTGAGCCAGACGAGCCGCCGGTGACGGACCCACCCTGCCTAGAGGGTGGGCTCCTGACGCTGGCTGGCATCGGCGCGCTGCGGGGCGGCGTCCTGGCGCGAGGTGGTGTCATGCCGCGCTGCCAACGGCTGTCGCGGTTGCGTCACCCGGGCCTGCCCGACCACGCCTTCGTCCGGGTCGAGCGGCCTGGCCGTGCCGATCCAGGACTGTTCCGGGTCGTGCATGGCCGGCCGTCGGTCGATGGCGCGTGTCATCACATCGCCGGGGGCGAAACCACCGCGGCGTGCCAGCATGTGGTGAGGTGCCATCCACAGTTCGGCGAGCAGGCGCAACAACGCCATGGCGAGCAGCAAGGCACCGCCGCCGAGCGCCATCATGGGCCAGCTGGCCTGCCAGGATGCGCCGCTGACACTCGGCGAATGGCGCCATAGCCACACTCCGCCCGCCAGCAGGAGGCCGAGTTGCAGCAGGCAATGAGAAAAGATCAACGTCCGTCGCGGTAACGGGCGACGCATCATGATGAAGTCGCGCATATCGCTCTCCCTGGCAGATGGCGCACATAAGCCGGTGGTTCCCGTTCGGCGCAGGATGTTAGCAGGTTTGCGCCCCGCGCGAACCTGTCGGTATCTCGCCACGCGAGCGTCGCGGTGTCACGACAGCGCGGGGTTTGACAGATGCTCGCCGGGTTTCGACGCTTAGAGGGCCGCTGCCCGCCGTGGCTAGTGGGCCAGGCGGAGCAGGAAGCTCCGCGATCCGTCAAGTGACGCCGGGGGAGCCCCGGCCCAAGGAGAAAAGGATGAACAAGCGCTATATCGTGACTGCCAATGCCGCGCGTGCACGCATCTTCGCCCACCAGGCAGGTGTCGTGCGTGAGGTCGAGACCCTGGTCCACCCCGAGGGCCGTCTGCACACCGGCGACCTGCGCACCGGCGGCAAGGGGGAGGCCGACGATAGCGCCACGCACTCCCCTCGCCAGTCCGGCAATGACGACGCCACGATGGAAAAGCATGCCGCCTTCTTCGCCAAGGAAGTCGCAGACTATATGCGTCAGGCGCGCACCCAAGGCAAGGCGGATGAGTTCATCATCGCCGCCGCGCCGCATTTCCTCGGGCTATTGCGGCAGAAGCTCGACAAGCCCACCCAGGAATGTGTCATCCATACGCTGGACAAGGATCTTTCCGGGGCCAGCGAAGAAGACCTGGCCGAGAAGTTTCGACCGCCTCTCGGTTGATGCGAAGATTCGCAAAAACATGAAGAATCATCGCGCTTAAAGTTTTTCCCATGAGTGCCGTTAATAAAAGAGGCATCCCCCAACGATAGGCACTCATTTATGTTCACATCGCTACGCACCCGGATCATGGTGGCCTGTGTCGCCATGATCCTGGTCGCCCTGGCCGTTACCGGCGGCGTGAGCTACTGGCTGGTGAGTCAGCAGCAACGCGCCACCAATATCGACATGTTGAGCGCCGTGGCACGCGGCAATGTCGATGCCATCGCGGACTGGGCGACCAGCAAGAAACGCTTGATCGAAGCGCTCCCCCCGGCGCTCGACAACGACGATTTCGTGCCCGCCTTGCAACAGACCGCCGCGGCCGGCGGCTTCAGCCAAGTCTATGTCGGCCTGCCGGACAAGCGGCTGATCACCAACGATAACTGGCAGCCCCCCGAGGATTACGATCCCACCCAGCGCCCCTGGTATCAATCGGCCGTTGAGACCGGCGATACGGTGGTCAGTCCGCCTTACCTGGACATGGTGACCGACAGCCTGGTGGTCGCGTTCACTACGCCGGTCATCGAAGACGGCGAGACCCGGGCGGTGATCGGTGCCGATGTGAGTCTGGCGGATGTGACCGCCAACGTGACCTCGATTCACCCCACGCCGAGCAGCTTCGCGATGCTCGTGAACCGTGACGACAATATCGTCGCCTATCGCGACGCCGACCTGATGCTGGAATCCGCGTCGGCGCTGGACGAGACGCTCACGCCGGCATGGCTGGATACGCTGATCGATGATGGAGAACCGCGCGAAACGGTCATCGAAGGGCGTGACGTGCTGGTCTATGGCGTTCCCGTGCCCGGGACCAACTGGCGTCTGCTGATCGCGCTGGATCAGGCCGAGGCCAATGCCGGGGTGCAGGGCGTGTTGCACTCCACGCTGGTGGCCATGGTGCTGTCCGGCTTGATCGCCGCCTTGTTGCTGTGGACGTTGCTGTCTCCCATCTTCCGCCGTCTGCGTCAGGCACGGGATGCCATGTTCGATATCGCCTCCGGCGAAGGCGACCTGACGCGTCGCCTGGAAATAGACGGCCGCGACGAGGTGGCGCAGATCGCCCAGGGGTTCAATGGCTTCGCGGATACCGTCAACGACGTGCTGCTCGAGGTACGTGCCAGCAGTTCCTCGGTGAACGAGGCCTCCAGCGAAATCGCCAATGGCAGCCAGGATCTGTCTCGGCGGACGGAGCAGGCCGCCTCCAACCTCCAGGAAACCTCCACCGCCATGGAGCAGATCGCCAGCACGGTGGAAAATACCGCCCAGTCGGCGCGCCAGGCGGATCAGCTTTCCCAGGAGGCCACGAGTGCCGCCAATCGGGGTGGCGAGATCGCCCGCCAGGCCGTGAATACCATGGAAGCGGTGGATGCACAGACGACCCAGATCTCCGACATCGTGCGTCTGATCGATGAAATCGCCTTCCAGACCAACCTGCTGGCCCTCAACGCCTCGGTCGAGGCGGCGCGCGCCGGTGAGCAGGGACGCGGGTTCGCGGTGGTCGCCGGCGAGGTTCGTCAGTTGGCCAGTCGCTCGGCGTCGGCGGCCGCCGACATCAAGAAGCTGATCGACACCTCGGTGGCCCAGACCCGCGAAGGCACTGACCTGGTGCGCACGGCGGGAGACAGCATGCAGGAAATCGTCACTGCCGTGGCCCGCGTCTCCGATGTGCTGGCCGAGATCAATGCCGCCACGCAAGAGCAGAGTCAGGGCGTGACCCAGGTCAACCAGGCCGTCAACGACCTGGACCAAATGACCCAGCACAATGCCTCCATGGTCGAGGAATCCACCGTGGCTGCCGAGCAGATGCGCGATCAGGCAGCGCGGCTGGCCGAGGTGGTGGGGCGCTTCAATCTGCGTGAGGACGGACACGCGCAGACGCGCCCGGCGCTTCCTCAGTCCTGATCGATACGGAACCGTGTCATCGCGGCCCATCGGCAGACGCCGATGGGCCGTTTTCGTTGTGGTGCGGGCCATGTTGCACCGGTCGGCAGGCTGGTCCTGAGGGGGCTCACGGGACGGCGGGCAGGTCGATCTCGTCGCTGCGCTGGACCCCCGCGGTCATCTCGCGGCACAGGCGCAGGAATTCGCGCATGGCGGTGGTCAGGTATTTGTGGCGATGCCAGATGAAGGTGAACTGGCGCGTCAGATCGAGCTCCGGGGTGGCGATGGGGACCAGGCTGCCGCGTCGAAAGGCGTCGCGCAGGGCCAGGTGCGAGACACAGCCGATGCCGAGTCCCGATTCCACCGCACGCTTGATCGCCTCGGTGTGTTCCAGCTCGAGCAGCACGTTGAGCCGGCCACGTCGGTGACGCATCGCCTGGTCCAGCGTACGGCGCGTGCCGGAGCCTTCCTCGCGCATGATCCAGTCCTCGCGCATCAGCGCTTCCAGATCCGCCTCACCGGCGTTGGCCAGGGGATGTCGCGGCGAGCAGAACACCGTGAGTTCGTCCTCGACCCAGGGCTGCATGACGATGTCATCGTGCTGGCAGTCGCCCTCGATCAGCCCCAGGTCCAGGTCGTGGTGGGTGACGCGATCGACGATGGAGGCCGTGTTGCGCACGTGCAGGCGCACGCGACTCCCGGGATGGCGGCGCATGAAGTCGCTGATCAGCAGGGTGGCGAGATAATTGCCGATGGTCAGCGTCGCGCCGACGTCCAGCGAGCCGATGCCACGCTGCCCCTTGAGCAGCTCCTCGATCTCCTCGCCGCGGTCGAGCAGGGCCACGGCCTTGGGCAGGAGTTGAAAGCCCAGCGCATTGAGCTTCAGTCGCTTGCCGATGCGGTCGAGCAATTGGCAGTCGAACTGGCGCTCGAGTTCGGCGAGGGCCGTGCTGGTGGCCGACTGCGACATCGCCAGGCGTCGCGCCGCGAGAGAGACGCTTTCATGCTGCGCGATGGCAACGAAGACCTCGAGCTGTCGCAGGGTGTAACGCATGATGGTTTCCGACCCTATATCCAGGGAGTGAATAAGCGATATTCAGATAATTCATTTAACAGATATGTTGGGCCAGTCTTATAATTCCCGCAACTCCCAAATGCATAGAAAATTCTTTTTGGTTATAAGGTAAGGAGCTGTCGTGAGCAAACTGGCACTTGAAGAAGTTCTCAGCGTTCATCACTGGAACGATACCCTGTTCAGCTTCCGCACCACGCGTGAGCGCAGCCTGCGCTTCAAGAATGGCCAGTTCGTCATGATTGGCTTGGAAGTCGACAACAAGCCGCTGCTGCGTGCCTATTCCATCGCCAGCCCCAATTACGAAGATCATCTCGAGTTCTTCAGCATCAAGGTCCCCGATGGCCCGCTGACGTCACGCCTGCAGCACCTCAAGGTCGGCGATCAGGTCATGGTCAGCCGCAAGCCCACCGGCACTCTGGTGGTCGACGACCTGCTGCCGGGGCGCAACCTGTACCTGCTGTCCACCGGTACCGGTCTAGCACCGTTCATGAGCCTGATTCAGGACCCGGAAGTCTACGAGCGCTTCGAGAAGATCGTGCTGGTACACGGGGTGCGTTCGGTCAGCGAGCTGGCCTACGCCGACTTCATCACCCAGGACCTGCCGGCGCATGAATACCTCGGTGACGAAATCCGCGAGAAGCTGGTGTACTACCCCACCGTGACGCGCGAAGAATTCCACACCATGGGGCGTCTGACCGACCATATCCGCGGTGGGCGTATCTTCACCGATACCGGCCTGCCGGAGCTCGACCCCAAGCAGGACCGCGCCATGATCTGCGGTAGCCCGGCGATGCTCGATGAAACCAGCGCCATGCTCGACGACATGGGCTTCAACATCTCGCCACGCATGGGCGAGCCCGGCGATTACGTCATCGAGCGTGCCTTCGTCGAGAAGTGATCGGGCCCTTGTCATCGGCGACGGCCCGGCCGATGCGTGCATGAAACGTTCGATCGAGAAGCCCCCGACACTGTCGGGGGCTTTTTTCGTGATCGACCACCGGCCTTCGGGCCATTAGTCGTGGCTGATAGAATAAGGCGAACGCTACTACCGGAACGGGCGACGACGTGCTGAATCAGCTTGCCGAACGTGTCTCGCAACACCTGGAGCACTCACCGAAATCTTCCAAATACCTCTGCATGCGCGATGCGATCATCGAGTTGATCGTGGAAGGCGTACTGCCCGAAGGCACGAAGTTGCCGACCGAGCAGGCATTGGCAAGTGCCTTGCCCTTGAGCCTGGGGACCGTGCAGAAGGCGCTGCGTGACCTGGTCGAGAGCGGAGATCTCTACCGCAAGCGGCGTCTGGGCACGTTCGTGGCGGGAGGTGATCATCGTCGCCAGATCAGTACCCCGGCGTTCATCTTCATGCGTCCCGATGAGACCCCGGTGAAAATGGTCTTCATTCGGCTCTTGAAACGCGAACGCGTCTACCGCGAAGGCCCCTGGTCGCAAAGCCTTGGGCACTGCGAGACGGGGTACATACGCCTGACACGACTCGACCGTATCGATGGTGCCTTCGATTGCCATACCGTGATTTATCTACGTGATGACGTGGCGGGCGAGCTCATGGAGATCGACGCCGAGGCGCTCGAGCACGAGAGCGTGTTGCCCCTGCTGCAGGCACGGGGCCGAGTGGCACGCTTCACGGCGGAGAATCGCGTGCGCGTCATGCGTCTGCCGCGGGCCGTTGCCGGCATGATCGCCCCTGACGGCGAAGCCGACGCCTGGGGGATCAAGCTCGAGACGCATTATCTGCAGCACGCCGAGACGCCCATCGCATGGCAAGTCATGCACATCCCCCTGAACGATTACCGCCTGGTCTTCGCCACCGGCCATTCCTGACCCCCGTCGTACCTTGCCCGCCCTGGCGGGCAACCTTACTCCTTCCTCCCCGCTTGACCATGTCGTCAAGTCTGGCCGAACTCATTGATTCGAAAGGCCTTGCCGAACGACCGGCACATCGTCTTGCCAATCTAATACTATATAGTATTGACAGCGAAGTTTGCGTCGGCCTAATCTCCTTTCCATGGATCATATAGAAAACGATGTTTCATATATGAGACGCCGTGAGCTGCATGACAAGGACAAACACCATGAAGTGGACGACCGTCTGTAAGCGAGACCAAGTACAGGAAGACTTCCCTTTCTCGGCCAAGGTCGACGACAAGGAAGTCGGGATATACCTGCTGGATGGCGAGTATTTCGCCCTCGAGGATGTATGCCCGCATGCATATGCCTTGCTGTCGCAAGGGTTTGTCGAGGACGGCATGGTCGAGTGCCCCTTGCATGAGGCCGCCTTCGACATTCGTACAGGCAAATGTCTGCGCGAGCCCGGGGAGCGTGATCTCGATGTGTATCCGGTTCGGATCGTCGATGACCACGTCCAGCTGAACATGAACGAACAGGGGGCCTGACCGATGGCCGAACGACAGTACAACGACCAACTGAACCAGTGGGCCAACATCATTCCTTCCAGCGAAGCGGGGCAGGGGCACATCGAGCGCCCCGGCGGTTTCGACAATCGTGTCTGGCAGACCCGGAGCCGCGCGCCGGAAGCGTTCGAGTTGGCATTGCTGGAAGCGCTCGAGGCGGTGTTCGAGGGCGGTGCCACGGAACTCGAGGCGGTCGTGGATGGCTTGAACGCACGCCAGTGTTTCGACCGCGATGGCCTGGCCTGGAGCCAGGACAGCTTTCTTCGGGAAATGGCAGTCCTCGGACATTGAGTCCGACGACTTAATGAACTGCCGTCATCAAGAACAACGAGGCTGATGTCATGAACGATCTTTCGCTGACCGATAGCGCCATCCAAGACTACCTCGATGCGGGGCTGCGCTCGCTTTGGTATCCGGTCGTTGCCAGCTGGGAAGTCGGAAGCGAGCCGTTGGGTATCACACGCCTGGGCGAAAACCTGGTGCTGTGGCGCGATCACCAGGGCGAGATTCATGCGATCGAAGACCGCTGCCCCCACCGGGGCGCCCGGCTGTCGATGGGGTGGAACCTGGGCGATCGTCTGGCGTGCTGGTATCACGGGGTGGAAGTCGACAACGCCGGGGTGGTTCGCGACGTGCCGGCGATCGCCAACAGCCCCCTGGTGGACAAGCCGTGCGTGCGTCGCTACCCCGTTCAGGAAGCCAATGGCGCGGTGTTCGTCTATTTCGCCGCCACGGCCGATGAGACGCCGGCACCGCTGACGCTGCCCGAGCAACTGGCCGACGAGACTGCCTATGCCAATTTCGTCTGTACCGCTTCGTGGCAATGCAACTATCAATACGCCGTCGACAACGTCATGGATCCCATGCACGGCACCTACCTGCATGCCAACTCTCACTCGATGGCGGAAGGCGACCGGCAGGCCGAAATGGCGCTGGAGCCTACCGACAGCGGTTTCATCTTCAAGAAGACCGGCCAGACGGGCGTGAACTTCGACTGGGTGGAGTACGGCAACACCGGGGCCATGTGGCTGCGGCTCTCGATTCCCTACAAGCAGCGTTTCGGGCCGGGCGGGCCATTCTGGATCATCGGCATGGCGACCCCGGAGGACAGTGAGCATTGCCGCGTCTTCTTCTGGCGGGTGCGCCGCGTCGAGGGGTGGCAGCGCCAGGTCTGGCGGTTCTTCTACCGTACCAAGCTGGAAGGGCTGCACTGGGACGTGCTGGAGCAGGACCGCCTGATCCTCGAGGACATGGCGCCCTGCGCGCGGGACCATGAAAACCTGTATCAGCATGACGTCGGCCTCTCGCGGTTGCGCCGGGTCATGCGCAAGGCGGCCAAGCAGCAATTGTCGCGGCGCCAGGAGGTTGCCTGACATGCGTAGCGGGCTGGCCGGTAAACGTGTGTTGATCACGGGGGCGGCGCGTGGCCTGGGCCGCAGCATTGCCGAGGCCGCGGCCGAGCAGGGCGCGCGCCTGGTGCTCAGCGATATCCTGACCGAGGAGCTGGCGCAGGTCGCCGAGAGCCTGCGCGAGCGAGGCGCGGATGTCGAGACACAGCCCATGGACCAGGGCGACGAGGATTCCATTCGCAACGCGATGGCGGCGATTGGAGCGGGCGGCGCGCTGGACGGCCTGGTGAACAATGCGGCATTGGCGACCCAGGTCGGCGGCAAGACCCTGGTCGATTACGACCCGGCGCTCTGGGACCGTGTCATGCGCATCAACGTACGCGGTCTGTGGCTGGTGACCCGCGAGGCGATACCGCTGCTTTCTCGTGAGGCCGATGCCGGCTCGGCCCGTGCCAAGATCGTCAACCTGGCATCCGATACCGCGTTGTGGGGCGCACCTCGTTTGATGGCCTATGTCGCCAGTAAAGGCGCGGTGATCGCGATGACGCGCTCGATGGCGCGCGAGCTGGGCGAACAGGGGATCTGCGTCAATGCCATTGCCCCGGGCTTGACGCATTGCGAGGCGACGGAATACGTGCCCGCCGAACGTTATGCCCACTATGCCGCTGGCCGCGCGTTACCGGCCGAGCAGCAGCCGGGGGATATCGATGGCACCGTGCTCTATCTATTGTCCGAGTGGTCCGACTTCGTGACGGGCCAGCTGATTCCCGTCAATGGCGGATTCGTGTGTCGCTGAAACAAGCGCGAACGCAGGAGAGAGAGATGGCCGACGACGAGACGCGCAAGTACGTGATTCCCGGGCTGGAGCGTGGCCTGACGATTCTCATGGCCTTGAGCCGCAGCCATCGCGAGATGAGTCTGGCCGAGATCGTCAAATGCGTGGAGTGGCCCAAGGCTTCCGTGTATCGAGCCGTGCAGACGCTGGAGTACATGGGCTTCGTGCGCCGTCATCCGTCCAGCGGCCTGTATTCCCTCGGCGTCAGTGTCCTGCGGCTCGGCTTCGAGTACGTCTCGTCCCTCGATCTGGTGCAGGTGGGCCAGCCGGTCATCGAATCGCTGCGCGACCGTAGCGGCTGTTCCAGTCATATCGTGATTCGCGACGGTCGCGATGTGATCTACGTGGCCCGTGTCAGTGCGGCCGGTACCACGACCCATCGTGTCAGTGTCGGGACGCGTCTGCCGGTGCATCGCACGTCCCTGGGCCGGGTCCTGTTGACCGGCATGTCCCGCGAGGCCTTCGAGCGGCTCTATCCCGACCCGGAACTGCCGGATACCCGACCGGGAGCCCCGGCCGATCGCGAAGCGCTATGGCAACTGGTGCAGGACGACCGGGCGCGGGGCTATGTGGTCGGCGAGTCGTTCTTCCAGTTGGGGATTTCCTCGATCGTCTACCCGCTCTTTACGCAAGAGGGCGACGTCGCCGGCGCCATCAGCATCATGGTGCCCGTCCACGAGATTCCCGCCGAGGACCGTGAGCGCCTGCGCGGCTATGTCGAAGATGCCGCCATGACCATTTCCGAGATGCTGGGATATCACGACCCGCGAGCGAGGCGATCGGATATGCCATGACCAACCGTATCGAGTAGCGGGGCCTGACGCGCCAAGCCGCGTGTGATGCGCCCTATCCCATAGCAACGACCATGTTTGCCGTCCTGCGGGACGGCAAAGCGGGGGCCCCTTGCCTGTCATCGGCTACCGGGCAAGCGATAGCACCCTACCGGGAGGAGAAGTGCGATGAGCATCGTAGGTATCGAAGAGTTGGAGTTCGGTGTGGAAGACACCGAGAAAGGTAAACGGTTTGCCGCGGATTTCGGCCTGCGGCCGCGACAGCAGGACGGCGACCAGGCCGTGAGCGATACGTTCGAGGCCCTGAACGGTGCGCGGCTGCGTGTGCGCGCCGTGGATGACGTCGATCTGCCCGAGGCCTTCGAGAGCGGTTCGACACTGCGTCGGATGACGTGGGGCGCTGCTTCGTCCGAGGCGTTGCAGACGCTGCGCGAACGGCTCGCTGACCAACCGGGATTCGTCGACCATGGCGATGCGCTCGAGTGTCGTGATCCCAACGGGCTGACGGTACGCATACGCGTCAGCACCCTGCGCGACGTCGAGCTGGAGGTGCCGGCGATCAATCAGTGGGGCGACATCCGGCGCGTGGACCAGCCGAGCCCCGTCTATGAAGCCGCGCATCCGGTGGGGATCGGGCATGCGGTGTTCTTCGTCGACGATCTCACGGCCACCGAGCATTTCTATCGGGAGTGCCTGGGGTTCCACGTGTCCGATCGCTATATCGATCGGGCGGTGTTCCTGCGCATGCAGGCACGCGGCGGCCACCACAACCTGTTCCTGCTCAAGGTGCCGCACCGGGGACGTGGCCTCAACCATGTGGCGTTCACGGTGCGCGACATCCATGAAGTGATCGGCGGTGGCCTGGCCATGACACGCCAGGCGTGGACCACGTTCATCGGCCCCGGTCGCCATCCGATCTCGTCGGCGTACTTCTGGTACGTGAACAGCCCTCTGGGGGGCGCCTTCGAGTATTACACCAACGAGGACTTCCTGACCGAGGCCTGGTCACCACGCGAACTCGAGCACTCGCTGGCCTCCTTTACCGAATGGGCCGTCGAAGGCGGTATCGATATCGAAACGCGCCGCCAGAAGGCGCCCCACGAAAGGGCCTGAACATGTCGGAACCCATTTCTCGCATCGTGGTGATCGGCGGCGGCCAGGCCGCCGGGTGGGCCTGCAAGACGCTCCGCGAGGAAGGCTTTGGCGGTACGCTCACCGTGGTGGCCGATGAGCCTCATGATTTCTACGAGCGACCGCCGCTGTCCAAGGCCGTGCTCTCCGGTGATGCCTCCTTGCCCCGCCTTTTTCCGGAAGATGACGTGGCCGGCTGGTCGATCGACTGGCGACGCCCGAAGCGGGCAACGCACATCGATAGTCACGCCCATACGGTCACCCTCGACGATGGCGAACGGCTCGCCTACGACCGGCTCTTGATCGCGACGGGAGCCACGCCTCGCCTGCCTGATCCACGCTGGGCCGAGCACGACGACGTCCTCACCCTGCGCTCCTGGGACGATGCTCAGCGACTCAAGCGGCGCCTGGCCGATGCCCGACGGCTGGCGGTCGTCGGTGGTGGCTGGATCGGCCTCGAGGTGGCGGCCACCGCGCGCCGGCTGGGGCTCGAGGTCGAGGTCTTCGAACGGCAAGCGGCGCTCTGCGCCCGGAGCGTCGGACCGGAGGTATCCGAGGCCTTGGCCGCGTTGCATCTCCGGGAAAACGTGGCGCTGCGGCTGAATTGCGGCGATGTGGCGATCACGCCCCTGGCCAGTGGCGTACGCATCACGAGTGACGTGCATGACACGCAAGCCGACCTGGCGGTAGTCGGGACGGGAGTCGATTTCGGTCTCGAGCTGGCCCGCGAGGCCGGTGTCGCGACGCAGCAAGGCATTGTCGTCGACCAGGCCGGCGCGACCTCGGTGGCGGATATCTTCGCCGCCGGTGACGTGACCCAGCATCCCGTGCTGGGGCAGTGCCTGCAGTCCTGGGGGTATGCCCAGAACCAGGCGATAGCGGCGGCGCGCGGTCTGCTGGGCAAGGCGGCGGCATACGACGATCCCGCCTGGCTCTGGTCCGACCAATACGGCACCAACATTCAGATCCTGGGGACGCCTTGCCCCGACACGCGCTGCGTCGTGCGTCAGGAGCCTCTGGGCACGAGCTTCTTCTATCTGGATGCCGCCGATCGCTTATGCCAGGCCGTGACCTTCGATCAACCTCGGCATATCAAGCTGGCCAAGCGTTGGCTTGCGGCAAGACGCGTGCTCGATCCCGACATGCTGGGTGATCCCACCAGCAACCTCATGCGGCTTCGGTAGCGAATAACCGACGTCAAACCTCCATAACAATGACAATGGTAATGTCCCATGACGACAACGACTGCATCTTCCCAATCATCGGCACCGGCAGCCGAGACACCTGACGACGTACAACACGCAGGCATCAAACGCTGGGCGATTCCTTTTGCCTTGCTTTGCTGCGTCATTCTTTCCTTTTTCGACAAGATCAGCATCGCGGTACTGCTTTCCAGCCCTGCCTTCCAAGGCGCATTGGGTGTAGAAGGCGAAACCACCAAGCTGGGATTCTTGATGACGGGGTTTCTCCTGTCCTACGGCTTCTCTTCGATGTTCCTTGGGTTCTTGAGCGACATCATCAGCCCCAAGAAATGTCTCTACGCCATGCTGGTGTTGACGGCCGTCATCATGACGATCATGGGGTTCGCGGAATCCTACGCTCAGATGTTGACGTTGCGCATCGTGCTGGGCATTGCCGAGGGGCCGATGTTCGCCATCGCCTATACCATCGTCAAGCGTACCTTCGCACCCCGCGAACAGGCGCGTGCCACCATGCTCTGGCTTTTAGGCACACCCATCGGTGCGTCGATCGGATTCCCCTTCACGATCTATATTCTGGATAACTTTGGATGGCGGGCGACCTTCTTCGCCATGGCCTTGCTGACGATTCCTCTTCTCATGCTGGTGGTATGGGTGTTTCGCAAGGTCGATGTATCGACGAAATCGCCCTTGCAAAAGGCGCGCGGCGACAAGCATGTGCCCCTGTCCAGCCATCGCCAGTCGACTCGGGAATTGTTCGGAAATCTCTCCTTCTGGGCGATCTGTGTCTTCAATATCGCGTTCCTGGCCTATCTCTGGGGACTCAATAGCTGGCTGCCGACCTACCTGGTCGAGGACAAGGGCATCGACCTCGATTCGGCGGGCATTTTTTCCTCCCTTCCGTTCATCGCGATGCTGGTCGGCGAGGTCGTGGGAGCGTTCGTCTCCGATCGGTTCGACAAGCGGGCGTTGATGTGTGCGTTCTCGTTGTTCGGCGCCGGTCTCGGCCTGCTGCTCGTGCTGTCCATCGACGCCTCGAATATCGCCATGATCTCCGCCATGTCGTTCAGCGCCATGTGCTGGGGCGTGGGCGCCCCCAACATCTTCGCCCTGCTGGCCAAGGCGACACCTGCCAAGGTCAGTGCCACGGCCGGCGGCATTCTCAATGGATTCGGCAATTTTTCCGGTGCTTTGACGCCGGTCATCATCGGCGCCCTGATTGCCTCGACCGGCAATATGACGGCCGGACTCTTGTTCATGGCGGTGTTGGCCTTTGCCGGCGGTGCTGTGCTGTTGCCCCTGGTGCGGCGTTACTGAACCGCCAGGATCGCGCCGTCTCTGCGCGGCGCTTACCCCTGAGCCTATAAAGAGGAACCATCCAATGACTCAATCTATTGCGACCTGGAAGCGCCCGGAAGACATGTCGTTCAGCGACTGGATCGAATCGCGTGTGGCGCGTTTCGCGGGGCGTAAATACGACTGGAATGCGCTCAAGTTCCAGGCCGATTTCGATCCCAAGTATCGGCGCGCCCAGATGCGATATATCGGTACTGGTGCGACGGGTGTCGCAGACGATTCGAACACGATTCCGGCCGAGCATTTCACCTTTTCGACCATGGTGCTGCCTTCCCAATGCGAAGGCCCCTTGCATGTCCATGATGATGTCGAAGAAGTCTTTTTCGTGCTCAAGGGCCGTATTCGCCTGTATCTCAAGGAAGGCGACAACTACACCGAGACCGTGCTCCACGAGCGCGATGTCGTGTCTGTTCCGCCTGGCATTTATCGGGGCCTGCTCAACGAAAGCGAGGAAGAGGCACTCATGTGCGTCATGCTGGGCACACCCAAACCGCAGATTCCGACGTATCCGGACGACCATCCGCTATCCAAGATCAAGCGGCAATCATGAACGTGCCGGACGACGCCCTCGAGGCGGCGGAAGTCCAGTGTCGCGAGGTGTCGCTTGCGTCCGGACGTCAGGCGTTTTGCGACATGGGCAGTGGCATCCCCGTCGTGCTGTTGCATGGCATCAGTTCCGGAGCCCGTTCCTGGGCACCGCTGATGCATCAGGCGACGGGAGTCCGCTGGCTGGCCTGGGACGCGCCGGGCTACGGCGAGAGCTCGGCGCTGGCCGAGCCCCATCCCACGGCACGGGACTATGCCTTGCGGCTGGCGGCATGGCTGGAAGCGCTGGCACTCGAGCGCGTGGTGCTGATCGGCCACTCACTGGGTGCGTTGATCGCGAGTGCCTATGCCCGTGACTTCCCTGACCGGGTCTCGGGGCTGCTGCTGGCCGACCCTGCCCAGGGCTATCGCCATGCCGATCCCGACAAGCGCGATGCCGTTTACCGGAGTCGTTGGACGCAACTCGCCGCGCAAGGGCACGCGGCCTACGCAGCGGCGCGAGCGCCCAGGCTGTTGCGCGAGAACGCTCGCGTGGAAGATATCGCGCGTGTCCAGGCCGGCATGCACCGCCTCGAGGTGTCGGGATTCGCCCAGGCCAGCTGGATGCTGGCCAACGACTCGCTGGAGGACCATGCGAGCGGCACGTCCGTGCCCACTCGGGTGCTATGCGGCGACGAGGACCGCATCACGCCGCCGAGCGGTGCGCGTGCCCTGGCGGAGCGTCTCGGGGTCGCGTATCGCGACATCCCGTGTGCCGGGCACATCAGTTATATCGACGCTCCCGCTGCTTTCGCCGCCGCCGTTGCGGATTTCATGGCGACGCTGTCGCCGAGCCAGGAGAAAAGCGACTTATGAGTTTTCAGATCGAAC
This sequence comes from Chromohalobacter israelensis DSM 3043, assembly GCF_000055785.1. GTDB lineage: Bacteria > Pseudomonadota > Gammaproteobacteria > Pseudomonadales > Halomonadaceae > Chromohalobacter > Chromohalobacter israelensis. The sequence goes on from NC_007963.1 coordinate 161,217, forward strand.
GACGTGTGGCCGTGGTCACCGGTGGCTCCTCGGGAATCGGACTCGAAACCGTGCGCCTGCTGCTCGAATCGGGCGCCAGCGTGGCGTTTTGCGGCCGTGATGCGAGCCGTCTGGAAGCCGCGCGCGACAGGCTCGCCGAGGCCCATCCCGAGGGCGAGATATTCACCGCCCCCTGCGACGTGCTCGATGCCGAGGCATGCAGGGAGTTCGCTGCTCAAGTCGAGGCGCGGTTCGGCGGTATCGACATGCTGATCGCCAATGCCGGACAAGGCTACGTGGCACATCTCGACGAAACACCGGATACCGCCTGGCTGGACGAGACCAACCTCAAGCTGCGCGGTGTGCTCAACCCCCTGGCCGCATTTCGCGGTGCCCTGCGCGACTCCGACATCGGCTCGCTGACCTGCGTCAATTCCTTGCTGGCATTGCAGCCGGAGCCGCACATGATCGCGACCTCGGCGGCCCGTGCGGCCTTGCTCAATCTCACTCACTCCCTGGCGCACGAGTTGATCGCGGAGGGCATCCGGGTCAATTCGATCTTGCTGGGCATGGTCGAGTCGGGACAGTGGCGGCGCCGTTTCGAGCAGCGCGAGGACCGCTCGCAGTCCTGGCAGGAGTGGGTCGCGGGCATCGCCACCAAACGCGGCATTCCCATGAAGCGCCTCGGCCGTCCCGAGGAACCCGCCCGTGCCCTGGTCTTTCTGGCCTCGCCACTGGCTTCCTTCACCACCGGCGCGGCGCTCGATGTCTCCGGTGGTTTCAATCGCCACCTCTGAGCCAGGACGGACCGATGACAGCCAAGACAGTGATGATGATTGGATACGGCGCCATGGGGCGTGCCGTGCACGAGCTGCTGCCCTCGGGACTGGCGCTGCGTTGGGTCGTGGTACCCGAGTTGAGCGTGGCCGAGACGGTCGCGCGGCTGGGCCAGGACGTCGAGGTGATGACCTCGGTCGACACCTGTCGGGAACGTCCGGATCTGGTCGTCGAGTGTGCCGGACAGGCGGGCCTGGCCGAGCACGGTGGCGCGGTGCTGGCGCGAGGCTGGTCGCTGGCGGTGGTGTCCGTGGGCGCCCTGGCCGATGACGCCTTGTATGGTCGCCTGCACGACGCGGCTCGTCGGAGCGGTGGCAAGCTGCACGTGCTGGCCGGCGCGGTCGCCGGCATGGACGGCCTGGCGGCCGCCCGCGAGGGCGGGCTCGAGAGCGTGACCTATGAAGCGCGCAAGGCGCCCGCCAGCTGGCGCGGAAGTCACGCCGAGGAACTGGTCGATCTCGATGCCGTGACGCAGCCGACGGTCTTCTTCGAGGGCAGCGCCGGTGACGCGGCCCGGCGGTTTCCCGCCAATGCCAACGTCGCCGCCACCGTAGCGCTGGCGGGGCTCGGCATGGAGAACACCACCGTGCGGTTGACCGTGGACCCCGACACCACACGCAACACCCACCGTATTCACGCCCGTGGCCACTTTGGCGAGTTCGAGATCGAACTCAGCGGCTACCCGTTGGCGAGCAACCCCAAGACCTCGACCTTGGCCGCTCTCTCGGTCGTCCGCGCCTGTCGTCAGGTGCTGGAGCCGGTCGTCGTTTGAACAGTCATGCGCGAGGAGGCGCCTAACATGACCATGCACAAGATTTTCATCGCCGGCGAGTGGCGCGAGGGGCGTGGCGAGCCGCTGATCTCCACGTTTCCCGCCGATGGCAGTATCAACGCCGAGCTCAACGCCGCCAGTCTCGAGGATGTCGACGATGCCGTCGCGGCGGCGGATCGGGCCTGGCGCGAGCCTGCCTGGCGTGACCTGCCGCCGCATCGACGGGCCGACGTTCTGTACCGGGTCAGTCGCCTGATCGAAGCGCGGTGTGAAGCGCTGGCGGCCTTGCAAACGCGGGACAACGGCAAGCCGCTGGCCGAGGCACGGGGTCTGGTGATGAGCGCTGCGGGAACGGCGCGCTATTTCGCGGCGGCCTGCGAAACGCTGGAAGGCGAGCTGCCCACGCCGCGCAGTGCGGATGTCATGACCTTCAGCCACTACGAGCCCCTGGGAGTCATCGCGGCCATCACCCCCTGGAACTCCCCCATTGCCAGCGAAATGCAAAAGGTCGCACCGGCGCTGGCGGGCGGCAATGCGGTGATCTTGAAGCCCGCCGAAGCCACTCCGCTGATGGCGCTCGAGCTGGCTGCGCTGTTCGAGGAGGCTGGCTTGCCGAAAGGCTTGCTGAGCGTGTTGCCCGGCAAGGGAAGGGTGATCGGTGAGGCGTTGGCACGGCATCCAGGCGTGCGGCGAATCTCCTTCACGGGGGGAACCGAGACGGGCCGTCACCTCGCGCATGTCGCCGCCGACAAGCTGATTTCCACGTCGCTGGAGTTGGGCGGCAAGTCACCGACCATCGTGTTGCCGGATGCGGATATGGAACAAGCCGCCAAGGGGGTGGCTTACGGCATTTTCAGCTCGGCGGGTCAGGCATGTATAGCGGGATCGCGCCTTTATGTACACGCCGACTGCTATACGGCGTTCATGGAACGCCTCGAGGAAATCACCCGGGGCCTGCGCGTGGGCCATCCCGAAACGCCGGGCACGCACCTGGGGCCGCTCATCAATATCCGACATCGCGACTCCGTGGCGGCCTATGTCGATCAGGCACGCCAGGACGGCGGACACGTGCGAATTGGCGGTCAGGTGCCGACAGACCCGTCACTGGCCGCGGGCAGTTACTACTTGCCCACCATCATCGAGGGGCTGGCGCCGACGTCGCGGGTGTGCCGCGAGGAGATCTTCGGGCCCGTGCTGGTCGCAGCGCCCTTCGACGACGAGGACGACCTCGTCGCGCAAGCCAACGACAGCGTATATGGCCTCGCGGCGGGCATCTGGACCCGTGACTACCGCGATGCCCTACGCCTGGGCGCTCGTCTGGAGGCCGGCACGGTCTGGGTCAACACCTACAAGACGTTCTCGATCTCGACGCCGTTCGGCGGCTTCAAGGAGAGCGGGCTGGGGCGCGAAAAGGGGCGCCAGGGCATTCACGCCTATATGCAGCAGAAGAGCTTTTACCTGGGACTCGGTCAGACGCCCAATCCTTGGTGCGACTGAGTCAGCGAAACATGACGTCCGATAACGAGAGCGGGGCCCGGTGTCCCGAGCGAAGGTACCTATGAGCACACCCAACACTGTCGGCGACGCCATCGTCGAGACCCTGATACAACAGGGCGTCAGCGCTGTTTACGGCGTGATTTCCATCCATAACCTGCCCATCGCCGATGCCATCGGTCGCCATGAGGCGCTGCGTTTCGTCCCGGCGCGTGGGGAGGCCGGCGCGGTCACCATGGCGGATGCCCATGGCCGTCAACGTGGGTTGGGAGTGGCCCTGACCAGCACGGGCGCGGGGGCCGGGAATGCCGTGGGTGCCCTGCTGGAGGCGCTGAACGCCGGTGCGCCACTGCTGCATATCACGGGGCAGGTCGAGCGCGATTACCTGGGGCGCGAGTCGGGCTTCATCCACGAAACCCAGGACCAGATCGGCTTTCTCCGTGCATGCTCGAAGCGCGCCTACAGCGCCCATACGGCCGAGCAGGTCGTGCCGGTTCTGCGGCGTGCCATGCGCGACGCGATGACCCCGCCGATGGGGCCCGTCAGCGTCGAGATTCCCATCGATCTGCAGGGCGCCACCATCGAGAGCCAGACGCTCGGCTATGCGGTCGCGCGAGCCGCGGCCCCCACCTTCGACGAGGGCGGTTTCGCGTCGCTCGTCGAGCGCCTGAAGCAGGCGCGTCGCCCCATGCTCTGGGTCGGAGGCGGCGCCTTGCAAGCCGGCGATGCCGTACGTCGTCTGGCCGATGCGGGCCTTCCTGTGATCTCCAGCACCCACGGGCGCGGCATCCTGGCCGATAGCCACCCCCGCAGTCTGCGGGCCTTTCACAACGCCGCCGCCGTCGAGGAGCTCCTCGCGCAGTCCGACCTGCTGATCGTGGCCGGTTCCAAGCTGCGCAGCAATGAGACCAAGACCTTCACCTTGCCGCTGCCGCGCCCGCTGGTGCAGATCGATATCGACCCGGCGGCCTGCCACCGCACCTACCTTGTCGACGAGTTCCTCGAGGGGGATTGCACCGAGGTGCTGGAGGCACTGGCCGAGCATTTCGAGGCGACCCGGCTGGGCGACGACGACTACGACACCGAAGTGGCCAGGGCGGTCGCGGCGGCCGAGCGTGCGCTGCGCCAGCAAATGGGGCCGTATGCCGAACTCTGCGATGCCTTGCGGCGCGCGCTCCCGGGCGATGGCATCCTGGTGCGCGATATCACCATGTCGGGCAGTACCTGGGGCAGTCGCCTGTTTCCCATCGAGACACCCAACACCAACGTGCATTCACTGGCGGGCGCCATCGGCATGGGCTTGTCCATGGCCATCGGCAGTGCGGTGGCCAAGCCCACCTGCAAGGTGGTGGGCCTGGTCGGTGACGGGGGCTTGATGCTGGGCGTCGGCGAACTGGCCACGATGGTCCAGGAAAACCTCGACATGACGTTGATCGTCATGAACGACGGTGGTTATGGCGTGATGCGAGGCATCCAGCGCAACCACTTCTCCGATCGCCAGTATTACAACGAGCTTTTGACGCCGTCGTTCACCAGGCTGGCGGACGCCATGGGCCTGCCGCATTGGCACCTGTCGAGCGCGGACGAGGCAGCGCGAGTGCTGCAGGATGCGGTCGCACACGCAGGACCAGCGCTTGTGGAAGTCGACATGGCGTCCTTCGGGGAACTGGTGTTCGCCGGCCCGCCGCAAAAGAAATTGTACTGAGGCTTTCATCGCGCCGGCCGTGCGGGATGACGGCCGGTCCTTTTTCTTCATCGCGATGCGAGGAGGTGCCGACGACCCTCGAGTCCTGAATCCGAACGACCACTGCTTCGCTGAAGGCTGACGCCGAGTCAGCCATCACCGTCCCGCCCTCTACCGACGCTCATGCGTGTCGAGCCTCGTGCCTCGACACCGGGTACCTTATTGCGTCGCGTTACGGGGTGGGGGGTTATATCTCAATAGTAGGGAAACAATCACAATGAACCCCGTTGCCATGACATCGACACCCATTCTCGCATGCTGGACTCTCTCGCTATTCGGCGCCGCATCGATCGCCCACGCGGCGCCTGCCGACGAGGCGACGCCTCCCGTCAGGGAAGACGCTCCCACGACACCGCAAACGGCCCAGAGCTGGGCCGATGCCCTGGAATTGGGTGGAGCGCTGCGCTTCAATCATCGCTACGAGGACTGGTCGTCGAGCGACAAGCAGCAAGGCGGTGGCGATATCGATTTCGATGCCTTCTACCTCGACCTGGAAGCGGAAAAGGACGACCTCTTCCTGGATCTTTCTTATTGGTTCAAGGACAACGACGTCCGTGTCCTGGAGCACGGCTTCTTCGGCTACCGCTTTTCTTCCCGCTCGCGCCTGGAAATGGGGGCCACGTTCGAGCCGTTCGGTATCATGCCGTATCCGCAATTCGGCTGGACCTTCAACATCCCCTTCTACCTGGGGATGGGTCACAACACCGCGCTGGGGGCCAAATACGTCTACGAAGGTCCCGAGTGGGAGGCGCAGGTCGGCTTCTTCAAGAACCCGCTGTCGCTGGATACGCGTTATGCGCCTAACATGGCATCCGCCGATGACGTCGACGACGCCTTCCTTGCTCCCACCAACAGCGGGCAAGCCAACGAGAAGCAGAATCAACTGAGTGGCCGCCTGGTGCGGACCTTCCAGGGCGACGGATGGGAAAGTCGACTGGGGGCCTCGGCATACGTCGGACAGTTGCACAACGACACGACGGACCGTAACGGCAGCTACTGGGGCACGGAACTGCACGCCTTGACGACCTTCGGTCCTTGGCAGGTGCAGCTCCAGGGCATTCGTTATGTCTTCGACCCCGAGAATCCCGAGGGCGTGAGCGACGACAGCGTGCTCTTTGCCGGCCCGGGGACACCGAGTTACCGCGTGGCCGCGAAAGGGACCGTGGGGGTGCTCAACATTGCCTACGACTTGCCGACGCCGCGCCTCGGCCCGGTCAAGAAGCTGCGTTTCTACAACGACTACAGTCGGCTGGTGAAAGACCGCAGTGGTTGGGACGACTCGCAGATGGAAACCGTCGGTGTACAGTTCTTCGCCTTGCCGGTGATGGGGTGGCTGGATGTCACCTGGGGCAAGAACATGAACATGATGGGCGGCATGCCCGGCGGTGTCGGGCTGGCCTCGGCGGATGCGGAGGGCAGTGGCGAATGGGAGCTACGCACCAACCTCAATATCGGCTATTACTTCTAGTCGCGTCACCATGGGAGCAGACGGCCAAGGGCCGTCTGTCATCCCGCCGCCACGCGTCACAGCCACTTGGGCATGGCCTGCTCGGCGCGGGCCTTGACGTCGTCGTCGATGTACACCGACACCGCGATCAAGGCGGCGCCGAGCACGCTGGCGTCATCCACGTAACCGCCGGCGGGGATCAGGTCGGGAATGGCGTCCAAAGGCGAGATGAAATAGCCCAGCGCACCGAGAATCGTGGATTTGGCCCACAACGGTACGTCGGGACGCTGCATGACGAAGTACAACTGCAGCGCGCGGCGCGTGACTTCGCGGCCGGCGCGACGCCCATAGCGGGTGATCTTGTGCCAGAAGCGCGGTTCGCGGAACGTTTCTTCGTACGCGGCCACATCCTCGGGCGCGACACTGGCGGTGGCGGGCACCGGTAGCGTATCGACGGGCTCATGGGATGACGTCATGCACACTCCTCGCGACAGACGGTGCCGTCGCGGATGACAGCAAGCGGGAATTGGCGGGGCAGGGAAAAATCATGATAGCGCAAGTCCACCCGGCATGGGAGCGCGTGCTCCCATGCCGCTGCATTACCTGGGCGTGGGCTTGCGGGTCACGCCTTGGCGCCGCCCTTGAAGGCGATATCCAGGGAGATCGCGGCGTCCTGGGGCACATTGACCACGCTCAGTGCATGACGAGTCATGTCGCGGCGCAGCGCCTCGTAATCCTCACCGCCTGCCATGCGCAGCTCCTCGAGCTGATGCTCGGTGACGTTCTGGCTGCCAAGATAGTTCTTGGCCGTCTTGCGCAAGGCCTCGCCGGTTTCGCCACCGGCCATCGCGTGAAACTCGTCGGCTTCCATACCGGCGTTTTCGATGATGATTTCCATTTCGTCATCTCCTGATCGTTGAAGGAACGCGGCACCTCTCTGTGCCGGCACCCCACAAGGTAGGTGCCGTGCCCGGGTCGGCTCAAGCGCTATTTGCATGCTGCCGTTGTGTGTTGTGACTAGATCCGCCAGCGCAACGGGTGCTCTGGAAGAGTCTCGCCTTGCGCGTTCCAGTCTTGCCATCCCGTGAAAGGAATCGGTCGATCCGTCTGCCAGTGGCGCAGGCGCTGGCTCCACTGCTGCTTGGCGTCTTCCAGGTGGCACTGAAAAGCGGCGTCTTCCTGGTAGCTCAGCCCGCCACCTTGCACCCCATAAGTGATCTGCGGAGGGAGGACATCGAACCCGACATAGTAGAGGGAGCAATGGAGTGGCCACATGAGCGATACGATATCGCCACTACGCCCCGTGGGGGAAAAGGTGGGCTCCGGTGCCCCTGTCGTGACCGAGCACATGGCGCGTTTTCCCTGTAATGGTCCACGGTCGTAGCGACGTGTCCCCGAATAAAGCCCCCCGTAGACGAACACACGATCGAACCATCCCTTGAGCATGGCGGGTTGTGCATGCCACCAGAGCGGGAATTGCAAGATGACGAGGTCGGCGTGTTGCAGCCGGTCGATTTCCCGCTGGACGTCGCAGGGAAGAGTCCCCGACTGCACATGATGGCGCTGTTCGGTGAGCGCCGAAAAATACTCGGGATCCGCGCGACTTTCGAAGTGAGAGGCTCGTTCGACAGGGTCGAAGCCCTCGGCGTACAAGTCGGAAACATGCACTTCATGCCCCTCTCGAGTCAGGGACGTCATGGCAATGTCGGACAGTGCGGCATTGAAGGAACGTGGCTCGGGATGACAGTGCACGATCAGGATGTTCATGGTTAGGTCCTCTAACGACAACGGCATCGTTACGCTAGTCTTTGCATGGAAGAAATAAAATTCCCCACGAATGAAAGTGGACTTTGCATGAATGAAAAGGGTGTGCCTTGGGAGGACCTGAAAATAGTGCAGGCGATCGCCGACAGTGGTTCTCTCGCTGGTGCGGGAAGGACGCTCGGGATTAGCCATGCCACGGTGTTTCGCCGGCTGGGGGCGCTAGAGTCCCGATTGGGGGTTCGGCTCTTCGAGCGCCATCGTACCGGGTACGTGCCGACACTCGCCGGTGACGACCTTGCGACGACAGCGGCGCGTGTCGCACTGGACATCGAGGCCGTCGAACGTCGTCTCATGGGACGTGATGCCAGGCTGTCGGGGACGCTGCGGGTGACCACCACGGACACCTTGCTCATGGGAATGTTGAGCGATGAGCTGGCTGGCTTCCAGCGCACCTATCCACACATCGTCCTGGAGGTCGAGGTCTCCAACCGTACCTATGATTTGTCCCGGCGTGATGCGGATGTCGCGATTCGCCCGACCTCGGCGCCGCCCGAGACGCTCATCGGTCGCCAGGTGGGGCAGATTGCGCAAGCTGTCTATGTCAGCCGGTGCCATCGAGAGACGAGCGGCTGGGTCGGGCCCGACCCGCATCTGGGATATCCCGTACTGGAAAGGTGGATGGCACGCCAGGGGGTTGATGCTCAATGCCGGTATCATGTCGACAGCATGCTGGGAATGCTCGCGGGCGTGAGAAGTGGCATGGGGCGTGGTGTACTGCCGTGTTATCTCGCCGATATGGCGGATGATCTGGTCCGGGCCAGTGAGCCGCTGCCCGAGCTGCAGACGGAGCTCTGGTTGCTGACACATCCCGATTTGCGGAACACCGCCAGGGTGCAAGCATTGTTCGCTTATCTCTCCGACTCCCTGAAGGCTCGACAAGCGAGTCTGCTGGGCACTATGGCGGCGTCCTGAGCTGCTTCACCATGCCACGAGCGCCAGGCCGGTCAGCATGATGGCGATGGCGCCGAGGCGCAGGGGCGGCAGACGCTCCTTGAACCAGTAGACGGCGGCGAGAACGCCGAGGGGAATCGAGAGTTGGCGCAGGGCGACGACGTGGCTGACGTCCGCGCTGGAGGACATGGCGATCAGCACCAGGCCGTAGGTACCGAGGATCATGGCGCCCGCCAGCCAGGCGCGATGCGCGGCGGACGTGTAACGCAGTCGTCGTGCCGCGAGACGTTCGCTGGGCAACGCCCGCACCAACGGCCACATCCACAGCCAGGTCGTCATGGCCTGCAGCACCATGTAGTGCAACCCGGCTTGTAGCGGGGTATAGCCACTGGCGGTCATCAGACCCAGGGCGCGCTTGTCGATCAGCGAGTAGCCGGTGGTGCCGGCGGCGGCGAGCAGGACGAAACCCAGCGCGGGGGTGAGGTAGCTCTCGAGGCGGAAGGCACGCCAGTGAGTCAGGGGCATGATCAGGGCGCTGATGGCGATCAGGCCCATGCCGAGGCCGTCGTCGAGATCGAGGGCTGGAGTCGGCAAGACCAGCAGCGCGACGGCAGGGACCCACAGCACCGGCAACGCCCGCGCCATGGGGTAGAGCAGACTGACGTCGCCCCGGGCGTATGCCCAGGCCAGCCCGCCCATGTAAAGCGCCTGGCAGGCGCCGGTGGCGACGAGCCAGCCCCAGAAGGACCAGGGCAGCTGCATCGGTGCGGGGCCCCACAACAAGAGGGGGGCGTACAGCACGCTGCCGGCCGCCATGGCACGGGCAAAGAAGGCCAACGAGGGGACGCCACGCTTGCCGAGCAGGTTCCAGCCGGCATGCAGGGCAGCGGAAACGACGATCAGGGCAAGGGCGAAAGGGCTCAGGACAAAGACTCCGGTGGATCCGGCATGTGGTGCCTTCTGGTATATACCAGATTGCCGGACACGTCGTCCAGGCGCCGCCCTGAGACGCGCTGTCTTCACCATCGGGCGACATTGAATTGCGAAATGTCACGAATAGTGGCCAAAATGCGCCCTGGGGGCTGTACAGAGACGGCCTCTCGCCCATAATCCCTATGTCATTGCACTTTGTGGCGTCGCCATAACAAATGTCGCGGCAAATCTGGCGGATGGGCCCGTGGCGGGCCCTCTTTGAAGGACATACAACATGACGTCCCTGCATTCCCAGCGTGCGCGGCTTTTGCCCGCCCTGATCCTGTTGGTCGTTTTCGCCATCGCGTTGTGCACGCTGTCCGTGGCCGAAGCGGCCCCCAACCCGCGCTACGCGTCCATCGTCATCGATACCGAGAACGGCGCCGTCCTGCATGCCGACAACGCCGATGCGCCTCGCTACCCGGCCTCGTTGACCAAGATGATGACGCTGTATCTGCTCTTCGAGGCGATCGAGGACGATACGCTCAGCCTGGAGAGCCGCTTGCCGGTGTCGCAGTACGCCGCGGCGAAGCCGCCCTCCAAGATGGGCGTGACGCCCGGCGAGACGGTGAAGGTGGAGGACGCCATCAACATCCTCATCGTCAAGTCAGCCAATGACGTGGCGGCGGTGGTGGCCGAAGGGCTGGCCGGCAGCGAGTCGGTCTTCGCCGGCCAGATGACCGACAAGGCGCGTGCTCTGGGCATGATGGACACGACCTTTCGCAATGCCTCGGGCCTGCCCGACGCGGGCCAGGTCACGACGGCGCGGGATATGGCCATTCTCGCGCTGCGGCTGATGCAGGATTTCCCCGGCTATTACCCGTATTTCGGCAAGACCCAGTTCACCTGGCAGGGCAAGCGCTACCAGGGGCACAACCGGCTGCTGGATAGCTATGCGGGGGCCGATGGCCTCAAGACCGGTTACATTCGCGCCTCGGGCTTCAACGTGGCGACCTCTGCCGTTCACGATGGGCGCCGCATCCTCTCGGTGGTGATGGGCGGCTTCACGGCGCAATCGCGCGATGCCCACATGCGTGAACTGCTCGATAGCGGCTTCGCGCGTGTCGCATCGCTCGCCCAGGGCGACTGGGTCGCCCAGGCCGATATCTACGGCGAGCGCTTGCAGTCCCCGGCCTCGCCGGCGCCGACGCGCGACGATCCCATCCGCGAGCTGATCGCCCAGGCGCAGAGCGAACAGGGCGACGCCCGCCCGACGCCGACCGCGGAACGTTCGACCGGCGGTGCCTGGGCGGTGCAGGTGGGCGCCTTCAGCGACCGCATGCGAGCGCGTCACCAAGCCGACCAGGCTGCCGACTTCCTCGATCTGGGTGGCCGCGTCGCGGTGTCTTCGACCCAGGGAGCGCGCAGCATCTTCCGGGCACAGCTGGTGGATCTCGAGGAAAGCCAGGCGCGCCGTTCCTGTCAGCAGCTGGCACGCGAGGGAATCGACTGCGTGGTGGTGGCGTCGGGTCGCTGATGGGCGGCCGCCGAGGACGCTACGTCATGTCGACATCGGCACGAATGCAGATGGCGTCGTGCAGCCAGTGGTCCTCGTCGTATTCGAGCGCGCGGCCGTCACGGTCATAGGTGGTCCGCGTCACGCAAAGCCCCGCGCAACCGCTATGCACGCCGAGCGTCTCGGCCTCGGTGCCGGTCAGCGCGGTAGGATAGAGTCGCAGCGACTTGCGCAACTGGTCGATGCCGTAGTCATCGTGCAGGCGTTGCCAGAGCGACGCCGTGAAATCGACTTCACTCAGCCCCGGCAGCAGATCGTCCCGTAGCCAGATGCGCTCCAGCAGAACCGCCCGGTCGTCGATATAACGCCGCCGCTGGACTTGCAGCACCGTGTGTTCCGGAGGAATCGCGAGCGCCTGCGCCACCGTGGGCGGTGCCGGGCGATGGCACACGCTCAGCACCTGGGTGAACGGGCGCCGGCCTTGTGCCGTGACGTACTGGGTGAAACTCTGGTCGCGGTCGGGGGCGTAGTCCACGCGGGGCGGCGAGACGAACCAGCCGCGTCGGTTGCGGCGATGGATGCGTCCCTCGCTTTCCAGCTGCGACAACGCCTGGCGCAGCGTGACCCGCGTCGTGGCGAAGCGCTCCGCCAGCAGGCGCTCGGCGGGCAGGCGGCTGGCGGGGCCCAGCTCCCCCGACTCGATCAGCGCCACCAGGCGGTCGCACAACTGGAGATAGAACGGCGTGTCGGGCATTGGGCTTCCCAGGCTGACGGCATCGTTGGCAGCGATGATAAGCGTTGGTACGGGCATCGGCCATCGTGCGCGCTGCTCCACTCGCGTTGCCTTGCAGGGGTGACGCGTCTAGCCTAGGCCTCTGACACGCAATCGCGTGCCATTCACCAAACAGGGATGTGAGGGTGTCATGCAAGAGACGGATCTGGGCATGATGGATGCCGGGCAGTTGACCGCGTTGTTCGAATCGGGGGAGGCTTCGCCGCTGGAAGCAACGCGGGCCGCCCTATCGCGTATCGAACGCTTCAATGATGCCGTCAACGCCTATGTCCACGTGGACCACGAAGGCGCCGAGCAAGCCGCCAAGGCGTCGGCGCGTCGCTGGGGACAGGGCAAGCCGCTGAGCCCCATCGACGGGATGCCGGTGTCGATGAAGGATTTGACCGAAGTGGCCGGCATGCCGGCCCGCGATGGATCGCTGACGTCCAAAGAGACGCCCTGCGAGCATGACGCACCGCCGGCGCGCATGCTGCGCGAGGCGGGCGCCATCTTTCTGGGCAAGACCAATACCCCCGAGTTCGGCTGGAAAGCCGTCACCGACAACCGCGTGTTCGGTGCCACCTACAATCCATGGGACACGCGGCTGACGCCGGGCGGTTCCTCCGGCGGCGCGGCCGCTGCCGCCGCTCTCAACATGGGCGTTTTGCACCAGGGCGGCGATTCGGGTGGTTCGATCCGCATTCCCGCCGCCTTCACCGGCGTGTTCGGTTTCAAGCCGACCTTCGGCTGGACGCCGCAATGGCCGCCCGCCACGGAACCCTCGCTCTCGCATATCGGTCCGTTGACGCGCAACGTGCCGGACGCTGCGCGCATGCTCAACGTGATCGGCCGTTACGATTACCGCGACCCGTACGCCACGCGCGGTCAGCCCGACGACTGGGGCGTGGACCTGGATTGCGACCTGCGCGGCCTGCGCATCGCCTACTCGCCGGATCTCGGCTACGCCCAGGTCGAACCGCAGATCGCCGCCCGCGTGCGCGAGGCGGCCGAGAAGCTCCAGGCTCTGGGGGCCGAGGTCGAGGAAATCCATCCCGGTTTCGAGTCGCCGATCGCGATCTTCCAGCAACTGTGGTTCACCGCCTCGCTGGAGGTGTGGTCGCGATCCACCGAGCACGAGCGCACCCTGCTCGACCCCGGGCTGGTGGCCAATGCGCGTATCGCCGAGCGCTGGAGTGCACTGGATTTCTTCCGCGCTCTCGAGGCACGTGCTCGTCTGACCCAGCGGCTCGAACACTTCAATCAGAAGTATCATCTGTTGATGACGCCCTCGGTGGCGGTGTCGCCGTTCGAGGCCAATCACGAAGTACCGCCGGGCAGCGGCATGCAGGACTGGGAGGAATGGGCGCCGTTCTCGTATCCCTTCAACCTCAGCCAGCAACCCGCCGCCTCCGTGCCGTGCGGCTTCACCGACGCGGGCATGCCGGTGGGTTTCCAGCTTGCCGGGGGCAAGTTCGACGATATCCGCGTGCTGCGCGCCTGCCACGCCTTCATGCAGGCGCATCCGCCGCGTTTCCCGACGGTGCCCGACCCTGCCCAGCAAGGCTGAACCGTGCGCCCGTGGCCCTCGCCGGCTCAGGCCGGCGAGGGCGTGTCGTGATTCTCGAGGAACCGGCGCACGCGGTCGGTCCGGGGCGCAGTGAAGAAGGTCTCCGGGTCGGCCCGCTCGATGATCAATCCCTTTTCCAGGAACACGACCTGATCGGACACCGCACGCGCGAAGGCCATTTCGTGGGTGACCATGATCATGGTGTAGCCCTCGGCGGAGAGATCCTTGATCACTGCCAGTACCTCGCCCACCAGCTCCGGGTCCAGCGCCGAGGTGGGCTCGTCGAAGAGCATCACCGTCGGTTGCATGGCCAAGGCCCGAGCGATGGCCACGCGCTGCTTCTGGCCGCCCGAGAGCGTGTTGGGATAGCTATCGCGCTTGTGGGCCATGCCGACCTTCTCGAGCAGTGCCATGGCCCGCTCCTCGGCCTCGCGTCTGGGCGTCCCCTGAACGTGGATCGGTGCCTCGGTGACGTTGTGCAGCACGTTGAGGTGCGGCCATAGATTGAAGCCCTGGAATACCATGCCGGTCTTGGCGCGCACCTTGGCGAGCTCGCGCACCGGCATCGGCCGGCCGGCGTCGTTGACGCCGATGCGCTGCCCGGCGATATGAATGCTGCCCCGGTCGGGCTGTTCCAGCCAGTTGATGCAACGCAGCAGCGTCGACTTGCCCGAGCCGGACGAGCCGATGATCGTCACCACGTCGCCGGTCTTGACCTCCAGTTCGACGTCGCGCAGCACCTCGACGTCATCGAAGCTCTTCGAAAGATGGCGGATCGAAACCGCGGCCGTCTCGGACGTGTTTGCGTCAGACATTGTCGAACCCCCGTTTGGCGCCGAAACGCCCGCATTGTTTGATGATGATTTCCATCGCCACGCTGAGCGCCCAGTAAAAACCGATGACGACGATGAACGCCTCGGTGGGAATGAAATAGGTGCTCGACAGGCTGTTGGCCGCCGCCGTGAGTTCGCGCACGGTGATGATCACCAGAAACGCCGTGTCCTTGAGGGCGTAGATCAGTTGATTGCCCATCAATGGCCGGGTCTGCATGATGACCTGCGGCAGAATCAGGCGGAAAAACATCTTGCCCTTGGTGAAGCCATGCGCCTTGGCGGCCTCGATCTGTCCCGGCGGAAAGGTCAGACGGTTGCCGCGGAATATCTCGGCGAAATACATGCCGTGATACACCGCCAGCGCCCCGACGCCCGACCACCAGGCATCCAGGCGAATGCCGAAGGTCGGCAGGCCGTAATACAGCAGGTAGACGAGGATCAGGAACGGCAGCATGCGCATGGCATCGATGACGATGCGCAGCGGCATGGTCAGACGCTTGCGGCTGCCCTCGAGCAGGTACAACAGGCCGCAGCCGATCAGAAAGGCGCCGACGATCGACAGACCGAAGATCTCCAGCGTGCGCCAGAAGCCGATCAAGAACTCGCCGCGCGCTTCCCACAGGATGTCCCAGTTGCTCATTGCCGCCTCCTCACATGGCCAGCCGGTTGGCGCGGCGCTCGAAGATGCGCTGCAGCCAGACCAGGCAGCCGATCACCATCATGTAGAGCGCGCCGGCGACGAGAATCGGCGGTAGCGGCTCATAGGTCACGGCCGAAATGCGGTTGGTCACGCGGGTCAGGTCGACGATGCCGATCACCGCGATGGCGGGGCTGCCCTTGATCAGAAACGACATCTCGTTGACCAGCCCGGGGAGGCTGGTGATCACCATCTGCGGCAGCATGATGCGGCGAAAGGTGATCCACGGCGTCATGCCCGTGGCCATGGCCGCCTCGCGCTGGTCGCGGGAGAAGTTGCGAAAGGCGCTGCGCCAGATCTCGGCATTGAAGGCCGTGGTATTGAGCGTCAAGGCCAGGATGCCGGCGACGCTACGGTTGAGGTCGAGCCCCAGGTCGGGGGCGCTGAGAAAGATGAACAGTGCCAGCGTCACCAGGGGAGTGGCGCGGGCCACGCTGATGTAGAGCACGAGCAGTTGGTCGACGATGGGAATGCGCGCGAGGCGGATCAGGGCGATGACCAGGCCCGCCACGACCCCGATGGCAATCGAGACGGCGGATATCCAGACGGTGGTCCAGGCCCCTTCCAGCAACATTTGCCAGGCACTGGCGTTCATGACAGGTTCCTCGAGCTAAGGAAGAAGGGCGGCGCCGGGCGCGGACCACGGCGCCGCATCGACACTGGGCGCGACTGGGCGATCAGTCGTCGAGCCCGGCCAGTTCGTGGAATTGCTCGACGCTGGTCAGCGGCTTGCTGGGCAGGTCGGAGAAGCTTTCGCCGAACCATTTTTCCTGCAGCTCGGCGAGGCGGCCGCTTTCCTGCATGTGGGCGAGGAACTCGGTCATGTAGTCGAGCAGCTCCGGGCTATCCTTGGGAATCGGCCAGGAGACGTAGCCCGCCCCGGATACCGCCTGACCCTTGGCGAAGATCTCCGGCTTGGACGCGACCAGGGTGTTCACCGGCACCGCCGAGTCGATCACGTAATCCAGGCGGCCATTGGCCAGGTCGGCGAAGGCCTCGGGATAGGACTCGTACTCCACGACCTCGCCCAGCTCGCCGTCTTGCTCCTCGAGCATTTGCTCGAGCTCGGGCAGCCGCGAGAGCAGCACGCTGCCCGCCTGCACGCCGAGGGTCTTGCCGCTCAGGTCGGCCACGCTCTGCAGGCTGTCGTCATCGGCGCGCTTGATGTAGAAGTGCTGCGCCGAGGCGTAGGGCGGGGTGTAGTTGAAGACCCGCAGACGCTCGTCGGAGACCGAGGCCCCGGTCAAGGCCATGTCGTACTGGTCGTTGGAGACCGCCGCGAGCAGGCCGGTCCATGGCAGGATTTCCTGGCGAATCTCGAAGTCGGCGTAATCGCGCAGCTCTTCGAGCATGTCGGCGTTGAAGCCCTTGGCCTCGCCGTTTTCGATGAAGTTGAACGGGGCGTAGTTATCCTCGGTGGCGACTTCCATGTAACCGCGCTCCTGGATCTCCGCCAGATCCGCCGCCAGGGCGGGCAGCGAAAGCGACATCAAGGCGCCGGCCACGGTGGCGGCCAGGGTCCTCGAAACGCGCGTCCTGGAGACGCGGTGGCGGAGAGTGGAATCCATCGGGCGACCTGCGTAGCGAGTCGTGGGAAGCATCATAATCACCTTCGCTGTTGCTGTTGTTGTTGAGCTCGTTGGCTGAGACCGAAGACGGCTCGCCGCGCTAGCGGCAATGGCGATCTTGGTGATTCCACCCTAAAGAATTCGACGTTGGTCGCTATAGAGCCAGTTGAGGGACACCGGTTGGCCAGATGTTTCGATGCCTAACCATGCCGCCAGGCAGCGATCGAGACGTCATGGCGTGTTCCTTGCATCGCTTTCGATGTGATGCCTCATCGGGAGATGCACGATGCTCGACCATTACTTTCATCTCGATTTCGATGCTCAGCGAGGATTGCAGGAGCAACTGCGCGAAGCGCTGCTCGATGCCATTCACACCGGCACCATCCCGGCGGATGAGGCATTGCCGTCCTGTCGCCGCTTGTCCCTGCAACTGGGGATCTCGCGCAATACCGTGGCGCTGGTGTACGAGGGGCTGGTCGAGGATGGTTATCTGGTCAGTCGTCCACGCAGCGGGTATTACCTGCATGACGCCTACCACGACAGCGATGCCCTGGAACTGGCGCAGACCACGCGCCAGCCGGTGCGCGACGCACCATCATGGAGCAAGCGCTTCACGCATCGCCCCAGTCACTTGCAGGGCGTGTTGCGTCCCAGCAACTGGATGGATTACGAATTTCCCTTCGTATATGGGCAACTGGATACGCGGTTGTTTCCCCTCGAACAATGGCGCGAGACCTCGCGACGCCTGCTGGGCGGGAATCGCGAGCGTCACTGGCTCAGCGATCGCTACGATCAGGACGACCCTATGCTGATCGAGCAATTGCGCACGCGGGTGCTGCCCAAGCGCGGCATTCATGCGCAGAGCGATGAGATTTTGGTGACCCTGGGATCGCAGAATGCGCTGTTTCTGATCGCGCAGCTGCTGTTCGACCGGAAGACGCGAGTCGCCGTCGAGAACCCCGGGTACCGCGAGGCGGTCAATGTCTTCCTGCGCCAGGGCGCCCAGCTTCACTACCAGCACGTGGACGGCGAGGGCATGCAGCTCGATGCCGAGACTCCACGCTGTGACTATCTCTACGTGACACCTAGCCATCAGGGACCGACCGGCGCCACCATGAGCCGCGAGCGTCGCGAGCAGTTGATTAAACAGATCCAGCGCTTCGATCAAATCGTGCTCGAGGACGACTATGACGCAGAGGTGAACTTCGACCGTCATGCGCAACCGGCGCTGAAAGCCAGCCGGGCCGGCGGGCGGGTGATCTACATGAGTAGCCTGTCCAAGCCGCTCTCACCGGGGCTACGCTTGGGCTATCTCGTGGCCGACGCCGAGTTGATCGACGAGCTGCGCGCGCTGCGGCGGTTGATGTATCGCCACCCGCCGTCGAGCTTGCAACAACAGCTGGCGCAGTTTCTCGCCCAGGGACATTACGACCGCTATCTGCGGCAGTTCGCCGACGAGATGCGCCATCGCTGGGAGTGCATGAACGATGCCATTGCCAGGCACCTGCCCGGTTGCCGGCGCGTCGGCGGCGATCATGCCAGCGTGTTTTGGCTGGAAGCCCCGGAGAATGTGGACACCCAGCGCTTGGCCTGGCAGGCCGCGCAGAACGGGGTACTTATCGAGCCGGGCTTTCAGCATTTCTTCGAGCGCGTGCCGCCGCGCAACTTCATGCGCCTGGGCTTCGGCGCCATCGAGGGAGAGCGCATCGCACCGGGCATCGAGCGCCTGGCACAAACGCTGGGGTAGCGGCGCACCCGCGATGATGCCGGGCGCCAGGCCCGGCGCATGTCATCACGCGTCTGCGGCGGCGATGTCGGCCGCGTTCAAGGCGGTCAGGCGGCGTACTTGGCCGACACCTCGCCCAGTACCTTGTCCAGGGTCGCCAGGCCCTGCTCCACCTCGTCCTCGCCGATGATGCACGGCGGCACCACGTGAATGCGGTTGCCGGCGACGAAGGGCAGCATGCCCTCGGCGAGCAGGGCATGCTTGATCTCGTTCATCGCATCCGCGGCAAGCGGTGTGCGGCGTTCGCGGTCGCTGACCAGTTCCAGGGCATGAAAGACCCCCAGCCCGCGTGTTTCGCCGACGATGGCATGCCGGTGCGCCAGGCGCTCGAGGCCCTGGCCGAGCACGCCGTCGCCGATGCGTGCGGCGTTTTCCACCACGCCTTCCTCGCGCATCGCATCCAGGGTGGCGACGATGGCGGCCATCGCCAGCGGATGTCCGGAGTAGGTCAGGCCGCCGAAGAACATGTGCGCGTCGAAATGACGGCTGATGGCGTCCGAGACCACGACGCCGCCGGCCGGCACGTAACCGGAATTGACGCCCTTGGCGAAAACAATCAGGTCCGGGGTGACATCGAAGTGCTCGAAGGCGAACCAGCGCCCGGTACGCCCGAAACCAGCCATCACTTCATCGAAGATCAGCAGGATGCCGAATTCGTCGGCCAGTTCGCGCACGCCGCGCAGGTATCCCGGCGGTGGAGTCAGTACACCGGCCGTGCCGGGAATCGGTTCGAGCAGAATGGCGGCGATCGCTTCCGGCCCCTCGCATTCGATGACCCGACGCAGGTGCTGCAAGGCGCGCTGGCACTCTTCCTCCGCGTTGCTGGCCCAGAAGTCGCTGCGGTAGAGATACGGATTGAAGAAGTGCGCGTGGCCCCGGGCGAACTCGTTGGGCACGCGGCGAGGATCTCCGGTGGCGGCGATGGCCGAGCCGGTGTTGCCGTGGTAGGAGCGATACGCCGAGAGAATCTTGTCGCGCCCGGTGAAGCTCCGCGCCATGCGGATGGCGTTCTCGTTGGCATCCGCCCCGGCGTTGGTGAAGAACACCTTGGAGAAGCCCCGGGGGGCACGCTCCAGGATGCGCTTGGCGGCTTCGCCGCGCGCCAGGTTGGCATGCGCCGGAGCCACCGTGGCCAGGGTCTCGGCCTGCTCCTTGATGGCGGCAATGACCTTGGGATGCTGGTGGCCGATGTTGGTGTTCACCAGCTGGCTGCTGAAATCCAGGTATTCCTTGCCTGCGTAATCCCACATCCGACACCCCTCGGCGCCGGCGATCACCAGCGGATCGAGCTGTCCCTGCCGGGACCAGGAGTGAAACACGTGCTGGCGGTCGAGTTGATGAACGAGATCGTTGGTCGTGGTCATGGGCGTAGTCCTGTGCGGTCGGCGAGGAACGGTGACGGTTATCGCACAAGCCTATGCAGCTTAACTCCTGCCCCGATAGAGCCAGAAAGAGGCCGGCGCCGTGACAGCGGGGTGGCACCGCGCGTGCACTGTAATGATTTATTCCTATCCGGCAGGTAGCAAAATACAAATTTTTACTATGAGAGGGATGCTTTAAAAAAGGGAGACGTCGATAACGCACGGCCGTCACCCAAGGCCGTGTGCGTTATTGAAGGTGACGACCATGGATACCGTTGGTATCACCAAGCGCAAGCGCGATTAAGGGGAATGCAACATGAGCGGAAAATGCCCGGTAATGCACGGCGGCAATACCTCCACGGGGACCTCCAATAAAGACTGGTGGCCGGAAGGTATCAACCTGGACATCCTGCACCAGCACGACCGTAAAACCAATCCGATGGACCCCGACTTCAACTATCGGGAGGAGGTCAAGAAGCTTGACGTTCAAGCGCTGAAGAACGACCTCCGCCAGCTGATGGTGGATAGTCAGGCATGGTGGCCTGCGGACTGGGGAAGCTACGTAGGCATGTTTGCCCGTGTCGCATGGCACTCTGCAGGGTCATATCGCTTGGCGGATGGCCGTGGCGGCGGTGGCACAGGGAATCAACGCTTTGCACCGCTCAACTCCTGGCCGGATAACGTGAATACCGACAAGGGGCGCCGCCTCCTGTGGCCGATCAAGAAGAAGTACGGCAACAAGATTTCATGGGCCGACCTGATGGTCCTTTCCGGTACCATTGCCTATGAAGTCGCGGGATTGAAGACGTACGGCTTCGCCTTCGGTCGTGAAGATATCTGGCATCCGGAAAAGGACATCTACTGGGGCGACGAGAAGGAGTGGCTGGCACCTTCCGATGAGCGTTATGCCGATGTCGAAAAGCCGGACACCATGGAAAATCCGCTGGCAGCGGTGCAGATGGGGCTCATCTACGTCAATCCCGAGGGGGTGAACGGACAACCCGATCCGCAGAAAACCGCCGAGCAGGTACGCGAGACCTTCGCTCGCATGGCCATGAACGATGAAGAGACAGCGGCGCTGACGGCCGGTGGCCACACGATCGGCAAATGCCATGGCAACGGTGAGGCGGAGAACCTCAGTGCGGAGCCGGAAGCGGCCGATGTGGAATATCAGGGCATTGGCTGGATGAATACCAAAGGCCGCGGTATCGGTCGCGATACCGTCGTGTCCGGTATAGAAGGCGCCTGGACCAAGAACCCGACCCAGTGGGACATGGGCTGGTTCGATATGCTGTTCAACCACGAGTGGGAGCTCAAGAAGAGCCCGGCGGGTGCGTGGCAATGGGAGCCCGTCGATATCGCCGAAGAGGATATGCCGGTTGATGTCGAGGATCCGTCGATTCGCCGTATGCCGATCATGACCGATGCGGACATGGCGATGAAGGTGGACCCCGTATACAACGAGATCTGCCGGAAATTCATGGACGATCCAGAGTATTTCTCTGAAACCTTTGCCAAGGCATGGTTCAAGCTTACCCATCGCGACCTGGGCCCGAAGGCGCGCTATATCGGCCCCGACGTACCCGCAGATGACCTGATCTGGCAGGACCCGATCCCGGCGGGCAGCATCGCCTATTGCGAAGAGGTCGTGAAGCAGAAAATCGCGGAAAGCGGCCTGAGCATCGGTGAAATGGTCAGTACGGCCTGGGACAGCGCTCGCACGTATCGTGGTTCCGACATGCGGGGGGGCGCCAACGGTGCGCGCATCCGCCTGGCGCCTCAGAAGACGTGGCCGGGGAATGAGCCCGAGCGTCTTGCCAAGGTCCTCGACGTCTATGAGCGGATCTCCGCCGAGACCGGTGCCAGCATCGCCGATGTGATCGTGCTGGGGGGCAGCGTGGGCATCGAACGGGCGGCAAAAGCGGCGGGCCATGACGTGCATGTACCGTTCTTGAAAGGCCGCGGCGATGCCACCGACGAGATGACCGATGCCGCCTCCTTCGCGCCGCTGGAACCGTTGGCCGATGGATTCCGTAATTGGCAGAAGCAAGACTACGTGGTGAAGCCGGAGGAAATGCTGCTCGATCGCGCCCAACTGATGGGGCTGACCGGGCCGGAAATGACCGTGCTGATCGGCGGTATGCGAGTGCTGGGCACCAATCATGGTGGCACCAGGCACGGTGTCTTCACCGACCGTGAAGGGCAGTTGACCAACGATTTCTTCGTCAACCTGACCGACATGGGCAATACCTGGAAGCCGGCGGGCAACAACGTGTACGAGATCCGTGACCGGGAAACGGATGCCGTCAAATGGACAGCATCGCGCGTTGATCTGGTCTTCGGTTCCAACTCGCTGCTGCGTTCTTACGCGGAAGTCTATGCACAGGACGATAATGAAGAGAAATTCGTCAACGACTTCGTCGCCGCCTGGACGAAAGTGATGAACGCCGACCGTTTCGACGTCGCGTGACTCTCTCCTTTCCCGGTTAGCGCCTGACGTGCCGGGAAACGTGACACGGCCCTTCAGAACGAAGTGCGCCGTGTCGCGCTACCGCTTCCTTCCACTTGACGTGATCCAATTGTCTCTTCGGTTCGGACCGTCCTGCGCACTTGTCTCTGCGAGTGACAACCGGCCAATGCCGATTCCTTCCTGACGTCGGGATGTCCCATCGAGGCGCCGCAACTGGCCCTACCGTGGCATTCACGGCCTTGGATAGGCTGCGGTGCCAGTGATTCATTCCCGTTTCCGAGGAGTCGCCGTGCCCCCGACGTTACCTACGCTTGTCGCCGCGATGAGCCTCGCGCTCTTGGCGGGGGGCGTGCGCGGGTATTGCGGCTTCGGGTTCGCCATGCTGCTCGCACTTGGCTTGACGCTGTTCATGCCGCCCATTCAGGCCGTGCCGTTGGCGTTGCTGCTGGACCTCGTCACGAGCCTGGGGTTGTGGCGACGTGCCCTGCGTCATGCCGATTGGCCTTGCCTGCGTCCGTTGGTGCTGGGCATGGCGATGGCGACCGGGCTCGGCGTGTGGCTGCTGGCGAGCGTACCGGCCGTGCCGATGCGCATCGTCGTCGCGCTGTTGGCGCTGAGCGGTGCCGTGGCCCTGCTCTGCCAGCGGGATGTCGCCGCGCCCGGTCGCGGTGCGCAAGCGCGTGGCGTGGTGCTTGGCGCGGGCGGACTCTCGGGACTGTGCATGACGCTGGCCTCCTCGGGCGGGCCGCCGTTGATGCTGTATCTGCTGTATCGCCGCATGCCATCGCTTTCGGCGCGTGCCACGGCCATCGTTTTCTTCGCCGCCAGCAGTAGCGCCTCCCTGCTCGGGTTGGGGCTGGCCGGTGCTCTGACGGCCGGCACCTGGCAATGGGCGGCATGGCTACTGCTACCGGCCCTGCTCGGCAATGCCCTGGGCCAGTGGCGCTTCGAACGCGCGCCGCCGCGCTCGCTCAAGTTCAGCGTCGCGCCACTGTTGATCGCGCTCTCGCTGTGGGTACTGCTTCGCGAGGCGATTGGCTGACGCGTCATCATCATCACGACAAGAGGAAATCGGCATGACGGATTGTGTCTTCATCACCGGTGCGACGTCCGGGTTCGGCCGCGCCGCTGCGCATCGCTTTGCTGCCGCGGGCTGGTCGCTGGTGCTCACCGGGCGGCGTCTCGAGCGCCTGGAAGCCTTGAAGGAAGAGCTCCAGGGGCGGGTACCGGTGCATATCATCGCCCTCGACGTGCGCGACAGCGACGTCGTGGATGCCGCCGTGGCCGCGTTGCCGGAAGGCTTCACGCGGGTGCGCACGCTGCTCAACAACGCTGGCCTCGCGTTGGCGCCGCAGTCCGCCCAACACACCGACCGGAGCGACTGGCACACCATGATCGATACCAACGTCACGGGGCTGGTCAATGTCACCCATGCGTTGCTGCCCACACTGATCGACGTCGGCGAGGGCGCCACCATCGTCAATGTCGGCTCCATCGCCGGCCAATGGCCGTATCCTGGCAGCCACGTCTATGGCGCCTCCAAGGCCTTCGTCAAACAGTTCAGCTACAACCTGCGCTGCGACCTGCTCGGCACCGGCGTGCGCGTGACCGACCTCGCGCCCGGCATTGCCGAGACCGAATTCACCCTCGTGCGCACCGGCGGCGACCAGGCCGCCTCCGACGCGCTGTATCGCGGCACCACTGCGCTCACTGCCGAGGATATCGCCGAGCAGATGTTCTATATCGCCACACTCCCGCCGCATGTCAACTTCAATCGGTTGGAAGTCATGCCCACGCGCCAGGCCTGGTCCGCGTTTGCCATCGATTACGATGCGTGAGGGAAAAGCGCCGAGCTCCGATCGTGAGACCGGAGCAGGCTGCCTATCGGGCTATCTCAGGTGCAGGCGGAGTTGCCCCAGCGCTCGAGCAGCATGTCGATAAACAGCTGGGCCGTGCTGGAAATACTGTGCGAGTTGCTTCTTACCAGGCCGATCGTGCGTTGAATGCGTGGCTTGGGGAGTTCACGTGCGCGCAGCGAGTCATGGTCGGCGCCGGGCATGGTCATGCGAGGCAATATGGCCACGCCCAGCCCCGACTCGACCAGACCCAGCGAAGTGGAAAGGTGCTGGACTTCGTAGAAGCTGTTCAATCGAATGCCTTCCGCCGACAGGGTGTTGTCCAGCAAGATGCGATTACCGCTGTCTCGACTCACCGTGATCAATCTGACCTGTTCAAGATCCGACCATTCGATCCTTGGCTTATCGACAAGGGGATGGTCCGAACGCAATGCCAGGACGAAAGGGTCTTTCAGCAGTGGGGTGAAAGAGACTTCCGGACTCTGGGCGCTGAACATGTTGATACCGAAGTCGGCCTCGCCGCTGATGACCCTCTCCAGCCCTTCCTTGGCACTCACGTCGAGTATCCGGATGCGGATGCCGGGCCAGGCTTCGCTGAATCCACGGATCACACTAGGCAGGAAATAGAACGCCGCGGTGGGGATGCAGGCAATGGTGACCGTGCCCTTCTGATGCGTGGCCAGCTCTCTAATGCCCAGGATCGACGATTCGTACTCCTCGATCATGCGTCTCGCCCGGGGCAGGAAGTCCGTGCCGATGGGGGTCAGCCGCGTTCGCCGGGTGGTGCGTTCCAGCAACTCGACTTCCAGGATTTCTTCGAGCTTCTGAATTCGGCGGGACAGCGCCGGCTGAGAGAGATGGAGGCGTTGTGCGGCTTCGTGAAAGGATCCCAGCTCTGCGACCAGAATGAAGGCTTGTAAATCGAGGAATTCCAGGCGATGTAGCATGTCGTTTTTCTTGCATGGGATGAAGTGTATTAATGACTTTAGCACATTAATGCATTTTTCGAATTGATCGACGATTCTATTTGCATTTGAGGCATGAAAAGTGCCCTGACATGCTCATATCACGACTTTTCGACGCGATATGGCATGACGATGATGAACAGCATTCCCTGCATGATCATGCGCGGTGGTACCTCCAGAGGCCCTTTCTTGCGCATGAAGGACCTTCCCGATAACCAGGCGGCGCAAGCCGAGATCCTGATCAGCCTGATGGGGTCGGGCCATGCTCTGCAGGTCGATGGCATTGGAGGCGGCGACCCGCTGACCAGCAAGGTCGCCATTGTGGAGCGTTCATCGCACCCCGAGGCGGATGTCGATTACCTGTTCGCGCAGGTCGATGTGCTCAATCGGCGTGTCGACTTCAACCCGAACTGCGGCAACATGCTCTCGGCCGTCGGTCCGTATGCCCTCGAAACGGGACTGGTAGCGCTCCAGGAGGGGATGACGACTGTTCGGGTGCGCAATCTCAACACCCAGCGGTTGATCGAGTGTCATGTGCCGACTCCGGGAGGGCAAGTCGCTTACGAGGGCGATACGACGATCAGCGGCGTCCCCGGATGTGCCGCCGGCATCCAGCTCGGTTTCCTGGATATCGTCGGCACCAAGACGGGGGCGTTGCTGCCGACCGGTAACGCCATCGACACGATAGATGGCCTCCAGGTCACCTGCCTCGACGCTGCCACTCCCATCATGATGGTCAACGCGGCCGACCTGGGCCTCAGTGGCCAGGAGTCTCCCGCTGAACTGGATGCTCATTCTGCCATGCTCGAGCGGCTGGAGTCGGTTCGTCGCGAGGCGGGGCTGCGAATGGGGCTGGGGGATGTCAGCCAGAGCGTCTTGCCCAAGCCGGTGCTGGTATCGGCACCGATCGACGACGACAGTACGTTGTGCACTCGCTATTTCGTGCCTCATCGCTGCCACAAGGCCATTGCCGTCACTGGCGCCATTGCGGTGGCCACGGCCGTCAGTGTGCCGGGCACCGTGGCCAACCGCATCGTGGTTGAGGCAGGGAAACTGGAGGTTGATGGTCAGCTGTCACAGGTCAGCCTGGAACACCCCTCCGGATTCATCGATCTGGATGTCGAGCATCGCAACGGAAACCCCGTCGACATTGCCCGCGTTTCCCTCATCCGCACCGCCAGAAAGATCATGAGCGGGACCCTTTTCTACTCGCTTCCTTCGGCTCCCGGTCAGGATATGCTGACATCAAGAGCCAGCTGAATCCTTGCCTCTGCAGGGATGTCGGTCATCGACCATGACAACTACAACACGCCAGGAGTAACGCCATGCCAATCAAAAAGACTGCAACTGCTTGCCTTTCGCTCGGGCGACTCAAGAAAGCATTACTGCTAGGGGGCGCGATTGCTGGGCTGGGAATGACGACAGCCGTTCAGGCCCAGGACGTCGAAGTCCCCGGTAACATCAAGTGGACCATTCCCTTTGGTGTCGGCGGAGGGACAGACGTGTGGGCGCGCTTCTTTTCGCCTTGGCTCAGTGAATCCCTGCCGGGCGAGCCGACCATCATGATCGACAACGTGCCCGGTGGTGGCTCGATCAACGGCGCCAATCTCTTCGCCGTGCGTGCCAAGTCGGATGGCAGTGACTGGCTGGGAACCTCGGCCTCGACCCAGTATCCGGCCATGCTCGGCGATCCCCGCGTGCGTTACGACTACAGCGACTGGACACCCATCCTGGCCACGCCGACGGGTGGAGTGGTGTATGCCCAGCCTAGCCTCGGCGAGTCGGCCGAGACGGCCCTGGACGCCCTGCTGGAACAGCCGGTCAAACTGGCGGCACAGAACCCCACCGGCGTTGAGCTGCCTGTCCTGATCGCGCTGGACATGCTGGGGGCCGACGTGCAAGCCGTGTTCGGCATGCGCAGCCGGGGGGAGGGCCGCCTGGCGTTCGAGCGTGGCGAAGCCGACATCGACTTCCAGACGACCTCCGCTTATCTGAGCAACGTCGAGCCGCTGGTAAAGGCCGGCAAGGCAGTGCCACTCTTTTCGCTTGGGGTGCTGAACGACGAAGGCAAGATCGTGCGCGATCCGGCTTTTCCGGATTTGCCCACTTTCAACGAGGTCTACCAGGCGCGGCATGGCGAGGCGCCATCGGGCAATGAGTATGAGGCATTTCGCAAGTTCTTTGCCTCCGGCTATGCCTTGCAGAAGTTGATCATGGTGCCGAAGGACACGCCGCAGGCCCTGATCGAGACCTATCGCCAGGCGGCACGAGACTTCGTGGATACCAAGGCGTTCAAGAAAGCCGCCGACGCACAGCTGGGGCCTTACACACCGGTGATCGGCGACACCGTCCAGCGCCATCTTGATGATGCCATGTCCATCGATGACGCCACTCGCGACTGGCTGGCCGACTGGCTAGAGTCGGAGCACGGCGCCAAGATCTGATGCGCAGCCGGATGTACCGGTCTCAACGGGGCCGGTCATCCCGGCTCCCTCCGGCCACATAAAACAAGAGCTATACGCCATGCTCGATATCCTTCTCTCCAGTCTGGGGCAGCTCTTCACGCTGTCTCATCTGCTCTTCATGGTGCTGGGCGTGCTGGTCGGCCTCGTGGTCGGCATCATCCCCGGCCTCGGTGGCATCGCCGGCATGTCGTTGCTGCTGCCTTTTCTCTACGGCATGGAGCCCGCCGTGGCCCTGGGCATGCTGATGGGCCTGGTCGCCGTGATTCCCACCGGCGATACCTTTGCCTCGGTACTGTTGGGGATTCCCGGCTCCAGCGCATCCCAGGCAACGGTCATCGATGGCTTCTCGCTGGCCAAGCGTGGCCAGGCGGCACGCGCGCTGTCCAGCGCCTTTCTGTCTTCGATGATCGGGGGCATCGTCGGTGCCGTCATCTTGACCGGCTTTATCCTGATCGCTCGTCCGCTTGTACTGTCGTTCTCTTCCTCCGAACTCTTCATGTTGACCCTGCTCGGCCTGTCGATGGTGGCCGTGCTCTCCGGGCGCGACCTCTTCAAGGGGCTGGCCGCCTGCGGCCTGGGCCTGCTGGTGGGCGCCATCGGCATGGCACCGGCCACCGGCGAGTTCCGCATGAATTTCGGACTCGACTATCTCTACGATGGCTTGCCGTTGGTGGTGGTGGGGCTCGGGATCTTCGCTCTCCCGGAGATCGTCGATCTCCTCGTGAAACGCGGTTCGATCGCCGAAGAGCCTTGTGAGCTCGGCGAAGGCTGGAGGGCAGGCATCCGCAACGTTCGTGAGCAACGTGGGCTCGTCGCGCGCTGTGCGGCTATCGGCAGCCTGATCGGCACGATTCCCGGCTTGGCCGGCTCCGTGGTCGACTGGCTCACCTACGGCCATGCGGTGCAGAGCGCCAAGGACAAGTCCGAATTCGGCAAGGGAGACATTCGCGGGGTGATTGCCCCGGAATCCGCCAACAATGCCTGCGCCTGTGGCGCCATGGTGCCGACCCTGCTGTTCGGCGTGCCGGGCTCGGGCACCGCCGCGGTTTTCCTCGGCGGGCTATTGTTGCTCGGCCTGCAGCCGGGGGTCGGCATGATCGAGACCCATCTCGATCTGACTTACACCATCATCTGGTCGCTGGCCCTGGCCAACATCCTGGGGGCCGCGTTGTGCCTGGTGCTGGCGCGCCCGGTGGCCAGCCTGACCCGGGTTCCCTTCGCCACGCTGGCGCCTTTGATCACGGTGCTGATCATGTTCGCCGCTTTCCAGGCCACGCGTTCCACGGGCGATCTTATCGCGCTGGGGGCGGTGGGCATTCTGGGCGTGCTGTTCAAGCAGGCGAATTGGTCGCGTCCTGCCTTTCTCATCGGCTTCGTGCTGGCGCCGGGGGCGGAGGGATACTTCTACCAGGCGGTGCAGTTCCAGGGGGTGAATGCTTTCGCGCGTCCTGGTGTGTTGATCATCGGTGCCTTGATCCTGGCGGCTCTCTTCATTCCCTTGCTGCGTTCACTGTGGATCAAGCGTCGCCAGGCCGCCTCGGTCGGCGCTGCCGCCACGGCCCGCACCGAGCCTCCGACCCTGGGGGGCATCGACGTAGTGCTCTTCGCCGCCCTGCTTGGTACGGCGGCCATTGCCTGGATCGACGTAGCCGACCTGACTCTGATCGGCGGCATCATGCCCCGGCTGGCCATCGCGATCCTCGCCGTCTCCTGCCTTCTGGAGATCGCGCGTTGCCTGATGCATCGTCCTCAGTGGCAGCCTCAAGCCATCGGCCAGCAAGGGCTCTGGCTGGCAGGCTTCTTCGCTCTGGTCGGCGCCATGCAACTACTGGGCTTCATCACCGCGGCGACGCTGTTCTGCCTCGTGTTCCTCTTGGTCATCGCGCGCCTCAAGCCTTGGGTAGCGGTTATCATGGCGCTAGGCGTGACAGCCTTTCTGGCCGGCATGGCCGAGTTCCTGACACTGACCTATCCGAGCGGGCTGGTCGACCCCTGGCTGTTCGGCTGAAGCAGCGCTGTCATGCACGTGCTGCGGGTCAAGGGATGGCCCGCGGCACCCATGAAAGTAGTCGTCTTGCGTCGCGTGTCTGGCGGCGCTTTCCCATGAGGCGGGAACGAGCGAGGGCAGGCCGGATGATCGACAGCGCAGTGGCGCCATGACCTCGTCAAACGGGACTGTCTGCGGTTAGATTCATCACTAATGACGTTCGACATCGACAATCCGGAGCTCAGCCATGTCTCGTGCTATCGAAATCCCCGCCGCCGACGGTACCATCGACGCGCATATCTTCACGCCCGAGCACGCCGACGGGCCCCTTCCGGCCGTGGTGCTGTTCACCGATATCGGTGGCCTGCGTCCCTGCTACCACGAGAAGGCTCAGCAAATCGCCAATAACGGCTATGCCGTATTGATGCCCAACGTCTACTACCGCGATGCAAGCGGTCACATCGTGCCGGAGGGCAAGTCCTTCCGCGATCCGGATGTGCGACCGACGTTGCTCGAGTATGCCGCCCACCTGACGCCCGAGGCGCAATCCCGCGACTTCGCCGCCCTGCTGGACGGTATCGACCACGAGACCGAGTTCGCGGACGGCAAGATCGCTGTGGTCGGCTATTGCATGACGGGCGCCTTTGCGCTGCGCATGGCGGCAGAGCACGCCGACCGTGTGGCGGCTGCGGCCGGCTTCCATTCGGCGCGGCTGGCCGAGGCGAACGATCCGAACAGTCTCGTGAACGTCGTTGACGCCATCGAAGGGCGTGTCTATTTCGGCCATGCCGACAAGGATGAGCTATTGCCCCCGGACCAGATCGCCCGCATGGACGAAGCGCTTGCCGCCGCCGGCGTGCACTTCACCACCGAACTCTACAAGGGGGCAGCCCACGGCTTCACGGCCAAGGACGCTCCTTCCTACGATGCAGCCGCCGACGCCCTGCACCACAAGCGACTATCCCAGCTTCTGGAAGAAACGCTGTAACGGTGTCTTGAGTTTTCGGCGTGGCGGCGGTGAGTCGCGGGTTGGTTAGCGGAAGAGGCTGTCCACCAGGTCGGCGCCGAGGCCGACCTTGTCGTAATGGTCGCGGCAGAGGGCGATGTAGTCATGCACGTCGAAGTGGCCGCAGGAGTCGCCGTTTTCGTCCAGCCAGATCAGCGGGCCGGTGACGATGAAGAAGACGCGCATCGGGTCGGGGTGATCGTAGGCGACGAGGGTGTGCCCTTCGCCGGGTGTTTCGTAGATGAAATCGCCGGCGGTGGCGACCCAGTCGTGCTCCAGGTAGCCCCATTTGCCGGAGATGGTGTAGGCGAAGACTTCATGGGGATGGTAGTGGCGGTTGACCAGCCCGGCGCCCTTGGCCATGAGGACATCGCACCAGCGGTTTTGCGAGGGCGAAATCCACAGCGGCCGGGAGGATACAGTGTCGGAGAACGGCACGTAGTAGCGCTCGTCGTCGGTGGGGGCGTTGGCAATGTGGACCTCGGGCCTGGCATCGGGCTTGAAGCTTTCGGCGATGGGAGCGAGGTCCTTCCAGAATTCGGTAGTGGCGTGGGCGGGCATGTCAGGCTCCTGTGCGTTGTGTCCTGTACACAGTCATGCCTGGTTCCGCGCGGGAGATAAAGTAGGCTTTCGCATGGGGCAGGACGCATGGCTCTGCCTCAATGACGGCTGTCTCTTCCGTTCACCCCAGCAACTGCGGGTTGAGTTGCCACACGGTGTAGGTCAGCGCCGTGGCCAGCGAGACCCAGGCGAGGTAGGGCACCAGCAGCAGCCCAGCCAACGGGCGCACGCGCCAGAAGGCGATGAGCGTGGCGAGGATCATGCCCCACAGCAGGATGACTTCGACGAAGGCCAATGCCCCCAGGTGCCAGACGAAGAACAGCCAGCTCCACAGCGCATTGACGGCGAGATGCACGAGAAATAGCGTCAGCGCGCCTTGGTGGCGGCGCCAGCCACCTTCCCGCCATACCAGCCAGGCGGCGATACCCATCAACGCGAAAAGCGTCGTCCACACCGGCCCGAAGGCGCCCGCGGGAGGGGCCCAGTCGGGCTGTGTGAGATCGGCATAGAACTGAGTCGCATCCACCGAGGCAATGGCGCCGATGCCGGCGGTGATAAAGCTGATTACCAGCCAGCCGACCAGGCCCAGCAGTTGGTGGCGAGTCGAAAATGCACGCATGGCGATATCCCTTTGCCCATCGAAACGTGTATCAGATTGGGCGATATCTCGGTGATATGCCAAGGGTTTTTCTGACGTTGCGCGGAAACGTCGCAGGACTTGTCTCGCTTTCGTAACCGAAGGGGGATGATTCAACCTCGGTTAGTCATTCGAAGCTTGCTCTCACAGTATTAACCATCACGATACTGATCAATCATGGTTAATTTTTTCTTTGTTTTCAGGTAGTTATTGCCATGCTGGGGCGCCGGGTATAGGCTGTGAAAAAGTTGACAAAAATAATGGGGTTTCTGGAGTGAAAGCGAGACCTCAGCTCCGCCTGACGCACACCATGGAGAGCACATGAATCCTGCTTCTTTGATTCTGTTGGCATTCGCCATGTCGACAGATGCCTTTGCCGCTTCCATCGGCCGGGGAGCCGAGCTGAGGAAGGTGCGTCTGCTGAGTGCGCTGCGCATAGGCGCCGTGTTCGGCGTGGTAGAGGCGATCATGCCCTTGCTGGGCTGGGCGCTGGGCCACGTGGCGATGCGTTTCGTCTCCGGCGTCGATCACTGGATCGCCTTCGTCATGCTGGCGTTGCTGGGCGGTCACATGATCTGGGCAGGGGTGAAGAAGGAAGACTGCGCAGCGATCAAGGCGGCCGAAACCCAGCCGGAGAATCGCTCCATATGGCTGATTGCCTTCACGGCGCTGGCCACCAGCATCGATGCCATGGCCGTCGGCATCACCCTGGCGCTGACGGATATCAACATCATCGCCGCATCGGTGGCGATCGGGCTGGCAACGGCCTTGATGGTCACGCTCGGCACGCTGCTCGGGCGTGCCATTGGTACCATCGTCGGCAAGTGGGCCGAGATACTGGGCGGCTTGATCCTCATCGGCATCGGTATCGCCGTGCTCTACGAACATCTGGCGGGCCTCGCGTCGGCGTGACCCTTTCGCGCGGGAGCCATGGTCTGGACGGCTTCCACGACGCCGCCGCCAGGCCGACGCATTCCCGCCACATCCGCACTAAGTCGCAAGCCAATGAAAACGGGGTGGGCCTCATGGCCCACCCCGTCGTCTTGCTGCTGATCACGACCTTCTGTCGCTACTGTCCACTCGCTGTCGGAATCACTCGTCTTCCGGCAGGGCGTAGACGACGACCTGATCGCCGACCTGATCCTTCAGGATCGAGTTGCCGCCGGCGATGAAGGCGACGTATTCACGGCCTTCGTACTCGTAGACCGCGGGATTCGAGACGCCGGGCGCTTCGGCCTGGTCTTCCCACAGTTCCTCGCCGGTCTCGAGCGAGTAGGCACGCAGCTTGGCATCCATCGAGGCACCGATGAAGATCACGTTGCCTGCGGTGACCGCCGGGCCGCCGATGGTGGGCGAGCCCCAGCTTTCGGGCATGAAGAAGCCGTACTGCTGAGACGCCCCGATGGGACGGCGCCATTTCACGTCACCCGTTTTCATGTCCAGGGCGACGATCTCGCCGAAAGGCGGCTTCCAGCACGGCATGCCGAGCCAGTTGAGCGCGACTTCGAGACGCATGCCGTAGGGCGCGCCCGTCTGCGGCGCGAAACCGCTTTCGTTGCCCGAGCCGCTGTCGGCCTTCTCGTAGGCCTCGCGGTCATAGAGCTTCACGTACTGCACGATGTGCGAGGTGTTGACGATGGCCGTCTGGCTCTGCGGGTCGAAGGCGACCCCGCCCCATTGCACGCCGCCGGCACTGTCCGGGTAGGTGAGTGCACCTTCACCCTGGGTGGTGGGCGGGGTGTACATGCCTTCGTAGGCCAGGTCATCCCAGAGGGCCGAGCACTGACCGAAGCTGACGGCATCGGCGAGCCCCCAGACTTCGGGCTTTTCGGCCTGGTCGAGAAGCGGCGCGGGCTTGGTCGGGAAGGGTTGCGTGTCCGCGTATTCTTCGCCTTCGACGGAACCGTCGCCTTGCGGCACCGGGCGCTCCTCGATCGGCCAGACGTCCTCACCGGTCAGGCGGTTGACCACGAACAGAAAGCCCATCTTGGTGGCCTGCACCAGAGCGGGGATTTCTTCGCCGTCCACCGTGATGTCCATCAGTGTCGGCGCCGCATTGATGTCATAGTCCCAGACATCGTGGTGTACCCACTGACGCGACCAGACGACTTCGCCGGTATCGACGTCGAGCGCGGTGGTCGAGGTCGCCAGGGGCACGTCCTCGGTGCGGTTGCCGCCCCAGTAGTTGGGCGATGGCGAGGAGATCGGCAGATAAACGAGGCCGTTTTCCTCGTCGGCGGACATATGCGTCCACACGTTGGCGGTACCGCTCTTCTCGCGCATTTCCTCGGAGAGAGCATTGAAGCTCCATTCGCGCTCGCCGGTGCGGGCGTTGATGGAGAACACCGTGCCGGGAGGCGCTTGCTCGAATGCCCAATCCTTGCCGGCCCAGCCGAGAATCAGGTGATCGCCCACCACGGTCGGCGGCTGCAGCAGCGAGAGCGGCCATTTGTCATGGGTATCGTTCCACTGATTGACATCGAGCACGCCGTTATCGGCGAAGCTCGTGCACTTCTCGCCGGTGTCGGCATCGACGGCGAAGAGCTGCGCATCCATGGTGCCGAGGTAGACGATTTTCTGGCAGGACTCGCCCTCGACCGGATCATCCGCTTCCCAGTAGGCAACGCCGCGGCTCTTGAGCGCGGGTTGCGTCAGTGCCTCGAGAGAAGACTCGGTGTCGAAGCTCCATTTCTGCTCGCCGGTGGCGGGATCGAGCGCAAGGATGCGATAGAACGGCGTGCCGATATAGAGCGTGTCGTTGGCGAACACCGGTGTCGCGGACCATACCGTGGGCGGCAGATCGCCGGAGCCATCGGAGACATCGCCAGTATGCACTTCCCAGACCTTTTCCAGGTCGCCGACGTTATCGGCGTTGATCTGATCCAGGGGGCTGTATTTCTGCGCGTTGAGCTGGCCGTGGAAGCTATCCCACGTCGGTGTGCCGGGAACCAGTGGCACCGGCTCGGACTGAGCCTGTTCCGGTGCCGTGCCGTTGTCCTGGGTGCTCGTGTTCTGCGTGTTCGAGGCGTCCTGCTCGGCGGACGTCTCCTGTGCCAGCAGGGCAGTCGGGGTCAACAATAGCGCTAGCGCCGCCGTGGTGCCGAGGCGTTGCGCGCTGAATCTGAGTGTCGGCATGAATCGGCTCCTCATGTATGGGCGGGATGGGCAGGGCGATTGGCGAGGACCATGTCGAGAATCAAGCCGATCAGGCCGACGACCATGGCCACGCAAAGCCACCATTGTTGCAGGAGGAGTCCCGCGAAACAGGTGCCGGCGAGCCCCAGGAAAATCAGTACGCGCCAGGCGTTGCGAGAGCCGTTCCCTTTAAAGGCGGGCAAGGCGAGCGACAGCACGGCCAGGATGAGGGTGGCGATAATGGCGACGAGTGCGCCGAGCGTGCCCGTCACACCGGTCAGCGGCATGAAATAGGCATAAAGTGCGATGGCCAGCCCGACGAGCGAGGCTACCAGCAGCACGATGGCGCCCAATCTTTGCGAGCGAGATTGTGGCATGGCGTTGTTGTCTCCTTGTGTGGGACAGAATGATCACCTAGCTCTTGATTCCGCCATTGGTCCGACATGGCGCCGGGCTCAAGGGTGTGAGCGAAACGGATGAGCCGTTGGCTACGCCTTTGGTCGTAGCTCACATGGGTATTTTAGTAAAAAATGCAGAGCAATTGTGGCTCTGATGCCAAAATAGTTTAACGGCTAACAATATAGGCACCGGTCATCCCATGAGTGTGGCAGAAAATCTGACTGAGGACGGAACGCTTGACGTCCGCCAATTCTTTTAGCATGCTAATCGTGTATTGCGACAAAACGCCGCATCACCACCATCTTCAAGGAGTGGTCATGAAAGCGCTCAACAAGCTGTTCTCGATGTTGGCAACCATCGTCGTCTCCGCGCTGCTGCCGTTCTCGCTGGTCGCGGAAAGCGAAGCCAATCAACACGTCAGTGTCCATGACGCCACGGCGAAGGTCTCCACGCTGAACGAAGACAATCGCCAGGACGACGACGCTGCCTGATATCACGCGATTGCCCGGGGGAGGCGCCGGTGGTGTAGCCTGACGGGACTCATTCATCCGTCACGAGGGCCACGCCATGCTGACGATCTCCAATACGGTGGCGCTCGCCGATTGGGAAATCGACATTAGTCAGATTCGGGCGCAGGGTGCCGGCGGCCAGAACGTCAACAAGGTCGCCTCGGCGGTACACCTGCGTTTCGACATCCTGCGTTCGTCCTTGCCGCCGTTCTACAAGGAGCGGCTGATGGCGCTTTCCGATCAGCGCATCAGCAAGGATGGCGTGGTCATCATCAAGGCGCAGCGCCACCGCACGCTGGAAGCCAACAAGGAAGAGGCGCTCGCGCGTCTCAAGGCCCTGATCCAGGGCGCGGTGCAGCAACGCAAGGTACGTCGTCCCACCCAGCCTTCCAAGGGCGCGAAGCGTCGCCGCGTCGACAAGAAAACTCGCAAGGGAAAGACCAAGGCCTTGCGCGGCAAGGTGGAGGTATAAGGCCGCGCCGCGCATGTGCGTGGCGGTTGTCTCGTGAACGGCCGGCCCTCAGGCCGGCTGCTTGGGAAGGGCAAGCAGTTCGCGCTCCAGGGCGAAGATATGCGGATCGTCGTGGCCCATCTCGCGCAGGGCGTCGGCGAGATTGAGCAGGTAATCGCGATTGGGTCCGCTGGGGCCGTGGGATTCGGCGATCTGCCGGGCGATCTCGGCGTTCGAGGCCGGGCCGAGAAAGGCGGCGTTGTCCTCGCTGGCGAGATAGACCAGGCCCTCATGACTTTCCACATGGCCGCTGTCGTCGAAGTGCAATGGCGTGACCACGCGCAGGTAGCCGTTTTTCTCGCGGACATCGAGTGGGCCGAGCACGTCCCGCGTGATGCGATAGGCCATGCCATGGCAGATAGCCCCGGGCGACTCGGTCAAGGTGGCGACGCGCCCCGGTGCCTCGGGCGTGCCGCGATGATCGTGAGACCCCTGCCAGAAACGCCGTGTCCAGCCGACGATATGCGCGGGGCGACGCTCCAGAAACGGAAAATCGGCTTTCCAGATCAAGGAGCCATAGCCGAACAGCCAGATCGCCTCGTGATCGTCGAAGTGGGTCATTTGCTGATTGATCGCGGTGGTATCGAGCGTCATGGCTCTCTGCAGTTCCTCGAGTGAATGAACGAGCGTGCGGGCCTCCGTGCCGTCCGCACGGGGCGTGCACACATCGATTATGCACGTTTCACTGCCGATGTGCGGCTTGCGTCCTGAAACCTCAAGGCGCGATGTTGCACCATCGCGGTGCGTCTGCGATTCGGCTATGCTCAGGGGCCGATTCGTTGACCGTTTCCCGTACCTTTCCTGGAGGTGGGTATGTCGTCGTCGCTGCTGGGTATCCTGATCATGTGCGCCGGAGTGTTGTGCCTGGCGCTGGGCGATGCCGTGTCCAAGTGGCTGGGCGCCACCTACGAGCCGATCCAGATCATCTTCTTTCGCACCCTGATCTCGCTGCCGTTGATCGCGCTGCTGGCGCGCTTCAACGGCGGCTGGCGCAAGCTCAAGACCCGGCGGCCGGGGGTACATCTGCTGCGCGGGATGATCTTCGCCGGCACCATGTTCTGCTTCGTCACCGGCTTGACCCTGTTGCCGCTGGCGGAGGCCACGGCCATCGCCTTCGCCGCACCGTTGTTCGTGACGCTGCTGTCCGGCCCACTGCTCAAGGAGCGTGTCGAACGCCTGCCGTTCATTGCCTCGCTGGTGGGCTTCGCGGGCGTGCTGGTAGTGGTGCGTCCCGGCGCGGCAGGCTTCCAGTGGGGCGCATTGATCGTCGTCGGCGCGGCAGTGTGCTACGCCCTGATGATGATCACCGCGCGACGCTACGGCGGCAAGGAGAGCCTGTGGGCGATGGTCTTCTACGCCACCCTGGTGCCGCTGATTCTCAGTGCCCTGCTGCTGCCCAGTGTCTGGAAGATGCCCGAGGGGCTGGCGTGGCTGGGCTTCATCGGGTCCGGCATCTTCGGCGTGGGCGCGGTGTCGTGCATCACGCTGGCCTTTCGCTATGCCCCGGCGGCGCTTGCCGCACCTTTCGACTATACCGCCATGGTCTGGGCCGTACTGCTGGGCTGGTGGCTGTGGGACGAGGTGCCCGATGTCTGGGTGTTCGTTGGCGCCGCCGTGATCATCGGCAGCGGCGTCGCCATCGCGCTTTACGAACGCCGCGTGGCGATCAAGGCCCGGCCGACGACCTGACCCTGAGGTTCCCTGCCGGCGAATCCTCGCGTAGTTGACGTACATCAAGGTTCGCGATGCGTGCTCTGTCACAGTGGTGGAATGACTTTCGACCATTCAAGGGGCAGGGAACTCATGTTGATGTCGCTCATGCGCCGTTTCTCGGTGCGCGTTCGCATGGTGGGGGCGATCGTCGTCGTTCTGGCGTTGCTGGGCGTGCTGGGCGGTACCGGGGTGTGGGGCATATACCGCCTGTACGACGCCAGCCTGGGGCTGTTGGATCAGGGGCTCGTGCAGGAGACCCAGGCCGGTGTCATGGCCGCGCGGCTGGTCGAGGTGGCGCAGGGCTCGCTGTTGTTGTTCGTGGTCGCCGGATTGGTGACGGTTCTGGTCGTGGCGCCGCTGACCTGGCTCAACATGCGGGCGATCTGTGCGCCGGTGCGCGAGGCCAAGGACTATGCGACCGCCATCGCCGGGGGAGATCTCACTCAGCCGATCGCCTGCCAGGGGCGTGATGAAATCAGCGAGCTGCAGGAGGCTCTGGGCACCATGCAGACGGGCCTCGGCGGCATGGTCGCCCAGGTGCGCGACGCCAGCGATAGCGTCGCCATCGCCAGCGAGGAAATCGCCCTGGGCAATCAGGACCTCGCCACGCGCACCGAACAATCGGTGGGCAACCTGCAGCAGAGCGTCGCCTCCATCGCCCAGTTGACCGAGAGCATCCAGCAGACCGCACAGGCCGCGCAGCGAGCCGACGAGCTGGCCACGCATACCGCCGAGGCGGCCGTGCGCGGTGGCGAAGCGGTGAAGGATGTGGTCACGCGCATGCATGCCATCGCCGAGGCGGAGCGGCGTATCGGCGACATCGTCGGGCTGATCGACGACATCGCCTTCCAGACCAATCTGCTGGCCCTGAACGCCTCGGTCGAGGCCGCCCGCGCGGGAGGCCAGGGCCGAGGTTTCGCCGTGGTCGCCAGTGAGGTACGCAATCTCGCGGGACGTTCCGCCACGGCGGCCAACGAGATCAAGACGCTGATTCGCGACAGCGGCGAAACGGTTGCCGCCGGCGTGAGCCAGGCTGAGGCCACAAGGACGACCATCGAGGAGATCGTCGCCGGGGTGCAGCGGGTCAGTGGCGCGATCAGCGAGATCAGCAGTGCCGCCGGCGAGCAGTCCAGCGGTATCGAGCAGGTCAACCATGCGGTGGAGCGCATTGATCGCATGATTCAGCAGAACGCGGCCCTGGTCGAGCAGTCTGCGGCCGCGGCGGCCTCGCTGCGCGATCAGTCGTCCCGGCTGGCCAGCGTGGTACACCGGTTCCGCCTCATGGAAGCGTCGCAGGAGGCACCCGTGTCGCGTGACGCAGCGCCACGCTGGGCTTTGCCAGCGCACCACCAGGTCGAGTCGCACGCCGCCTGGGCATGAAGCCTGGCCGCGTCGGTACCTGCGGCAAGGACCTGCATCAGAAATTTTTTCATTAAAACTTGCCGGCTGTACTCAAGTCCGCCCCCGGGAGGTCGATATTGGGTGCGGCCGGTTACCACGGCGTCAACATTCCTTAACATCCTTCTGATTAACTCGTCGTACTCCTTCCCCATGAGACGCCGAGCCGGGTACGACGATGCGGATCAAGACCTCGTTCAAGATAGCGATCTTGTTGTTGTTCGTTGCTTATCGAGCAGCGTGCCTGGTGCGCATGGTCCGAACGGCGCGCCGCGTGTCGGCCGAACGTCGCTCCCCCGTGGTCTAGCCGCTGTCTGAAACGTGCCTGGCTCGGGCCGTCGATAGCGATTCATGTCGCGCTTTTTCTGGCTCGATGCGCGGCCGCCTTCATTCGGTTGCCGCATGAGGCCATGCTGCACCAGCGGCGCCGATGAGACTTCGTCTGATCGTGAAATAGCAAGACGCAGTCGGGGGCCTGGCACTCTTTCACCAGGTGCAAGTCCTCTTTCGTCAGCAGCTCGACCAATGCCTGCGCGACCGGCTGCAACAAGCTCTCGCTCGTCAGATCGCGTCGGTACGTCTGTTTCTGGAAGGCGGCGTACGCTGGCACCCACTCGAGCCTCTCGATGGGATGGCCGCGCTCCAGCACCTGATTGACGATGGCGGGATCGGCGCCTCGCCCCTCCCTGGCCGAGACGATCAGTGTTTGCATGTCTTCGCGCAATTCCCGAGCCCGTTCCACCAGCCCGGCGGGCGGAGCCGCGAGTGTGTCATTCAGCACACCGGCCTGATGGAGCCACTCAACGACACTGGAATCGTCATTCAGACACTCGTACCGGTCGGCTCCGACGCCAAACTGCGTGTTGATGAAATCGAGCGCGAGGTTGCCGGCGATTAATGGTGGCGTAATGCCTGAACTCATCTTTGTAACCCTTTAAATGTATGTTGACAGGTTACTATGGGGCTGTATAACCTTCAAATGCACAATTTGATGGTTACCAAGGAGTTCGATCATGACGACTGACAGCCTGACCACCGTCAGCGCCTCGGAAACGCGCGGCGACCATGCGCCTGGTGGGCGAGCGTCGGCAGCGCCGCAGGTCCACTACCGCGTCGAGCAGGTGGGCGACGTCAAGGTGTTCTATCGGGAAGCGGGAGACCCGGCGGCACCAGCGGTGCTGCTGCTGCACGGGTTCGCGGCCTCGTCGTACATGTGGCGCGATGTGATCGAGGCGCTCGCGGACGGCTATCACGTGATCGCCCCGGATCTGCCCGCTTTTGGCTACACGGAGGCACCGGCACGCGGCCAGTACGATTACACCTTCGCCAACCTGACGAAAACGATCGAGCGATTCACCGACCAGTTGAAGCTCACCCGCTATGCGATGGCGGTGCACGACTATGGCGCGCCGGTGGGGTGGCGCTTGGCACTCGCCCACCCGTCAAGGATAACGGCGATCATTTCGCAAAACGGCAACGCGTACGAGGAGGGCCTTTCCGCCGGCTGGGAGCCCATCCGGAAATACTGGAATGACCCGACGGCGGAAAATCGGCAAGCGCTCAGCGACTTCCCGACACCGGCGTCCATCAAGTGGCAGTACGTGGAAGGAGTCAGCGACACGAGCCTCGTGGCGCCGGATGCCTATACGCTGGAAGGTGCCCAGATCTTGCGCCCGGGCATGGCGGATATTCAGCTCGATCTATTGCTGGATTACGCCACCAATGTCGAGCAATACCCAGCGTTTCAGGCCTATTTCCGCGAGTATCAGCCGCCGCTTCTTGCCGTCTGGGGGGAGCACGATCCGTTCTTCCTGCCGCCCGGTGCCGAGGCATGGAAGCGGGATATCCCCGATGCCGACATTCGCCTTTACGACACGGGGCACTTCGCTCTGGAAACCCACAGCGAGGTGATCATCCCGACCATTCGCCAGTTCCTGGATGACCACGTGAGTCTCCATAGGCAAGAGGGGGCTCATGCAAAATAGCGTGCATGAAACAAATCGCCCGTGGTCCAGGCCACGGGCGATGGGGTCATGGCGCCGGATGGCGCCTGACGAGGCGGATCATCGGCAGAAGCTCATTTCTGCAGCTTGACCATGCGCAGGTACGGTTTCTTCTCATCCCAGCCCTGCGGGAAGAGTCCCTTGGCCGTCTCGTTGTCGACCGAGGGGACGATGATGCAGTCGTCGCCTTCGGTCCAGTTCACCGGCGTGGCGACCTTCTGGCTATCGGTCAACTGCAGGCTGTCCAGCACACGCAGAATCTCCGCGAAGTTGCGACCGGTGCTGGCCGGGTAGGTCAGCGTCAGGCGCACTTTCTTGCTGGGATCGATGATGAAGACGCTACGCACCGTCAGGGTGTCGTTGGCGTTGGGGTGAATCATTCCATACAGCGAGCTGACCTTGCGGTCGGCGTCTGCCAGCAGCGGAAAGTTCAGGCCATGGCCCTGGGTTTCCTTGATATCGCCTTCCCACGCCTTGTGATCGTCCAGCGGGTCGACGGAAAGCCCGATAGCCTTGGCATTGCGTTTCTCGAATTCCGGCTTCAGACGCGACACCTCACCGAGCTCGGTGGTGCATACCGGCGTGAAATCCTTGGGATGCGAGAACAGGATGACCCAGTTGTCGCCGGCCCACTCGTGGAAGTTGATCGTACCGTCGGTGCTGTCTTGGGTGAAATCCGGGGCAATATCGCCGAGTTGTAGTGCCATGGCGTCCTCCTTTCACTGATTGGCGCGAAACACTGAGCTTCGCATCACAAACCAGG
This sequence comes from Chromohalobacter israelensis DSM 3043, assembly GCF_000055785.1. Lineage (GTDB taxonomy): Bacteria > Pseudomonadota > Gammaproteobacteria > Pseudomonadales > Halomonadaceae > Chromohalobacter > Chromohalobacter israelensis. The sequence continues at coordinate 203,595 of NC_007963.1, forward strand.
GCATGGGAAACAATGGATTTCGCTAAGCAAATGCATCTTGGATATTTGCCCAGACGAGGCGCTTCCCGCGCCCTTGCCTACTCACCACATGGTGACGCGCCCCGGGGATCACAAGGGGGCGGCGCGAGACTCAAGCGCGGATATAGGCCCAGCCCTGCGCCTGCAGTTCGGCGAGCGTGACCACCGCGGCCTCGACTTCCCCGAGGCCACCGGGGTTGTCCAGCGCCTGGGCTGCGAGGGTATTGCGGCACAGCCGCAGCCAGGCATCGGTGGCCGGGTCGGGCGTGTCCAGGGCGGCGGCTACGGCGGCGCCGTTGGCCACGATCAGCACCTCGGTGTCGGGCCGTGCCCGGGTCAGGTTGAGTGCATTGCGCCGGGCGCGGGCGAGGCCATCGGCAGTGGGGGCATGCAATACGACACGCAGGGCACTCATGACGTCGTCTCCTCGGGGGTGGCGGCAACGCCGATATGCTGTTCCAGACGCTGCACGTGTTCGCGAAAGCCGCTCTGCTCGCGGCTCCGGGCGAGCGGCAGGTCGATGGTGACGATATCACGCACCGTGGCTGGCGTGCCTTTGTCGTGCTTGGCCAGTACCACGACGCGGTCGGCGAGGAGGACGGCCTCCTCGATGTCATGAGTGACGAAGACGATCGCCGCGTCGCTGCGCTGGCGCAGCTCGGTGAGTTCGCTCTGCAGGCGTTGGCGGGTCAGGGCGTCGAGTGCGGAGAACGGCTCGTCCATGAACAACACCCGAGGCCGAACTGCCAGTGCGCGGGCGATGCCCACGCGCTGTTGCTGACCACCGGACAGCGTGCGTGGCCAGCGCTCGGCGAGTTCCTCGAGCCCGACCAGCGACAGCGGCTCCATGGCACGGGCACGGCGCTCGTCGCGCGATAGCCCCAGTCCTTCCAGACCCAGCTCGACATTGGCGCGCACGCGACGCCAGGGAAACAAGCGCGGCGCCTGGAAGACCATCGACCAGGCGCGGCTGGCCGGTGCCTCGGCGGTGGAGAGATGGACGTCGCCACGCTGCGGGGCCAGCAAGCCGGCGAAGGCGCGCAGCAGGGTGGACTTGCCGACGCCCGAAGCGCCGACCATGGCCACGAATTCGCGCGGGGCCACCTCGAGGTCGATGTCGTCGAGCACGACGTCGTCGGCAAAGCCCAGACGTACGCCGCGTGCCGTCAGGACGGGCGCGGATGCGTCATTCATTGCTGCCACCGTAGAACCCTCCGCTGAATGCGCATGAACAGGAAGTCGAACAGGGCGTAGAGCGCGGCGATGGTCAGCATGTAGACCACCACCACATCGGTGGCGAGCAGGCCCGAGGCTTCCATCATGCGCTGGCCGATGCCGGGAATGCCGAACAGCTCGGCGGCGACCACCGTCATCCAGCCTTGGCCCAGGCCGGCACGCAGTCCCCCGAGGATGCCCGGCGCCGCCGCCGGCAGGCTGATCTTGGCCAGTCGCGCGCCGAAGCCGCCCTGGCCGAAGGCCCGGGCGACTTCGTAGTAGCCGTCGTCGATGGCGCGCACCGCGCTGTAGCTGGTGAAGTAATTGATCCAGAACACGCCAATGCTGATGATGAATGCAGCGGCGGTTTCGGTCACGCCGAACCAGATGATCGCGAAGGGAATCCAGGCCAGCGGCGGAATCGGCCGCAGCAAGCGTGCCAGCCAGCTGTGGGCGGCATCGAACCGGGGCAGCAGCGCCGCGGCCATGCCGACCGCGATCCCCAGCACCGAGCCGATCCCCAGGCCGATGCTGTAATGGGAGAGGCTCGACAACACGACGTCGAGCCAGATGCCGTCCAGCACTTCCGCCCACAGGACGCCGGGAATCTGCGAGGGCAACGGTACCAGGTTGCTCGGCAGCCAGCCCACGCGCAGGGCCGCCTCCCAGGCCGCCACCAGGGCGGTAAGGCTGACGGCGCTGATCAGGGTGCGTCGATGGCGTGCGGAACGCGTCATGGCGCTGCGTTCTCCGTCGAGGACCTCACGGCGTCATAGACCGACGTATCGAAGAGCGCATCCACGTCCACGGGCTTCTTCAGCGTGCCGATGCGACGCTGGAAATCGGCCATGGTACGCGTGGCGTCGATGATCATGTGCGGGTCGGCCAGGTAGTTGGACGACGGCGAGGACAAGGCGGCGGTGACCGTTTCCTCGTCGATGAGCCGCTTGCCGACGAACTCGCGCACGTACGGCGCGGCCTGCGCGGGATCGTTCTCGAGCATCTCGGTGGCGCGGACGTGCTGCGCGACCAGAGCCTGGATCGCCTCGGGATGCTCCTCGAGCACGGCCTCGCGCACTGCCAGCACCGCGCCGGGCTGGTGGGGCAGCATGTCGTTGCCGCGTGCCACGACCCGAGCGTCGGGATCGCGTTGCTGCACGACGCTGAGGATCGGCTCGAGGGTCGAGGCGGCGTCCACCGCGCCGGCCAGCAGCGATTGCTGAACCCTCGAGGCTCCCATGGTGACGATATCCACGGCGTCCGCGTCGAGCCCGACCTGCTCTTCCAGCCAGTAGCGCAGCACGGTGTAGGGCACCGAGCCATTGGGGAAGGTGGCGATCTTGGGCTTGCGACCCTGCGTTTCGGTGAACTGGGCGATGGCGGCCGCCGGGTCATTGCCTTCGAAGGCGGTGGCGAACTCGCCGCGGGCGATCAGCCCGATCTGCTCCTGAATGCTGGCGGCGAGCACCTTGATCGGCACACCGTTGGCTCGGGCGACCATGGCCGGCCCAATGCCGAAGTTCATCACGTCGAGCTTGCCGGATGCCAGCGCCTGCACCATGGCCGGCCCGCTGGAGAAGCGCGTCAACTCGAGATCCAGCCCCGCCTCGTCGGTCCAGCCGGCGCCCTCCATGACGAACAATTGCGCGACCGGCAGGATGGGCATGTAGCCGACCTCGAGAGTCGTCGTTTCGTCGTTCTGGGCTAGGGCCGTACTCGGCAGCAGGGCGGTCAGCGCGAGCGCGCCGATCCAGTGAAACAGTCGTCGCATGGCGAGTCTCCGGGGGATAAGCGATAGGTTCGCCACTATAGCGACTCGCCGATAATAACGAAAAAGACCCGAACGACGATTTGGTTATAAGAATATGCGCGCTATTCGCGTGACGCTCAGGGAGCCGGACCGGCGGCGCCCAGATAATGCTGGCGCCAGTAGCGGATATCCAGCGAGGAGACCGTGACCTCGCGGCCACTGCCGGGGGCATGGATCATCCGTCGGTCGCCCAGGTAAATCCCCACATGCGTGGCCCGCCCCCCGGCGCCGAAGAACAGCAGATCCCCGGGACGTGCCCGGTCGCGATGGTCGAGCGCCTGGTATTGCTGGTTGGACGTGCGCGGCACCTGAATGCCGGCCGCGGCGTAACTCATCTGCACCAGCCCGGAGCAATCGACGCCGCTTTCCAGGGAGTTGCCGCCCCACTGGTAGGGCGTCCCCAGCGCTTGCTTGGCGCTGGCGAGGATCAAGACGCGTTCCATGGAGAGATTCTCGGCATCGATGGGGCCGGGGTCCTGGGTCGCGATGCGCTGACTCGACGAACATCCGGCGAGCAGGGCCAGCAGCATGATCACCCACACGAGGGTGTGGCGCGGTGAACAAGGAATGAGCGGTGACGACGATGAGCGGGAACGCCCCATGCGAGCTCCTCTTTGCGGCATGTGGTTGGCGATGGGATTGCCAGCAGTGTAGACAAAACGCGGCGCCAACGTGAGTTTGGCGGGTGCCAGCGGGGGCATGTCAGGACATTGGGGCGGCGGTTACCGGCAGTGTCGCCGAACGGGCCTGGATGTGGGTCTGCAGGCTCAGGGCGAGTTGGCGTGTCGCCTCGTTGGGACGGCCGGGGCTGCGGTGCAGGGCGATCTCGGTCATGGGCAACTCGGGCAGGCCCTCGCCGCTGCCGATGACGCGCAGACCGGCGCCCAGCATGGAAGGCGTGAGCACCGTGATGGCCAACCCCGCGCGCACCGCCGCCGTGAGGCCGGAGAGACTGGCACTGGTGTAGGCGATCCGCCAGGGGATGCCCATGGCGTCGAGCGCCGCCAGGGCGCGCTCCCGAAAGATACAGACACCATCCTTGGAAACCGCCAGTGGCAGCGGTGTACGGCGCTGGGTGTCGTGTCCGGCGGCACCGGCCCATACCGTGGGTTCTCGGCACAGCACCTCCCCGCCCGGGCTCTTGGGCTGACGCGTGGTGATCGCCAGGTCCAGGCTGCCGGCGCGCACGCTTTGCACCAGGTCCACGCTGAGTCCGCAGTCCACCTGCAGCTCGACCCCCGGGTACTGGGCCTCGAACTCGGACAGCGCCTCGGGGAGGTAGACCACGTAATCGTCGGGTATTCCCAGGCGTACCACGCCATCCAGCCGTTGCTCGCTGACATCCTGCCAGGCGAGCGCGTTCTGGCGCAGCATCTGCCGTGCGTGCGAGAGCAGGCGTTCCCCCGCCGGCGAGGGAACGGGCGTCTTGCGTCCGCGTTGCAGCAGGGGCTGTCCGAAGGTGTCTTCCAGGCGCTTCATGTGCGCGCTGACCGTCGACTGCGCCAGGTACAGGGCGTCCGCTGCCGCGGTGAAACCGCCCTTGTCCACCACCGTGACGAAGGTGTTGAGCACCACGAGATCCAGGGGACGAAAGTTGGCCATTCAGCACCATCACGAATCATGATCGAAATATCGAAACTCTTCGTTTTCATGATAATTCATGTGGCCCCAGACTGCCCGCGTTGTTAACCACCAACGTTCATTCGTCGTCGACAGGAGCGGGCCATGACCAGCAAACGTACCTCCGCCGGGCTACTGGCGGGACTTCTGACCGTCACGCTCTGGGCCAGCCTGCCGGTATTGCGCGATCTGATTACACTGCCTCCCATGCTGACGGCGGCCGTCGCCATGGGGGCGGCTGCGCTGATGGCACTGCTCATGGGATGGCGTGGTGCGTCGTCCGGCGTGGCCGCCTGGCGCGACGGAAAGTTCTGGCTGATAGGGGTCGGTGGCCTAACGGGCGCGCTGTATTTCTACTTTTCGGCCCTGGGCAAGGGCGACCCGGCCAAGATCACCCTCGTGACGTACCTCTGGCCGCTGGGCTTCATGCTCGTCGCGGACGTGCTCGCCGGGCGTGGGCTCAGGGCGCGTACCTTGCTGGGGTCGGCCGTGGCGTTTTCGGGGCTGGTGCCGCTGGTGCTCTCGAACGCTCAGGGCGAATCGACCTCGGCACTGGGCTATATGCAGGGCATGGCCTCCGGCGCTTCCTGGATCATGTTCTCCCTCTATCTTCGGGGGCGCGCGGCCTTGTCCTGGGTGGACTACAAGCACCTCTTCGCCGCTGCCGCCGTCGCATCCTGGGGGTTGCACCGTGCGTTCGAAACCGCTCCCGAGCACGCGACGGCGATGGACTGGGGCGTGGCGGCGCTCATCGGGGTCGGCCCTTATGGGCTGGCGTTCATCACCTGGGGTTACGCCCTGTTGAGAAGCTCCTCCACGTTGCTGGGCGTGCTGACGTATTTCGTGCCCGTCATGTCGTCGGTGCTGCTGATCCTGGTGGGGCGTGCCGCGTTCAGTCTGCCGCTGGTCATCGCCTTCGTGGGCGTGCTGGGCAGTGCCGTCATTACTCAGTTGACGAGACGTCCCCAGGGAGCGGTGAGTTCTTGAGACGACAGCCGCTCCGTTCGGGGCGGCTGTCGCCGGGGGTGCCGAGTGGCATGTACAGGCCCGGTCAATGCGCCATCATTTCCCGCGCGATGGCGTCACCGTCCAGATGGGAGGGGTAGTAGGTCGGCCAGTTCGTGACCTCGTCCAGCAGGGCGGCGCGATCGTCGCCCCAGTAAAGATGGTAGTGGTCGGCATCCGTGGGGTAGATGGCGTGATCGCTGAACTGGATGTAGCGAGGCGCGTCGGCGCTGCCGCCGTCACGCTCGAAGATATAGCGCACACCGCGATTGCCGGCCTCGTAGGTGAGGATCTCATAACCGTCGTAGGTGTACTCTCCCATGCGCTTGTCGCCGTTGTCGTAGAACGAGACCTGATCGCCCTCGATCACGATGCGGTCGACGTCCGTGCGATAGCCGGTCGTGTAGTACTCCTTGTACTCGGCAGCCGTCTTGTCATCGCTGTGCGCAGCCTTGTGCGCGAAGACGTCATCCAGCGTGCCGTTCTGCAGATAGGGATAGACCGACTGCCAGTCGCCCTCCCAGTCCGACAAGGCGCGATCCTCGACCTGATCATCGTCGAAGTAACCGGCGTAGATATCGCTGTCGTGATGATCGTGGGAGTGCTCATGCTCATGGCCATGATCGTGGCTGTGATCGTGCTCATGTGCATGGTGGTCGTGGTCATCCTGCTGCGCGACGGCCGGTGGCACGCTCGCCAGCGATAGCAGACCGAGCGCGAGAGCGGCATGAGCGGATAGGTGACGCATCGTGATCTCCTTGCGTGAATCAGCTTCAGTTCAATGAAAAAGCATTAAATACGTTATAACATATCTTTCTGTGGTGCTAGGCAAAATGCAATGACACGGGGGCGCGCTTCCATCAGGCATCGCTCGCGCACTGCGAGACGGCATCGGCAAGCTTGTGCATCAAGTTCGGGTAAAGATCGTCCCCCAGCGCGAGATCGGTACCCAGCGGATCGACCACGATGGACGTGTTTACGCCGGTATCGCCAAAGACGCTTTTCACGAGTTCCGGGTTGTATTGGGGCTCGCTGAACACGCAGTCGATGTCATGCGTTTCGACGAGCGTATGGAGCTCTGCGATGCGCGATGGGCTGGGCTTGCGCGCATCGCCCAGGGAGATGGCACCGGCGGCATGGACATCAAAACGGTGTTCGAAATACTGGTAGGCATCGTGAAAGACGATGAAATTGGCGGAGCTGGCATTGGCGAGCTGTTGCTGCAGCGCTTTAGTCAGGGTGTTCAGCTCGTCTTTGCCGAGGCGGGCGTTGTTCCGGTAAGTGTCTGCATGCGCTGGATCCAGGCGGGCGAGATCGTCGGCGATGACGTCCAGCCAGGCCTGGGCGTTTTGTGGATCGAGCCAGACATGAGGGTTTCGTCCTTCATGGGAGTGATCATGATCATGGCTGTCATGGTCATGGTCATGGTCATGGTCATGGTCATGGCTGTGAGAGTGATCATGACCATGGGCGTGATCGTGTGGCCCATGATCATGCTGATGCGGCTCGAAGGTGGCGCCCTGCCGGTAGGCGAGTGTCTGCGTCTCGGGCAAGTCCATCAGTTCGACACTGAGGGCGTCGTCACCCAGGGTGTCCATGGAATGCGCCAGCCACGGGGTCAGGTCTTCGCCGATCCAGAACACGGCATCGGCGTTCTCGAGCGCTTCGGCTTCGGAGGGACGCATATCGTAACGGTGGGGCGAGGCGCCCTGCTGGATCAGCAGGCTCGGGGCGCCCAGGTCTCCCATCACGCGATCGACCAGCGAATAGACTGATGGGATATCGACGGCGACGGAAGGGACAGCGGCGGAAGCGGCGGCCGGCGACATGAGTAGTACCGCCAGGTAGGGACTGAAACGCGGCATCGAACGGTCTCCAAGCATGTATGAGCGTGTATTGAACACCAAAGAGTTATGTTATAACATATATTAAAGCACAAGACGCAACCCCTCCTTTCATTCGTGGCGTCATCTCTTCGTGGAGCAACGACGTATGCACCCGGATACCCTATGAGTCTGCTATCGATAGCTGCACTGGATCTTGCCCTCGGCGGTCACCTCGTGTTGGAGAATGTTCACCTGACCCTAGAGCGGGGCGAAATCGTCACCATCGTGGGACCCAATGGCTCGGGTAAAACGACCTTGCTGAAAAGCATTATCGGCGCATTGACGCCGCAACGAGGCTGTATCGACAAGTCGCCGGGCATGGTCATTGGCTATGTGCCGCAACGTTTACACCTCGATGCGACCTTGCCGATGACCGTGTCTAGATTGATGCGACTGCCGCGCCGGCGACCAACGCACGAGATCGAGACAGCGCTCGACCGTGCAGGCGTCACTCAGCAGGCCAGCAGCCAGGTTAGCGACCTCTCGGGCGGGCAGTTTCAGCGCGTTCTGCTGGCGCGTGCGTTACTTTCGTCTCCCGATTTATTGATTCTCGACGAGGCGACTCAAGGGCTCGATCAGCAGGGAATGGCCGACTTCTATCGCCAGATCGAGCGGGTGCGCCATGAATTGGGGTGTGCCGTGCTGATGGTCAGCCACGAATTGCATGTGGTGATGCGGGCCTCGGATCGCGTGATATGCCTGAACCGATCCATCTGCTGCGCGGGAACCCCGGAGCGGGTCGCGGCCTCGCCGGCCTATCGCGCCATGTTCGGCCTCGATGACGAAGACGCCTTGGCGCTATACCGCCATCATCATTCTCGTTCCTCCCTGGAGATGTCCCCGTGATATTCGATGACTTCCTGGTACGTGCGACCCTGGCCGGCGTGGGCGTTGCCTTGGCGGCCGCGCCGCTGGGGTGTTTGGTCGTGTGGCGGCGTATGGCCTTTTTCGGCGATGCGACCGCGCATGCGGCCATTCTGGGCGTCGCGCTCGCCCTGTTGCTGTCGACGTCGATCTTCGCCGGCGTGCTGGTGGTGTCGTTGCTCATGGCCACGCTCGTGTCGCTGCTGAGCGGCAAGGGATATGCCATGGATACGCTGCTGGGCGTCATGGCGCATTCGTCGTTGGCCCTGGGCTTGGTCGCGGTGTCGTTCGTCTCCGGTGTGCGCATCGACCTGATGGCCTACCTGTTCGGCGATATTCTCGCCGTCGGCAAGGGTGATCTCGCGATCATCTGGAGCGGTGCTGCCCTGGTCGTGGCCCTGATGGGCTGGCGCTGGTCGCGCCTGCTGACCGCGACACTGAACGCGGATCTGGCTTATGCCAGTGGCATCGACCCTCAACGCGAACAGCTCATTCTCACCTTGTCGCTGGCCATCGTGGTAGCCGTTGCGTTGAAGGTCGTGGGGATCTTGCTGATCGCCGCCCTGTTGATCATTCCCGCTGCGACGGCACGCACGTTCAGCCGCACGCCGGAAACCATGGTGGTGGCTGCGGCTCTGGTCGGCATGATGGCCGCCGTCGGCGGGCTGCAGACGGCCTATTGGTTGGATACGCCAACGGGCCCCACCATCGTCAGTCTCGCGGCGGCCTTGTTTGCGCTGGCGGGTCTGATCGCGAACTCTCGACGCTTGCTGTGGTGGGCCATGGCATCCCGCACCGGGGGCTGAGACGCCGAGCCCACCTCCATTGGGTGGGCTCGGCGCATAGGGGCGGCACGCTCCGTTATCAGGGGGAGTTGGGTGTCCAGTTCCATTCGGCATGCGCGACCGCATCATGCGCATGCAGGCTTTCGGCGTGCACGATGCGTACCCTGAAGCCCTGCACCTCGTCGCGCGCTTGCAGGGCATGCCGTACACGGCGCGCCGCATCCTCGCAGAACATCAAGTTCTGGCCGTTGGCCAGGGCGAACGCCTGCTCATCGACACGCTTGACGGCCGTCTGCAGGGCCGTGCCCAGTGCGTCCTCGACCGTGTCGATCAGTGCCGTCACGGGCAGGGTCTCGAGGTCGTCGGCCAGGCGCAGTGAGAGATGCGCCTGGCTGCGCTGGCTATGCGGCGTCGCCAGGATACCCTGCTCGCTGCCCAGCCACGTCCTGACGGCTTCGTGGCTGATCGGCATGTCGGTGAAGTCCTCGTCGAACGCTTGCTGGATCGATTGGCGCGCGAGGGCCGCCGAGCAAGGGCAGGTCGAAGAATAGCCGATCGTCACCTCGAGGACTGCCTGCATGCCCTGCGTATCTTGGCGGCAGCGCAGCGCGCAGGGGTACGCCTTCCAGCCGGCGCGTGGGCTGATCAATGCAGGGCGCTTGATCAGAACGTCACCGCTCAGGTCGAGAAAGGCCGTGCGGGCCAAACCATCATGGCTCGCCAGGAAGCGCTGCAATACCGCGCCCAGGCCTGACAGCGTCACCTCCTCGTGCTCCAGGGCTTCCAGTGCCAGATAGAGACGCGACATATGAATGCCTCGCGCCGAGGTGGCATCCAGGGAAACACCGGCCGAGGCCCGACCGTTGACGGCACTGTTTGCCAGACGAAACGGTAGCGCGATGTCTTCCATTCCCACCCAGGCCAGCGGGCCTTCCAGGTCGGATGCGCCGTTTGCCACGTCGTGCAATGTCTGTGAGTTCTTGGGCTCTTGCATGCGTTTCTCAGTCCCAGGCTGGAAAGGGGTCGGGCAGTGTCTGCCAATGGGTATTGCCGGCCAGCATCTCTTCATCGTTCAACAAGCAGCTATCGAGCGCCTGGCGCACCTGGGCTCGATCCAGGTGTTGACCGATGAACACCAGTTCCTGGCGCATGTCGCCGAACGGTTCCTGCCATTTTTCCATGATCGCTGCGCGGTACTCGGGATCGTCGGGCCAGTGCGATTCCGGCACGGCTTTCCAGAACATCCCCGCGAAAGCGTAATGCGCGATGCCGCCGGCCTGGCTCCATTGCCCGACGTATTGCGGCCGCGTGGCCAGCCAGAAGAAACCCTTGGAACGCAGTAGCGTGGCGTCGAAACCATCGCCATGCAGCAGCTCGTAGAATTTCTGTGGATGGAAGGGACGACGTGCCTGGTAGGTAAAGCTCGAGATACCGTATTCCTCGGTTTCCGGCACGTGCTCGCCGCGCATTTCCTTCAACCATCCGGGGGCTTGCTGGGCACGCTCGAAACTGAAACGTCCAGTATCCAGGACCTTGTCCAGTGGCACCTGTCCATGTGCAATGGGAATCAGCTCGGCCTCGGGGTTGAGGGAGCGCAGCACGGCGGTCAGTTCGTTCAACTGGCGGGGCTCCATCAGGTCCGTCTTGCTGATCAGCAGGACATCGCAGAACTCGACCTGATCGACCAGCAGATCGGCGACATTGCGTTCGTCCTCCTCGCCCAGGCTTTCCCCGGCCTCGGCCAACGACTGGGCCTCGTGATATTGAGAAAGGAAATTGGCGCCATCCACTACGGTGACCAGCGTATCCAGGCGGGCGACCTGCGAGAGGCTTTGCCCGCCTTCGTCCGTAAAGGTGAAGGTTTCAGCCACCGGCAGTGGTTCGGAAATGCCCGTGGATTCGATCACCAGATGATCGAAGCGCTCCTCGGCGGCCAGACGCCGCACCTCGATCAGCAGGTCCTCGCGCAGGGTGCAGCAAATGCAGCCATTGCTCATCTCGACCAGGCGCTCCTCGGCCCGGTTGAGCGTCACCGCATTCGTATCCGAATGCTCCTTGTCAGGCGCCCCCCGGACCAGCGAAGCATCGATGTTGACCTCGCTCATGTCGTTGACGATCACCGCCACGCGACGTCCTTCACGGTTGGCGAGGATGTGATTGAGTAGCGTGGTCTTGCCGGCCCCAAGAAAGCCGGATAGCACGGTGACCGGAAGTGTTGGCTGCGATGACGCCATCCTCTTTCCCCTTGTGTCTGGTGATAATGCGTTTCCCACGACGCCTCGATGTACGTGGTAGTATATAGATATGTTATACCATAACATTCTTTTGACCCAAGCATTCCAGCGGCCATGCTTTTGAAGCATGATACCGGCTCGGGAATTTGACTTATCGATAGGGGAGCAGGAAGCGCAATGAAAGGATGGCTGCTGGGTGTATCGCTGACGTTACTGGGGGCCAGTGGCGTGGCGCAGGCGCAGGCGCAGGACGAGGCATCGAACAAGCAGGTGCTCGACCCCATCGTCGCGTCGTTGATGGAAGCGCAGCAGATCCCCGGCATGGCGGTCGCCCTCATCGGGCCGAAGGGGACGACGATCGCCGATTACGGCGTCGCCGACCGCAAGACCGGCACGCCGGTCGATGATGACACCCTGTTCGAGATCGGCTCGCTCAGCAAGACCTTGACCGCGACCCTGGCCTCGTTGGCCGCCGTCGAGGGCGAGCTCGACCTCGAGGCGCCCGTGAGCCGTTACCTGCCTGAGCTCGAAGGCAGCGCCTTCGACAGGATCGATGGGCTCAATCTTGGTACTCACACCGGCGGCGGGCTGCCGCTGTTCGTGCCTGACGAAGTGACCGACCGTGCATCGCTGATGGCCTGGTATCGAGACTGGCAGCCAAGCGAGCCCATCGGCGAGAGCCGTACCTATTCCAATCTGGGGATCGGCCTGTTGGGTCTGGAGGCGGCGGCGAGCCTGGGGGGCGAATTCGTGCCGACGATGCGCACCAAGGTGCTGGCGCCGCTCGGCATGCGGGACACCTGGTACGACGTTCCCGAGGCGCGCATGGCACACTACGCCATGGGCGAGACCAAGGACGGCCAGCCGATTCATGTCTCGTCCGGCGTGCTCGACGACGAAGCCTACGGGCTCAAGACCACGGCCGCCGATCTGGCCGGGCTGGTGCGCGCCAACCTGCATCTCGCGGATGTCGACGCCGAGCTTCAGCAGGCCATCGATGCGACACGCCAGGGCCATTACCGGGTCGGCGACATGACCCAGGCCCTGATCTGGGAGCAGTATCCGCTGCCCGTGGCGCTCGATACCCTGCGCGCCGGCAACGGTTACGACATGATCCTCGAACCCAACGCGGCCGAGGCGATCGTGCCACCGCAGGCGCCACGCGATGATGTCTGGATCAACAAGACCGGCTCCACCAACGGCTTTGGCGGCTACATCGTGATGCTTCCCGGCGAACAGACGGGGCTGGTGATGCTGGCCAACAAGAACTATCCCAATGACGCGCGCGTCGAGGCGGCCTACCGCATCCTGTCCGGCCTTGATGTGATCGATGCGCTCTAGTGAGTCGGTGCGCGTCTTAGCTCGGCATCAACAGGCTCCACCACGCCACGCCCAGCAGCAGAAGGGCCAGCCCTCGGTTGAACCATTGCCACTGCCGCCTCGTACGGAACAGCCGGCCAACGCCGCTGCCTATCTGTGGCCCAGCTTGGCGTTGACAATGCCAAACTAGGGAGAATTGTTTACACTAGAGGCAGTAAGAGGAGGAGACCCTATGAGTACCCAGTTAGATCCTATTGTCTCGGAGTTTGCGACCCAGGAGCAGGCCGATAGCTATGATCGCTGGTTCCGGGCCAAGGTGCAGCACAGCCTCGACAATCCCGGTCAGGGAATGCCTCATGACCAAGTCATGGCCAAGGCCGACGGGATTATCGCCGCCGCAGAGCGGCGCCAAGATGGCAAGGCTTTGTGAGCCTACTGATCCACTGGCATGACGATGCCATTGCCGATCTGATTGAACTGATCACCTATATCGCCGAACGCGATCCACAAGCTGCCCAACGGTTGCGCACCCGCCTGGAGGTGGCCATTGCCTCAGTGGCTGAATATCCCTATCTGCATCAGGTTGGCCGCGTGCCTGGCACGCGGGAGATTGTTGCTCATCCGAATTTCATCGTGGTCTACCAAGTAACCGACCGCATTGAGGTCACGTCTGTGGTCCACGCTCGCCAGAACTATCCATGATGGGTTCTTCGCCACTTCGCGTCTCAAAGGTTCGAGCAGCGACGTGATTCAGACTCGCTGCGAGACGCGACGGCCTCTCAGTCCGGCGCCGGGGTCTCGAAGGTGTCGCGCCGGCGCACCGTCAGCGTGGTGCCGATCGAGGCGACGATGATCAGGCCGATGGCCAGCCACTGCAGGCCACTCAGGAGCTGGCTCAGGAACAGCAGGCCGGAGAGCGCGCCGATCGCCGGTTCCAGACTCATCAGCGTGCCGAAGGTCTGGGTCGGCAGGCGCGGTAGTGCCACCATTTCGAGCGTGTAGGGCAGGGCGGTGGAAAGCACGGCGACGGCGAATGCCAGCGGGAGGACCTCCGGCGCGAAAATCGCCGGGCCGACGTCGATCAGGCCGACGGGGGCGATCACCACCGCCGCGATGGTGATGCCCAGCGTGGCGCTCTGGGCGCCATTGACCGAGCCCGCCTTTTGCCCGAACAGGATATACAGCGCCCAGCAGACGCCGGCTCCCAGCGCACAGGCCGCGCCGTAAGGGTCGACCGCGCCGTTGCTCTCATCGCCCAACAGCAGCAGACACGCCAGGCCGAGCACGGCGAATGCCACCCACAGCAGGTCCAGCCAGCGTCGCGAGGAGAGCACCGCCACGGCGAGCGGCCCGGTGAACTCCAGCGCCACCGCGATCCCCAGCGGTACCGTCTGCAGCGCCTGGTAGAACAGCAGGTTCATGACGCCCAGGGCGACGCCGTAGATCATGGTCGACTTCCAGGCGCGGCGGCTGAACCGCTGGCGCCAGGGCCGCATTACGATCAGCAGCAATCCCGCCGCGAGGATCAGGCGAATCGAGGTCGTCCCGGTGGCGCCGATGACCGGGAACAAGGTCTTGGCGATGGACGCCCCGGTCTGGATGGAGCACATCGCCACGATCAACATGGCCACCGGCCAGACCCTGGCCACGAATTCACGCACGGCGACTGACATGACACCTCCTTGCTTCTGCGGCATGCTGCTCGTCTGACAGCGCCAGTGGCTGGCCGCACGCGGTATTCAAGAGAATTGCGATTGTACGGATGGGCAATATAGTGCACAAGTCTAGCGAGCGTCCCGATGTCCTGGTGCACGTTGCCGCCAACGTGAGGCGCCTGCGCCAGGGGGCGTCGCTGAGCCAGCAGGCGCTGGCCGAGCGGGCCGGCGTGAGTCGGCGCATGCTGGTCAATATCGAAAAGGGCGACGTCAACGTCAGCCTGAGCACGCTGGATCGACTCGCCGAGGCGCTGGGGGTACTGTTCTACGCCCTGGTTCAGCCGCCGGGCAGCGAGGACTCGGCGCGCATCGACGAAGTCGCCTGGGTGGGGCGCTTCCCCGACAGTCACGCCCGGCTGCTGGCGAGCAAGCCGGCTCGACAGGAGGTCGAGTTGTGGTCCTGGTCGATGGAGCCTGGAGAGAGTTACGAGTCCGTCGCCGACGGCACCGGCTGGCACGAGATGCTGGTGGTGATCGAGGGCACGCTGACCCTGGAGCTCGCGGACCACGAGGTGACGATCGAGGCCGGTGACTTTCACGTCTACCCCAGCGACCAGTTCCACCGTTACCGCAACGAGGGTACGGGGCGTCTGCGCTTCATCCGCAACGTGGTGCACTGACGCCAAGGCTCCATTCAAGCACCGATCCAGGTGCCAATGGCGATCTGCGTGGCCTCGTGACTGGCTGATGGCAGGCGCGCGTGCCCGCTTACCCGGCGTCTACCTGCACCGTCACCACGCTGTCATCGAAGGCCAGCCGGCCGGCAATCGCCGCCATGTCCGCCAGTGGCTCGGCGTATTGCCAGGCGACGTCGGGATGGTCGTCAGTGCGGTAGTACGTGGCGTCGCCCTTGAAGGGGCAGTGCGTCACGGTGGTGGAGCGCAACAGTTGCGCCATCTGCACATCGCTTTCGGGTAGGTATTGGCGCGGGGGATACCCTTGCTCGCGCAGCTCGACGGCGCGCGTGCTGTCGGCGAGCAAGGTGTCGCCGTGCCATACCCGCACGCGATGCGTATGCGGGTGTAGGCTGATGCGGTCTTGCGAAGTGTCTGCTGACATGGAGCCTCCCGGGCTATTGAGTGTCTTCCGACAAGAGGGAGCCGGAGAGGGCGCATTTCACGGCGGCCTGGGCATGCAATGCCGTGGTGTCGTAGAGCGGTACCTGAGTGTCGGTTGCCTTGATCAACATGGCGATTTCGGTGCAGCCGAGAATCACCGCCTGCGCACCCCGCGCATGCAAGGCGTCGATCACGGCGAGAAATGCCTCTCGCGAGGCGGATTCGATGCGCCCGAGGCACAGTTCCTCGAAAATCACTTGATGCACGCGTTCGCGCTGAGTGTCGTCGGGCACGACCACATCGATACCGTAACGCTCGCTCAGGCGTTGCTTGTAGAAGTCCTGCTCCATGGTGAAGCGCGTGCCCAGCAGCCCGACCCGCGTGATGCCGTCGGCGACCAGGCTTTCGGCTGTGGCGTCGGCGATATGCAGCAGCGGGATGTCGATGGCCGCTTCCACCTGCGGCGCCACCTTGTGCATGGTGTTCGTGGCGATCAGTAGAAAATCCGCGCCGGCATGCTCGATCTGACGCGCGGCGGCGGCCAGCGTCTCCCCGGCCGTGTCCCAGCGTCCGTCGCGCTGCAGGGTCTCGATCTCGGCGAAGTCGACGCTCACCATCGCGATCTTCGCCGAATGAAAGCCGCCCAGCGCCTGTTTCACGCCTTCGTTCAGCGCCCGATAGTAGCTCTCGGTGGACTCCCAGCTCATTCCGCCGAGCAAACCGATGGTTCGCATGATGACACGCTCCTTGCGTAGTTGAATGAAGCAAGCCGTGGCATTGTCGAGCTTAGACCGGCGGGCCGCTTCGTTCGAGGTGCGAGCGTGACGCGAGACGGATTGTCGCACCCGTTCCCCGATGATGGCGCGCGAGGGCGCTTTCGGCCGGGGTTGCGTCCGGGGAGCGCGTTCGACGACGCTTTTCACTGCCGCGCATCCGGCTGTGCCGACGCCGTGGCTGCGCTAACATGGCGTCTGTTTGACGGTCCCACGGTCGAGTCCCATGCCCTTTTCCCCGCGTACGTCCCTGCGTCGTGTTACCGCCTGGCTGAGCCTGTTCGCCATGCTGCTGGTGGTGTGCGGCCCGGTGGTCGGGCAGGCCAGTGCTTCCCTGCGGCACGATGCGATGCCTTCGCACGCGATGATGCATGCAGAGGCCGGGCACGGTGACCACACGCGGGGCGGTCATGTGGCTTCGGTCGGCCTGCACGATCAGTGTCTCTATTGTTCCCTGTTCGGCCATTTTCCGGTCCTCGAGGGGGCTTCCACCGCCTCCATGGCGGACAACGCCGCCGTCATCGCGCCGCGCGTGCCGAGAGTGCTCGCGTCCCAGGCGGTGACGACCACCTTCCCCAACGCGCTGACCCGCGCACCGCCGTACGCGTGCCATCACGCATGAGCGGTCTCGACGCCGAGCATGGCGCGTCTGCACGTCGTGCCTGCGCCGGTGTCGTCGGCCACAGGATGGATTCGGCTACCGAGCGGTAGCCATGGCACGCTATTCGGGGGCTTCATGTCTCGTACTTCTGCGCGTTCTTCACGTGACGCCAGCGACCTCTATCGGGCGGTCTGGCGCTGGCATTTCTACGCGGGTCTCATCGCGATTCCCTTTCTGATCTCGTTGGCGGTGACCGGCGGGCTCTACCTCTTCAAGGATGAGATCGACCAGTGGCTCAACGCGGACATCGTGCGCGTCGAGGCGCAATCGTCAGCGGCGGTGTCGCCGCAGCAACAGCTGGATGCGGCCATGGCGGCGCATCCCGGCGAGGCGTTTCGTTACGTGCCGCCGGCCGCCTCCAATCTTGCCGCGGAGGTCGACATCACCACCGCCGACGGCAAGCAAGCCGTCTACGTCGACCCTTACACCGGCGAGGTCACTGGCACGATTCCCTATCGCGGCAGCGTGATGTGGATCGTGCGCACCATCCACAGCCTCAGCTACTTCGGCGAGACGGCGAGTCTGATCATCGAGATCGTCGGCGGCTGGTCGATCCTGCTCGTGCTGACCGGAATCTATCTGTGGTGGCCGCGCGGTCGACGCGGCGGTGTGATGACGGTACGTGCGACCCCGGCGAAGCGATTGTTCTGGCGTGACCTTCACGCCGTCACCGGCATCTTCGTCGGGGGCTTCATTCTTTTTCTGGCGATGACCGGCATGCCGTGGTCCACGCTGTGGGGCAGCAAGGTCAACGAACTCGCCAACGGTCACAACTTCGGCTATCCGGATGGCGTGCGCGTCAACGTCCCGGTCTCCGACGAACGCCTGGCGGAGCGGGAGATGACTACCTGGTCGCTGGAGCAGGCGCGGCTGCCGGAATCGACGCCTGGGCGTGAGGGCGCGCCGGGCATCGGCCTCAACGGCGCGGTGAAGGCGTTCGACGCGCTGGGGCTGGCCCCAGGATATGCCGTCAGCCTGCCGAGCAGTCCTACCGGCGTCTATACCGGCTCGATCTACCCCGACGATCTTTCACGACAGCGGGTCGTGCATCTGGACCGATATAGCGGCGAGCCACTGCTGGACATGAGCTACGCCGACTATGGCCCGTTGGGCAAGTCGCTGGAGTGGGGCATCAACGTGCACATGGGCCAGCAATATGGGCTCGCCAATCAGTTGATTCTGGCGCTGGCCTGCGCGGGGATCGTGCTGCTGTGCGTCTCGTCGGGCGTGATGTGGTGGAAGCGTCGACCGAGCGGCAAGCTGGGGATTCCCCCCGAACCCAAGGATCCCCGTCGCTTGCGCGGTGTGCTGGCGTTGCTCGCCATCGGCGGCGTGATCTTCCCGCTGGTGGGGGCCTCGATGATCGTCATGGCGGTGGTGGATGCGCTGGTACGCCGTCGCGGCGCCAGGCGCGCCGCGACGACCGCCTAGCCAGGCAGCCGCCGATGACCGTTGCGCCCGCCCGTGTCACGCGCGGGCGGGCGCGGCCGTCGTTCATTTCATCTCGAAACCGCGTGAGACGAGGAAGTCACGCATGTGCGGGCGCACCTTGTGCTCGAACAGCGGCATGAGGTTCTGCGACCAGGTGGTATCTTTCTGAGCACTGCCGCGTGCCTGGTAGTACTCGCGCATGGTGGCGTCGAAGGCGTCGACCTGGGCCTGATCGTCACGGTAGTAGTCTTCCTTGAGGATGGCTTCGACCGGCAGGCGCGGCTTGACCTCCGGCGTCTGATCCGGATACCCGAGGCACAGGCCGAAGACCGGGTAGACATGCTCGGGCAGGCGCAGCAGGTCGCTCACGGCTTGCGGGTTATTGCGAATGCCGCCGATGTAGCAGATGCCCAGCCCCTCGGACTCGGCGGCCACGACGACGTTTTGCGCCATGAGCGCGGTGTCCACGCTGGCGACCAGCAATTGTTCGGTCATGCCGCGGGTGGCATCGGCGCCGGCGCGCTCGGCGGCCTCGGCGGGGCGCTTCATGTCGGCGCAGAACACCAGGAAGTCGGAGCAGGTGGCGATGTAGTCCTGCCCGCCCGCCAGTTCGGCGAGGGTCTCGCGATTGGCCGGATTCTTCACGTGGATGACGCTGTAGGCCTGAACATGGCTGGACGTCGCGGCGCTTTGCCCGGCCTGGATGAGTTCCTGCAGCAATTCAGGCGCGATCTTTCGATCGGTGAAGCGGCGGATCGAGCGGTGGGCGTTGAGCAGTTCGATGACGGGATTCATGCAACCTCGCGCTGGGTGATTTAATTAGCTTACTAAGCAGTATACCGCATTGACTGGCGTGACTCATCCGCGGCATGCCGTGGCGTGTTCCGCCGTATCCCTCGACGGGACCGAGTATTATCCTGGCGCGCGTATGATCGTTTTACCGACCGGGAGCCGCGCGATGAAGGCCGCCACCACTCGTCCCACCACCTTGTCCGCTGCCTGGAGCCTATGGACGCTGCTGCTCGGCGTGGGGCTTTTGATGATGGGCAATGGCCTGCAGGGCTCGCTGCTCGGGGTGCGGGCCTCGGCGGCGGATTTCGGCAACACGGTCACGGGGCTGGTGATGTCGTCCTACTTCGTGGGCTTTCTGGTCGGCTCGGTGCTGACGCCCCGCAAGCTGCGTGAGGTCGGACACGTGCGGGTCTTCGCCGCGCTGGCCTCGATCACCTCGGTGGCGATCCTGATTCATGCCCTGTTCGTCGAGCCTCTGGTGTGGGCGGCCATGCGCTTTGTCACCGGCTTTACGTACGCCGGACTCTACGTCGTCGCCGAAAGTTGGCTCAACGGTTATGCCTCCAACCGGCTGCGCGGGCGCCTGCTGGCGATCTACATGGTGATCAGCTATCTCGGCATGGGCGGCGGGCAACTGCTGCTGGGCAGTGCCGACCCCTCGGGCATGGCGTTGTTCCTGCTGGTGTCGATCCTGGTCTCGCTCGCCCTGGTGCCGATCTTGATCAGCTACACGCCGCAGCCCGAACTCAGTCAGCCCGAGGCGATGAGCCTGCGCGCGTTGTACCGGCTCTCGCCGCTGGGCACGGTGGGCTGCTTCATGACCGGCATCACCAATGGCGCCGTGTTCGGCATGGGGGCGGTGTTCGCCACCAACAGCGGCTTGAGCGTCGCCCAGGTCTCGGTCTTCATGAGCGCCTTCATCTTCGGCGGCGCGATCCTGCAGTGGCCGCTGGGCAAGTTGTCCGACAAGGCCGACCGCCAGTGGGTGATCGTCGGCGTCGCCCTGGTCGCGGTGATGCTGGCGCTGGTTGGTGCGCTCGTCAGCGGCTGGTCGCCGATGGCCTTGACGCTGCTCGGGGCGCTGCTGGGCGCGACGACACTCACGCTCTACTCGATCTTTCTGGCCTGCGCCAATGACTTCCTCACCGATCAGCAGACCGTGGCGGCCAGTGCCAGTCTCGTTCTGGCGTTGGGCATCGGCGCGATTCTGGGACCGGCCAGCGCCGGGGTGCTGATGGAATGGCTGGGACCGGATGGTTTCCTGTGGGACCTGGCCGTCATGCACATCGTCATGGTGTTGTTCGGGCTTTACTGCATTCGTCACTATCCCACCAGCGAATCGCCCGAGCAGGGCCACTACGTGATGGTGGCCTCGGACACCACGCCGCTGGGCACGGCCTGGACGGAAGAAGCCGCGCAGGAAGAAGGGCAACTGGAACTGGCGCTGGAGCTGGAAGGTGAGGGTGACGATGAGAGTGCCGAGGGCATGACGAGATAGCGTTGCCGCACTGGTTGACCCAATGTCCCTCGCCAGCAACAAATCCTCACAGAACGCAGGGGCCACCAGGGCACACTTCACTTTCATCCATGTTAAATTACCTGAAATTAACATAAAGCGTGCCGCTATCGCGGGAGGCGTCAGCTGCTGGGGGCGCGCGTTCGTGCCATGCCATTCAGGGACGATGCCATGTCAGATTCGTTCTTCGACACCTTCGATATCGACTTGTCGTCATCGCAGCGGTTGCTGACCCTTGAGGTCGCCGGGACGGCGCTGCTGCCGCATCGCCTGGTGGGCGAGGACCGCGTCAGCGCCCCCTTCACCTACACCCTCGACTGCATCTCCCAGCGCAGCGACATCGAGCTCAAGACATTGCTGGCCCAGCCGGCCCGGCTTTCGATCCTGCAGGCCGACGGCAGCTACCGCCCGCTGCACGGGCTGGTCTCCGAGGCCGCGCTGCTGGGCGAGGATGGCGGCGTCACCTATTACCAGCTCACCCTGGTGCCGTGGCTCAAGATGCTTGAGCTGGGCCGCGACAGCCGCATCTTCCAGGATCGCAGCGTCGTCGACGTGCTCACCCAGGTATTCGAGGGGCATGCACTGGCCAAGGGCCGCTACCGCTTCGACCTGCGCCGCGACTACCCCGCGCGCAGCTACTGCGTGCAGTACCGCGAGAGTGACCTGAACTTCATCAGCCGCCTCTGCGAGGAAGAAGGCCTCTTCTACTACGCCGAATTCGCGGGCGATGACGATGACTTCGACGGCCACCGCATCGTCTTTACCGACGATGTCGATACCACCCAGCCCGTCAGCCCCCAGGCGATTCGCTTTCATCGTCAGGATGCCACCGAGACCGAGGACGCCCTCAACCAGTGGGGCGGCGTGCGCACCCAGCAGCCCACCCGGGTCAGCGTGGGCACCTTCGACTACAAGCAGCCCTCGCTCACCAAGCGCACCGGACTGGAGACCCTCAGCGATCAGGGTAACCTGCCGCCGACCGAGGTCTACGACTACGCCGGCGAGTACTACTACCACGGCTTCGAGCGCGGCGAGCGCCTCACCGAGAACCGCCTCGAGGCCCATGAATCGCTGGCCAAGCGCTTTCGCGGCAGCGGCGGTGCCCGCCAGCTCCAGGCCGGGCGCTGGTTCGAGCTCACCCAGCACCCGCTGCACGACCGGGGCGGCGAGGAAGAACGCCAGTTCCTGCTGCTCGGCGTCACCGTCCACGCCGAGAACGCGCTGCCGGTCTCGACCCAGCACCAGGCGCTGCCCGGCAGCCTGCAGCCGCAGCTCGACGCCGCCAAGCAGGCGCACGGTCTCGAGGGAGAGACGGCCGATCCCACCGGCGAGCGGCTATCGGATTACGCCACCGGCGGCACCGGCCACTTCCTGGTCGATCTCGAGGCCCAGCGACGCAGCCAGCCTTATCGCCACCCGCTGACCCATCGCCGCCCGGTGATCGGCGGGCCCCAGACCGCCACCGTGGTCGGCCCCGCCAACGAGGAGATCCACACCGACCCCCTCAACCGCGTGCGGGTGCAGTTCCACTGGGATCGCCAGGGCCAGCATGACGAGAATTCCAGCGTCTGGCTGCGGGTCTCCCAGCCCAACGCCGGTGCCGGCTGGGGCGGCGTGTTCGTGCCGCGCATCGGCCAGGAAGTCCTCGTCGACTTCCTCGAGGGCGACGCCGACCGGCCGCTGATCACCGGCCGGGTCTACAACGGCGAGCAGAGCCCCGACTGGCACAGCCACGGCCTGCTCTCGGGCTTCAAGAGCAAGACCTATCGCGGCAGCAAGTACAACGAACTCGTCTTCGACGACGCCACCGACCAGGAGCGCGTTCGTCTCAGTTCCGAAGCCGAGAAGAGCCAGCTCAACCTCGGCTACCTGATCCACCAGACCGGCAACACCCGCGGCGCCTTCCGCGGCACCGGGTTCGAGCTGCGCAGCGACGCCTATGGCGCCATCCGCGCCAACCAGGGGCTCTATCTCACCAGCTGGGGCCAGCTCGGCGCCAGCGGTGACCAGCTCGACCTCACCCCGGCCAAGCAGCAGCTCGACAGCGCTTACCAGCTCAGCGACATGCTGAGTCAAAGCGCCCAGGATCATAACGCCGAGGCCCTCGACAGCCGTACACACCTCAAGCAGGCGGGCGAGGACGCCGACGACCGCTACGGCAACAGCGAGCAACTGACCAGCACCGATCAAACCAGTGCTAGCGGCGCCACCGACAGCGGCGGCCGCGGTGAAGCGGCACGCATGAAAGCCCCCTGGCTGCACCTGGCCTCACCCGCCGGCATCACGCTGAGCACCCCGGAGTCGACCCACTTGGCCCAGGGCCGGTCGCTGAGTGTTTCCAGCGGCGAAGACGTCAACGTGGCCACCGGCAAGAGCCTGGTCGCCTCCATTTCCGAGACGCTCTCGCTGTTCGTGCAGAAGGCCGGCATCAAGCTGTTCGCGGCACGGGGCAAGGTGGAGATGCAGGCGCAGTCGGACAACCTCGAGGCCACCGCGCGCCAAAACCTTAACGTTACTTCCACCGACGAGAAGGTCGATCTCTCCGCCGCCGAGGAGATTCTGCTGGTCAGCGGCGGCGCTTACGTGCGCATCAAGGGCGGCAATATCGAGCTGCACGCCCCCGGCAAGGTCACCGTCAAGGGGGCGACGCAGGACTTCAGTGGGCCGGCGGAGATGCATGTGGATAAGCCGGTATTGCCCGAGGCCGATGACCCCATTTGTGTCAGCTGTTGGCTAAAGGCACTGAAAGAGCAGCGAGCGCTGGTCAAGGTGCAGTCATGAGCCTAAGTGATGAAGCGCTAAAGGCGCGTATTTCCCGGTATGTCTTGGCGCTCGAGGAGTGCGAGCGAGATTCGGTATCAGTATGTGCCATCGTTGAAACTGGCCTGCTGAGTGAAGAGGAACGCAACGCATTATGGAAGCGCTTCTCGGGGCAGCCCTGGCTGCAACAGCCCCAGTTCCAGGTACTTCAGCCCTTGGGCCCCTGGTTGTTCGGTGGCGATATCGAGACGTTGCTTTCCGAGCTGTATCCCATGGCAGAACGCGGCTTTCATGGACTGCTGATTACCCATCAGCCGGTGGCCCAAGAGGCGGTGAAGTTGGGAGAACTCTGCGCCGTGCAAGACACCAATGAAGAGGAGCAATTGCTGCGCTATTACGCTCCCCACGTGTTCCCTGTCCTGCATCGTTTCTCGGATACGTCTTGGTACGATCGACTTTTCGGCAGCCTGTCGTTCTGGTGGCTGCCCGGACTGGAAGGTTGGAAGGAGTACGCCGGTACCTGGCACCACCAAGGCGACATCATCGACACCGACGACACGATTGCTCTGACGCCGGCGCTGCTGCAGGCCCTGGGCAGCGATCCCCTGGCCCACCAAATTCTCGCGGAATTGGAGGCGTTATCTCCGGCACTGTTTGACGTCGCCTGCTCAGGAATACGGCTTGCGATCGTGGACAAAGCCATCTCAAGGGCACGGGAAGCGGGATTGAGCAGCACGCAGGATCTGAGCGTATATGCCGCTTACTGCGTAGCTTATGGCATGGAAGTGACATGCGAACCGGAATTCGCGCGGGCAGTGGAACTCTCCCTGTCGGGATCGCGCTCTCTGGCGGAACACTTGAAGGCAACGGGCTCACAAAGCATCAGCGAGGCACATCATGGGTAGTGTTCTCGATCCCTTGAGTATCGGGCAAAGCGTGGGCGACCGGCTGTCGGCATTGCCGCAGACCGATGACGACGGCACCACGGTGGACTGCAAGAAATCGATCAACATTCTTCCGTTGCGATACAGCGCCATCTACGCGGAGGAGGAAGATAGAGCCGCCTTGGGCAGTGTGCCTGAGTACCGGGGAGATCCGGTGTCGGACATCGGCTTGTCGCAAGCCAAGTATACGGCTCGCTTTCTGCGAGAGGGCTACCTGTACGTGCTGGTCAACCGGCTGGGTACCTACCGCTGGGAGCATTGCTACTACGTTTCCGCCGACGCGCTACTGTCTCGCATCAACCCTTACGAGCCCACGAAAGAAAGCGGTGGCATATCTTACTTTGCCATCAATGACGTGGAGGACGTATCAGAGGGGTATATGCTCTTTCTGCCGGACCCGCTGAGCGTACGAATGCTCGAACGGCTCAAGTCGAACGCGCATCTGCGAGAGTCCCTGCAGCGCTTCGCCATCGCCGAGCTGGCCCACAGCTGCAGCGGAGAGAGTGTCATTCCGCCAACGATGTTGCAGTCCGAGGTTGCCGAGTTCGTCGGCTATCAAGATGAAAGCGTCGGTCATTTGTTGCAGAAACAGACGTTTCCGTCGTTGACTGATCCGTTCGACGAAGACGCTCAGCCTGCCGATTTACAAAGGTACTGGTCGCGCTTCGAAAGTCTGCAACGTGCGCTGGAGGGGCTTCAGGGATTTGCGGTCGTACTGGCCGACCCCATCGGCATTACCCAGGAACTGAACAACCATCGCAACGATGCGCTGGAACCGCTCAAGGACTGGATGGAAAAAGAGGATGAGGATGGGCTTTCCAACGAGCAGCGTTTCTACACCTCGGAGCTGATTCGCAATCTGCGCCAGAATTATGTGGAAGGGCGAATCAATAGCCTGGCGCAACGAGACGTCAGGCGGTTCAGGCTCCAGGTAGGCAATCGTTATCTGCCGCACGTCCGTGCCGTCGGCGAGGCCGAGATTGGTGGGAACCGTCAGCCGACTGCACGCGACTACGAGCTGGCCGAGGAGTACGAGGAGCGGCAGGCGGAGATTCTCGAATCGAGCTCCCAGCGAATCACGGCGGAACGTGGCGAGGAGTTTCGCCAGGAATACGATAGCCAGTATGCGCCGCTGCTGGATCAGAATGCACGCAAGGCTTTCGACGATAGCATGGCCAAGCAGTCCCAGATCCAGGAAGTCCTGATGGCCCACAGAGTGTCGGATCATCTTGCCTGGCTGCAAAGCACGTCGTTTCTCGATGCTTTGGACTATTACGACTCTCGCGACCCGATCTGGGGCTGGGCTTACAGCATTCAGGTCGTGCAGGCCACGGTTGGCATGGAGGGCACCGAAGAAGGCGCTGCGCTGCTGGACCAGTGGTGGCGTGACATGAACATGAATGATCGCTCGAATCTGGCCTGGGCGGTCTACTGTCTCAATCAGTACGATATCCGCCGTGCTGGGCAGCAGGATATCGACGCGTTCCGTGCCAAGGAGACGCGTGTCGCCGACACCGACGACGACAGTTGGATGGGGCCGGAACCTCAGAACATCCTGCAAGGGTTCAAGCATCTCACCACGGCGTTCAATACGGCCAACGCGGCGCTGGAGGGAGAGTCGCCTTCATGGTTCCGCACCAACAGACTGGGCGTCACCATGGCGTGGTATACCCAGTTCATGAAGGGGTTCTTCGAAAAGGCGCGCAGCGAGACCATGGACCGAACCACGCTGCGGATTTCCCTTGGGTTGATGCGGGCGCAGCTTGCCCGGCATGCTGCGCAGATCGGCGTCAACCGCCGCTGGTTCAGCAAGGGGTCGTCGCGTGAGCTTGCCAAGGCCAAACGTTTCTTGTCACGCGATATGCAAACGGCGCTGGAGGGCAACGGCAGCCAATTCATGCAGTTCCGGCTGGGCGTGGCGGTCGCGATCATCGAAAGCTATGCGCTCTATCAGACGCTCTCCAAGCAAGACAAGGATGCGCGCGATTACACCAAGATGGCGGGCGCCTTCGTGCTCGTGGCCAGCGCCATCGCGGATACGGCAGCGTCCAGCATCAACATGGTCATGGTAATGGGCAAATACCGTGCGACCGATGTCGGCAAGGCCGCTCAATTCCGTCTGGGCGGTTTTTCGTTCTGGGGGGGGATGCTGGCGTCGGTGGGGGCGTTGTTTGGAGCGATTGATGATTTTAGCGAGGTGGTAAAAAGGTATAGTAATCAAAATTATACCTTGGCATCCTTTTATTTTGTGAGGTTTGTTGCAAACGTTGGCATTGCTGTACTTGGTACGGCAATAACTTTGGCATCGTCGGTAGCTTATCTGGCTCGGGTATCACAGCAGGGCAAAACCGCCCTCGCACGTAGACTGGCCTCTATCTTGGCCCCATTGGCTAGATCATTGGCGTCGGCTGCCATTCGCGGCGTGCTGATGGCCAGTTTTGCCGTAGTCTCCTGGGCCGGTATCATTCTGACGATCGGGTTCTGGATTTTCGGCGATGATGCGCTCGAGGCGTGGTGCAAGCGCTGTGTCTTTACCACCGAGAGCGTGCCCGATCATTACGCCGACTATGCGGAAGAAGTCGGCGCCTTCCACCAGGCTTTACAGGACGTGACCTGATGTATTTCGTTGAGTGGCTGATGCGCCGCACCCTGACGGCGAGCAAGAAGGATATCACCGGCTTCGAGGGTGATATGAAGCAGTTCGAGAAGGCGACCGAGAAATACGGCAAGCAGTATCGGGGCATGCAGGAACGGCAGGTCAGCGACGCGCCATCCGATGCACGCTCCATCTACAAGATGAATGATACCTATATGGATGTCAGGACTTTCTTCGATGAATGGAGGGGGGGGGTGATTCTAGGGTTGGCGCCTATCTTTATAGGGTTGATAGGTATACCTTTTTTCTTCTTATTTCCTGCGTTATCTGTTTTTTTTAATGGAATAAGTTTAGGTTCCGGTGAGTCTGCAGTTGCAGGCGAATTTTTTTTCCTTGGGCTTGTTTGGTGTTCATGGCTTGGGTTTTTGATTGTTTTTATCAAGTATCTCCTCTGGATATTCCGCATGGAGTGTCTGGTCCAGCGCCATATCGTGGTTCGTTTCAATCGCAAGAAGCGCAAGATCTACATCAATCGCCCCAATTTCGCCGGTGGCAATCAGGTCTATGACTGGGACGACGTCGTGGCCTCGGTCGACCCTGACGATCAGGTGGTGACCAAGAAGCGCAAGCGCGAGATCCTGATGCTGTTCTTCTTCAAGCAGCGCACCGGTGCCGAGTATCACGACGTGGTCTTTCTCGGGGCGCCGTTGCGCAGCGATCACGAACTCTATGCGCTGTGGGAGTATATCCGCCGCTACATGGAGGAGGGGCCGGAAAGCATCCCCAAACCCAAGTGCGTTACCAGCTTCCCCTGGCCGTGGCGCTCGCTGCTGGCCCCCTGGAGTTTTCTGGAGAACAAGTGGGCGGCCGCGCCCTGGAGCCCGCGCATGATCGCACTGGTGCTGATCGCCTCGCCGGTCATGCTGCTTCATGCAGTGGCGCACTGGTGTTCACTGCTGCTGTGCTGGCCGGTGTACTGGCCGCGTCAGCTGCGTCGGGAAAGCACGGCCTCCGAGCCGGTGTGAGGGAGTGTTCGGCGATGATGCGCTCCCTTTTGGTGCGAGGCATGCGGTAGACGCACTGTTCCGGTGAGCCGAACGGCGTAATAGCAGAGAGAATGGGTGCAGGGTGCAGCTGTAACATCGTGTAGTGCCTTGTTGCTTCAACGTTTTATCGCGAGCGGCACGCTTTTTCCTTGTCTTTCGACACAAGCCTGGGCCAATGCTCCTGTAAGCCTTGAATGAACTCCAATGACATCGGCAACGAAGCCTGAACGCCCCATGAGACGTTCAGGCTTTTTTTGTGGGCTGGCTATGAAACCTGAGATTGCTGTCGGGTTGCTCTATTCGACGACCGGCACTTATCAACGCATCAGCAACAATGCACGTAGCGGCGCCTTGCAGGCGGTCGCCGATATCAACGCCGACGCGACGTCTGGCGTGACGCTGGTGGCGCACGAGTACGATCCGCATGGTGAGCTCGAAGCCTATCATCGGGGCGTCGAGGACTTGTTGGCACGGGGCGTGCGTCACGTGGTGGGCACCACGACATCGGCGAGCCGCAAGGACATCGTGCCGGATGTCGAGCGTGACGAGGCCCTGTTGTGGTACGCCTGCCCCTACGAGGGATTCGAGTGCAGCGAGAACGTGCTCTATTCCGGCGGATGCCCGAGCCAGAATCTGGTCCCATTGCTGGCCTATGCCCTGCGCGAGCGCGGCAAGCGCGGCGTGCTGATCGGCTCCAACTATGTGTGGGGCTGGGAGAGCAACCGCATTGCCCGCGAACTGGTGGAAGCGTCCCATGGCCGTATCGTGGCGGAAAAGTACTTCCACTTCGGCGATTGCGACTTCGAGGCCATCGTTCCCCGGATTCTGGAAGGCGCTGCTGACTTCGTGCTCAACAACCTGGTCGGCGAGTCCTCCTATGCCTTCCTGGCCCAACTCGAGGCCGCCTGCGAACGCCAAGGCACCGGCATCACCGTGCTCAGCTGCAATTTCACCGAGTGCGAGCTGCCGGCGATTCCTCGTTTACGGCATGTACGCCTGTTGTCTTGCGGTCCTTGGTTCGATCATCCCGGCAACGGCTTCAGTGCGCGCCAACGCGTCCGACATGGCGCGCAGATCTATTCGAGTTGTTACACCAACGCCTACAACGCCGTTCAGTTGCTGGCGCGGGGCTGCGATGCGGTAGGTAGCGACGACCCCTCGAAGGTACTGGCGTGGCTGCATGCGACCTCGCATTCCACCTTGATGGGCGAGTTGGCGTTCAACCCTCGCAATAATCATCTGGCACTGCCGTGCTGCATCGCCGAGGCGGGAGACGAAGGCTTTCGCATCGTGCATCGCGAAAGCGGCGTGCGGGACGCCGACCCCTACCTGACCCGCACCGGTATCCCCCAGTTCCGCGACGTGGTCGGTGCCGCGCCCACGCCGCCCCACTTGAGGGTCGTGAAATGAACGCGGAACCTTTGACTCCCCGGTTATTGCTGGTGGATTGCGAACCGCGCTCGCAGGCGATGCTCGACAAGAGTCTGGCACGATTGGGCTTGCACGGCTGGGCCGTGATCGAAGATGCCGAGATCGCCCTGACGAACGTCGATGGCGTGATCGTCGAGCTGGATCATTTCGCCAGTCCGCGTCTGCTCGAGGCGGCCCGCGTGGCAGGCCTGCCGATCGTGGCGATGACTCACCACCAGACGCTGTCTCAGATCCAGCGTGCGCGGCGGCTGGGTGCCACGGCGATTCTCAACAAGCCCATCACCCAGCATACCGTCTATACCACGCTGGCCATGGCGCGCACATTGCGCGAACGGCTCACCGAGCTCGAAGCCGCACATGACCGGTTGACCGTGCAGCTGGACCATCAGGGCCTCATCGCTCGGGCCGTGGCGCGCATCATGGTCAGCTCGGATCTGGATGAAGCGCAGGCCTTCGAGCGTTTGCGCAGCGATGCCATGTCTCGCCAGCTCACCCTGGTGCAAGCCAGCGAGCGATTGCTGGCGCAGATGGCGCCTGCACGGCGTCAGGGAGGGCCGTCATGACGGTTCTCAAGGCGTTGCTCAAACGCAAGGCCGTGGCCATCGCCCTGATCTATATCCTGATCGTGGTCGTGGCAGCGATCTTCGCCCCGTGGCTGGCACCGCACGACCCCGCCGAGCAGTTCTTCGAGGGACTGTCGCTGGAAGGCGCGCCGTTGCCGCCTGGGGGCGAGTTCTGGCTGGGCACGGATCTGCTGGGACGCGATTTGCTTTCGCGGGTCATCTACGGCGCGCGTACTTCTTTGATCATTGGCATTGTCTCCAACGGCATCGCGGTGGTAATCGGCACGCTGGTAGGCGTGACTGCTGGCTTCGTGCGCGGCTGGCTGGGGTCGGTCCTGATGCGCCTGACCGATTTGATGATGGCCTTTCCGGCCTTGTTGCTGGCCATCGCGCTAGCGGCGATCCTGCAGCCCAGCCTGTGGATCGTGGCGATGGTCATCGCCATGGTGAATTGGGTACAGATCGCGCGCGTCATCTATTCGGAGACCATCTCGCTGTCGTCGAAGGATTTCGTCGCGGTCGAGCGCACCATCGGCGTCAGCGCGCGGCGCATCCTGTTCTCGCATCTCCTGCCGCATTTGCTGCCGACCATCCTGGTCTGGGCGACTCTGGGCATCTCCACCACGGTCCTGCTCGAAGCCACGCTGTCCTTCCTGGGAGTCGGCGTGCAGCCGCCCATGCCGAGCTGGGGCAACATCATCTTCGAGAGCCAGACCTACTTCATTTCCGCCATGTGGCTGGTGCTGTTTCCCGGCATCGCCATCATCGCGCTGTCACTGAGCTTCAATCTGGTCGGCGACGCGCTGCGCGACGAGCTCGACCCGACACTCAAAGGAAGACGCTAATGGTCTGGTATATCGCCAAGCGCATCGCCTATTCGCTGCTCATCCTGCTGGGTGTGACCTTCATCACCTACCTGCTGCTCTACATGATTCCGGCCGACCCTGCTCGTCAGATTGCCGGCCGCAGCGCCACCGCCGAGGTAGTGGCCAACATCCGTCACCAACTGGGGCTGGATCTGCCTTTCTACGAACAGTACGTCCGCTATCTGGGCAACTTGCTGCAGGGTGACCTGGGGCGATCCTACGTGCAGCGCTCGGAGGTCTCGACGCTACTCGCCGCTCGGGTGGGCCCGACGCTGCAACTGATGGCTGCCGGCATCGGCTTCGAGCTGCTGATCGGCATCACGCTGGGTATCGTCGCGGCGCTCAAGCGTAATTCGGTGCTCGACCAGGTACTGATGGCATTCTCGTTCATCGGCGTTTCCTCGCCGCATTTCATCGCCGCGATGCTGGCGCTGTATTTCTTTGCGGTCTATCTCGGCTGGTTCCCATTGGGCGGATACGGCGGCGTCGAACACCTGCTGTTGCCGGCCATCACCCTCGGTGTGCTGGGCAGCGGCTGGTACTCACGCATGGTGCGCTCGTCGATGATCGATGTGCTGCACCAGGACTTCATTCGCACCGCGCGCGCCAAGGGGTTGGGGCGGGTGCGCGTTCTGCTGCGCCACGTGCTGCCCAACGCCATCGTGCCGGTGATCCCCATGATCGGGATCGACATCGGCATCTTCATGAGCGGGCTGGTCGTCGTGGAGTCGGTGTTCGGCTGGCCGGGCCTGGGGCAATTGGCCTGGCAGGCCATTCAGCAGGTGGATATTCCGATCATCGTGGGCGTCACCATGCTCTCGGCGGTCGCCATCGTGCTGGGCAATCTCGTGGCCGATCTGGCCGTGCTGTTCGTCGATCCGCGCATCGACGTCACTCAAACCTGAACCTCAAGGGAACAATGCCATGAACAACAAATTGAAAGGCTTCGCACTCACCGCTCTGTGCGCGACGATCTCGAGCCAGGCGCTGGCGCAACAGACACCTCAGGAAGGCGGCGACATCGTGGTCACCTATCAGAACGACGTGGCCACGCTCGACCCGGCGATCGGCTACGACTGGCAAAACTGGTCGATGATCAAGAGCCTGTTCGACGGTCTGATAGACTACGAGCCGGGTACCACAGAGCTGAAGACGGACCTCGCCAAGGACTACGAGATCTCCGACAATGGCCTGACCTACACCTTCCATCTGCGCGAAGGCGTTACCTTCCACAACGGCCGCGAAATGGTTGCCAGCGACGTGAAGTACTCCCTGGAGCGGACGGTCAACCCCGAGACTCAGAGCCCCGGCGCCGGCTTCTTCTCCTCCATCGAGGGCTTCGATGCCGTGGCCTCGGGCGAATCGATGGCGTTGAGCGGTATCACCACGCCCGACGATTACACCGTGAAGATCCAGCTGTCGGCGCCGGATGCGGCTTTTCTGCACATCATGGCCCTCAACTTTGCCTCGGTGGTGCCCAAGGAGTCGGTCGAGAAATGGGGCCGCGATTTCGGCAAGCATCCGGTGGGCACGGGGGCCTTCGAGTTGCAGGACTGGGCGCTCGGCCAGCGTCTGACCTTCGTCAAGAATGACGACTACTACCGTGACGGTATTCCGTATCTCGATCGCATCGACTTCGAGATCGGCCAGGAACCCAACGTGGCCCTGATGCGGTTGCAGCGCGGAGAGGTGGATATCGCTGGCGACGGCATCCCGCCCGCGCAGTTCCTGCAATTCCGAAACGATCCCGAATTCAAGGATCTGATGGTCATCGGCGACCAACTGCATACCGGCTATTTGACCATGAACGTCACCATGCCTCCGCTGGATGAGGTCGAGGTGCGTCGTGCCATCAACATGGCGATCAACAAGGAGCGCATCGTGCGCATCATCAATGGTCGCGCGATTCCTGCCAATCAGCCGCTGCCGCCGGCGATGCCCGGCTACGACGAGGAGTACGAGGGCTACCCCTATGACGTGGCTCAGGCCAAGGCGCTTCTCGAGGAAGCCGGCTACGGCGATGGGTTCGATACCGAGATCTATGTCATGAACACCGATCCACAGCCGCGTATCGCCCAGGCGATCCAGCAAGACTTGGCGCAGATCGGCGTACGTGCCGAAATCAAGTCGCTGGCGCAGGCCAACGTGATCGCCGCGGGTGGCGACAAAGAGCAGGCGCCGATGGTGTGGTCGGGCGGCATGGCGTGGATCGCCGATTTCCCCGACCCTTCCAACTTCTGGGGACCGATCCTGGGTTGCGAGGGCGCAGTGCCCGGCGGCTGGAACTGGGCGTGGTACTGCAACGAAGAGCTGGACGCCGAGGCTGACGCTGCCGACGCCATGGTCGCACCGGACCAGCAGCAGGCACGCGCCGAGCGCTGGGGCAAGATATTCACCACGGCGATGGATGACGCGCCCTGGGTGCCGATCTTCAACGAGCAACGCTTCACCGTGCACTCGGCACGCATGGGTGGCGATGATGCCTTGTACGTGGATCCGGTCCACGTTCCCGTCAACTACGACTACATCTGGGTGAAGTGATGTGCGACAACGGATTGATCAAGACCATTCACGGTCATCACAGCCATCTGGGATGGGATAATGCCATCGCCCCGGCCGCGCACGTCGCGCCGGGGACCCGGCTGACATTCGCTTGCAACGACTCCTCAGGCGGTCATTTCACACCGACCTCGGACGCCTCGGCAGTGGCCGACATGCCGTTCGACCGGATAAATCCGGTGACTGGCCCCATCTTCGTGGACGGCGCCGAGCCCGGAGATATCCTCGTCGTCCATATCGACGACTTCACTCCGTCCGGCTTCGGCTGGACGGCCAACATTCCCGGCTTCGGGCTGCTGGCCGATCAGTTCGAAACACCCGCGCTGGCGCTTTGGCACTACGATACGCATACCATGACACCGGCCGCGTTCGGCACTCACGCACGGGTGCCGTTGAAGCCGTTCGCCGGGACGCTAGGCGTCGCGCCGGCGGCGCCGGGCACGCACTCGATCGTGCCACCGCGTCGCGTGGGCGGCAATCTCGATGTGCGCGACATCGGCGCCGGCAGTACGCTCTATCTGCCGGTTGAGGTCGCCGGTGCTCTATTCTCGATCGGCGACACCCATGCCGCCCAGGGCGATGGCGAGGTCTGTGGAACGGCGCTGGAAAGCGCCATGGATGTCTCCCTGCGTCTCGACCTGATCAAGCAGACGCCCTTGGCGATGCCGCGCTTCTCCACGCCGGGGCCGGTGACGCGCCATCTCGACGGTGCCGGTTACGAGGTCTTCACCGGCGTCGGGCCAGACCTGATGGAAGGCGCGCGCCAGGCCTTGAGCGGTGCCATCGAGTGGCTGATCAAGACCCGCGACATGCCGGCCGAGCAGGCTTATATGCTGTGCTCGGTGTGCGGCGATCTGCGCATCAACGAGATCGTCGACATGCCCAACTGGGTGGTGTCGTTTTATGTGCCACGCATCGTGTTCGAGTAAGGAGGCGATGATGACGACCCAGTCGGAGTCGAGCGAGCGGCGTGTCCTCTCCGTCGAGCGCTTGTCGATCGATATTTCGCATGAGCACGACACGCAGCGCGTGGTCGACGACCTGAGCTTCACCCTGCATGCCGGTCGCACGCTGTGCATTGCCGGTGAGTCGGGAAGCGGCAAGTCGCTCTCCTCGCTGGCGATCATGGGCCTGCTGCCCAAGGTGGCGCGGTTGCCGAGCGGCGCCATCCTCTATGGCGAGCGGGATCTTCTGGAGTTGCCCGAGCGCGCCATGCAGCGCCTGCGCGGGCGCGACATCGCGATGATCTTCCAGGAACCGATGACGTCGCTCAATCCGTTGATGACGGTCGGGCAGCAACTGGAAGAGACCATTCGCCGCCACAAGCTGGCCGAAGGCGGGCAGGCCCGTCGCCGCGCTCTCGAGATGCTCGATGCGGTACGGGTGCCGCATGTCGAGCAGCGGCTCAAGCAGCATCCGCACGAGCTGTCCGGTGGCATGCGTCAGCGGGTGATGATCGCCATGGCGATGGTCTGTCATCCCAAGGTGCTGATTGCCGACGAGCCGACCACGGCGCTGGATGTGACGATTCAGGCACAGATCCTCGAGCTGATGCGTGAACTGCAGCGCGAGTTCGATACCGCGCTGCTGATGATTACCCACGACATGGGCGTCGTCGCCGAGATGGCCGACGAAGTGGTGGTCATGAACCGTGGCATCGTCGAGGAGTCCGCTTCGGCGCGTACGCTGTTCACCGACCCGCGGTCGGCGTACACGCGTAAACTGCTGGCGGCGGTTCCCCGCCTGGGCACGGCCGCGGTAAGGCCGTTGGCCAGCGAGGCGCATGCCCCGATGCTGGCGGTGGAAGGGTTGCGGGTGCGCTTCCCGGTCAAGCGACGGTCGCCGTTCGAGACTCGCCGTGAGGTCTGCGCGGTGGAAGACGTCAACTTCACGCTGCATGCCGGGGAAACGTTGGGCATCGTCGGCGAGAGCGGCTGCGGCAAGTCGACCACCGGCAAGGCCTTGATGAACATGCTCGACTACACGGGCAGCGTCAGATTCGAAGGGCGCGAACTCAACGGCTTGCGTGGCGCCGCGCTCAAGGCTGTGCGCCGCGACATCCAGATGATCTTTCAGGACCCTTTTGCCGCGCTCAATGCGCGCAAGAGTGTGGGGGATCTGGTCGGCGAGCCGCTGCTGGTACACGGCCTGGCCGACGCCGCAGAGCGCCGGCGCCGCGTGGCCGAACTGCTCGAGCAGGTCGGACTGCCGGCCGAGGTGGCGCTGCGTTATCCGCACCAGTTCTCCGGCGGGCAGCGTCAGCGCATCTGCATCGCCCGTGCGTTGGCGCTCAATCCCAAGGTGATCATCGCCGACGAAGCTGTCTCGGCGCTGGACGTCTCGGTGCAGGCCCAGGTATTGGCGCTGCTGGAGGACCTGCAGCAACGCTTGAACCTGAGCTATCTGTTCATTTCCCATGACATGGCGGTCATCGAGCAGATCAGCCACCGTGTCGCGGTCATGTATGCTGGCCAGATCGTCGAGATCGGCAGTTGCCAGCAGGTGCTGCACGATCCGCGCCACCCCTATACCCGGCGCCTGCTCTCCGCCGTTCCCATGCCCGATGTGGACGCCAAGCGTGACTTCGCCGCGTTGCTTCAGGCCTCGGAAGCGCCCGACCCCATCAAACCGCATGGCTACCAATTGCCCCCGTTGCGTTATGCCGAGCCACAGACGGGGCACTGGGTCGCCTTGGCCTGAGCAAGCCCGATCGAGCAGGCCTCAAATGCTGACCAGCGACTCCCACCAGCGGGTGAGGGTGCGCTGCCAGTCCGGAGCCTGCCGGTGTTCGCTGCGCGTATCGTTGAGATAGACCGTGGCGGTGAGCCCGGCCGCGAGGTCGATGTCCTCGGGGACGTCGTCGAGGGCGATGCGCACGGGGATGCGCTGCGAGAGCCGGACCCAGTCGAAGGAGGTGCTGACGTTCGCCAGCCCCGTGCCTTGGCTGTCGAGGCTCTTGTCGGAAATGCCGCGTGCGATGCTGTCGACGTGCCCCCAGAGCGGCGTGTCGCTGGCGAGCAGCTGGATGCGCGCCGGGGCGCCGATGTCGATGGCGTCGAGCTTGGTTTCCTCGAAATAGCCGAGCACGTGAAAGCTGCCGGCATCGACCAGGGTGACGGCGTCCTCGCCGGCCGAGACGTACTCGCCGGGTCGCAGCAGCAGGTTGGTGACATAACCGTCGACCGGGGCGCGCACGGTGGCGCGTTCGAGGTCGAGCTTGGCCTGCTCGACCGCGACCTCGGCCTGCTCGACCTGAGCCTGAGCGCTGGAGTAGGCGAAGCGTGCGTCGTCGCGATCTTCCTGCGAGGCGTAGTCGCCGAGCTTCTGACGACGGGCGTTGGCGGCCTTGGCCTCCGCGCGCTGCTGCTCGAGGTTGTTGAGGTTGGCGCGGGCCTCGGACAGCGCCAGCGCGTAGCGCTGCTTGTCGATGGTGAACAGCACGTCGCCGGCATGCACGAAGTCGTTGTCCTCGACCTGAAGGTTTTCGACCAGGCCCGAGACATCGGTCCCGAGGTTGATGATGTCGGCCCGAACGCGGCCATCGCGCGTCCAGGGGTCATGCATGTAGTGGTTCCAGATCTGCGCGATGGCGATCACGGCCAGCGCGAGTATCGCCAGGGTCAGCAGCGGGCGCACGTATCGGCGTGCGCGCGAGGAGATCGTCATGGCGTCATCCTTCTTGTGAGTGGGCGATCGGCAAGGCACCGGCGAGGGCGAGTACCGACCACAGCAACAGGGCGTAGAGTGCGATGTCCACGAGCACCGGCTGCCAGAACCAGTGATAGACACCCAGGCGCGTGAACACGCGCCGCAGCAGCAGGTAGAGGCCGAGCGTGACGAGGACGGGAACGGCCAGCGGCGGCATCAGAAAACCGAGAAACGTCCATTCAGCGAACATGCGGCGTCTCCTGTCGGGGCGGCGTTGTACGGCGGTCATGCGGGGCGGTCGGGGCATCATCATCGGCCTGGGCCTCCAGCGTCACGCCGGGCGCCTCGCGCATGAGATGCCCCAGCATGGCGATTTCCCCCGCCGTGGCGACGGAGAGCCGGGGCTCGTGATAAAAGCGGTCGACCCATTGACGGGCCTGATTGGAAAGCTCGTGCCAGACCTCGGGCGAGTGGTGTCGCCGCGCCACCAGGCGCTGGCCGATATCGTCCAGCCAGGCCTCGAGCTCCCGGCGGTGCGGCGCGAGCTCTTCGCGCAGCCGCCGAATGCGCCACACGCACAAGGCGAGGGCGTGCAGGTCGAGCGCCTCGCGCAGCGTGTCGTCCGTGCCGCCCAGTGCCACCAGGCGGCCCAGGCGATCGTAGAGACGGCTTTCCAGGCGTGCCCGATTGGGCAACGCGGGCTCGCACATCAAGCGCGCCACGCCTCGCCAGTAGGCGCCGAGCAAGGTGCGTATGCGCTCGGCGGGCGAGCGCTGGCGCATCAGGGCATAGGTGAACATCGCCGTGGTGGTACCGATCAACGAGGCGAGGCCGCCGTTGATGTAGGTCGTGGGCGAAAAGGTGTAGGTGCTGTGCAGGTTCAGCAGCGTCATCAGCGTGATGGCTCCGGAGAGGCCCATGGCCGCCCAGCGCGGACGCGGCGTGAGAAGCGTGCCGACCATGACCGGTATGCCGATGGCGATGGCCAGCAATGGGAACCCGTTGATCACCGGCAGGACCAGAAACAGCAAGACCGCGCCCAGGGTGACGGCGGCGAGCGTGCCCCACAGAAACTGATAGACCACGGCGGCGGGATTGGGCGCCTTGGCGAACAGCATGGTGAACACCCCCAGCAGCATCATGGCGAGATACCCGGAGTGCCAGCCGCTGTGTATCCAGAACAGGCCCAGCAGTTCGAAGGCGACGAACACGCGCAGCGCGTTGTAACGGGCCACGAAGTGCTCGTTGTGCGTGGTGCGGGTACGCTTTTCGCGGGGCAGGGCATGCACCCGGGCCGAGGCCGGCGCGTTCAGTGCATGGCGCAGGCGCCGGCCGTGCTGGAGCAGGCCGAGCACTTCCCCGAGACGTTGGCGGGCCAGTTCGGCGCGCACCCGGCTGCGAGGGCTCACGCGCTCCGGGTCCCACGCGAAATCCGGCAGCGTCAGTTTTTCCAGCGGCTCGCCGGCCGGCTGTTCGGCGATGGTGGCAAGCAGCGGTGCGGCATGCGCGTTCAATTGCGCCAGCCAGTGCTCGCCGTCCTCGCAGGCGCGCAGGTAGTCGAGGGCGGTTTCCAGTTCGCGGATGGCCGTGATCAGCGCCAGGCTGTCACTGGCGAAGCGGTCCAGCGCGGGAATGAAACGACTCAAGCGCCGGGTTTCCAGGTGGGTGAGACCGCGTAGCTTCTCGAACTGCTGATAGTCGCCGAGCAGCGCCTTGAGACGTGCGTCCTGCGTCGCGCGGGGGCGTGGGCTGTCCAGAGCCGCGAGGGTTTCCTCGGCGGCGTTTTTCAGAAACCCCGAGAGCGCCTCGGGGAGGGCCCGGCTCCCGAAACGCGGTGCGATGAGCAGATGCATCAAGACGCCGCAGCCGATGCCCAGCGCGGTTTCCGTGAAGCGTCCCAGCGCGATGGTCCAGATGTCCTCGACCCCCGTGCCGAGGGCGGTCAACGACACCAGCGTGGCGGTATACCCGCTGAGCATCATCACGTAGCCCAGGTATTCGTCCTGTTCGAGCATCACCCAGTACATGCAGAACGCCAGCCAGGCGCCGGAGAACAGCAGGTACAACATCGGCTGCTGGCCGAAGAACGCGATCAGCACCAGCCCGGCCACGGCGCCGAACAGGGTGCCGAAGAAACGTGCCACGCCGCGCCCGATGATGATGCCGATGGGCGGCGTGCCGCCGGTGAACATCACCGGCTGCAGGGTGACGATCATCACCGCGAGGATGGCCCAGGCGGGCTGGTACAAGTCCAGACGCAACGCCAGGAACAGGGCCAGCCAGACGGCCAGTACCGTGCGTAACGCCAGCAGCCAGTGATCGGTGGAAATACGCAGCATAACGATATCCAGCCCCGGTCGAACGGCCGAGGCGATCAGAGAAAAAGCCAGATAAATATTAGTCTGCGAATTATCCCAGTCCGTGGGACATTTGTCTAATGCTGCAGGCTCGCGCCAGCCGATGCCCCCTGGAAATTTCATCGAGTGCCCTCATCTTCCCTCCCAACCGGACACCGATTCACATCCCCGCGATCAGGAGGACGCCATGAGCTTCCAGGGTGAACAGTATCCCGGCGTGCAGACGCCGTCGGCCGAAACCCAGGGGTTTCGTTTCAACCACACCATGCTGCGCATGAAGGATCCCGAGCGCTCGCTGGCGTTCTATTCGCGCGTCTTCGGCATGCGTGTGCTGCGTAAGCTCGACTTCCCTGAGATGCAGTTCTCGCTGTACTTCCTGGCCAACGTGGACGACAACGACGCCGTGCCGGAAGACACCGCCGAGCGCAATGTGTATACCTTTTCGCAAAAGGGCATCCTCGAGCTGACCCACAATTGGGGCACCGAGGATCAGGAAGGTTTCGCCTACCACGACGGTAACGCCGAGCCCCAGGGCTTCGGGCATATCTGCTTCTCGGTACCGGACCTGCCCGCTGCGGTGGCGTGGTTCGACGCCAACCAGGTCGAATTCAAGAAGCGTCCCGACGAGGGCAAGATGAAGGACGTGGTGTTCGTCAAAGACCCCGACGGCTACTGGCTCGAGGTCGTTCAGCCGGAACGCTCCAGGGAGCTCGGCCAATAACGGCGCGCCGCATGGCCAGCGTCGAACGCCCGGTGTCGCATGGCACCGGGTTTTTTGTGCGTGTCCGCCAGGTGCGCGGTTACGTTGAAAGTACGCAAGCAAGACATGATGCGGGAACCGTCGGTGTGGGATAACGTCAGAGAGAGGCACGTGGCAAGGAAACGCCCACTTTGGTAGAGGAAGGCCCCCGATAATGGACCGCAGAACCCTGCTCAAGCGCTCACTGGCCCTGGCGGCCTTTTATGGACTGCCCGCCGCGCCCTTGCTGGCGGCGACGCGTCAGATGCCCGCCATCGCCGACGGCGAGGCGCAACGTTTCAGTTTCGACTGGTTGCAGCGTCTGGCCCGGGAAATGGCCAATGCGCCGTATCGCAACAACATGCGCGAGCTGCCCGAGACCCTGGCGTCTCTCACGCCCCAGCAGTACAACGCCATCGGCTACGATGCCGGGCACTCGCTGTGGCATGACCTGGATGGCAAGCTCGACGTGCAGTTCTTCCACGTGGGCATGGGCTTCAACCAACCCGTGCGCATGTACGCCCTCGACCCGGACTCGCACCAGGCGCGCGAGATTCACTTCGACCCCGACATCTTTCGCTACGACGGTGCGAACGTCGATGTCGCCCAGCTCGAGGGCGAGGACACCTTGGGCTTCGCCGGTTTCCGGGTCTTCAAGGTACCCTCGCTGACCGAGCGCGATATCGTCTCCTTTCTCGGCGCGAGTTACTTCCGTGCGGTGGACGATACCTATCAGTACGGCATCTCGGCACGCGGTCTGGCGGTCAATACCTTCGCCGAGTCGGAAGACGAGGAGTTCCCCACCTATACGCGCTTCTGGCTGGAGACCCCCGCCCCGGACAGCACCACCTTCACCGCCTATGCCCTGCTCGATTCGCCCAAGGTGGCCGGCGCCTACCGCTTCGTGATCGACTGCCAGCCGACGCGGGTGGTGATGGATATCGAAAAGCACCTGTATCCTCGCGAGGCCATCAAGCAGCTGGGCATTGCTCCGATGACCAGCATGTTCAGCTGTGGCACCCACCAGCGCCGCATGTGCGACACCATTCATCCGCAGATTCACGATTCCGACCGTCTCACGATGTGGCGGGGCAACGGGGAGTGGGTGTGTCGTCCGCTCAACAATCCGCCGGTCTTGCAGTACAACGCCTTCGCCGATGAGTCGCCCAAGGGCTTCGGGTTGCTGCAGACCGAGCGCGATTTCGAGGCCTACGAAGACGTGATCGGCAATTATCACGAACGCCCCAGCCTGTGGATCGAGCCGCGCAGCGACTGGGGCAAGGGGGAGATCCAACTGATGGAGATCCCCACCACCGGGGAAACCATGGACAACGTGGTGGCCTTCTGGAAACCCGCCGCGCCCGTCGAGCCCGGCGATTCGTTGACCTTTGCGTATCGCCAGTACTGGAGCGCACTGCCGCCGGTGCGGCCCGACCTGGCACGCATTCGCGAGACGCGCAGCGGCATGGGCGCCTTTCCCGAAGGCTGGGCCCCGGGGGAGCACTATCCCGAGGAGTGGGCGCGGCGCTTCGCCGTGGACTACGTGGGCGGCGATATCCTGAACATTGCCAAGAACGGTCCTCCGATCATGGCGCAGTTGGAGATATCGGGGGGCAGGACCAGCGATATCCAGATCTTTCAGGTCGAGGAGTTCGAAGGCATTCGCGTCATTTTCGACTGGTACCCCACGGATGCCTCGACCGATCCCATCGACATGCGCATGGTGCTGGAGGGCGACGGCGACCCCCTGAGCGAAACCTGGCTCTATCAGTACTTTCCGCCACCGCCGGAGCAGCGCGAGCATCCGCCGCATCCGCTCGATGACTGAAAGCCGGCGGTCACTGCCTTTCTATAAAACAGTGTTATCATGATGTGCTCTGACAATAAATAATCATCAAAACAGGAGAATCGACATGATGACTGCATCCCACCCGCTGGCGCGCGGCACCAAGGCGGCGCTGCTTGGTGCCTGCCTGGCCGGCCTGCCGCTGGGCATGGCGCAGGCGCAGGACGACACGACGGACGTGCGCTTTTCCGTACCACCGTGGCCGGGCGTGACGGTCAAGACCGAACTCGCCGCGCAGTTGCTCGATACGCTGGGGTATACGCCGCAGCAGGAGCAGCTCGGCACCACCATCACCTACCAGGCGCTCAACCAGAACGAGTTGGACGCCTTCCTCGCCGGATGGCTGCCCGCCCAGCAGGGCATGTACGACACCGCCCTGGAAAAGGGCAAGCTGGTCGATCTGGGCAACAACGTCGATGGCGCGCGCATCGGCTTCGCGGTGCCCAGCTACGTCTTCGATGCCGGCGTCACCTCCGCCGAGGATCTCGACACGCCGGAAAACGCCGAGCGTTTCGGGCGTACCGTCTACTCCATCGAGACCGGCACGGGCATGAGCGAGCAGCTCAATGCCGGCGTCGCCAGCGATACTTACGGCCTGGGCGACTGGGAGCTTTCCGAGACATCCACGCCGGGCATGCTCGGCGCCGCCGACAGTGCCATCGACAACCAGGAGTGGATCGTCTTCGCCGGCTGGACGCCGCACTGGATGAACATCAAGTACGACATCGCCTATCTCGACGACCCCGAGGACTTGTGGGGAGAGGACGGCGGTCGCAGCGACGTGCGCACCCTGGTCACGAAGACATTCTCCGAGACGCACCCCAATGCCACCAGGTTGCTCGATCAACTGGACTTCACCGCCGACGACCAGAGCGACATGATCCGTCGCTACGATCAGGACGGGATGCCCAAGGACGAAGCTGCCATCGCCTGGATGCGCGACAACGCCGACAAGGTGGAAGGCTTTGTCGATGGCGTCACCACGCGTGACGGCGAGCCTGCCTGGCCGGTGGTGAAAGAAGCGTTCGACCTGTAGGCCGCTCCCCGCGGCGCCAACGCAAAAGGGCGGTGCCAAGGCACCGCCCTTTTCGATGGCGCTTGCTGATGACGCTCAGTCCTTCAAGGCCTCGGTCAGCGTATCGACATTGTGACGGAACATGCCGAGGTAGGTGCTGGCTTCGCCCTCGGCCGCCAGGGCGCCGGCGTAGAGCGTGCCTCCGATGGTCACCCCGGTTTCGTCGGCCAGCTGCTCGAGCAGGGCGGGGCTGGTCATGTTTTCCAGGAACAGTGCCTTGACGTTGCGTGCCTGGATCTGTTCGATCAGCTTGGCCATGCCGGCGGCGCTGGGCTCGGCGGCCGTGGAGAGGCCGACCGGCGAGAGCACGTCCAGCCCATAGGCGTTGGCGAAATAGCCGAAGGCATCGTGGTTGGTGATCAGCACGCGATTGGCCTCGGGAATCGCGCCGATCCGACGATGGACCTCGGCATCCAGCGTATCCATGGCCTCGACGTATTGCTCGGCATTGCGGCGATAGTCAGCGGCATGCTCGGGGTCTGCCGCGACGAGCGCGTCGCGGATGTTGGCCACGTACTGCTTGCCGTTTTGCAGGTCCTGCCAGGCGTGCGGGTCTTCCGGACCGTGGTCGTGGCCCGCATGCTCACTGTGGTCGTGGTCGTGGTCGTGGTCGTGGTCG
Organism: Chromohalobacter israelensis DSM 3043; assembly: GCF_000055785.1. Lineage (GTDB taxonomy): Bacteria > Pseudomonadota > Gammaproteobacteria > Pseudomonadales > Halomonadaceae > Chromohalobacter > Chromohalobacter israelensis. The sequence continues at coordinate 247,347 of NC_007963.1, forward strand.
TGGTCGTGGTCATGATCGTGGCCTGTGGCGTGGTCGTGACCTTCATGATCGGAAGAGTGCTCTTCGCGCTCCTCGTCGAAGCTCAGGGCATCGATGCCCCGGCTTGCCACGACCACCGGCCCCTCGTAGCCGCTGGCTTCCACCAGGCGGTCCAGCCAGCCTTCGAAATGCAGCCCGTTGACGACGAACAGGTCCGCCTCGCCGACAGCGCGTGCGTCGGTGGGGCTGGGGGAGAAGACATGGGCGTCGCCGTCCGGACCGACCAGCGTGGTGACGTCGACATGCTCGCCACCGACTTCCTCGACCATGTCGCCGAGAATGCTGAAGCTGGCGACGACGCTCATCGGACCCTCGGCGCGTGCCGCACCGGACAGCGTCAGAGCGGCGGCACCGAGCAGTAAGGTGAAAGACTTGGACATGCGAACTTCCTCTTATCGATGGACGAGGCCGGTCAGGCCCTTGAAGCGTTCATGGCGACGTGCAGGTGTCTTCGTTCTTTTCCAGCGGCGCGGCGCGACGGCGCAGGCGTGCCAACAGACTGCCATGGCGGCCGCAGAGCGCCGAGACGAGATAGATGGTGCCGGCGATCAGGATGATGCACGGGCCGGAAGGCAGGCCGAGGTGGTAAGACAGCAGCAGGCCCCCGGCGCTCGACAGCATGGCGATGACGATCGCCAGTCCGATCAGGCCTTCGAGCCGCTGCGACCAGAAACGCGCGGCGGTGGCGGGCAGCATCATCAAGCCCACCGCCATCAGCGTGCCCAGGGTCTGAAAGCCGGCGGTGAGGTTGAGTACCATCAGCCCCAGGAAGATGCCATGCACCAGGCCGCCGCGAATCCCCTGGCCGCGTAGAAAGAGCGGGTCCAGGCATTCCACCACCAGCACACGAAAGATCAGCGCCAGCACCAGCAGGGTGGCGCTGGTCACCGAGGCGATCAGCCACAGGGCGGTATCGTCGATGGCGAGGATCGAGCCGAACAGGACATGGGTGAGATCGACACTGCTGCCGCGCAGCGAGACCAGCATCACCCCCAGCGCCAGGGAGATTAGATAGAAACTGGCCATGGCCGAATCTTCTCGGTGACCGGTCATGCGCGATACGCTGCCTGCCAGCCCGGCCACCAGCAGCCCGGCCACCAGGCCGCCTAGGCTCATTGCCGGCAGCGAGAAGCCCGCCAGCACGAAGCCCAGCGCCACGCCCGGCAGCACCGCGTGAGCCATGGCATCGCCGACCAGGCTCATGCCGCGCAGCATCAGGAACACGCCCAAAGGCGGCGCGGCCAGCGACAGTGCCAGGCCGCCCACCAGCGCGCGGCGCATGAAGGCGTAATCGGTCAGCGGGGCGATGAGCCATGCACCCAGCGTGGTCAATAGGTCGAGCATGGCGGTACGTCCGGCAGGTTCAGGGAAATGAAGGGCGCCTGGGTATGCGCATGGCGGCGCGCGGGGGCATGATGCCGTTCGAGCAGCGTTTCCGGTTCGACCCATTGGGCGTGACCGCCCGCCAGCAGCAGCACGCAATCCGCCAGGCGCGCCAGCTGCTCCATGTCATGCAGGACCACGATGACCGTGGCACCCTGGTTGGCGATGTCGCGCAGGGTGTCGCAGAGAATTTCCACGGTATGAGTATCGACATTGGCGAACGGCTCATCGAGCAGCAAGAGCTCCGCTTCCTGCATCAGCGTGCGACCGAGCAGGGCTCGCTGACGCTGGCCGCCGGAAAGCTCGCCGAGCGGACGGTGTGCCAGGCCACTCAGCCCCAGGCGCTGCATCACGCCATGCATGTGGCGATAATCGTCCGGGCCGTAGCGCTTGAAGGTGCCGTGAGTGGGCCAGCGTCCGGTCAGCATCAGCTCCTCGACGCTCATCGGAAAGGTCAGGTCCAGCGCTAGCTGTTGCGGCAACCACGCGCGGCGTTCCTTGGGCATGGAACAATGTACCTGGCCGGAAAGCGGCGACAGCAACCCCATGATCGCCTGAATCAAGGTGCTCTTGCCGGCTCCGTTGGCGCCGACCAGCGCGGTGATTGCACCGTCCTCGAACGTCCCGCTGACGTCCTCCAATACCGTGCGCCCGCCCTGGGCGAGGGTCAGTTTGTCGAGCGTCAAGCGGCTCATGCAAAGGCTCCCATCGCCCACGCCACGGCCAGCCAAAGCAGCCCCAGCGGCAACAGTGCCAAGAGCACGCGACGCCCGGCGCCCATCGACATCAGGGAAAAGTGGCAAGGCCCATCCGGGCGGTGACGGTGTGACATGACGACTCCTCGGTACCATGCAGAAGGTTATAACGTAACAAAACTTTTGCCAAGCGTTTTGCCGTCACCTGCGAAAAGCGCAATAGGATAACGTTTTCGGCGAGTCGTGGGGAAGGGCGAAAAAGCGCTTGTGCACGCAAGCGCCCGACTGGTACGCAGTGGCCGCCGAGCGTGACAAGGCTTGACTATCCTATAAATAATTGTTTTCTTTCGACGCCTTGATCGATAAGAAGGTGTTTTTCCTTATTGCCTCTAAGCTAGTAACTGCGCCGTGACGAGCGCCGTGAAACGCTCGTGTGCCGGCTTCCGTGAACGCAAACCTTGCCTGAACCACATCAGGAACTCCTATGACGACACAATCCAATAACGAGGCACCGACACGCGATCGCCTCAATGGGCCGGTGTTCTATAGCTCGGTGATCGGCATCGTCGCCTTCTCGCTGTGGACCATGGTCGCTACCGACCAGGCCAATACCATCATCAATGCCATACTCGGCTGGATCTCCAACACCTTCGGCTGGTACTACTTCCTGACCGTCGTGATCTACCTGGTCTTCGTGATCTATCTGGGGGTCTCGCGCTACGGCAGCATCCGACTGGGGCCAGAGCATTCGCGCCCCGACTTCAATATCTTCTCGTGGTCGGCGATGCTGTTCTCCGCGGGGATCGGCATCGGCGTGATCTTCTTCGCGCTGGCCGAGCCGTTGACGCAGTTCTACAACGCGCCCGACGCGCCCGAGGATCAGGTCGCCGCGGCACGCCACGCCATGGAACTGACCTTTCTGCACTGGGGGCTTTCCGGCTGGGGCATCTACACCCTGGTGGGCATGGCGCTGGCCTTCTTCAGCTATCGGCACAACCTGCCGCTGACCATCCGCAGCGCGCTCTACCCGATCTTCGGCGAGCGGATCTACGGCATGATCGGCCACGTGGTCGACACCGCTGCCGTGCTGGGCACGGTATTCGGCATCGCGGCCAGCCTGGGGATCGGGGTCATCCAGCTCAACTTCGGCCTGGACTACATGTTCGGCATTCCCAAGGGTACCTGGACCCAGGTGGTGCTGGTGCTGGGCATCGTGCTGTTCGCGACCATTTCCGCCGTGACCGGGGTGGAACGCGGCATCCGCCGTCTTTCCGAGTTCAATATCCTGCTCGCGGTCCTGCTGCTGCTGTTCGTGCTGTTTGCCGGCAAGACGATCTTTTTGCTCAACGCGCTGGTGATGAACATCGGCGACTACCTGACCAACTTCGTCAGCCTGTCGTTCAACACCTATGCCTTCGACCGGCCGACCGGCTGGTTGAACGGCTGGACGCTGTTCTTCTGGGCCTGGTGGATCGCGTGGGGGCCGTTCGTCGGGCTGTTCCTGGCGCGCATCTCGCGGGGCCGGACGATCCGCACCTTCGTGCTCGGCACCATGACGCTGCCGATCATCTTCATGTTCCTGTGGATGTCGCTGCTGGGTAACAGTGCCATCGACATGGCGATGAACGGCGCCAGCGAGTTCGGCGAGCAGGTGATGAACAACCCGCCGGCGGGGATCTATCTGTTCCTCGAATCGTATCCGATGCCGCTTTTGACCACCGCGGCGGTGAGCATCCTGGCGATCGTGTTCTTCATCACCTCGGGGGATTCCGGGGCGCTGGTTCTCTCGAACTTCACCTCGAAGCTCAAGAACGTCAACAGCGATGCGCCGGTCTGGATGCGTATTCTGTGGTCGGCGGTGATCGGCATCCTGACCCTGTCGCTGCTGCTCGCCGGGGGGCTGACCACCTTGCAGAGCGCGGTGGTGATCACCGGACTGCCATTCTCGATCGTGCTGTTCTTCATGATGGCGGGGCTGCTCAAGGCACTGAAGCTCGAGGCCTTCAAGGAAGACAGCCGGCGCCTGAGCCTGGCCGGCCAGCTTTCCGGTCGTACCGGTGGCGGCGAGCGCGACTCCCGCAATTGGCAGCAGCGCCTTCGTCGTGCCATGAGCTTCCCCGGCAAGAAGCAGGCACGGCGCTTCATGGAGGAAACCTGCAAGCCCGCCATGGAAGCCGTGCGCGACTCGCTGCAGGAGCAAGGCGTGTCCGTCGAGATCAATCAGGGCGTGCAGAACGGCGACGACTACCTGTCGCTCAACGTCGATTTCGAGGACGAGCAGAACTTCACCTACCAGGTCTGGAGTCAGGGCTTCTCGACGCCCGGATTCGCGATGCATGCCCCGCATGCCGACTCGCGCTACTACCGGCTGGAGGTCTACCTGCTCGAGGGTAGCCAGGGTTACGACCTGATGGGCTACACCCGCGATCAGGTGATCGGCGACATCCTCGACCAGTACGAACTGCACATGCAGTTCCTGCACCTCAACCGGATAGAGCCGGGCAACATCAACATGCCCGACAGCCCGGAACAGCCGCCTTCATAAGGCGTGCCCGGCCGGCCGCCACCGTCAGGCGGCCGGCCTTCTTGAGAAGCTTGAGCCCCCGGTCGCGATGCGGCCGTGGGTTTTTGCGTGGGAGGGGCGAGCAATACCCAATGCCGAGAATCGCCTGCAAGCAGCCTTCTTCAGAGAATGGTAATGTCATAGTCAGGCAAGAGGCTTTATCCGTCAGCGAATGAGTCAGCCGAGATGCACTGCAAACGGCGTTGGTGCGCTCTTTGCGGCTCTTCGCCAACTATTTGATTTATTTGGTTCTTTAACAAATTGCGCTGATCAAAAAATAGGCGACATCACTGGTGGAAAGATGTCGGCCGATTTTGTCCTTTAGAAACAAGCGTCTATGATTAGACCGTTCCCCGCAGGCGCGGGGATCAACCGACGGCAGCATGCGAGCCGCGCTCACCGTGTTCCCGTTCCCCGCAGGCGCGGGGATCAACCGCCGGTATTCATGCCAGTGTGCGCAGACCCAATCCGTTCCCCGCAGGCGCGGGGATCAACCGGATCATGTCGGCCATGCGATCGCTGACGTCATCCGTTCCCCGCAGGCGCGGGGATCAACCGTCGACGTCGATCCAGCGTGCGAATGCCACGGCCCGTTCCCCGCAGGCGCGGGGATCAACCGCCAGCTTGAATGAGCCATCCCACAGGCCGCTGCCGTTCCCCGCAGGCGCGGGGATCAACCGGGAGGACAAAAATCACCACAAAAGGCCCATTGCCGTTCCCCGCAGGCGCGGGGATCAACCGCCCAGGGGCGAATCATATGGCAGTATCGCAACCCGTTCCCCGCAGGCGCGGGGATCAACCGGCATTCACGATGATTGCGCAACACGATTTGCACCGTTCCCCGCAGGCGCGGGGATCAACCGTCCCCATGCTCGCATCACACCGTCTGCCCAGCCCGTTCCCCGCAGGCGCGGGGATCAACCACGTGCCACCAAGGTGCGTCGGGGCGACCTGTACCGTTCCCCGCAGGCGCGGGGATCAACCGCCGACCGAGCTTCTGGTCGAGGAAATGGCCGACCGTTCCCCGCAGACGCGGGGATCAACCGCAAGCGCGCCGCGACGAGGTGGCACTGATCGGCCGTTCCCCGCACACGCGGGGATGAACCGATGACGGACCAGCTACGGGACGCCCGGGATATCCGTTCCCCGCAGGCGCGGGGATGAACCGACGATGGCCAGGTCGGCCATCGCGTCTTCCACCCGTTCCCCGCACATGCGGGGATGAACCGTCGACCAGCTTGGCGACGCCCGCCATAGCGCCCTGTTCCCCGCAAGCGCGGGGATCAACCGAACGCCTGGGCGTCCATGTCGTCGATGTTGACCCGTTCCCCACAAGCGCGGGGATCAACCGACCCCACTGACCAGCGCACACCGCGCCGCCATCCATTCCCCGCAGGCGCGGGGATCAACCGTTGTCCAGGGTGCGCTGCTGGAAGCGACGCGGCCGTTCCCTGCAGGCGCGGGGATCAACCGGCGCTGGCCACCAGCGAGGCCGGGGTGGCGCACCGTTCCCCGCAGGCGCGGGGATCAACCGACGATCAGCGCGGCAACTATCAGAATGGCGGTCCGTTCCCCGCAGATGCGGGGATCAACCGCCGACCCGGCCGCGTCCACCACATAACGACAACCGTTCCCCGCAGACGCGGGGATTCATCTCGCTTTATGGTCTTCCAAGTAAAGGACGGCCTGGTCGGTGCGAACCCAATCAATGGGTTTCGTTACCGGTCCCCATCGAAGGAGCTGAGTATGTCGGCAGACAATGACGCGATTGCTTTTTATCACCGCTACGCGGGCAAGGCGATGCCGGGCCAGTCGGGAGACAGCTGCCACCTGTTGGCTTGGCACAGCCTTGATGTCGCGGCCGTCGGCTGGCATTTATTGGCCCCCGAGCGCCCACTGACGCAGCAGCTGGCGCTACGGCTTGGCATCGAGACGGAACCGCTGCGGCGACTGCTGGTATTTCTGCTCGGTTTGCATGATCTCGGCAAGTTCTCGCGTGCCTTTCAGGAAGTGCTGAAGTTGACACTCGAGGGTATGGCCAAGCCATTGGGTAAGCCTTATCTGGAGCGGCATGACCGTCTGGGTGTCTTGCTGTGGGATGCCTGGTGGCGCCAATGGCGTCGCGAGGGCGTGCTGCACTGGCCGCCCGATGATCAAACGCCTGCCAGAAAGCTGCTTGAGCCAATGGCTAGCCTGATGGCACCTTTTTTCGGTCACCACGGCCGGCCGGTCGTGACCGGTCGTTTAAACGTCGAAGCCTTTTACGGCAGCGATGCACAGGTCGATGACGTCACGGCGGCACGCGATTTCATCGCGGACTGGGCCAAGGTGGTCGAACCGCATTGGCCGGTCGAACTGCTGCTTGACGAAGAGTGGCTAGACGTTTTCAGGACATTGAGCTGGACCATCGCCGGTTGGGCGACATTGAGCGATTGGCTGGGCTCCCATCGCGAGTACTTTCCATATTGCGAGCGGGCGATGTCACTGTCCGAATACTGGTCTCGTGCGCTCGGCCAGGCCGAATCGGTGCTGCAAGCCACCGGCTTTGCCGCGTCCCCCGATCCCGTCCCCTACGAGAGTTTGGCGCAGTGGTTCAGCGCCGACATTACCCCGACGCCATTGCAGCAGAAGGCGGAGGCGATATCACTCGAGGCGGGGCCGCAGCTGTTCATCCTCGAAGACGTCACTGGCGCGGGGAAGACCGAAGCGGCCTGCATCCTGGCGCAACGCCTCTTGGCCGCTGGACATGGCGAAGGGCTCTACTTCGCGTTACCGACCATGGCGACATCGAACGCCATGTATGCCCGCCTGGGGGATCTCCATTACCGCTTTTACAGTGCAGAATCGCGTCCGTCTTTCGTGCTGGCGCACGGCGCTCGCCAGTTGAACGAGGATTTCGAGCGTGCCGTCATGGCTGCTCAGCCCGGTGACAACGATTACGCCGCCATCGACGCCAGCGCCTCGACGCAGTGCAGTCGCTGGCTCGCCGACTCCAACAAGAAGGCCCTGTTGGCCGATGTCGGTGTCGGTACAATCGATCAGGCACTGATGGGGCTTTTGCCGTTTCGGCACCAGTCGCTGCGGCTCCTGGGGCTGGCGCGCAAGGTATTGATCGTCGATGAGGTACACGCCTTCGACCACTACATGCAGACACTTCTGCACCAACTGCTTGCACATCACGCCCGTCAGGGGGGAAGCGCGATCCTGCTGACCGCGACGCTACCTTTTGCGATGCGTCAGGCCCTCGTCAACGCCTGGCAGCAAGGACTCGGGTATGAGTCGGCAGCACTGAGCAGTACCGACTATCCGCTGCTGACACATAGCGGTCAGGGCGCTCATCGCGAGACGCCACTGGCAACCCGCCCCGAGGTGATGAGGCGAGTCGAGATTGGCTGGTTGACCCAAGAGGAAGACGCGATCGCAGAGGTGTCGCGGGGGATCGAAGCGGGCGACTGCATCGTCTGGGTGCGCAATACGGTCGATGATGCCATCCGTGCCTGGCAGGCCATTCGTGATATCCACTCCGATCCCGAGCGCTGTCTGCTGTTCCATGCCCGCTTTGCCATGGTGGACCGACGCCGCATCGAGTCCGATGTGATCGAACGTTTCGGCAAGACGTCGACGCCTTCTATACGCCGAGGCCAGGTGCTGATCACCACCCAGGTTTTTCAGGAGAGCCTCGACTGCGACGCCGACCGAATGATCAGCGACATCGCCCCGATCGATCTGCTAATACAGCGCGCCGGCCGGTTGCAGCGGCACCAGCGTGGTGAGCGTCAGCCACCGAGGCTTCTGGTGCTGGCACCCGAGTGGGAAGAGTCTCCCAAAGCGGATTGGCTCAGTCGGGCTCATCGCGGTACGCAGGCGGTGTATCAAGACACCTCGTTGATCTGGCTGACGCAACGCGTGCTGCGGGAACTGGGCGCCATCGAGATGCCAGACGCTGCGCGCGAGCTGATCGAACGGGTCTATGCCTGTTCCATCGACGAGATTCCCGAGGCACTGGAGCAGGCTCGTCTGGAACGCAGTGGCATGAACAAGATGGTGGGATCGATGGCGACTCACAATACGCTCGATCTGCAAGACGGCTATCGGCTCAACGAGGACTTCGATCAATGGCAGGAAGAGCGCGATGTGGGCACGCGGCTGAGCGACGAGTCGAGTGTCAACGTGGTGCTGCTCAAGCGTCAGGATGATTCGCTGGTGCTGTGGGCCGATGGAGAGCATCACGCCGATATGCTGAGCCAGTGCCGGCTGCGAGAAAGCCAGGTGAGGAAGTTGGCCGAGTTGCCCGAACGCGATGCCGAAAGTTGGGAGGCCTTGCAGGAGCGCTACAAGGCGTTGCGGTTTACCCGGCCCTGGCTGCCCGAGGAAGATGACGATTGCCGCTACGATAGCCAGTGGGGCGTGGAATTGGCTCGATCCGAGCAAAAGCGTTGATTGTTGCGGGTTATGAAACTGGCGGTGATGTGATCTTCGTGCTACATAATAGCTTAATATGTAGCATGAAGGTGTCATATGGCAACTCCTCACAACCCGCCGGCAGCCGTGCGTCGCGCGCTGCGCAAGCTCGGGGCCGACATTCACGATGCGCGACGTCGGCGCCGGCTTACCATGGCCGTCGTTGCGGAGCGCGCCTTCACATCGCGCTCTACCCTGCAGAGAATCGAGGCCGGCGACGCCAGCGTCGGTATCGGCATCTATGCGAGCGTGCTTCAGGCGCTCGGCCTTCTCGATGGACTCGCGGATATTGCCGACATTGGCAATGACAGCGTTGGCCAGGCGCTTGCCAGTGCCGAGCTGCCCAAGCGAGTCGGATCGAAACGCTTACCGAGGTCTTCGCACAATGACTGAGTTCGAAGTACATATCGACCTCGGTGGGAGCACCTTTCCAGTCGGTCTGGCCAGGTGCAATCGCGTGCGTGGCACGGAGAGGATTCTTTTCGAATACGACGCCGAATGGCTCGCGTCGCCGGATCGCTTCTCACTGGAGCCTGCCCTTGCACTCACGCGGGGAGCCTTCGCTCCACCTGCAGGGATGACCAGCTTCGGCTCGATTGGCGACTCGGCGCCCGACACCTGGGGCCGTCGTCTGATGCAACGTGCCGAGCGGCGGCGTGCCGCGCGGGAGGGTCGCAGTGTTCGAACGCTTGCCGAGAGCGATTACCTGCTGGGAGTGTCTGATGAGACTCGGCTTGGTGCCCTGCGTTTTCGCCGAGTGGGCGAGACGTCATTTCAGGCGCCGATTCAGGCTGGCGTTCCTGCCCTCGTCGAGCTGGGTCGACTGCTTCAGGTCACAGAGCGTGTCTTGCGTGACGAGGAAACGGATGAAGACCTCCAGCTCATCTTTGCCCCGGGCTCGTCCCTGGGTGGGGCCCGCCCGAAAGCCTCGGTCATCGATCAGTACGGCCACCTCGCGATCGCCAAGTTCCCGAAGGATACCGACGAGTACAGTGTGGAGACCTGGGAAGAAATCGCGCTCCGCTTGGCCAACCAGGCTGGCATCGTGACGCCGCAGCACGAACTGGTCGACGTGGGCGGTCGGGCCGTCATGCTGTCGAGACGATTCGATCGAGATGGCACTATCCGCATTCCGTTTCTTTCCGCGATGGCAATGATGGGCGCCAGGGATGGCGAACCTGGCAGCTATCCCGAAATGGTCGATGCTCTGACCGCGCATGGCGCTCAAGGAAAGACCGACGCGCACGCACTGTATCGGCGCGTCGTCTTCAGCGTGATGATCTCCAATGTCGACGATCATCTGCGCAATCACGGCTTTCTGTGGTTGGGGAACGCTGGATGGTCACTCGCTCCGGCCTATGACCTCAACCCGGTGCCCAGTGACCTCAAGGCGCGGGTGTTAACCACGAACATCGATCTCGACGAGAGCACCTGCTCGGTCGATCTGCTGGAGGCGGCATCCGGTTATTTTGGGCTCACGCTGGCCAACGCCCGGCGAATCATCAAGGACGTTGCGTCAGTAACCGCAACCTGGCGGAACACTGCCAGGGCCGTTGGCGCACGTCCGGCCGAGATCGAGCGTATGGCCAGCGCCTTCGAGCATGATGACTTACAGCATGGGCTGGCGTTGTAAAGCCAGTGTCTTAAACCCTGATAGGTGTTCACTGCAAAAGCTATTCTGGCTTTGGTTGTTTATATGGCACGACGATAAAAACGAAATCCATTTGTAGGAGAAAAGCCATTGTAACAAACTGGTTCTTTATGAAAGCTAGTGTGAATGTGTCCTGTCAGCCGCAATAGTCTGGAATGCCCATGAACCTCCTGACTGATCCTTGGTTACCCTTCCGCAGATCAGACGGAAGTCTTCTCTATCGCCCCCCTTCGGCCCTGGCCGATCCCGATATCCTCGACCTTGCCCTTCCCCGTGCCGATTTCCAGGGTGCCGCATGGCAGTTTCTGATCGCACTGCTGCAAACGGCGATGACGCCAAAGAACACTGATGCCTGGCTGGACCGCTATCAGACGCCACCCAGTGTCGAGGAATTTGAAGCAGCATTGGCGCCATTTTCGAGGGCCTTCGAACTCGACGGCGAGGGCCCGCGCTTCATGCAGGATCTCGATCCGCTCGAGGACGTCAAGGACGCCCCGGTTGCCGGACTGCTGATCGATTCTCCCGGCGCCAACGGCATCAAGAACAATACCGATTTCTTCGTCAAACGCGGTCGAGTCGAAGCCGTATGCCCGGACTGCGCGGCGCTGGCGCTCTATACCATGCAGATAAACGCGCCCGCCGGCGGTGCCGGCATCCGCGTTGGCCTGCGTGGCGGCGGGCCGCTGACCACGCTGATCCTGCCCGAAGACGAGACCAAATCGCTGTGGGAGCGCCTCTGGCCCAACGTCATGCCGGCCGATGCCGTGGGTCAGCCGGGGCAGACATGGCGCCCGCCCACGGTCGACGACGCTGACCTGTTTTTCTGGATGAGCGACACTCGAGTCAGCGACAAGAAGGGCACCGAGGTTTTTCCCGATCAGGTCCATCCCCTGCACGCCCTGTGGTCGATGCCGCGCCGCTACCGTTTGCTGTTCGAGGATGAGTCGGGTTGTTGCGATCTCTGTGGTCGCGAGTGTTCGCGACTAGTGCGTCGGCTGCGTTCGAAAAAGCAGGGTGCCAACTACGATGGCCCCTGGCGTCATCCACTGACCCCGTATCGCCGTCTCAATCCCAAGAAAACCGACGAGTTACCACTTTCCAGCAAGGGGCAGCCCGGCGGACTGGGCTACCGCCACTGGCCGGGACTGGTGCTGGAAGACGAGGCGAGCAGTGGCGCGATGCCAGCGAGAGTCGTGACGCATCATCTGCACAAATATCGCATGGTCGAATCCGCGCGCGATGACGGCGAGGCGTTCGACGCGATGTTTCGGCACGCCCGGCTATGGGTGTTCGGCTACGACATGGACAACATGAAACCTCGTGGCTGGTACAGCGTTGAAATGCCGCTGGTGGGTGTCCCCGAAGCGCATCAGGAGATATTGCGCGATTGGGTCAAGCGCTTCGTCGACCTGGCCAGCGATGTTGCCTGGCAGGTGCGTAATCAGCTCAAACGGGCCTGGTTCAAACGTCCCGAGGATGCCAAGGGCGATATGAGCCAGATCGATGCCCAGTTTTTCGAGGCGACCCAGCTCGCGTTCTTCGATGTACTACGCCAGATGAGCGAGACGCTACGCGACTATGGGGATACACCGGCGCTATCCCCGGAGATCCACCAAAAGTGGCATCTGACGCTCAAGCGGGAGGCGCTGAGACTCTTCGATGCCCAGGCCATCAGCGGACCATTGGAAGGCATGAAGATGCAGCAGCTCGAGCGGATCACGAGCGCGCGGCGCTATTTGCTGGCCTATCTGAACGGTAGCGGCAAAAAGGTTCAGGTATTTGCCCAGGTCGGCGGGTTCGAATTGAAGGCGCCGCAGTCCGAAGGCAATCGGAAGGGGAACGCAGCATGAGTGAGATCGAACAGGATGCGGTATCCGAAGACGCGAGCGAGGCCGGGAAGAGCGCAGTGGAAAGTCATCTGTATGCGCTGGATAACAATGAGGCCTTCGAGCTGCGCTTGTGGTGGCAGCGGCTGGTCATGGACGAACAGGAACTCAAGCGCTACACCAAGCGCCGGCCTTACCCGCGCGGGGTACGTGCTGCGCTGCGCCGTTGCGATGCCATCGAGTCCGTACTGCTAACCGAGGCTTTTCGCCACCTCTGGCAGGCACTCGAGACGCGAGTATGGAAAGAGATGCCTGGCGATGGCCCGAGTCAATGGCGTGATAGGCGCCTCGAAGCCTGGGCGGTGATCGCCGCCATTGTGAGTGAACTGCGCGCCGAGACTTTCGGTGCACCACTTGGGAAGCGGTTGGGCGAAAACCGGCCCAATACCGGCGATACCCCGCGCATGAGCGATCTGCGCTTCCAGCAACTGCTCGACTGCCATACGCCCAAAGAGCTGATCCGCCGCTTCAGAAGGGCATTGAAGCTCGCCGACGGCACTGGTGTCAGTGTCGTGCGCCTCGCCGATATGGTGGCGCTCTGGCATCGCGAGCAGCGCGGTCAGTATCGCCCTGAAGCGACCCAGCGTTTCGCCTTTTTGATGAGTGACGATTACTTCAAGGCGCGCTCTCAGAAAATGGCAACGAGCGACTGATCCTTCGGCCAAGGACGCCATCGGCCACTACCCATCATTACCATTGCAGGGGACCTTTCATGAGCCACTTCATTCAGTTGCATCTACTAACTTCTTATCCGCCCTCCAACCTCAACCGTGACGATCTGGGCCGTCCCAAGACGGCGTTCATGGGTGGCGCGCGCCGTTTGCGCGTCTCCTCCCAGAGTCTCAAGCGGAATTGGCGCACCTCGACGCTCTTCGAGGAAGCGGTCGATGGTCACAGGGGAACGCGCACCAAGCGATTGGGTAAGCAGGTATTCGATCGCATGAAAGATGCTGGTGCTGACGACAAAATCGCCGGTAGTAGTGCTGAAAAGATCGCGAGTATCTTCGGTACGCTGCGCAAGGTTGGAAAGGGTGAGAAGCACGAATTCGAGATCGAGCAGCTCGTTCATGTCGGGCCGGAAGAGATTGCGGCGCTGGAAACACTGGCCAATACATTGGGGGCAGAAAAGCGCGAGCCGACTGACGAAGAGATCACGAATGTTCTCCTGCGACGCCCGACAGCCGTCGATATTGCGCTCTTTGGACGTATGCTCACCGGGGAAAAAAATAAGCTCGTCAAATACAGTGTAGAGGCTGCCTGCCAGGTCGCGCACGCTATTACCGTCCATGCCGCCGAGGTCGAGGACGACTACTTCACCGCAGTCGACGATCTCAATACCGGCGATGAGGATCGTGGCGCAGCGCATATCGGTGAGGCCGGTTTTGCCGCCGGGCTGTTTTATCTCTACCTCTGCATTGATCGCGATCTACTGGTCGAGAATCTGCAAGGCAATGCGGACTTGGCCGATCGCGCCATTGCTGCGCTGGTTGAATCCGCCGTCAAGGTTTCGCCCAAGGGCAAGCAGAACAGTTTCGGCTCTCGCGCCCACGCCAGTTATCTGCTGGCAGAAAAAGGCGATCAGCAGCCGCGCTCGTTGTCGGCCTCCTTCCTGCAGCCGGTCAATGGTGAAGGACAAGCGATCAAGGCCATCAGCAAACTGGAACGCCAGGCTCAGGCTTTCGATGATGCTTATGGTGCCGGCGCCGACAGTCGCTTTGTTCTCTCTGCCGAGCCGGATTATGAAAAGCCTCCGCTGAAGGGTGACGTCCAAACGGGAAATCTGCAGGACCTGCTGACTTTCCTCAAGGGCGATGACTAAGCGGAGGCGATATGACGGGACATCTGGTCTTTCGGCTCTATGCGCCGATGGCGAGCTGGGGCGAAGCTGCGGTAGGGGAGGCGCGGCCGACCGCGACGTACCCCGGGCGCGGCGCCATCCTCGGCTTGATCGGCGCTGCACTTGGCATCCGGCGCGACGATGACGAGGGGCAACTAAGGCTTCGGCAAAGCCTGGGCATCGCGGTCAAACAGCGCTCTCCAGGCTGGCTGCTACGCGACTACCACACCGTGCAGGTGCCACCTTCACAATCGAAGGTGAACTACCGTTCGCGGCGTGAAGAACTTTCGGTGCCCAAGGATGCCCTCAATACCATTCTCTCTTCCCGGGACTATCGCTGTGATGGCCTGTGGGTCGTGGCGCTGCGTCTGATGCCCGACGCGGTCTGGACACTGGACGAACTCAAGAGCGCGCTGGAGAGGCCTCGCTTCACGCTCTATCTCGGCCGTAAGGCATGCCCCCTGGCGGCACCGCTCACGCCCGCCATCGTGGAGGCGGATCACTGGCGCGGGGCGCTGGATCACGGCTTTGACAGCGCAACCGATCCCGAAAGGACATGGTTGCCGCTCATCGGTAACGAAGCACAAGACCTACGCTTGCTGAGGCTGCCCGGTCAGGTGCTCTATGCCTGGGAAGGCGAGGCAGATGCACTAGACGGTAACGCCGACATGGCGGAGTCCAGCGAGACCTGGGATGAACCGCTGCATCGCCGCCGCTGGCAGTTCGGGGCGCGTCTCGAGCACCGCCGAATCGAGTCGGTGGAGGGGCAGAGCTAATGTATCTTTCAAGTGTCAGAGTCGACCTCAACGCCCTTACCCGAGAACAGCTTTTCGATGTGCTGGAAGGCGGGGCCTATACGGCCCACCAACTGCTCTGGACGCTGTTTGCCGATACGTCAGAGGGCGAACGACCCTTTCTCTTCCGCCAGGAAATGGAGGAAGCGGCCAATGGAAAAAGTCAGGGACTGCCGCGGTTTTATGTCTATTCGACTCGTCGACCGGAAGCCGTGGCCGGTCTCGATGTGCAATGTAAGCCTTTCGCACCGCAACTCGCCAAAGGCGAGCGCCTCGCTTTTCGCCTGCGTGCCAATCCCACGGTTGCCAAGTCCGCGGGTGAGGGACAACGATCGCATCGCGCTGATGTGCTGATGAATGCCAGAAAGCCATTCTCCCCTGGTGAGCGAACGAGCCAGGCATGCGTTGATGCAATGGAGACCGCCGCACGTGACTGGCTGGCGGAACGCGCGCCGCGATTCGGGTTTGAACTGCCGGTGGCACCGGAGATGGGCGCCTATCGGCAGCATGAACTGAAGAAATCCGATCGCCGGGAGCCGATTCGTTTCTCCAGCGTCGATTACGAGGGACTGCTGGAAGTTACTGACCCGAGGCGTCTGATCGAAACGCTCGCACACGGGGTCGGACGGGCCAAAGCGTTCGGCTGTGGATTGATGTTGTTACGTCGGCCATAGGAGATCGCCATGGGCTTCATTCCATTGAAGCCCATCCCTGTGAAAGATCGCATGTCGATGATCTTCGTCGGGATGGGGCAGATCGACGTGCGTGATGGTGCCTTCGTCGTCATCGATGATGTGAATGGCGAGCGCATGCACATTCCCGTGGGGTCTGTCGCGTGCTTGCTGCTCGAGCCCGGTACTCGCGTGTCGCACGCTGCTGTCAAACTCGCGTCAGTGGTGGGTACGCTGTTGATTTGGGTCGGTGATGCCGGCGTGCGTCTATATAGCGCGGGTCAGCCTGGCGGCGCGCGTTCGGACAAGCTGCTCTATCAAGCGCAGTTGGCACGGGATGAAAAACTGCGGCTGAAAGTCGTGCGCAAGATGTTCGAGCTTCGTTTCGGCGAAGAGCCGCCCTCGCGGCGTAGCGTCGATCAATTGCGAGGTATGGAAGGGGCTCGGGTACGCAAGACATACCAGCTTCTTGCCAAGCAGTATGGCGTCAAGTGGCACGGGCGTCGCTATGACCCGACTCAATGGGATGCTTCCGATGTGGCCAACCAGTGCCTTTCGGCCGCGACCGCCTGTCTTTACGGCATCACGGAAGCCGCCATCCTGGCAGCCGGTTATGCGCCGGCGATTGGCTTTCTGCATACCGGCAAACCCCTGAGCTTCGTTTACGACATCGCCGATATCGTCAAATTCGAGACGGTGGTGCCGGCTGCGTTTCGCGTAGCGGCTCGTAATCCGCCGATGCCGGAGCGGGAAGTACGCGTTGCGTGTCGCGATGCTTTCAAGCAAGCCCGCTTATTGCAGCGGTTGATCCCCATGATCGAGGACGTATTGGCCGCTGGAGAAATCGAGCCTCCACCTCCGCCGCCGGATGCGGTCCCACCGGCGATCCCGGAGCCTGAATCCGTCGGCGATGCAGGGCATCGGAGTCAATGATATGGCAATGCTGGTGGTCGTTACCGAAGCCGTACCTCCCAGACTTAGAGGCCGTTTGGCTGTGTGGTTGCTGGAAATCCGAGCGGGGGTTTACGTCGGCGATGTCAGTAAACGCATTCGCGAAATGATCTGGGAACAGATCGAAGTCCTGGCCGAGGAAGGCGGCAACGTTGCCATGGCCTGGGCCAGCAATCACGAATCCGGCTTCGAGTTCCAAACTTATGGCGACAACCGTCGTGTCCCCATCGATCATGATGGATTGAGGCTGGTGCGGTTTTTACCACCTCAAGGTAATTGACTGATTTTAAAGGCTCTTTAATAATTTGGGGCGATTAAATTTTAAGCAAAATCGCTGGTGGAAATTTCCCTGGCGATTTTGTTCTTTATAAACAAGTGTCTATGATTAGACCGTTCCCCGCAGGCGCGGGGATCAACCGTGTGGCGGCATCGGTTTCATGCGTACAAAAAACCGTTCCCCGCAGGCGCGGGGATCAACCTTCAGATCCGATTCATCGGTCTGGTCGATGTGGCCGTTCCCCGCAGGCGCGGGGATCAACCGCCTGCTTAACGGGGTCGCCACCCGCGTGCTTTCCGTTCCCCGCAGGCGCGGGGATCAACCGTCAGCCGCCTTGAACTTTCCTTCTGTGAGCCTCCGTTCCCCGCAGGCGCGGGGATCAACCGGCGCCATTCCGCACCGCTTGGGATTCGCCGGCCCGTTCCCCGCAGGCGCGGGGATCAACCGTGCGCCAGCTGCGCGGCGAACGTTCGCAAGACCCGTTCCCCGCAGGCGCGGGGATCAACCGATGCCGATCACCCCGGCGAGCGCCATGCCCGCCCGTTCCCCGCAGGCGCGGGGATCAACCGTGATCTCGGGGCCGCGCTTGCACAGGTAGTGCCCGTTCCCCGCAGGCGCGGGGATCAACCGCTCGATAAGAATGGATGGCACATGGAGACGGCCCGTTCCCCGCAGGCGCGGGGATCAACCGATCGCGAGGTAGATGTCGCCCAGGCTGGAGAGCCGTTCCCCGCAGGCGCGGGGATCAACCGCCTGGCGCAGCGGATAAGTGCAGGCCAGTTCACCGTTCCCCGCAGGCGCGGGGATCAACCGTCCGACATGTTCTTCAACTGGCTGGCGCACACCCGTTCCCCGCAGGCGCGGGGATCAACCGAGTTCTTCGTACACCTGTTCCTTGATGGCCTGCCGTTCCCCGCAGGCGCGGGGATCAACCGATTGGTCAGATCACACAGATTCTGACTAACACCCGTTCCCCGCAGGCGCGGGGATCAACCGCTCAGTTCCAAGGTGATTCGCGTTTCCAATGACCGTTCCCCGCAGGCGCGGGGATCAACCGCCAGCTCATCCGCGCCGTTATACCGGCGCGGGCCGTTCCCCGCAGGCGCGGGGATCAACCGCGCGACGCCATGGCGATGGATAGCACGCCCTACCGTTCCCCGCAGGCGCGGGGATCAACCGCCGCAGTACGCGCGGCAGTCGGCGCTTACCTGCCGTTCCCCGCAGGCGCGGGGATCAACCGCCAGCAGGTCATCGATGCCACGCTGCCGACGCCCGTTCCCCGCAGGCGCGGGGATCAACCGAGCGACTGCATCCGGTAGCGCCCGAGCCAGGCCCGTTCCCCGCAGGCGCGGGGATCAACCGGCGACCAAGGCAAGCCTGGCCGGCGAGCACCAGCCGTTCCCCGCAGGCGCGGGGATCAACCGTTGGTGCCGGTGTGCAGCGAATGCCGTAGCGACCGTTCCCCGCAGGCGCGGGGATCAACCGCGTCGCCGAAATGGTCGCGGCACTGGACGTCGCCGTTCCCCGCAGGCGCGGGGATCAACCGGCGAAGCCGTACTTCGTCATGCGCAAGGGCGACCGTTCCCCGCAGGCGCGGGGATCAACCGTTCCAGAACCTCGGCAGCGCCATCGTTGACGGCCGTTCCCCGCAGGAGCGGGGATCAACCGTTCGTGCTTAACAGCGGCGACCCGTTCATCGTCCGTTCCCCGCATGTGCGGGGATCAACCGATCACTACCGTTTCCCGGAGAGCATCATGAAACCGTTCCCCGCTTGCGCGGGGATCAACCGTTCACGTCGCAGTGGGGCGAGTACGACGACGGCCGTTCCCCGCAGGCGCGGGGGTCAACCGTCGGGCGAACGTCTGGCGCCGGGTTGGATACTCCGTTCCCCGCAGGCGCGGGGATCAACCGTGCACGGCGGCGAGGCGCGGGCCTTTCGGAATCCGTTCCCCGCAGGCGCGGGGATCAACCGATGAGGTGGTTGCCGGTGGCTGCTGCCTTCATCCGTTCCCCGCAGGCGCGGGGACGAACTACGCCGCTTTGTCAGCACTCCTGCCCTTGGGTGTTGCCTAACCAGCCTGCTGGGCGAGGTCGTCGATGAAGCGCTGCCGCCAGGTCAGCAGGCTGTTGCGGCGCAGGACGTCGATCATCTCCCGGTAGCGCTGGCGGCGTTCGTCGCGCGGCATGTTCAGGGCGCGTTCGATGGCGCTGGTGATATCGTGCACGTCGTAGGGGTTGACCAGCAGGGCGCCGCTCAGTTCGCGGGCGGCGCCGGCCAGGTCGCTGAGCACCAGCACGCCGGGGTCGTCGGGGTCCTGGGCAGCGACGAACTCCTTGCAGACCAGGTTCATGCCGTCGCGCAGCGGGGTCACCAGGCCCACCCTCGCGGCCCGGAACAGGCCCATCAGGTCGGCGTGGGCGTAGGTCTGGTTGAGGTAGTGCACCGGCAGCCAGTCGATGTCGGCGTAGGTGCCGTTGATATGCCCGGCCATGCCTTCGAGCTGGCGGCGTAGCTCGTCGTACTCGGGGATCGCGCTGCGCGAGGGGCTGGCGATCTGCATGAAGATGGTGCGTTGGCGGCGGTGCTTGAAGTGGGTGAGCAGCGTCTCGATGGCGTTGAAGCGTTGCACCAGGCCCTTGGAGTAGTCGAGCCGGTCGGCGCCGATGATCAGGTCGCGCTTGCCGAGGTCGGCCTGGAACTGGCAGGCCGGGGCCTGGGTGATGGCGTGCTCGGCTTCGGCGATGGCTTCATCGACGTCGATACCGACCGGGTAGACGCCGGTGCGCAGGCGGTGGCCGAGGCAGTCGATGACGTTGTCGCCCTCGAGGGTCGCGTCGAAGGTCTCGACCAGGGCCTCATGAAAGGCGTGGCGATCGTTTTCGGTCTGAAAGCCGACGAGGTCGTAATGCAGCAGGTCCTCGAGCAGCTCGCGGTAGCAGGGCAGCGCACGCAGCAGGTCGAAGCTGGGAAAGGGAATGTGCAGGAAGAAACCCAGTGGCTGGCGGATGCCGCGCTCACGCAGTTCCTTGCCCAGCGGCAGCAGGTGGTAGTCATGCACCCAGATCAGCTCGTCGCCCTGCACGAGCGTGACCAGCGCCTCGGCGAAACGAGCGTTGACCCGCGAGTAGGCTTTCACGTGGTCGAGCTGGAAGTCCATGGCGCCGAGGTTGAAGTGAAAGACCGGCCACAGCACTTCGTTGGCGAAGCCCAGGTAGTAGTTGTCGTAGTCTTCCTTGGAGAGCGACAGCGTCGCGTAATCGATATTGTCGCGCGTGACCACGCTGGGGCGATTCGAGGGGACCTGCTTGACGCGGCCATCCCAGCCGAACCACAGGCCACCGTGCTCGCTGAGCGCGCCGGTGATGGCGACCGCCAGGCCGCCGGCCTGGGGTTTGCCTTCTTCGGGAATCGAGACGCGATTGGAGACTACGACCAGGCGTGTCATACGGCTTCCTCCCAGCTTCGACTAAGGTGCAGTGCCGAGTTGATCAGGCCGACCATGCTGTAGGTCTGCGGAAAGTTGCCCCACAGTTCATGACTGATGGTGTCGAGATCCTCGGAAAGCAAGCCCTGGGCGTTGCGGCATTCGAGCATGTTTTCGAACAGCCGGCGAGCCTCGTCGCGGCGGCCGATCGCCCACAGCGCATCGATGTACCAGAAGGTGCAGATATTGAAGGCGTTCTCGGGATCGCCGAAGTCGTCGGCGGCGGCATAGCGGAACAGGTGGTCGCCGCGGCGCAGCTCGGCCTCGATGGCCCCGACCGTGCTGACGAAACGCGGGTCGTCGGCAGCGAGGAAGTCGAGCTCGTGCATCAAGAGCAGACTGGCGTCCATGGTGTCGCCGCCGAAACTCTCGGTGAAGGCCTGGCGCGACTCGCTCCACGCCTCGCGGCAGATCACGTCATGCATGCGGTCGGCCTGCTGGCGCCAGCGAGTGGCGTCCTCGTCGAGCCCGAGATGCGCGGCAATGCGTGCCAGACGGTCGCAGGCGGCCCAGCACATGATGGACGAGTAGGTGTGCACGCGGGCGCGACCGCGATACTCCCAGATACCGGCGTCGGGCTTGTCGAACAGCCTGGCGGCCTGCTCGCCGAGGATGGTCAGGCGGCGGAACAGCGCTTCGTCGCCGGGGCGCGCCAGTCGTTCGTCGAAGAACGCCTGGTTGGCGGCCAGCACCACGGCACCGTAGACGTCGTGCTGCACCTGATGGTAGGCGGCGTTGCCGACCCGCACCGGTCCCATGCCGCGATAGCCGGCGAGCCCGCTGACTTCGTACTCCTCGATGCGCGTCTCGCCGCCGATGCCGTAGAGCGGCTGCAGCTCGTGTTCGGCGGCGCCGACCACCAGGTTGATGATGTAGTTGAGGTAGTTCTCCATGGTCGCGGTCGCGCCCAGGCGGTTGAGGGCGTGGACCACGAAATAGGCATCGCGCAGCCAGCAGTAGCGGTAGTCCCAGTTGCGCTGGGTGTCGGCGGCCTCGGGCACCGAGGTGGTCATGGCAGCGATCACCGCACCGGTATCCTCGAAGGTGCTGAGCTTGAGGGTGGTGGCGGCGCGGATCACGGCATTCTGCCATTCGAAGGGGATCGCCAGGCCGCGCGCCCATTCCTGCCAGTAGGTGGTGGTCTGGGTCTCGAAACGCTGGCACATCGCGTTGACCGACTCGGTGACGCTCTCGTCGGGGCCGAGTGCGAAATTGAGCTCGCCCTCGAGGACGATCGGCGATTCCTGAAGCACGTGGGTGATCGAGGCGTCGGTGGTCAGCCGGGTCACTCGGCCCTGACCGAGGTAGCGAATGTGATGGCTGCCGTGAGTGGTCTCGGGCTCGCGCTCGCCATAGGCGGTGGTCGGGCGCAGGCGGATGCGGATCACCGGTGTGCCGGAGAGGCATTTCACGCGGCGTACCACGATCTCGGGACGAAACGTCCGGTCATAGAGCCGAAAGCGCGGGCAGAAGTCGGTGATGCGGATGCGCCCGCCGTACTTGTCGGTGAGCTCGGTGCACAGGATCGCGGTATTGCGCTGATAGTACTGGCGGCTTTCGACCTGATCCTGCAGCTCGATGGCGAAGTAGCCCCGATCGGTGGTGTCCATCAGGCGCGAGAAGAAGGGATCGCCGTCGAAGCGCGGCAGACAGCACCACACGATGCGGCCGTCGGTATCGATCAGGGCGCCGATCTGGCAATTGCCGATGAGCCCGAGCTCCAGCGAAGTGGATGGCATGTCGGTCGATTCGGTCACGTTGGACGGGATGGTAGGTGTTCCAGCCATGTCAGTACCTTCTTTACCGATTCAAGATAGTAGGTCGCGGCCGTCTTCCCATCGCCGACGCGCACGCTGAGGCCTCCGCGTGCGTTGACCTCGCGAAAGGCGTCCTCGTCGGTGACGTCGTCGCCGACGAACACGGGGCGTCGGCCCTGGAAGACCGGGTCGTCGAGCAGCCGGGCGATGGCGGTTCCCTTGTGAACGCCGGCCGGGCGCAGTTCGATGACGCACTTGCCGGCCACGGTCTCGACGTCGTCGCCCAGCGCCTGCTGCCATTCGGCCATGAAATGACGGCATTCGGCTGCAAGCTCCGGGGCACCGCGGTAGTGCAGGGCCAGCGCGACACGCTTGTCCTCGTAGTGCAGGCCGTCGTGGCCGGCGACGAAGTCGGCCAGCGCGTCGCGGCAGGCGGCCAGCCGCTCGGGGTGTGCGACGGCGCTGTGGTAGCCGCCCGAGGTGTCGCGCCACTCCAGGCCGTGAACGCCGGCCAGGGGGAGGTCGAGCGGGGCGAGCAGAGCTTCGAGGTCGGCGACCGGGCGACCGCTGATGATGGCCACCGCACCGTCGAGTTCGTGCGCGAGCCGGGCGACCAGGTGGCGCAGAGCCTCCGAGACGCTGGTATCACGGGGGTGATCGGCGAGGGGCACCAGGGTGCCATCGAAGTCCAGGAACAGGGCCCAGTCGTGACGCGGCAGCGGCGGTGGAGTCTCGGGCATCATCTTGTCGCTAGGGTCTCGTCTTGGGTTCGTGCAGTATCGCGCAGCCCGCCACGGGGCATGCGGAGAGAAGCTTTAGACGCAAAGGTCTTGCCGCTGATCGCCCAGGCGGCCTTCAGTCCTCTTCATCCTCGACGGCGGGCTCCAGGGCACGCTTGTCGTCGGGAAGGCGGACGTAGTCGCCGATGCTGAGGTCGCCGTGGGTCTGATGACGCTTGCCGTGGCTGTCGATGAGCGCGGCGACCTTGCCGATGCTGAGGGCGTCGTCTTCGCGGTAGGCCTCGACCTCGACGCGCACCACCATGCCCTGGTAGCGGGCGGAGAGCATCATGCCGGGATGGGGCTGAACTTCGTGCTGCTTGTCGCTGGCGTAATGGCGGGTCACGCTGGCATTGCCGGGGGCGTCCCAGTCGATGTGCTTATGCATTGGCGGGCTCCTGTCGCATCCGTGTGTCTTTACAGGGTAGCCCGCCGTGCGGGGTATCGCCTAGCCGAGCGACTCAGAACCGATAGCTGAGCCCGCCCATGACGACGATGGGGTCGATGTGGATCTTGGCATCGTAGTCGTTGCCGGCGAGAGTGGCGGTGGCGTCGCTGTCGATGTCCAGATACCAGGCGGCGGCGTTGAGCGCCCAGTGGTCGTCGATCAGCAGGTCGATCCCGAGCTGGGCGGCGGCGCCCCAGCTGTCGTCGAGGTCGAGCTTGCCGCCGTCGAGATGCTCGTCGGAGAAGTGAGTGTAGTTGAGCCCCGCGCCGAGGTAGGGCTGCACGCGGGCATCGGTGCCGCCGAGCGGGTAGTACTGCAGCGTCAGTGTCGGCGGCAGGTGCTTGATGGACGCCAGGTCGTCACCATCGAGGGCGACCTGGTGCTCGAAACGTTGCGCGGCAAGCAGTTCCACGCCGAACTTGTCGTGGAAGCGATAGCCGAGCGTGAAGGCGAAGCCGCTGTCGTCGTCGGCGTCGATCTGCATGTCGAGCGGGGCGCCGAAGTCGCCGTTGTCGCTTTGCGGGGCGACCTTGGCGACACCGAAGCGGGTGTAGAAGTCGCCTTCGCCGTAGGCGAACGCCGAAGTGGCGGGCACGAGCGCAGCGGTGAGGGCGAGGGAGGAAACGAGCAGGGCACGGCGCATGGGACGACTCCTTGGTGTGAGATGAAGCGAGAAGCGCGGGGCGCTTCGTATGCATCAAGTCTAAACCTAATAACCACATAAAAAATGTGGTTATATGTCGCAGCCCATTGGCGTATGCCGGAAACGACGAAGCCCACCGTAAGGTGGGCTTCGTGGGGCCGTACGAGCGTTGCCGCGATTACTTCTTCTTGGCGCGCTTGCGCTCGTTCTCGGTGAGGTGCTTCTTGCGCAGACGGATGTGCTGGGGCGTGATTTCCACCAGCTCGTCGTCATCGAGGAACTCGATGGCCTGTTCGAGGGTGAAGCGAACCGGCGGCGTGAGGACGAGGTTCTCGTCGTTGCCGGAGGCGCGCATGTTGTCGAGTTTCTTGGCCTTGGTCGGGTTGACCGCCATGTCGTCGGCGCGGTTGTTGATGCCGACCAGCATGCCTTCGTAGACCTCGGTGCCGTGCTCGACGATGAGCTTGCCACGGTCCTGCAGGGCGAACAGCGCGTAGGCCAGCGCCTTGCCGGAGACCATGGAGACCAGCACGCCGTTGCGACGCTCGATGGAGGCATCGGGCTTGAGCGGGCCGTAATGGTCGAAGCGGCTGGTCAGGATGCCGGTGCCGGAGGTCAGCGTCAGGAACTGGCCACGGAAGCCGATCAGCCCGCGTGCGGGGATGATGAAGTCCAGGCGAACGCGACCCTTGCCGTCCGGATTCATGTTGGTCATCTCGCCCTTGCGGTAGCCGAGCTCTTCCATCACCGCGCCCTGGTGCTGCTCTTCGCAGTCGATGATGACCTCTTCGTACGGCTCCTGCTTGACGCCGTCGATCTCGCGGATGATCACCTCGGGACGGCCCACGGCCAGCTCGTAGCCTTCACGGCGCATGGATTCGATCAGCACCGAAAGGTGCAGTTCGCCACGCCCGGAGACGGTGAACTTCTCCGGCGAATCGCCCTGTTCGACACGCAGTGCCACGTTGTGGATCAGTTCCTGCTCGAGGCGCTCCTTGATGTTGCGGCTGGTGACGAACTTGCCTTCCTTGCCGGCGAACGGCGAGTCGTTGACCTGGAAGGTCATGGACACGGTGGGCTCGTCCACGGTGAGTGCCGGCATGGCTTCGACGGCGGCCGGATCGCACAGCGTATCGGAGATCGCCAGGTCGTCGATGCCGGTGATGCAGATGATGTCGCCGGCGCTGGCTTCTTCGGTCTGCACGCGCTCGAGGCCGAGGTGCGTCATGACCTGGCCGACCTTGCCCTTGCGGACGTTGCCTTCCTTGGAGATCACGCTGATCTGCTGACCCGGACGCACGCTGCCGCGCTTGATGCGGCCCAGGCCGATGACGCCGACGTAGCTGTTGTAGTCGAGCGCGGAGATCTGCATCTGGAACGGTGCGTCGAGCTCGACCTTGGGCGGTTCGACGATGTCGACGATGGACTTGAACATCGGGGTCATGTCGTCGGCCAGCTGATCCGGCTCATGACCGGCGACGCCGTCCAGCGCCGAGCAGTAGATGATCGGGAAGTCGAGCTGTTCCTCGGTGGCGCCGAGGTTGTCGAACAGGTCGAAGATCTGGTCGATGACCCAGTCCGGGCGCGCGCCGGGACGGTCGATCTTGTTGACCACGACGATCGGCTTGAGGCCACGGTCGAAGGCCTTCTGGGTGACGAAGCGCGTCTGCGGCATGGGGCCGTCGACGGCATCCACCAGCAGCAGCACGGAGTCGACCATCGACATCACGCGCTCGACCTCGCCGCCGAAGTCGGCGTGTCCGGGGGTGTCGACGATGTTGATGTGATAGTCCCGTTCGTCCGGGCTCTGCCAGCGGATCGCGGTGTTCTTGGACAGAATGGTGATACCGCGCTCTTTCTCCTGGTCATTGGAGTCCATGATGCGCTCTTGCCCTTCGGCCTTGCGGTCGAGGGTGCCGGACTGACTCAGGAGTTTGTCGACCAGGGTGGTCTTGCCATGGTCGACGTGGGCGATGATAGCAATGTTGCGAAGATTCTCGATCACGACGGGATCCTGCTGGGAAATTGGGGCGCATTATAGGGTCAGGGTGCCGACGACTGCCAGTTTGATGACCGTTGCGCATGGGCGCGGCTCGTCAAAAGGCGCGTTGGCGCAGCGATAACCGTGGCGCTATCAGGGACTTGGGTCGCTTGTGCGGCAGGACGGAAATACGCAAAAAAATGGCGGCACGCTCGCGAGTCGCCGTCGACAGCGTCGGCTGGGTGGCCTGACGCCGGAAAAGCGCACCGGTTCGGATGGGCTATGGTTGCCCGAGCAGCCAATCATAGAGACGCCCTGCGCTGCTGGCAACGGGCAGTGTGATCGGAAAGCGCGGCAGCGCCAGTGGATCGTCGCGGTGCGAGAGCCAGCCGGCATGCCCGTGCAGGCCTTCCTGAATGCCGCAGCGCTGGGCCAGCAGGCGGACCCGTGGCGAGGCTTCCGCCTGGGGATAGGCGAAGCCGGGCAGCGGGTCGCGGCACAGCACGCCTAGCTGTCGGCGAGACTGGCGAATTTGCCACTGGACCTGAGCATCGTCGAGCGCGTCCAGCGGTGTGGCGGAAACGCCGCGCGCGCCGAAGCGCACCAGGCCGCTGCTTTCCAGACGCCGGATGCTGAACGGATCGAGCGTCTGGGGCGGGATGTCGAGTTCGTCACCCAGGGCGTCGCCCAGCCGGGCCAGCGTCAGCGGGTCGGTGTGGTGAGCGAGCCCCTCGAGATAAGCGCGCAGGGCGTGGCTGTAGGCGGTACCGGGGTGCGCGGGGCGTGCTGGCGGCAGGGGTAGCCCGGCATCGCCGAGGCAGTCGCGCACGCGCGCCGGCTGAATGCCTTCCCACAGGGCGTCGCCGAGCGTGTTCCACCAGTCGCCGCGGGCACGGTTCACCCAGCCGGTGGTGAGAAACATGCTCGCCGGCAGCGCCAGGCGTTCGAGCTGGCGCAGGGCCACCTCGGCGGTGTCGCGCCAGCCGCCATCGAAGGTCAGCGCGATGCGCGGCAGCGGGTCGCGGTGCAGGCGCCGGGCATTCGCCAGGGTGACGATCTGGGCGTGATCGGTGAGATGGTCGAGCAGCCGCCGGAAGCTCTCCGGCCCCAGGGCATAGGGCGCATGGTGGGGCAGGCGCGCCGTGGCGTCGTCGGCCAGCACGCGCGGCAGCACGAGAATCGCGCTACGCCCGCGCAGCGGTTCGCTGAGGCTGCGTCGCCAGTGCCCGCGCAGGCGCTGCACGACATCGTAGGCAAGACTGAGATGGCTCATGGCGTGTCCCTCCGCAATGCCGTCGGTACGGTGCCGTGCCGGGACGTCCTGTCGCGGGCGGCGTTCGTGGGCTCCTCTGATAGGCGTTGTGATGACGGTTGCGATGCCTATCAGCATATCTCGCTGTGGTGATTTAGCCAGTCACACCGGGTCGCGCCGCAGGCGTCGCCGGCAGGGCGGGCTCAGCAATGCCGCTCCGGTGGCGGTCAGTTGCAGGGCATGCAGACACCAGCGCCAGAGTGCCAGGCGACACGCCCTGGACCGGGGCGGCATGCCGTCGCGCCAGGTCATGACGGTGGCCGGCCAGGCGCTGATGACGAGACTGGCCACGCCGGGCGTCGGCGCCGGGGGAATCCACAGCAAGAGTGCCAGTGGCACGCTGCCCCATTGCACCAGCGTGCCACCCAGCCGGGGGATCACGAAGCGTGGGTGGCGCGCGGCGCTGGCGGTATACAGATAGCGGGCCTGGTGGCGACGTTGCCGGCGCCACCAGGGGCCGAGCCGGCGAGGGGCGCCGTGGTCGATCAGCGAGGGCGAGGTCTGCCAGCGCAGGCGTGCATGGCAACGCCACAGGCGCACCAGGATGTCCAGGTCGGCGCAGGTCTCCAGGCGTGGGTCGTGGCCGCCAAGGCGTTCATACCACTCTCGGGTGATGGCCAGTTGTCCGGTGGGCCACTCCCAGGGGTGGTCGCCGAAGCCGCGCCGGATGCGTGTGGCATACCAGTCCGCCAGCGCCGGAACGAGCGGGTCGGCCGGCGCCTGCGCGAAGACGACGGCATCGGCGCTTTGCTTGCGAAACGCCTCCGCTAGACGGTCCAGCCAGTCGTCGGGCACTTCCAGTGCCGCATCCAGGAAGATCAGCACCTCGCCATTGAGGTGGGTCGCGCCATGATGGCGCAGTGCGCCTTGTCCATGTTGGGGCAGCAGCGCGAAACGAATGTCGCGCTGCTCCAGCAGCAGCTGGGTGCGCGTATCAAGGGTGCGCAACTGGACCAGCGTTTCGGTATGTCCGCGAAAGCCGGATATGCTGCGTGCCAGGGCGCTCAGGCAGCGTTCCAGGTGCTCGGGGGCATGGCTGGCGTCGATCAGCAGGCTGTAGGTACGCATCGCTCGAGTATGCCTTGGGTGCAAGCCCGTGGAAGAAATCGGGAATCTGGTTCAAGCCTGCGGGGCGGCGGGGCGCCTGGCAATCACCGTCGTGGCTGGTTTTTCTAGCTTGGCATGACTGAAAATCGGCGCCTGATGGCATGAGGTCACCGATTGCACCCAAATGGTGCATTGGGCAGCAAGTCTGCACCTTCATGATGCTCATGTGGTGCCCGTGCACTTTTATGTGGCGGGGCGGGCGCTATCCTGGTGCCGAGCCATGCACAACGCTGGTCGATTTTTTATCGCTTGATCATGCGCTTAGCGTTTTTGCCCCGAAATGCATCAATGGTTGGCACAGCTTCTGCATTGCAAAACGTAAACGCATACCCGTGGGCAGTCGTCGGCGGGCATGCTACAAACGACGCTGAACACGCAAGCAAACGACCCGAGCCGTGGGCTCATAGTGGAGGAAATCATGTCTGAGAAGACCCTCGCCCTGATCGAAGAACACGATATCAAGTGGGTGGATCTGCGCTTTACCGATACCAAGGGCAAGGAGCAGCACGTCACGATTCCGGCCGGCGCCGTCGATGATGAGTTCTTCGAGAACGGTCAGATGTTCGATGGCTCCTCCATTTCCGGCTGGAAGGGCATCAACGAGTCCGACATGATCCTGCGCCCGGAAGACGGCAGCGGCTACCTCGACCCGTTCACCGAAGATGCCACGCTGGTGCTGCGCTGCGACATCATCGAGCCGGCCACCATGCAGGGGTACGAACGTGACCCGCGCTCCATCGCCAAGCGTGCCGAGGCGTACCTGAAGTCCACCGGTCTGGGCGATACCGCCTTCTTCGGCCCGGAACCTGAGTTCTTCATTTTCGACGAAGTGCACTGGAATGCCGACATCCAGGGCGCGATGTACAAGATCACGTCCGAGGAAGGCGCCTGGGCGACCGATTCCACCACCGTGGAAGGCGGCAACCTGGGGCACCGTCCGCGCGTCAAGGGTGGCTACTTCCCGGTTCCGCCGGTGGACAGCTTCCACGACATCCGCAGCGCGATGTGCAACACCCTGGAAGCCATCGGCCAGTCGGTCGAGGTGCATCACCACGAAGTCGCCAACGCCGGCCAGAACGAAATCGGTGTCAAGTTCAACACGCTGGTGAAGAAGGCCGACGAAGTTCAGGAAATGAAGTACGTGATCCACAACGTGGCTCACGCCTACGGCAAGACCGCGACCTTCATGCCCAAGCCGCTGGTCGGTGACAACGGGTCCGGCATGCACGTGCACCAGTCCTTCTGGAAGGACGGCACCAACATGTTCGCCGGTGACGAATACGCCGGGCTGTCCGAAACCGCGCTGTACTACATCGGCGGCATCATCAAGCACGCTCGTGCGCTGAACGCCTTCACCAACGCCTCGACCAACTCCTACAAGCGTCTGGTCCCGGGCTTCGAGGCGCCGGTCATGCTGGCCTACAGTGCCCGCAACCGCAGTGCCTCCATCCGCATTCCGTACACCGCGAGCCCCAAGGGCAAGCGTGTGGAACTGCGCTTCCCGGATCCGACCGCCAACCCGTAC
The DNA here is from genome assembly GCF_000055785.1 of Chromohalobacter israelensis DSM 3043. Lineage (GTDB taxonomy): Bacteria > Pseudomonadota > Gammaproteobacteria > Pseudomonadales > Halomonadaceae > Chromohalobacter > Chromohalobacter israelensis. The sequence continues at coordinate 277,593 of NC_007963.1, forward strand.
CTGTGCTTCTCGGCCATGCTGATGGCGGGTATCGACGGCATCAAGAACAAGATCCACCCCGGCGATGCGATGGACAAGAACCTCTATGACCTGCCGCCGGAAGAAGGCAAGTCGGTTCCCACCGTCGCCAGCAGCCTCGACCAGGCCCTGGAAGCCTTGGATGCGGACCGCGCCTTCCTGACCGAGGGCGACGTGTTCACCGACAGCATGATCGACGCCTATCTCGAGCTCAAGCAGGAAGAAGTCGACCGCCTGCGCATGGCGACGCATCCGATCGAGTTCGACATGTACTACAGCTGCTGATCCCGCGCGACCGCGACCGATCCCAGCCGTAGCGCTGATCGAGGCCCCGTCGGACGACGGGGCCTTTTACGTGGTCGTTCGCGGGGCCGGGCGTGCGCTACACTGGGACGCCACGGGCGCGAGATGCGCCTCGGTGCGAGGCAGGCGGTTCGCAATGAAGCGTTGGCGCAAGGAATCGTGGGCGTAAGGAGAGCGACATGCGTGGCTTGATCCCCATCGGCGGCTGGACAGTGCTCATGGTCGGCGCGTGCCTGAGCGTCTCGTTGGCGCAGGCCACGCCGATCTACCGCAGTGTCGACTCACAAGGGAACGTCACCTATTCGGATCGCCCCGGCGGCGATCAGGTCGAGGTCGCGCCGGTGAACACGGTGCCGAGCCGGCCGGCCCCCGCGCCAAGGGAGACCGCGGCGAACGAGGCAGCGTCCGGAGCGGGCGAGCCCAAGGCCTCTACCTTCACCCCCTACGAACGCTTGCGCATCGCCGCACCGACGAACGAGTCCACGCTGCCCACCGGCGCGGCCGGCGACACGCAGGTCAGCGTGGCGCTCTCGCCCGAGCTGCGCGAGGGGCACCGCCTGCGCCTGGTGGTCGACGACGAGGTGCGCCAGCCTCCCCAGCAAGCCACGACGTTCTCGCTCACCGGGCTGGAGCGCGGCGAGCATACCCTGCGCGTCGAACTGGTCGACTCCGAGGGGCAGGTGCGCCAGCGTAGCGCGCCGGTCACCCTCTATGTGCAACGTGCCAGCGTGTACTTGCCCGCCAATCCCAACAATCCTCGCAATTCCGGCAACCCATGAGCCGATTTGGCGCCTGCCGCTATCGATAGTGCTGCTTTTGCACTAATTTGGTGCATGGTGGCGTCATCCCGTGTCGGCTGCACTGCCGTATGCCGGGCCGATCAGGACTGGCGCGCTTCTTGCACTGTTAACGGACATGACGATGGATAATGGACGGGCCATGCCGGAACCTTCCCAGCAGCAGTTTCTCGAACAGCAGCGCCTGCTCGAACATTTGACGACCGCCGTGGTACTGCTCGACGGCGAGCTGCGGCTGCGTTGGATGAACCCCGCGGCCGAGTCGCTGCTGGCGACCAGCCGGGTGCGGGTCGTCGGCCAGTGTCTGGAGAGCCTGGCGGGCGTCGAGGGCAGTGTCGAGGCGGTGTTGATCAAGGCGCGCGACGAGCTGCATCCCTTCACGCAGCGCGAGGCGACGCTGGTATTGCCGTCGGGGGATACGGCCACGGTGGACTTCACCGTCACGCCGTTGTCCGCCGATGAACTGCTGATCGAGATCGAGCCGCGCGACCGGCTGTTGCGCATTTCCCGCGAGGAGGCGCTGATCGCGCGCCAGGAGACCATCAAGGTGCTCACCCGGGGGCTGGCGCACGAGGTGAAGAACCCGCTGGGCGGCATTCGCGGTGCGGCGCAGTTGCTCGAGCGAGACCTGCCCGATCCGCAGCTCGCCGAGTTCACCCGGGTCATCGTCGAAGAGGCCGATCGGCTGCGCGATCTGGTGGATCGCATGCTGGGGCCCAACAGCATGAGTCGTCACGAGCCGCTCAACATTCACAAGGTGCTCGAGCGGGTGCGTACCCTGCTGGAGGCCGAACATCCGCGCATCGACTACGTGCGCGATTACGACCCCAGCCTGCCGGATCTGGAAGGTGACGAAGCGCAGCTGATTCAGGCGGTGCTCAACGTCGCCCGCAACGCCGTGCAGGCCATGGAGGAACACGGCGTCGAGACGCCCCGGCTGATTCTGCGCACGCGGGCGCGACGCCAGTTCACGCTGGGCGCCGAGCGCCACCGGCTGGTCTGCGAGCTGGGCATTCTCGACAACGGCCCCGGCATTCCCGAGACGCTGCGCGAGACGCTGTTCTATCCGATGGTGTCGGGGCGTGCCGAGGGCAGTGGCCTGGGGCTGTCCATCGCCCAGTCGATCCTGCATCAGCACCAGGGGTTGATCGAGTGCGACTCGGTGCCCGGGTGTACCGAATTCCGCTTGTTGATTCCGCTTGAGAGCCATCATTGAGGCTTGGGAGGCCCCATGACTGACGTCGCACGCATCATGATCGTCGACGACGATCGCGCCATTCGCTGGGTGCTGGAGCGCGCGCTGGCTCAGCCGGACCTCGAGGTCGAGAGCTTCGAGCGTGCCGATAGTGCCCTGGAGCGCATCCTGCGACAGCCACCGGATGTCCTGTTGACCGATATCCGCATGCCGGGGCTGGACGGGCTGGACCTGATGGCGCGCATCCGTGAAAAGTATCCGGATCTGCCGGTGATCGTGATGACCGCCCACTCCGATCTCGACAGCGCGGTGGCCTCGTATCAGGGCGGTGCCTTCGAGTACCTGCCCAAGCCGTTCGACGTCGACGAGGCGCTGGCGCTGGTGCGGCGCGGCGTGGCGCATGCCCGCGAGCGGCGCACGCCGGCGGCGGTGCCCGAAGGACTGTCGGCAGAGATCATCGGTGAAGCCCCGGCGATGCAGGAGGTCTTCCGTGCCATCGGCCGGCTCTCGCAATCCCACATCACGGTGATGATCAACGGCGAGTCGGGGACCGGCAAGGAGCGCGTCGCCCAGGCGCTGCACCAGCACAGCCCGCGACACGCCGCGCCGTTCATCGCGCTCAACATGGCGGCGATTCCCAAGGACCTGATGGAATCGGAACTGTTCGGTCATGAAAAGGGCGCCTTCACCGGGGCGACCTCGCAGCGGCGCGGGCGTTTCGAACAGGCCGATGGCGGCACGCTGTTCCTCGACGAGATCGGCGACATGCCCGCCGAGACCCAGACCCGCCTGCTGCGGGTGCTGGCCGACGGAGAGTTCTACCGGGTCGGGGGGCATACGCCGGTCAAGGTCGATGTTCGCATCATCGCCGCGACCCACCAGCATCTGGAGCGGCTGGTCGAGGACGGCCGTTTCCGCGAGGACCTGTTCCACCGCCTCAACGTGATCCGCGTGCACCTGCCGCGTCTGGCAGAGCGCCGCGAGGACATTCCGCGTCTGGCCCAGCACTTCCTCGCCGAGGCCGCCAAGGAGCTTGCCACCGAACCCAAGGTGCTGACCCAAGAGGCCGAGCAGCATCTCACCCGCCTGCCATGGCCGGGCAACGTGCGCCAGCTCGAGAATACCTGCCGCTGGCTGACGGTGATGGCCTCGGGGCGCGAGGTGTTGATCGAGGACCTGCCGCCGGAGCTGCGCGATGTCGAAGGCACCGAAAGCGCCGGCGGCGACTGGCGCGGCGCCTTCCGCGAGTGGGCCGATCGCGCCCTGGCCGCCGGGCATACGCACCTGCTCGAGGAGGCGGTGCCGGATTTCGAGCGCATCCTCATCGAGACGGCGCTCAAGCACACCGGCGGGCGCAAGGGCGAAGCCGCCGAGCTGCTGGGCTGGGGGCGCAATACACTGACGCGTAAGCTCAAGGTGCTGCTGCCGGCGCTGGCCGACGAATGACCCACGACGGCGCGGGGCGTCGAGGCGCGGTCATGCCGACGTCACGGGAACGTCATCGAACGGACGCGGCATTGTCATTCGCTGGACCGAACAATGGGCATCGCTCATTCGTTCGCAACCAGGTGACAACGCATGTTCTCGCAGACGCTTCCTCTGACCCGCCCCGCCCTGGGGCTTGCCTTCGCTGCCCTGGTCGCCGGGGTGTCCACCGCCCAGGCCGATTTCCAGCTCAGTGAACGCTACACCGATGCCGATGGCGACCTCGTCGCCGACGTGCCGGAAGACGAATCCCAGTGGCGCGATCCGGACACGCTGGTCTTCGCCTATACCCCGGTGGAAGATCCTGCCGTCTACGCGGACGTGTGGTCCGGCTTCCTGGATCACATGGAGGAGGTCACCGGCAAGAAAGTGCGCTTCTTCCCCGTGCAGTCCAATGCCGCGCAGATCGAGGCGATGCGCGCCGGCCGCCTGCACGTGGCCGGTTTCAACACCGGTTCCAACCCGCTGGCGGTGGCCTGCGCGGGCTTTCGGCCCTTCGCGATGATGGCCGCCGAGGATGGCTCCTTCGGCTACGAGATGGAGATCATCACCTACCCCGGTTCGGGCATCGACGAGGTCGAGGACATCAAGGGCAAGACCCTGACCCATACCTCGGAGACGTCCAATTCCGGCTACAAGGCGCCCACCGCGCTGATGGCCTCGGAATTCGGCATGACCTCCGGCGAGGATTACGAGGTCGACTTCTCCGGCAAGCACGACAATTCGATCCTGGGCGTGGCCAATCACGACTATGAAGTCGCCACCATCGCCAACTCGGTCAAGGCGCGCATGCTCGAGCGCGACGTGATCGACGCGGATCAGATCGAGGTCATCTACCAGTCGGATACCTTCCCGACCACGGCGTACGGGGTGGCCCACGACCTCGCGCCCGAGCTGCAGGAAGCGATCAAGGAAGCCTTCTTCGGCTTCGACTGGGAGGGCTCCGCGCTGGCCGAGGAATTCGGCAAGAACGGCGAGTCGCAGTTCATTCCCATCACCTTCAAGAAACACTGGTCGGTGATCCGCCAGATCGACGCTGCCAACGGCGTCGACTACCAGTGCTCGTAAGCGCCGACTAATCGCGCGCGACGGGTGGGCCGGGCGTTGCCACGCGACGCTCGGCCCGTTTTGGCAGGGAGATGGATGTGCTGGAACTACAACGACTCACCAAGACATATGCCACCGGCGACACGGCGTTGCGAGAGGTCTCGCTGGCGGTGCCGCGCGGTCAGGTGGTGGGACTGATCGGTCCCTCCGGTGCCGGCAAGTCGACGCTCATTCGCTGCATCAACCGCCTGGTGGCACCCAGCGGCGGGCGTATCCTGCTCGGCGACGTCGACCTCGCCGCGGTAGGCCGTGCCGAGCTGCGTCGGCAGCGGCGCCGGATCGGCATGATCTTCCAGGAATACGCGCTGGTCGAGCGACTTACCGTGATGGAAAACGTCCTCTCGGGGCGCCTGGGATACGTGCCGTTCTGGCGCAGCTTCACACGGCGCTTTCCGGGGCGCGATATCGAAAACGCCTACCGTCTGCTCGACCGCGTGGGCCTGCTCGCGCACGCCGACAAGCGTGCCGATGCCTTGTCGGGCGGTCAGCGCCAACGCGTGGGCATCGCCCGGGCCCTGGCTCAGGAGCCGGCACTGTTGCTGGTCGATGAGCCCACCGCCAGCCTCGACCCCAAGACCAGCCGTCAGATCATGCGCTTGATTCTCGAGGTCTGCGAAGAGCGCGATTTGCCGGCCATCGTCAACATTCACGACGTACCGCTGGCCCAGCAGTTCATGCATCGCCTGGTGGGGCTGCATGCGGGAGAAGTGGTCTTCGACGGGGCGCCGGTGGCCCTCGACGAGACGGTGCTCGCCACTATCTACGGCGCCGAGGACTGGGCGTCGTCGGGCCGCGAGCCCGCTCCGGAACGGGAGCCCGAGGACACCGAACGGCACCTGGCGGAGGTGGGGCGATGAACGAGGCGACACCCGCCTATCCCACGCACTGGCGGCGACCGGCGCGAATGCTGCATGACCGTCGCTGGCGGTGGCTCGTGCAGGCGTCGGTGCTGGCCTACCTGGTCCTGGCGCTGGGGTCCTTCGACGTCGAGTGGGCGCGGGTGATGGAAGGACTGTCACGCGCGCAACGCTTCGCCCACGGATTTCTGCAACCCGATTTCACCAGCCGCTGGAGCGATATCCGCCAGGGACTCATCGAGAGCCTGACCATGACGCTCACCGCCACCGTGGTCGGGGTGGCGATCTCGGTGCCCATCGGCATCGGTGCCGCGCGTAACCTGGTATCCGCGTGGATATATCGGTGCTGCCGGGCGATCATCGCCGTCAGCCGCTCGCTGCAGGAAATCATCGTGGCGATCTTCCTGGTGGCAATGTTCGGCTTCGGTCCGCTGGCGGGGTTCGCGACGCTGTCGTTCGCCTCGATCGGCTTCATTGCCAAGCTGCTGGCCGACGACATCGAAGAGGCCGACCCCCGTCAGGTGGAAGCCATTCGCGCCACCGGTGCGGGGTGGTGGCAGGTGCTGCACTACGCCATTCAACCCCAGGTGATGCCGCGCCTGATCGGTTTGTCGCTCTACCGGCTGGACATCAACTTCCGCGAAAGCGCGGTGATCGGCATCGTCGGCGCAGGGGGCATCGGCGCCACCCTCAATACCGCCATCGACCGTTACGAATACGGGAGTGCCGGCGCCATCCTGCTGATCGTCATCGCCATCGTGATGGTGGCGGAATACGGGTCTAGCTACCTGAGAAGGTTCCTGCAATGAAGTCGACTTCCGCGAACGCCGGGGCGCCGGCCAGTCATGCCGACGCCTGGACCTTTCGCACGCCCCGGGCGCGGCTGGCCCTGTGGTTCGGCTGGCTGGCCCTGGTGGCACTGTTCGTCTACTGCTGGCGGGTAATGAATGCCGACACGATGTGGGTGTTCGTCGCCGATGCGCCACGTCAGGCCGCCGATCTCGGCAGCCGCATGTGGCCGCCGAGCCTGACGTATCTGCCCGAGCTGCTGGCGCCACTCTGGGATACGCTCAACATCGCGACCCTGGGCACCGTGGGCGGGGTGATCATGGCGGTGCCGGTGGCATTCCTCGCCGCGCGCAATACCACGCCTTCGCGGCTGTGGGTGCGACCGGTGGCGTTATGGGTGATCGTCACCTCGCGCTCGATCAACTCCCTGATCTGGGCATTGCTGCTGGTCGCCGTGCTCGGGCCGGGGTTGCTCGCCGGCGTGGTGGCGATCGCCCTGCGCTCGATCGGCTTCGTCGGCAAGCTGCTCTACGAAGCCATCGAGGAGACCGATGCACGTCAGGTCGAGGCGATCAGCGCCACCGGCGCAAGCGCCGCGCAACGCCTCGACTATGCCATCGTGCCCCAGGTGATGCCGGCATTCTGGGCGATCGCGCTGTTCCGCTGGGACATCAACATCCGGGAAAGCACGATCCTCGGCCTGGTCGGCGCGGGCGGCATCGGTCTCAAGCTGCAGGCATCGATCAACGTGCTGGCCTGGCCGCAGGTGGCGACGATCCTGCTCGTCATCCTGGCCACGGTACTCGTCAGTGAGTGGGTCTCGGCGCGGGTGCGCCAAGCCATCATGTGATCCTCGCGCCGTCGCCAAGCCCCGTGCATCTTGGCAGGCGGCGTAATATCCTTCTCCCCCTAAGGTCTAATCGAGTCCTCCCGTCGCGTTCTGACAGGTAATCGTCAGCGGGAGGCGTCGTCGTTCACCGCCAGCCAGTCTGGCCATGTCCAACCCGGGTGCCGCCGCTTGCCAGCCAGGCGCGCGGTGCTTGCGTGATAACAGGAGTTTTTAGTGGCAACCCCCTCGCAACATGATCTGCGCAATGACTTTCGCGCCTTGCTGGCGTCCTCTGAGTGTTACTTCACCGCCTCGGTGTTCGACCCGATGTCGGCGCGCATCGCCGCCGATCTGGGCTTCGAAGTGGGGATTCTGGGGGGCTCGGTGGCCTCGCTTCAGGTGCTGGCGGCTCCCGATTTCGCCCTGATCACCTTGAGCGAGTTCGTCGAGCAGGCGACCCGCATCGGTCGAGTGACGCGCCTGCCGGTGATCGCCGATGCCGACCACGGCTATGGCAACGCGCTCAATGTCATGCGGACCATTACCGAGCTCGAGCGTGCCGGTGTGGCGGCGCTGACCATCGAGGACACCCTGCTGCCGGCGCAGTATGGGCATAAGTCCACCGACCTGATCCCCCTCGATGAAGGCGTGGGCAAGATGCGCGCGGCCCTGGAGGCGCGCATCGACCCGGCGATGGCGATCATCGCGCGTACCAATGCCGGTCAGCTCGACGACGAGGCCGCCGTCGAGCGCGTCTGCGCCTATCAGGCGGCGGGTGTCGATGCCATCTGCCTGGTGGGCGTGCGCGATTTCGACCACCTCGAGCGCCTGGCCGCGCCGCTGGACATTCCGCTGATGCTGGTCACCTACGGCAATCCCGAGCTGCGCGACCGCGCGCGTCTGGCCGCGCTGGGAGTGCGGGTCGTGGTCAATGGCCATGCGGCCTACTTCGCCGCCATCAAGGCGACCTACGATTGCCTGCGCGAGCAGCGTGACATCGCGGCCAGCGAACTGAACGCCTCGCAATTGGCGACACGCTACTCGACGCTCGACGAATACCGCGAATGGGCGCGCGACTATATGGACGTCAAGGAGTAGCGTTACGCTGACGAGCCACGAGCAGGGAATGGCTGGCCACGCCCATGGGTGGTTCAAGCTGTCGCCGCCTGCCGCTCGCGGCCGTTGACCACCCGATACCCGGAGAATGCGATGAGTGCCATGCAGTGGGAGCGTCTACTCGACCCGACCCGCCTCAACGACAAGCACGGAGGTTCGCGCGAGGAGATCGGTCGCAGTCCGTTCCACAAGGATCACGACCGCATCGTCTTCGCCGGCTCGTTCCGGCGCCTGGGACGCAAGACACAGGTCCACCCGCTGACCGACAACGACCATATCCACACGCGCCTGACGCATTCGCTGGAAGTGGGCTGCGTGGGACGTTCGCTGGGCATGATCGTCGGCGAACAGCTGCGCGAGCGGTTGCCGGCCTGGATCACGCCGGCCGACCTGGGGGTGATCGTGCAGGCGGCTTGCCTGGGGCACGATATCGGCAATCCGCCTTTCGGGCACGCCGGGGAGTACGCGATCCGCGACTGGTTCAAGCGTGCCGAGGCGGATGGCAGTGGGCTGTTGGCCGATCTGGCGCCGGCCGAGCGCGAGGACCTGCTGACCTACGAGGGCAACGCCCAGGGGTTCCGCATCGTCACCCAGATCGAGTACAACCAGTTCAACGGCGGCATGCGTCTGACCGCCGCCACGCTGGGCACGATGCTCAAGTATCCGTGGACCGTGGAGCGCGCCTCGCGGGCCGGCAAGTTCGGCTGTTATCAATCGGAACGCGAGCTGCTGGGCGAGGTCGCCGAGCGCCTGGGACTGTTGCCGCGCGGCGAGACCGCCTGGTGCCGGCACCCGCTGGCCTATCTCGTCGAGGCCGCCGACGATATCTGCTATGCGCTGCTGGATCTCGAGGATGGCCTGGAAATGGGCATCCTGCGCTTCGACGAAGTGGCGGAGATCCTGATCCAGATCGCCGGGGGCGCGCCCGAGGGCTACGACGGCATGCGCGCGCGGGGCGTATCGCAGCGCCGACGCATCGCGACGTTGCGCGGGGCGGCCATGGAGCGCGCGGTGAACGATGTCGCTGCGGTGTTCGTGGCGCATGAAAGCGCGCTGCTCGGCGGTACGCTGAGCGAGGATCTGCTCGAGCTCTGCCACCCCGACCTGGGCTGGGGCGTGGGCACGGCCAAGCGCATCGCCCGCGAGCGCATCTTCCAGAACGAGCGCAAGGCCAAGCTGGAGATCGGCGCCTACACGACCCTGGGAATCCTGCTCGAAGCCTTCATCGGTGCCGCCCATGAGTTGCACTACAGCGGCCAGTCATCCTTCAAGCATCAGCGAGTGCTGGCGTTGATCGGCGAGAACACGCCCAAGTCGTCCTGGTCGCTGTATGCCAGCTACCGGCGCATGCTCGATTTCATCGGCGGCATGACCGACCACTACGCCGTCGATCTGGCCCAGGAGATGGGCGGCCGCCTGCGCGGCGAATGAGCGTTCCCATCCGCCGCGCCGGGACGGCCGCGATGCTTACGGCGAGACGGCGCGCAGGCGCTCGGCGAGCCAGGCGCGAGTGCCGTGCTGGCCTTCGCGTTCGGCACGCTCGGCCAACTGCATGGCCAGCTCGATGTCGCCGGCCTTGAGGGCGGCGTCGATCATCCGGCGGTAATCGAAATCCCTGTCGCGCGTGCGTTCCACGGCGGTCGACGAGGCGTCCGTCGTCGCGCGGGTGCGTGGCTCGGGGGTGGGCGTCGTCGCGCGATCCCCGAGGATCGGCGTCAGCAGGCCGCCACCGCCGCCGTCATGCGGCTCGCTGGCCAGGGTGACGTTGCCGGTGGCGGTATGCTCGGCCACGGGGTCCGGTCCCGGGGGCGGTGCGAGACCGCGCACGCGGGCATAGACTTTCTCCGCGCTTTCGTAACGCGTGCTCCCCTGGCGGGCGGCGTCGTTGCTGTAGACCACGAGATAGGCGGCCTCGGGGCCGGGAGTGAGGTCGAAGGCGGCAGCGAGGCGCGCGGGAGCGAAGCCGCTGGGCCCCCGGTAGCGGAACTTGTCGCTGGCGATGCGCTGCGAGGGCTGGAATGCCTCGTCGAGCACGAGCACCGTGGGGGCGAAGACCTGCCCGTCGACGATGGTGCTGGTCAGCTCGAACGACAGCGGGCCGGCGTCGCGAGGGAGCGCGAAGGCCTGGAAGAAGCTCTTGCCGTCCTCGAAACGGTGCGCGGGGGCGCTGGTATCCAGCTTCAATCGTTGTGTTTGGTCCGCGTCCAGAGCCTGAAAGGGCAGCGCGGCGAGAGACGCGCAGCAATCCTCGGCCTGGGCGAGCGCTTGCTGACCGTGCTCGGCGGGGGCCGGCGCGGCGTTCTGCGGTGACAGCGAGGCGCAACCCGCCAGGCTGGTGAGCGCCAGTCCCGAGAGCAGGACGGCGAAATGGCGTAACGGCATGCGATGAACTCCCGAAGGCAAAAGCGGCCCCGACGCTCACGCGGCGGGGCCCGAAGGATCGAAACAGCTCACTACGGTGTCGACGGACGCCGGGGCGCCCGCCGTACGATCAACTGCCCCACCAGACCTCCATCTGTGCGCCGAAGGTCAGGCCGTCGGTGTCGTTGAAATCGACGTTGTTGGGGCCCGCGCCAGTGTCCAGCGCATTGGCTTGACGATAGCCGTTGACACGCTCCCCATAGGCATCGCCGTTCCACTTGGCATAGGTGGCGAACAAGCGGATGGTGGGGCGGATCATGGCGCCGCGCCCGGCTGACCACTGCTGGGCGATGGTCAGTTTGGTGACGTGATGGTCGTCGCCGTCGTAGCTGCTGACATTGCTTTGCGGCTCGATGTGGTCGTAACCGAGTTCCACTGCCGTGCTCATGATGTCGTTCCAGTAATACACCGGACGCACGCCCGCGGAGAACCACTTGCGGCCTGTATTGTCATCCATGTTCTTGTCTTCATAGATGGCGGTGTAGAGCAGGTCGAGCTTGTCGGGCACCAGCCAGACATGGCCGTGGTCGAGCACGCGCCACATGTCGCCTTCCTGGCCCAGGCTACCGGTGGAGCGACCTACGGCGTTGCCGTCGCGGGTGATGATGCCGTCGGTGGCGTATTGCAGGGCCACGGTGTTGGAACCGCCGAACCAGTTCGACTGGGTATGCTCGATGGTGCCCATCCAGCCCTTGTCGCCTTCGTCGTAATCGATGCCGTTGTCGTCGTAATACTCCTCCTGCCACTCGGCCAGCGAGGCACGGCCGTAGTCGACGCCGAGTTGCAGCGAGCCGCCGGGGTTGGTGGCAATGTCCGTCAGGCGCAGGTCGATGGTGTCATCGGAGAGGCGCTGGTCTTCGTCGGGCAGGTTGTCGCCGTCAGAACCGGTGCTTCTCACCCAGGCGAGGCTGAGGTTGCCGATGCCCATGTCGATGTCGGAGATCCCCACGCCCGGGCCCGAGACGTCCCAGTAGTAGAAGTCGTTCATGTGGATATCGTGGCGCTTGTAGAAGCGCTTGCCGGCCCACAGCGTGGAGCCGTTCGGCAGGCCGCCGATGGCGTTGGTGCCGGTGACATACATTTCGCGCAGGGCGATGTTGTTGTCGTCGTCCTTGAGCGATTCGTCGTCGTTGGCCTGCGAGGTGACATAGGCGACGCGGCTGGCGAAGTCGAAACTCGTGCCGCGCTGGTCGAACAGGTTGGCGCCCAGGCCGAGCTCGGCGTAGGTTTCGCACTCGTTGCCCAGACGGTACTTGGCCGGTGCTCCGGCCGCCTTGAAGCACGTCTGGCTGCCGCCGCCGGCGGTCGAGCCGATCCCCGAGCGCGCGTAGCCGAAGAAGTTGGGGTTGATGTCGGCATGGGCCAGCGCCGGCATGAGACAGGAAGCGCCGACCAGGGTCGCGAGTAGCGGCCGGCGCATGAACTGGCGTGAAGTGCTCATGAAGTTTCCCTTGTTGTGTTATGGGTCGTGTCGTGGGTCTTGGTGACTCGCGTCAGCGCAACGCGAGCAGCGCGGCTTGGCGCTAGGGGGGCGGCGAAGGCACGGGCAGGCGTGCTCGCCACCGGCATGCGGTGTGCGGCAATTCCTCCCTTGGGGGCGGTGAACAGGATGCGTGGCGCCTTGCCACGCGGCGTTACATCGGGACGCGGCGTGGGGACGGACTGCCCGCCGCCCGGGGGCCGGATGATGGGCGAAGGCTCATTGGCCCACGCCTGGAGCGTGTCGAACCAGAAACCGTCGAGCGCTGGCATGTGAGTTCCCTTGTTGTTGTTCTCGAATACCGTGGTTCTCGAAACGCGATGACTGCGTGGCGTCTGCCATGTACGACATTATTAGCAGGATGTTGTAAGTTTTCATTTTGACCATGGTATAAACACCACTAAAGTTTAATCTCTGAATTTAGTTGCCTCCATCCAGTGCTCTTTAGCCGAATAACGGCGACTTTCAACGATATTTGTCCATATCGATCAATTCGTTAGTAATCTTCTTTTACCTTTTGACGGAATATTACCTAATACGGACGTTTGGCCTCCGTGGTCACTTGATGCGATTCGGGACCGGACGGCACCCATGGCGTGCCGATCGGCAGCCTGGAAAGAAGCCTGCTAATTTGGATAGCCAGGTGGATCACAAAGGGGCGGGTCGTGAGCGAGTTTACCTGGCTGGATAGCGTCGTCTTGGTGGTGTACATCCTGCTCGTGGCGCTGATAGGCGCGCGTTTCGGGCGGAGCCAGCAGAGTACCCAGGATTATTTCCTGGGCGGTCGGCGAATTCCCGGCTGGGCGATCGGGCTGTCGGTGATGGCGACCCAGGCCAGCGCGATCACCTTCATCGGCGCTCCCGGCTGGGGGTTCGAGGGCGGCCTGGAGCGGCTGGTGACGTTCCTCAACGTGCCGCTGGCGATGGCGGTGCTGATCTTTCTGCTGGTGCCCGTGTTTCATCGCGCGGGCATCTACAGCATCTACGAGCTTCTCGAGCGTCGCTTCGGGCCGGCCACGCGCAGCGTGAGCGCAGGTCTGTTCCTGGTGGCACGCGGCCTGGCGACCGGCGTGGTGCTTTATGCGCCGGCACTGGTGCTCTCGGTGGTGACCGGCTGGAGCGTCAACCTGACCATCGTGGTCATGGCGGTGCTGGCGGTGAGCTACACGGTGCTGGGCGGTATCAGTGCAGTGATCTGGACCGACGTGATCCAGATGTTCGTGCTGTGGCTGGGCGCCCTGGTCAGCATGGGATTGATGGTGGCGAGTCTGCCCGGTGGCTGGAGCGATGTCTTTGCCTTCGGTGCAGCACAGGGGATGTTCGACACCCTGGACCTGTCGCTGGACCCCGGGGTGACTTATTCGCTGTGGGCCGGCCTGTTCGGCGGCATCTTCCTGCATATCGCGTATTTCGGCACCGACCAGAGCCAGATTCAGCGGGTCCTGACCAGCCCCGATGTGCAGCAGGGACAGCGCTCACTGTTGATCGGCGGGTACCTGCTGGTGCCGCAGATGTTGCTGTTCTTGTTCATCGGGGTGATGTTGGCGACCTACTACGACCAGCACGGCCTTGCCGCGCCGGACAACCTCAACGAGCTGTTCCCGCGCTATGTGGTCAGCGCCTTTCCGCCGGGTCTGGCCGGTCTGGTGATTGCCGGTGTCTTCGCGGCGGCGATGTCGAGTCTCGACTCGGCGCTCAATTCGCTGTCGGCGGTGAGCGTGCGCGATTTCTATACGCGATATGTCAGGCCCGACGCCAGCGAGGCGCATTATCTCAAGGCCTCGCGCTGGGCGACGGTCTTCTGGGGCCTGTATGCGACGGTCTTCGCGTTCTTCGCCGGTAACCTGGGGCCGGTGATCGAGGCGGTCAATCGTATCGGGTCCTGGTTCTACGGCGCCCTGCTGGGCACCTTCCTGCTGGCCATGCTCAGCCATCGCACCAATGCCCGCGGTGCGCTGAGCGGCCTGGTGCTGGGCATGGTCTCGGTGTGGGGCGTCGAAAGCCTCTTCGATATCTCCTGGCTTTACAACAATCTGGTGGGAGTGGTGGTGTCGCTCGGCGTAGGGTATGTCGTCGGTCTGACGGCGCCTGCCCCGAGCGCGGCGCAATTGCGCGACGTGGTCATCGAGGAAACCGCCCCGGATATGCAGGCGTTGCTGGCGACGCGCGCCGCCCGTGCCCGGTCGATCACGCCGGCGGCACGCCTGACACGTCGCCGCTGTATCGGGCTGGTGGCATGGTTCTGTCTGTTGCTGGCGGGTCTGGCACTGTTGCAGGGGTGGGCCAATGCCTGAGGCGCTTCCCCTGAGACTGCCTCGGCGACTCGATGCCCTGCAGGCCGAGACGCGCCTGCGTCGCCTGCGCGCCGAGACCTTCGAGGCGGCGACGCTCACGCTCTGGGCGCATGCCCTGGGCACGCCGGACGATGCCCCTGCCGGTTGGCTGTTGTGCCATGCCCGGGCGCGGCGGGCGCTGCTCTGGCCGCATGCATTGCCGGCAGCCCCGGAACACGAGGGAGCCGAGGCCGAGCTGCGGCTTGCCGCTTCCCTGCCGCCTTCGGCGGATGTCGTGTCGAGGCTCTGGTTCTGGGAGCGCATGGTGGCGCGGCGGCACTGGCAAGTGACGCTGCGCGGAACGCCGGCGCGCGCCGTGGCCCTGCCCCTGTGGCTGGGATATTCACCGAATCGTCGAGGGGGGCATCGGCTGATGGTGATCAGCGGGCTTGGCGGTGACGCCTTGCCGACGCTCAAGAACGCAGTCCTGTGGGAATTGCGTCAGCTTGCCGGGGTGCCAGCCTAGCGTCGGATTCGGCCGTGTGACGTCGCGGCGAGCGCTCCCGTCTTGTATGCGGTGGCAGTGGGGGGCGCATGCAGCGGTATATGTCAGAACCAGACTTCCATCTGTGTCCCGAAGGTCCATTCGCTGCCAGTGAAGCTGTCATCGCCCAAGGCGTCGCCATTGGTGAAGCCGTTGAGTGCTTCGTCCCAGTCGCTCCAGGAGGCGAACAGGCGAATCTCCGGACGCTGCCAGAAGCCGCCAACCTGGGGCTTGAACGTGGGAGCCACAGTCAATTTGGCATAGTCGCCATCGACGGCATTGTTGCCCTGGTAGCCTTTGGGATCGAGGTCCATCCATTGGTAGCTGGCCTCGTATTGCATCTCGAAGTTGTCGGTCAGTTCATTGGCCAGGCGGGCATTGAGGGTCACCCAGTCATAGCTGTCGCCACGGGCGTAACGGTCCGTGCTGTGCTGGGCGAGCATGGCTGGAGCCAACCGCCAGTCGGGCGCCACGTAGGTCGTGCCATAGACCGCCAGCCGCGAGGTCCGGGCCTCATCGAGCAGGTCGCCGTCGGCGCCCAGCGACTTGACCTCGGCGCCTAGTCCTTGTCCGTGGAGGGCCGCCGCCTTGAAGCTGCCTTCGCCGAGGCCAAAGAAGCTGTTTCCGTGGTAGGCCAGCATGGTGTGGAAACCGGTGTCCGCCGCGCTGGCATCGTTTCCGGTATCACGTCGGTCGTTGTCGTTGGCCGAGAGACCGTTGACCATCCATTGCCAGTCGCCGATGTGGTTGTTGAGCGTGAAGACAAGGTTGTCGGTACTGCCGGTGAGGTCGGGATTCTCGCGGCTGACGATGGGAAAGTCGCTGAAACTGCGCCCGTAGAGCGACACGTTGCTGGTCCAGTCATCGTTGAGGCGAATGTCATATACCCCTGCGCCGGTACCGGCGAGAAAGATGATGTCACTGTCGAGCCAGTGGATGTCGAAGTTGTCTCGGTCGAAGCGTTTACCGGCCCAGATCTTGGCGTCTTCGAAGGCGCCGGTGAAGCTCGGCAATTCGCTGAATTGGACATACGCCTGACGAACGTTGAGGTTCGATTCCTCGGCGGTCCAGTCGTTGCTGGTGGTGACGCTGTCCGCCAGCATCATGCGGTAATGCGAGCGAGCGCCATTGTCGAAGCGCTGTTTGTAATTGAGCGTGGTCTCGACATAAGTGTCCGGTTCGTTGCCTAGACGGCCCACGGCACCGCCGGTGCTACCTGCCGGCGTCAGGAAGGGGCCACCCGGTGCGCTCTTGCCGTGACTGTCGAGCAGCAGGCCGGAGCGGGCATAGGCATCGAGCGATAGGCCCAGATCGCCTTCTGCATGCGCTTCGACATCGGCGAGGCGTTTTTCGAGGCCGGTATCCTCGAGTGCTTTCAGCGTCGCCCTGGCGCGCTTGGCACGTTGCTCGGCGGCGGCCGCGCGTTGTTCCGCCGCCGCGACACGGCTCTCCAGCGCCGCCAGCCGCGCTTCGAGTGCTTCATCCGAGATATCGGCATGGGCATTGGCGGTCACGCCCAGTGAGGCAAAGGTTATGGCGATGACCAGCGGCTTGCGCATCATGGTTCCTGAAAGGGGCATGGACTTGACTCCCGTTGTGGTTGTTGTGGAGTGATCTCGTAACGCGGGTTGACGTCGTTAACGGGGTGTAAACTTAAACGTTTAAGATCAAGTCTACAAAGTCCTTGTCGTGCCATTTCGACTAATGTCTATCCAAGGCTGGTTGACGCGTTTTTTTACACCAAAGTCTAGGTTGTGGGCGGGTCGGGCGAGAGCTAATGTGGCTTTTAACTTAATCGTTTAAGAATCGGTTGTGATAGCACAGACTTATTACCGTGGCTTTGCCAGCACGGTCTTCCTGGATAACAACAACCCCCGGAGGTAAGCGCCATGATTCGTCGATTGACTCTTCTTGCCGCCCTGGCCGGCGCCACCGTCGGTCAGGCCCATGCCGCGGACTTGACCATTTCCTGTGGCGCGGTGGGAGCTGAGCTGACTCTCTGCAAGGAAGGCGTCTCCGCCTGGGAAGAGCAGACCGGTCACAGCGTCGCTGTTGTCTCGACGCCCAATTCATCCACCGAACGTCTCTCGCTCTATCAGCAAATCCTGTCTGCACAATCGGGGGATATCGATATTATGCAGATCGATGTGGTCTGGCCTGGCCTGCTCGCCAACCACCTGCTCGATTTGCGTGAGATAGGCGGCAAGGATATTGCCGATGGCAATTTCCAGACGATCGTCGACAACAATACCGTCGATGGGCGGTTGGTGGCGATGCCCTGGTTTACCGATGCCGGGGTTCTCTATTACCGCAAGGATCTGCTCGATAAGTACGATCGAGAGGTGCCCGAGACCTGGCAGCAGATGACCGAGACCGCCGAGGCCATCCAGCAGGCTGAACGCCAGGCCGACAATGAGGAGATGTGGGGCTATGTCTTCCAAGGGCGTGCCTATGAGGGGCTGACCTGCAATGCCCTGGAGTGGGTCGCCAGCCATGGCGGGGGCAGTATCGTCGACGAACAGGGCGAGATCACCATCGACAATCCGCGTGCCGCGGCTGCTCTGGATCAGGCTGCCGAGTGGGTCGGCCATATCTCGCCCCAAGGCGTGCTCAATTACACCGAAGAACAGGCCCGCGGCGTCTTCCAGTCCGGCAACGCAGTCTTCATGCGTAACTGGCCTTACGCTTGGTCGCTGGTGCAGAGCGAGAATAGCGACGTGCGCGGCAAGGTCGGTGTCACCACGTTGCCGCATGGCCCCAAAGGAAGCAGTGCCGCGACCCTGGGGGGCTGGAACCTGGCAGTATCCAAATACAGCAAGCATCCCGAGCTGGCTGTCGATCTGGTCAAGTTCTTGACGTCCGAAGCCGAGCAGAAACGTCGTGCCCTCGAGGGTTCCTACAACCCGACCATCAAGTCGCTTTACCAGGATAAGGAAGTCCTCGCCGCCGTGCCTTTCTTCGGCAAGCTCTACGATACCTTCACCAATGCCGTGGCACGGCCTTCGGCACCGACCGGCAACAAATACGGCCGCGTCAGCAATGCCTTCTTCAACGCTGCCCACGACGTGCTTGCCGGCAACATGAACGGTGCCCGGGCGGTATCGCAACTGCAGGACAAGCTCGAGCGCATGAAGCGCCGCCGCTGGTAACCCGAGGCCTGCCATGACCGCTAGCAATTCTGTTGCAACCCATCCCCCGGCGGTAACGCGCCGGGGCCGCCGACAGGGCACCAAGGTGCGTCGTCAGCGCGTGCGAGCTGCCTGGCTGTTCCTGGTGCCAATGCTCGTCACCCTGGCAATGGTTGCCGGCTGGCCGCTGTTGCGTACGTTCTACTTCAGTTTCACCGACGCCTCGCTGGCGGATACGGGGGAAGCCAACTTCATAGGCTTCGAGAACTATCTGGGATATTACCAGGGAGCCTGGTACGGCCTGCTGACCGATTCCGCCTGGTGGCAGTCGGTCTGGAACACGCTGTTCTTTAGTGTCGTGTCAGTGTCGCTGGAGACGGTCTTCGGCATCATCGTCGCCTTGATCCTCAATGCCGAGTTCAAGGGACGCATGCTGGTGCGTGCTGCCGTGCTCATCCCCTGGGCGATTCCCACCATCGTGTCGGCCAAGATGTGGGCGTGGATGCTCAACGATCAGTTCGGCATCATCAACCATCTGCTGATGTTGCTGGGCCTGATCGATGCCCCCCTGGCCTGGACTGCCGACGCCGATCTGTCGATGTGGGCGGTGATCATCGTCGATGTGTGGAAGACGATTCCCTTCGTTGCCCTGCTGGTACTGGCGGCACTGCAAATGCTGCCTCGGGATTGCTACGAAGCCGCCGAGGTCGATGGTATCCACCCGATCAAGGTGTTTTTCCGGGTGACATTACCCTTGATCACACCTGCGTTGCTGGTGGCAGTGATCTTCCGCCTGCTGGATGCACTGCGCGTGTTCGACGTGATTTACGTACTGACTTCCAATTCCACCAGCACCATGACGATGTCGATATACGCACGTCAGCAACTGGTGGAGTTTCAAGATGTGGGCTATGGCAGTGCTGCCTCGACCTTGCTGTTTTTGATCATCGCCTTGGCCACCGTGATTTATCTCTATCTGGGGCGTCGTCAGCTGGGAGGTGATGAATGAATACCAGATTCGCCAAGTCTCTTGCCAAGCGTATCGGGTTTTGGTCGTTGATCGCGGTGTTGCTGATTTATGCCGTCTTTCCCTTTTACTACGCGGTGATCACCTCACTCAAACCTTCCAGTGCGTTGTTTCAGGTCGAGTATTGGTTGAGCAGCGTGGATTTCAGTAACTACGTCACCATCTTTACCCAAGGCAGTTTCGTCCAGGCGATCATCAACTCGATCGTCGTTGCCGTCAGCGTGGTGGCCATTGCCCTGTTGCTGGGCATCACCGCCGCCTACGCCTTGGGTCGGGTGCGCTTTCGCGGCCGCACCACGGTGATGATGATCGTGCTCGGCGTGTCGATGTTCCCCCAGGTCGCGGTGCTCTCGGGGCTGTTCGAGGTGATCCGTACGCTGAATCTCTACAACAGTCCGGGCGGACTGATCCTGAGTTACACCATTTTCACCCTGCCGTTCACCGTCTGGGTATTGACCACCTTCATGCGCCAGTTGCCGCAGGAACTGGAGGAGGCGGCGATCATGGACGGCGCCACCCCTTGGATCACCATCACCAAGGTGTTCCTGCCATTGATGTGGCCGGCGATGGCGACGACGGGGCTGTTGGCTTTCATCGCTGCCTGGAACGAGTTCCTCTTCGCTCTCACGTTCACGCTCACCAATGAGGAGCGCACCGTGCCAGTGGCAATCGCGCTGATTTCCGGGGGCAGCCAGCATGAGTTGCCGTGGGGGCCGATCATGGCGGCTTCTGTCACTGTCACGGTGCCGTTGGTCATTCTGGTGATGATTTTTCAGCGACGCATCGTCTCGGGTCTCACCGCCGGTGCCGTCAAGGGCTGAATCAGGCGCGAAAACTGGCTGCGCTCGACCATACCGCGTTAAAAGGAGGCTCAAAATGCTCATTTACTGCCGTGTAAACTCCGCGTTTTCGCCTCCTTTTGCCTTGTCTGGTCATCGCTCGCTGCGTTTTCGCACCTGATTCCACTCTCTTTATCAAGGAATCCAAGATGAAGGACAACACTTTCTGGTGGCGCGGTGGTGTCATCTACCAAATCTATCCGCGCAGCTTTCTGGACAGCAACGGCGACGGTATCGGCGACCTGCCGGGCATCATCGAAAAGCTCGATTACGTGGCGTCGCTCGGTGTCGATGGCATCTGGCTGTCGCCTTTCTTTACATCTCCGATGGCGGATTTTGGCTACGACATCAGCGATTATCGCGACGTCGACCCCATGTTCGGCACCCTGGACGACTTCAAGTCACTGCTCAGTCACGCCCATGCTCTGGGGCTCAAGGTGATCATCGATCAAGTGATCAGCCATACGTCGGACCAGCATCCCTGGTTTCAGGAAAGTCGTCGCGACCGACAAAATGCTCGTGCCGATTGGTACGTATGGGCCGACCCCAAGCCCGACGGCACGCCGCCCAACAACTGGCTGTCTATCTTTGGCGGTTCGGCGTGGACATTCGACTCGCGACGTCGTCAGTATTACCTGCATAATTTCCTGATCGAGCAGCCGGATCTTAATTTTCATAATCCGGCCGTGCGTGACGCTCAGCTCGACAACATGCGCTTTTGGCTGGAACTTGGTGTCGATGGCTTTCGCCTGGATACCGTCAACTTCTATTTCCATGATGCCGAACTGCGCGACAACCCGGCTATCGAGCCCGGCGATACAAAGACGCTGGGTGCTCCGGAGGCCAACCCTTACACGTGGCAACGCCATGTCCATGACATAAGCCGCCCCGAAAACCTCGACTTCCTCAAACGATTACGCGCGTTGATGGATGAGTTTCCGGGCACGGCGACGGTCGGTGAGATCAGCGAAGATAGTCCACTCGAGCGCATGGCGGAGTACACCGCCAATGGTGACAAGCTGCACATGGCCTACACCTTCGATCTGCTTAATGCACCGCGCTCCCCGGCCTACATTCATGAGGTGATTGAACGCTTCCAGCGACTGGCGGGCGATGCCTGGCCTTGCTGGGCACTGTCCAACCACGATGTGATGAGAAGCGCCACGCGCTGGGGAGCCGAGGAAGACGCCGAGGCGTATCCCAAGGTCACGTTGGCCATGCTCTTGTCATTGCGCGGCAGCGTTTGCCTTTATCAAGGTGAGGAACTCGGTCTGCCCGAGGCCGAAGTGCCTTTCGAGCGTATTCAGGACCCCTACGGCAAGGTCCTTTGGCCTGACTTCAAGGGACGTGACGGCTGCCGGACGCCGATGCCCTGGCATGACGGTATTCATGGCGGTTTTTCGCGTGTCGAGCCTTGGTTGCCGGTGGATGCCCGCCACCTGCAGCGTGCTGTGTCGCGTCAGCAGGCGAGTCTCGATTCCATGCTCAACAGCGTGCGGGCGCTGATCGCATTTCGTCACGACCACCCGGCGCTGTTCGACGGTGACCTGCGATTGCTCGATGTCGGCGATGCCCTGCTTGGCTTCGTTCGTGAGCATGCTCAGGAACGCCTTGTGTGCGTGTTCAACCTGACTGACCAGGCGCAGGCGTGTTGCCTGCCCGAGCCAGGGCACCTGCTAGACGCTCCCGGGTTCACGGCGCACGTGGAAAACGACCGCTTGACCCTGCCGGCCTATCAGGCGGCCTATCTGCGCCTTGACTGAATTTCTTTGGACGATACATGCCGCTGGCGCCTTGTTGGCGCCGGCCAGGAGAACTTTCCATGGCAAGCCTTACGCTCAACAAGCTCAACAAGTCGTTTGGCGATACGCATATCATCAAGGATGTCGACCTCACGATTGGTGATGGCGAGTTCGTCGTCTTCGTCGGTCCCTCCGGCTGTGGCAAGTCCACTCTGCTGCGGCTGGTCGCCGGGCTGGAGTCGATCAGCGGTGGCGAGCTGAAAATTGGCGAGACGCTGGTCAACGACTTGCCACCTCGCGAGAGGGGAGTCGGCATGGTCTTCCAGTCCTATGCCTTGTATCCGCACATGACGGTGTTTGAAAACATGGCCTTTGGGCTGAAGTTGGCCAAAACGACGAAGCAGGCGGTACGCGACCGGGTTCACGAGACTGCGCGCATCTTGCAGCTCGAGGAACTGCTTGATCGTAAGCCCAAGGCGCTTTCCGGTGGACAGCGTCAGCGTGTGGCGATGGGAAGGGCGATGGCTCGCGAGCCGCGCATCCTGCTGTTCGACGAACCGCTGTCCAACCTCGACGCCTCGCTGCGCGTGCAAATGCGCAACGAGATTGCGCGCTTGCATCACCGTCTGGGCTCAACGGTGATTTATGTCACTCATGATCAGGTCGAGGCGATGACGCTTGCCGACCAGATCGTGGTCTTGAACGGCGGGCGAATCGAACAGGTTGGTAGTCCCCAGGAGCTTTACCAGCGTCCCGCGACGCGCTTCGTCGCGGGGTTCATCGGCTCTCCGACGATGAACTTCCTGCCCGCCGCCTTGCGCGAGAGCCATGCCAAGGGATGTCGCGTCAGCGTATCGGGCATCGGCGAGCTGAATCTGCCACAGAATGCTGCGGACCTTGCGGCAAACGCCACGTTGACGCTCGGCATTCGTCCCGAACATCTGTGCCTGGGGGAAGCGCGTGGCGACAATGCGTTCGAAATCGTCAACGTTGAATATCTGGGTAACGAGGTCTATGTCTATCTTGATGCCGGTCAGGGCGGCGAGCTGCTGATTCATCGCAGTGAGGCACCCAGTCGCTGGGACATCGGCCAATATGCCGCCTTGATGCCGTCACTCGACAATGTGCACCTGTTCGATGGTGACGGGCGCGCATTGCCACTGATGCGTACGCGTGACGCCGCTTGAGGATGCCGGCATTCGGTTGCCTTGTCCGGCTGAGTCGCCTTTCATGCTAGAGAGTGTCGGAGCAGGCAGGTATGCTGCCTGCGTTCGCTAGCAACGAGACTCGCCGTGACTCCTTCGCACCGTCGCATTACTCTCAAGGACCTGGCTGCTCGCCTCGAGGTTTCCACTGCCACGGTTTCCAACGCCTTCAATCGGCCGGATCAGCTATCGCCCGCGCTGCGCGACCGGATTCTCAGCGAGGCGCGTGATGTAGGCTATGTCGGCCCGATGCCCGAGGCCGCAGCTTGCGCACCGGGCGCTCGAAAATCATTGCGGTGGTCCTGGCCGATAGTCTGACCTATAGCCTCAACGACGCCGTGGCCAGCGAGTTCCTGGCCGGGGTCTCGGAGGTGCTCGACGAGCATGGTCATACCTTGTTGCTGCTGCCGAGCCGTCAGGGAATGCGGCTGGAGTCGGCCAGCATGGCCGATGGCTTCATCGTATACGGGCTGCTGCCCGACCCGCAGATGCATGAGCAGTTGTCGCAACAGCGGCCATTGATGGCCGTGGATTTCGATATCGCCGGGCATGCCTCGGTGCACATCGACAACCATGCGGCCTGTCTGAACATAGCGCGCCATGCCTTGCGCCGGCGGCCGCGTCGCCCTGCGATCATCAACCTGCGCTCGACCGCCGAGCCCTGCAACGGGCGTATCATCGACCAGCCGCTGTTCAGCGAGTCACAGACCATCACGCGTGCACGCCTGAACGGCTTTTACGAGGCACTGGCCGAGCACGACTTCGTGCCGGCCGACGTGCCCATGTGGAACATCGAAGAGAATACCCATGACGTCTGCTCGCCGGTCATTGCCGAGATTCTCGACCTGCCCGACGGCGAACGCCCGGATCTGCTGCTTTGCATGTCCGATCGCATCGCCCTGACCGTGCTGACGCTGGCAGAGCAGCGCGGTCTGCGCATTCCTGAAGATCTACGCATGACCGGCTTCGATGGCATCGCCGAGGGGCAATATCGCGCGCCGCGTCTGACCACCGTACGTCAAGATAGTGTCGCCAAGGGGCGTTTGGCGGCTTCCATGGTACTCGGTCGTACCGCCATGGAGTCTCACTGCCTGACTACGCATCTCATCGTTGGCGAAACGGCGCCCTAGTCAGGGGGCTTGATCTCCTGACGTGACGCCTTTCACACGCCGATCCAGGGCCTGCACCACGCGCTGGTGAGTGGCGTCATCCATGGGCTGCAGCGAGGTGTCGTCGAGCAGGGTGGCGAGGCCTCGGCCGTCGACCACCATGATCTCGCCGGGTGGCTTGTCGATCTCCACGTTCCAGCCGGGCAGCACCAGGACACCCTGCACGGCGACGTTTCCCAGCGAGCGGTGGGCCAGCCATTGGCGGCACCACGCCGCCGCCAGCCGCGCATGGGCCAGCGACTGACGTTCGCGCCATCCGGGGAAGCGCAGCCGCTGGCCGGCGACGACGACCGTGGTGCGCGGCTCGCCCTTGATGTCCAGCGGTGGTGTGCGCGCGCTGACCTGGACCGCGAAGATGCCGTGCGGCGTGACCACGACATGGTCGATGGTGGTGCTGTCGGTGGGTACGTCGTGGAACACGAAATACGGATGGGCCTCGGGGCGGATCAGGCGCTCCAGTTCCTGGCCAACCGCCAGCTCGCAGGCCAGCCCCAGCTTGAGGCGCCGAATGCGCTGCACGTCGCGGATCAGGCGAAAGCACAGGATCAATGCCAGCAGGGTGGTGAGCAGGCCATACAGGGCCCACTCCAGCCAACTGTGCCGATTGGCGAACAGCATGCGCCCCATGCCATAGACCAAGGGCGCCAAGGTGACGATGGGGCCGAGCGCGCCGTCGAGGAACAGCGCCGCATAGGCCCGGTCGAGGCGGTTGCGCAACGATTGCGCCGGCTCGCGCAGGGTATGGCCGTCGTAGGGCGAGGTCAGCGCGCCGTCTTCCAGATGACGCAATGCCAGCACCACCAGCGCCGTGGCGCCGAGGGGGGCGAGAAAGATGAGCGGCAGTACGTATTCCAGCCAGGCCATAGCGGTCATCCGGGTCGGGGGCGATGTACGAACGCCCATTCTAGCCAGCTTGGCGGGCGGCGGCGATACGGCCCTGTGCCCGCAGGCGGCACGCGTTCTATCATAGGGTAGCGGTTCTGGTTCTGGGAGGTCACGATGGTCGACACGTCACCGTCGCCGCTGGCGGCGTTTCTCGCACGGCATCCGCGCTTGTTCGTGCTGACCGGGGCGGGAATGAGCACCGATTGCGGCATTCCCGACTACCGCGATGAGCGCGGCGATTGGAAGCGCTCGCCCCCGATGACCCACCAGGCGTTCATGCAAAGCGACCTGGCGCGCCGTCGTTACTGGGCACGCAGCCTGGTCGGGTTTCAGGCGCTCAGCGAGGCGCGGCCCGGGCGGGGGCATTACGCGCTGGCCGAACTCGAACGGGCCGGTCGCCTCGAGCGGCTGGTCACGCAGAATGTCGACGGGCTGCATCAGCGCGCAGGCTCGCGCCGCGTCATCGACCTGCACGGCCAGGCCGACGTGGTGCGGTGCATGGGGTGCGGCGCGACTCGCATGCGACATGCCTTGCACGCCGAACTGGCGCGCCTCAATCCCCACTGGACGACTCTCGAGGCGCAGGTCGGCCCGGATGGGGATGCTGATCTGGAAAGTCGCAACTTCGCCGATTTCTCGCTGCTGTCCTGCGCGCGCTGCGGCGACGGCATCTTCAAGCCCGATGTGGTGTTTTTCGGCGACAACGTGCCGCGTCCACGCGTGGACGCGGCATTCGCGGCGCTAGAACAGGCCGACGCCATGCTGGTGGCGGGCTCGTCGCTGATGGTCTATTCGGGCTATCGTTTCGCGAAGCGGGCGGCCGAACTGGGCAAGCCGCTGGCGTGCGTCAACATGGGGCGCACTCGTGCCGATGCGTTGTTCTCGCTCAAGCTGGAGGCGCCGGTGGGCGAGACCCTGGAAGCGGCGGTGCGCGAGGTGACGGCGTCCCGCTCCCCGCAGACGCCGCCGCACGTCACGCAGGGCGCCGGCCCAATCTCGACGCTCCGCCCGTGAGTGCGTGCCGCGCGGGATGCCGTGTCGTCAGCGGCGCGAGGCCGGCACCAGGGTAATGGTCGGCGTGGTGCCGGTGTCGCCGTTCAGGACCTCGACCGCGTCGCGGTTGAGATACGTGATGCGCCCCTGGTCGCGAACCTCGGCCTGCAACGTGTAGCGATGCGCCGCGTCGATGGCGCTGGCGTCGTAACGCAGTGCCACCTCGGTGGCCTCGGTATCGATCCGAGGGTAGCGACTTTCCGCCAGCGTCGTGTCGTCGGCGCTGTCTTTCAGGGCCACCTTGAGCGTGGCTGCCGGCGACAGGGCTGGTGGCGTGTCGAAGACGACACGAGCGTCGAGCGTCTGGAAATCGGGGCCGCTGGCGCAACCGACCAGCCCGGCCAGAAATGCGCCGCACAGGGCCGTGCGGAGGCGGTGCGATAGACGGGACAGGGGCATGGGAATCTCTCCTGGGGAACGCCGTTGGCGTGGGCTCAACCGCCCGCGAGTTTGACGCGATAGCCGCGCGCTTCCAGTTCCACCTTGAGTGCGTCGCGGTGATCGCCCTGAATTTCGATGATGCCTTCCTTAAGTGCACCGCCGGTGCCGCAGCGTTTCTTGAGTGCCTTGGCCAATGTCTTGAGCTCTTCGCTCTTGAGCGGCACTCCCTCGACGAGGGTGACGCCCTTGCCCTTGCGGCCCTTGGTTTCGCGGCGCAGACGGACGATGCCGTCGAGGCGCGCCAGGCGGTCTTCCTCCGCCGTGTCGGCGCAGCGGCACTCGCTGAGCGGGGCGCGGCACTCGGGGCAGGTCTCGCCGTGTTCGGTGGAGTACACCAGCCCGCGCAATTGATCCTGTAACGATGCCATGCGTATCTCCCTGGCGTCGGCTTGGCACGATACGCGAATGATAACGCGCCGAGCCGCGATGCACGAACCAGGCGTCGCGCGTCCCCGGCAGGAAATCAGTGTGGCAGGGTTTCCAGCTGGGCCAAGCGTGCCACCACGTCGGGCAGGTCGCGCATGTGGTGCAGGGCGATGGCGCCGGACGGCGTGGTCTCGCGCTCGGGGAAGCGATTGATGTGAATCGTGCGCATCCCGGCGGCCAGGCCGGCGGCGACGCCGACCTCGGCATCGTCGATCACCACGCAGTGCTCGGGGGCGAAGCCCATGTCACGGGCGGCATGCAGGAACAGCCCCGGCTCGGGTTTCCAGCTCTCGATGGTGTAGCCGCTGTAGAGGCGATCCTCGAAATAGGGGCGCAGACCGGTGCTGTCGAGGGCGCGGCGTATCTTGTGCTCGGGGCCGTTGGAAGCCACGCAGCGGGGATACGCCCCAAGGCGCTCCAGCGCCTCGCGGATCCCGGAGATGGGCTGCAGCTCGCGACTCATGCGTGCCTGCATGTTGCGTCGCATCTCGCTCTCGGCCATGTCGCGCGTGGCGTCGTCCAGGGCGCCGTAGCGACGCTCGAGTTCCGCGACGATGTTGGCGAATCGTACGCCGCGAAACTCTGCCATGTACTGGGGGGCGGCGAAAGGCAGTCCGACACGGGTCAGTACGTCGGCCATGACATCGGCAAGCAGGGGTTCGCTATCGACCAGGGTGCCATCGCAGTCGAACAGCAGGCACAGCGAATGAGACATGATGGTGGAGCCTCGAGGGCGTGATGGATGAAACCGCACAGTTTCTCAAATATCGGCATGCCACGCCCAGGCTTGAGCGCGATGGCGAGTTTGCGAACGGCGTTTTTAAACTCTAACGGGAACTGTAGTGCTCCCCGGCCGCAATGGCAAGGCCGGGGAGCGCGGGGCGAGCGGTCCCGGCTATACGAAGTCCGGCACCAGCGCCCGCGGGATCATCAGGATGAGCTGCGGGTAGACGATCAGCAGCGCGATCACGACCAGCATCACCGCCAGGTACAGCAGCGTCGTGCCGAGTGCCTTGAGCAGCGGAATGCCACCGATCTTGGCCGAGATCATCAGGCACAGACCGTAGGGCGGCGTGATCAGGCCGAGCCCCAGGGCCATGACGCTGATGACGCCGAACTGGACCGGGTGCACGCCCGCCTGCATGGCCAGCGGCTGGAAGATCGGCGCGAGAATCGCCATCGCGGGCAGCGAGTCCATGAAGGTGCCGATCAGCAGCATGACGATGGCCATGACGATGAGCAGCGTGGTCGGGTCGGTGATGTTGACCCCTTTCATCAGCGACGGCGGAATCTGATAGAAGCTGATCAGATAGCCGAAGATGGCCGCGCCGACCAGGCTGAACAGGGACAGCGAACACAGGCGCACGGTGGAGGTGGAGGCCGCCATGACGCTCTTGAACGTCAGCTCGCGGTAGACGAGAAAGCCCAGCGCCAGGGCATACAGCACCGCCATCACCGCCGCTTCGGTGGGGGTGACGATGCCCAGCGTGATGCCGCCGATGATCAGCACCGGAATGCCCGCCGCGAGCAGGCCGTCCTTGCCCGAGTGCATCAACTGCGCGAGCGAGGCCCGCTGGCGCACGGGCACCTGGTAGCGGCGCACGTAGCCCAGGTTGAGCAAGAGCTGCGCGATGCCGATCATCACCCCGGGCAGGATGCCGCCCAGGAACAGGCCGGCGATCGAGGTGTTGGTCAACGCGCCCCACACGATCATGTTGATCGACGGCGGGATGACGATGCCCATGACCGACGACGCGGCCGTGACCGCCACCGCGAAATGCGCGGGGTAGCCTTCCCGTTTCATGGCCGGGATCAGCACCGTGCCGACGCCGGCGCTGTCCGCCGTCGAGGAGCCGGAGACGCCGGCGAACAGCATGCTGACCATGACGTTGACGTGGGCCAGGGCGCCCTTGAAATGCCCCACCAGGTGCAGACACAGCGTGATCAGCCGGTCGGTGATGCGTGCGGCGTTCATGAGGTTGCCGGCGAGCAGGAACAGGGGCACGGCCAGCAGCACGAACGAGTCCATGCCGTTGTACATGCGCTGAAACATGATCCAGGGCGTCAGGCGCGGGTCGAGCATGATCACCGCGAAGGAGGTGAGCACCAGCGACATGGCGATCGGCACGCCGGCAACGATCAGGATCCCCAGCACGGCGAACAACAGCCAGGGCAGCAGGAACATCCAGTCCATCGGCATCATCGGGAAGACTCCTTGCCGCCGTCGCGATGCTCGGGGGCGCTGAGCGAATCGGAGGGCGTCTCGGCGGTATCGGCCAGGGCCTCGTCGAGTTCGGAGGGCGTGTCCAGCGTCTGCTCCATGGCCGACTGGCCATGCAGGGCCGCATGCAGGAGACGTTGCGCGGCGAACAGGATGATCAGGACGCCGCACACGCTGAACGTGACGTACACCGCGATCATCGGCAGCCTGGAGGCCGTGGCGCTGCGGCGAAGCCCGGAGAGCGCGAAGTCCTTGCCGTAATAGACGAACACGACGCCGACCGCCAGGCAGGCCAGATCACGGATCAGGCGCGTCGCCCGGTCGAGCCGGGAGCCGCGGGGAAAGGCTTCGAGGACGAAGTGATCGGCATGCAGCACGCCGATGGCGGTGCCCAGCATGATCATCCACTGAAAGGCGAAGCGACTGAACTCCTCGGTCCAGTACAGACGCGGCAGCATGGGGAGGTTGCGGCTGACGATCTGATAGACGATGAACACGATGAAGGCCGCCAGCAGCAGCAACAGGAGAGCGCCGAGCAGACGCTCGAGCGCTCGATTGAGCCGGGCGAGTCCGGCGAGCAGGGTGGGCATGGCGAAACCCTCGGCGACAAGGGCCGGGATGGGGCATCCATCCCGGCCGGGGGATTACTCGACGTTGACGATCCGGTCATGCAGCTCGGTGAGGCCCATGTCGTCGATCACTTTCTGCAGCGGCTCGGCGACGATCTCCTTCATGCGCTCGCGATCCATCGGGTAGAGCGTGGCGCCTTCCTCCTCGAGTGTCTCGAGTGCTTCGGCGTCCTGTTCGAGCTGCACCTTGCGGGCATAGCTCGCGGCTTCCTGGGCGGCAGCCATGACCGCCTCGCGCTGGGCGTCGTCGAGACGATCCCAGGTCATTTGCGAGAGGGTCAGCAGGCGCACGGTGATGTCATGCTCGGAGAGCCCGATGTGCGGGGCCACTTCGTGGAAGCGCATGCGATGAATCCACTCGGCCTCGTTGAGCAGGCCGTCAATGGCGCCCAGTTGCAGCCCGGTGTAGATCTCTTTCCAGGCCATGACGGTGGGCTCGGTGCCCAGGGCTTTCCAGGCGGCGATCAGCGGCTCGGTCGGGTTGGTGCGCAGCTTCATGCCTTCCAGGTCGTCGAGGCTTTCCAGCGGCCGCGTGCTGACGATCTGGCGCTTGCCGCCACCGAAGAAGGCCAGCACCTTGACGCCGGTGTCGTCCTCGATGCGGTCCGCGATGTCGCGCCCGACCTCGCCATCGAGCACGTGGCGCCAGTGGGCCTCGTCGCGATACATGAACGGAATCGAGAACACGTTGGCGGTCTGCGAGAAATCCGTGATCAAGCCGGGATTGATGATCGACATGTCCAGCGCGCCGGCCATCTGCTGTTCGAACATCTCGGTTTCGTGGCCGAGCACGGAGTTGCCGAGGATGGTGACGGAGACATCGCCGTCGGTCTTGTCCTCGACCAGTTCCTTGAAGCGTTCGGCCCCAAGCTGATAGGCGGTGTCCTCGGTGCCGCCATGGCCGAAGCGCAGGTCCACGGCCTGGGCGCCGCCGGCCAGCGTCATGCCGAGCGTCAGCGCGACGGCGCCGAGCGCGCGCTTGGCGAAGGGGCGGCGGGATGCGTTTGGATCGATCCAGTTCTGAGTCATGATGTCACCTCGTTGATTGTTGTGTCCGCCGGTGGCGGCTGGCGCAGGGATGGTGTCAGATGTCGACGACGTCGGTGCATCGTCGCGGTGGTGTCGCGTCGGCGGTGCAGGGACCGCACGAGTCGCGGACGTGCAGGCGCGGGGTCAGGATCACCTGCTCGCGGGTACCGTCGGGGTCGGCGATGCGTCGCATGGCGAGACGCGCCGCCTCCTCGCCGATGGCATAGGGATGGGTGGCGACGCTGCTCAGCGCCGGCAGGCTCAAGGCCGCTTCCTCGATGTCGTCGGTGCCGATGACCGCGCAGTCCTGGCCGGGCGTCAGGCCCAGGCGCTGCAAGCCCAGCATGGCCCCCAGGGCCATCAGGTCGTTGTGGCAAATCACCGCCGTGGGGCGCGGGCTTTCCTGCATCAGGCGCTGCACGCCGTCGAAGCCGGCGCGCCGCGTGACCGGACCGCGTATCACGCGGTGCACATCGTCGAGACCGTGGGCCCGCATGGCCTCGTGGTAGCCCCGGTGGCGGGCCTGCGTGGCGGAATGCTCGGCGTCGCCGCCCAGGAAGACGATCCGCCGGTGGCCGCACGTCACGAGATGGTCCACGGCCTGGCGCACCCCGAGTTCGAAATCGGTGCCCGCGTAATCGAACGGGGGCTCGCCGACATGGCGCAGCACCTGCACGCAGGGCAGGTTCCAGTCGGCGAGCCGGGAGACCAGTGCGGGATCGGTGCCCTCGGCGGGGCAAAGCAGCAAGCCATCCACGCGCTGTTCGCGCATGCGCTCCAGGAAGCGCTGCTGACGCTGGGGAGAGTCTTCGCTGTTGGCCAGGAACGAGACATAGTTCTCGCGGTGCAGCACCGAGTCGATGCCCGCCACCATGGCGCCGAAGAACGGGTTGGCGATGTCGTAGACCACCACGCCGAGGGTGAAGGTGCGGCTGGCGCGCAGCGCTGCTGCGCCACGGTTGTAGACGTAGCCGAGGGCCTTGATGGAAGCCTGCACACGCGTGCGGGTGGTGTCCGCCACCAGGGAGCTGCCACGCAGTACCAGCGAGACCGTCGACCGCGACACGCCGGCATGCGCGGCGATGTCTTGCAGCGTGACGCTGTGACGCGCGCTCTCGCGTGGGGACGACGGGGTCTCGGGGGATTCGGCCATGCTGGCGTGCCTCGTTTTTGGATTGATCCAAATCTAAGGTCAGCCTAGAAGAGTCGCCGTCTCGGCCCCATTCGCCTTTGGTCCAACTACGACCAGAGTCGTAGAGGCGCAGCGCAATGGATCCGAAACGCCCACGCCGTGGCGTGGGCGGACGGGAAAGACGTCAGCCGCGCGGTGTGACGTCGTTGTAGGGGCTGGGGGGACGGCGGCCCTCGAGGGCGTCGATGACGTTGTCGATGGCGCGCTGGGCCATGGCCTCGCGCGTTTCATGTGTCGCCGAGCCGATGTGCGGCAGGGTCACGACGTTGTCCATCCGGGTGAGCGGCGAGTCGCCGGGCAGCGGTTCCTGAGCGAAGACATCGAGCCCGGCGGCGTGGATCTCGCCGCTGGAGAGCGCCTCGATCAGGGCTTCCTCGTCGACCACTTTACCGCGCGCGATATTGATCAGAATCGCCGAGGACTTCATGCGCTTGAAGACGGCGGCGTCCATCAGGCCGGTGGTCTCGGCGGTAAGGGGAACGTTGACGCAGACGAAATCGGCCTGCTCGAGCAGGGCCTCGAACTCGCAGTGCGTCGCACCCAGTTCCGCTTCCAGCGCCGGCTTGCGCGAGGCGTGGGTGTAGAGCACCGACATGCCGAACCCCAGGGCGCCGCGCCGCGCGATGGCCTGCCCGATGCGCCCGAAGCCGACCATGCCCAGCGTCTTGCCATGGACGTCGGTGCCGAAGTGGGACTCGCCGATACCACTCGTCCATTGACCTTGCTTGACCATGTTGGCCAGTTCCACCGCGCGGCGGGCGCTGGCCATGATCAGCAGGAAGCCGGTGTCCGCGGTGGTTTCGGTGAGCACGTCCGGCGTATGGCAGAGCAGTATGTTGCGCCGGGTGAGTTCCTCCACCGGGTAGTTGTCGACCCCCACCGAGATGCTCGAAATGGCCTCCAGGTGGGGCGCGTCGTCGAGCAGCTCGGGCGTGATCGGCAGGCTGGCGCCCAGCAGGCCGTGGGCGTTGCGCAGCGCTTCGCGAAACGCCGGATCGTCGGGGCCCTCCAGCGTATCGAAGTAATCGACGTGGAAGTGGTTGCGCAACTGCTCGAGGTGATGCGGCTTGAGCCGCCGAAAGGCAACGATGCGTTTGGTCATGCGTGGCTCCTGGTCATGGATGAAGCGGGAATGTGCCGTCACGCCAAGGGGTGAGCGGCTTCGAGGTCGCGCAGGCGGGCACGATCGGGCAGACCTTCCATGTCGCCGACGACCTGGACTTGCTCGGCGCCGATCAGGTTGCCGCGATGCGCGGCATGGCGCGGCGAAAGGCCATCGAGCAGTGCGCTGATCACGCCTACCGCGAAGCCATCGCCGGCGCCCACGGTGTCGACGACGCGGGCAACGCTGACCCCGCTGACCGTGCCCGCGTCCTGCTGCGTGCGCACGTAGCTGCCTTCGGGGCCGAGCTTGATGATGACCCCCGTGGCGCCCTGGTCCAGGTAATGGCCGGCGATGTCGTGGGGACTGTCGAGCCCGGTCAGGCGCTGTCCCTCGGCGAGTCCCGGCAAGACCCAGTCGGCGCGGGCGGCCAGCGCATTGAGGGTGTCGCGCATGTCGGTCTCGCTGTCCCACAGCGTGGGGCGCAGGTTGGGGTCGAAGGTAATGGTGAGTCCCGCCCGGCGCGCCTGCTCTAGCATGTGAAAGGCGAGCTCGCGCGTGCTCGGCGACAAGGCCGGCGGCAGGCCGGTGGCATGCAGGTGACGCACGCCCTGGAACGTCAGGTCGCGCACGTCGTCGAGGCCCAGGTGACTGGCGGCGCTGCCACGACGAAGGTACTCGACCTTGGGGTCCTCGCCGTGTTCGGCGCGTTCCTTGAATACCAGCCCGGTAGGGTGGTCGGGGTCGGTGCGCAGATGGCGGCAGTCGAGGCCTTCGCCTTCGAGGGTGCGGCGGATGAAACGGCCGAAGCTGTCATCGCCGACACGGCTGATCCAGGCGACCTGAAACGCCAGGCGCGCCAGGCCGATGGCGACGTTGGTGTCGGCGCCGGCGATACGGCGCTGGAAGCGTTCGACCTCGGCCAGATCGCCGGGCGTCTCGGCAATGAACAGCGACATCGCCTCGCCGAAGGTCAGAATGTCCGGAGAGAGGGGCATGACAGGCTCCTGAAATCAGTCGTGGGTGCGGCCGCCGAATCGCGACGGGTCGAGCCGCGTGGAATCAAGGTGCCGGCGTAATCGAGGCGCCGTGGCGGACGTTGTCGGCCTTCCGGGGAAAAGCGCGTGACGAGGCAGTCCACGGCGCTGGCCCCGAGCGTGGCCGTGGGCTGGGCGAGCGTGGTGATGCCGGGGCCGACCAGTGCGCACCAGTCCAGTTCGTCGATGCCCATCAGGCCGACGGGGCCGAGCGTGACGCCGGCCTCGCGCAGCCACTGCGCGACCGCCAGCGTGACCTGGCCATTGGCGCAGAGTATCGCCCCTGGCGCAGGGTCGCGGCTGTCCACGAAGCGGCGCAGCTTCGTCGCCAGGGCATCGCCGGGCGCCTCCAGCGCCACGCCGAGCGTCTCGCCGCGCCACTCGGGGTGCCGCGCGAGGCAGGCCTCGACCCGGGCCAGACGTGCTTGGCGTGAGCTGGCCTCGGTCACCGGCTCGCTGACGTACAGCAAGCGGCGGTATCCCTGTGCGTGCAGGTGCGCGAAGGCCTGGTCGATGGCCAGGGCGTTGTCCAGCCCCACGATGTCCGCATCGAGGTCGCTCACCTGGCGGTCGAGCAGGACGACCGGCGTGCGCGGGTCGGCGAAACGGCGCAATGCCGGGCCGGGGTCGCCGGCGGCATTGATGATCATGCCTTCGACCCGGTAGGCAGCCAGCATTTCGAGATGACGGCGTTCGAGCACGGCGTCGTTGTCGGTATTGCATACCAGCAGCGACAAGCCGTGGGCGCGACATGCCTGCTCGGCGCCGTGCAGCACCGCCGTCGAAAAGGGGTTGCGAATGTCGGCCACCAGCATGCCCAGCAAGCGCGACTGCCCACCCTTCAAGCCGCGCGCCATCCAGTTGGGGCGATAGCCCAATGACGTGATCGCCGTGGCGATGCGCGTCTGCATGGAGGGCGAAAGACGGTCGCGTTCGCCGCCCAGGTAGCGCGACACGCTGGTCTTCGAGACCCCGGCTTCACGGGCGACTTCGAGGATGGTGGGAGTGGGCGATCGGGTCATGAGGCTACCTGTGATGGAACCGTTCCCATCATAGGTAGCCCCGCGTTGAGCGACAATCGAGACGCGCTAGACTTTGGTCGTGAAGACACCGGTCTTGGAAACGCCGGCACTGGGGACTTCGGTCGCGTGTGCGTCGGGTATCTCGGGCCCGGCGTAAAGAAAAGAGCGCCCGGGAAAGTCCCGAGCGCCCACGGCGCGCAGCCGGAGAGGGAGAGGCTACTGCGTCTGCTGGGTGTATTTCTCGACGAGGCGGCTGGCGTCGTCGTAAAGGGCCTGGCCGTCGAAACCGGCGCCGTCCATGTCGTCGATCCACTGCTGGATGGTGGTCTCGGCGGCCTCGCGCCATGCCGACTGGTCCGCTTCGGCGATGTGGATCATCTGCCCCTCGCCGCGTGCAGCGATGTCGTCGATGGCGGCTTGCTCCGCTGTATCCATGACCTGTCCGATGCGCTGCGCTTCCTGAAGGCCGGCGTTGTCGTCGATGACCTTTTGCAGCTCGGGCGACAGGTCATCGTACGTCGACTGGTTCATCGCCAGCACCATCATGGCCGTATACAGCCCGTGGGAGCCGTCAAAGAAGGTATGGTTCTGCGCCACGTCGAGCACGCCAAGGGCGGAGGCGCTCTCGAACGGCAGCGTCAGGCCGTCGATCACACCGCGCGAGATCGCTTCGGGGATCTGCGGCATGGGCATGCCCACGGTCTTGGCGCCGAGCTGTGCGAAATAGCGGTTCATGGTCTTCGAGGGGGCGCGGATGGCGAGGCCGTCGATATCGCCGATGTCGTGCACGCTGACATCCTTGGTGTGAATCTTGCCGGGCGAATGGGCGAACACGGCGATGGGGTGCACGCCCTCGAAGTCGTCCTGCATGTGATCCATGGCGAACTCATGGGCCGCCATGCTGGTGGCTTCGCCCGTGGTCGGCAAAAAGGGCTGGTCGAACGCTTCGGACTCGGGGAAGCGGTTGGGCGTGTAGCTCAACAGCGTCCAGGCGATATCCACCACGCCGTCCTTGGCCTGGTCGTAGAGTGACGAGGCCGAGCCGCCCAGCTGCATGGCCGGGAAGATCTCGACCTGAATGGCGCCATCGGACTGTTCCTCGATGCGCTCTGCCCAAGGTTCCAGGTATTGCGTCTGCACCGGGGTGGTCGGGGCGGCGAAATGGTGCAGACGCAAGGTCACGGTGTCTTGTGCCTGGCCGGTGCCGGCCAGGGTGATACCGCCGAGAAGCGCGAGACCGGCGAGCGTATGTTTTGTTGTCATCATCTTGAGCTCCATGGAAAGGTGGCGTGCCATGACGCGATGTCCAGGGTCCTGGCCGTCAGAGGGGCCAGTGGTGTGACCGTTAGATCGGATAGTGCCGGGGGCCAAGTTGCATGGTCATCCAGCGCAGTTCGGTGAATTCCTCGATACCGGCCTTGCCGCCGAAGCGCCCGTAACCGCTGGACTTGACGCCGCCGAACGGCATCTGCGGTTCGTCGTGCACGGTGGGGGCGTTGATGTGGCAGATGCCTGACTCGATACGTTGCGCGATGCGCATGGCACGTGCCGTGTCGCGGCTGAAGACCGCCGCGGAGAGGCCGTATTCGCTGTCGTTGGCGACGCGCAGGGCGTCTTCTTCGTCCTTGACGCGCATCATCGCCACCACCGGGCCGAACGATTCCTCGCCGTACAGGCGCATCGACGAGGTGACGCCATCGACCACGGTGGGCTGCATGATCACGCCCTCGGCCTTGCCGCCGCAGGCCAGTCGCGCACCGTGCTGCTGGGCGTCATCGAGCAGCGCGTTGAGCTTTTCGCCGGCCTCGCGGGTGATCAGCGTGCCCAGGGCGTTGCCCTCGTCGCGAGGATCGCCGGCGCGCAGCGTCTCGGCCTTGCGGGCCAGCTTCTCGACGAAGGCGTCGGCCACGGCGTCGACGACGATCAGGCGCTCGGTGGACATGCAGATCTGGCCCTGGTTGAAGAAGGCCCCGAAGGCGGCGGCTTCCACGGCGGCATCCAGATCGGCGTCCTCGAGGACCAAGAACGGTGCCTTGCCACCCAGTTCCAGCAATACCGGCTTGAGATGATGCGCGGCTTTCTCGGCGATGATGCGGCCCACCTGGGTGGAGCCGGTGAAGTTGATGCGCCGCACGGCGGGATGCTCGATCAACGCCTCGACCACCTCGGCGGCCTGAGGGGGCGCGTTGGTCACGACATTGACGATGCCGTCGCCCAGGCCTGCCTCGACGAGCACTTCGCCGATCAGGTGATGGGTGGCGGGACATTGCTCCGAGGCCTTGAGGATCACCGTGTTGCCGCATGCCAGCGGCGTGGCGATGGCCCGCGTGCCGAGGATGATGGGGGCGTTCCAGGGGGCGATGCCGACCACCACGCCACAGGGAACGCGCACGCCCATGGCGAGGCTGTCGGGCACGTTGGAGGGGATCACGTCGCCGCCGACCTGGGTGGTCAGCGAGGCGGCCTCGCGTAGCATGTTGGCGGCCACCATGACGTTGAACCCGGCCCAGCCCGGCGTGGCGCCGGTTTCATCGACCATGCGCGCGATGAAGTCGGCCTGGCGCGCCTCCATGGCGTCGGCGGCGGCGAGCAGCTTGGCGCGGCGCTCGCCAGGGCCGGTCGCCGACCAGGCGGGAAAGGCCCGGGAAGCGGCCTCGGCAGCGGCGCGGGCATCGCCGGCTGAGGCCGCCGCGGCCCGGGTCACGGCCTCGCCGCTGAGCGGATTGTGCCGCGTGAAGGTCGCGTCTTGCTGGGCGGCGTGGGTGTCACCGCCGATCAATAGGCTGAGATCCATATCGTACCCCCGTGCTTAACTATGTGATTGTTGTGAGGTGGGCGTCCGCCGTCCGACGCACGCCCGGGGTCGCGGGCCGTTCAGCGACGATAGCTTTCCAGGCCCGGCTTGATGCTCTTGTCGTCGAGGAACTGCTTGAGACCTTGCTCGCGGCCGTGCTCGGGGTCGAGCTGCTGGGCCTGGTCGAGCTTGGCGTAGAGGTATTCCTCGTTCTGTTCCCAGGTCAGCTCGCGGCACATCTTGAAGCCGGTCTTGGCGGCGCGCAGGACGACGGGGTTCTTGTCGCGCAGGGTGGCGGCCAGCTTGTGGGTGGTCTCGCGCAGCTCGGCGCGGGGCACGCTCTGGTTGACCAGCCCCATGTCGGCGGCCTG
Organism: Chromohalobacter israelensis DSM 3043; assembly: GCF_000055785.1. GTDB lineage: Bacteria > Pseudomonadota > Gammaproteobacteria > Pseudomonadales > Halomonadaceae > Chromohalobacter > Chromohalobacter israelensis. The sequence goes on from NC_007963.1 coordinate 316,119, forward strand.
CGGGCCGGTGAAGGTTTCCCCGGTCATGATGTAGTACAGCGCCTGGCGATGTCCCACGGTGTCGGCCATGGCCTTGCTGACCAGGTTGCCCGGGGGGATGCCCCAGTTGATTTCGGACAGCCCGAACACCGACTCGTCGGCGGCGATGGCCAGGTCGCAGGCGACCAGCGGCGAGAAGGCGCCGCCGAAGCACCAGCCGTTGACCATGGCGATGGTCGGCTTGGCGTAGTGACGCAGCAGTTTCCACTGCCAGGTGGAGGCGTCGCGGCGTACCTTGACCTGAACGATTTCGGGGCTGGCGTCGATCTCGCGGAAGTACTCCTTGAGGTCCATGCCAGCGGAGAAGGACTCGCCCTCGCCGGTCAGCACGAGCACATGGGCGTCCTGGTCGAGCTCGATGGTCTCGAGCACATCGATCATTTCACGGTTGAGCGTGGGACTCATGGCGTTGCGCTTCTCGGGCCGGTTCAGGGTGACCCAGGCGATGCCGTCCTCGACGTCGACCTTCACGGTTTGCCAGCGGTTCGTGTAATCGCTCATGTCAATTTCCTGTCAAAATAGTATCAAGTAAGTTGATATTTACCCTGCCAATCATAGTGCGCTATCCTGCGTTTGCAAAGAGGAAACGCTTATGACCAAAGTGGAATCACAGGCCTCCGCCGAGTCGCGGCACGGCGACGCCGACGACGCCCCCGAGGCGGTGCGCGTCGCGTATTTGATCGGCCGGCTCGACCGCGCCCTGCGCCGCCATATCAGCGAGGCCGTGCAGCCCCTGGGCGTGACCATGCAGCAGTACACGGCGCTTTCCGTGCTGGCACGACGCAGCCCCCAGTCCAATTCGCAACTGGCCGAGAAGTCGCTGGTGTCGCCGCAGGCGGCCAACGAGATGGTCAAGGCCATGGAGACCAAGGGGCTCGTCGAGCGTCGCCCCGACCCGCACCATGGACGCATCATCCAGATCCGCATGACCGAGGCCGGACGACGCACGCTGGCCGAGTGCGATCGCACGGTCATGGCGCTCGAGGGCCGCATGCTGGAGAGCCTGAGCGAGGCGCAGCGGGGAGCGTTTCAGCGTCATCTCAAATCCTCCCTCAAGTCACTGGGCGCGGGACTGGTGGATACCGACTGAGTGAGCGTGCTAGGCGACGCGAGCGCCGGACCTGGCATCCTCCTCAGCGTGTATAGCGCTCGACGAGTCGTGTGGCATCGTCGTACAGCATCTGCCCGTCGAGCCCCTTCTCCTCGGCCTCGGCGATCCACTCGTCGACGACCTCCTGACCGACTGCCTGCCAGCGCGCGGTTTCCTCGCTGCCCAGGCGGGTGATCGTGCCCGGTTGCTCGCCGCTCTGAATGGCCAGAATCTGGCGATGGTCCGCCTGATCCATGATCTGACCGATCCGGTATGCCTCGCGGCCGCCGGCGTGAGCATCGATGATGGGCTGCAGGTCCTCGGGCAGGGCGTCGTACTTATCCTGATCCATGGCCACGATCATCATCGTGGTGTACAGCGCTCTGTCACCGCTGAAGATGGTGTGTTCGGTGGTGATGTCGGCCAGCCCCATGGCGGTGATGGCCTCGAAGGGAATCACCGTGCCGTCGAGAACCCCGCGTGACAGCGCTTCCAGGGCCTGCGCCACCGGCATGCCGATGGGCTCGGCGCCGAGCTTGGCGAGATAACGGTTCACCAGCCGGCTGGGGCCGCGCATCTTGAGGCCCTCGATGTCCTCGAGCGCTTCGATGCGCGTCTCCTTGGTATGCAGCGCTCCCGGGCTGTGGGTGTGCACGGCGATGGGGTAAACGCCCTCGAGTTCGTCCTGCATGTGCGTCATGGCGTATTCGTGCGCGGCCTGGCTGGTCGCGGCGCCCGAGGTCGGCAGGAAGGGCAGGTCGAAGACCTCGGCCCGGGGGAAGCGGCCGGAATTGTAGCCCAGCACGGTCCAGATGATGTCCACCTGGCCATCCTTGGCCTGGTCGTAGAGTGAGGGCGGTGTGCCACCGAGCTGCATGGAGGGGTAGAGCTCGACCGCCAGGCGCCCGTCGGACTCTTTCTCGATGGCCTCCTTCCAGGGCAGGAAGTATTCCTGATGCACGGGGGCCGACGCCGGGAAGAAGTGGTGCAGTCGCAGGGTGTACTCGGCCTCCTGGGCATGGGCCTGGCCGGCGCCCCAGGCGAGCGGTAGCGCTGCGGCGGCGGCCAGCAGGAAGCGGCGGCAAGAAAGCGTGGCGTGATGACTCATGGCGTGTTCCTCGTTGTGGTTGTTGTCGTCGTGCGATGTGTCGGGTTGTCCATGTGGCGGTGGCGTCAGCTCACCGCGTAGAGGTCGATGAGCACGCTGTCGCGCGTGCGTTCGGCCTTGCCCAGAAAGATCGTGCGCGTCAGCCAGGCGTAGGCCGGGCTGGTGGTGAAGAAACGCGGCGTGGTGAGAAAGTAATAGGACTCGGGCGCGACCGGCTCCCCGCGCTGCAGGCGTTGCATGACATCCGCCGGGCCGTGCCGGAACCCGACATTCTCGACTTCGATGCGATCGCCCGAGTCGGTTTCCAGGAAATAGCGCGCATGCAGGTCGGCGACGCCGTCGGGGCGTACGGTCTGCCAGTCGCCGCCCCCGGGCAGTACCACGCCGTCGAGCCGCTCCCCGCTGACACGGCCACCAGTGATGGCGATGAAGCGTCGCTTGCCCCGGGCATCCTCGCCGAGCTCCAGGGGCGGGTCGACGTGAATCGCCAGACGCGCGATGAAGGTCGATGTCGGCGGGGACGGCAGCGGATCACGGGTCATGATGAGTCACCTCGGTCGGTAGCGTCGGTCGTCGCGTCGGTCATCAATAAAGCAGGTAGACGAAGCCGAGCGTAATGGCCGGGAAGGCCACCAGCATCACGATGCGGATGACGTCGGCGGCCAGGAACGGCAGGATGCCCTTGAAGGTCTCGGTCAGCGGCACGTGGGGCGCCATGGAGTGAATGATGAAGATATTCAGCCCCACGGGCGGCGTGATCATACCGACCTCGACCACCACCAGTGCCAGGATGCCGAACCAGATCGCCACGTCCGCGGCGGGCATGCCGAAGTCCATGCCCGTGACGATGGGCAGGAAGATGGGCACCGTCAGCAGAATCATCGACAGGCTGTCCATGAAGCAGCCGAGGATCAGATAGCACAGCAGGATGCCGGCCAGCACGACCCAGGGGCTGATCTCCAGGCCCACGATCCAGCCGGCCGTGATTTGCGGCAACTGGGTCAGGGCAAGAAAGCTGTTGAACACGCTGGCCCCGAGGACGATGAAGAAGATCATCGCCGAAGTGACGGCCGTCTCGAGCAGGCAGTCGCGTAGACCGTTCCAGCGCAGTCCGCCCCGGGTGATCGCCAGGACCCCGGTGGCCGCCGCGCCGACGGCGGCGGCCTCGGTCGGCGTGAAGATGCCGGTGTAGATGCCGCCGATCACGATGATGAAGATCGCCGCGCCGGGCCAGACTTCCCACAGCGAGCGCCAGCGTTCGCCGCGCGATGCCTTGTCCTTGTTCGGCGCGCTGGCGGGAAAGAAGCGCACGTACAGGGAAATCGCCAGCATGTAGCTGAAGGCCGCGAACAGGCCCGGTACCAGGGCGGCGGCGAACATCTCGTTGATGTTCTGTTCCGCCAGGATGGCGTAGATGACCAGCACCACCGAGGGAGGAATCAGAATGCCCAGCGTGCCGCCCGCCGCGAGCGCGCCGGTGGCCAGGCTCCCGCGATAGCCCTGGCGCTCCATTTCCGGCAGTGCCACTTGCGTCATGGTGGCGGCGGTGGCCAGCGACGACCCGCAGATGGCACCGAAGGCACCGCAGGCGCCGATCGTCGACATGGCGAGCCCGCCGCGCCGATGGCCCAGCCAGTCGTTGGCGGCCTGGAACATGGCCCGCGAGAGCCCGGCCCGCGCGGCGAACTGGCCCATCAGCAGGAAGAGAGGAATGATCGACAGCGTATGGCTCGAGAAATGCTCGTAGGGGAGTGTCTTCAAGCCATTCAGAATGCCCATCGGTCCGGTGATCAACATCGAACCGGCGGCGCCGACGACCAGCATCGACAGCCCGATGGGGATCCTGGCCGCCATCATGATCAGCAGCAGAACGAAACCGCCCGTGCCCAGTGTGATCGGTGACATCATGCGTCTCCCTGAGCCGGTGTGTGATGCTGAGTATCGCGCGACACCGACAGGCAGGCGCGATAGAAGCAGACCAGTGTCAGCAGGGCGAAACCGAGGATGCCGCCGACATAACCCCACCACAGCGGGATGTCCAGCAGCATGCTGGTCTCCATGTAGCGCTGCTTGTCGAGCAGGCCGTGGTAAAGGCGCCAGGTCATCACGCCCGCCACGACCAGAAACAGCACTTCCGCGACGAAGGCCAGGAGACGCTGCACGCTTCGCGGCGCGCGCATGACCAGAAGGTCCACCGTGACGTGGCCACCGCGCAGATGACAGTAGGGCAGGAACAGGAACACCGCGATGGCGGTCCCCATCTCGACCATTTCGTAATCGCCCGTGACGGGACCGATCCAGCCGAACATCGCCATGTCGCTGATCAACGGCAGGCTGGAGACCCAGCGTCCGGCAATGCTGGCCACGGTCATCAGCGACAGCATCGCGACGACCAGGCCGCCGACGATGGCGGCGAGCCGGCAGGTGGTCTCGAGACTGCGGCGCAGGCAGGTAATACTGGCGTGGGAAGTCGTCGCTAGGCTGCTCATGATTATGTCTTTTATAGGTTGTGTGGGTCGGCCAGGGCGCGAGATGACGAATGGCTTTTTAGTTGCTTTGTATAATTAATTGTCCGTGAGCCGGTGTGCAAGTCATGCCGTCGCAATTTGCCGGGAATTGCGCCTAAAGGATTAGTCGCCACCTTCTTCCGATGCATAGACTTTGCGCAGCAAGGTCAGTAACTGACGCCGCTCTATTTCACTAAGTGATTGAGTCGCCTCCAAATCGCTTTGTTCGGCCAAGCCTTTCAGGCGCCCTACCAGCGCTTCGCCGGTCTTGGTCAGGAAGATGCCGTGCGAGCGACGGTCGCGCTTGCAGCGCACTCGCATCGCCAGGCCGCGCTCCTCGAGACTGTTGATCAGGCTAACGACTCGCGGGGGGTCGATGCTCAGCGTCTGGGCCAGGCTGGATTGCGTCACGCCCGGATAGCCCTCGATGACGACCAGCGACGAGAACTGCGCCGGGCGGATGTCGTGCTCGCGCATGGCCTCGTCGAAGTGCTTGAAGACCTTGAGCTGGGCGCGTCGCAGGGCATAGCCGAGACGTTCCTCGAGCACCAGCCCTTCGACGGTGGTGGGGTAGGCTTCCTCGAGAGAAGGTCGCTCCGGGGAAGTGGGTTTCTTGGATGTCGTCATGAAGCTTCCTTATCCGGTGGTATAGTTAATATGAGAATCATCTGGTGAGCGCATTGTTCCCGATATCGCCAAGGATAGGCAACATCGCGGGAAGTTTGGCCTTCTTGTGCATCTAAAGTCTCATGTAGCGTATCTAGTCAAAAAAATAGTTACCTATTATAACTATATCCATTGCGTCGTTGATGAAAGAACGAATCGCTCAATAACAAGAGACATCACAGACTAATGGAGCCCCTTTCATGTCGTCCCCTTCCGGCAACCGGCCAGACGAGTCACGTTCCGTGAACGATGCGTCCCCGCAGACGCATTGGCTCTTCGGTGGCGAGGTCTCGGAGTATCCCCGTTGCGTGACCCAGCGCCTCGTGCACTGGGCCGGCGAGACGCCGTCGCGCACGTTCCTGGCCGAACGCGAGGGGACGCATCGTGCCTGGCGGACGCTGACCTTCGGTGAGGCGATGCCGCGCGTGGCGCGTCTGGCACAGGCCCTGCTGGACCATGGCCTGTCGGTCGAGCGGCCGCTGATGGTGCTCTCGGGCAATGGCATCGATCATGCGTTGCTGGCCTGCGCCGCGATGCACGTGGGCATCCCCTATGTACCGGTATCGCCCTCGTACGCACTGTTGTCGGAGGACTTCGCCAAGTTGCGTCACGTCGTTGACCTGGTGACGCCGGGGATGATCTTCGTCGACGACGAGGCGCGTTTCGAGGCGGCCCTGGCGGCGGTTTGCGAGCCCGGCACGACCTGCGTGGCGGTACGTCCGAGCCAGCGGGCACTGGCGCTGGAAACCCTGGCGGCAACGCCGGCGAGCGGCGCGGTCGACGACGCCCATGCCGGCGTGACAGCGGATAGCATCGCCAAGCTGCTGTTCACCTCGGGATCGACGGGGATGCCAAAGGCGGTGATCAACACGCACCGCATGCTGTGCAGCAACCAGGCCATGCTCGCGCAACGCCTGGCGTTCTTGTCGCGGCGCAAGCCCGTGCTGGTGGACTGGTTGCCCTGGCACCATACCTTCGGCGGCAACACGATCCTGGGCATGACCATCCACAACGGCGGTTCGCTGTACATCGACGACGGCAACCCCACCGCCGAGGGAGTAAGGCGCACGGTGGACAACCTGCGCGAGATATCGCCGACCTTCTATTGCAACGTGCCCAAGGGGTTCGAGGCCCTGGTCGAGCATCTGCGCGACGATGACGCATTGCGCACGTCTTTCTTCCGCGACCTCGAGATGATGCACTTCGGCGGCGCCGTGCTGCCGGTGCATGTACGCGATGCGCTGGATGCCTTCGGCGAGCGTTCGCTCGGGCATCCCGTGCCCATGCTGACGGGCCTGGGTTCCACCGAGGCGTGCCTGGCGTTCTGCACCGAGGAGGCCAGCGACACGCCGGGGCTGATCGGTCGGCCCGTGCCGGGCATGTCGCTCAAGCTCGTGGCCACGGACGACAAGTGGGAGGCCCGTCTCAAGGGGCTCAATGTCACGCCGGGCTACTGGCGTGACGAGGCGCGCAGCGCCGAGGCGTTCGACGACGAAGGCTACTATTGCACCGGGGACGCGATGCGTTTCGTCGATCCCGACCGCCCCGAGCGGGGGCTGATCTTCGACGGCCGGTTGAGCGAGAACTTCAAGCTCGTGACGGGCACCTGGGTCAATGTCGGCATTCTGCGCTTGCGTCTCATCGAGCACTTCGCCCCGCTGGTACAGGACGTGGTGGTGGTCGGCGAGGGGCGTGATGCCCTGGCCGGTTTCGTGGTGCTGAACGTGCCGGCATGTCGGCAGCGTCTGGGCGATGCGGCACCGTCATCGCTGGACGCATTGGCGCACGACGACACCCTGCATCAATGGTTCGCCCAGCGTCTGGCGACGCATCGCCAGGGGCAGTCGAGCTCCATGCGCCTGGAGCGCCTGTTACTGCTGGATCGGCCGCTGTCCGTCGACCGTGGCGAGCTGACCGACAAGGGCTCTGTCAATCAGCGGCTGGTGCGCGAGCGTTATACGGAACTCGCCGAGTGCCTGTATGCCGAGCCGCCTGGGGATGCGCGCGTGATCCTGCCGGATTCGTCGGTGTCGTGACGTTTCCGCCTTGCCTCCACGCGACCGTTGTGTCACCACTCCCCAATCGAAATGGATGAAACGGTCGAGATGTGACGATGAAATCCCCTGTACGCATCCTGATGGTCGGTGAAGGGGCCATTGCCGCGATTCACATGCAGGCCCTGGGGCATGTTCCCGCCGCCAGCGTCGTGGCCGTCGCCGGCGGCGATGAGCGCAATACGAGACGCTTTGCCGAGACCTGGGGCATCGAACGCGTCTTCACCGATTATGCGCATGCACTGGAGGCATCCGGAGTCGATGCCGTGATCCTGGCGACGCCGAGCCCGTTGCATGCCCGCCAGGCCGAGCAGGCGATCGATGCCGGCAAACATGTCCTCTGCGAAATTCCCATGAGCCTGAACCTGGCGGATGCCGAGCGCATGACGCGGCGAGCCCGTGAGGCAAGCACCGTCGCCATGGTGGCCCACACACGTCGCTTCAATGCACCGCATCGCGAAATGAAGCGCCGTCTTCGGGCGGGGGAATTCCATCTTCAACATCTGGTGAGCGAGACGTATTTCCTGCGTCGCGAAAACCTCAACATGCAAGGCGAACCGCGCGGCTGGACGGATCATCTGTTATGGCACCATGCCTGCCATAGCGTGGATCTCTTCGCCTGGTTGCTGGACGATGACGTCCTCGACGCCTGGGGAAGTCAAGGGCCGCTGCATTCGGAACTTGGCATCGCCATGGACATGAACATCGGCCTGCGGGCGACCGACGGTACGTTGGCCACGCTGGCGCTTTCCTTCAACAATCGTGGTCCCTTTGGCGGGTTTTATCGCTACATTGGTGAGGAAAATACCTTGCTGGCGTATCGTGACGAACTCAAGGACTACGAGGGAAATGTCGTACCGCTGTCGACACCTGGGTTTCACGCCCAGGATACCGAGTTCGTGACGTCTATCATTGAGAAACGTGCCCCGGAAGCTTCGTTTTCTTCCTGCCTTCCTACCATGCGGATTCTCGATAAGCTCTCCCATAACATGGTGTAAATATCCTGATTTCTATTGTCTTTTCCTTCTCCTGGAATGAAAAAGGCTGGCGTAACGCCAGCCGAAATCACGATCGATCATCGTCGTATCACTAGAACTGGAAGATGGCGCTTGCCTGCAGGCGGCTTGCGTCATCGGAGTTGCCGTTGATCTGCTCGACCTCGGCATTCTGATACTCGAGGCCCACGGTAAGGCGCTGAGTGACATCCCAGATAACGTTGGCAAAGGCGTAGTCGATGGTCTCGAACTGGCTGCCGTAGTTTTCGGGCATGTCCTGATCGAGCCGGGAAAAGCCGACGGAGCTGAACCAGTCATCGGTCCAGTTATGGTTCAGGGAAACACCGAAGGCGCGCGTCTCGACGGCCTCGAGTTCGTTGTCGTCGTTGACGTAGACATCGGGAGCATTGCGGTGCCCGGTATTGCCGGGGTTGCCCATGTAGTTGCCGATGCCTTCGCCGTAGGCGGCACTACCACGCAGGCTCGTCATGGGGGTAAAGGGCAGGTTGAACTGCGCCTGCACCCCGTAGCCGGTGGTCTCGTCATCCACGGTATTGGTGATGTTGTTGGTGGAGAGCTTGCGTGCCACCCCGGAAAGAGCGAACAGGCGCTTGTATTCGTAGCGTACCGTCAAATCGGGCAACTGGCTCTCACCGTCGGCGACGCCGGCGTCGTCACGCGCGACCACCGTATCCGGGTCCTCCACGGCGAAGGACAGGCTGCCCGCGCCTACCGGCTGGGTATAGCGCAACTGCGCCTGGCGCTCGAAGGCATAGCCCTTGGGGTCGCCCAGCGCCAGGGTGCGCGTCCCGCCCACGAAACTCATGAAGTTCGTCCAGGTGCGCCCGGCGAGGAAGCCGTTGAGTTCGCCGTAGGCATGACGCAGGTTGAAGGAGCCGTCGGGGATGAAATGCCCTTCGAAATATGTCGTCAAACGACCGTAATCGGTCATGGTGTGCGTGCGGAAGTTGAGCCGCGACTCATAGGCAGTGAAATCGCTACGCCCATCGGTACGATTCGACGGGTCCATGATCGCATAGGGATCGGTGGCCTTGCCGAGGTCATAGTCGAAATCGTAGAGCATATCGAGCTTGACGTAGCCACCGAAAGCGATATCGGTCTCGGTGCCCGGAATATTGATGGTCGACCGGTGGTTCCATGGCGGACCTACACGGCTAGGTTCACCTGTGACAACGGGTTGCCCTGCTTCGACGACGTCAAAGGCGTGAGCGGGAGCGGTCGTTACGGCCGCCATGCCTGACGCGAGTGACACGCAGAGCGCGAGTTTGGTCATCTTGAATTTTGTTATTTCGGATCGCATTTGTGAGCTGCCCTTTGTAGGAAGTTATGAGCGGTTTGCGCATGAACGAGTATGCGGTTCTCAGGCGTGGGGAAAATTAATTTTTCATCGCCTCCCCATGCATTTTTCTGATGACGTTTTAATGACCTCCCGCTGAATTGACCCGTGAAAGGGAGGGGGTGAGAGAGGTCAGCCATGCTTGCTTGATTGCCATCTTTATTCCCCGGCTAATGGTTTATTCGTTATATTTTGTTCGCAATACGAACCTTGATTCGTCTCACGCACATTTAAACTGAAAAAAAACGCTATCCTTGTCAACGTAAAATGCAATACTGGAAAGCGGTATCTTATTAACCCTTTGTATTTGAATATTTTTTTCGCCGTTATACTTTGGTTGTGGCGTGAAATAGTTAAACCTCACAACTAATCATACGAAGAGGAACGATGGCGCAAGCGTGCATCTAGACACGGCCAGGGTATGAAGGGGTGAGAGGCAAACCTTTCGGCAGGAGGGTTCAAGTGTGGCCTGAAACAGACTGCAACGTTCTTGCGGGCAGCTGCTGAGGAGGGGGAGACAGAGTGTGGATGCGCTGATGATGCGCATTACGAAGGACGTTGCAGCGCTTCTAGGATTTCTTCCAGATTTCTGAGGTCGGGTTGAGTGATGACGTCTTCCGGGAAGGGGGGCGTCTTGGCCTTACTCGGTGCAATGCCAACAAAATTGGTATTGTTTGAACGGGCGGCACGGTAGTCATTGTAGGAGTCTCCAACCATCACGGTGCGAGAGGGATCGTAATGGTGCGTGGCCATTAGTGTGGAGAGGCCATTGGTCTTATCGGGTGGGGCGCCAAGGACGTCATCGAAATGGTCTGTAAGATTGCGTTTTTTGATGACACGACGAAGTTCCTCCTGTGGAGTGGCGGACAGAAGGTAAAGAGGGATTTTGCCACGCCAGCGATCGAGGAATTCGATAGCACCCGCGATGGTCGGTGCCTGTGCCACTTGAGCCTCGGCTCGCTCGGCGAATTGAGTGGATAGTGCCCGGATGCGTGCCTCTGATATGGGGCGCCCCAGGATGTGTGCTTCGATGTGATGGAACTTGACGTCGCGTGGCTGGCCGCCTCCCCGTGACAGGTAGGCGATAATGGCATGATATAGGGCCGGTGGTTGATCACGATAGAAATCGGCGAATACATTGCGTTTGAGACCGGCCGAATCGAGAATCACGCCGTCGCAATCAAAAACCACGGCGTCTAAGCGGGACTCGATGGCATAGGACATGGACAACTCGCGGTCAGTTTTGAAAAAGAGGCCCGAGCCATGCGGGCCTCGATCTTTATGTCTGATGATGGCGTAAAAGCACGCGCTTCAAGGGAGTGTTGCTTAACAAAAGCAGGACCACAGCCATGGTCAATACCAGCGATAGCGGGTTGGTGACCAGTGATAGTAAGAAGCTGCCAGTGTCATCGCCCACAGAAGACATCGCCTGCCGGTATGTCTTGTCCATCAGTGGGCCGAGAATTACCCCTAGAATTACCGGGCCCATCTGAAAGCGGAATATCTTCATGAAATACCCGAGTACCCCGAAGCCCAGCATCCAGTAAACCTCCGTCATGCTGCTGTTGAGCGAATAGCTGCCTACGACGCACAGCACCAAAATGAGAGGGATCAGAATGGCTTTGGGAAGTTCGACGACTTTTGCAAATACCTTGATGCCGGTGAGGCCAAAAATGAGCAAGAAGATGTTAGCAAGTACTAGGTTACCTACTGTGAACCAAAAAATATGGGGGGCTTCAATCATCAGCATGGGCCCAGGATTTAGCCCGTGAATGACAAGTGCGCCGATGATGATGGCCGTTACCGCGTCACCGGGCATGCCGAGTGTCAGCATCGGTACATAAGCGCCGCCAACGGCTGCATTGTTGGCAGTTTCCGGTGCTACCAGCCCCTCGTAGGCACCCGTGCCGAAAGGCCGGCTGGGCTTCTTGATCGAGCGCTTGGCATGGTCGTAGGCAAATAGAGAGGCAATGTCTCCACCAGTGCCAGGCAACGCGCCGACGATCACGCCGATAACAGAAGTACGAATGGACAGTGGAAAAAACTTGAGTACCAGATGCAACGAAGGAACGATCTTGTCTACTTTCTGGCGTACCGGTTGGGCATTGAGCTGGTGAAGTTGGAAAAAGGCTTCGGCTACCCCGAACATGCCGATCATGACTACCACATAGTGGATGCCGCCCATCAATTGCATGCTGCCCATGGTGAAGCGGGGTGTGGCGGTCACTTGATCGAGTCCTACCAGGCCGATAACGGCACCCAAGGCAGCGGCGAAGATGCCACGGGATAACGACTCGGTGGCCAGGCTACCGACCAGCAAAAGGCCGAGAACGGCAATCAGAAAATAATCGCGTGGCGCGAACTGCAGGGCCATATCGGAGAGATAGGGAGCCACGCTCGCCAGCACCGCAACACCGATGAGACCGCCGATCACCGACATGACGGTACTGAGGCCTATGGCTTGTCCCGCTTCGCCTTTCTGTGCGAGAGGATAACCATCGAACGATGTTGCGACCGATGAGGGCGCGCCCGGAATGTTCAGCAATATAGCGGTACGTGAACCCCCGTAAACGCCTCCGGTATAGATACCCACAATGAGGGCCAGTGCATCATTCACGTCCCAAGAAAAGGTGAATGAGATTAGAATCGACGTGGCCATGGTCACTGATAGGCCGGGAATCGCGCCAACATAGATGCCGGCCAAGGTCCCGATAGCGGTTAGCATTAAGAGTGATGGATCGAGCCAAGCCATCAGGAAATAAGACACTGAGTCAGCCATATAAGTAACCTCGCTCCATCAGGGCAGGTAGACCTGGAAAAGCAGTTTGAAGAGGGCGTAGATGATGCCGGTGGAAACAGCGGTGACGATAGACGACGTCAGCAAGTGACCGCGGCGCAAGTAAACCTGCGAAACGAAAAGGAAGATCGCTGTGGCGGAAATGAAGCCCAGGGACGTCAACAAAAATAAGTAGCCGGTCGCCATTGCTGAGAAAACGATGATGGCCATCGGGAAGTGCTCGCGGAAGAAATGGCGAGCTTCGTCCAGTACGCCTTGTGTCTCGGGTCCAGTGTGTCGGCGCTGGCCCAATATAATGGCGACCATTGAAGCGACCATGATCACGCCGAGCAGGAGGGGAAAGGCCCCGGCGGAGTTGGGTAGATCGAAGCCGGTGATCCGGTAAGCTTCGTAGAGTACGCCTAGGCTGAGCAACAGCAACAGCACATTGAAGGTGCGTTCACCGGCCTTGAGCGGTGGATGATTGGACATGGCAGTCTCCATGCAAGCGCGGCGGAGTCGCGCTCCGCCGCCGCTTCGTCGGATCGGGGTTACGGCTTTGGAATGCCGACGTCTTCCGGGGATACCTTGGCGCTACCGGCTTTCTGCAGAGCCCAAGCGGTAACTGACTGCCAGCGCTCGAGGAACTGCCTGGCTTCCTCACCCTGAAGGTTGAGCGATTTTCCGCCGTTCTCGGAGAGGAAGTTCTGGAACTGCTCGTTGGCGACCCCTTCTTGATAGGCATCACTAAGGGCGGTGACGATGTCATCCGGCGTGTCCTTGTGTACCGCCACCGTCCAGAACGGCCCCCATGGCAGATAGGAGTCTATATCGGGTAGCGCTTGCGTGATGGGCGGTGTATCCGGCAGTTCTTCGATCTTTTCTTTGGTGACGACTGCCAGGCCCTTGAGCCGGCCGGCCGCGATCTGATCCTGAGCACCGGCGAGGCTCAATGGCATGAAGTCGATATGATCGCCGAGAAGAGCGGTGATACCGGGTCCGTCACCGCCAAAGGTCACGTTGCGGACATCGAGTCTATCGACAGAGTTGATCATGGCCAGCACGGTGCTGGGCAGGCCACCGGCACCGGTGCCGCCCATGCGCAGCTCGCCGGGATGTTTGTGGGCGTAGTCGAGTAGCTCGGTGAGGTTGTCGAATTGGCTATCGGCGGGAGCGGCGATTACCACAAGGCCCTGACCGATCACGTTGATGGGGGTCATGTCACTGTAATCGAAATCGGCGAGGTCCATGACCGGGTAGAGCTGTGGATTCTCGGCACCGTAGAGAACGGTGTAGCCGTTGGCGGGTTGTTGCATGACCTGATTCATGCCGATGACGCCGGTACCGCCAGGTCGATTATTGAGGATGATGCTGGTGCCGAGTGCCTTTTCGACGTGGGGTGTCAGGCTTCGCGCCACGTTATCGGTGGCGCCACCGGCCCCCCATTGGATGATGCCCTGAATATTGCGCTCCGGATAGTCGGCCAAAGCCGGCGAAGCGACTGTCAGAGCCCCGGCCGACAGGGCCAAGGTTGCCAGAATCTGCTTGATCATGGCGTGGTCCTCCAGGTAATCGAATTGTTGTAGCGGCGGCTGACCCAGTCAGCATGGTTTATGAATGTTTGTTCGATAAGCGAATTATCGTCCTATCTGCGAACAAACTAGGGTTGGCATGCGATGCTGTCAATCGTCAAATGTTCGACTACGACCAATGTCGAAGCAATTCTGGAACTCCGTACCAGAATTGACTTTCCGGCGCTCTACCCCCCGGTACAAGGCGGTTTTCAGGGTCAGCGCGCTTGACAATATTGCGCGGGAAAAGTCCATAATGCGAACTAAAGAACGCTATGCGAACAAAAGCGAGCCGTTCGGCGACCGTTATTCTACATTAGATAATGTTATGTCGACGACGGCCCTTGTCCGACCACCAGGAGGCTGTCATGCGAGCCATTGCAACCGTATGCTTGAGCGGCGATCTGCGTAGCAAGCTAGAGGCCATTGCCCGGGCAGGTTATAGCGGTGTGGAGATATTCGAGAATGATCTCCTGACCTTCGACGGTTCGCCGAGCGACGTTCGCAGCCTCTGCGAGTCGTTGGGGTTGGCTATCCTCGCGTTTCAGCCGTTCCGTGACTTCGAGTCGATGCCCGAGCCTCAGCGGCGGCGCAATTTCGAGCGTGCCGAACGCAAGTTCGACCTGATGGAGGAACTGGGCACCGACTTCCTGCTGGTCTGCAGCAACGTCTCGCCGCAGGCGTTCGACGACCTTGGTCGCGCTGCCGAGGATCTGCGCGAGCTGGCCGAGCGCGCCGCGCGCCGCGGACTCCGCATTGGCTTCGAGGCGCTCGCATGGGGGCGACATATCAGTGATTACCGGGACGCCTGGGATGTCGTAAAGCGCGCTGACCACCCGGCACTGGGCATCGTGCTGGACAGTTTCCACATTCTTGCGCGTGGCCACGAATTGGAGACCATGGCCGATATTCCCGCCGAGAAGATTGCTTTCGTGCAGATCGCCGATGCGCCGCTGCTCGACATGGATGTGCTGCAGTGGAGCCGCCATTTCCGCTGTTTCCCCGGCCAGGGGCGGTTACCTCTGGCGTCCTTCATGCAGGCGCTGGCGCGCACCGGCTATGCGGGACCGCTGTCGTTGGAGATCTTCAATGATGCCTTCCGCGCGGCGCCCACCGAAGCTACTGCGATCGATGGACTGCGTTCGCTGATCTGGATCGAGGAACTCGCCGAGGGCGCGGCCTGGTCCGAGGCGTCGCCGCCCGCGGTGGGCTACGATGGCGTCCATTTCATCGAATTTACGCTCGACGAGGAGAGTGCCGCGCCGCTCGGCGAGTTCTTCTCGGCGTTGGGCTTTCGCCATATCGGCCGCCATCGCTCGAAGAACGTCGAGCTATGGCATCAGGGCGACATTCACCTGGTACTCAACTTCGAGACCGATAGCTTCGCGCATACCTTTCGGCTGCTGCACGGTACGTCGGTTTGCGCGGTGGGAGTCAGGGTCAACGATCTCGATTCGGCGGTCACTCGAGCGGCGCACTACAAGGCGCAATGGTTTCGGGGGCCAGTAGGCGAAGGAGAGATGGAGATCCCGGCGCTGCGCGGCATCGAGGGCAGCCTGGTCTATCTGGTCGACGACGCCCAGGCACGCGAGATGCAGTGGAAGACCGATTTCCACCTCTTCGAGGATGGCCAGGATGATGATGCGGGATTGATCAACATCGACCACATCTCCTACGTATTGCCACCAACCCAATTGCTGAGCTGGTTGCTGTTCCACCGCACGGTGTTTGGCTTCGACGCCGGCCCCGAGCACGAGATCGCCGATCCGCACGGCATGGTGGTCAGTCAGACCGTAACCAGCCCTGACAACTCGGTTCGCATTCCGCTGACCGTGTCTTCGGCGCGCGAGACCTTGCCGGGTCGCTTCCTGTCGGAGCACCAGGGCGGCGTGCAGCAGATCGCCTTCGCCAGTGGCGACATCTTCGCCACCATTGATGCGATGCTTGCGAGAGGTTTGCCGATGCTGCGCATTCCCGCCAACTACTACGACGACCTGGCGGCCCGCTTTGACCTCGATGATGCATTGCTCGAGGCGATGCGCAGCCGCAATATTCTCTTCGATCGCAACGACGATGGTGACTTCTTCCACGCCTATACCGAAACCTTCATGGGCCGCTTCTTTTTCGAGGTGGTCGAGCGGCGTGGCAGCTATTCGCAGTTCGGTGCCGTCAATGCGCCGATCCGCCTGGCGGCCCAGGCCGGCCAGCAACGTTGATTTCACGGCGCCCGCCGGGCGCCGGATTGACCTGACATTGAAGGAGTGAGCCATGCGCCTTGGGTTGATCGGCAAGGGCATCATGAATTCCAGTTCGCCCGACCTGCACGTGCGGCTGGGCAAGCTGACCGGCATTCCCGCTAGCTACGATCTTTTCGACACGCTGGTGACGCAGATCGACTCGCTGGAGAGCCAGGTTCGCGAGGTCATGGCGACCGGTTATCGCGGCGTCAACGTCACCTATCCTTACAAGGAGGAGGCGGTGCGTCTGGCAACGCGCGTTGGCGAGGGCGCGCGCTTGGTCGGCGCTGCCAACACCCTGGTCTTCCAAGACGACGAGATCCAGGCCGAGAACACTGATTTCACCGGCTTCATCAGTGGTTATCGGGCCACCGTCGGTGATCGTCCTCCCGGTCGTGTGTTACTGATAGGCACTGGCGGCGTGGGCAAGGCGGTCGCCTTCGGTCTGGCCAAGCTGGGCGCCGATGAGGTATTGCTGATGGACCTCGACCTTGAAAAGGCCGAACGTCTCGCCCGAGAACTCGACCACGCCGGCTTCTCGGCTGCAGCGGTTGCACCCGAGGCACTGGAGGCGACCGCCGCGCGCTGTGATGGGGTGGTCAACTGCACGCCGATCGGCCATGAGAAGAGCCCGGGTTACCCACTGCCTCCAGCGCTCATTCGCGCCGACCAGTGGATCTTCGATGCCGTCTACGTGCCGGCGGTCACCGAGTTCATCGCCGCCGCCCGGGCGGCAGGGGCCCAAGTCGTCAGCGGTGTCAGTCTGTTCGTCTTCCAGGGCGTGGATGCCTTCAAGTTCTTCTGCGAGGATGCCGACAAGCGGTCGCTGGCCGACGCTCAGGCCGCGACCCTGTTCGATCATTACAAGCAGACCTTGCTGCAGGAGAAGAATGCATGAGAGCGCATAAGATCCTGGTACTGCATGGCCCCAACCTCAATCAGCTGGGTATCCGCCAGCCGGAAATCTACGGCCACGAGACGCTCGACGACATCAATAGTCGCCTCTTCGAGAAAGCCGCTGTCAACGGCTGGGACATCACCTGCCTGCAGAGCAATCACGAGGGCGATCTGATTGATGCCATCCATGCTGCTCGGACCGATGGCACTGGTCTGATCGTCATCAATCCGGCCGCCTACACGCATACCTCGGTGGCGATCCTCGATGCCCTTAACGCCTACGAGGGTGGGGTCATCGAGGTGCACCTCTCCAATATTCATAAGCGCGAGTCGTTCCGTCATCACTCCTACGTCTCGCGTCGCGCCGACGGTGTAATCGCCGGACTGGGCAGTCGCGGCTACTTGCTGGCGCTCGATACCCTGTCCTGATCCCTCCCGCGTGCTTGATGGCTTCCGCCATGACCCACGTTGGCGCGACGTTCGCCATGTTGGCGCTATGCAGTAGTGCTACTCAAGCAGGCAGCGCGATACCGGCACTTGGCGCGCTTTTCCCTAGAGGTTTGCTGCGATGCCCGAGTGAGGCGTTCATGAAAGCGCTGCTGGATAGGCCTCGAGTATCCATAGAAGGCCGCTGATGGTGACGAAAGACAGCAGGGTGGCGAGCATCAGTGACGCGGTACACGACTCGCCGTGACCATAGCGCTGACCGAGAATGGGGTAGACGCTGAGCATTGGCGCACTGGCGAGCACTACGGCTGCAGTGGCAAGAGCTGCATCAATGGGGGGAAGCCACCAGAGCATCACGAGTATCAGCAGCGGATGCAAGACCAGTTTACCGAGCACGACCGGAGAAACGTCATGCAGCATGCCACCAATGCGCAGCCCATATAAGGTGCCACCGATCACGAAGAGGGCAGCCGGCGCGGAAGCCGATGCCAGCATGTCGATGGCCTTGAACAAGGGTAATGGAATCTTGATACCGCTGAATGCGACGAGGATACCGCAGGAAATGCCGATCAGAATCGGATTGCGGGCTAGTTGTGACATCGTCTTGCGAAGTGCGGTCAGGAAAGAGGCTCCTTGTTGACGCCCAGCCTCGGCGATTGCCAGTGCGGCCGGAATCATCAGCAGGTTTTCGACCACCATGCTCAGTGCCAGGGCAACCGCGGCGCTTGAGCCTACCACCATGACGGCGATTGGGTAGCCGATGAAGCCACTGTTTGAGGTCGACAGACCCAGCGCCAGAATGCTGCTTTCGCCGATGGGTTTGCCACGCTGGCGGGCGAACAACCAGGCGCCGAGGAACAGCAATGCAGACCCCCCACCATAGGCGATCAGATAAACAGGGTTGAAGATCTCGTCCAGCGGTCGCTGGACGAGCGCTCGAAAAATGAGGGCCGGTAACGCAAAGTTGATCACGAATCCGCCCAGCCCCTTGACTTGCTCCTTGCTGAATAGGCGCAGCATCACAGCCAGATAGCCGAGACCAATGATCAGGAAGATAGGCGTGGTAATGGCCAGGATATCGAACATGCCGGCTAACGGCTCGGGGTATCGGTCATGGGTGGCTCACTCCGAGAACAGTTGCGATGCCTGGCTGCATTGCGAGAGTTCCTCGACGGCTTGCAATAATTTGGGCGCCAGTTCGTGCATGCGGTCCTCCGTTAGCCGAACGCTGGGACCAGCGACGCTGATCACACCGATGGTGTGGCCTTGCATGGGGTGGCGAATTACTGCGCCGAAGGCTGAGGTTCCCAATGCCGAGCTGTCGACGCAGCAGGTATAACCACGTTCTCTAGCCAGTGCCAGGCGGTCGAGCAGTTCATAGTCGGTACGCGGCGCGTTGGGGCCAAAGTGCTCCGGATTGTGGTGGCCCTGCCGCTCAAGCAGAGCCAAGGCAGCTTGATCATCGAGGCTAGCTAGCCAGGCTTGGCCCGAGGCGGTGTATCGCAAAGGGGCCTCGCGTCCCATGTCGGGGTCGTAGCGTAGCCCGGTACGCGTGCCCTGGGCTTTGGCGATCCAAGTCTGACGATCGCCTTCGATGACACCTAAACGCACTAGTTCCCCAGTCTCGTCTGCCAGCCGATCAAGAATCGGTTGCAGCACGTCGCTAGCGCCAGTGCTGCCCAAATAACGAAACCCCAGCGCAATCAGGCGGGTCGATAGCCGGTAATGGCCGGTGCGCGTTTCTTGTCGAACGTATCCTTGCCGCCCCAGCTCATTGCAAATGCGATGAGCCGCACTTTTGGGAATTTCCAGCCGCTCGGCCAATCGCTGCAGTGGGATGCCATCGGGCTCGCTCGAGAGCGTCTCGAGCACGCGTAGCGTGCGTTCGATCAGGCTGCCAGCCATTTTTCCTTCCTTACGTCGAAGGTTGAAATGCGGTAGGAGGTTAGTTGACCTGATTGGCGATTTGCTGCGCCTTCTCACGAAGCAGTGGCAGGAACCGCTCGGTCAGCATCGTCATGTCGATGCGTGCGGCGTTGGTGCTCACGTTGATGGCGCCTAGCAACCTGCCGTGAGCATCGAAGGCCGGCAAGGCAAGCGAACGCAGGCCAGAATCGAGTTCCTGGTCGACGATGCAATAACCTTGCTCGCGAACCTGGCGCAGGCAGGCGCGGAGTTCGGCCTTGTCAGTGATGGTGCGCTCGGTGTGCTGCTCAAGGGTGACCGTCTCCAGCAAGGCATCGAGTTCGTCCTCGGGCAATTGCGCAAGTAGTACTCGTCCCATCGAGGTTGCTACCGCCGGTAGGCGAGTGCCGATCGCCAGAGTGATTACCATCAGCCGGTGCGGTGCCGCAGAGCGGCATACATAGGTGACATCGCTGCCGTCGAGTACACCCAGTGATGAGGATTCTCCGGTCTGTTGGGTAATGTCCTCTAGATGCTGTTGGATCACTGAGCGGTAATTGTTTGCCGAGAGAAACGCATACCCAAGCTGCAGTGTCTTGGGCGCCAGCTCGAAATGTCGATGCTGTTTGCGTACATATCCCAAGGCGTTAAGCGTCAGCAAAAAACGGCGGGCCCGGGCACGGTTCATGCCGGTCTTGGTGGCGACTTCGCTGAGTGTCATGCGCGGGTTGGCATGGTCAAAGGCGAGTATGACGTCCAGACCGCTGGCCAGCGCAGTCACGAAATCGCGATCGTCCGGTTTGAGAGGTTCGTCATTGGTCTGTGCGTTCATCTGTTGCGCCACCGTGTCTTTGATCTTTGTATTGCTCGGTCACTTGGCTGACTCTAGCATAGAGTTCGAATTGCGAACATATGTCCGCTAATGCGTCATTGAGGATAAAAACGAGGGAGATGACCAGTGTACGAGAAACTTTTACGCCACCCGTTTACCAGCGCCACCGGCCGAGAAAAGTGCAGTGCCCAGGATCTCGTCGTGGCAATGCTCGACGTGGAACTGGCGCTAGCCGCCGAGCAAGAGCGTCTAGATATGCTGCCCAAGGGCACTACCGAGACGCTTGGTGAGTATCTGACCACTGAGGTCTTCGATATCGAGGCACTAGCGGACGACACCGCCAAGGGCGGCAATGCGGCGATTCCCTTCGTCAAGCAGGCCAAGGCGGCCCTTCCCGATACATTGAAGCCGTATTTCCATCGTGGGGCAACCAGCCAGGACATCGTCGATAGCGCCTTGATGCTCTTGCTCAAGCCGCGGCTGGCACGCTGCCGGCGTCTGCTGACGGCGTCCATCGACGATGGTCGGTCGTTGATGGTGGCGCATCGGGATACGACGATGATCGGGCGCACGCTGATGCAGCAGGCGTTGCCCATCACCTTCGGAGCCAAGGTAGGGCAATGGGCGTGGGGGCTACACCAGGCGGGTGAACGCTTGGACGATGTGTTGACCGGTGGGCTCTATGTGCAGTTCGGAGGGGCCGTGGGCGTGCATTCAGGCCTGGATGACGCCGGGGTCGCGATCATGACTGGCATGGCGAGTCGTTTGGGGCTCGCTGAGCCATGGCTACCTTGGCATACCGATCGCCAGCCGATTCATTCGTTGGGGTGTGCGATCGATGCCGTAGCCGTGGCCGCCGAGAAGGTCGCCCTCGACGTCGCGCTTCTCACCCAGACGGAGATTGGTGAGCTGGCTGAGCCTGCCGAGGCAGGCGTTGGTGAATCGTCGTCTATGCCGCATAAGCGCAACCCGGTGGGCTGCGCCCGTATCCGTGCGGCGGCTCGCCAGATTCATGCCGCGCTGAGCGTGTTGACCAATGCCGGTGCTCAGCCACTCGAACGTGGACTGGGAGAGTGGCATGCCGAGTGGGCTCCGATGCTGGATGCGGCATTGCTGCTCGAGGGAGCTCTCGAGACCTTGCAACATCTATTGAGCGGGCTTGAGGTTAACGATCAAGTGATGGCGCGCAATCTGGGCGTGACAGGCGGTGCGATCATGGCCGAGCCAGCCGCGCGTGTTCTGCAGAGTATTCTGTCCAACGACGAAGCCCGTCGTGTCGCCCGCGAGGCCTCGGAAAACGCGCGTCGCGCTGGTGTGGACTATGCCGAGGCACTGCTGGCCCACGAGGACGTCGCGGGGAGTGCCATTGACGCCGACGCCCTTCGCCAGGCGGTGCGTCCTGAATCATACATTGGTAGCAGCCGTTGTCTGGTTGAGCGTGTGATTGAACGCCTGAGATGAAAGTAAATTATTGTTTTAAAAGTTTTTTATGAAATTTTAGCTGATTTTTCAGCTGAGCGCTGAAACGTCATGCGGTTTGACGCGGTAGGCCTACGCAATTATTTTGTTCGTATCACAAACCAGTGTTCACTAAGCGAACAACTTGCGAGGCAATCCGCATGGCCGAATTTCTTAGCCTGCATGACGCTGTGGCGCGCTACGTCGAGGATGGCGCGATCGTGGCCATGGAAGGCTTCACCCACCTGATTCCTTTCGCCGCCGGGCATGAAGTCATTCGCCAGCGCAAGCGCGACCTGACGCTGATTCGCATGACGCCGGACCTGGTCTACGACCAATTGATCGGCGCCGGCTGCGCCAAGAAGCTGATCTTCTCGTGGGGCGGCAACCCTGGAGTAGGCTCCTTGCATCGCCTGCGCGACGCGGTGGAGAAAGGCTGGCCGCACAAGGTGGAGATCTTCGAGCACAGTCATGCGGCCATGGCCTGTGCCTTCGAGGCCGGCGCGGCGGGCCTGCCGCTGGCGGTGCTGCGCGGCTATGTGGGCAGCGAGCTGCCCAGCGTCAACGATCAGATCAAGTTCATCGAGTGCCCGTTCACCGGCGAGAGCCTCGCGGCGGTGCCTTCGGTACGCCCGGACGTGTCCCTGGTGCATGCGCAGAAGGCCGATCGCAAGGGCAATGTCCTGGTGGAGGGCATCATCGGCGTGCAGAAGGAGGCGATTCTGGCGGCGGGCAAGAGCATCGTCACCGTCGAGGAGATCGTCGACGATCTCGAGGCCGGTCCCAATGCCTGCGTGATCCCCGGCTGGGCCATCGACGCCATCGCCGTGGCCGAGAAGGGCGCCTATCCCTCCTATGCCCACGGTTACTACCCGCGCAACAACCGCTTCTACAAGGAGTGGGATACCATCGCGCGCGACCGTGACACCTTCCAGACATGGCTCGACGAGAACGTCTTCAACGCAGGGGGGCAGGCCCAATGAGTATCGAGTACACCTCCGCGGAAATGATGACCGTGACGGCGGCGAAGGCGCTGGAGAACGGCATGACGTGTTTCGTGGGCATCGGCTTGCCGTCCGAGGCCGCCAACCTGGCGCGCCTGACGCATGCACCGGACGTGGTACTGATCTACGAGTCCGGCACCCTGCAGACCAAGCCGGACGTGCTGCCGCTTTCCATCGGCGACGGCGAACTTTGCGAGTCGGCGCTGACCACCGTGTCGGTGCCGGAAATGTTCCGCTACTGGCTGCAGGGCGGCAAGATCGATGTGGGCTTTCTGGGCACCGCGCAGATCGATCGCTACTGCAACCTCAACACCACGCTGATCGGCGATTATCAGGCGCCCAAGGTGCGCTTGCCCGGCGGTGGCGGGGCACCGGAAATCGCGACCTGTGCCGGCGAGGTCTTCATCACGCTCAAGCATTCCAAGCGGACCTTCGTCGATCAGGTGGATTTCATCACTACCCTCGGCTTCGGCCGCGACGGCAAGGCGCGTGACGGGGTGCCCAATATCGGCCGTGGTCCGACTCGGGTGATCACCGACCTGTGCGTGATGAAGCCCGACCCCGAGACTCGCGAGCTGGTGGTGGTATCGCTGCATCCGGGCGTGACCGTCGAGCAGGTGCAGGACGCGACCGGCTGGGAGATTCGTTTCGCCGAGCAGCTCGACACTACGCCGATGCCTTCCGCGAATGAGCTCGACGTGCTGCGGGATCTCAAGGCGCGTACCGAACGCAAACATGCCGGCGAGGCATGAGGAGAATTCGATGAGCGATGTTTGGTTGTGTCACCCCACGCGTTCCGCCGTGGGACGTTTCGGCGGCTCGCTGGCCAGCGTCCGCCCCGACGACCTGGCGGCCACGATTTTCCGGGCCGTGCTGGCCCAGGCGCCGGACCTCGATCCGGCGGCCATCGATGAAGTGATCATGGGCTGCGCCAACCAGGCCGGCGAGGACAATCGCAACGTCGCGCGCATGTCGGCGCTGCTGGCCGGGCTGCCGACCAGCGTGCCCGGCACCACCTTGAATCGCCTGTGCGGGTCGGGCATGGATGCCGTGGGGACGGCATTCCGCGCCATCAAGGCGGGCGAGTTCGAGCTGGCGCTGGCGGGGGGCGTGGAGTCCATGTCGCGCGCCCCGTTCGTGATGGGCAAGGCCGAGACGGCATTCTCGCGCAGCCAGGCGATCGAGGACACGACCATCGGCTGGCGTTTCGTCAACCCGCTGATGAAGAACCACTACGGCGTCGAGTCGATGCCAGAGACCGCCGAGAACGTGGCCGAGCAGTTCCACGTGTCCCGCGAGGATCAGGATGCCTTCGCCGTGCGCTCGCAGCATAAGACCGAGCGCGCCCAGCAGTCCGGGCGTCTGGCGCAGGAGATCACGCCGGTCGAGGTGCCGCGTCGCAAGCAGGAGCCCCTGATCGTCGATCGGGATGAGCATCCGCGCGCAGGCACCACGCTGGAAAAGCTGGCCAAGTTGCCCACGCCGTTTCGCGATGGCGGCAGCGTGACCGCGGGCAATGCGTCGGGCGTCAACGACGGGGCGGCGGCGATGCTGGTTGCCAGCGACGCCGCCGTCGCGCGCCATGGTCTCACCCCGATGGCGCGGATCCTGGGCATGGCCACCGCCGGCGTCGAACCCCGCATCATGGGCATGGGCCCGGTACCGGCGACGCGCAAGCTGCTCGAGCGTCTGGGTATCGGCATCGATGAGGTCGACATCATCGAGCTCAACGAAGCCTTTGCCGCCCAGGGGCTGGCATGCCTGCGCGAACTAGGCGTGGCCGATGACGATCCGCGCGTCAATCCCAATGGCGGCGCGATCGCGCTGGGGCATCCGCTGGGCATGTCCGGGGCGCGGCTGCTGCTGACCGCGGCGCACGAGCTGCACGTACAGAACAAGCGTTACGCCCTTTGCACCATGTGTGTCGGCGTGGGCCAGGGCGTGGCCACTTTGATCGAACGCGTTTGAGGAGAACGGCATGGCTTTCTTGACGGTGGCGGAGCGCACGATCGCCTATCGCGACAGCGGTGAAGCCGCGCTGCCGGCGGTGCTGCTGGCACACCCGCTGGGCATGAGCCAGGACGTATGGGAGGACGTGGTCGCCGCCTTGCGTGGTCGTTTCCGCTGCGTGACCTGGGATCTGCCTGGCCATGGCGCCAGCAGTGGCCTGACCGAGGCGGTCACGCCCCGCGCGCTGGCCGAAGACGCCCTGGCCCTGGCCGATGCGCTGGGGGTGGCGCGTTTTCATTTCGTGGGCACCTCGATCGGCGGCGTGGTCGGTCAGCAGCTGCTCATCCAGTGTCCCGAACGCCTCGCCGATGTCGTGCTGACCAACACCGGCGCGGTCATCGGCACCCCGGACAACTGGCATGCGCGGGCCTCGCGCGTGCGCCAGGAAGGTCTGGCCGCCATGGCCGACGAGATCGTTCCGCGCTGGTTTTCCGAGGCATTCGCGCAAGGCAATGCGGCAACCTACACGGGCTGGAAGACCCAGCTTGCGCGTACCGATGGCGAGTCCTACGCGCGGCTTTGCGAGATGCTGGCCGACACCGACTTCAGCGGACAACTGCGCGGGGTCGCGGGGCCGGTGCGCTTGCTCGGGGGACGCGAGGACCTCTCCACGCCGCCCGATACCCTGAAAGCGCTGGCCTCTCAGTTCGGCGATGCGCGCCTCGAGGTGCTCGAAAGCATCGCCCATGTGCCGAGCGTGGAAGTTCCCGAGGCCGTGGCCAAGCGACTGCGTACCTGGCTGGGCGACGCTCCCGTCGGGGCCGAGGGCGTGAGCTACGCGGCCGGTCTGGAAACGCGCAAGCAGGTGCTGGGCGAGGCGCATGTCGAGCGCGCCAGCGAGAACGCCACCACGCTTGATGCGCCCTTCCAGAACATGATCACGCGTCTGGCCTGGGGCGAGTTGTGGGGCAACGACGACTTGAGCCGTACCGAGCGCAGTATGATCACCCTGGCGGTGCTGGCGGCGCTGGGGCGCGACGGTGAACTGGAGTTGCACCTGAAGACGGCGCAGCGCATCGGCCTGAGCGAAGCGCAGCTGCGTCAGGCGCTGATGCATGTCGCGATCTATGCCGGCGTGCCGGCCGCCAACCATGCCTTCGCGATGGCCAAGAAACTGGGCTGGGGCAATAGCCTGTAACCCGTGCCCGGCCGGGCTCCGGTCGTCGTGGAACGGCTGTGGAATCGGGAGGCCAGCATGGCCTCCTTCGAGATAACAAGAGGAATCAACGCCATGAAACGTACGCTTACCTGCATGCTCACCCTCTCCCTGACGGCGGCTGCCGTCTCCACCGCGCAGGCGGAAACGACATTGCGCATGTCGCATTTCTGGCCGGGCGCTTCCGCCATCAACAAGCAGATCTTCGACGCCTGGGCCGAGCAGGTGGAGAAAGACTCCAACGGTGAACTCAAGGTCGAGAATTATCCCTCACAGACCCTGAGTCAGGCCGATGAAACCTATGAAGCCGTCACCAACGGGATCGCCGATATCGGAATCACCGCGCAGGGCTACACCAATGGCCGCTTTCCGCTGAGCCAGATCGTGGAGTTGCCGGGCGTGGCATCGTCGGCGCCGGAAGGCGCCTGCGTACTCCAGACGCTCTACGACGATGGCCAGATCGCCAGCGAATACGACGATACCCATGTGCTGTTCATGTTCACCACCGGGCCTGGGTACATTCATACCCGCGAGACGGACGTGCAGACACCGTCGGATCTTGAAGGCCTGCGCATGCGTCGCCCCACCGCCGTGGCGGGCAATATTCTCGACAACATGGGCGCCGAGCCGGTAGGCATGCCGGCCCCGGAGATCTACACCTCCATGCAGCGCGGGGTGCTCGATGGCCTGAGCTTTCCCTGGGAAGGCATGAAGACGTTCCGGCTCAACGAGCTGGCCGAGTACCACACCCAGGTGCCGTTCTACACGCTGATCTTCGTGGCCACCATGAGCCAGAGCACCTATGACAGCCTGTCGCCCGAGCAGCAAAAGGCCATCGACGAAAACTCCGGCATGAAGTGGGCCGACAACGCCGGTGAGGTCTTCGCCTCGATCGATGCGGCCGGCAAGAAGGAAGCCGAGGAGGCGGGGCATACCATCCGCGTCATCGACAATCCGCTGGAGGATTCCGCGTGGCAGAAACCACTCAAGGCGGGCATCGATAAATACCTCGGCGACCTGGAGTCGCGAGGCCTCGATCAAGCGCGTGATGTCTATTACGCCGCCCTCGAAGCACGTAAATCCTGCTCAGCCGAATAAGGCCTAGGAGAGAACGGTATGCAGCAAGGGCTCACTCGGCTCAGCCACTGGCTGGGTTCCCTGTGCAGGCTCATTGCCGGCGTGGCGCTGCTGGCATTGTTGTCGGTCACCATCCTCGACGTGGGGCTGCGCTATCTGGGCCGGCTGACCGGGGGCGCGGTCTCGCTGAGCGTCTCCGGCAGCGTGGAACTGGTCAGCTATCTGTTGCTGTTCTCCCTGCTCGCGGCCATGGCCGCGAGCGTCGAGAAAAGCCAGGTGGTGGTCGAAGCGCTGACCCATCGCATGAACGATGCGCTCAAGACACGCCTGCATGGCTTTTATCTGATCGGGTTCGCCGTGATGGGGTTCATTCTCTGCACGGGGCTGATCGATTCGGGCATGAGCGCGCTCGAGCATGGCGAGGTCACGCAGGACCTGCGCATTTCCATGGGACCCATCTATCTTTTTGCCGCCTTCCTGAGTGCGTTGCTCAGCTTGCGTAGCCTGCTGCATGTGCTGCTGAGCGGCGTCTTCGGCCAAGAGGAGGAAACCGCTCATGGGGAGTGAAATGATTGGCGGTATCGGCCTGGCCTTGCTGCTGGTGCTGATGATGCTGCGCGTGCCGGTGGCGCTGACGATGCTCATCGTCGGGGTGGTGGGTTTCTCGCAGGTCATCAACATGGGCGCGGCCCTGTCGATGGTCAAATCCGTGCCCGTGGAGGTGCTGTCGAACTACAGCTTCAGCGCGGTGCCCATGTTCATCCTCATGGGCGTGCTGGCCGCGCATTCGGGCATGGCCGGGAAGCTGTTCAATTCCACCCGCGTCATCTGTGGCGGCTGGAAAGGCGGCCTGGCCATCGCGGCGATCGGTTCTTGCGGCATCTTCTCGGCGATTTCCGGCTCCTCCCTGGCTACCGCGAGCACCATGACCCGCGTCGCCCTCCCGGAGATGGAGCGTTACGGCTACAACCGTGGCCTGGCGACAGGGGCGCTGGCCGCCGGCGGCACGCTGGGCATCATGATTCCGCCGAGCATCGCGCTTTTGATCTACGCCATCCTGACCGAGCAATCGGTGGGCGACATGTTCATGGCGGGGCTCATTCCCGGCCTGATGGGGCTGTTGTTCTATTCGCTGGCGATCACGGTGGTGATGCGGCTCAAGCCGTCGTTGGCCGTGGCCGGCGAATCCACCACCTGGAGCGAGAAGGTCAAGTCCCTGGTGGGCCTGGTGCCGTTCTTCGGTGTCTTCCTGCTGCTCATCCTGGGGATCTATTTCGGTGCCTTCACGCCCACCGAGGGGGCGAGCGTCGGGGCCTTCGCCACCTTGCTGTATGCCGTGGCCAAAGGCATGCGCGCCCGGGGCTTGTGGCAGTCGGTACAGGAAACGCTGGCGCTTTCCTCGGTCGTCTTCTTCATGCTGGTCGGGGCCGAGACGCTGGGCTATTTCATCTCGGTATCGCGGATCTCCTTCACCATCAGCGATTTCCTGTTCAGCCTGGATCTCACTCCGATCGTCGTGCTGCTGTGCATCCTGCTGCTGTACTTCGTGCTCGGCATGTTCATGGACTCCATCGCCATGCTGGTGATCACCGTGCCGGTGGTGTTTCCGATCATTCAGAGCGTGGGCATCGACCCGGTCTGGTTCGGCATCGTGACGGTACTGACCGTCGAGCTGGGCTTGATCACGCCGCCAGTGGGAATGAACGTCTTCGTCATCAAGGCCATGGCTCCCCACGTGGGGTTGGGCGAGATCTTCAAGGGGGTCGCGCCCTTCATCGCCGCCGATTTCGTGCGCCTGGCGCTATTGATCGCATTTCCCGTACTCAGTCTGTTTCTCATCTGATTCCAGGAGTGGAACGCGCGAGTGGTATGAAAGGACACAAACGCTAGCCATCAACACATCATGAGGTACCAACAATGAAAACAATCTATTACGCCGCTGGCTTGACCCTTGGATTGGCCGTGATGCCTGGCCTGGCGCAGGCGGAAACCCTGCGTCTGGCACACGTCTGGCCGGGGGGATCCAAGATCGACAAGGAAATCTTCCAGGCCTGGGCCGACAGCGTGGAAGAAGCCTCGGACGGGCGCCTGGAGGTGCAGGTGTTCCCCGGCCAGACGCTCGCCAAGTCCGATGCCACCTACGAAGCCGTGGTCAACGGGATCGCCGATATCGGCGCCACGGCGCAGGGCTACAACTCGGGGCGCTTCCCTCTGACGCAGGTCGTCGAGGTGCCGGGAGTCTCCAACAGCAGCCGGCAAGGCTCCTGCGTGTTGCAGAAGCTCTATGACCAGGGCGACCTTGACCAGGAATATTCGGACTCGCACGTGCTGTTCATGTTCACGACCGGTCCGGGTTACCTGCACGCCAAGGAAAAGCTTCTCGAAACGCCCAGCGACCTGGAAGGCATGCGGCTGCGCCGTCCCACCTCGCTGGTGGGCGACATGATGGCGGACCTGGGCGCCCAGCCCGTGGGCATGCCCGCGCCGGATATCTACACCGCCTTGCAGCGCGGCGTGATGGATGGCTTGAGCATCAACTGGGAAGGGGCCAAGACGTTCCGGGTCAACGAGCTCGTCAACTACCATACCGAAGTGCCGCTGTACGATCTGGCACTGATCGCGACGATGAACAAGGACGACTACGCCAGCCTGCCGGATGACCTGAAGAAAGTCATCGATGACCACAGCGGCATGGAATGGTCGATGAAGGCGGCCAGCGTCTACGACGAACTGATCGAGGAAGGACGCCAGGAAGCACTCGATGCGGGGGATGAAATCATCACCATCGAAAACCCGCTCGAGAACGAGGACTGGGGCCCGGTACTCAAGGATACGATCAATCGTTATGTCAGCGATCTGCAGGGCAAGGGCCTGCCGGGCGCGCAGACCTACGACAATGTCATGACCCTCAAGGCGTCTTGCGACGCCTGATAGGGAGGCTCTGATTCCTCCGGAGGCGCCCTGACGCCTAGGGCGTTTCCGGCGGGACCGTCTCGTCATGATGACGGCTTGTCGCTTCGATGAGCGTGCGCCGGAACCACTCCTGCGCCGCTGAATCGTCGACCTGGCGTGACCAGTAGAGAGCGACCTCGACCGGGGGAATGTCGAACGGCAATTCCACCTGCTTGAGGTCCGCTTGCTGGGTAAAAAGGCCCGCGATCTGCTCCGGCAATATCGCCAGTAGCGACGTGCTTTCCAATAGACGCGGCAAGGCGGAAAAGTGCGGCACCACGACACTGACCTTGCGCGTGATATCCCGTTCCTTCAAGACATCTTCGACCAGCCCATGCCCTGTCGTGGGAGAGACCTGGACGTGATCCTCACGGCTGAATGCCTCCATGCTCAATGTCTGTCCGATACGCGGATGCCGTCGGCCAAGAAGGCCGACATAACGCTCTTCGATGATGGGCCGTCGCCCCAGACTGGGCGCCTGAATATCCCGGCTGCATATGACGGCATCGACACTCTTGTTGTCGAACCATGACACGACCTTGTCGATTTCCAGTGGCACGACTTCCAGCTCGACCCCGGGCGCCAGATCGCGCATGTGGCGCAGGATGGGAGCCAGGAGCGTCGTTTCTCCCAGGTCCGTCAGGGCCAGGCGAAAACGACGTTGCGACTGCTCGGGATCGAAGTGCTGGGCGTCGCTCAAGGTCTGTTCGATCTGCGTCAAGGCCTGTCGGAACGAGGTGTAAAGACGCATGGCGCAAAAGGTGGGGGCCATGCCGTCGCGCGTTCTGGAAAAAAGCGGGTCGTCGAAAAGCTCGCGCAAGCGGGAGAGGGAGTAACTGACCGAAGGTTGCGTCACATTGAGCTTATGGGCGGCGAGCGTGACACTGCCTGACTCATAAAGCGTCACGAATGTCCGTACGAGATTGAGGTCGATAGGGCGCATCCGAATAAGTCCCATTTATTTTGTTTAGAAAGAATAATGATTTGAGTGGTATTGGCAAGAAAACTATCGTTCAAGAACACGACGTTTCGAGGTGGTTATGCCAACCGTTCATTCTGCGACTTATGACTTGTTGCGCCGTCAGGGAATGACGACGATTTTCGGAAATCCTGGCTCCAATGAGTTGCCTTTCCTCAAGAATTTTCCTGCCGATTTTCGTTATATTCTCGGTCTTCACGAGGGCGTGGTCGTCGGCATGGCGGATGGCTTCGCATTGGCCAGCGGGGCGCCGGCGCTGGTCAACCTGCATGCCGCCGCCGGCTCCGGCAATGCCATGGGCGCCTTGACCAACGCCTGGTATTCGCATTCGCCGCTGGTGCTGACCGCGGGACAGCAGGCCCGTTCGATGATCGGCGTGGAATCGATGCTGGCCAATGTCGATGCGCCGCAGCTGCCCCGCCCCCTGGTCAAGTGGAGCTATGAGCCGGCGTGTCCCGAGGACGTGCCACGGGCCCTGAGCCAGGCGATCCACACGGCCTGCCTGCCGGCGCGCGGTCCGGTTTACGTGTCGATTCCCCACGATGACTGGGGGCACGCGGTCGATGACGATGCCGCGCTGCTCAGCGCCCGTCAGGTGGCGAGCGCCGCGCAACCCGCCGAGACCCAGGTCGAGGCGCTCGTCGAGCGCCTGAACGCGGCCCGCAACCCGGTTCTGGTGCTGGGGCCGGATGTGGACGCCTATGGCGCCAATGCCCTGGCGGTGACCCTGGCCGAGCGCCTGAATGCGCCGGCCTGGGTGGCGCCGTCGGCCTCGCGCTGCCCTTTCCCGACGCGTCATGCCTGCTTTCGTGGCGTCCTGCCGGCGGCGATCCAGGGGATTTCGGACCGCCTCGACGGTCACGATCTCATCGTCGTCATCGGTGCGCCGGTCTTCCGGTATCACCAGTACGCGCCGGGGCGTTACCTGCCCGATGGCGCCGAACTGGTTCATCTGACCTGCGACATGCAGGAGGCCGCACGGGCACCCATGGGCGATGCCCTGGTGGGTGACATCCACGCCATGCTGGACCTGCTGGTGCCGCGTGTCCGGCAAAGCGGTCGGGCGCGTCCCGAGCCGCAAGCCGCCCCCGAGCCGCAGGTCGACCCCGAGGGGATGCTGACACCGGAGACGGTGTTCGACGTCATGAACGCGATGGCGCCGGAGGACGCGATCTACGTCAAGGAATCCACCTCGACGGTCACGGCGTTCTGGGAGCGAGTGGAAATGCGCCACCCGGGCAGTTACTTCTTTCCCGCCGCCGGCGGGCTGGGCTTCGGCTTGCCGGCGGCCGTCGGCGTGCAGCTGGCCTGTCCCGAACGCCGGGTGATCGGGGTGATCGGCGACGGCTCGGCGAATTACGCCATCACCGCGCTGTGGAGCGCTGCGCAATACCGCATTCCGGTGGTCTTCGTGATCTTGAAGAACGGCACCTACGGTGCCCTGCGCTGGTTCTCCCGTCTGCTGGATGCGGAGGATTCGCCCGGCCTCGACGTGCCCGGTCTCGACTTCTGTGCCCTGGCCGAGGGCTATGGCGTCGAGGCCGAGCAGGCGGCGTCCCGGGAAGCCTTCGAGGCAGCCCTGAAAGCGGCCCTTGCCGATGATCGGCCGCGCGTGATCGAGGTGCCGACAACGACCATCGAGCCCTGAGGGCTTGGGCGTTCGACGAGCGCCATGTCAGTGAACATCCAACAATGATAACGAGGTATCACCATGAAGCACGCCATCTCCTATTGCCTGCTGGGGCTCGGCCTCACCGCCGCCACCGGCGTTCACGCCGACACCACGTTGCGCCTGGGCCATCTATGGCCGGCGCAGTCCGCCGTCAATCAGGACTTGATCAAGGCCTGGGCCGATCAGGTCACGCAAGACGCGAATGGTGCGCTCGAGGTGGAAATCTATCCCTCGCAGACACTGAGCAAGGCCAGCAGCGCCTACGAGGGCGTCGTCAACGGCGTCGCCGATATCACCGTCACGCTGCAGGGCTATACGGCGGGACGCTTTCCGCTCACCGAGATCGTGCAGTTGCCGGGGGTATCGGCCAGTGCACCGCAAGGCGCCTGTATCCTGCAGTCGCTTTACGATGACGGGGCGTTGGGGGACGAATACGCCGACTCCCATCTGCTGTTCCTGTTCACTACTGGTCCGGCACCGCTGCACACACGCGACACGGAGGTGCAAACGCCGGCGGATCTCGAGGGCCTGCGCATCCGCACGCCCAGCGAAGTCTCCAGCGACATGCTGGAAAGCATGGGGGCCGACCCGGTGGGCATGCCGGCACCGGACATCTACACCTCGCTGCAGCGTGGCGTGATCGATGGTCTGAGCCTTCCCTGGGAAGCCATGAAGGTCTTCCAGGTCAACGAACTGGCCAGCTATCACCTGGATATTCCCTACTACACGGGCGCCTTGATGGCGACCATGAATCGCGATGCCTACGAGGCGCTGTCGCCGGAAGCACGCGAGGCCATCGATGCCAATACCGGCATGGGCTGGGCAGAGAAGGCGGGCGAGGTCTTCTATCGACTCGATAGCGAAGGCAAGGCGCAGGCACGCGAGCAGGGCGACACCATCCACCACGTCGAGGACCCCCTGAACGATCCGCAGTGGTCAGGTCCCTTGAAGCGTGGTACCGAGCGCTACCTCGAACGCCTGGAGGAACGCGGCATCGACAACGCACGAGCGGTATACGAGCAGGCGCTGTCCCTGCGGGATGGTGCCTGCGCCCGCTGATCGTTTGGCTGGACTGCGCCGTGGCCGGTACGGCGCGGCGGCTGGTATCCTCGATGCATCGAGGCTGACCCGGGCGAGGCGCGAGATGACGGCGCACGCGCCGGGTCCGCGCCCGCCACCCGTGAGGACACTGCGATGCTGAGCGCTCGCGTCAAGCTGCGCCATTTGATGGCGTTTCAGGAGGTCGCGCGTCTGCAGAGCCTGGCCAAGGCGGCGCAGGCGCTCTCCATCACCCAGCCGGCGATGTCCAAGACGATCCGCGAGCTCGAGGAGATGCTCGACGCCACGCTGTTCGAGCGCAGCCCGCAGGGGGCCACGCTGACCGCCGCGGGACAGACGCTGCTGCGCCACGCGGGCCCGGCGCTGCGCAGCCTCGGGGAGGGCTTTCAAG
Source organism: Chromohalobacter israelensis DSM 3043 (assembly GCF_000055785.1). Taxonomy (GTDB): domain Bacteria; phylum Pseudomonadota; class Gammaproteobacteria; order Pseudomonadales; family Halomonadaceae; genus Chromohalobacter; species Chromohalobacter israelensis. The sequence goes on from NC_007963.1 coordinate 350,358, forward strand.
CGGTTCGCGACGCGGCTCAGCACGATACCGTGGTGCGCATGGGCGCGCTGTCGACCGTCGAGGAAGGGCTGCTGCCGCTGGCGCTGCATCGCTTGCACCGCCGCGCGCCGGCCTTGCGGGTGCACGTCGTCACCGGCCCCAGCGCGTACTTGCTGTCGCGCCTGCGGGCCGGCGAGCTGGACGCGGTGGCGGGGCGCATGAGCGAAGCGCGCGAAATCCGCGGCCTGCAGTTCGAGCATCTGTACTACGAGCCGCTGGTGCTGGCCGTGCGCGTCGACCATCCCCTGCTGGCATCCAAGGCGCGGGTCGACGAGGAGCTCGGCGCTTACCCCTGGATCGTTCCGCCGACGTCGACCACCCTGCGCGATCAGGTCGAGCGCTTCTGGGTCGAGCGAGGCGGTACGCCGCCGCGCATCGCGCTGGAAACCCTGTCGTTGCCGCTGAGCCGTCGCTATGCCATGCGCAGCGATGCCGTCTGGGTGGCGCCGCTGGATGCCGTGCGTGACGACATGCACGAGGGTCGCCTGCGGCGACTCCCCGTGCGCCTCGAATCGCGCGGCGGCTCGGTGGGCCTGTGCACCAACATCGCTTTGCCGCCCAATGCCGGTGTCGAGATCCTGCGCGAATGCCTGCACGCGAGCGTCGCCGAGCGCGCGGACAGCCCCGAGGGAACGTGACTCGGGGCCGAGAGGGCTCGTTCTTTCGTCGCATAGACCTTTGGCCGATATAGCCTTGGGGTTATGGGGGCGGGCAGCCATTTCAATTGGCAGCTGGGGCCCAGCGCGGACAATGAGGCATGTCATCGCGGCGTTCGCTGGCGCCGCGGTCCTTTCGATCAGGAGACTCGCATGCCTCTCAACGATAACAAGCGCTTCGTCGAGCGCGACCGTAACTGGCACCCCCCGGCCTATGCGCCGGGCTACAAGACGACGGTGGCGCGCTCCCCCAGCCAGGCCTACGTCAGTCTGCAGACGCCGAGTGTCTCGGAGCTCGCCGGCCCGGATTTCACGCGCCTGCGCATGGGCCCGCACGACAACGACCTGCTGCTCAACTTCCGTGCCGACGACGAGGCACGGGCGGGGCTGCCCATCGGCGAACGCATCCTGCTGTTCGGACGCGTCGTCGATCAGTTCGGCAAGCCGGTGCCCAATACCCTGGTGGAAATGTGGCAGGCCAACGCCGGCGGCCGTTACCGTCACAAGAAGGATGGCTACCTGGCACCGCTCGATCCCAATTTCGGCGGCGTGGGGCGCTGCCTGAGCGACGACGAGGGCTGGTACCGTTTCCGCACCATCAAGCCCGGCCCGTACCCCTGGCCCAACGACATCAACAGCTGGCGGCCGGCGCACATACACGTCTCGGTGATGGGGCCGTCGATCTCCACGCGCCTGATTACCCAGATGTACTTCGAGGGCGACCCGCTGATTCCGCTGTGCCCCATCGTGCAGACCCTGCGCGATCCCGAAGCCGTCGAGACAATGGTCGGTCGTCTCGACATGGCGCGCAGCCGCTCGATGGATTGCCTGGCCTACCGTTTCGACCTGGTCGTTCGCGGTGAACTGCAAACCTATTTCGAGAATCAGGGGTAAACCATGCAACAGCCGAATTCCCAGCCCAGCGCCGCGCTCATGCTGCGCGAAACCGCGTCGCAGACGGCCGGTCCCTACGTGCACATCGGCCTGGCCCTGGATATCGCCGGCCTGCCGCCGCGCGAGGAAGAGATCTGGAACCGCCTGGCATCGCCGCAGGCCGAGGGACAGCCCATCGAGCTGGTGGGGCGGGTCATCGACGGCAACGGTGACCTGGTGCGCGATGCCTTGCTGGAAGCCTGGCAGGCCGATGCCCAAGGCCACTATCAGTGCGAGTTCGACCTGCAGGCGCCGTTCAACAGTTTCGGACGCACCGCGACCACGGTGGAAAACGATGGCGAGTGGTGCTTCCACACCATCAAGCCGGGCCAGGTCGCGCGTCGCGACGGACGCATGATGGCACCGCACGTCACGCTCGCCGTGTTCGCGCGCGGCATCAACATGCAATTGCACACACGGCTGTACTTCGAGGACGAAGCCGAGGCCAACGCGGCTTGCCCGGTGCTCAATGCGGTGGAATCCCCCACGCGCCGTCAGACCTTGATCGCCAAGCGCGAAGAGAGCGAAGGCAAGGTGCGCTATCGCTTCGATATCCGGCTGCAGGGCGAAGGGGAGACGGTGTTCTTCGACTTCTGAGCCAACTGCTCGATGTCTGATCCTGCGCATCATGATACGTGGGCATGAACAAACTTCTTAAGCCAAAGTCAGCATGCCCCTTGGAGGGGCAGGTCAGTTTAATGGGCTGCCTGCTCCTGAATCGCCCCCAGGTCTTCGAGACACCCGTCAAGATCTGTGTGTAACGCCGCTCGTACTCGATTGGAGACAGACCATCGCTCCAAAGAATGTCCCAATGACAGCCAAGGCGTTATAAATGGCCATGAATAATCCTAACGACCTGTGAAGCTCATTGCACAGCCGAACAGCACGGCAAAGATCGCGACAACACCAAAGCCCCCATAGATCCACATCAGCACCATTCGCAGCCATCGAGGCGATTGCTCGATCGCCCGTCGTCGATCAGGACGATCATCGAAGTTCCGAGCCGAGGCATGGGGAAAGGCCCTCGACATCAGCATCAGGCCGTAGCGGCCCATTCGCGCGAACGATACCGGGTAGCTCTTGAAGAGGATCTCGTCTTGCTGTGTGAAGCAAGAGAAGTGGTCATCGGCTTTATTGATCAGAAGGGGGGCCAAAATTATGCACGCCAGACCGAGCAAAAAAGTCAGGCCACCGAACAAGGCAAAGCCCAGGGCGAAAATGGTTTCCCAAGAATAACTGCTCATCTTTGCCTGTTCACCTTATCCAGAGTCGTGAAGCCTGATCACGATAAAGGCCAGCAGAAAGGCGATCGGAGCGACGATCACGAAGCTGGCGTAGATCCACGTCACCACGTTGAGGATCCAGGCGGGGGCTCTTTCGACGGCGTGAACTCGATCGGGGCGATCGCGATAGATTCGGTGTTGGCCCCACTGGGTGTTACGGCTCAGCACCTTGAGACCGTAGCCGCTCATCCGGTGGGCTGAGAGTGGCAGTCCCTTGAAGAACAGCTCCTTGTCCGATGCCAGCGGCCCCAGCGCTCGGTCGACCTTTTCGATGATTAATGGTGCGAGGATCATGCCAACGATGACGAGCAGAAAGGCCAGCACGCCCAACCCGGCCGTTATGAAAAGCAGAGTCACGTAGATATCGTGCTGGCTCATACGTGTGCGTCCCAGAGAGAACTAGCGATCCAGCAGCAGGAAAATAATCATTAATAGCACAGTAAAGAAACAAATTAGAGATCCGGCACCGTACAGCCATGTTACGGTTCGTCGCAAATTGACGGGCATTTCAGCAATCGCTCTTTCTCGGTCTGGACGCTGGTCAAATACCCGGCTCTGATACCAGCCAGTGTCCTTGAGAAGCAACATTCGTCCGTAAGTACCCAGCCGAGTATATGAAAGAGGAAGCCCCTGGAAGAGCAATTCATTATCCGGGAGCAAAATACTCAATGCCTTGTCTGCCTTGTGAATGATCATGGGAGCTAGGATTACGCCGACAACGACTAATAGGGCTGAGATAGTTACAATGCCGACGAACGTTATCAAAAATCCTCCCCATAGTAGTGAGTCATTCACTTCGTTCCACCTTCTTCGTGAAAATATTCGTAGATGGCTGAACCTGCACGTCTTCCTACCTCTTTACCCGCAGTAGATCCACCATAGGCCCCTCCACTCACCAGCACTACAGTACAAGCAAGCCGTCCCATGGGGTGATAACCGATAGCCAAGCATACTCGACCTACATTTGAGACAGCTGCGGATGCACCGGCAGATCCTCCGACTATACCTGTTCCCAAGCCTATGTACTCTTCAAGCTCAACCTGCCGGCAGGACTTGGTGGCATTGATATCGTTGCAGGCTCGTTCGACGGCCAACCGCGTCGACATGATATCCAGCCCAATGGCGACGTAGTTCGTCACGTCCAGTGTGCGGGCGAACTTCCCGGCTTTCTGAATTCCCTCCGCTACCGTTGGGACATGAAACTCGGCAAACCCAGCCATCGCCTGTTCTACGGTGTGAACGGCCTTATCCTGCAAAACGCCGAGCTTGGCCTTGAGCGTTCGATGCTTGTCCTCGAGCCCGAATTTTCGATCCATCCAACCCACTATTGGTGCTGTCGCACGTTCGAGAATCTGCTCTCCCCTCCGGCTCCCGGATTCCCATGCCTGAGCCAGATCGTGCCATGTCTCGTCCATCGTTGATTTGAGTGCCTGGAGCGTTCCCGCCGAAGTGCCGGCTGCCGTGGAGGCACTCCCCATGGCGTCCGATAGATCCATTACTGCACCCCAGTTCACCATCATGACGTCAGCCTGCTCGGGCTTGAGCTGCTGGACGGTTTGCTGTGCTAACCGGGCCTGGTCCTGCAGCGTTTGCTCCTCGGCCGTGCACATCTTGTTTTCGGGGTCGCTAAGCACGATCAGAGAGCCGGGTAGCACATAGTCCGGCAAGTGGGTGTTGGGCCGCTCGAACATGGCATCGACGTCAGATGACAGTGTAGGCAGAAGGTCGCGCTTGATCTGATCGCGGTAGCCGGCTTCGCGAACAACGTGGAATCCCGGCGCGATCGTCGCTTGACTCTCTTTCTCTGTAGTCTCGTCGCTCATGACCTTGCCGGCTGCCGCCGCAGTCAGCGAGAAGATGGGCTTGGGAACAGGAGGGCTCTTCGCCTCCTCGGTGCCGATCATGTGTCTTCCATTCATTGACGAGACGAGCGTAGCACCGCAAGACGTGTGGCAGCCGTGAAAGGCGGCCTGCTTACCGTTGATCCGAAGCGTGGGGTTGCCTTCGACAATGGTGCAGACGCCTCCGTGACCATCCACCGGACAGGTGACCTTATCACCGACGACGGCGACCGGTTTGCCATGAACGATGTAGGTGCTCTGGCCGGTGATGACCTTACCGCCGTGACTGGTGGCATCCCCCAACCGAATCATACCGTCGCCGGGCTTGAACCTTTAGCATTCCTCTGTTGCAACGCTGACGGTAGTCTATTATAGGCTTGACTCGGGCCACAAAGCGACATGGCTGGCATGTCTGGCAAGACCTGCCTCCAGCTGTAAAAGTCCGGATGATCGATGAAGTCATAGGAGCTATCCTCTGCTGGCAGCGCGTGAACTCATTGCTCAACTCATCCAGGAGCAGCGAGATGGATATCAAACTGCATAAGATGGCTACCACCACACCGCGCATACCCAGGGAGATCCAGCAGGGACCCGCCTCGGTCAGCGATAGCGAACTGGCTCGTCGTTATCATGTCTCGGGTCCCACCATTACCCGGTGGCGTTACCGCAGCACGCAATACGACTAACCCTACATGCGGCATAACCTGCTCTCGACAACGTCTCCCGTACAGGAATAGACCGTGGTGGCTCTGCGCGACTACCTGCGTCTGAGCGTCGATGACTTGTTAGTCGTGGCAGAGGAATGCCTTCACTCGACCTCTCCCGCTTAGCACTGCAACCCACTTGAGGTGACGGGACCTGAACAGCCTGGCGACTTTTGGAAAAGTAGGGAGAGGGGCTCTGTAATCGTCTCACAAGCCCTTCAAAGCCTATGATCCAGGCTTATGTTCATATCGACTCAAGCATCTGCCTCAAATGCCCGATGAAGACCACAAGCGTTACCTCTTCGTGGCGATCGACCGCCGTTCAGGAACCGTACCTTGGTGACGGATAACGGCAAGACCTTTACCGACCGCTGTGCGGAGGGCGGGGAGCGTAAGCCCAGCGGCAAGCGCCGGGGGATCGGATTTGTCACCAGCATGGCATCGACCATCGCCTGATCGCACCTTACCGGCGACAGGCCAATAGCATGGTGGATCGTTTCAATGGCCGCGTGAGCGACGTACTGAATACGCATCGGTTCGACTTGCGGGAAGAGCTGGAGGCCACGCTTAAGCGCTACAGTTCGCTTTATAGCCACCACATCAATCAAAAAGCCTTGCATCATCAGACGCCGGGCGGTGCAATGAAGCAGTGGCAGAAAGACCGTCCCGAATTATTTGGGAACATGTGATCAATCATCCGGCTCCCGGCAGCGAGGAATGACAAAGGCCATATGACATCATTAAATTTGGCATAAGGCACTATACCTGACATGGTTGATGGAGGTCGTGTGAGCTCTAAGGGAATATTTACTTCGGAAGAAAAAGAAAAGTTAAAGGGTATGTATGAGTCACGGTTGTCCCGCCTGGGCCCGAGCCATGCGCTGGACTGCCTTACTCAACTTGCCTCTAGCGTCATTGGTGTGCCTACCAGCTTGGTGACGTTACTGGGGCCTGACGTGCAATGGATAAAATCACGGTATAATTTTGGGTTGGATGTTACGCCTTTGGAATCGTCTTTCTGCCGGCGAACAGTTCAGCGTAAAGACCTGACCATTATAGAAGATGCGCTGGATGATGATGAGTTCAAATGCAATGATCTCGTTAATTCAGCGCCGTATGTCAGGTTTTATGCGGGCGCGCCGCTTTTTGACTCGGAAGGTGCCGCTATTGGTGGCGTATGTGTTATCGACTATGAGCCTAGGAAACTCTCCGACAAAGAAGCTGAGATGCTCAGGGCTTTTTCCGTGATTGCTAGCAATCTTCTGGAGTCGAGCAATAATGTTGGGTTTGTTGATTCCGTGACATTCCTCCCTAACCAGCAAAGGCTTATGAGGGATTTAGACGCGCTTCATGCCCGTCAGGATGAAGATCATGTGCTTCCAAAAACAGTTATTGTTTTAGAAGTGGTGTCCACTAGTGGTTATCATGAGCTTGCAAAGAGTTATGGGGTTGAGGCGGTTGAAGAGGTTTCAAAAAATATCGCGGATCTTCTGAGAGTTTGTCTCTCGGAGCGTCATTTGCTTTATGCTGTAAGTCTTTCTCGTTTTTCCGTATTGGTGCCCCAGTCGGAGAGGGGGGCGGTGATTGATATAGTGGCGGCACTCAACTTCCGTATTGGAGCGGGAGGAAATACGGCACTGCCTGTCAATCTACAGGTTTGTGCCGGATATTATGATTTTGATCCATTGGCCATTGCGCCGAGGGATACTTTTAGGAGAGCTCTCAGTGCATTATATGAAGCGCTAGCCTATCGTGAGCCAGTTATGGCATACCAAGTCAACTTTGATAATGCACAGCAACGCAAAGTGAAGTTGATCAACAGCTTGCCGGAAGCTTTGGAGGATAGGCAGCTGTATCTTATGGTACAGCCTAAGATTAATATGAGGAGTGGTGAAGTAGTAGGGCTGGAAGCCTTATTGAGGTGGAGGCACCCTGAGTTTGGAGAGCTGTCTCCAATGGAGTTTGTCCCCCTTGTTGCTCAGACATATATGGTTAATGACCTGACGCACTGGGTTGTTAGAGAGGCGCTTGGGATAATAAGTCGGTTTCATGAGAAAGGTTGTTATCTTACTATTTCCGTTAATGTGACAACGACAAATCTGTTTGATGATTCTTTTTTTAATTGTGTCGAGTCAATGCTTGGTGAGTTTGGTGTCGACCCCAAGTATCTTGAAATTGAGTGTTTGGAAACAGAAGAGTTGTTAGAGGATTATCGAATAGCGAGCGTGTTGCAGGCCCTTCGTGATATAGGGGTTCGTATTGCCCTGGACGATTTTGGAAGTGGTTATAGTAATCTTAATTACCTCCGCCGGATTCCGGTCGACGTGGTGAAGATTGATCGAAGTATCATTAAGGATATGGAGGTTGATGCAGGGAGCCGTGCTATCGTTTTTAGGCTGGTTCAGATTTTGAAACACTTTGACTACGGCATCGTTGCTGAGGGGATAGAGAATCAGGCCACAGCTGATCAGCTACTGCAGTTTGGTTGCGTGGTTGGGCAGGGTTACTATTTTTATCGTCCCATGATATGGGAGAAAGCTCTGGAGTCTTTTGCTCAATGTTTGCCTTCTTCTTGACTTGTCAATCTAATGTGCTCTTTGCATAGGAGGCTTAGAGCTTCCTTGTGCGTCGCGTTATCGATTAAAACCGAGGGTCTTTATTAGGAGGAGAGGCTCATGTCCCTGACGCTATGGGCGGGGCGTGTCGACGTGGTGAGCGGCGACATTACCCGCCTCGATGTCGATGCCATCGTCAACGCGGCCAATCATTCCTTGATGGGCGGCGGTGGCGTGGATGGCGCCATCTACCGCGCGGCGGGACCCGCGCTCAAGCGGGCCTGCCGCGCGCTGCGCGAGACGCACTGGCCCGATGGCCTGCCGGACGGCGAGGTCGCGCTGACCGAGGGATTCGAGCTGCCGGCACGCTATGTCATTCACACCGTAGGCCCGGTCTACGCCAAGACGCGCGATAAATCCCACCTGCTGGCCAATTGCTATCGCAATGCCGTGGCGCTGGCGGCCGAGACGGGGTGCCGGCGCATTGCCTTCCCCGCGATTTCCACCGGCGTCTACGGTTACCCCTTCGACGATGCCGCTCACATCGTGATCGATACGCTGCATGACGCACTGGCGATCCATGATCTCCGGGTGACACTGTGCTTCTTCAGCGAGCGCGATTACCAAGCGTTCGCGGAAATCGCCATGCGACGCGGCGTCGCCGACGCATGATGCCGGGCGGGGGATGAGGCCGTCGCTCTACAGGAATTCGGCCAGTTCCTCGCCTCCCAGATTGCCACCGGTCACCACCACGACGACATCGCCATGCGAGGGCAGCGTGGCGCCACCTTCGAGCAGAGCGGCCACCCCCACGGCCGCGCCGGGCTCGACGACCAACTTGGCCTGGTAGAGCAAGTGGCGCATGGCGCGGTGGATGGCGTCCTCGTCCACCGCGACGAGCTCGGTGACGTGCCGGCGACTGAGCGGGTAGGTGTGCTCGCCGACGATGGCGGCAGCGAGACTCTTGGCGCAGCTGGCGATACCGTCGAGCCTGGCGGGGCCGCCCTGGGACCAGGCATGCGCCATGCTCGCCGCTCCGCGGGGCTCCACGCCGATCAGCGAGAGCTCGGGCCGCCACGCCGAAGATGCCACGCCGATGCCCCCGATCAGGCCGCCGCCGCCGACGGGACAGAGAATCGCCTGGGCGTCCGGCGCCTGCTCGAGACTCTCGAGGCCCAGCGTGCCCTGGCCGGCGATGATGCGCGGATCGTCGTAGGGATGCACCAGCGTCAGGCCGCGCTCCTCGACCAATCGATGCATCAAGGCCCAGGCCGCGTTGATATCGCCGTGCAGGATGACCTCCGCGCCCAGCGCGCGGCTGCCCTCCACCTTGAAGGGGCTGGCATTCTCGGGCATCACGATGGTCACGGGGACGCCTGTCCGGCGTGCTGCCCAGGCCAGCGCCAGGGCGTGGTTGCCGGCGGACACGGCGCCCAGCCCGCCGGCGAGTTCCTCGTCGCTGGCGGTGCGCAGCCAGTTCAGCGCACCGCGTGCCTTGAAGGAGCCGGTGTGCTGAAATGACTCGACCTTGAGCCACACACGCCGTCCCAGACGCTCGGACAGCGTCTGGTCGAGCAACAACGGTGTCGGCGCGAGGGCCTCGGCGATCCGTTCCCGCGCATGCTGGACATCGCTCACTTCCATTTGATGTTGCAGCCCATGGACGGCGTCTGCTGCGTTGCCGGTGCACGATCGGCGAGCACCGCATCGGCGGCGGCGCGCAGGTCCTCCCCGGTGACCGGCGTCTCCTTGCTGGGGCGGCTGGCGTCGAACTGTCCTCGATAGGCCAGCCGGTGCTCGTGGTCGAAGAGAAAGAAATCCGGGGTGCAGGCCGCCTCGAAGGTGCGGGCGACATCCTGGCTTTCATCCACCAGGTAGTGAAAGGTATAGCCGCGCGCGTCGATTTCCTCGCGCATGCGCGCGGGGCTGTCGTCCGGATGGGCGTGAAAGTCGTTGCTGTTGATGGCGACCACCGCCAGCCCCTTGGCCTGATACTCGCGGGCGAAATCGGCGAAGGCATCCGCGATGTGCTTGACGAAGGGGCAGTGATTGCAGATGAACGCGACCAGGACCGGACGCCCGGCGAAATCCGCGCTGTCGACCTCCCGGCCCTCGGCATCGGGGAGCCGAAACGCCGGTAGCGGTGAGCCCAGCGCGATCATGTTGGACGGCGTCAATGACATGAGAGGACTCCTGTTGTCGGTGAGCGTCTCGCGTGGAACGGCGCCCGCGTCAGGCGCGGGCCATATCCCCTCATTCTAGGCGTGAATGGCCGGTGGTTGGCAATGCGCTCATGCCCGGGCGCGGCGGACGGGCATGAGGTTGCGATGGGCGAGCATGGCGATGAGCAGGAACAGCAGGGCAGCGATGCTGAACAGCAGCGTGAGCCCGCCAAGGTCGAAGAGCAGGGCGCCGAGAAACGGGCCGCTGGCCATGCCCATGAAGCGGAAGAAGTTGTAGAGCCCCACCGCGGTGGCGCGGTGGGTGACGAAGACGCGCGTCAGCAGCGCGGTCTGGGCAGGCAGAGACAGCCCGAGCAGGAAGCCGAAGAGGCAGGTGGTCGTGATGAGCGACGCCAGCGAATGCATCGACGTCGCGAGAAAAGCCATCACATCGACGGCACACAACAAGGCGGTGATCACCAGCAGGCTTTCCGTCGACAGACGTTTCTGGACACGACTGCTCAGGAAGCTTCCCAGCATCAAGGCGACGGACAGTGGCAAGAACATCAGCCCCTTCTGGGCCACGGAGAGCGTGTAGCCCTGGTCGAGAATCACCGGCAGATAGACCAGGAAATTGTAGTAAATGTAGAACTGCACGAAGCCCAGAATGCCGATGGTCAGTCCCTGCCGATCGCGCGCGATGCGTACGTATTCGGCCATGTCGATCCTGCGCGCGGGGCCCGCAGGCTTGGTCTCCCGGAGCAATGCCAGATTGAGAATGCCGATCAGCGTCCCGGCGACGGCCAGCGCCAAAAAGACGTAATGATAATCCAGCTGGTCGGCGATGAAGCCCCCCGCCACCGGGCCGATGACGGGGCCGAGGGCGACCATCGTCTGAAAGGTCCCCATGGCCTTGAGGCGCTCCTCGTCTCGGAAAAGGTCGCCGATCACGGTCACGGCGACCACCGACCCCGTCGCGATGCCCACCGCCTGGAACACGCGAAAGAAGAGCAATGACGCGATGTGGTCGGCGTAGAAGCAGCCGATCGAGGCCCCGACATAGAGGGCGATGCCGGGCAGCAGCACCTTCTTGCGCCCCCAGGTGTCGGTCAGCGGACCGTAGAGAATCTGCATGAAGGCGATGATGAAGGTGAACACCGAGATGCTGGCATTGATCAGCAGTTGGCTGGTGGCCAGGGTGTCCTGCAGCTCGGGGAGAATGGGTACGTAGACGGTTTGCGTAAAAGGGCCCAGGAACGCGGCGAATGAGACGGAATACGCAATTGCCTTTTTGTGAACCATCGAACGTTCCCGGGGGGTGGTGAAATAAAGCGACAGCTTATCAAGTCTCGGCAGAGGATGCGTCACCGGAACCCTGGCGGCGGGCCACCGAGTAGGTGACCTGTTGATTGCGGGTCTTCTGGAACTCCTCCAGGCTCTCGCCGCGCATGGCGGCGTAGATATGGAGATTGGACGTGCCGATGACGGCACCGAGCTTCTCCAGCAGGAAGAAGATGACGCCGTAATGGATCATGCCCCGCCAATCGCGCTCGCGGATCAAGCGGCGTTCCTCCTCGCTGAGAGCCGCCTCGTCGAACAACGCTTCAGGGTCGGCGAGAAAGCGCTCGCGCCAGTCGGGCTCGATCAGGCGATGCAGGAAACGGTTGATGCGATAGCCTTTGCGGCTGCGCTCGAGGGTGAATGGGTAAGTGCCTTCCAGTGCCTCGATGCCTTCCTGCTGATGGCGGCTGTGCTGGCGGTAGCGCTCGCTCAGGTCGACGGGGTTGGGCCGCGCCTGATTCTCGAGAATCAACGTGGCGATGCCGGTCATCGACGGTAGGTAATAATCCTGGTGGCGCTTGATCACGGTGTGGGACAACGCGCCGCGCATGATCAGGTAGGTGATCACTTCCGAGCCTTCCAGGCCGCCCAGGGTAGCGAACTCCGCCTGGGTCATCTGGGTGAGCTGCTGTGGATCGTCGACCAGCAGATCGAGGAATTGCGCATCCCACTCTGGATTGTTGAACCCGGCGCGCTCGCCGTGTACCTGGTGCGAGACGCCGCCGGTAGCGACGATGGCGACGTCGAGATCCTCCGGATAGCTTTCGATGGCACGGCGCAGCGCCTGCCCCAGTTTGTAGCAACGCGCCGCGCTGGGGATCGGGAATTGCAGGACGCCCACCTGCAGGGGCACGACCTCGACCGGCCAGCCCTCCTCGAACGGCAGCAGGGCCGACATCGGCGAGAACAGCCCGTGATCGAGCGGCTTGTCCTGAAAGAACGCCATGTCGAACTCGTCGGCCATCAGGCTCTCGCCGATATGCCGCGAGAGCGCCGCGTGTCCGCCGATGGCGGGCAGGTCACGCGGTCCGCCGCCTTCGTCGGCGACCGCGTAATGGTCGTCGACCCCCAGCGCGAAGGCAGAGTAGTGGTCGAAGAAAAACGACGTCACGTGGTCGTTGAAGATGTAGAAAAGCACGTCGGGGCGCTTGTCCTGCAGCCACTGCGTCATTGGCGCGAAGCTTTCGAAGATCGGCGCCCAGGCGGCCTCCTGCTGTTTTTCATGGTCGACGGCGAAGCCGATGGTCGGGGTGTGGGAAACGGCGAGTCCGCCGATGATACGTGCCATCTTCGATACCTCGTGCGAGAGCGGAAGGTCAGTCGCTGTTGTTGAGCGCGAGCAGGCCGATGCCCGTGGTCATCGGGGCGTAGTAGAAGCGGTGAACTTCCTCGACGCGTTCGGTCATGGCGCCGCGCATCACGAACCACATGATGACTTCACCGCCCTCGGCACCGGCCGCCGTCATCACTTCCTTGTGCGACAGGGCAGCAAGCTCGCGGGGTTCGTCCTGAATGCGCTGCAGCCACTGCTTGTCCCACTCTTCGTTGATGTGTCCGAAACGCTCGCCGTTGAGCTGGTGCGAGAGGCCGCCGGTGCCGACCACCACGACGCGCGTGTCCTCGGGGTAGGCCTCGACGGCGCGCCGAATGGCCTCGCCCAGCTTGAAGCAGCGCTGGCCGGTGGGCAGAGGGTGCTGGATGACGTTGACCAGCAGCGGCACGACCTTGACCGGCCAGGCGGTGTCGTCGTGATCCCAGAGCAGGGGCATGGCGGTGAGGAAGCCATGGTCCAGGGCCATTTCCTGGCACAGGGTCAGGTCGAACTCGTCGGCGACCAGGTGGTTGGCGAGATGCTCGGAAAAGGCGGCATCCCCGGGGAAGTCCGGCAAGGGGCGCTTGCCGTAGCCTTCGTCGGCCACTTCGTAGCTGTCGGCCACACCCAGCGCGAAGGTGGGATAGCGGTCGAGAAAGAACTCGGTGCCATGATCGTTGTAGACCAGGATGACGACATCGGCCTTGACCTCCTCCGCCAGCCAGCGCTTGACGGGCTCGTAACCGTCGAAGAGGGGCTGCCAGGCGGGGTCGGCCTGTTTTTTCTGGTCATAGGCGCGCCCGATGGAGGGCACATGGGAGGAGCCGATACCGGCGACGATCTTGCCCATCAGGTTGCTCCTGGCACGTTGCGGGTGGACATGAACTGTTCGTAGCTCTCGCCGCGCATCTGCGCGCCGATGGTGTAGAGGCCGTAGCCCAGGGTGGCGCCGAGCTTGAGGAAGAAGAACAGGTTGCCGCCGAGCTGGGTCAGGCGCAGCCAGTCACGCTCGCGAACGGCCTGTTTCTGTTCTTCCGACAGGCCGTAGCGTTCCATGTAGGCTTCTTCGTCGGCCTTGAAGGCCTCGCGGTTCTCGTCGAACTTGAGCGAGTTGCACATCTTGTTGATGGCATACCCTTGTCGCGAGAGCGCAAGGTCGAAGACATAGGTGCCGGGAATTCCCCAGCGCTCTTGTGCATCCGACATGGCGTGTTTTTCCTTTTCTATTGTGTGGTGGCTGGTGAGGTGACGCATGGCGTCAGCCATCGCGATGCATGACGAAACGTGCGTGGCGCTCGGCAAAGCGCCAGGCACCCTGATCGAGGACGCACAGGTCGTCGAATTCACCGATCATGGTGCGCCCCGCCAACGGCCAGCCGAAGTGGCCATCCGGCGCGTGCTGGGTATCGGCGGCGAAGACTTGCACGTAGGTGCTGATCCGCGCGCGCTCGGCGCTTTCCACCTGGACACGGATGTTGCTGCAGAAATGCCGCGTGATGCGCTGTGCCGGGCGTGCCTGGTAGCTTGCCAGGATCGCGTCGCGCCCGGCGAGCGGTTCCTCGGGAGCGGTGGGCCGAAACAACTGGCCGTCCGGCGTGAAAAGCGCCACGAGGCCGGCATAGTCCTGACGGTCGGTGGCGGCGGCGGCATCGAGGACCAGGTGGGTGCAGGCCTGTTCGATGGCCGCTCGGGCTTCGTGGGACAAGGCGGTCATGCGTGGTTTCTCCAGTGGTCGAGCGCCCGGGCGACGGCGGCGGGGCGCTCCATGGGACTCATGTGGCCGGCCTCCTCGATGACCTCGAGACGGCTGCCGGGAATCAGCCCCGCCATTTCCTCGTGGCGTTCCAGCGGACTCCAGGCATCCTGGCGTCCGCACAGCAGCAGGGTTGGGCAGGCGATGCCGGCCAGTTGCTCGGTAGCGTCCGGACGGGCCAGCAGTGCGTCGATCTGGGCGGCGAAGGTGTCGGGATCCTTGCGCTCGATCATCGCCAGGATCGCCTCGACGAGTGTTTCGTCGTCGAGCCGTTCGGGGTGCACCATGCCTTGCAGCCAGGTGCCGCCCATCGCGCGCATCCCGTCCTGGCGGGCCTTGGCCAGCAGCGCGTGACGGTTTTCGCGTTCGCGCTGGCCCGCTTCTCCCGCCGCCCGACCGCGGAAGCCGGTATCCAGCAGCGCCAGGCCCGCGAGACGCTGCGGTGCGCGTCGCTGGATCTCGAGGGCGACGCGGCCGCCCATGGAATGGCCCACCGCGATGAATCGCTCGGGCGCGTCTTGCAAGGCAATGTCGGCCATGGCACCGATGGAATCGGCCATGCCGTAGTCGGGCGTGGGCAGCGTAGGGGCGACGAGATGTTCGCGCACCTCGGTCCAGACGGCGTCGTCGCACAGCAGGCCCGGCAGCGGCAATAGCGGTACGGATGTCATGAAGCGGCTCCGTTGGAGTGGGCCGCGGTGTCGCCATTCCAGACGGCACGCGGCACATGCAAGTGGCCTTCGAAGAGCAGTCGGGCGGTGCGCAGCAGTCCCGCGCGGACGATCTCGCCGTCCGCGTCACGGGTCAACTCGACGGTGAACTCGCCGGTCGGGTGCTCGATCGACAGGCGCTGTGTCGGTCCCTCGTTCAGCACCGCCAGCCCGTCGGCCACGGTGCCCGGTACCAGGCAGCCGCTGGCCACGCTGACCGCACCGAGTACGCCGATGGCCTCGTGGCAGCGATGCGGAATGAACGAGCGCGTGGCGAGGCTGCCGCCATGCCGAGGCGCGGCGATGAGGGTCATCTTGGGCACGGTGCGTTCGCTGACGTCGCCCAGATTCATGCGCGGCCCCACCGCCAGGCGGATGCGTTCGAGGCGTTCACGCAGCGCGGTATTGGCCTCCAGGTCGGCGCAGCTTTCGTGACCGCTGACGCCGAGATCTTCGGCACGCAGCAGGACCACCGGCATGCCGTTGTCGAGACAGGTCACGTCGATGCCTTCGACGGTGTCGCGGGGGTGGCCGGTGGGCAGCAGGGCGCCACAGCTCGAGCCGGCGGTATCCTGGAATTCGACGATCAAGGGGGCGGCGCTGCCCGGCACGCCGGAAATCTGGGCGTCGCCGGCGTACGCGACGCTACCGCCGGGGGTCGGGACATGGATGATCGCCACCTGGCCGGTGTTGACCATGTGCACGCGTACCGGCGTCGTGCCGTCGCATGCCGTCACCCAGCCGCGCTCGATGGCGAAGGGGCCGACGCCGGCGAGGATGTTGCCGCAGTTCTGGCCATAGTCGACGCGCGGGGCGTCGACGACGACCTGGGCGAAAAGATAATCCACATCCACGTCGTCCCGGGTCGGACGGTCGACGATTGCGACCTTGCTGGTCAGCGAGGTCGCCCCGCCCAGGCCGTCGATCTGACGCGCATCGGGCGAGCCCATCGCGGCGAGCAATACCGCATCGCGCCGGGCGGTGTCGCGGGGGAGGTCCTCGGCGAGGAAGTACAGCCCCTTCGAGGTGCCGCCGCGCATCTGCAGACACGGGATGCGCGTCTGGCTCATGACGAGGACTCCATGGCACGTGCCAGCGCCTGCGGGTCGTCGTAATAGGTCAGCCCCTTGTCGGACAGTCGCTGGCGCATGTCGTAGATGTCGAGGCCCAGTTCGCCATTGGCCAGGCGCACGCGCTTGTCTTCCTCGGCGGCGGCGCGCTTGCGGCTGGCGGCGACCACGCCGTCGGCCTCGTCGCGACGCACCACGACCACGCCGTCGTCGTCGGCGACGATGATATCGCCGGGGTTGACCCACTGGCCGGCGCAGACGACGGGAATGTTCACCGAGCCCAGGGTCTCCTTGACGGTGCCCTGGGCATGCACGGCGCGCGACCAGACGGCGAAGCCCATTTCGCGCAGGATGCGAGTGTCGCGCACGCCGCCGTCGAGGACCAGGCCGCGCACGCCGCGGGCCTGCAGCGAGGTGGCCAGCAGATCGCCGAAATAGCCGTCGACACAGGGCGAGCGCGTGGCCACCACGAGGATGTCGCCGGGCTGGCACTGCTCCACGGCGACGTGGAACATCCAGTTGTCGCCGGGCGAGACCAGCACGGTCACCGCCGAGCCGCTGATGCCGCGATCCTGCTGAATGGGGCGGATCGCGGGGTCGAGCAGTCCCTTGCGGCCCTGGGCTTCATGCACGGTGGCGACGCCCTCTTCGCCGAGGGCATCGATGTGTTCGCGCTTGGCCCGGGGAATGTCGCGTACGACGATACCGGGCGTTTCCAGCGAGGTCGTCATGCCAGATTCTCCGTGACGCGGGGAAAGATGCTTTGATAGCCCTCGGCATACTGGATGTTCTTGTTCGCGGTGATGCCGATGTTGCGCTTGGCCTGCACGCCACGCTGCAGGGCGACGCGGGTGTAGTATTCCCACAGGTGTTCCTGGCCGGCCATGCACTGAATCGCGCGGTACTTGTCGTCCCACACCTCGGTGATGTCGAGCAGCACGTCGGGGCGCCACTGGCATTGCTCCGGCTGGTGCGGCTCGAAGCAGTAGACGGGCGGGGCGCCGACGATGGTCTCGCCGGGATTGTGGCCTTCCGCCTGGGCGATGATGCGAGCTTCCTGGGCGAGGTCGGTGGCAAGCGGGTGATCGTAGTTGTAGGGATCCTTGAGCGAATGCGTGAGCACGAACTCGGGCTGCACGCGGCGATAGACCTCGACGAGCCGGAACAGCGTTTCCTTGTCGGCGCGCATGGGGTAGTCGCCGATATCGAAGAACTCGACGCTGGCCCCCAGGGCCGCGGCGGCCGCTTCGGCTTCCTCGCGGCGGGCCGCCTTGACCTTTTCCTCGCTCATGTTGCCCTGGCGCCACAGCTTGGCGGATTCGCCCCGTTCGCCGAACGACAGGCAGACGATATGCATGGCATAGCCCTGCCGGGCGTGCAGGGCGATGGCACCACCGGCCCGCCATACGAAATCCGCCGAGTGTGCGCTGACCACCAGGCCAGCGGGAGAAGAAGACGCGACAGTCATGAGCGATAACCTACCGTTGAAGACGATGGTTTCATCCTGTCAGCTTGCCCGAAACGCGAATAATGTTTTTCGCTGGCGTCAATATGCGTTTTGCTTATGCGCCGATCCCCGCCACGGCGCGGTTGGCCATGCTCCCTTTATGGCATATCGCGCGGCGCCGCCATGCGGCATGCTGGACGCAGATTCATGTCGAAGAGGTCAGCCATGACCGAACTGCATCGCGAGGCATTCGATTACGCACCCAACATGCGGCGCTTGCGTGCGGTCATCGCCGTGGCCGAGGCGGGCAGCGTGATGCGGGCGGCCGAGGCATTGCATCTGTCGCAACCCGCCGTGACACGGGCGGTGCGTGACCTGGAAAAGGAGCTCGGCCTGGCGCTGTTCGAGCGCCATCGCAGCGGCATGTTATGCACCACGGCGGGGAAGATAGTCCTGCATCGCTTCCGGCGTGCCTTGCAGCAATTGATCGAGGCCGAGACCGCGCTGGCACGTCTGCACCCCGAGGGCAATTTCGAGCGCCTCCCGCAACGCTTGTCGCATCGTCAGTTGACGGTGCTGGTGGCCGTCGCCGACCTGCATAACGAGCCCCTGGCGGCCAAACGCCTGGGGCTGACCCAGCCGGCGGTCAGTGGCAATCTGCGCGACCTGGAACGCCTGCTGGGCATCGCGCTGTTCCTGCGCACGCAACGCGGCATGCTGGCCACCGATGGCGGTGCGGTGCTGATTCGTCATGCCAAGATGGCCTTGCGCGAGCTGTCCCTAGTCAGCGATGACCTCTCCGCCTGGCAGGGCGAGGTGCGGGGTCGCGTGGTGATCGGTACCTTGCCGCTTTCCAGCTCGCTACTGGTGCCACATGCCGTGGATGCCTTGTTGCGTGAATTGCCGGGCCTGAACGTGACGATCATCGAGGGCACCTACGACGCCCTGTTCGAGTCGCTGCGTCATGGCGAGATCGATATCCTCATCGGTGCGCTGCGTCAGGCGGGTACCAGCGAGGACACGCATCAGCAACGTCTCTTCCATGACCGCCTCGCCGTCGCGGCACGCCAAGGGCATCCCCTGATGAAGCACGCCGCGCTGCAATTGAGCGATCTGCTCGATGCGCAATGGATCGCCCCCCGGCAGGGCACGCCGGCGCGCGTGAGTTTCGAGCAGGAGTTTCGCAGTGCCGGCCTGCAGCCGCCTTCGGTCGTGGTGGAGTCCGGCAATCTCAGCACGATTCGCACCCTGCTGCTCGACAGCGACCGCGTGACGCTGGTCTCGCCCCATCAGGTGTTCTTCGAAGTCCAGAGCGGCCAGCTGGCGCTGCTTCCCATCAAGCTGACGGGCACGCTCCGTCCGATCGGCATCACCACACGTGCCGACGACTCCCCGACCCAGGCCTTGAAAGTCCTCAAGGACATCTTGCTGACGCTTGGGGAGCGCATGGCCGACCCTTCCTCGGCTACCCGGGCGTGACCGGGATAGCAAAAACGTATACCCAAGCACGCGATTTGAATTTGTTGCCGTGACTGAGGGCCGGGTACGGTGCTTTCAGGCTCCGTTTCTTTATGCATTCTCGTGGGAAAACGGAGAATAAAATAAGACGAAAGTTTAATAAAAGTCGGGAGACGCCGGAATGAAAACGTTAAAAAGCCGTGCCCTATTAACCCTGACCGCTGGCGTGGCACTGGCCGCCAATGCCGGCGTGAGCGCCGCTGAAACCTTGAAGCTCGCACACTTCGTATCGCCGGCGCATGTCGTCAACAGTGCCGTCGTTTATCCCCTCAAGGAGGGTGTCGAGAAGCAGACGAACGGAGAGCTGGAAATCAAGGTCTATCCAGGAGGCGAGCTGGGTTCCGGCCCCACGGAACAATACCCGCGCGTGCTGCAAGGGGTGGCGGACATCGTCTGGGGATTGCCGGGGTACACCTCGTCGCAATTCAAGAAATCGATGGTCGTGGAAATGCCCGGTGCCATTCCCGACGACATGCATGGCTACGACATGCTCTGGAATGCCTATGAAGACCAGTTGAAGAGTGAGTTTCCCGGCACCAAGCCGCTGGCGCTCTGGGTCAGCGAGCCGAACATTTTCATTATGAAAGATGAAGAAATCCGCACGCCCGAAGATCTCGAAGGACTCAAGATTCGTGTCTCGGGAGAAATGACGGCGGCGCTGATCGATGCCTACGGCGGCACGCCCGTGCAAATGCCCGCCGGCGAGATTTACAACTCGCTGCAAACCGGTCTCATCGATGGCCTGGTGACCGGCGCCAGTGCCGTCAACGACTTCAAGCTCGATGAAGTGGCCAATGTCTATTCGGTGGGGGCTCCCCTGGGCCACATCATGTTTTATCTGGCCATGAATCAGAACAAATACGACAGCCTTTCCGCCGAATTCCAGCAAGCCATCGACGACAACAGTGGCGAAAAACTCTCCCGCAGCGGGGAGCAAGG
The DNA here is from genome assembly GCF_000055785.1 of Chromohalobacter israelensis DSM 3043. Classification (GTDB taxonomy): domain Bacteria; phylum Pseudomonadota; class Gammaproteobacteria; order Pseudomonadales; family Halomonadaceae; genus Chromohalobacter; species Chromohalobacter israelensis. The sequence continues at coordinate 370,621 of NC_007963.1, forward strand.
CTGGAATGCGCGTGCCAACGAAACCCTGAAGGCCATTCGCGAGGATGCCGACAACGAGGTGATCGAGCTTGACCCGGAAGAAATCGCCGCGTTCGAGCGCATTGCTGATGACTTCCGCGAGCAGCGTCTGGCGGAAAAGGGCACCAATGACGTGCTAGACGCCATGCGTGGGGAGTGAATTCCCGATGAGTCGCTTTCGCACGCGGGTGACCCGCACGCTGGATGGGCTGGTGAACCTGTCCAGCATCCTCGGCACCCTGGCGCTGATCTTTGCGGTATCGGTGACCTTGATCGATGTCACGGGGCGCCTGTTCGGCGCCCCCTTGCCGGGCGGTCAGGACCTGTCGCAAATGACCATGGTCATCATCGTGTTCGGTGGCATGGCCCTCTGTGACCGGCAGGGCGGCAACATCGCCGTGGATATCTTCGAAGACAAGTTTCCCGCGCGGATGAATCGTTGGCTGGATATGGCGGGCTGGGTCCTGGGGTGTGCCATCTTCACGGCGATCGGCTACACGATGCTCGGCGCGGCGGAAATGTCGAAGCTGCTCAACCTGAGCACCAACATCATCGCGATCCCCAAGGCACCGTTCCAATACATCGTGGCGTTCTTTGCCTTCTTGACGGCACTTTCCATGCTGGCGCGCATCGTTTCGACGTCATTGACGTCATCCCACCGGCACGCGTCTTTGCAAAAGGAAGAGGACTTATGAGTACCGAGCTGGTGGGTGCCCTGGGCATCCTGGCGCTGTTGGCGCTTCTGGTACTGCGAATTCCCGTGGCCTTCGCGATCTTCGTGGTGGGCTTCGGGGGAATCACCGTGCTCGACAGCCTCAATTCCGCCTTGAGCCTGTTGGCCAGCGAAACCTTTACGATCGCCTCGAACGCCGAGCTGATCGTCATTCCCTTGTTCATCTTGATGGGCAATATCGCCACCGAGGCGGGCATGAGCCGCAAGCTTTATGATGCCGCCTATGCGCTCATCGGCTCGGTGCGGGGCGGTCTGGCGTCGGCCACGGTGGTGGGGTGTGCCGGCTTCGCCGCGCTCTGCGGCTCCTCCGTGGCATCGGCACTGACCATGGGGCGCGTCTCGCTCAGCGAGATGGAGCGTTTCAACTACAGCGCCAAGCTGTCCACGGGCTCGGTGGCGGCCGGGGGGACGCTGGGGATCCTCATTCCTCCTTCCACCGGCTTCGTGATCTACGCCATCTTGACGCAGCAGTCCATCGGCCGCCTGTTCCTGGCGGGCGTGTTGCCCGGGATCATGCTGTGTCTGCTGTTCGTGCTCCTGATCATGCTGCTGGCCACCATCAAGCCGGTTCTCGCGCCCTCCGGTCCCAAGACGTCATGGCGCGAGAAGCAGCAGGGGCTGCTGGGCGCGATGCCGATCCTGATCATCATCCTGCTGACGATCGGCGGCATTTACTCGGGCATCTTCTCTCCCGTGGAAGCCGCCGCCGTGGGCGCCGGCCTGACGATCCTGTTCGGTGCCGCCATGCGCAAGCTGACCCTGGCTTCCTTCTGGCGGGCGGCACAAAGCTCCATCACCACCACGGCGACCGTGATGCTGATTCTGATCGCCGCGCACATGCTCAACCCCTTTCTGGCCTTGAGCCATATCCCGCAGGCCCTGGGCGATTTCCTGATGGCTCTGGATATCGGGCCGTATGGCGTCCTGCTGTTGATACTGGCCTGCTACCTGGTGCTGGGCTGCTTCCTGGAAGGGTTCGCGATGCTGGTGCTGACCATGCCGATCTTCTTCCCGGTCATCACCCAGCTGGGTTTCGATCCCATCTGGTTCGGCGTGCTGGTGGTACTGACACTGGAAATGGGGCTCATCAGCCCGCCGGTGGGCGTGAACGTCTTCATCGTCAAGTCCGTGGCACCCAACGTGCCGCTGCGCGACATCTTCAAGGGTGTCATGCCGTTCTGGCTGGTGATGATCGCGGCCATCGGGCTGTTGATCGTCTTTCCCGATATCGTGCTGTTTCTTCCCGATACGATGATGGACTAGGTGCCATGCGTCAGGTGGGCGCCGGTCCCGCTATGCCGATACCGGGTGCGGTATCGGCCCATTCTCAGCAGGAGAGGTCGAAGATGGCTAATAATCGTGGTGTCGTCTATACCGGGCCCGGCAAGGTCGAGGTTCAGGACATTGCTTACCCCAAGATGCAAGCGCCCAGTGGCAAGGCCATTGAACATGGGGTGATCCTCAAGGTGGTTTCCACCAATATCTGCGGTTCCGACCAGCACATGGTGCGTGGCCGCACGACGGCGCCGGCGGGCATGGTGCTGGGTCACGAGATCACCGGCGAGGTCATCGAGAAGGGCAAGGATGTCGAGTTTCTCGACATCGGGGACCTGGTCTCGGTGCCGTTCAACGTCGCGTGCGGTCGCTGCCGGACCTGCAAGGAAGGCCACACCGGGCTGTGTCTGCACGTCAACGACGAGCGTGCCGGCGGGGCGTACGGCTACGTCGACATGGGCGGCTGGGTCGGTGGTCAGGCGCACTATGTCATGGTGCCGTATGCCGACTTCAACTTGCTCAAGTTTCCGGATCGCGATCAGGCGATGGACAGGATCCGCGACCTGACGATGCTGAGCGATATCCTGCCGACCGGCTTCCATGGTGCCTTGAATGCCAAGGTGGGTGCGGGCTCGACGGTCTATGTGGCAGGGGCCGGCCCGGTCGGGCTTGCCGCGGCGGCATCGGCGCACCTGCTGGGGGCCGCGGTGGTCATGATCGGGGACTTCAACCAGCAGCGCCTGGAACATGCCCGCAAGATGGGCTTCGAGCCCATCGACTTGAGCCGTCACGATCGCCTGGGCGAGATGATCGCCGCCGTGGTGGGCGAGCCGAAGGTCGACAGTGCCATCGACGCCGTGGGCTTCGAGGCCGTGGGCCATGGCGGCAAGGAACAGCCGGCGGTGGTGCTCAACCAGATGATGGAAGTGACTCGTGAAGCCGGCTCGATCGGCATCCCCGGGCTCTATGTCACCGAGGATCCCGGTGCCGCCGAGAAGGCGGCCCAGAGCGGCAATCTCAGCCTGCGCTTCGGCCTGGGCTGGGCCAAGGGACATTCCTTCCATACCGGGCAGACGCCGGTGGTGCAATACAATCGCCAGTTGATGCAGGCGATCCTGCACGGGCGGCTCAATATCGCCGAGATCGTCAACGCCCAGGTCATTTCCCTGGAAGATGCACCGCAGGGCTATCAGCAGTTCGACTCCGGCGTGGCCAGCAAATTCGTGCTGGATCCGCATGGGCTGCTTGGCGCGGCGTGACGATGCCGATGTGAAAATCGCCAGGGTGAATACGAAAAGGACTGGGTAGCGGCTACCCAGTCCTTTCGGCGACGCTCGGCAATAAATGGTGTTTTGCCGAAGAGATGATGTGTCAACCGCGCTCCGACATCGCCAGGCGGTGCATGATTCGCCGGGCCATCAGGCCGGGTTTGTCGGGCGCGAAGCTCAACTCGAATTGCTGGGCTTCGTTGTCGGTCAGCACGACGTCCATGATCCATTCCAGCGCTTCCACGTCCTCGTAATAGGCTTGCATGCTGGCCTCGTACATGAAGGCATCGATGTCGGTGTCGTCGATGCCATAGTCGCGAGAATTGAACCACCAGTAGTGGATGGAATGGTTGGACTCGGGCGTGAAGCAATGCGTGATGTAGTAGCCATAAACCGAGGGCTTTCCGGGCTCCGGTTGTGGATCGAAGATCCTGGCGTGGGCCATGTGAACGGCAGGAGAGACGAAGCGTGCCTCGGAGGTGCGGTCGACGTTCTTGTGCATGATATCGGCCGGTTTTCCGTAAATGCCCGGAGGCGGCGCGTTGTCCAGTCGACGATGAATCAGCACCTGATCGCCCTCGGTGGTGGCGTTCATGCTGGCCCGCGCGTACTCGGGGGTGCCCACCGTGCCTGGATGCAGGAAGGGAAAGTGGGTCTGGTCGATGAGGTTTTCATGCATCGAGACATAGTCAGCCTTGATATGAAAATCGCCGGTCACGCTGCCCCACTCGGAGGAGGCCAGCCAGGGCAGTTCGGGAATCAGTGCCTCGTCGGCGAGGTTGGCATCGCCCATCCAGATCCAGGTCAACGGGCCGCGGTCGGCGATGGGGTAGGTCTGCACGCAGGCATTGGCGGGTACATGGGAGATCGCGGGCAGGTGCGCGCAAAGCCCGTCGGGCTCGAATTGCATGCCGTGATACCCACACACCAGTCGATCGCCCTCCACGTGGCCCTTCGCCAGCGGAAAAGCACGGTGAGGGCAGCGGTTGTGCATGGCCACCGGACGGCCGTCCCGGGTGCGATACATGACCACATCCGTATCGAGCAGACGGCGTGAAATGGGCGTGCGGCCCACTTCATCGCGACGTGCACACACATACCAGCAGTTGCGGATCAAGGGCGTGGCATGGTTGGCGAACTGGCCCTCTTCCTCCATGGGCATGGCGTCGAAAATGGCTTCTTCATCGAGCGGTATCGCTTGATTGGCATGGGACATGACGATGGCCTCCTTTATTGCTTTTTGTCATCTAGAGATCAAGCTCGATCGACGTCGAGCGAGGACGAGAGCAGCACAGGGCGATTTGCCGGTTGCCGCGTTTCTGGTCGGCAGTGAGAAAGCGGTCGCGATGGTCGATATCGCCTTCGACGCTGCTGACTGGCGTGATGCACAGACCGCATTCTCCGCGCCGGCAGTCCGAGAAGGTCTCGACACCGGCCGCTTCGAGTGCCTCCAGCAGGGTGTGGCCGGGCGAGACGTGAACGCTCGCCCCCCGGGTATGTACCGTGACGGCTTGATCTTCTTCCTTGTGGGCAGGGTTGAAGACTTCATGACGCACGCGCTCCGCCGGCCATCCCAGTCGTTGTGCCGCCTGTCGGGTGCCCTCGATCAACGCCGGGGGGCCGCATACGTACGCTGTGGTATCGGCGGGCTGCCGGGCGAGCAATGCCTCCAGGTCCGGCCGGCCACGGGATGATGTCGCGTCGTGCACGGTGACGGCGTCGCCGCCCAGCGCCTCGACGTCCTCGACATAGGCCATGGCGGCACGGCTGCGGCCGATGTAGAGCATGCGAACCTCGCGACGGCGCATCACGCAGGCGCGCAGCATGGGCAGAATCGCGGTGATGCCGATACCGCCCGCGATGAGTAGAACGGGGCCGTCATCGGCGGTCAGCCGAAAGGGGCTGAGGGCGGGGGATATCAGCACAGAGGTGCCCGGGGTGACATGCCGATGGATGTAATCGGACCCTCGGCGGCGGTTCTCGCGCTGCACGGCAATGCGCCAGAAAGGCTCGTGGGAACTGGTGAGGTCGAGCGGACCGAGAAGCGAATAATGCCGCAAGAACCGGCCATCCTTGCCGCCAAAGCGAAGCTCGACATGCGCACCGGCACGGGGGGCGGGCAATGCGGTTCCATCGGCCTTGCCCAGCGTGATTTCGCAGATGCGCTCGGTCAGCGGTCGACGCTCGAGAACCACTGCGGCTTGATGTTGGCCATGCATGTTGTTGCCTCTTTTTGCTGCTGATCCACGTCGTCTTTCTTGACGTTAGGGGAAAAAAGAGAGGGCGTCTCATGCGGAAATGAAATAGCGCTTTGCATCTTTGATATAGTCAAAATCGGCTGCCAAGAGTCTCGATAATGTCGCATGACACGGTATCGCCAGGTCTTTCCCTTCGTGAAATTCGTGCCATCCTGGCGGTGGCCGAGCAGCGGGGTTTTTCATCGGCTGCGCGAAGACTGAACATCAGCCAAAGCAGTCTGTCGCGTACCATTCATCGGGCCGAATCGGTACTGGCGATCCGCCTGTTTCAGCGCGGCTGGGGCGGGGCGGAACCGACGCCGGAAGGGGAAATCGTCCGCCAGCATTGCACGCAGGTGATGGCCGAGTTGCTGCACGAGCGTGATGCGTTGATGGCGGCGGGGTTGACCCGATTGCCACTGCCGCTGGATTTGCGCTGGCGCGATCTGGCATGCGTGGCGGCGGTAGTGCACACGGGGAAGACGACAACGGCGGCCAAGTGGTTGCGGACGTCCCAGTCGAGCGTCAGCCGTACTCTGGGCGCCATCTCGGTCAGGCTGGGGAGCCCGTTGTTCCAGCGCTCGGGAGAGGGACTGCGTGCCGAGCCTCTGGCGGAGAGGCTCGTGGCGTTGCGCGATCGCATGTGCGCCCGGATGCAACCGCTGCAGGAGCGCCTGGGGCATCTGGCCGGCGAGGTGACGGGGCGCCTGGCGGTGGGAATGACACCGTTCTGCGAGCAGGAACGCGTTGCCCAGGCCTTCGGCGACTTGCTGGTGGCGTATCCTCAACTGCGCCTGTCGGCCGTGACCGGCAGCTACGTCATGCTGACGGATGCCCTGCGCTGCGGGGAAATCGACCTGGTCGTCGGCTTGTTGCGCGAACTCGGGGAGGACGATGAGCTGGCAGAGTTACCACTGGCGGAAGAAGCCATTACGGTGCTGGCACGCTCGGATCACCCTTGCGCCGTGCGATCCGTGTCGATGGAAGATCTGGCACGTCAAACCTGGATCGTGGCGCCGGCGGGGACGCCGATACGGGCCTATTTCGAGCGGCTTTTCCTGGGCATGGGGAAGACGCCGCCGGTGCAGACCTGCGAGATCGTGACCTTCCATCTCGCTGAAAGCATGGTACGCGAGAGTCAGAGTCTGGCGTTATTGCTGTATTCGCCGCGCAAGGTACGCGAACTGCCGCCGGGGCTCGTGCGCGTGCCGGTGACGTTGCCGGACAACCGACGACACATCGGCGTGACCTATCGGCGCGACGCGGGGCTGAGCTTCACGCAGCGGCAATTCATCGATGGCCTGGCCAAACGGTTCGCGTCCGATGACGACGCCGAGGGGAATGCACCCTAGGGACGCATGACAGGAAACCGCAGGGGGTTTCCTGCCATCCGTGGCGCGTTCTTCACGACCTTCACGGCGTTTACGTCAGGACGCCTCGCTCACGGTCGAGCGTTCACGACCCTCAGGCGCCGACGGCCAGTTTCAGGATGCCGGCCGTATCGAGATCATCGGGCAGTCTATCGCCGGCCCAGGCCACGAACTGGTCGGGACGCACGAGAATGAGCGATGCGCCGTAGTCGGCCGTTTCATCCTCCTTTCCCGGGGCAGCGCTTTCGATGACCGTCAAGGGAATATGCAACCGGGCCGCGTCCTCGGCCAAACGTGCCGCGGCGCTGGCTTGTCCGAGTGCGATCAGCGAGAACCCCGGGCCGAGCCGGTCGTGGGTCGTGCCACCTTCGGGAAGCGCCCGTGGCGCGAGGTGATACCCCGGCCGGGCGGTGAAGCTATGTGCTCCCTTCGCGCTGGCGGCGCCGTCCCGAGGGCCGGCCACGATGCGAGATCCACGGTAGTTGGGCTGAAAGTCGCCGACTTCGTTGACTGCGCCACGCGCACGAGCGGACCAGACGGCCTCGAAGGCGGCCGGGTCCGTGGCCGGATCATGGCTGGCCAGAAACTCGCGGTCGGTCTCGATGGACTTCTCGATGAAATCCTTGGCGGTGGACCAGAAGACCGGCCGGCGCTCGGCATCGTAGGACGGCAGCAGCTCGGGGCCGCCCCAGCCCTGGAGGCGCGCGGTGAGTTTCCAGCCGAGGTTGCGGGCATCCTCGAAGCCGGTGTTGATGCCGTAACCGCCATAGGGAGGATGGTTATGCGCCGCGTCCCCGGCGATGAAGGTGCGCCCACTGCCGTAACTGTCGGCGATGGCAACGCGACAATCCCAGAATCCACGATGACGGATATGCATGTCGATGGATTGGCCGACGGCGCGTTCGACGTACCCCTGGAAGTCGAAGGTCTCCGGATCTTCGCCGTCGGGCACCGGCGCATGGAAGAAAAACTCGCCTTCCAGGTCGACGCGCCCGAAGAACAGCCAGTAGCCCTGGAGATCCGGGTGCAGGACATTGAAAAAGCTCTTGCCGGGATGCTTGTCCAGCAGGGCGCGATGCAGCGTATCGGACTGGAAGACCAGCAGGACCATCAAGCGGTCGTGGTCGAAGACGGTCTGGGTCAGACCGGCGGACTCGCGCACCACCGAGCGGCTGCCATCCGCGCCGACCGCATAGGCGGCGCGGAATGTCGCCTCCGTACCGTCGGTGCGGTCGTGTACCGTGACACTCACGCCTTCCGCATCCTCGTGAACATCACGCACTTCCCGCCGGGTCAGCAGCGTCACGCTGTCCAGCGAAGCCGCCCGGGCGCGCAGGACGTCCTCGGTGGCATATTGCGGTAGCCGCTCGTTGTCGGCGCCGTAATAGGCGTGGACGAGTTCGCGCTTCATCCAGTCGTAATGATAGTCGCCCAGCAGCGTGCCGTAGCTGGTCAATCCGCCGATCCCGAAGCCGGCCGGCACGGTGCGGGCCGCGCGCAGTTCGGACTCGGCGCCCCAGGCGCGAAAATGTTCCATCGTGCGTTGCGTCAGGTTCTGTCCCTTGGGCACTCGCTGCGGCGACGGATGTTTTTCGATCACCAGAACGTCGATGCCGCGCTGGCCCAGCTCGATTGCCAGCCCCATGCCGACGGGGCCGCCCCCTGAAATGATGACATCCGCATCTTGTTGGTTTTTCATCGGTCTTTAACTTCCTCTTGTAGGGGGAGGTGGGTGTGGTCCGTGCCGGTATGTCGGGACTGTCGCAGCGTCACGGTGATGCTGTTGGCGGCGGCGGGCACGGCCTGCGTGATCAGGGTGCGCAACTCATGGGGACAGTCTTCCTGGCGCATGGTCATGCACAGCGCACCGGCGGGTTCTGCGGCTTCGTCGAAGATCGGCGAAGCGACGCCGACCACACCGGGAGTGACCTCGCCGAACGCGATGGCGTAGCCGTTGCGCCGCACCGAACGCAGCGCCGCGGCTTGCTCGGCGATATAGGCCTTGCGGGCGTCTTCGGGCCCCTCGGGCGCGAAGGATTCGATGATCTTGCGTGCCTTGCGGGATTGCAGGTGGGCGAGGATCGTGCGTGCGATGGCCCCACGGTTCATGGGCATGACGCGACCGCGGGGGTAGCTGCTGAGCGGGGCTTCAAGCGACGTCTCCGAGTGCATGCAGAGGAGCCGGTTGCGGTACCAGCGCACGAGAAAGGCGGTACAGGCGTACTGCTCGGTCAGTTGTGCGACGACGGGGCGTCCGATGGCGACAAGACGGTCGGATAACCGCAGGAGGTGATCCATCTCGACGACCTTGGGGCCGAGCGTATAGATGCCATGCCCGTTGGAGGCGAGCATGCCGGCATCGGTGAGGACCTTGAGATAGCGGTACAGCGTCGGGCGTGGATAACCGAGCTCGGTCATCATGTCGTCCGACGACCACTCCGGCCGTGTTTCGGTGAAAATGTCGAGGATCGACATCAGCCGCGTAAGGCTTGATGAGGAGCTTCCTTCGGCCACCAATCAACTCCTTCCAGATAGACTCGGGATCAGCCGAGTGCGAAATATGAGAATCACGCCTGCGCAGATGGCCAGCAGATTGACCAGATGGCCACCCCAGCCCAGCGAGAACGGTAATATTCCCGCCAGCGCAATCATACCCAGAAGCACGCGCTCCACGATGCCCAGGGACCGGGTCAGATAGCCGTAGATGGCGCCGGTCGCGAACCAGACGCCCACCAGCGCCCCGAGGAGTTGCCATGCGATATCGATGGGCGCGGCCTGCATGACCAGCCCCGGCTCGAACACCATGACGAAGGGGATCAGGTAAGCCACCCAGCCCATGCGGAATGCCTGCCAGCCGGTCTTCATCGCTTCGGCGCCGGCCATGGTCGCGGCGGTGAAGCTGGCTAGGGCGACGGGGGGCGTGATCATCGAGAGCATCCCGAAATAGAGCAGGAACATGTGTGCGGCAATGGGGTCGATGCCGGCCTGCACGAGGGCGGGGCCGATGAGACTGGCCAACAGCACGTAGACCCCCACGGTGGGCATCCCCATGCCCAGCACGACACTGACGAGCGCCGCGATGATCAGCAGGGGAAGCAGGCTGCCTGCCGCCATCGCGACCAGGTTCAGCGTCAGGGAAAACGCCAGCCCCGATATGTTCAGAACGCCAATGACCATCCCGGCGGCGGCCGCGATGACGACGATCTCGATCATGCCCTTGCCCGCGTCGGGAAAGGCGCGCAGCAGGTCGCCCAGATGACTGCGCTTGCCACGGTAGGGCAACACCAGCGCCAGCACGACCAGGGTCAGGGCGGCTGCGAGCGCGGCCAGCTCCGGGCGCCAGTTCAGGCCGAAGAGGCCGAAGATGAGGATCACGAACGGGGCGACGAACTGCCAGCCATCCGCCAGCACGCGTCGCAGCGGACGAATTTCCACGTCTTCGGGCAGGGACATGCCGTTCGCGGCGGCGTGGGCGTCGATGTAGAAGAAGATCGCCAGGTAGTAGAGCAAGGAAGGGATCACCGCCGCCAGGATCACCGTGGCGAAAGAAATCTGCAGGAACTCCGCCATCAGGAAGGCGGCTGCCCCCATGATCGGAGGGGCCAGTTGCCCGCCGGTGGACGCCAGGGCTTCGATGGCGGCGGCCATGTGGGGCTTGTACCCCGCCCGGCGCATCAATGGCAGCGTGACACCGCCCGAGGCCGCGACATTGGCGACGGCACTGCCCGAGACACTGCCGAAGAGAAAGGACGAGACCACCGCTATCTTCGCGGCCCCGCCCCGCGAACGTCCGACCAGGGCCAGGGCCAGGTCGTTGAAGAACGCGCTGCCGCCGGAACTGACGAGCAGCTGACCCAGGAAGATGAACGAAAAGACCATGCTGGCCGTGACCATCAACGGCAAGCCGATCAGGCCGTTGGTATCCATGACCACATAGATTGCGAGCCTGTCCCACAGGATCTGGCGCGTCATTCCGAAGGGCAGCAGGTAGCCGACGAGGCCGTAGGCGAGGAACAGGGCCACGATGATGGTCAGCCCCGGTCCGGTCAGCCGGCGCACGGCTTCGATCGTCAGCAAGCCGATGATGAGGCTGACGATCAGGCCGTCCACGGGCCGGTAGACCAGTTCGTTGACGATCGTGGGGTAGCTCAGGGCGATATAGCCCGCGGCACAAAAGCCCGCCAGCGCCAGGGCTGGATCGAGGAGACGCAGCCGCCCGGTGAAACGGGGGGCCACGAGAAAGGTCATGCCGAGCGCGAAGGCCAGGATCGCGGCCAGATACTGTTCGGTATACAGGCTGAGTCCAAGCCGCTGGGGGATATCCAGGGCCTGAAGAATGGCGCAGAGGGTCATGATCGTGGCCAGCGTCACCGTCAGCAGGCCATAGGGAGCAGGTTGGCGTGGAGTGCCTGGAGACGAGAGTGGCATGGCTGTCATCCATCCATCTGATAGTGGCGAAATTCGGGCGGCGTGCGGCGAGCGCGGAGATGGACGCGCCTTCCGCGGGCCCGCCGTCGCGCCCGCGGGACGCGTGTCTTAGTCGTTGTCGTTCAGTACGCTGAGCGCGCCGGGGTGGTAGGGCACGCCGATATCGACATGCATCGCCGCGGGATCCATGCTCCGAAACGCGCTGAAGGAGTCGACAAGCGCCTGCTTGTTGTCACGCAGGGTCGTGACGATGCGCGCCACCGTCTCGTCGGGCACATGAGCGCCCACGACCAGCATGTAGTCATAGGCCATGACCGGCATGGGCGCGTCGATGCCCGTCAGCCCTTCGCGTGGCTCGAGGGTCTCCACATAGGCTTGCGGGACGACCTCTTGCAGGCGGGCTTCCGCCTCGTCGTCTCCCGGCAGGGGCAGAAAGCGGACACCCCCCGTGGAAGCGTCGACCTCGGTCACCTTGCCGGAGCCGGCGGCAAAGAAGGCGCCATCGGCCCGGCCGGCCACGAAAGCCTCCGCGCCACGTATGATGTTGGGCACCATGACCTGTTCGATGTCGGAGGGGCCGATGCCGCCTGCGGCGAGTATCGCGTCCAGCACGCGATTCATCGTGGCCTGACTGGTGAAGCCATAGGTCACGGCGTGCCCGGCCAGGTCGGCGACCGTCTGCATGTCGCTGTCGTCGCGCACGAAGACTCCCACCCTGAACGGATAGAGACGCGCGGCCGGCGCGATGTTTTCCAGGGCGTGGCCTTCGAAGTAGCCATGACCCGAGACCGCGTCGCTGACCTCGATGGCATTGGCAATGCCGAGGTCGAGCTCTCCCATGTCGATCAGAGGCAGATAGGCGCTGGTGCCTGCACTGGGCTGCACCAGGGCGTCCATGCCGTTGTCCGAGAGCACGCGTGCAATGGCGGCGCCCATGGAATATCCACTGGTGCCCTGACCCATCGTGCCGATGCCGAGTTGCTGTGCCTGTGTCGCCGAGGCGAACAGGAGAAGCGCCGCAAAAGCGACAGTTTTTGTTGTGAGATGGCTCATGTTGCCTCCTAAGACCTTCGCGAACGGCTTGTTGTCATGCTAGGGAACTGGATTATGTAATAATCTCGTATTTTGAGACATTATCCCTTTGTTTATGCGACCAAGCGGTAACGTGTCAGGCGGGAGAGCATCGGACGCGACCATCCGGTCGTTGTCGGCGCATGGTCGCGACACCCTCCGCTACGTGCCGGCGGGGCTGCCGCTCGAGGGCCGGGAAGGGTGTCGTCACGTGCACGGCGGCTCGCTCCGCGTTCGTCGCGCTCGCGGGGCGTCGTGCGGGAAACGCTTGAGAGCGGCGGTGTCCCGCGGGCATCGGAACACCGCCAGAAGGGAGGGACGGGGCTTACAGGTCCAGCACCAGCGTCTTGCTCTTGGCGCGAGAGCAACACGGCGTGAACTGGTCGTTGGCGGCCCGTTCGTCGTCGTCGAGGTAGAGGTCGCGATGGTCCGGTTCGCCCTCGAGGACTCGCGTCAGGCAGGTGCCGCAGACCCCCTGTTCGCACGACACCATGATGTCGATGCCGTTCTCGCTCAATACCTCGTAGACGCTCTTGTCCTTGGGTACCGAGAAGGTCGCGCCACTGCTGGCGATCTTCACCTCGAAGCTTTCGTCATCCTCGGACGTCGTTTCCACACCGCTGAAATACTCGGTATGCAGCTGCGATGATGGCCAGCCCTGGGCCTTGCAGGTCGACATGACGTGGTCGATGTAGCCGCTCGGGCCGCAGACGTAGATATGCGTCTCGTCGTTCGGTTCACCGGCGACGGCTGCGACATCCAGCTTGCCGGCTTCCGGCGCATCGTCGTAATAGAAATGCACTCGATCGGCATAGGCCGACTGCGCAAGCCGGTCGACGAAGGCCATGCGCTCCCGTGAGCGGGCGCAATAATGCATCTCGAATTGGGCCTGGGTGTGCGACAGGCGCTCGGCCATGCACAGGATCGGCGTGACGCCGATGCCGCCGGCGAACAGGACCGAACGCTTGGCGGGCTCGAGGGGGAAGTGGTTCTTGGGGGCGCTGATCTGCAGCAGATCGCCCTCCTCGATCTCGTCGTGCATGGCGACCGAGCCGCCGCGAGAACTGGGCTCGCGCAGGACGGCGATGAAGTAGCGATCGCGTTCTTCCGGATGACCGCACAACGAGTATTGGCGAATCACGCCTTCCTTGACGCGCACATCGATATGCGCGCCGGCACTGAAGGCGGGCAGGGGGCGCCCGTGAGGATCGGACAGCTCGTAACTGACGATACCCTCGGCTTCCTGGCGTTTCTGGGTGACTCTGACGAACAGAGACAGCGTACTATCGTTCATGGAATGACCTACTGCCGGGTGAACGGCGAACCGGGAAAGGATCGGCGCGCGCCGATCCTTCGTTGTGCAAGATCCATCAACTGGCGGTGGCGGCCTGCTGCGGCTGCGCGTTTTCGGCTTCCGCCTTGAGGATGCGGTCGATGACCCGTCGCGCCTGGACGCCCCCGCCGTCGATGTTGAGCATCAGCAGACGGCGGTCGGGATAGCGGAGCAGGTTGCGCTGCTGGGATTCGAGCATCTCCAGGTCTTCGGCGAAGATCTTGCCCTGGCCCTCGCGGATCTGCTCGGTCAGCGCCTCGTCCTGCGGATTGAAGTTGCGGGCCATGCCCCAGAAGTACCAGATCGAGGTCTCGGTTTCCGGCGTGATGAAATCCACCACGATGCTCGACGCCTTGGCATCGGCCGGCGCGTCGTAGCCTCCCTTGCCGGCGTGCGCGACGCCCACTTCGATCAGGATGTGGCTGGGCGGCGTGAAGCGACAGATCTGCCAGCGATCCACGGGGACGTCGTCGGCGAGGTTGTTGCCGCGCAATGCGGATTGCCAGAACGGCGGCGCGGGAATGTTCTCCATGTGCCGGATGGTCAGCACCTCGTCGCCGTTGACCTTGGTTTCCGGCGCGGCTTCCTCGATCTCGGGCTGACCGATGCTGGAAGCGTGAACGTAGGTCTCATGGGTCAGGTCCATGAGGTTGTCGATCATCAGGCGGTAATCGCAGTTGATGTGATAAAGCCCGCCGCCATAGGCCCACTCGGGGTCGTTGGCCCAGTGCAGCTCGGGGATCTGGTCCGGGTCGGCCTGCTCGGCATCGCCGGGCCAGACCCAGATGAAGCCGTGACGTTCGACGACGGGATACGCATGAATGCTGGGGAAGCCGCGCACGCGCTGGCCCGGCATGCTGGAGCACTTGCCGTCACAGCCCATTTCGAGGCCGTGGTAGCCGCATACCAGTTGACCGTCACGTACGAAACCCAGCGACAAGGGCGCGCCGCGATGAGGGCAGAAGTCTTCGACGGCGGCGACCTGGCCGCCCTCGGCACGGAAAAAGACGATTTGTTCGTTGCAGATCGTGCGGCCGAGCGGTTTTTCTTCGATCTCGTCCGGCGTGCAGGCCACGTACCAAGTGTTCTTGGGGAACATGGTAATCTCCTCATGATGAATAGGGATTATTATTCTTTGGATCCAAAGTAAAGGTTTTAAGGCCTCCCAGCGTCAAGTTAGCCTTTAGTTGGATCCAAAAATGGGAGCATCGACAGGAGCGCGTAGATGCCGGAAAAATCGGAAAAAAATGGTCGCCTCAATGTCATCGCCAGTTTGCGCAAGCTCATCAGCGAAGGAGTCTACGCGCCCGGCGAGCGCCTCAAGGAGCTGCATGTCGCCGAACGGCTCCAGGTATCGCGCATGCCGGTGCGGCTGGCCTTCCGCACGCTCGAGCAGGAGGGGCTGCTGCAGAAGACCGGGACCCGCGGCTATGTCGTGCGTCAGTTCTCCGAAGAGGACGTGCTCTGTGCGGTGGAGGTGCGCGGGGCCCTGGAGGGGCTGGCGGCGCGCCGTCTGGCCGAACAGGGCGTGCCGCAGGAGGTCGAGGCCCAGTTGCGCGATTGCCTGTCACGGGGCGAGGCGCTGCTGGAAAAGGGGTATCTCGTCAAGGCGGATATCGAGCTCTGGGCCACCCTCAACCAGGAGTTTCATCGTGCCATCGTCGGTGCCACCGGCAGCCGTGTGATCCACGATGCAATCGCGCGCAACGACCATCTGCCCTTCGCCTCGGCCGATTCGATCATCATCGATGACGCGGCGCTGGATCGCGAATACGGCAAGTTGCGCATGGCGCATGCCCAGCACCAGCTCGTGTTCCAGGCGCTATCGCGCGGCGAGGGAGCCCGGGCGGAGATGCTGATGCGCGAGCATGCCTACATCGGGCTGCGGTACGGCACGCTGTTCGGGCTGGGCGGCGTGGGGCAAGCGCCGAACGCGACATGAGGTCTTTGGATCCAAAGCGGCTGCGGGGCCGCTGTCGTCAGCCTCATGCCTGACGCTGGCGGAATTCCTTCGGGGAACAGGCGACATGGCGTTTGAAGAAGCGCGTGAAATAGGCCGGCTCCTTGAAGCCGAGCCGTTCGGCGACCTGGCCGATGGTCATGTTGGTATAGGTCAGGTGGCGCTTGGCCTCGAGGAGAACGCGTTCGTGCAGCAGCTGCTGGGCGCTGCGGCCGGCGAGGCGTTGGCAGACCGCACTGAGATGCGCGCTGCTGATGCCCAGGCGTTCGGCGAACTCGGGGATGCTGGGCTGTTGATGGTAGTGGGCTTCGATGAGCTGCTGAAAGCGGGCCAGATGCGCCTCGCCCCGCTCATGCTGGCGTGACGCGGGACGCGCCTGGCGTCGGGTCGCGCGCCGTGAAGCGAGCACCAGCAAGCTGTTGAGCAAGGCTTCGAGCAAGGCGTCGCGCCCGTCGGCGGGATGGCGGTACTCGGCATCGAGCTGGTCGACGAGGGTGGCGATGGGGGCGCGTTCCGGCTGGTCGGCAAGCGGGTAAAACGCCGCGCGTGCCAGGATCTGCCCCTGGGGATGCAGGGTGTCGGCGATATGTCGCGCCAGCGGCATGGCCAGCGTCACGATATGCCCGTCGACATCGCGCGAGAAGCGAAAGGCGTGCACCGTCATGGCCGGCACCACGATGAGCAGCGGTCCCGTCAGGCGCTGCGCACCCTCCTCGAAAGTCAGGTTCACGTCGCCGTGCGCGATATGCAGCACATGCACGAGATCGGCGTGGCGGTGCGGCCGTATATGCCAATCGTGCAGTCGGCTGCGCTCGGCGATGGACTCGCAATGCAGCAGGTCGGGGGTCGGCCATTGGTGCGTCTCGCCATACAGCTGAAAGACGGGAATGGTGCGGTTGGACGATGCCGACATGGCAATCTCCTGTGCGACGAAAGTCGAGGCTTCGACCAAAGTTACGGCCGGATCTTGGGAAAGTATAAATTCATGCGGGGATTTTGTCTTATTCGCGGGTTTCCATCGGTGAAAAATGCAACTCGATGACTGGCCGTGCTGCCAGACCCGAATAAGAGGAGATTGCCATGAAAACCCAAGTCGCGATCATCGGTGCCGGCCCCTCCGGACTGCTGCTGGGGCAGTTGCTGCAACGCGCGGGGATCAACAACGTCATCCTCGAGCGGCGCAGCGGCGAATACGTCTTGAGCCGCATCCGTGCCGGCGTACTGGAGCAGGGCATGGTCGATCTGTTGCGCGAAGCCGGTGTCGACCGCCGCATGGATGCCGAGGGCCTGCCGCACGACGGCGTCGAGCTGGCCTTCGACAACCGTCGGGTGCGTATCGACCTCGCGGCGTTGACCGGCGGCAAGCAGGTCATGGTCTACGGGCAGACCGAGGTGACTCGGGATCTGATGGAGGCACGCGCCGCCGAGGGCGGCCAGACGCTCTATGAAGTGGACAAGGTGCAGCCCCACGATCTGGAAACCGACGCCCCGTACATCACCTTCGAGCACAACGGCGAAACGCAGCGGCTCGACTGCGACTATGTCGCCGGCTGCGATGGATATCATGGCGTCTCGCGCCAGTCGATTCCCGCCGACCGGCTGAAGACGTTCGAGCGGGTGTATCCCTTCGGCTGGCTGGGGCTGCTCTCCGACACGCCGCCGGTCTCCGACGAGTTGATCTATGCGCGCCACGAGCGGGGCTTCGCACTTTGCAGCATGCGTTCCCAGACCCGCAGCCGCTACTACGTGCAGGTGCCGCTGGACGAGAAGGTCGAGGACTGGTCCGATGCGCGCTTCTGGGAGGAACTCAAGCGCCGCCTGCCCGAGGACGTCGCGGCCAATCTGGTGACCGGTCCCTCGCTCGAGAAGAGCATCGCGCCGTTGCGCAGCTTCGTGGCCGAGCCGATGCAGCACGGGCGGCTGTTCCTGGTCGGCGATGCCGCGCACATCGTGCCGCCGACCGGCGCCAAGGGGCTCAACCTGGCGGCCAGCGACGTCAACACGCTGTATCGCCTGATGGTCAAGGTCTATCACGAGGGCCGCACCGACCTGGTGC
The DNA here is from genome assembly GCF_000055785.1 of Chromohalobacter israelensis DSM 3043. GTDB lineage: Bacteria > Pseudomonadota > Gammaproteobacteria > Pseudomonadales > Halomonadaceae > Chromohalobacter > Chromohalobacter israelensis. The sequence goes on from NC_007963.1 coordinate 388,370, forward strand.
CGCGTTATTCGCAGACCTGTCTCAAGCGTGTCTGGAAGGCCGAGCGGTTTTCCTGGTGGATGACCTCGATCCTCCACAAGTTTTCCGAGGACGAGGATTTCGGCGCCCGCATGCAACAAGCCGAGCTGGACTATGTCACCGGCTCCGAGGCAGGCCTGACGACCATCGCCGAGAACTACGTCGGCTTGCCCTATGAGCCCCTGGAGTCCTAGGCCATGGAGTCGCCGCGGGGTATCAAGTTGATTGATCATTACTATTAGTCTGCGTATTAATTGTCCGGCTAGGCTCGCATGACCACGACGCGGCCCGACGAGGCGCGTCTTCGCATGACGATTGAGGTGAGATACATGACACAAGCACCGCTGTTTGCCGATCAGGATGCCCAGCCGATCGCGGGACGCTGGCGCCAGGGAAGTGCCGAGCGCCGCCTGACCGTGACCAATCCATATTCCGGGGAAACGCTGCTCGATCTGGCGATGGCCGACTGGCATGACCTGGACGATGCCTACCGCCATGCGCAGGCGGCCCAGGCCGAATGGGCGGCACTGGGACCGAACGCGCGTGGCGATGTCATGCGGCGCGCGGTGGCGATCTTCGACGAGCGCCGTGACGAGATCATCGACTGGATCATTCGCGAGTCGGGCAGTACGCGGATCAAGGCGCAGATCGAGTGGAACGCGGCACGGGCGATCACCCAAGAGGCGGCGAGCATGCCGACCCGGGCCCACGGGCGCATCCTGCCGTCTGACATTCCCGGCAAGGAAAGTCGTGTCTATCGGGCGCCGCTGGGCGTGGTGGGCGTGATCAGCCCGTGGAACTTCCCGCTCAACCTGAGCGCTCGCTCGGTGTCGCCGGCACTGGCGCTGGGCAACGCGGTGGTCGTCAAGCCTGCCAGCGACACACCGGTGACCGGCGGGCTGCTGCTGGCACGCATCTTCGAAGAGGCGGGGCTGCCGCCGGGCGTATTGAGCGTCGTCGTCGGTGCCGGTTCCGAGATCGGCGATGCCTTCGTCGAGCACCCCGTGCCTTCGCTGATCACCTTCACCGGCTCCACCCCCGTGGGGCTCAATATCGGTCGCCTGGCGAGCGGCGGTAAGCATCTCAAGCACGTCGCCCTGGAACTCGGCGGCAACAGTCCCTTCGTGGTGCTGGCGGATGCCGATGTGGAGCAGGCGGTCGATGCGGCGGTGGCCGGCAAGTTCCTCCATCAGGGCCAGATCTGCATGGCGATCAATCGCATCATCGTCGAAGAACCGCTGCGTGACGCCTTCACTGCCCGCTTCGTCGAACGCGTCAAGGCATTGCGCCTGGGCGACCCCGCCGACCCCGAAACCGCTGTCGGGCCGATCATCAACGCCAAGCAGCTCGAAGGACTCCAGACCAAGATCGCCAAGGCGCATGCCGAGGGCGCCACCTTGCTGACCGGGGGCGACACCGAGGGCAATGTCTTGCCGCCGCACGTGTTCGGCGATGTCACGGCGGACATGGAGCTGGCCGACGAGGAGATTTTCGGGCCGCTGGTGGGCATTCAATCCGCGCGTGACGAAGCGCATGCGCTGGAGCTGGCCAACCGCACCGAGTTCGGTCTGTCGAGTGCGGTCTTCACGGGCAACCTGGAACGCGGCGTGCGTTTTGCGCAGGGCATCAAGGCGGGCATGACCCATGTCAACGACATCCCCGTCAACGACGAGCCGCATGCGCCGTTCGGCGGCGAAAAGAACTCCGGCCTGGGCCGCTTCAACGGCGACTGGGCGATCGACGAATTCACCACGGAGCACTGGATCACGCTGCAGCATGAGCCGCGCCAGTATCCGTTCTAACCCGCAGCCGGGAACGATACCCGGGCCGAGGCATGGCCCGGGGACGTTCACCGCAACGTCGTGAGGAGCTTTCCATGCAAATCAAAGCGGCCGTGACGCGAGACAAGGGCGGGCCCTTCTCGGTGGAGACCCTGACCTTGACCGAGCCGGGGGCCAGCGAGTTGCGCCTGCGCATCGTGGCCACCGGGGTGTGCCACACGGATGCCGTCGCCCGGGACCTGGAACTGACGCCGTTCCCCGTCGTTCTGGGGCACGAGGGCGCCGGGGTGGTGGAAGCCGTGGGGAGCGAGGTCACGGCGTTCGCGCCGGGGGACCATGTCGTGCTGTCGTTTGCCCATTGCGGCGCATGCGAGCATTGCCTGACCGGTCACCCTACCGTGTGCATGCGCATGAACGAGTTGAATTTCGGCGGGCGTGCCGAGAACGGGACCTGCTACCTGCATCGAGGCGACGAAGCGGTGTCCACCTTCTTCGGGCAGTCCTCGTTCGGGTCCCATGCGGTGGTGCATGAGCGCAACGCGGTCAAGGTGGATCCGGATCTCGATCTGGGCTTGCTGGCCCCCTTGGGCTGTGGCGTTCAGACCGGGAGCGGCACGGTTCTCAATCGCCTCAAGCCTGCGTCCGGCAGCAGCCTGGTGGTCTACGGCTGCGGCGCGGTGGGGTTGAGCGCCGTCATGGCGGCCCGTATCGCCGGCTGCGCGCGGATCATCGCCGTCGACGTGCACGACAATCGCTTGTCGCTCGCCAAGGAGCTGGGGGCCACGCACGTCTTCAACGGCCGCCAGGTGGACGTGGTGGAGGAGATTCGTGCCGTGACCGGCGCGGGGGCGCACTACGCCGTCGAAACGACCGGCGTGCCGCAGGTGGTGCGCCAGGGGTTGCATGCGTTGCGCCCGCTGGGCCAGCTGGCCATCGTGGGGGTGACGCCGGAGGTCACGCTGGATGTGCACAATGACCTGATGGCGGAAGGCAAGACCATGCTGGGCGTGATCGAGGGCGACTCGGTGCCCAAGGTGTTCATTCCCCAGCTCATCGACTACTACCGCCAGGGGCAATTCCCGTTCGACAAGCTGGTGACGTTTTACGAGTTCGATGCCCTGGAAGAGGCATTCGCGGATTCCAAGTCCGGCAAGACCATCAAGCCGGTGGTGCGGATGAATTCATAGTGGGCAAGTGCCAGGACAACGGATGAGTGGCGACAGGCCCGGCAGAATCACTATCTGCGCCGTCGTTTGGGCGAAAGCATTCGCACGCGGGCTCTAGAACGAGGCGTCTTTTCTATCTCGCTCGGCGACGGCGCCGCGTTGTGCGTGGTGCTGCGCGATGAGGGCTCGGCTGGCGAGGTGATCCAGGCGAATACCGGCAAGGAGAGGCGCCAGTAGATGGCGCTGAGACGCAGCGCCAGGATCACCAGGATAGGCAGCGCGATAGTGACGTAGGGGTGGATAGGGTGCGTGTACAGGGTGACGTATGCCGTGGCGCCTGCGATGGAGGCAGTCGCATAGATTTCCTGGCGCAGCACCATGGGGACCCGCCGTGCGAGGACATCGCGCAGCATGCCGCCTGCGACACCGGTGAGGAGTCCCATCAAGACAGCGACGGTACCTCCATGGCCCAGCGCCAATGCCTTGTGAGCGCCGATGATGGTGAAGATGGCGAGCCCGAAGGCATCGAGTACGGGCAGGACGATGCGCGATAACCGGTGAATGTAATGAAAGCCGATGATCGATGACACGACGGTGATGATGATCACCCATAGATAGGTGGGGTCGGTGACCCAGAACACCGGGCGAATGCCCAGTAACAGATCGCGCAGGGTACCGCCGCCGATGCCTGTCATCGCGGCCAGCACCAGCATGCCGAACGGATCCATCCTCGAGCGGCAGGCAATGATCACGCCCGACAGCGCGAAGACGATCACGCCCGCCAGGTCCAGCCAGTAAATCCATCCTGCCACTGCGACGCTCCTTGGCTACTTTGCCAGCTACCGCTTGAGCGGAAATACAAAACGAACGTCATTGTAGGCTCAAGTGCCCGGATACGTCGCGCGCTCCGGCCCGTCTTTCCCCGGTCGCCAAGCGGCTGGCGCACCAGGGATACCTACGATATCGTATGTAAAGGGCCGGGTGTGCGTGCCTGCAAGTGGCGGGCGGTCAGCCGGTGGTCATGCAATGAATCCAGGGAGTCGGTCGACATGCAGGCAGGATATCGATACGCGGCGTTGGCCGTGGCGTTACCGATGCTGGTGGTGGCAACGCCCAGCCAGGCGCAGGACAGCGGCTGGCAAGGGAGTCTGGGGGCGGGGGCGATCCATGCTCCCGATTATCTGGGAAGCGATGACTACGAAACGTCCTTATGGCCGTCGGTCGACCTGACCTATGGCGATAGCCTGTATATCAACGCGCGCGATGGCGTGGGCTGGAACGTCATCAATCGGGATGGCTGGCGGGTATCGCCGTTTCTCGGTTACACCTTCGGACGCGACAACGACGATGACCTGCATCGTCTCGATGAAGTCGACGGCGGAGTCACGGCGGGCCTGCGGGCCGAATACACCGAGGGCCATTGGCAGTACAGCGCGGCCGTGGAAACGCCGCTGAGCGGTGACGTGGATGGCTACCATGTCAGCGCCAAGGCGCACTGGCGCTCGCGCTTGACCCAGCGGCTCTCCGTTTCGCTGGGCCCGAACGTCGCCTATGGAAGCGACGCCTGGACCGAGGACATGTTCGGCATTTCCGCGCGGGAGAGCCGGCGTTCCGGGCTGGATGCGTACTCGCCGAGCGAGGGCTATTTCCGCTTCGGTGCCGATGCCAGTGCCAGTTATTATCTCACGCGGACGTGGTCCGTCACGGGCCTGGTCGGCGTGTCGCGCCTGACCGGCGACGCCAAGGACAGTCCCATCGTCGACGAGATCGGTGATGCGACCCAGGCCTACGTGGGCGGATTCATCAACTACAACTTCTAGGCACGGTTCAGTCGGTATCGTCCAGCAGGCAGTTGGCAGAAAGTGCCTGACGTCGGGAGCGCTCCAGGTGTAGAAATTAGACCAAGGTGTAATGTCTGGATATCCACCGACACAGGCACGTTATCCATGACGATTTCGACTGCGCGACCGACTCTGCTCAAGCGTTTTGGCAAGCATGCAGGCCGTGTGCTGGGAATGATGACCGAGAGCGCCTATCGCGGCTTTCAGGCACGCACGTCCAGCGCCTATATCTGAAGGGCCCGGCTCAGCAGAGCCCCGGTCGCGGCATGGCCGGGCCTTGCCCATGACGTGACATCGCGGTCGCCGAACAAAAAAGCGCCCCCGCCCATATCGGGCGGGGGCGCTTGCGTTGGGTGCGTTCACGCTCCGCTTATTCGGCGATGTAGACCGTGCGCACGTTGAGGAAGGCGCCGAAGCCGTATTCGCTCTGCTCGCGACCGTAACCGCTTTCCTTGACGCCACCGAACGGAAGCTCGGCAAAGGGCGTGGTGGGGCGATTGACGAAGCTCATGCCGACCTCGAGGCGACGCGCGACCTGTTCGGCGCGCTTCACGTCCTGGCCGACCACGGTTCCGCCCAGGCCGTAGCGGCAGTTGTTGGCCAGCTCGATGGCGTGCTCGGCGTCATCGGCGACGATGACCGACGCTACCGGACCGAACAGCTCCTCGTCGAAGGCCGGGTTGCCGGGCGCGACGTTGGTCAGCACCGTGGGCGCATACCAGGCGCCGGGGCGGTCGAGCACCTCGCCGCCGGTCTCGAGCTGCGCACCGTGCTTGATCGCCCGCTGCACCTGGTCGTGCAGGTCGTCGCGCAGGTCCTTGCGCGACATGGGGCCGATTTCGGTGTCGCCGTCCATGGGATCACCGATACGCATCTTCTGCACGCGGTCGATGAGCTTTTCGGTGAAGCGCTCCAGCATCGGGCGTTCCACGATCAGGCGCTTGGATGCCGCGCAGCTTTGCCCGGTATTGTCGAAGCGGCCGTTCACGGCCAGCTCCACCGCCTTGTCGACGTCGGCATCGTCAAGCACGATCAGCGGGTCGATACCGCCGAGCTCGAGCACGCTGGGCTTGATGGCCTCGCCGGCGATCTTGGCCACGGCACGGCCGGCATCTTCACTGCCGGTGAGCGTGACGCCGCATACCAGCGGGTCGTGGATGATGCCCTCGACCTTGTCGGAGCCGATCGGCAGCCAGGTGAAGGTCCCTTCCTTGAAGCCCGCATCGTGAAACAGCTTGGTGATGAACTTGGCGCAGCCCGGGACGTTGGAGGCATGCTTGAGCAGGCAGACGTTGCCACCCGCCAGGTTGGGCGCAGCGAAGCGTACCACCTGATAGAGCGGGTAGTTCCACGGCATCACGCCGAGCACGGCGCCCATCGGGTCGTGAACGATTTCGGCCTTTTGAGCGCCTTCCACCTGACGTGGCTGGGGTTTGAGCAGGGATTCCAGATTGTCGGCGTAGAAGCGGACGATGGCCGAGGAAATCTGTGTCTCGGCAATCCCCTGATGGAAGGGCTTGCCCATCTCGTGGGCGATGATCTCGGCCATTTCGCGCTGATGCTGGTCGATCAAGTCGGCCAGTGCCGTCAGCCGGCGCTGGCGGTCTGCCACCGGCAAATGGCGGAATTCGGCATAGCCCTCGCGGGCCTGATTCATCTTTTCGGCCAATCCGGCGTCGTCGAGCATCTCGTGCTCGCCGAGTACCTGATCATTGGCGGGGTTGACGGCGGTGAGAGTCTTGCGGCTCATGTCATCCTCCTTAACGGGGTCGTCGGTGACGAGTCTTCCTGAGGTAGCCGTTCCTGCTGGCCTCATACCCTTTCTTGCGATGACCGCGGCGAGAATCAAGGGGGCGCCGCAACCCATCGAGTCGCGGCGCCCCTGAGCGAGTGCCGAGCCCGGCACACCGGATGGCGACACGACCGTCCGAGTCATGTCGCCGGGCGGGTCAATCGAGCAAGGCGAGCGCCGTGTCGACCACGTTCTCGACGGTGAAGCCGAAGTGGCGGAACAGGTCCTCGGCCTTGCCCGACTCGCCATAGCCGGACATGCCGATGATGCGTCCCTGTGGCCCCACATACTTGCGCCAATAGTCCGGATGCGAGGCTTCGATGGCGAGGCGGCGCGTGACCGCGGCCGGCAGCACCGTTTCCTGGTAGTCGGCGCTTTGCGCATCGAACTCGCTGGTGCAGGGCATCGAGACGACACGCACGCGACGCCCCTGACCGCCGAGTTCGGCGGCCGCTTCCATGGCCAGGCCGACTTCCGAGCCGGTAGCGATGAGGATCAGCTCGGGCGTGCCCTCGCAATCGTAGAGCACGTAGCCGCCACGTTCGACATGGGCGAGTTGGGCGACATCGCGCTGCTGACCGGGAAGCGACTGACGCGAGAACACCAGGGCCGTGGGACCGGTCTGGCGCTTGAGTGCGGCGAGCCATGCCACGGCGGTCTCGGTCGCGTCGCAGGGCCGCCAGGTGGCCAGGTTCGGCGTGATGCGCAAGGCGTTGAGCTGCTCGATGGGCTGGTGAGTGGGGCCGTCCTCGCCCAGGCCGATCGAGTCGTGGGTATAGACGAAGATCACCTGCCGCCGGGCGAGGGCCGCCATGCGCACGGCGTTGTGCATGTATTCCATGAACGTCAGGAAGGTGGCTCCGTAGGGAATGAAGCCGCCATGCATGCTGATGCCGTTCATGATGGCGCCCATGGCGAACTCGCGGACCCCGTAATGCAGGTAGTTGCCGTCGGGCGCCTGGGCCGAGATGGCGCGAGCGCCATCCCAGATCGTCAGGTTGGAAGGTGCGAGATCGGCGCTGCCGCCCAGCAGTTCCGGCAGGCGTGGTCCCAGGTGGTTGAGCACGCCGAGCGAGGCCTTGCGTGATGCCAGCGTATCGCAGGCGTGCTGGGCGTTCTCGATCAGAGCGCTGCCGCCCAGGTCGCCCGGCAGCTCGCCGCGCCAGCGGCGTTCGAGCGCTTCGGCCAGCTCCGGATAGGCCTCGGCGTATTGCGCGAATCGCTGCCGCCATTGCGCTTCCGCGCCGCGGCCGGCTTCGGCGGCGTTCCAGCCCGCATAGACCTCCTCGGGGACGTGGAACGGCGGATGTGGCCATCCAAGGTGCTGGCGTGCGGCGGCGACTTCCTCTTCTCCCAGGGCCGCGCCATGACAGGCCTCGGTGCCTTGCTTGCTGGGTGCACCGAAGCCGATGACCGTCTTGCAGATGATCAGGGTGGGGCGCTGCGTGTCCCGCCTGGCGGCAATGATGGCGTCTTCGATGGCGGCGGGATCGTGGCCGTCCACATCGGCGATCACCTGCCAGCCGTAGGCCTCGAAGCGCTTGGCGGTGTCGTCGCTGAACCATCCCGCGACCTCGCCGTCGATGGAGATGCCATTGTCGTCGTAGAACACCGTCAGCTTGCCGAGGCCCTGGGTGCCGGCCAGCGAGCATGCCTCGTGGCTGATGCCTTCCATCAGGCAGCCGTCGCCGACGAAACACCAGGTGCGGTGATCGACGATGTCGTGGCCGGGACGATTGTATTGCGCGGCCAGGGTGCGTTCGGCGAGTGCCATGCCCACGGCGTTGGCCAGCCCCTGACCCAGCGGTCCGGTAGTGGTCTCGACGCCCGGGGTGTAGCCCAGTTCCGGATGCCCGGGCGTGCGCGAGTGGAGCTGGCGGAAGGCCTTGAGGTCCTCGATGGCCAGATCGTAGCCACTGAGATGCAACAACGAATACAGCAGCATCGAACCGTGGCCGTTGGAGAGCACGAAGCGGTCACGGTCGGGCCAGGTCGGGTTGTCGGGGTTGTGCTTGAGATGGTCGCACCACAGTACCTGGGCGATATCGGCCATGCCCATCGGGGCGCCCGGGTGGCCGGAATTGGCGGCCTGCACGGCATCCATCGAAAGGGCGCGAATGGCATTGGCCAGCGTGAAGCGGGAAGGCATCGTGATCTCCTCCGTGAGCGGGTTCAGCCGGTCAGACGATCGGCAATGAGGTCCTCGAGACAAGCCTGGTCGTCGGCGAAACGTCGAATGCCTTCGGCCAGCTTGTCGATGGCCATGGGGTCTTGATTGTGTCGCCAGCGAAAAGTGCTTTCGTCGAGTGCTGGCGCAGGCCGGGCCGGTGGTCGACGAAAACGGACCTGGGCATCGATGCCGCCCTCGCGCGCGTCGAGCGTCTCCAGCAGGGCCGGAGAAATCGTCAAGCGAGGGCAGCCCGCGAGCGCCAGGACTTGCTCGGGCGTACGGAAACTGGCGCCCATGACCACGGTGTCGTATCCGCCTCGGTCGGCACGCTCGCATACCTGGCGCACGAACTGGACCCCGGGATCGTCGTCGGGACCGAAAGTCTGTCCGGTTTCCTTCTGGTACCAGTCGGTGACACGCCCCACGAAGGGCGAGACCAGAAACACGCCGGCGTCGAAGCAGGCCTGCGCCTGCGCTTCACTGAAGAGTAGCGTCAGATTGCACTGAATTCCTTCGCCTTCGAGCACTTCGGCGGCACGGATGCCTTCCCAGGTCGAGGCAAGCTTGATCAGGACGCGGTCGCGGCCGACCCCCAGGGCATCGTAGCGCTCCACCAGTTCGTGGGCCTTGCGGATGCTGGCCTGGGTGTCGAACGAGTACTTGGCGGCGACCTCGGTGGAGACTCGCCCGGGAATGCGTTGCGCGATTTCACTGCCGATGCCCACCGAGAGCCGGTCGACGATGCGTTCCAGCTGGTCGGCGTCATGCCGACCTTCGCGGCGCGCTTCGTCGAGCACCTCGTCGATCAGAGGCTGATAGTCAGGCAATTCGAATGCCTTGAGGATCAGCGAAGGATTGGTGGTGGCGTCGACGGGCCGATAGCGCTCGATGGCGGCGGGATCGCCGGTGTCGGCGACCACCAGGGATTGCGCCTTGAGTGAGTCGAGTTGTGAAACCATGATGAGCTCCGCCGCTGGATGCGGGCGATGGCGCCCACGACGGCAGAACAGCGCCGTGGGCCGGGAAATGGAAAGAGGTGCGAACGGCTGTGATCGGCGGTCAGGCGGCGGCCTTTTCCAGGCGACGCTCGGTGCTGTCGGCCAAGCGGGTCAGCAGCAGACAGCAGGAGACCGCGCCGGCATCCAGGTGCCCGCGCGAGCGTTCCCCAAGGCGTGCGGCGCGGCCGATCTTGGCTTCCAGCTCGAGGGTCGAGTCGCAACCACGTTGCGCGCCGTGGCGCAGCGCCTGCAGTGCCTGGGGGAAATCCTCCCCGGCATCCAGAGCATGGCGGTAGCCGTCGATGGCGGGTACCAGGGTGTCGAGCAGGCACTTGTCGCCCACGCTGGCGTCACTGATCTGCTCGAGCGACTGGCGCCCCTCGGCCAGCATGTCACCGAAGTCCTTGGCGTCGATGGCGTCCTTGTCCTTGACCGCCTTGGCCATGCCCATGAAGAGACTGCCGTATAGCGGCCCCATGGACCCGCCGATCGAGCCCATCAGGGTCGTGGCGAGCGTGCCCAGCGCCTTGGAAAGCGACAGCGACTGACCGGCGATCGATTCGCCGCAGAGCCGGAACCCCTTGGCCATGTTGATGCCATGGTCGCCGTCGCCGATCGCACCGTCGACTTCGCTGAGATAGTTGCGGTTCTCGACGATGACCTCGACCAGCTCCTCGAGAATTTCCTTGCCGTGGGTCGCATCCAGAAATTGCATGTGGGTCTCCCTTGATAGCGGTCAACGCTGCGTGATGGCGAGCGAACGCGCCGGGGCATCCAGCAGCGGTTTGAGTTCATCGTCGAGCTTCATCAGCGTGAGCGTGGCGCCCATCATTTCCAGCGAGGTGAAATAGTTGCCGATATCGGTGCGGTAAACCTTCACCCCGGCGGCCTCCAGCCGGTCGGCGACATGGGCGTAGAGCAGGTTGAGCTCCATCACCGGCGTGGCGCCGAGCCCGGAGACCAGTACCGCGACCTCGCTGCCGGCGAAGTCCTGGTCGGCGAGCACGGGATCGCACATGGCCGAGGCAATGGCGTCGGCGCTGGTCAGCGGCGCGACTTCGATGCCCGGTTCGCCGTGATGGCCGATCCCGAGTTCCATGTGCCCGGGCTCGATGGAGAAGTTGGGCTTGCCGTTGGCGGGAATGGTGCAGCTGCTCAACCCCACGCCGATGCTCGAGCAGGCGTCGACGGCTTTCTGCGCGAGCCGTATCACCTCGTCGAGGCTATCGCCGCGCGCCGCCGCCGCGCCGCCGATTTTCCACATCATGACCTCGCCGGCGACGCCGCGACGTTTGTCACGCTGCGTGGCCGGGGCCGAGGCAACGTCGTCACGGGCGATCACCGTCTTGACGTCGATGTCCTCCAGCTCGGCCATTTGCCTGGCCATCTTCACATTCATGTTGTCGCCGGCGTAGTTGCCATACAGGCAGGCGACGCCCTGGCCGCGGTTCGCGACACGAAAGGCCTCGAGAAAGGCATCCGCGGTGGGAGAGGAAAAGATTTCGCCGACGGCCACCGCATCGCACAGCCCGTCGCCCACATACCCCAAGAACGCCGGCTCGTGCCCCGAGCCACCGCCGGTCACGACGCCGACCTTGTCGCCGGTGTGGCCAGCGTACTTGAGAACACGCGGGTGGTCGGTGGGAGCGAGTAACGTCGGGGAGGCGCGCAAGTAACCCTTGAGCGCATCGTCCACGACATTGTCGGGGTCATTGATGATGCGTTGCATGGCGTATTCCTCTTGTTCGTTGTGGCCTTTGTTGTGGCTGTTGCGGCCGTCGGCGCCGGGCCGGGCTTCGACGGGCTGGCGGTCACGTCATGGATAGGACTGTATAGAATGATCTTTAACTGATCAGATGTTTAGGCTTGTGGCCTGAGCCTGTCAAGCCGCGTCGGCGCTCAGGTTGTGAGACTTTGGTCGTGCCATATGCGAGAAATGTGTTTTTGTCCGCATAAGATATTGATTTTTTGTTTGTTATTCCGGATCTGCGCTTTTTCGTGCAGGACGTTGTCATGGCGCCAAGGCTGACAGAGGTCACGATATAATTTTACAAATGTTCGTTAGGTGATATTTTGAACATGTCGTGATCGATTCAAGCGGATGATCGATCGCAGGTGGGAGGATTCGTTAGGGAGACGAGACATGTCAGATTCACGCACGGCCAGTCATACGGCCCCGATGCGCGTTGCCCTGGGGGGCGACGAGGCCGCCTACGAGCTCAAGGCGTTGCTGATCGAGCACGTTCGAGCGCTGGGGCATGAGGCGGTGGACTTCGGCACCTATGATGCCGAGCCGGTGCTGTACCCGGATGTGGCGGTCAAGGTGGCGCGTGCCATCGAGGCGGGAGAGGTCGAACGTGGGGTGCTGGTGTGTGGTACCGGCATCGGGGTGGCGATTTCGGCCAACAAGGTGCGTGGTATTCGTGCCGCCCAGGCGCACGATACCTATTCGGCCGCCAAGGCGCGCTCGAGCAACGATGCGCAGATCGTGACGCTGGGCGCTCGTGTGGTGGGCCCTGAACTGGCCAAGACCATCGTCACGACGTTCCTGGCGACCGAGTTCGCCGGCGGTGGCTCGCGCGAGAAAGTGGCGCGCATCCTGGCCTACGAGCGCGAAACCTTTCGTGACCCGCCGCGCGTCTGATCGCCGAGAGCACGCTTGTTCGCTGTGGTATCTTGTGCGCATCGTTCGAGCGGATCGCGTGAGGAGCAGTCATGAGTGAGCGTGCCGAGAGCGCCGATGTTGCGCTGATGACCGAAATTGCCACGTTGTATTACGTGGAGGGGGAGACCCAGGAGGCCATCGCCAACCGGCTGGGCATTTCGCGCGTCAAGGCCGGGCGCCTGTTGAAGCGCGCGCATGCCGAGGGCATCGTCGACGTACGCGTGCGCCAGCACCCGGCGGTGAGCGCCGAGCTCGAACAGGCGCTGATCCGGCGTTTCGGCATCAAGCGGGCGTTGATCGCGCTCGATCACGCCGATCCGGATACCCAGCGTTCCGGTGTGGCCAGCCTGGTGGCGGATCATCTCTCTCGTTCGCTGCACGACGGTTCGATCGTGGCGGTGGGCATGGGACGCAATGTAGGGGCCGTGGCCGATAACGTGTTCGAACAGGGGGAGCGCAAATGCTCGTTCGTTTGCGCGATCGGCGGATCCCTGCGCGCCGGGGAGTACATGAATCCCGATCATATCTGTCGCCGACTGGCGATGAAGTACGGCGGGGAAAGCGAGACGCTGTATGCGCCGGCGCTCGTGCAGAATCCGGCGCTGCGCGACTCGATGTATGAAAACCCCACCGTGCGCCAGACCCTGGACCGCGCGCGGCGGGCGGATGTCGCCTTGATCGGCGTGGGCGACCTCAGCGAGGACAGCAACATGGTGCGCATGGGCTGGTTCACGCCGCAGGAAATCGCCGAGGCACGCCTGTCGGGCACGGTGGGCGACATGATGGGGTATGACTTCATCGACATGCATGGCCGCCCCTCGGAAACGCCGATGCAGGGGCGGGTCATCGGCCTGACCATAACCGATCTGGCGCGAATTCCCGATGTCGTGGCCATCGCCAGCGAGAATACCAAGGCGGCGGGGATTCTCGGCGCCCTGCGTACGGGCGTCATCGATACCTTGGCCACTAGCGTCACCAACGCTCACACCATCCTGCGCCTGGACGAGGCGACGACTTCTCAGGCGTCTTGAGGCATTCGTCGCATGACAGGGAGAGGGTTTGATCACATGAACATGAATTTGTTCATGTGATCGTCTTTGCTATGGGTAATCATGGCGCCAGATCATGGATCATTTTTACTGCCTTTTCTTTTTTCCTTTTTATTTTCAGTTACTTGTACGGCAATCCTAAAGTATAAGACGAAAACCTCGCCGAGTTCATTGACCTGGCTATACTGAAAAGCGTTAATTCATTTGAGCAACACAAGATCAAATGATACAGAACACGCAAGCTCAGTGGAGGCCGTCATGAACGATACGCTCACCCCGTCCCCCGATATCCCGCAGACGATGCGCGCGATCGTCGCGTATGCGCCGGAGGACTATCGTCTCGAAGAAGTCGCGGTACCCGAGATTGGCGAAAAGGAGATTCTGATCAAGGTCGAGGCCTGCGGGATCTGCGCCGGTGATCTCAAGGCGTACGAGGGGGCGCCGAGCTTCTGGGGCGACGAGACGCAGCCGCCGTACATCAAGGCGCCCATGATCCCGGGCCACGAGTTCGTCGGCCATGTCGTCAAGCTGGGGCCTGGCGTCAAGGGATTCGACATCGGCGACCGCGTGATCTCCGAGCAGATCGTGCCGTGCTGGGACTGCCGTTTCTGCCATCGCGGCCAGTACTGGATGTGCGAAAAGCATGACGTCTACGGCTTCCAGAACAACGTCAACGGCGGCATGGCCGAGTACATGAAGTTTCCCCGAGAGGCCATCAACCACAAGCTGCCGGAAAACGTTCCGGTGGAGAACATCGTGCTGACCGAGCCGTTCTCCTGCTCGATGCATGCGGTGGAGCGGGCACAGATTCAACTGGGCGACGTGGTGGTCCTCTCCGGCGCCGGCACCCTGGGGCTGGGAATGATCGGTCCCGCCAAGAAGTCCGGCCCTGCCAAGCTGGTGGTGCTGGATCTGCACGGCGAGCGCCTGGAGCTGGCCCGCAAGTTCGGGGCCGATGTGGTGCTCAACCCCAGCGAGGAAGACGTGGTCCAGATCGTCAAGGACATGACCGACGGCTATGGCTGCGACATCTACATCGAGGCCACCGGCGCGCCCAAGTCCGTGGAGCAGGGGTTGGCGATGCTGCGCAAGCTGGGACGTTTCGTGGAGTTCAGCGTGTTCAAGGATCCGGTCACCGTGGACTGGAGCATCATCAGCGATCGCAAGGAACTGGACGTGCTCGGTGCGCACCTGGGGCCGTACTGCTATCCGCACGTGATCGAGGGCATCGAGAGCGGCGATTTCCCCACCGACGGGGTGGTGACCCACAAGCTGCCGCTGGAGGATTTCCACAAGGGCATCGAGCTGATGAGGCACGACAGCAGCGCGCTCAAGGTCATCCTCGTGCCCGGCGCCTGATGTCAGAGCCCGGGCGCCGGGACCTGCATCCCTTTTGACCATTCACCAACGAGACCTCAGGGGCGCGCACCATGAATACACGTACCGCCGCCATGTCCGCCAAGCCATCGCGCAAGGGGCGCGGCAGCATCCTGATGGCAGGTGCCGTGGTGGTTCTGCTTGCCGTCATGGCATGGGATACCAAGGTCATGCCGATCGAGGCGGATGCCGAGGGCGAAGGCTCGAAGCTGGCGCAATTCGCCGAGGAGACGTTCCCGGAGATTCGTGACGATGTCGAGGCGCGTGCCGTCGGCGTCGGCGAGCTGGCGAGTGCTCTCGACGAGGATCGCAGTGCTGCCGGCGAGCGGTACGGCGTGCCGGCGGGCATCGGGCCCATCATTCCGGTGACCGTCTCCGGCGTCGTGGGTGAGGGCAGTTCGGGGACCTATGTCATCGAAACCGACGCGGCGCCGGGCGATCTGACGATTCGCGTTCAGACGGGGCCCGCCATCAATGGCACGGTCTTGCGCGATGCCACGGGCGAGATCGAGTTCGGGCAATTCAAGAACCAGATCGAATATCAGAACGCCGGCGCGGCGCTGAACGATGCCATGAAGGCCCAGGTGCTGGCGGGGCTGGACCGGGAAGCACTCGAGGGGAAAAACGTCACCGTGACGGGCGTTTTCCAGTTGATCAATCCCGCTAACTGGCTCATCACGCCGGTTGCGTTTGACGTTCAATGAGCCGGGGTGAGCGATGAACGAACGAGCCGCATCTCAGGACGAACGCGTCGGAAGGGTAATCCTGTCGGCACGCAATGTTGCCAAGTCCTTCGGTAATGTTCAGGCGCTGAAGCACGTCGATTTCGACATCCACTACGGGCAGGTCACCACGCTCTTCGGCGAAAACGGAGCGGGCAAGTCGACCCTGATGAAAATCCTCTCGGGGGTCATCAGGCCGTCGTCCGGAGACATTCTGCTCGAGGGCGAGCCGGTCAGCTTCTCCTCGACCACGGACGCGCAGCGCCTGGGGGTGTCGATCATTCACCAGGAGCTGAGCCTGGCACCCAACCTGAGCGTTCGCGACAACATCTTCATGGGGCGCGAGCTGCGCGGTGCCACGGGGATCGATTATGCGGAGGAGGAGCGTCAGGCGCGACGCTTGATGGAGGAACTGGACGAACCCATCGATCCGCTGACGCTGGTGGAGGATCTGCGCCTCGGGCAGCAGCAGATCGTCGAAATCGCCCGCGCGCTGTCCGTGAATTCACGCATTCTGATCATGGACGAACCGACCTCGGCATTGAGCGCCTCCGAGGTCGAGGTGCTGTTTCGGGTCATCCGCGATCTCAAGAGCCGGGGCGTCTCCATCGTCTACATTTCCCACCATCTCGAAGAAGCGCTGCTCATTACCGATCACGCCGTGGTGTTGCGCGATGGGGCGATGACGGCCTATGCCCGCCGCGAGGACATCGACCTGGAATGGATCGTGCGCAACATGGTGGGTGAAAACTTCGATCTGGGCTCGCCGCCGGGCGGTTATGCCATGGGCGAGGTCATGCTTTCCCTCGAGGGCGTGTCGGTGCCCGACGCCACCGTGCCCGGACGCCACGTGGTCGACGACCTGTCGCTGGCGGTGCGCGCCGGGGAGATCGTGTGCATTTACGGGCTGATGGGGGCGGGACGCACGGAACTGCTGGAAAGCGTCGCCGGGCGTGGCGAGATGAGCGCGGGGCGTGTGTGTCTGCACGGCGAGGACATTTCGCGGCTGAGTATCGCGGAGCGCATCGCCAAGGGACTGGTGCTGGTACCCGAGGATCGGCAGCGCGATGGTCTGGTGCAGACGATGTCGGTGGGCGAGAACCTGTCGCTCGCCAGCATCGGGGCCTTTACCAAGGGGTTGGTGACGTCGCGTCGTCGCGAACGCCATGTCGTCGAGGCCTCGATCGAGAACGTGCATATCAAGGCCGATGGTGCGGAAGCGGCCATCGGCTCCTTGTCCGGCGGGAACCAGCAGAAGGTCGTGATCGGCAAGATGCTGGCGACCCGGCCCCAGGTGGTGCTGCTCGACGAGCCGAGCCGGGGGATCGACATCGGTGCCAAGGCCGAAGTGTTCAAGTTGCTCAGCGAGGGCGCCGCTCGGGAAGGGCTGGCCGTGGTGTTTTCGACCTCGGAGGTCGGTGAATGCCTGAGCATTGCACACCGCATCGTGGTGATGAGCCGCGGTCGCATCGCGGCGGAGTTCGGTGCCGATGCCAGCAAGGAAGACATCATGGCGGCCTCGGGCGAAGCCGTGGTCGCTTGATCCATTCATGTCGCGGAGTTCCCAACAATGTCCAATATGAACCAAACCGCTTCCAGCTCGCGTTCGCAAGGCGGCGGACGTCGTTTCGACGTGGCGCGCATGCTGCTGGAGGGGCGCGCTTTCTTCGCCTTGATCGCGATCATCGTCATCTTCTCGTTGCTGTCGCCTGTCTACTTTTCGACCAGCAACTTTCTGACCATGTCGTCGCACGTCGCCATCTTCGGGTTGCTGTCGCTGGGGATGTTGCTGGTGATCTTGACGGGGGGCATCGATCTGTCCGTGGGGTCCACGCTTGGCCTGGCGGGCGTGTTCGCGGGATTTCTGATGCAGGGCGTCTCGTTCGAAGCCTTTGGCGTGGTGGTGTATCCGCCCGTTTGGGTGGTGGTCGTGCTGACGTGTGGCCTGGGGGCCCTGGTCGGAGCGATCAACGGCGTTCTCATCGCCTATTTCAAGGTGCCGGCGTTCGTGGCGACCTTGGGGCTCTTGTACGTGGCCCGTGGCGTTGCGCTGCTGATGACCGATGGCTTGACCTACAACAACCTCGGTGGAAGCGAGGCGCTGGGCAATACCGGGTTCGATTGGCTGGGGTTCAATCGGCTGTTCGGCATCCCGGTCGGCGTGCTGATCCTGGCGGCCGTGGCGATCGCCTGCCTGTTGCTGCTGTCGCGCACGCCGTTCGGGCGCTGGGTGTATTCCACCGGCGGCAACGCGCGGGCCGCCGAGCTTTCCGGGGTGCCGGTCAAGCGCGTGCAGGTCTCGGTGTATGTGCTGTCCGGTATCTGCGCGGCGATCGCCGGCCTGGTGCTGTCCTCGCAGTTGACCTCGGCGGGGCCGACGGCCGGCACGACCTATGAGCTCACCGCGATCGCGGGGGTGGTCATCGGTGGCGCGGCACTCACCGGTGGTCGCGGCAACGTGCGCGGCACCCTGCTGGGCGCCTTCGTGATCGGGTTTCTCTCCGACGGGCTGGTGATCATCGGGGTCTCGTCGTACTGGCAGACCGTGTTCACCGGGGCCGTCATCATTCTCGCGGTTCTGCTCAACAGCATTCAGTACAGCGGTCGGAAGAACAGCAAGCCCGCTTCCGATGGCAAGCCGACTTCACCGCAACCGGAAGGCGCCAGCGAGCGCTCGCCGGCCACGGGAAGCACTACCGGCAAAGCCGGTGCACAATCATAAGAGTAAAGGTGGTCCACTATGTTCATGAAAGGAAAACGCCTGCTTATCGCGGCTCTGGCCGTGGGTGTTCCGCTTCTGGCGAGCGGTGCCTCGGCGCAGGATAAAGGGCTGATGTCGATTATCGTCAACGATACGTCGAACCCTTACTGGTTCACCGAAGGCAAGATTGCCGAAGAGACGGCCGAGAAGCTGGGCTATGAAGCCGACGTGAGCTCCCACAAGGGGGACACCAATACCGAGAGCCGGCAGATCGACACGGCCATCACCAACCAGGCCGAGGCGATCATCCTCGACCCGGCCAATGCCGACGGTTCCATCGGCGCGGTACGCAAGGCCGTGGAAGCGGGCATCCCGGTCTTCATCATCAACGCGGAAATCAACCAGCAAGGGCTGGCCGAGGCGCAGCTCGTGTCGAACAACGCACAGGGCGCCGCGCTGGGGGCACAGCAGTGGATCAAGAGCGTGGGCGACTCGGCACGCTACGTCGAGCTCAAGGGCGCGCCGTCGGACAACAATGCCGCCACGCGCTCCAACGGTTATGAAACCGTGCTCAGCCAGTATCCCGGTCTCGAAAAGGTGGGTTCCGACGTGGCCAACTGGGATCGGACCCAAGGGTTCAACAAGACGCAGAGCATGTTGCAGGCCAACCCGGACATCGATGGCGTGATCAGCGGCAACGATGAAATGGCGCTGGGGGCGATCTCGGCGTTGAAAGAGGCCGGCAAGCTCGACGATGTGGTCGTGGGCGGTTTCGATGGCTCGCCCGATGCGGTCGAAGCCGTGAAGGCCGGCGAGATGGACTATACCGTGCTGCAGCCGGTGGCCATCTTCTCGGAGATGGCGGTCCGCATGGCCGACAAGTACGTCACCACCGGCGAGACCGGGGTGGACGGCGAGAAGCAGCTGTTCGATTGCTTCCTCATCACCTCGGACAATGTCGACGACTACACCGACCCGTTCGTCCTCGAGCAGTAAGTCCCGCCCGGGGCCTGGCTCGAGCCGAGCCAGGCCCCGCTCCCGCCTAACAAGTCCCGAGAGCGCCATCCGGCGCTCTCGGTGTCGTCATGCAGCCACCGTTTACGCGACCTTCGGGTTCAGCTCGCCGCTTGCGTAGCGTTCGAACATGCGCTCGAGCCCTGAGGAGTTCGCAGGCACCAGCAACAGGAAGGTGTCCACGGTGAATATACCGGTCAAATAAATGAGGAAACGCTCAATCCGTAGTAGGCGCGAGCCAGGGCTGCTGTGATTGGCGTTATTGTTCGTAGCTGACCTGCCCCCGGGGCCTGACCTCACGGCGACTGCTCTGAGACAGAGCAGCGGCTGGCGTCCTGACCCGGTCCGCCGATAGCCTGGATTCAGTCCATTCATCGTATCTTTTGTTGCGTGTTCGACGGCGAGTTCTTGTGTGCCAGTCTTTGTGCGAGGCGAATTTTATTACCGCGCTAAAGAAATTTTGATTTTATTTGGTTTAGAAACAATGAAAAGTCTTGTTCTGCGCCTATTTTTTAAGACGTTTGTCTTATATGAGATATATTGCTATTTGAATATGCCTCATCTAGCTTCAGCGTCAGGGAGTCAATTCATATGATCAATTAGCCATAACAATACGACAAGGAGTGGCTCATGGATGTATCGTCCAGCGCGTTGGCCCGAGAAGAGTCGGTCCCGGAAAAATCCTCGTTTCTGTATCGGGGGATGCGCCTGCCTTTTTTACTCATCGTCATCTGCTTTGCCGCCTGGGGGTTGGCGGGCAACCTGACGGATCCGCTAGTCTCCGTTTTCGGCTCGGTCTTCTCGATGAGCGCTCTGCAGGCCTCGCTGGTTCAGTTTGCATATTACGGCGCCTATTTCGCTCTGGCGGTCCCGGCGGCCTGGATCAATTCGCATCTCGGTTACAAGGGCGGCGTGTTGATCGGGCTGCTGCTGGCGGCCACCGGGGGGATTCTGTTCTTGCCCGCTTCGCAGATGATGACCTACTCCATGTTCCTGGTGGCACTGTTCACCCTGGCAGCGGGACTGTCGATCCTGGAGACGTCCGCCAATCCCTACGTGATGGCGATGGGGCCGCGCCATAACGCCACTCGGCGGTTGAATTTCGCCCAATCCTTCAATCCAGTGGGATCCAATCTGGGTGTGCTGCTGGCCGCCATTTTCATTCTTCCTAATGTCAATCCGGCAACCGCCGAGCAGCGTGCCTCACTGACGCAAGAGGCATTGGCCGAAATGCAATCGGCGGAATTGCAGGCGGTCATGGGCCCCTACCTCACGCTTGCTCTGGTCTACGTGGTGATCGCGATCGCCATCGCGATGGTCAGGGTGCCGCGGTACGAGCCTCTGCTGGCGGATCGCAAGCGCGACGGAAACATGCAGCCGGGCAGTCGCCTGGGACGGTTGGTGCGCAATCGTCGCTATGCCTTCGGAGTCGTGGCCCAGTTCTTCAACGTAGCCGCCCAGACGTGCACCTGGACGTTCACCATCCATTACGTGATCCAGACGCTGGGTGTCAGCGACAGCGTGGCCGGGTATTGGCTACAAGCCTCACTACTGGTCTTTCTAGTCTCGCGCTTCGTCATGGTGGGCGTCATGGGACGGGTGGATCCCCGCAAGCTGATGACGTGGATGTGTGTAATCGGTGTCGTGCTGTCGCTGGTGGCGGTGTTGAGCGGGAACCTGCTCGGTGCGGTGGCCGTCGTGTCGCTGAGTGCATGCATCTCGCTGCTCTTTCCGACCATCTACGGCATCTCGCTCGAGGGGCTGGGGCAAGACACCAAGTACGGCGCCGCCGGGCTGGTGATGGCGATCGTCGGTGGTGCGCTTATGCCGTTGGTTCAGGGGTGGGTGATCGATATCACCTCGGCACGCATCAGCTATGTGGTGGTGGCGCTGTGTTTCGCGGTGATCGCGGCCTTCGGCGTCTATGTACAGAAGCATCCGCGCGTGGGAGAGGCCAGTGACGGCGACCTCGCCTAAGACGCATTGCCTGAGGCGTCCCGCAGTACCACGGCGACTTGGGAGAGGTGTGACTGCATGGCGGCATGGGCATCCCGGGGGTCGCCGGCAATCACGGCATTGAGGATGGCTTGATGCTCCTGGTGGGTGATGGCGAGACGGCCGCTGCGATGAATGGACTGCCACAGCCGCATCCGCAGGGTGGGGCGTGAGAGCGCCTCGAGCAGCGCGATCAGCACGGAGTTGCGGGAGATGCGCGCCAGGGTGAGGTGGAATGTCAGGTCGGCGGCCATGGCGGATTCGTGATCGAGTGCGCGGATGGCCGGCTCGGCGTCGTCGAGGATGGCCTGCAGACGCTCGATGTCCTCGTCGGTGCGACGCATCGCCGCCACGGCGGCAGCTTCGACCTCCAGGGCCTGGCGTACGCCGTGCAGGTCTCGGGACGACTTCCCCGCCTGGATGCCGGCCCAGAACTCCAAGGGCTTCAGCAGCAGCCCCGGGTCGAGCGAAGTGACGGTGGTGCCTGAACCCTGGCGGGTCTCGAGGATACCCATGGCGACCAGAGCCCTGACGCCTTCGCGAAGCGAGCTGCGCGAGACGCCAAAGCGGGTGGCGAGGATCGACTCGACGGGAAGCCGGTCGCCCGAGGAGATCTCGCCGGAGACGATCATCTCCTGGATGCCCTGAATGACCACTTCGTGTTGGGAGGGGCGGCGCTGATCGCTGTCGGACGGCGAAAGGGGCGGCATGCAATGGGTCTCCGGCTCGGGGTCGCGGGTAACCATTCTATCGGAATTGTCGCTGGCACCTTAATACATCTGATTAATCAGGAGGGCATGACGTGCCTGTCATCACCACCATCGAACTGGTAGATCTACGTTTCCCAACCTCCGAGAGCAACGCCGGCTCCGACGCGGTGAACAAGGACGCCGACTATTCCGCGGCCTATCTCAGGCTGGCAACCGATGACAGCACACTTTATGGCTGCGGGTTTACCTTCACCATCGGGCGCGGCAACGAGATCTGCCTTCAGGCCATGGAGGTCCTGGCCGCTAAGCTCGTCGGTCGGGACGTGGCCCAGGTGTGCCGGGCGCCGGGAACAGTCTACCGGGAGCTCGCCGAGGATTCGCAGTTGCGCTGGCTGGGCCCCGACAAGGGGGTCGTGCATCTGGCCCGGGCGGCGGTGATGAACGCCGTTTGGGACCTGGCTGCCCGCCATGCGGAGGTGCCGCTGTGGCGGCTGATCTGTGAGATGGACCCGGAGGTGCTCGTCGAGCAGTTGGATCTAAGCTATCTCGGCGATGTGCTGAGCGCCGGGGAGGCGGTGGCGATGCTCGAGGAGCAGCGGCCCTTCCACCAGGCGCGAATCGCCGAACTGAGCGAACAAGGGTTTCCCTGCTATACCACATCGCCTGGGTGGCTGGGCTACTCGGACGACAAGCTTGCCCGGCTCTGCCGAGAGGCCATGGACGAGGGCTACCAGCACATCAAGCTTAAGGTCGGTGGCGATCCCGCTGATGACGAGCGCCGGTTGGGTATCGCGCGCTCGGTGATCGGCCCCGACAAGATGTTGATGATCGACGCCAATCAGATCTGGGAAGTCCCCGAGGCGATCGAGCGCGTCGAGGCCCTGGCGCACCATGGCCTGCTGTGGATCGAGGAGCCGACCAGCCCGGACGATGTGCTGGGGCATCGACGTATCGCCGACAGTGTTCGGCAGCGGGGGATCGGGGTTGCCACCGGCGAGCACGGTATGAATCGGGTGCTGTTCAAGCAGTTGCTGCAGGCGGACGCGGTGGACTTCGTACAGATCGACTCGTGCCGGCTCGCCAGTATCAACGAGATCATCCCGGTGCTGCTGATGGCGAAGAAGTCTGGCAAGCCCGTCTGCCCGCATGCTGGCGGGGTCGGGCTATGCGAGCTGGTCAGTCATCTGGTGATGATCGATCATATCGCGGTATCGGGCCCTGTGGCGGGGCGCGTGGCCGAATTCGTCGATCATCTCCACGAGCACTTCGTGGACCCCTGCCACGTCAGTCAGGGCGCTTATGTCTTGCCGACTCGCCCAGGATATGCGGCAGAGATCAAGGCCGAGACGCTGGCCGCCTGGGCATGGCCGGACGGTACTGAGTGGGTCAAGCGTCGACAGGTGATGACGGCATGATCAACGGACCGCTGCTGCATCCGCCTCTTTTGCATGCTCTCGCCGCCGCGGGGCACGGCGCCAAGATACTCGTCGCCGATGCGCTCTACCCGCACTCCACGGGGGCGCCGGCTACCGCTTCCCGAGTGTATCTCAATCTCTGCGAGGGGATGGTGCCCGCCCAGGCGGTGATGGATGCGGTGTCGCAGTCCGTCGCCGTGGAGGCCATCACCTTCATGGCCACGGCCGAAGGCAAGGCCTCGGAGACCGTCGTCGATTGCCAGCAACGCCTGGCCGGGCATCGCCACGGCAACGGCCAGACGATCGCCTGGTCTGGGCTCGAGCGTTGGGCATTCTACGACGCCTGCCGTGCGCCGGACGTGTGCTTGCTGATCGCCACCGGCGAGCGCCGCCCCTACTCCAACTTCCTGCTGACGATAGGCGTGCCCTGATGATCGATACCCATCTCCATGTCTGGGATACCGCCGCGGTGCGAATCCCCTGGTTGAACGATGCGGGTCTGCCCGCCAAGGCGGTGATTCCCGACCGCCAGGACAGACGCTTCGTGCTGGTCGAAGCCGATGCCACCGACCCCGCCGAGGAGGCCGACTGGCTGATCGGTGTCGCTGACGCTACGCCCAGTGTCCACGGGGTCGTGGTCAGCGTCCCGCTGGAAAAGCCGCTGGTCTCGGAGTGGCTGGAGCGCGTCGCCGACATACCTCAAGTGGTCGGGGTCAGGCGCCTGCTGCAGGACCGTGATCTGTTCGATTCGATAGCCTTTCTCGACGGTTTGAAACGGCTGGCCGCCTGTGGACTGCCCTTCGATGCCTGCGTCAGGGATTACGAGTTGCCGCGCCTGCTGACACTGATCGAGCAGGTGCCGGAGTTGACGGTGGTGCTCGATCACATGGGCAAGCCCGATGTGCGCGATGCGGCGGCTCGTGACCGATGGGCGCGTAACCTGGCGCGTCTTGCCGAGCGCGACGCGGTGTACTGCAAGCTCTCCGGACTGCCGGCTGAGTGCCGGGATGCCGACGAACTAGAATGCTGTGCTGCCGACATTCTCGACGTCGCTATTGGTACCTTCGGCGTCGAGCGTTGCCTGATCGGCAGCGACCACCCCGTCAGCCAGGACCCCTCGGACTGGTGTGATCGGGTACTCGCGCGCTTGCCCGCTGCTCAGCACTCCGCCGTCGCAGTGAACAACGCAATGAATGTCTACCAGAGGAGGTAACGCACGATGACCGCATCGACCCTCTCGCGACACCTTCCCGCCAAGCTTCAGCGAGCCTTTGCAGGGCTGGGAGTCGGAACGGCACAGTTCGGTAACATGGGCCGGGTGACCCCCGAACGGGACTGCCTGGACGCCGTCGACACCGCCTGGGAGCTCGGGCTGCGCTTTTTCGATACGGCGCCTCACTACGGACTCGGGGTTTCCGAGCAGCGCCTGGGCAAGGCTCTGCGAGGACGATCTCCGGAGGACTACGTCATCTCGACCAAAGTGGGGCGTCTGCTGGCGCCCAATCCCTCGCCCCAGGGCAGTGACGAGGTCAATGGCTTCCATGTGGCCGACGAGCTGATGCGCGTGCGTGACTACACCGCCGAGGGGGTGAGACAGAGCCTGACGGCCTCGCTCGAGCGCCTCGGCATGACGTCCGTGGACATTCTCTGGATCCACGACCCCGAAGAGCCCTCGGACCGTTTCGAGGAAGCATTGGCGGGCGCGGTGCCTGAACTCGACCGATTGCGCGAGCAGGGGGTGATCTCGGCCTGGGGAGTGGGGTCCAAGGATGCCGCCATGCTCAAGCGGTTCGTCGATCAGGCCTCGCTCGACCTGATCATGCTGGCGGGGCGCTACACCCTGCTGGAGCAGGAGCAGGTGGGACTGATGTCGACCTGTCTGGAACGCAACGTCGGCGTCGTAGCCGTAGGCGTGTTCAATTCGGGCCTGCTGGCGCGGGACGAGCCTCCCGCCGACGCCTGGTACGAGTATGGTCAGGCGCCCCAGTCCGTCATCGCGCGTGCCCGTGAGCTCGCTGCGGTAGCGCACGCCCACGCGGTCTCCCTGCCGGCGGCGGCACTGGCCTTCCCGTGGCGGCACCCTGCCGTGGTCAATGTCATGGCCGGCATGCGCTCACCCGAGCAGGTGACGCGAAATCATGCACTGGCTTCGAGCAATATTCCCGATGCTTTCTGGGGGGAACTGAAGGCCCGAGGCCTGTTGGAGGAGACCTCATGAAGCTGTTGCGCTGCGCCCGGGATGTTTTAAGCAGTAATAGAGCGTGTCCGCACGAAGTCACAAAACCGCGAAGGCAAAGGCTCCGCGGTTTTGGCTACAGTGGCCTAATTCATAGGCGTGTTTAGTTCACCTTGGGGGCCAGCTCGCCGCTTGCGTAGCGTTCGAACATGCGCTCGAGGTCGATCGGGGCGATCTTGCTGGCCTGGCCGGCGGTGCCGAAGGCTTCGAAGCGTGCGATGCACACGTCGCGCATGGCGGCGACGCTCGCCTTGAGGAACTTGCGCGGATCGAATTCGCTGGGGTTTTCGGCCAAAAAGCGGCGCACCGCGCCGGTGGAGGCCAGGCGCAGGTCGGTGTCGATGTTGACCTTGCGCACCCCGTGCTTGATGCCTTCGACGATTTCTTCCACCGGCACGCCGTAGGTTTCGGGAATCTCGCCGCCATGGGCGTTGATGACTTCCAGCCATTCCTGCGGCACGGAGCTGGAGCCGTGCATCACCAGGTGGGTGTCGGGGATGCGGGCGTGAATTTCCTTGATGCGCTGGATGGAGAGGATGTCACCGGTCGGCGGCCGCGTGAACTTGTAGGCGCCGTGGCTGGTGCCGATGGCAATGGCCAGGGCGTCGACCTGGGTGGCGGCGACGAACTGGGCGGCTTCCTCGGGGTCGGTCAGCAGCTGGCTGTGATCCAGCGTGCCTTCGGCGCCGACGCCGTCTTCCTCGCCGGCCTGGCCGGTTTCCAGCGAGCCCAGGCAACCCAGCTCACCTTCCACCGAGACGCCACAGGCGTGCGCCATTTCCACCGCGCGACGGGTGACGTCGACGTTGTAGGCGTAGTCGGCGGGCGTCTTGCCGTCCTCCTTGAGCGAGCCGTCCATCATCACCGACGAGAAGCCGAGCTGGATGGAGCGCTGGCACACGCCGGGGCTGGTGCCATGGTCCTGGTGCATGACCACCGGGATATGCGGAAATTCTTCCACGGCGGCCTGTATCAGGTGACGCAGGAAGGGCGCACCGGCGTACTTGCGGGCGCCCGCGGAGGCCTGCACGATCACCGGCGAGTCGGTGCGGTCGGCGGCTTCCATGATGGCGCGCATCTGTTCCAGATTGTTGACGTTGAACGCGGGAACGCCGTAGGCGTGTTCGGCGGCGTGGTCGAGCAGTTGACGCAGGCTGATCAGAGCCATGGGGAGTGTGATTCCTCTGAAAGTACAAGGCGGCCCGCAGGCCGCCGCTCGTGGCATGGTGGTTGGAGTCGTTCGGGTTACCGGGAAGCGGCTTCGAGGGCCGCCACGGCCGGCAGCTGCTTGCCTTCCACGTATTCGAGGAAGGCGCCGCCGCCGGTGGAAATGTAGGAGACGTCGTCGGCGACGCCGTACTTGTCGATGGCTGCCAGGGTGTCGCCGCCACCGGCGATGGAAAACGCCGCGCTGGCCGCGATGGCGCGCGAGAGGGTCTCGGTGCCCTTGCCGAACTGGTCGATCTCGAACACGCCGACGGGGCCGTTCCACAGGATGGTGCCGGCGTTCTCGAGCAGTGCGGCCAGGCGCCCGGCGGTGTCCGGACCGATGTCGAGAATCATCTCGTCGTCACCGACCTGGTCGACCGGTTTCACCGTGGCCTCGGCCTGTTCGGAGAACTCGGTGGCGACCACTACATCGGTGGGCAGCGGAATGTCGACCTTGGCCATGAGGGCCTTGGCCTGATCGATCAGGTCGGACTCATGGAGCGACTTGCCGACGTTGTAGCCCGCCGCGGCGATGAAGGTATTGGCGATGCCGCCGCCGACGATCAACTGGTCGCACTTCTCGGCGAGCGCGGTGAGTACGTCGAGCTTGGTGGACACCTTGGAGCCGCCGACGATGGCCAGCATCGGGCGCGCCGGGGTGGCCAGGGCCTTTTCCAGGGCGTCGAGCTCGCCCGCCAACAGGGGGCCCGCACAGGCGGTGGGGGCGTAGCGGGCCACGCCGTGGGTCGAGGCCTGCGCGCGATGGGCGGTACCGAAGGCGTCCATCACGTAGACGTCGCAGAGTGCGGCATAGGCCTTGGACAACGCTTCGTCGTCCTTTTTCTCGCCCTTGTTGTAGCGCACGTTCTCGAGCAGGACGACGTCGCCGTCGGCGATGTCCACATGACCGTCGAGGTAGTCCTTCTCCAGGCGGACTTCGCGTCCCAGCAGCTGGCCCAGGCGCGCTGCCACCGGTGCCAGCGAGAACTCGTCGGCGGAATCGCCCTCGGTGGGACGCCCCAGGTGGCTCATCAGCATGACCCGGGCGCCGGCGTCGAGCGCGGCCTGGATGGTCGGCAGGCAGGCGCGCAGGCGCGCGTCGCTGGTGACCTGGTCGCCCTTGATGGGCACGTTGAGGTCTTCACGAATCAATACACGTTTTCCGGCGAGATCCAGATCGGTCATCTTGCGCACGTTCATGGGCGTGTTCCTCACTTGAATGACGGAGTATCAGACGGCAACGGCGACACGCGGGACGGCGCATGCGTCGAGGCGGCGGACGAGGTGTCGGCGCCAGCGAGCGCCAGCCAGCGCAGGCTGACGTCGAGCATGCGGTTGGCGAAGCCCCATTCGTTGTCGAACCAGCACAGCATCTTGATCAGGTGGCCGCCGGCCACGCGGGTCTGGGTGGCGTCCACGATACCCGAGCGCGGATCGTGGTTGAAGTCGACCGATGCCACCGGCTCCTGGGTGTGACCGAGCAAGCCACCGAGCCGTTCGTGGCTGGCGGCTTGCAGCAGCGCATTGACGTCGGCGGCGGTCGTGGCCCGGCGCACCGAGAGCGCCATGTCCATGGCCGAGACGTTGATGGTCGGCACGCGCACGTGCAGACATTCGAAGCGCCCCGCCAGATGCGGCATGAGGCGTTCGATGCCGCGTGCCAGCCCGGTATCGACGGGGATGATCGACTGCATGGCCGAACGCGTCAGCCGCAGGTCGGTCTTGTGATAGGCGTCGATCACCGGCTGGTCGTTCATTGCCGAGTGAATGGTGGTGGTCACGCCATGCTCGAGCCCCAGGGCCTCGTCGATCACCGTCAACAGCGGTACCAGACAGTTGGTGGTGCAGGACGCGGCGGAGACGATGCGCATGTCGGCGCGCAGTTCCGCGTCGTTGATGCCATGCACGATGGTGGCGTCGACATCGGCCTCGGCGGGTTGCGAGAAGAGCAGTCGTTGCGCCCCGGCAGCGAGGTGCTGTTCCGCAGTGGCGCGGTCCTTGAAACTGCCGGAGCATTCCAGCACCAGGTCTATGCCCAGTTCATCCCAGGGCAGGCGCGCAGGGTCCGGCTCGCACAGCACGCGGATGGCGTGACCGTCGATGTACAACTGGCCGTCGCGGGCGTCCACCTGGCCGGGAAAGCGGCCGTGGGTGGTGTCGTAGCGCGTCAGGTAGGCGATGGTATCGAGATCCGAGAGCTCGTTGATGGCCACGATCTCCAGCGCGGTTTCCTGGCGCTCGATCAGGGCACGCAGCACGCTCTGGCCGATGCGGCCGTAACCATTGATGGCGATGCGATAGGACATGGAAAGACGCTCGGGAAACCCGGTTCGACGGTAAAGCGCCGATATTAGCGCAGTTACGCCCCGCTTGCCCAAGGCCGCGTGCCGTCCGAGCGGCATGACACGATTCAGCTCAAGACATCGGACATTTCAAAGCGAAGAGAGAAGAGGCGGCCCCTTCGGGATCAGGCCATGAGGTGCCACATCAAGGGTAACCACAGGGCCGTGAACACCCCGGTCAGGCTCATGCCCAGCGAGGCGAAGGCGCCGGCGGTGGGGCCGATCTCGAAGGCACGCACGGTACCGATGGCATGCCCGTTGACGCCCAGTGCGAAGCCGATGACGCGCTCGTCCTCGAGTCGCCAGCCGCGAGCCATGAAGGTGATGCCGAGCGTGGCCATCACCCCGGTGATCAGCAGCGCTCCCATCAGCAGCGATACCGAGCCGCCGAGCTCTTGCGTGATGCCCATGGCGATGGGCGCGGTGACCGATTTGGGCGCCAGCGAGGCCAGGATTCGGGGCGGTGCGTCCAGCAGCCAGGCGATGCCCACCGCGTAACCGGCCGCGAGCATGGCGGCGGGCGGCAGGGTGAGCGCGATCGGCTTCCACAGCGCCCGAATGTGATGCACCTGCTGATAGAGCGGCACGCCCAGGGCCACGGTGGCGGGGCCCAGCAGCCAGGTCAGCCATTCCACGCCCTGTCGATATCCCGCATAGTCCAGCGGCAGCAGCGCCAGCCACAGGGCGAGCAGGCACGAGGCCAGCAGGATCGGTGGACACCAGGCAGGAGAACGCAGCCAGGCGAACAGGCGCAGGCCGGCGAAATAGGCCGCCAGGGTCAGGACGATGGCGGTTTCCGTGCGCTGGGGAAGCTCGCCGGCCAGAGACTCGAGACGAAGTAACAGCTCACTCATGGGCATTGTCCCGCGTATCGGGGACGAGGCGACGCATCAGCCAGAGCGTGGTCCACGAACTGAGCAGCGTGCCCGCGATCAAGGCGATGAAAATCGTCGACCATTGTCCGGCGAATTCGCCCGCCTGAAAGAAGATGCCCACCACGCCGGGCATGATGAGCAGAGCCAGCATGCCGATCAACGGCTGGCTGGCGGCGGTCAGGCCGTGCCCCGGCCGGCGGCACAGCAGCAGCCATGAGGTGAGCAGTAACATACCCGCCACGCCGCTGGAGAGCGGGAGAGCGAATGTCCTGACGACGATGTCGCCGAGCAGCAGGAATGCCGCCAGGCCGAGAAAACCACGCAGGATGGAGAGCATGCGCATGGGCCCTTGCATGAAGGTGTCGGAGCTTGATGCGTATCATACCAGAGCGTGACGTGCCCCTCGGGCGTCACCTTTGCGATTACGCGGCGCACGTGAATTGCTATGCTCCACAGGCATGTGCCAGCCTGACGACCGCGTCGGCTGCCACGCCGTGCGCATTGCCAGGCTTGGATGACAGGGAGGAAGCTACATGACCGATATCGCAGGGCTCCTGGGAGCCGAAGCGGAAACACTGCTGGAGCACCGGTGCCAGACGTTTCGCAAGGAAGACCTATATCTGCCGGGGCCGGACTTCATCGACCGGGTGATGGCGGAGAGCGACCGCAGCCCGCATGTGCTGCGCAACATGCAGACGCTTTTCAATCATGGCCGTCTGGCCGGCACCGGCTATGTCAGCATCCTGCCGGTGGATCAGGGCATCGAGCACTCCGCCGGGGCATCGTTCGCGCCCAATCCTCTCTACTTCGACCCCAAGAACATCGTCGAGCTGGCCATCGAGGGCGGCTGCAACTGCGTGGCCTCGACGCTGGGTGTGCTGTCCTCGGTGGCGCGCCGTTATGCGCACAAGATTCCCTTCATGCTCAAGCTCAATCACAACGAGACGCTGACCTATCCGGCGATCTACGACCAGACGCTGTTCGCGCAGGTCGAGCAGGCGCATGACATGGGCTGCGTGGCGGTGGGAGCGACCATCTACTTCGGTTCGCCCGAGAGCCGGCGCCAGATTCAGGAAATCAGCGAAGCCTTCGAGCGCGCCCATGAACTGGGCATGGTCACCGTGCTGTGGTCCTATCTGCGCAATCCGGCGTTCAAGCACGAGGGCACGGACTACCATGTCGCCTCGGACTTGACCGGCCAGGCGATCCACATGGCGGCGACCCTCAAGGCGGATATCGTCAAGCAGAAGTTGCCGGAGAACAACGGCGGCTATCGTGCGGTCGGCTTCGGGCATACCCACGACAAAGTCTACGACGAGCTGACCAGCGACAATCCCGTGGATCTGGCTCGCTATCAGGTGGCGAACTGTTTCATGGGGCGTGCCGGGCTGATCAACTCCGGCGGCGGATCGAAAGGCCATTCCGACCTGGGCGAAGCCGTGCGTACGGCGGTCATCAACAAGCGCGCCGGTGGCATGGGCCTGATCTCCGGCCGCAAGGCGTTCCAGAAGCCCATGAAAGAGGGCGCCGAACTGCTCAATGCCATTCAGGATGTCTACCTCTCTCCCGAGGTCACCATCGCATAATGCGCGATGGCCTTTCCTGACGACGACGGCCCGGCCTTGCCGGGCCGTCGTGCGTTTCGGTAAGGTCGCGACCCATTGTCACGCCTGTGTCGCGCGAGCGTCGTGCCGATTATGATGGCGGCGTGTCCGATCGGGGCACGCTCATTCGATGCGGAGGGCGCATGCCGCAACCTGCCGGAGGTATCGCGATCAAGGATGTCGTTGACCAGGATGTCGTTGCCGAGAACGTCGCGACCCGGGATGTCGCCATCGTCGGCGCGGGGCCGGTCGGACTGTGCCTGGCGCTGGAGCTGGCGGCGCTTGGCCTGACGGTGACGGTGATCGATCGGGCGCCCTGGAAGGCGCTGGCGTCGCCCGATGACGATGGACGCGAGATCGCCCTGACGCATGCCTCGCGCAGGCAGCTGGCGGCGGCGGGCATCGCCATTCCCGAGGACCGCATGGCGCCGATTCGCGAGGCGCGCCTCTACAATGGCGATCCGCCCCATGGCATGACGCTGGCCAGTGCGCGGGGCGAGGCGCAGGACGGCATCGGCCAGCTCGTCGCCAATCACCTCATTCGACGTGCCGCGTTCGAGGCCGTGCGAGACGTCGACCGTATCGAGCTCATCACCGGGCACGGCGTGCAAGCGCTGAACGGTGGCGCCGACTGGCGTAGCGTACGGCTCGATGACCAGCGCGACATTCCGGCGCGCCTGGTGGTGGCCGCGGACGGGCGCCTCTCGGTCACCCGCCGTCTGGCGGGACTTTCCGCGCAGATTCACGATACCGGTCAACGCCTGCTGGTGCGTCGCATGGCGCATGAGCGTTCCCATCGGCAGACGACATGGTCATGGTTCCACGGCGAACGCGGCCTGGCATTGCTGCCGCTGGCAGGGGACACCGCGTCGTTGGTGATGACGCTGCCCCCGGAGGATGCCGAGCGTCTCGAGGCCATGTCGCCGACGGCGTTCGCGGCCGAGGCGACACGGCTTTATCGGGGCTGTGTGGGCGAGATGACGTGCCTCGATGCGCTGCACGATTATCCGCTCACGGTCAGCCACGCCGACCGCCTGGTGGCCGATCGCGTGGCCCTGGTGGGCGACGCGGCCCTGGGCCTGCACCCCGTCACGGCACACGGCTTCAATGTGGGGCTGGCCAGCGTACGTCGCCTGGTCGAGGCGCTGGCGAGTCACGCCGGGACGACGGCAGATGTCGGCGCAGCGGCGGGCCTGGCGAGCTATGCGCGTCACCACCAGCGCGCGATCGTGCCGCTGTGGCATGCCTCGCGTGCTCTGGTGGCGCTGTACGGCGATACGCGGCCGCCGGCGCGTCTGGCGCGTCACCTGGCCCTGGGCGCCGCGCGTCGGATCGCGCCGCTGCAGTGGCTGATGGAAGGCTATCTGGCGCGGCACTGAGGCATCTCACCCACCTGTCGGGCGCCTGGTTGACGACGGGACGTGACGCGTACCGAATTCTCGCTCCGTCGTCAATATCTATGCGAACCTCCCAGTTTGTACTACCATATATGGTGTATTGCGAGGCGGTGGCCGAAGGCGCCATCGCGTCATGACCTGGCGGTTTTTTACCTCTTTCTGCACCTATTGCGAAAACAAAGGCTTATCATTCTCATGAGCATCAAGATTTACAGCAAGCCGGATTGCATGCAGTGCCACGCCACGTATCGGGCCCTCGACAAGCAGGGACTCGACTACACGGTGGTGGATATCAGCGCGGACCCCGAGGCGGTACGGACCGTCGAATCGCTGGGCTATCGTCAGCTGCCGGTGGTGGTGACGCCCGATGAGCAACACTGGTCCGGATTTCGTCCCGAGTTGATTCGTCAGCTGGCGTGAGCATGCAGGGGGGCAACATGTGCGACGTGGTGTATTTTTCCACCCAGTCGGGCAACACGCGGCGCTTCGTCGAAAAGCTGGACGTGCCGGCCCAGCGCATTCCGCGTAGCCGCAACGACGCACCGCTGCGCGTGACGCGCCCCTATGTGCTGATCTTGCCGACGTACGGCGATGGCGACCCACGTACGGCGGTGCCGGGCCCGGTGATCCGTTTCTTGAACGATCCCCGCAATCGCGCCTTGATTCAGGGCGTGGTGGCCGGCGGCAACACCAACTTCGGTGCCGCCTTCGGCCTGGCCGGTCGCGTGGTGGCGCACAAGTGCGAGGTGCCGTTGCTGCACCGCTTCGAATTGATGGGAACGCCCGAGGATGTCGCCAAGGTGCGCGCGTGCCTGGCGATGGAGATGACAGATGTTGGATGACACCGTGGAACTCACCGAGAAGACACCCGCCGTCGAGGCGAGCCGGGCGACGCAGACGCTGGATTACCATGCGCTCAATGCGATGCTCAATCTCTACGACGATCAGGGCCGCCTGCAGCTGGACGCGGACCGTGAAGCGTCGCGCCAGTATTTCCTGCAGCACGTGAATCAGAACACCGTGTTCTTCCACACGCTGGCGGAAAAGCTCGAGTACCTGGTCGCGGAGAACTATTACGAGCAGGAAGTGCTCGATCAGTACGACTTTCCTTTCATCAAGTCGCTGTTCGAGCGCGCCTATGCCGTGAAGTTCCGCTTCCAGAGCTTCCTCGGCGCCTTCAAGTATTACACCAGCTACACCCTCAAGACCTTCGATGGTCGGCGCTATCTGGAGCGCTTCGAGGACCGCGTCTGCATGGTCGCGCTGACCCTGGCGCAGGGCGATGAGGCGCTGGCCCGGCAGCTGGTGGATGAGATCATCCACGGGCGTTTCCAGCCGGCCACGCCGACGTTTCTCAATTGCGGCAAGAAGCAGCGCGGCGAGCTGGTGTCCTGCTTTCTGCTTCGCATCGAGGACAACATGGAGTCCATCGGGCGCTCCATCAATTCGGCGTTGCAGCTCTCCAAGCGGGGTGGCGGCGTGGCGTTCCTGCTCAGCAACATCCGCGAGGCGGGAGCGCCGATCAAGCATATCGAGAACCAGTCCTCGGGCATCATTCCGATCATGAAGATGCTCGAAGACGCCTTCTCCTACGCCAACCAGCTGGGCGCGCGTCAGGGGGCCGGCGCGGTGTATCTCAACGCGCACCACCCGGATATCCTGCGTTTCCTCGACACCAAGCGCGAGAACGCCGACGAGAAGATCCGCATCAAGACGCTGTCGCTGGGCGTGGTGATTCCGGACATCACCTTCGAGCTGGCCAAGCGCAACGAGCCGATGTACCTGTTCTCGCCCTACGACGTCGAGAACGTCTACGGCAAGCCGTTCGGCGACATCAGCGTCACCGAGAAGTACTACGAGATGGTCGACGACGCGCGTATCCGCAAGACCAAGATCAACGCGCGGGAGCTGTTCCAGACGCTGGCGGAGGTCCAGTTCGAGTCGGGCTATCCGTACGTGATGTTCGAGGACACGGTGAACCGTGCCAACCCGATCGCCGGGCGCATCAACATGAGCAACCTGTGCTCGGAGATCCTCCAGGTCAACACGCCGTCCGATTACGAGGCGGACCTGGGCTACGAGCGCATCGGCGAGGACATTTCCTGCAACCTCGGCTCGCTGAACATCGCCAAGACCATGGACTCCTCCGATTTCGGGGCCACGGTCGAGACCGCCATTCGTGGGCTGACCGCGGTGTCCGAGATGAGCGACATCCGCTCGGTGCCGTCGATCGCCGAGGCCAACAAGCAGTCGCATGCGATCGGTCTGGGACAGATGAACCTGCATGGCTACCTGGCCCGCGAACACATTCACTACGGTAGCGAGGAAGGGCTGGACTTCACCAACCTGTACTTCTACACCGTGACCTACCATGCGCTGCGTGCCTCCAACCGTCTGGCGATCGAGCGCGGTCGCGCCTTTGCCGGGTTCGAGGCGTCGGATTACGCCAGCGGCGTCTACTTCGACAAGTACACCGAGCAGGCGTGGGGCCCGCGTACCGCGCGTGTTCGCGAGCTGTTCGACAAGGCTGGCATCCATGTGCCGACCCAGGAGGACTGGCGCGAGCTCAAGGCCTCGGTCATGGCGCATGGGCTCTTCAACCGCAACCTCCAGGCGGTGCCGCCGACCGGTTCGATCTCCTATATCAACCATTCGACGTCGAGCATCCATCCGGTGGTGTCGAAGATCGAGATCCGCAAGGAAGGCAAGCTGGGACGCGTCTATTACCCGGCGCCGTATCTCAACGACGACAACCAGGACTATTACCAGGACGCCTACGAGATCGGCCCCGAGAAGATCATCGACACCTATGCCGAGGCGACGCAGCACGTCGACCAGGGCCTGTCGCTGACGCTGTTCTTCCGTGATACCGCGACCACGCGCGACATCAATCGGGCGCAGATCTACGCCTGGCGCAAGGGCATCAAGACGCTCTACTACGTGCGTCTGCGCCAGGCCGCACTGGAAGGCACGGAAGTCGAGGGCTGCGTTTCCTGCACCCTGTGACGGCAGGCGACGTGCCCGAGCCATAGACACTTCCATCACGATCATCGGCGAGGCGTGGCGACCGGCCAGCCTCGCCGTCGGCAATGAGAGAACCTCCATGACCGCTACCGCGACACCGCGTCACCTGACGCGCGTCGATGCCATCAACTGGAACCGTCTGCAGGACGAGAAGGACCTCGAGGTCTGGAACCGTCTCACCGCCAATTTCTGGCTGCCCGAGAAGGTGCCGCTGTCCAACGACGTGAGCGCGTGGAACACGTTGACCGAGCAGGAGCAGACGTTGACCATCCGTGTCTTCACGGGGCTCACGCTGCTCGACACCATCCAGGGAACCATCGGCGCACCGACGCTGATCGAGGACGCCGTGACGCCCCACGAGGAGGCGGTGTTCACCAACATCAGCTTCATGGAGTCGGTGCACGCGCGCTCCTACAGCTCGATCTTCTCTACGCTGTGCGCCACCCGCGACGTCGACGACGCCTACCGGTGGAGCGAGGAGAATCCGCACCTGCAGAACAAGGCCGAGCTGATTCTCAACCGCTACCGCATGGACGATCCGCTGATGCGCAAGGTCGCCAGCGTCTTCCTCGAGTCGTTCTTGTTCTACTCCGGCTTCTACCTGCCGATGTACTGGGCCAGTCGCGGCAAGCTGACCAATACCGCCGACCTGATTCGCCTGATCATTCGCGACGAGGCGGTCCACGGCTACTATATCGGCTACAAGTTCCAGCAGGCGCTGGCCAGGGAAAGTGCCGAGCGCCAGCAGGAGATCAAGGATGCCACCTTCGACCTGCTGCTCGAGCTCTACGACAACGAGGTGCACTACACCGAATCGCTCTACGACGACGTGGGGCTGACCGAAGAGGTCAAGGCGTTCTTGCATTACAACGCCAACAAGGCGTTGATGAACCTGGGCTACGAGCCGCTGTTTCCCGGCGCCACCGAAGCGGTCAATCCCGCGATCCTGGCGGCGCTCTCGCCGGGAGCCGAGGAAAACCACGACTTCTTCTCCGGCTCCGGTTCTTCCTACGTCATCGGGCGTTCGGAGCGCACCGAGGACGAAGACTGGGCGTTCTGAGCCGCGCCATCATCGGCGGTGATCGATAGACGCCACGTGCTGACCGCCTCGTCCAGCCATGCCTGGAAGGCGCGCACCTTGGGCAGCCCGGCATTGCCGGGCTGCATGACCAGCCAATAGCTTTGGGCGCTGGGCAACGTGGCCTCGAAAGGACGCACGAGCCGCTTCGCGGCGAGATCGTCGGCCACCAGCACGCGTTGGCCGAGTGCCACGCCCTGGCCGGCGAGGGCCGCCTGGATCATCAGCCCCGCGTCGGCATAGCGGGGACCCGGACGCCATTCGCCGGTCTCCAGCTCTTCCCCCTCCAATATCCCCATGTGGCGTAGCCAGGTGGGCCATTCATCGTGCATGAGCCTAAGCAGGACATGTTCTCGCAGGTCCGACAGTCGGATGAGCGAGGGGCCCCGAGCGAGCAGCGCAGGACTGCATACCGGAAACAGATCGGTATGCATCAACGGCGTGGCTTCCAGGCCCGGCCACCGGCCCTGCCCGTAACGTATCGCGACATCGATGTCCTGGCGTGCCATATCGGCCAGGGAGTTGGACGTGACCAGACGCACCTCGAGGTCCGGGTACCGGCCCTGGAAATCGATCAGGCGGGAGACCAGCCACTTGGCAGCAAAGGCGGGTGTGGTCGCAATCGTCAGCCGGTGCGGCGCATGGTGTCCGACGACGCGCTCGGTGGCCACGGCGATCTGATCCAGGGCCAGGCCGATGGCGGTGGCGTATTCCCTGCCGGCGGGCGTGAGCTCGACGCTGCGTGGGTGGCGCAGGAACAGTGTCGTGCCCAGGCGTGACTCGAGCTGGCGTATCTGCTGACTGACGGCCGCCGGTGTGAGGGTGAGTGCCTTCGCGGCGCGCGCGAAGCTGCCGTGATGCGCTGCCATCTCGAAGCAGTGCAGCGCGCCCAGAGGCGGAAGCGTTCGCGCCATGTTCGGCTCCCCCAGGATAAGTTGCGCTTAGCCTAGGGCCAGAATTCGTTGCTTGTCAAAGCCACCGCCGGCGACCACGCTTGATAGCGTTTCGAGGCAGCGGCACGCATGCCGTCGACAGGCAAAGGAGAGCAACATGGAAAGCATCACCATACCGGGGACCGACCTCACGCCATCACGAGTGGGGCTCGGCACCTGGGCCATCGGTGGTTGGAAATGGGGCGGTGCCGATGACGCCAATGCGGTGCGTACCATTCATGCCGCCCTGGATCGCGGCATTACGCTGATCGATACCGCGCCGGCCTATGGGTTCGGGCATTCCGAGGAGGTCGTCGGTCGGGCGCTGGCCGAGTACGGGCAGCGTGACAAGGTGGTGCTCGCCACCAAGACGGCGCTCGAGTGGCAGGAAGGCAGCGACGGCGTGGTCCGCAATGCCTCGGCGGCGCGCATCGAAAAGGAAGTGGAAGACTCGCTGCGGCGCCTGCGCACCGAAGCGATCGATCTGTACCAGATCCATTGGCCGGACCCCCGTGTGCCGATGGAAGAAACCGCCAGCGCCATGCAGCGCCTCTATCGTGACGGCAAGATCCGCGCGATCGGCGTCAGCAACTTCAGCGCCGAGCAATGCGATGCCTTTCGCCGGGTGGCGCCGCTGCACAGCGTGCAGCCGCCGCTCAACCTGTTCGAGCGCGACGCCGAGCGCGACATCATTCCCTATGCGCGGCGCGAGGGGCTGGTCTTTCTGGCCTATGGTGCGCTGTGCCGCGGTCTGCTGACGGGCAAGATGCACGCGGATTCGGCCTTCACCGGCGACGATCTGCGTCAATCCGATCCCAAGTTCCAGTCCCCCCGTTTCACGCAGTACCTGGCGGCGGTCGAGGCGCTGACACAGCTCGCCCGCGAGCGTCACGACAAGCCGGTATTGGCCCTGGCGGTGCGCTGGGTGCTCGACTCCCATCCCAATGCCATCGCTCTGTGGGGGGCGCGGCGTCCGGACCAGGTGACGCCCCTGGACGCGCTTGACGGCTGGTCGCTGACTGCCAGCGATCTGCGCGATATCGATGCCATCATCGACGAGCACGTCACAGACCCCGTGGGCCCCGAGTTCATGGCACCTCCCGCGCGGGAGGACTGATCGTCGCCCGGGCGGCCGTCTTCACGCGAGATGCAGGTGACGGTCGCCATTTCGTCATCAATCAGGAGAGCCAACATGGAGTATCGTCATCTCGGCCAGTCCGGTCTGCGCGTGTCATCACTGACGCTGGGCACCATGACCTTCGGCGGCGTCGGCAAGATGGCCAGCGTCGGCGAGACCGATCTCGCCGGTGCCAAGCGCCAGGTCGACATGGCCACCGAGCGGGGCGTGAACTTCTTCGATACCGCCAACATGTATTCCGAGGGGCGCTCCGAGGAGATCCTCGGCGAGGTACTCGCGGACCGGCGCGAGTCGGTGCTGGTGGCCAGCAAGGTGCGTTTCCCGATGGGGGACGGCCCCAATGACGAGGGGCTGTCGCGTCACCATATCCTGCGCCAGTGCGAGGCCAGCCTGCGGCGTCTGCGGACCGACTGGCTCGATCTGTACCTCATGCACCAGTGGGATGGCAGCACGCCGCTGGAAGAGACGCTGGCCACCATGGATCAGCTGGTGCGCGACGGCAAGATTCGCTATTACGGCGTTTCCAACTGGTCGGCCTGGCACGTCATGAAGGCGCTTCAGGTCTGCGAGCGGCACGACTTCATCAAACCGATCTGCCAGCAGATCCATTACACCGCTCAGGCTCGCGACGCCGAGTACGAGCTGATGCCGGCGGCCGTCGACCAGGGGCTTGGCACCATGGTTTGGAGCCCGCTGGCCGGCGGCCTGCTCTCGGGCAAGTATCGCCGCGACCAGCGCCATCTCGATGGCACGCGGTTCAGTCAGGGCTGGACCGAGCCGCCGATCCACGACGAGGACCGGCTCTTCGACTTGATCGACGTGCTGGTCGAGGTGGCGGACGGGCACGGCGTGTCCGCCGCCCAGGTGGCGCTGGCCTGGACGCTGACCCGGCCCGGCGTGTCCACTGCGGTGATCGGCGCCCGCAAGGATGAGCAGCTCAAGGACAACCTGGCGAGCGCCGAGCTCACGCTCGGGCCCGACGAGATCGCCGCCATCGAGAAAGTCAGCCGTCCGGCGCTGCTGTATCCCTACTGGCACCAGCACAATACGGCGTCCAGCCGGCTGGGGCATGCCGACCGTGTCCTGCATGCCGCCTATCTCGACGACTGATTCGGAGGGAGGTGCCGCGGACACGCGGCCCCAACGAAAACGCCCGGCAAGCCATGCTTGCCGGGTGTTTTCAGTCACGGGTGCCGAGTCACTGCCTGGCCGGCGGCCAGGCAGCAGCGCTCATGACAACAGCGCCTTGGCTTCGGCGACGACGTTATCGACGGTGAAGCCGAAGTGCTTGAACAGATCGCCCGCCGGCGCGGATTCGCCGAAGGTAGTCATGCCGACGATGCGTCCGTCGAGGCCCACGTACTTGAACCAGAAGTCGCGATGTCCGGCTTCGATGGCCAGGCGGGCGGTGACGGCACGGGGCAATACCGCTTCCCGGTAGTCGGCGTCCTGGGCGTCGAAGGTGTCGGTGGACGGCATGGAAACCACGCGCACCGGCGTGCCGGCGTTTTCCAGCTCGGCGGCGGCGTCCATCGCCAGCCCGACCTCGGAGCCGGTGGCGATCAGGATCAGCGCCGGCGTGCCCTGGCTATCCTTCAGGATGTACCCGCCGCGCGCGATATCCGCCAGCTGCTGCTTGCTGCGAGCCTGGTGCGGCAGTCCCTGGCGCGAGAGTACCAGAGCGCTGGGGCCGGCCTGGCGCTTGAGAGCCGCGTCCCAGGCGACGGCGGTCTCCACGGCGTCGCAGGGGCGCCAGGTGGCGAGGTTGGGGGTCGAGCGCAGGGTGGTGAGCTGCTCGATGGGCTGGTGCGTCGGCCCGTCCTCGCCCAGACCGATGGAGTCGTGGGTGAAGACATGGATGACCCGCTGCCCCATCAGGGCGGCCATGCGCACGGCGTTGCGCATGTATTCCATGAAGATCAGGAAGGTCGCGCCGTAGGGCACGAAGCCGCCGTGCAGGGCGATACCGTTCATGATGGCGGCCATGCCGAATTCGCGCACGCCGTAATGCAGGTAGTTGCCGCTGGCCTCGGACTGCGTGATGGCCTTGGCGCCTTTCCAGAAGGTCAGGTTGGAGGGCGCAAGGTCGGCGCTGCCGCCCAGCAGTTCGGGCAGTTGCGGGCCGAGCTCGTTGAGGCACGCCAGCGATGCCTTGCGCGATGCGAGGCTTTCGCCTTTTTCCTGGGCCTCTTCGATCAGCTTTTCACTGGTCAGCGCCGCCGGCAGTTCACCCTTGAGGCGGCGTTCGAGTTCGCGAGCCTCTTCCGGGTAGGCCGCCTGATAGCGCGCGAAACGCGCGTCCCAGTCGGCTTCGGCCTCGCGACCGCGCTGGGTGGCGTCCCAGGCCTGGTAGATGTCTTCGGGCACGTGGAAGGGCGGATGCGACCAGCCGAGCTGCTCGCGCGCGGCGGCGACTTCGTCCTCGCCGAGTGCCGCGCCGTGACTCTCTTCCTTGCCCTGCTTGTTGGGAGCGCCGAAGCCGATGATCGTCTTGCAGATGATCATGCTGGGCTTGTCGTCGTTGGTGCGGGCCAGCTCGATGGCGGCCTTGACGGCCTCGGGGTCGTGACCGTCGACGTTGGGCACCACGTGCCAGCCGTAGGACTCGAAGCGCTTGGCGGTATCGTCGGTGAACCAGCCTTCGACTTCGCCGTCGATGGAGATGCCGTTGGCGTCGTAGAAGGCGATCAGCTTGCCCAGCCCCTGGGTGCCGGCCAGCGAGGCTACTTCGTGCGAGATGCCTTCCATCAGGCAGCCGTCGCCGACGAAGACGTAGGTGTGGTGGTCGACGATGTCATGGCCAGGGCGATTGAACTGGGCGGCCAGGGTGCGCTCGGCGATGGCCATGCCCACGGCGTTGGCCAGCCCCTGGCCCAGCGGGCCGGTGGTGGTCTCGATGCCCGGTGCATAGCCGAGTTCCGGGTGGCCGGCGGTCTTCGAGTGCAACTGGCGGAAGTTCTGCAGGTCTTCCAGCGAGATGTCGTAGCCGGTCAGGTGCAGCAGCGAGTAGAGCAGCATCGAGCCATGCCCGTTGGAGAGCACGAAACGGTCGCGGTTGGCCCAGTGCGGGTTGGCCGGATTGTGCGCGAGGTAATCGTGCCACAGCACCTGCGCGATATCGGCCATGCCCATG
The DNA here is from genome assembly GCF_000055785.1 of Chromohalobacter israelensis DSM 3043. GTDB lineage: Bacteria > Pseudomonadota > Gammaproteobacteria > Pseudomonadales > Halomonadaceae > Chromohalobacter > Chromohalobacter israelensis. Next base: position 430,752 of record NC_007963.1, read on the forward strand.
GGGGCGCCGGGGTGGCCGGAGTTGGCCTTCTGGACGGCATCCATGGACAGGGCGCGAATGGCATTGGCCATTTCGAAACGGGACGGCATTGGTCAGCTCCTCGCCTACGGCATCGGGTAAAGCGACGCGGGGAGATGGCCGTACGCGGGTACGCACGGGCTTCTTCCAGCGCCGCCGATATCGAGCGGGGACGCCGCCTCGGCGGGCCCCGGGAATTCGGTCGGGTATTGTCGCCGAGAAGCCGCGTGGCATCAAATGCCGCCGGTCGCCAATCGCTAGGCAGCTAGTCAGCCAGCGTGTAAACTCTGCACCCCCGAGCCGGCTTCGTCTCGCGCCGGACCTGTCATGCGTCGTGCCCGCCATTCCGGGTGGCCTGCGGCGTAGTTTCATCTCCTTTCGATGGCGGTCGTGTTCCGGCTCGCCAGCACGTGATAGAGAGAGTCGAGGACGCCATGAACGAATATTCCCTGTTTACTTCCGAATCCGTCTCCGAGGGACACCCGGACAAGATCGCCGATCAGATTTCCGATGCGGTGCTGGATGCCATCATCGCCCGCGACAAGCAGGCTCGCGTGGCCTGCGAAACCATGGTCAAGACCGGTGTCGCCATCGTGGCCGGCGAAATCACGACCTCCGCCTGGGTCGACCTGGAAGATCTGGTTCGTCGCGTCATCAACGATATCGGCTATACCTCTTCGGACGTGGGCTTCGATGGCAACACCTGCGGCGTGCTCAACCTGATCGGCAAGCAGAGCGTGGACATCGCCCAGGGGGTCGATCGTTCCAAACCCGAGGACCAGGGGGCCGGCGACCAGGGCTTGATGTTCGGTTATGCCACCAACGAAACCGATTCCTACATGCCGGCGCCCATTCATTACTCGCACCGGCTGGTGGAGCGTCAGGCCGAACTGCGCAAGCACGGGCTGCTGCCGTGGCTGCGTCCGGACGCCAAGAGTCAGTTGACCTTCCGCTACGACGCGCAGGGCAAGCCCTGTGCCGTCGACGCCGTGGTGCTCTCCACCCAGCACGATCCGGACATCGATCAGGACGAGCTGCGCGAGATGGTCAAGCGCGAGATCATCGAGGAAGTGATTCCCGCCGAATGGCTGACCGAGACCACCAAGTATCACATCAACCCGACCGGCAACTTCGTCATCGGCGGGCCGGTGGGCGACTGCGGACTGACCGGCCGCAAGATCATCGTCGATACCTACGGCGGCATGGCGCGTCATGGCGGTGGCGCGTTCTCCGGCAAGGATCCTTCAAAGGTCGACCGCAGCGCCGCCTACGCTGGCCGCTACGTGGCCAAGAACGTCGTCGCGGCGGGCCTGGCCGAGCGCTGCGAGATCCAGGTCTCTTATGCCATCGGGGTGGCCGAGCCGACCTCCGTGTCGGTGGATACCTTCGGTACCGGCAAGATCAGCGATGCCAAGATCGTCGAGCTGGTACGCGAGCATTTCGATCTGCGTCCCAACGCGATCACGCGCATGCTCGACCTGCTGCATCCCATGTATCAGCTGACGGCCGCCTATGGTCACTTCGGCCGCGAGCCCTTCGAGACCAGCTACACCTGGACCGACGTGGGCGGCAAGCAGCATGTCGAGACCTTCACGGCCTTCCCCTGGGAGAAGACCGACCGCGCCGACGCACTGCGTCAGGCGGCAGGCCTCTGAGGACGCCTCGACACGAGCATCGAGAATCGAGCGGCATGCAGCGGCGTGTCGCGCCATCATCCGCAAAAGCCCCGGTTCGCCGGGGCTTTTGCGTAGGACGCCCGTCGCCTGGCGGCAACCCGTCGACGGCGAGAGCATATGCTACTTTGGTCGTAAGGCTGGGTGCTGACATGGTATCCATTCGTCGTGCCTCGTAAGCTAGGGAGTCGATATTTCAACGACCACGATTTCGTGGACAACCAAGGGATGATTGGCTATGGCGACTCGTACTTTGATGCTGGCGGCCGCGCTGGGGCTGTCCGGTGCCTTGCTGGCCGGTTGCGGCGACGACAGCGGCGATGCCGACGAGACGACGCAGAACGGTGAGACGACCTCCCAGGAGCAGGCGTCCGAGGGGAATGGCGGCAACGGCGAGAGCGGCGAAGACGGCACGCAGACCGCAAGCGCCGATGCGGTCAGCCTGATCTTCGGCACCGGCGGTACCGGCGGCACCTATTATCCCATCGGCGGCGCGCTCAAGAGCGTCTTCGAGGCCAGCGATCTGATCGATGATGTGCAGGTCGTCTCGACCGGGGCGTCCGTGCAGAACATCAACAACATCACCGACGGCCTCAATCAGGTCGCCATCGTGATGAGCGACGTCGCCTATGACGCCGTGAACGGCGAAAACCAGTTCGATGGGCAGCCGGCCGATATCCAGGCGCTGGCAGGGCTCTACCCCAACGTGGTACAGGTCGTGGCCACCGAGGATAGCGGCATCGAGAGCATCTCCGACCTCGCGGGCAAGCGCGTCGGTGTCGGCAAGGTCGGCTCCGGGGTCGAGCAAAGCGCGGCCAAGGTCATCGAGTCCGCCGGGCTCAGCTACGACGACCTGGCCCAGGTCAGCCACACCGGCTATGCCGATAGCGTGACCGGCATGAGCAACGGCAACCTGGACGCGGCCTTCTTTACTTCCGGGGTGCCCAACTCGAGCATCACCGGGCTGATGCAGAGCACCGATATCACCTTCGTGCCGGTCACCGGCGAGGTGGCGGACAAGCTGCTCGAGGCCTATCCGTACTACGAGACCTACACGTTGCCGGCGGGCGCTCCCGAGCGCTACGACCTCGATGCGGAAGTCGATACCGTGGCGATCCGCAACATGCTGATCGTCGGCAGCGACATGCGGGATGACGTCGCCGAGGAACTGACCGCGCGCTTCTACGACTATCTCAATTCCGAGAACGTCTCCGTGGGCGCGCTCAAGCAGTTCGATCCCGAGACCATGAACCAGAACCTGGTGGCGCCGGTACATCCCGGGGCACAGGCGTTCTACGACACCCTCTCCGAAGACGATGCGTCGAGCGATGGCGAGGATGCGGACAGCGCCGGCACCGGGTCTTAACCTGCCCTCGTTCGGCGTATGGCCGTCTTGCAAGGCATGAGTGGCCATACGCATGAGACGTAAGACAGGCTGGATAGCACTCGCCGTGGCGACCGTAATGGTCGCCACGCTTGCTTATCCATTGCCTTGGCTCGTGGTGCGCGACGGTGCCCAGTGGCGGTATGCCTTTCCGGGGTGGGAAGGCACGCGCTTTACGCTGCGCTGGATGCACTCGGTCGAGAAGGAAGACTGGGAAGAGTGGTTCGAGGTGACCGACGACGGCGCCATCGAAATCACCGGTACCCGCTTCAAGACCTTCGGCGCGGGCGTGCCGGCCTCGGCGGGCAAGGAGACCCATCTCGAAGATGGCTGGGTCGTGATGACGGGGATCGACCGCGTCGTCGACCCGCTCGCCGTCCAGGCCGCCGCCGCCGAGCGCTATCGCATGCGTTATGCCGGCCACACGTTCGCGCTGGCGCATGACGAGCCCCCACCGATATTGACGTTCAGCATTCTCAGGGCGCCCCTGTGGCAGGCATTGCCGGCCTTGGTACGTCCCTGGTTGTCGTAATCTCCCGCAAGACGGGAACGAGGGTCATCATGTCCGATGAGAAATACGCGCAGGCCGCCGAAGGGGATGACAAGGCGGTCAAGGAAGCGCTGGAAAAGTTCGATCGCGAGAGCCTGGTGCGCGATGCCTTGCCCGGTTTCGTGCTCAAGTTCGTCACCGTGGTGGCGGTGGTGCTGGCGGTGTTCCACCTGTACACGTCGTTTTCCGGCCCGCTGGTCGACGTGGCGCAGCGCAGCATCCACCTCTACACCCTGCTGGGGCTGACGTTCATCCTCTATCCCTTGACCCGCAAGGGTGCGCGCGATCGTGTGCCGTGGGGTGACGCCATCCTCGCGGTGCTGGCGTTCGGTGTCGGCGTCTACATGCTGGTGGTGTCCGAGCGCGTCATCGCCTCGGCGGGGCGGATCAACGACATCGACATGCTGGTGGGCTTCTTGGCCATCCTGCTGGTGCTCGACGCCACCCGGCGTGCGACCGGCTGGGGGCTGACCCTGCTGGCGACGATCTTTCTGGTGTATGGGTTCTACGCCAAGCTGTCGTTCTATCCGCAACTGAATGAAACGATCATCATGGCGACCGGCCGCCAGGTGATGTCGCACCTGGTGTTCATCACCGAAGGCCTGCTGGGCACCGCCATCGGGGTGTCGGCCAGCTATATCATTCTGTTCATCCTGTTCGGCGCCTTCCTGGGCAAGTCGGGGCTGGGGCAGCTGTTCAATGACCTGGCGCTTGCCGTGGCAGGACATACCCGCGGCGGGCCGGCCAAGGTGGCGGTCATCGCCAGCGGCTTTCTGGGGTCGATCAATGGTTCGGCGATCGCCAATGTCGTGACCACCGGCGCGTTCACCATTCCGTTGATGAAGCGTACCGGCTACAAGCCGAATTTCGCGGGGGCCGTCGAGGCCTCGGCCAGTGTCGGGGGGCAGATCCTGCCGCCGATCATGGGGGCGGCGGCCTTCATCATGGCGGAGGTGCTGTCGGTGCCCTACACCCAGGTGATCCTGGCCGGCATCATCCCGGCGCTGCTCTTCTACCTCGGGGTCCTGTTCCAGGTGCATCTGCGCGCCCTGCGCAACGGGCTGGAGGGCATTCCGCGTTCCGAACTGACGCCGCTCAAGGCCGTCATGCTCAAGCGGGGCCACCTGCTGGTGCCGATGGTGGTACTGCTGTGGCTGCTCTTCGACGGTCGCGCCCCGTTCTTCGCGGCATTCTGGTCGATCGCCGCGACCGTGCTGATCTGCGGGACGCGTCGTGTCACCCTGGGGGTCAGCGCGATTCTGGCGCTGCTGATCTTCGAGCCGCAATGGCGCGCCTTGCTCGAGGGATATGCCCAGCCCGACATGACGGCGAGCCGCTGGGCATTGTTCGTGATCATCGCCGTGCCGGTGGCGATCAATGCCTTGCGTGCCAAGCTCGGCCTGGTGGCGGAGAAAATGGACATCGCCGATTGCCGCGATGCGATGCACGATGGCGTGCGCAATGCCATTCCCGTGGCCGTGGCCTGCGGCGCGGTGGGCATCATCGTGGGGATCGCCACACTCACCGGCATCGCCCTGGAAGCCGCCGACGCGGTGGTGGCGCTGGGACAGCAGATTCCCATTCCGATGCTGCAGCTGCTGGTGACCCTGTTCCTGACCATGATCGCGTCCATCGTGCTGGGCATGGGGCTGCCGAGCATCCCGACCTATATCATCACCAGCACCATGGCGGCGCCGATCCTGCTCAACCTGCCGCTGTTCCGCGAGCTGGCGGGCAGCAACGAGACGGCGATCTTCGTGGCGCACATGTTCGTGTTCTATTTCGGGCTGTTCGCCAATCTGACCCCGCCGGTGGCCCTGGCTGCCTATGCCGGTGCCGGCATCAGTGGCGGCTCGCCCAATGCCACGGGCTTCCAGGCCATGAAGCTGGCCATCGCCGGGTTCGTGGTGCCCTACATGTTCGTGTTCGCGCACAGCATGCTGATGATCGACGCCACGCTGGCCAACATCCTGTGGGTCGTCGTCACCGGTGTGGTCGGGGTATTGCTGCTGGCCGTGGCGGTGGAGGGCTACCTGCGTCGTCCTCTCAATCCCTTCTGGCGCCTGCTGGCGGCGGCCGGGGCCTTGACGCTGATCTACCCCGGCTTGATCAGCGACGTCATCGGTGCGGTCATCGCGCTGGGACTCTTCCTGCTGGCCAAGCAGGAAACGCCCAAGGTGGCGTGATCGGGCAGGCAAGGGCGCCTTCGGGCGCCCTTGTTTTTTGATCTGTCGTTCGTTAAAAAGAACGAAACCGTTCTTTTTAATGGATGCCGCATGCCATCACCGACTCCCGTCATCGTCGCCAACCTGCGTCGTCTCCGCGAGGCGCGCGGTTACTCGCTGAGCGCGCTGGCCGAACGGGCGGCGATCAGCAAGTCGACGCTCTCGCAGCTCGAGGCCGGTCACGGCAATCCCACCATCGAAACGCTCTGGACCCTGGCCAATACGCTGGGGGTGACGTTCAGCGAGCTGCTGGCCGAGAAAACAGGCGGTGTGACGGTCGGCGAGCCCGGTGGCGGGCAGGTGCAGGTCGTGGCCCGGGGACGGCAATCGCCGCGGGTCGAGGTGTATCTCATGCAGCTCGCGTCGGGCGAAATCAAGCATTCGCGAGGCCATCCGCGTGGCGTGCGCGAGCGCGTCATGGTGGTGGAGGGAACACTGCGCGTGGGCACGCCCCGGGCGCTGGCCGTGTGCCGCGCGGGCGAACAGCATGAGTTCGACGCGGATCTCGACCATCGCTACGAAGCCTTGCTGGGCGCAACGCAGGCGATGGTGACGATTCTCTATCCGCAGCAGTGGGAGGACGCATGAGCGATGATGCGGTAGCGGTCTCGGCGTGGCGGTCGGGCCGGCGCGGCCTGCGTGACAGCGTGTCGCTGGCGGTGGGGTATGCGCCGATCGCGTTTTCGTTCGGGGTGATCAGCGTGCAGGCGGGACTGTCGCCGTGGCAGGCGGTGGCGATTTCGTTGCTGGTCTTCGCCGGCGCCAGCCAGTTTGTGATGGTGGCGATGATGGCCGCGGGCAGCGGCGGACTCACGGTATTGTCGGCCGTGGTGATGATGAATCTGCGCCACCTGTTCTACGGACCGGCACTGGCCACGCGGCTGACCTCGATGCCGCGTCGCCTGGCGCCCTGGCTGGCCTTCGGGCTGACCGACGAGGTCTTCGCGACGGCGATGGCGAAAGGAGCGTCCCGGCCCCTCTCCCCCGCCTGGTGTCTCGGGCTTGCCGCGGGCGCTTATCTGGCCTGGGTCGGCGGTACGGCACTGGGAGCCGGTGTCGGGGCGGGGTGGGCAAGCGATGGCGGCTACGTGGCGCAGGCGCTCGACTTCGTGCTCCCGGCGTTGTTTCTGGCCTTGCTGGCGCAGGCGTGGCGTCGTGCGCGATGGCCGGTGGTGGCGGTGGCCGCCGGCGCTACGCTGCTGGGAATGGTGTGGTGGCCGGGGCATGTCGCCATGCTGGTCGGCATGCTGGCGGGAGCCGCGGTGGGCAGCCGTCGACCTCGCCCCGCATGCTCCGAGGAGGCGACGACATGACATGGTGGAGCATCGTGGTCGCGGCGGGCCTGGGCACCTTCTTGATACGGTATCTGCCGCTGCTCTCCGGAACGCGCCTGGCGCGTGGCGAGGGCTGGCTGAGCCGCTTTCTCGGAGCGCTGGGGCTTGCCGCCATTGCGGCGTTGATCGTCCTCTCGATGAGCGACCTGTGGTGGCAGGCGCCGCACTGGCGCGGTGGGGTGCGCCTGGCGCTGGGCGCGGCGGCGGTGTTGCTGGTGCAGCGTTTGACGCCTAACGTGGGGCTGGCCACGTTGGTGGGCGCCGGCGCCTATGGGGCGGCCGGCGGGTTCCTGGCCGAGTGAGGGAATGCCATGACGGAAGAGGGCGGCATGCCGCGCGTGGAGGTGCGCGAATATCCGGATCGCGTCTTGACCGATCGTCACGGGTTCCATCAGTGGCTGATCGGGCTCGAGGGCGTCGTCGAGCTGGAAGCCGGCGGCGAAGGGGCGCACGTGGAGCCCGGGCAATGGGTCGCCATTCCCAGCGGCAGCGAGCATCACTATCTGGCGCCGGGACGCAACCGCACCCTGGTGCTGGATCTGCCCGTGGCCTGGTGCGAGGCGGCCGGACTGGCCGATATCGCGCCGCGTCGCCTGCCGCCTGCGGCGCTGGGCGGGGGCGAGATGCTCCTCGAGGCGCGTCCCGACCAGTTGGCGGCCCGTCTGCATGCGCTGCTCGCGCAAGGCCGGACGCGGCATGCCTCGCCACGCCTGCGGCTGCTGCACCTGTTGCCGGCAGTCGAGGCCGACCTGGCGTATCCCTGGCGGATACGCGACTGGGCGGCGCGCTGTCACATGACGGAGGCCGCCTTCGCACGCCGTTTCCGGCATTTGACCGGGGTCGCCCCGCATGCCTGGTTGACCGCGCGGCGTCTTCAACGTGCCTGTGAGCTGATGCGCGACCCCCGGCTGACGCTCACCGAGATTGCACAAGCCTGCGGGTTTCACGATAGCGCACACTTCGCACACGCCTTTCGGGCCCACCACGCATGCTCGCCGCGCCAGTGGCGGCAACGTCAGCCGTCCAGTGTCTAGTCGAGGCCCGCGAGTCGCCACAGCATGTCGAGGTAGGGCGGAATCACCAGCGGCGCGGCCACGGTCGTCACGAGAACGGCGATCGCGCCCTTGGCGGGCCGCATGTCGAGCTCCATGGCGATCACCACGACATTGGCCGCCATGGGCACCACCCCCAGCAACAGCAGCACGCCGGTCATCGTCGTCGAGAGCCCTGTCGTCGCCTGCAGGCCGAGCACCAGGCCGAGCATCACCAGCGGCCACATCACGTAGCGCGCGGCGATGCTGGCGGCGAGAAAGCGGGCATCGAACTCGCGCAGCGAGACACCGCCGAGGGTCATGCCGATGATCATCATGCCGAGCACGGTATAGCTGGCACGAAAGTAGTCGAGCCCTTCGATCACTGCACCAGGCACCGACCATGGCAGGTGATGGGCGCCGAGTGCTGCCAGAAAGGCGTAGACCAGTGGCAGACGCACGATCTTGCCAAGGCTCTGGCGTACCGAGAATCGGCCCCGTGCGCTGATGTAGAAGCCCACGGTGAACTCGAAGAGCGTGATGCCGAGCAGGCAGAACAGATAGGCGGCGACGCCCTCGGGCGGCAGCAGCACCATGGCCAGCGGCAGCCCGAAATAACCGGTGTTGCCGGTACCCGCGGAGAACGCCAGCAGGGCGGCCTCCTGCGGAGCGAACCCACGCCGCGCCACGGCATGAGTCACCAGGCACAGCAGACTGGCCAGCACGAACATGCCGGCCGTCAGACCGAGCAAGGCCGGCGAAGGCTCGCCCAGATAAAGCCCGCGAAAGAAGGTCAGCGGTGCGATGAGATAGATCAGCAGCGTGGCGATGGGGCGCGGGTCGATGGCCAGCCGGCGCGTGCAGAGCCAGCCCAGTGCCACGAAGATCAGCAGCATCCACAGCGGTTGGGAAAGGTCGACGTGAGACATGCGGCATTCCTGATGATGAGCGACCATGATGCCCGTTATGCGCCTTGTTGGGCAGACCTGGAAAAAGGGAGGGCCGCTGCCTCATCGGTGTTTTTTCAGCCACGGGGCTTCGCGAGGGCGCTGTGCCCCCGTTCCTGGACACCAGGTTTGCCATCCATGGCCAGAAACCTTCGCTTTGCCCTGTCCCTGATGCGCTGGCAATGCACCCAATGCGGACGTCCTCGGGTCAGGATTCGACAAGTTTGCGGGCCGCGCGCATGGCAGGCTGAGTGCTCGTTCGTATCTGCAAGGGGAGTCGACATGTCACTCGAGGAGTCCGCGTCTCGCCGTGCCACCTGGATCGGTGCCACCACGGTACTCAACTGGGCATTGCTGGCGGCGTTGACGCAATTGGCGGGGCCGGTGCCGCCGTTTCTGCTCACCGCGCTGGCTTTCGGTCTGGCCTTCCTGTGCTTCGTGGTGTGGCTGCGCGTGCGCGGCGAGTCGCTGCGCGCGCCCCTGCGCCAGCCGCCGCGCGTCTGGGCGCTGGGCGTGGGCGGGCTGTTCGGTTATCACGCGCTGTACTTCGTGGCCCAGCAGAACGCGCCTCCGGCCAACGCGGGGCTGATCAGCTATCTGTGGCCGCTGTTGATCGTGTTGTTCGTGGCGCTGCTGCCGGGCGAGCATCTGCGCGTGCGCCATATCGTGGGGGCGTTGCTGGGCTTTGTGGGCGCGGCCTTGCTGGTGGGCGGCGATGTCAGCGCCTCGGGCAGCACCCTGGGCTATGTCGCTGCCTTTGCCTGTGCCTTCCTGTGGAGCGGCTATTCGGTGCTGTCGCGTGCCACTCGTGCGGTTCCCACGGCGGCCGTGGGCGGGTTCTGCCTGGTGACGGCCGTGCTGGCGGGGTTGTGTCACTGGTGGTTCGAGCCCACCCGGTGGCCGCAGGGCATCGGCTGGCTGGGCGTGATCGGTCTGGGCCTCGGCCCGGTGGGAAGCGCATTCTTCACCTGGGACGTGGGCGTCAAGCACGGCGACCTTCGCCTGCTGGGGCTGCTGGCGTATTTCACGCCATTGCTCTCGACGCTGGTGCTGATCGCGGCCGGTTACGCCACCGCGACCCTGTGGCTGGTACTGGCCGCCGGCCTGATCACGCTGGGCATGCTGATCGGCAGTGGCTGGTTGCGTGCGCCGCGGCGTATCACGGTCTCCGACGATTGACCCTGAAGTCCACTCCAGACATTACACTGGAGAAAAGTCACCGAGAGGCATGACGCCAATGGGACATTCGTCTTCCGGTCACGATCATGCGCCGCATGATCACGACCACGACCACGGCCACGGCCACGACCATCACCACGAGCACGCGCCGACGGTCACCGCCGACAGCGCCAAGCGCGTCAAGCTCGCCATGTACCTGACCGCCGGCTTCATGCTCGCGGAAGCGATCGGTGGGTGGATCTCGGGCTCGCTGGCGTTGCTGGCCGATGCCGGGCACATGTTCAGCGACAGCTTTTCACTGGGGCTGGCGCTGTTCGCCTTCTACATGGGCGACAAGGCGCCGGACAAGCGGCGTACCTTTGGCTACCAGCGTTTTCAGGTGCTGGCGGCCTTCATCAACGGGCTGACGTTGCTGGGGATCGCGGTGTGGATCCTGATCGCCGCCGTCCAGCGCTTCTTTCAGCCGGTGGAGGTCATGGCTGCCCCGATGCTGGCCATCGCGGTGCTGGGGCTGCTGGTCAATGTGGTGGTCTTCAGGATCCTGCATGGCGGCGACCATGAGAATCTCAATCTGCGCGGAGCGTTGCTGCACGTCATGGGCGACCTGCTGGGCTCGGTGGCGGCCATCGTGGCCTCGCTGGTCATCATGGCGACCGGATGGATGCCGATCGACCCGTTGCTGTCGATGCTGGCGGCGGCGTTGATTCTGCGCGGCGCCTGGAAGATCGTTCGGCGTTCGGGCCACACCCTGCTCGAAGGCACCCCCGAGGGGATCGATGTCGACGGGATTCGCGCGGCCCTGGAGGACATCGAGGGTGTGGTGAGCGTGCATGACCTTCATGTCTGGGGGCTGACGCCGCAGGATCCGCTGCTCAGCCTGCATCTGGTGGTGCGCGATGACATGTCGCATGCGGTGATGCTCAAGGCCGCCTATGCACGCCTGCACGAGCGTTTCGGGATCAGTCACGCGACCCTGCAGGTCGAGGGCGAGGCGTGCCTGACCGGTGGCGATTGCCAGGTCACGTCGACCACGCACCCCTGAGCGGGGCGGTATTCGTGTGCGCTATGATCCGGATTAATGCCAAGCCGAGAAACTTTCATTGGTCAGCGCGGGTGGGGCACGGCAGAATGCGCGGCATCCATTAGTCACGTGACCCGATGCCGGTCGCGCCATGTCACGAAGAGGGTTGTACGATGAGCACTCGCGAGCATCCGCTGGGCGTCAGCTTCGAATTCTTTCCACCCAGCACCGAGGCGGGACGGGAAAAGCTGAAAGGCGTGCGCGACACGCTGGCCGAGCGGCGTCCGCGTTTCTTTTCGGTGACCTACGGCGCCGGTGGCTCGACGCAGGCACGCACCTTCGAGACCGTGCAGACGGTGCGCCAGAGCGGCATCGACACCGCGCCGCACCTGTCCTGCATCGGCAGCGACAAGGGCGAGTTGCGCGAGCGCCTGGCGAGTTTTCGCGAGGCGGGCATCGACAGCCTGGTGGCGCTGCGCGGCGACTTGCCTTCCGGCATGGGGGGGATGGGCGAGCTGCGCTATGCCAACGAGCTGGTCGAGTTCATCCGCGAGGAAACCGGTGACCATTTCCAGATCGCGGTCGCGGCCTATCCCGAAGCCCACCCCCAGGCCCCCAGCTACGAGCACGACCTGCAGAACTTCGTGCGCAAGATGCAGGCCGGGGCCGATCTGGCCATCACCCAGTATTTCTTCAGCGCCGACGCCTACTTCCACTTCGTCGAGCGTGCCCGGGCACTGGGCGTCGAGGCGCCGATCGTGCCGGGCATCATGCCGATCACCAATTACACCAAGCTGGCGCGCTTTTCCGACGCGTGCGGCGCGGACATTCCCCGCTGGATCCGCAAGCAGCTGGAGGCCTACGGCGATGACAGCGAGAGCATCCAGGCGTTCGGCAGCGAGGTCGTCACGCGCCTCTGCCAGCGGTTGCTCGATGGCGGTGCGCCGGGGTTGCACTTCTATACACTGAACCAGGCGACGCCGGCGCTGCGGGTGCTCGACAACCTGCGCTGCGATACCTGAGTCATGGCGCCGTTCGCAGCTGTCGTCTAGCCTGACACACGTAGACGTCTCACTCATGGACAGGAGAAAGGCATGCTACGTATCTCGCAGATGGCACTCGGCCTCGGTGGCGCCTTGCTGATGCTGGGCAGTGCCCAGGCAGCGCAACACGACATCGAGCTGCATCAGGTCAATGCGCAAGGCACCGGCGACAGCGTCGGCAGCGTCACGCTCGAGGATACCGACTACGGCCTGCTGTTGACCCCGGATCTGTCAGGTCTCGAACCCGGCATGCACGGGTTCCACGTGCACATGAACCCGAGCTGCCAGCCTTCGGAGCAGGACGGGGAAACGGTGCCGGGCGGTGCTGCCGGCGGCCACTACGATCCCGAGGACACCGGCACGCACCAGGGCCCTTACGGCGACGGGCATCTCGGAGATCTGCCGGTCTTGATGGTCGACGACGACGGCAATGCCACGACTCCGGTGCTGGCGCCACGCCTGGAAGCATCCGATCTCCAGGGCCGTGCGCTGATGGTGCACGTCGGCGGTGACAATTACAGCGATGAACCCAAGCTGGGCGGCGGCGGCAAGCGTGTCGCCTGCGGCACCTGGTCCCAGTGAAGGCACCTCGGTAATGGCGCAACGCGAAAAGGCTCCCGATCGGGAGCCTTTTTCATTCCATGACGGTGCCGCGCGGCTCGGCGTCAGTGCGTCTTGCCGTCACTCGGGTCGATCAGTCGAACGGTCTGGATGTCGTCCGAGGTGTCTTCCTCGCGCGGCTGATTGACGCGTGTGGGCAGGTCCGTGGCGAACCCGTTTTCGTCGATGGCCAGCTGTTCCAGATAATCGCAGGAGACGCATTCGCGGTAGCGAATGCCGTTCTGCTCCCAGGCACGGATGCGGTCCATGGCCGCGCAACGCGGGCAGATGGCGCCGGCGATGAAACGCTTGGGGGTAGCCGTCATCACGCACTCCTCTTGAAACGGCGACCGGGCGTGCGGCCCGGTCGAAAGTTGGGCTCGAACGCGCCGTCAGGCCGCCTCGGCGCTCTCGATGCCGGAATGGCGCAGTAGCGGTTCGATGCTCGGTGCACGTCCCCGAAAGGCTTCGAACAAGGCGGCGGCGTCGCGCGAACCGCCCCGTTCGAGAATTTCCTGACGGAAGCGCTGGCCCGTCGCCGTGTCGAAGATGCCGGCTTCCTCGAAGGCGCTGTAGGCATCCGCCGAGAGGACTTCGGCCCATTTGTAGCTGTAATAGCCTGCGGCATAACCGCCGGCGAAGATATGGCCGAAGCCGTTCTGGAAACGGTTGAAGTCGACGCGCGGCGTGACGGATGTCTTGTCGCGCACGTCGTCGAGCAGGGCCTGGACCTCGTCGGCACTGGGCGCCTGGCTTTCATGATGCAGGCGGAAGTCGAACAGGGACAGTTCGAGCTGGCGCATCATGCCCATGGCCGACTGGAAGTTGCGTGCGGCCTGCAGCTTGTCGAGCAGGGCGTCAGGCAGTTTTTCGCCGGTATCCACATGAGCGGCGATCATGTCCAGCCCCTCGCGCTCCCAGCAGAAGTTTTCCATGAACTGGCTGGGCAGCTCGACGGCATCCCAGGCGACGCCATTGATGCCGGAGACATCGGCGACGGTCTGCCGCGTCAGCATGTGGTGCAGGCCATGCCCGAACTCGTGGAAGAGCGTCAGCACCTCGTCGTGCGTGAGCAGGGCGGGCTTGCCGCCCACGGGGCGCGTGAAGTTGCAGGTCAGGTAGGCGACGGGCAGCTGCAGGCTGCCGTCCTCGCGGGTGCGCCGCACACGGCATTCGTCCATCCAGGCACCGCCACGCTTGCCTTCGCGGGCATACAGGTCGAGGTAGAACCCGGCGATGGGCGTATCACCGTCGAGGATCTCGAAGTAGCGCACGTCCGGGTGATAGCGCGGCACGTCGTCACGTTCGGCGAAATCGATGCCGTACAGGGTGCCGGTAACCTGGAACAGTCCCTCGATCACCCTGGGGGCCGGGAAGTAGGGGCGCAGCTGTTCCTGGGAGATGGCATAGCGTGCCTCGCGCAGTTTCTCGCTGACATAGCCGATATCCCACGGCTTCAGCGTCTCGAGTCCCAGCGATTCGCGGGCGAAGGCCTCCAGCTCGTTGAATTCGCGCTGGGCCTGGGGGTGCGCACGATCGGCCAGGTCACCGAGGAAGCCCAGTACCTGCTGGGGCGAGTCGGCCATCTTGGTGGCCAGCGAATAGTCGGCATAGGTGTCGAAGCCGAGCAGCTCGGCCAGTTCGCGACGCAGACGCAGCGTTTCCTCGATGATCGGGGCGTTGTCGAAACGCCCGGCGTGCGGGCCCTTGTCCGAGGCACGGGTCACGAAGGCGGTATAGACTTCTTCACGCAGCGCGCGGTCGTCGGCGAAGGAGAGCACCGGGTAGAAGCTGGGGAAGTCGAGCGTGATGCGGTAACCGTCGACGCCCTTGGCCTCGGCATTGGCCTTGAGCGTGGCCAGGGCGCTGTCGGGCAGGCCCCCAAGGCGCGTGTCGTCGGTCAGGTCGAGGTGCCATGCCTGGGTGGCGTCGAGCACATGATTGGAGAACGTGTTGGCCAGTTCCGACAGGCGCGCTTGAATCTCGCCATAGCGGCGTTTCCGGTCCTCGGGAAGATCGACACCGGCGAGACGGAAATCGCGCAGGGTATTGTCGATGGAGCGCTGCTGGCCCTCCTCGAGACGTGCGTATTCGTCGCTTTCCTTGAGGCGCGTGAAGGCCTCGAACAGTCCCTGGTGCTGGCCGAGCCAGGTGCTGTAGTCGGACAGCATGGCGAGACAGGCCTGATATGCCTCGCGCAGCGCCTCGTTGTTCATGGTGGAATTGAGGTGCGACACGGGCGACCAGGCTTGGGAGAGCCGGTCGTTGAGGGCCTCCAACGGTGCGGCGAGGCTTTCCCAACTGATCTGCGACTGCTGGGCGAGGGCCTCGATGTCACGGCGATTCTCCGCCAGGAGCTGCTCGATGGCCGGCACCACATGCTCGGGCTGGATGTCATCGAACGGCGGCAGGACATGCGATTCGAGCAAGGGGTTGCGTGACATGGGCACCTCGATATGAACGTGTGAATGAAGCATAGGTGGGGGTGGCCCCGGCTGCTTTCAATGTTGCGGCAATTGGCCGCCATCCCCGCGCCTGCTAGGCTTGGCGCTTTCGGCGCGGGTGCGCCATGAGTCGTGCGACGAAGGATACAACGCCATGAGTGAAACGCTGGAACGCTGGGGGTCGCGACGTGCCTTCATTCTCGCGGTGACCGGGGCGGCCGTGGGGCTGGGCAACATCTGGCGCTTTCCCTACATGACGGGCGAAAACGGCGGAGCGGCCTTCTTGCTGCTGTACGTGGCGTTCGTGATGGTGCTGGGGCTGCCGATCATGATGGCCGAGATCCTGGTGGGGCGTGCCGGTCGTCGCGGGCCGATGCAATCGTTGGCGCACCTGGCGCGTCACGCGGGCGTGTCGCCGCATTGGCGCTGGCTGGGGCTGTTCGGCGCCATAACGGTGTTCTTCATCCTGTCGTTCTATTCGGTGGTCTCGGGGTGGTCGATCGAGTATCTGATCGAGTCGGTCAACGGCAACTTCAGTGGCCGGACGCCGGCTGAAATCGGGGCCAGTTTCGAGGCCTTCCTCGCCGACCCGCTGCGCATGACGTTCAATCACACGCTCTTCATGCTGCTGACCATGTCGGTGGTCGCGGCGGGCATTTCCGGTGGCCTGGAGCGACTCAACAACCTGTTGATGCCGCTTCTTTACATCCTGCTGGTGGTATTGGCCGGTTATGCCGTGACGACCGATGGCTTCGGCACCGCCATGACATGGCTGTTCGCGCCCGACCTCGATGCCATCACCCTGAGCGTGGTGCTCAATGCCATGGGACATGCATTCTTCACCCTGGCGGTGGGCGCCTGCGCGTTGATGGCCTATGGCGCCTACATGCCCGACCATCAGAGCCTGCCACGTGCAGTGATGGCGGTGGCCGTGCTGGATATCACCGTGGCGCTGCTGGCGGGGATCGCGATCTTCTCGGTGGTCTTCTCGCAGGGCATGGATCCCGGCGAGGGACCGGGGTTGATGTTCGTGACCCTGCCGATCGCCTTTTCCGACCTGCCGGGCGGGTCGTTATGGCTGGGCGTCTTCTTCCTGCTGTTGCTGCTGGCGACCTGGACCTCGTCGATCAACCTGGCCGAGCCGATGGTGGCGATCTTCACCGATGCCGGCCTCAAGCGGGGCAAGGCGACGGCGCTGATCGGCACCCTGGTCTGGATGGTCGGCTTGCTGTCGGTGTTTTCGTTCTCGACCCTGTCGGAGGTGACATGGGTTGCGGGCATGAACTTCTTCGAGCTGGTGACCACGGTGCCGCCCGAGATTTTCCTGCCCATCGGCGGCTTGCTGATCGCGATCTTCGCCGCCTGGGTCATGCCGGCCAGCGAAGCGATGCGAGCGCTGGATGCCGGGCCCGGCGGTTTCCGGTTATGGCGCGGCGTGGTGCGCTACGTGTCGATTCCACTGCTGGTGATCGTACTGCTCTCGGCGCTTTGGTGAGGGGAGCCGCCGCAAGGCATGCCACCCTATTGGCAACGACAACAGGACAAGGAGACAGCTGATGACACTGCGGACGTTTCAGGGAATGACGCCGCGCCTGGGCGCACGGGTCTACCTCGACCCCGCCTGCGTGGTGCTGGGCGACGTTACCCTGGGGGACGACTGTTCGGTATGGCCGATGACCGTGATTCGCGGCGACATGCACCGCATCCGCATCGGTGCGCGCTGCAGCATCCAGGATGGCAGCGTGCTGCACATCACCCATGCCAGCGACTATAACCCCGAGGGCTATCCGCTGACGCTCGGTGACGACGTGACGGTGGGTCACAAGGCGCTGCTGCATGGGTGTACCATCGGCAGTCGGGTACTGGTGGGCATGGGCGCCACGGTCATGGATGGCGTGGTCGTCGAGGATGAGGTGATCATCGCCGCCGGAGCAGTGGTGACACCGGGCAAGCGCCTGGAAAGCGGGCACGTCTATGCGGGGAACCCCGCGAAGCCGCTGCGCGCGCTCAAGGAGGGCGAGCGCGCGTTCTTCACGTATACGGCGGGCAATTACGTCAAGCTCAAGGACGACTACTTGGCCCAGCCTTCCGTGTAACGCTGCCGGCATGGCCTGCGCGGTCCGTCTTTTCTCGTTCAACGCATTGTTTTGTCTCGTCGCGAAGCCGCATAATCTGGTTTTTCATCCAGTATTGTCGAGGGGCGTTTCGGGCGGGCCATGGCCAACTTTCGTACACATTTCGGCGTTGCCCTGGGCGGCGGCGCGCTGGCGGCCTATGCGGGATGGCAGGCGAGCCTGTGGAGTCTCAACGAAGGCTGGCCGCTGGCGGTGCTGACGGCGTTTGGCGGGATCCTGCCCGACATCGACTCCGACCACTCGCATGCCATCCGCCTGATCTTCACGCTGCTGGCGGTCCTGGCGGTGATCGCCGGGGCGCTATGGCTGCAATCGCGCCTGGCGCCGGGGCCGTTGGTCATGGCCTGCGGCGGGCTGTACGTCGGCGTACGCTACCTCGCCGGCGCCATCTTCAAGCGGTTCACCGTGCACCGGGGCGTCTGGCACTCGCTGCTCGCGAGTCTGCTGTGCGGCATGGGCACGGCGGCGATGAGCTTTCATCTGCTGGCTCAGCCGGCGCCGATGGCCTGGGCGCAGGGCATGGCGCTGAGCCTGGGTGCGGTGATTCACCTCTTGCTCGACGAGCTGTACAGCGTCGACCTGGTCGGCTCGCGGCTCAAGCGTTCCTTCGGCACCGCCTTCAAGCTGTTCGACTACCGCGAACCCGGCAATGCCGTGCTGATGCTGCTGCTGGGGGTCGCCCTCGCGCCCTGGCTGCCGCCCTGGACCACGCTGTGGGAGCTGGTAGGGCGTGGCGTGGCCTTGTGGCCCTCGCCGTGACGACTCGCTGACGGGTACGATTCATGTCCGGGGTTCGGGAAGCCCCTGGGAGCGACGCTGCGCACGCTGGGCGCGCGTTTCGGCGCGCTCGAGCTCCAGCAGCCCCTCCTCGACGAAGATCAGGTGTTCGTGGGCACGTGTCCGGGCCTCGTCGGCGTGGCCGGCGATGATGCTGTCGTAGAGGGCGCGGTGTTGGTCCATGAGGCGGTCGCGAGAATCGGGCTTCTCGAACAGGTGGGCCAGGTTGGCGACGATGCTCTTTTCCAGCAGGTGAAACAGGCCGCGCATGGTGTGCAGGAGCAGGACGTTATGGCCTGCCTCGGCGATGGCCAGGTGAAAGGCCGCGTCGGCACGTGCCTCGCGCATCGGGTCGCTGGCACGGTCGGGATGCCGGTAGCTTTCCTCCAGGGCCTCGAAGCGGGTTTTCAACATGGCCTTGTCGGCCGGCGTGGCGCGCAGGGCGGCATAGTAGGCGGCGATGCCTTCCAGTGCGTCGCGAAACTCGAGCAGGTCGAGATTGAACTCGCCGTGGCGGGCGAGCATTTCCAGCAGCGGATCGCTGTAACTGTTGTTGAGTTGCTCGGACACGAAGGTGCCGCCGCCCTGGCGGCTGGTCAGCAGGCCGCGCGCCGCGAGCTTCTGGATGGCCTCGCGCAGGGAGGGGCGCGACACGCCGAAATGCTCGGCCAGTTCACGCTCGGGGGGCAGTTTCTCCCCCGGCTTGAGGCTGCCTTCGAGGAGCATGGCTTCGAGCCGTTCGGTGATGACATCGGCGAGGCGAGGTTGTCTGACGCGTTGATAGGCCATGGGACGCTGCTCGTTGCTGGGCGTAGGATCGCCAGTGTAGTGATCGTCTGATAAATGGTATTACCAATTTTACGCGATTGCACGCGCTGCCCCAAGCCTCCTGCGAATGGGCGAGGGGTCTCGCTGATGTAGAGCCAGCAGGGCATTTGGCCGAAGCAAGTGACTAAAGTATGAGCCGGTTTCGGCGTCTGCCGCTGTTCGCGAGTTGACCTTGCCAATGACCGGCCATAAAGTTGATCCGATGTATATTGTAAATTGGTAATACCAATATCGCCGAGGCTAGAGATGTTGCCGCGGCGATCGCTCATCGCCAGCGCCTCATTTGCACAGGGTTCGTCATGATCATTTCCGCTTCCACGGACTACCGTCACGCCGCCAAGCGACGCCTTCCGCCCTTTCTCTTTCACTATGCCGACGGGGGCGCCTACGCCGAGCATACGCTGCGTCGCAATGTCGAGGATCTTGCCGGTATCGCGTTGCGTCAACGCGTATTGAAGGACATGTCCCATTTGTCCCTGGAGACCGAGCTGTTCGGCGAACCTCTGGCCATGCCCGTCGCCCTGGCCCCCGTGGGGCTGGCCGGCATGTATGCCCGGCGCGGCGAGGTGCAGGCGGCGCGCGCCGCGGCCTCGAAAGGCATCCCGTTCACGCTGTCGACGGTGTCGGTGTGTCCCATCGCTGAGGTGGCCTCGGCCATCGAGCGGCCTCTCTGGTTCCAGCTCTATGTACTGCGGGACAGGGGCTTCATGAAGCATGTGCTGGAGCGTGCCAAGGCCGCCGGCGTCAAGACGCTCGTCTTCACGGTCGACATGCCGGTGCCCGGCGCGCGCTATCGCGATGCGCACTCCGGCATGAGCGGCAAGCACGGGGGCCTTCGGCGCATGCTGCAGGCCGTGACGCATCCGTCCTGGGCCTGGGACGTGGGGCTTCACGGCCGGCCGCACGATCTGGGCAACGTGTCCGATTATCGCGGCCAGCCGACGGAGCTCGAAGACTACATTGCCTGGCTCGGCAACAACTTCGATCCTTCCATTTCCTGGAAGGATCTGGAATGGATCCGCGAGTTCTGGGACGGGCCGATGATCATCAAGGGCATTCTCGACCCCGAGGATGCCCGCGATGCGGTGCGCTTCGGCGCGGATGGCATCGTCGTGTCCAATCACGGCGGCCGTCAGCTCGACGGTGTGCCCTCCACCGCGCGTGCTCTGCCGGCGATCGCCGATGCGGTCAAGGGCGACCTGGCCATCCTGGCCGATTCCGGCGTGCGCAATGGGCTCGATGTCGTGCGGATGATCGCCATGGGGGCTGATACTATATTGTTGGGGCGTGCCTATATCTATGCGCTGGCCACCGCCGGCGAGGCGGGCGTTGCCCACCTGCTCGAGCTGTTCGAGAAGGAGATGCGGGTCGCGATGACGCTCACCGGCGCGCGCTCCATCGCCGAGCTGGGTTCGGATTCGCTGGTCACCGGGTCTGCGGCGGCGTCGATCGAACGCACGCTTTCGCCGAGCCTGTAATGATCGCGGCTCGGGTGCCGTCGTCGCGCGAGCGCCTGGGCCGCCGAGACAAGGGCGCAACGGGGTGGCGGTCGATGCCCCGGTCTTGCTTTCGCTGTCGACCGATCGGGACTCATGATGAAAAAGCCTTACGAAGAGCTGCACGAGGCACTGCGCGGGATCCTGCCCGCCGAGCGCCTGATTGACGACCCGCTGCGATTGCTCGCCTATGGCACCGATGCCAGCTTCTATCGATTGATCCCGCAACTGGTCGTCCGCCCCGACAGCGAAGAAGAACTGATGGGCGTGCTCGCCGAGTGCCGGCGTCGGCGCCTGCCGGTGACGTTTCGCACGGCGGGGACGTCGCTTTCCGGGCAGGCGGTGACCGACTCGGTGCTCGTTCAGTTGAATCAGGGGTGGCGCGATTACCGCATCCTCGACGCGGGACGGGCGATCCGCCTGCAACCCGGCATCATCGGGGCCCGCGCCAACCAGTTGCTGGCCCCTTACGGGCGCAAGATCGGTCCCGACCCCGCATCGATCAACAGTTGCATGATCGGAGGGATCGCCGCCAACAATGCCTCGGGCATGTGCTGCGGCACGGCACAGAACAGTTATCGCACGCTGCGTGACATTCGCGTCATTCTCGCCGACGGCACGCTGCTCGATACCGCGGATGCGGATAGCAGGGCGGCATTTCGCGACTCGCATGCCGCGCTGCTCGAGGCATTGGAGCGGCTGGGGCGAGAGACCCGGGAAAACGCGCCGCTGGCCGAGCGCATTCGTCACAAGTACCGGCTCAAGAACACCACCGGCTACGCGCTCAATAGTCTGGTCGATTTCGAGGATGGCTTCGATATTCTCGCCCACCTGATGATCGGCTCCGAGGGAACGCTCGGCTTCATCAGTGCCATTACCTACGACACCGTGGCGGATGCGCCTCTGAAAACGGCGGCGCTGGCCTTCTTCCCCGACATGGCCACGGCGTGTCGAGCCACGCTCGCGCTCAAGTCGGCGCCGGTGTCGGCGGTCGAATTGATGGATCGAGCGGCCTTGCGCTCGGTGGAGGGGAGTCCAGGCATGCCGGAGCGCCTCAAGACGCTGCCCGCCGCTGCCACGGCACTGCTCATCGATGTGCGTGCCGAGGACGAGGCGACGCTGACACAGCAGATGGCGGCGGTGCACGCGGCGCTCGAGGGCATCAAGACATTGGAGCCGCTGGGCTTCACGCGCGATCCCGAGGAGTACGCGCGATACTGGAAAGTACGCAAGGGACTGTTTCCTGCCGTGGGCGCGGTGCGTGACGTGGGAACCACGGTCATCATCGAGGATGTCGCCTTCCCGATAGAATGTCTCGAGGCCGGGGTGGCGGCGTTGACCGAGGCATTCCGGCGCCATGGCTACGAGGGCGCCATCCTGTTCGGGCATGCGCTGGAAGGCAATTTGCACTTCGTCTTTCCCCAGGGCTTCGAGACGCCGGCCGAGATACAGCGATATGCCGCATTGATGGAGGACGTCGCGACCCTGGTGGCCGACGAGTATGGCGGCTCGCTCAAGGCGGAGCACGGGACGGGGCGCAACATGGCGCCGTATGTCGAGCGTGAGTGGGGCGCCGAGGCGTATGCGTTGATGTGGCGTATCAAGGCGCTCTTCGACGCGGATAATGTACTCAACCCCGATGTCGTGTTGAGTCGCGATCCCGAGCAGCATATCCACAACCTCAAGCCGCTGCCTGCCGCCGATCCCATTGTGGACAAGTGCATCGAATGCGGCTTCTGCGAGCCGGTATGTCCGTCGCGGGAGCTGACCCTGACACCACGTCAGCGCATCGTGATTCAACGCGAAATGGCGCGGCTCGAAGCCTCCGGTGGGCAGGAGGACGCATCGCGCCTGGCGACGCTTCGCGACGCCTACCAATATCAGGGCATCGATACGTGTGCGGCGGATGGCCTGTGCGCCACGCAGTGCCCGGTCGGGATCAATACCGGGGACCTCGTGCGTGAATGGCGGCACCGGCAGGTCGCCGAACACGGTGACGCGGCGCACCTCATCGGCCGCCACTTTTCAGGGACCACGCGACTGGGACGGGGCGGACTGCGCGTCCTCGACCTGACCCATGGCGTGCTGGGGACACGCTTGATGGGAGCGTTGTCGAAAGGGGCGCGACACCTGAGCGGGGCACGTTTGCCGCAATGGTCGCCGAGTCTTCCCGGGCCGGCACCGGTGCGCATCTTGGAGCGCCGTGCCGGCAAGCCGCCCGTCGGCCGGGGCGACAAGGTCGTCTATCTGCCTGCCTGTGCCACACGCGTCTTCGGTACCTCGCGCCAGGATGCGCACGCCCGGGCCGTGACCCGGACCACGTTGGCGCTGCTGGAAAAGGCCGGTTTCGAGGTCGTCATGCCGGCGATGATCGGCCACCTGTGCTGTGGCATGGCGTTTCAGTCCCGGGGGCAGTTCGCGGAGGCGGATCACAAGGCGCGCGAGCTCAACCGTGAGCTGTTGCTGGCCTCTCAGAATGGGCGCTATCCGGTGTTGTGCGATACCAGCCCGTGCACGCAGCGCATGCGTGAGCGGCTGGATAAGCGGCTGCAGATACAAGAGCCCGTTGCGTTCGCGCACGACCACCTGTTGCCGCGCCTGTCGATCACGCCGAAGCGGGCGCGTATTGCGTTGCACATCACTTGCTCGAGCACCTGCATGGGACTGGATGACAAGTTTCTCGCCCTGGCCAAACGTTGCGCCGACGACGTCGTGGTGCCTCCGGACATCACGTGCTGCGGGTTTGCCGGCGACAAAGGGTTCACGGTGCCGGAGTTGAACGCGTCGGCACTACGGGGGCTGGCCGATGCCGTGCGTGGCTGCGAGGCGGGGTACTCCAACTCGCGCACCTGCGAGATGGGGCTGAGCCAGCATGCCGGCATTCCCTACCGCTCGATTCTCGATCTGCTTCATGACGTCAGCCGCCCCCTGGAGGCGAAAAGCCCGCAGGCACAGGTCGATGTCGGACGTGTGACAAGCGAGTGATCTCGAGGCATTATTTTTGTCTCGCCCCCTTGCGTTCACGGCGGCGGATCCGTAAAGTACGCATCCGCTGCCGGCGACGGACCTCGTGGCCAGCGGTGAAAGAGGTTCGCAAGTGACTGACTTGCTTGAGATTTTCAGGTTCGCCTCGAAGGATCTCGCTTGACAGTCGCGCCGGTTTCGGTAAAATGCGCACCTCGCGAGTCGCCACTCATCGCACGGTGGTTCGGATGCGGTGACGGATTGTCCCGACAGGCATTTTGCCTTGACAATCACGGCGGTATCGGTAGAATACGCCTTCCTCGTTAGGCGCTTTGGCGAAAACGAGGTGCTCTTTAACAAGTCGATCAGGTAATTCATGTGGGCGCTTGCCCGGGATAGGGGTGCCAGTCACGACCTATCAAGGCAAGCGACTCGTCAGAGACCTTCGGGTCTTTTTGAGAACGTTTTAGTCTTGAACCAAGTTTGGTCCGCTCAACGGACTATCAGACTTTCAACTGAAGAGTTTGATCATGGCTCAGATTGAACGCTGGCGGCAGGCCTAACACATGCAAGTCGAGCGGTAACAGGTCCAGCTTGCTGGACGCTGACGAGCGGCGGACGGGTGAGTAATGCATAGGAATCTACCCAGTCGTGGGGGATAACCTGGGGAAACCCAGGCTAATACCGCATACGTCCTACGGGAGAAAGCGGGGGCTCTTCGGACCTCGCGCGATTGGATGAGCCTATGTCGGATTAGCTGGTTGGTGGGGTAACGGCTCACCAAGGCGACGATCCGTAGCTGGTCTGAGAGGATGATCAGCCACACTGGGACTGAGACACGGCCCAGACTCCTACGGGAGGCAGCAGTGGGGAATATTGGACAATGGGCGAAAGCCTGATCCAGCCATGCCGCGTGTGTGAAGAAGGCTTTCGGGTTGTAAAGCACTTTCAGTGGGGAAGAAGGCTTGTCGGCCAATACCCGGCAAGAGCGACATCACCCACAGAAGAAGCACCGGCTAACTCCGTGCCAGCAGCCGCGGTAATACGGAGGGTGCAAGCGTTAATCGGAATTACTGGGCGTAAAGCGCGCGTAGGCGGCTTGTCACGCCGGGTGTGAAAGCCCCGGGCTCAACCTGGGAACGGCATCCGGAACGGGCAGGCTAGAGTGCAGGAGAGGAAGGTAGAATTCCCGGTGTAGCGGTGAAATGCGTAGAGATCGGGAGGAATACCAGTGGCGAAGGCGGCCTTCTGGACTGACACTGACGCTGAGGTGCGAAAGCGTGGGTAGCAAACAGGATTAGATACCCTGGTAGTCCACGCCGTAAACGATGTCGACTAGCCGTTGGGTCCCTTGAGGACTTAGTGGCGCAGTTAACGCGATAAGTCGACCGCCTGGGGAGTACGGCCGCAAGGTTAAAACTCAAATGAATTGACGGGGGCCCGCACAAGCGGTGGAGCATGTGGTTTAATTCGATGCAACGCGAAGAACCTTACCTACCCTTGACATCCTGCGAACCCGGAAGAGATTCCGGGGTGCCTTCGGGAGCGCAGAGACAGGTGCTGCATGGCTGTCGTCAGCTCGTGTTGTGAAATGTTGGGTTAAGTCCCGTAACGAGCGCAACCCTTGTCCCTATTTGCCAGCGATTCGGTCGGGAACTCTAGGGAGACTGCCGGTGACAAACCGGAGGAAGGTGGGGACGACGTCAAGTCATCATGGCCCTTACGGGTAGGGCTACACACGTGCTACAATGGCCGGTACAAAGGGTTGCGAAGCCGCGAGGTGAAGCCAATCCCAGAAAGCCGGCCTCAGTCCGGATTGGAGTCTGCAACTCGACTCCATGAAGTCGGAATCGCTAGTAATCGTGCATCAGAATGGCACGGTGAATACGTTCCCGGGCCTTGTACACACCGCCCGTCACACCATGGGAGTGGACTGCACCAGAAGTGGTTAGCCTAACTTCGGAGGGCGATCACCACGGTGTGGTTCATGACTGGGGTGAAGTCGTAACAAGGTAGCCGTAGGGGAACCTGCGGCTGGATCACCTCCTTAAACGACGGTGCACACCCTACCCGGGTAAGCGCTCACAATGAATTACCTGATCGAAGCAGAGCAACGACTGTTTGGGTCCTGGACCCAGTGGTAAGCCGGGTCTGTAGCTCAGTTGGTTAGAGCGCACCCCTGATAAGGGTGAGGTCGGCAGTTCAAGTCTGCCCAGACCCACCAATTTTATCCAGTTCAGCGTTATGTCGTGACTCGCCTAGCAGGCTAGGTGTCGCCACAAAATGCCTTGACCTGAATAAACTATCCCATGTCACATGGGAAGCATCAGAGGGGCCTTAGCTCAGCTGGGAGAGCGCCTGCCTTGCACGCAGGAGGTCACCGGTTCGATCCCGGTAGGCTCCACCATCCCGACAGTCGACTCATCAAGCCCTAAGCCGTGTGCTTTCTCGCAAAGCCTACCGCTTAGAGCTTTTGCTCTAACGCTCTTTAACAATGTGGAACAAGCTGACAAAGCAAGACGATACGTCTCAAGCGTATCCGGCAATTATCGTGTTCATCCACGATCAGACCCTTTGGGGTTATATGGTCAAGCGATGAAGCGCATACGGTGGATGCCTAGGCAGCCAGAGGCGATGAAGGACGTTGTAGCCTGCGAAAAGGCTCGGTGAGGTGGCAAACAACCTGCGACCCGGGCATGTCCGAATGGGGAAACCCACTCATCACAAGATGAGTATCCCGTACTGAATTCATAGGTGCGGGAGGCGAACCGGGGGAACTGAAACATCTAAGTACCCCGAGGAAAAGAAATCAACCGAGATTCCCTCAGTAGCGGCGAGCGAACGGGGACCAGCCCTTAAGTCAATGCACGGTTAGGTGAACGGCCTGGAAAGGCCGGCCATAGTGGGTGATAGCCCCGTAACCGAAAACCCGCATTGGTGAAATCGAGTAGGTCGGGGCACGTGAAACCTTGACTGAAGACGGGGGGACCATCCTCCAAGGCTAAATACTCCTGGCTGACCGATAGTGAACCAGTACCGTGAGGGAAAGGCGAAAAGAACCCCGGAGAGGGGAGTGAAATAGATCCTGAAACCGTATGCGTACAAGCAGTGGGAGCACGTTTCGGCGTGTGACCGCGTACCTTTTGTATAATGGGTCAGCGACTTATATTCAGTGGCGAGCTTAACCGAGTAGGGGAGGCGTAGGGAAACCGAGTCTTAACTGGGCGACCAGTCGCTGGATATAGACCCGAAACCGGGCGATCTATCCATGGCCAGGGTGAAGGTTGAGTAACATCAACTGGAGGCCCGAACCCAAGTATGTTGAAAAATGCTGGGATGAGCTGTGGATCGGAGTGAAAGGCTAATCAAGCCCGGAGATAGCTGGTTCTCCTCGAAAGCTATTTAGGTAGCGCCTCACGTATCACCGCCGGGGGTAGAGCACTGTTTCGGCTAGGGGGCCATCCCGGCTTACCAACCCGAGGCAAACTCCGAATACCGGTGAGTGCAGCGTGGGAGACACACAGCGGGTGCTAACGTCCGTTGTGAAAAGGGAAACAACCCAGACCGTCAGCTAAGGCCCCAAAATCCTGGTTAAGTGGGAAACGATGTGGGAAGGCTTAGACAGCTAGGAGGTTGGCTTAGAAGCAGCCATCCTTTAAAGAAAGCGTAATAGCTCACTAGTCGAGTCGGCCTGCGCGGAAGATGTAACGGGGCTCAAACCAGGTGCCGAAGCTACGGGCTCATCCTTCGGATGAGCGGTAGAGGAGCGTCGTGTACGCCTGCGAAGGTGAGTCGAGAGGCTTGCTGGAGGTATCACGAGTGCGAATGCTGACATGAGTAACGATAAGGGGCGTGAAAACCGCCCCCGCCGGAAGACCAAGGGTTTCTGTTCGACGTCAATCGGAGCAGAGTGAGTCGGCCCCTAAGGCGAGGCCGAAAGGCGTAGTCGATGGGAAACGGGTTAATATTCCCGTACCGGATGTGATTGCGATGGGGGGACGAAGAAGGCTAGGTGAGCCAGGCGTTGGTTGTCCTGGTGAAAGCCCGTAGGCCGAGGATTCAGGCAAATCCGGATCCTCAAGGCCGAGAGGCGAGACGAACAGACTACGGTCTGGAAGTCATCGATGCCACGCTTCCAGGAAAAGCCTCTAAGCTTCAGATCACATGCGACCGTACCCCAAACCGACACAGGTGGTCAGGGTGAGAATCCCAAGGCGCTTGAGAGAACTCGGGTGAAGGAACTAGGCAAAATGGCACCGTAACTTCGGGAGAAGGTGCGCCGGTGGCGGTGACGGCCCTCGCGGCCCGAGCTGCCACCGGTCGAAGATACCAGGTGGCTGCAACTGTTTATTAAAAACACAGCACTCTGCTAACGCGTAAGCGGACGTATAGGGTGTGACGCCTGCCCGGTGCCGGAAGGTTAAGTGATGGCGTTAGCTCCGGCGACGCGCTTGATCGAAGCCCCGGTAAACGGCGGCCGTAACTATAACGGTCCTAAGGTAGCGAAATTCCTTGTCGGGTAAGTTCCGACCTGCACGAATGGCGTAATGATGGCCACGCTGTCTCCACCCGAGACTCAGTGAAATTGAAATCGCCGTGAAGATGCGGTGTCCCCGCGGCTAGACGGAAAGACCCCGTGAACCTTTACTATAGCTTCACACTGGACGCTGATGTTGCTTGTGTAGGATAGCTGGGAGGCTTGGAACCCGGGACGCCAGTCCCGGGGGAGCCAACCTTGAAATACCAGCCTGGCATCATCGGCGTTCTAACTTGGGCCCGTTATCCGGGTCGAGGACAGTGTGTGGTGGGTAGTTTGACTGGGGCGGTCTCCTCCCAAAGCGTAACGGAGGAGCACGAAGGTACCCTCAGCACGGTTGGAAATCGTGCAATGAGTGCAAGAGCATAAGGGTGCTTGACTGCGAGACAGACACGTCGAGCAGGTACGAAAGTAGGTTCTAGTGATCCGGTGGTTCTGTATGGAAGGGCCATCGCTCAACGGATAAAAGGTACTCCGGGGATAACAGGCTGATACCGCCCAAGAGTTCACATCGACGGCGGTGTTTGGCACCTCGATGTCGGCTCATCACATCCTGGGGCTGAAGTCGGTCCCAAGGGTATGGCTGTTCGCCATTTAAAGTGGTACGCGAGCTGGGTTTAGAACGTCGTGAGACAGTTCGGTCCCTATCTGCCGTGGGCGTTGGAGATTTGAGAAGGGCTGCTCCTAGTACGAGAGGACCGGAGTGGACGCACCTCTGGTGTTCCGGTTGTCACGCCAGTGGCATTGCCGGGTAGCTATGTGCGGACGGGATAACCGCTGAAGGCATCTAAGCGGGAAGCCCCCTTCAAGATGAGATCTCCCCGAGGCCTCGAGCCTCCTGAAGGGCCCAGCGAGACCAGCTGGTTGATAGGCACGGTGTGGAAGCGCTGCAAGGCGTTGAGCTAACGTGTACTAATGGCCCGTGAGGCTTGACCATATAACACCCAAAGGGTCTTGTATGAACACGACCGGGTGCGCATGAGACGTAACGTGTCGGCTTGTTCCCATTGCGTCGATGGCCTCGGTGAGGCGATCGACACCAGTTCCGCCTGACGACCATAGCGAGCGGGTCCCACCTGACCCCATGCCGAACTCAGCAGTGAAACCGCTCAGCGCCGATGGTAGTGTGGGGCCTCCCCATGCGAGAGTAGGTCATCGTCAGGCATTTATCCCGGAAACCCCCGTTGGCCCAGGCCAGCGGGGGTTTTTTCGTGGGCGGGTGGCGCGCCGTTTGTCGGGGACAGCTCCCGCACGGCCGCCGATTTGTTGCGCTTTGGTCGGGCACGCTCCCCCGGCGAGCCGCATTTCGTTAGAATGTCGTTTTTTCCCGACGGGGACGACCGGAATGACGATTGGCGACTTGATTCGTCTGCTGAGCGACGGCGAGTACCACTCCGGCGAACAATTGGGCGAAAAGCTCGGTGTGTCGCGCACCGCAGTGTGGAAGCAGCTCAAGAAGCTGGAATCCATGGGGCTTCAGCTCGAAGCGGTCAAAGGGCTGGGATACCGTCTGACCGCACCGTTGGACCTGCTTTCCGGCCCGGCCATCATAGAAAGGCTGCCGGCGGAGCCTCGTCATCACCTGACGCGCCTGTTCGTCGAAGACGAGCTCGTGTCGACGAACAGCTTCCTGCGCGAACGTTTCCAGCAGGGTGCCGGACATGCCGAGGTATGCTTGGCGGAGAGCCAGACCGCTGGCCGAGGCCGGCGTGGACGCGACTGGCTCTCCCCGTGGGGACGTGGCCTGGTGTTTTCGCTGGGGTGGCGTTTCGACGAGGGGGCCTCGGCGCTGGAGGGCTTGAGCCTGGCGGTCGGCGTGGTATTGGCGGAAGTGCTGGAGCAGCTTTCGGCATCGGTGGCGCTCAAATGGCCCAACGACGTCCTGCTGTGTCGAGAGCAGGGACCTGCCAAGCTGGCAGGCATACTGCTGGAGGTCAGTGGTGATGTGGCCGGTCCTTGCGAGGTGGTGATCGGCATCGGGCTCAACGTCGAGCTCCCCGACAGCCTTCGCGAGAGCGTGGATCAGCCCATCGCGGCATTGCGCGACGTAGTGCCGAGCGTCTCGCGGAATGCCCTGGCCGCCTCCTTGATCGAAGCCCTGCTGGGCATGCTGCCGCGTTTCGAGACGCATGGTTTCGAGCCATGGCGTGATGCATGGAATCGTCGCAATGCCTATGCAGGGCAGGAAATCGATGTCCACCAGGGCACGCAGGCCTATGTGGCGGTGGCCGAGGGGGTGGATGATACCGGCAACCTGCGCGTCAACGTCGACGGACAAGCCCGGCTCCTGGCCGGTGGTGAAATCAGCCTGCGCCTACGCTCATGATTCTGGACCTGGATATCGGCAATACGCTCTCCAAGTGGCGCCTGAAGGATGTCGCCAGCAGCGAGATCCGCTCACGCGGTGCCGTGTGGACGCGCGAGGAGTGGCGCCCGGGTGCCGACATACCGGACCTCGATGTGGTCGAGGCGGTACGGATATCGAGCGTGGCTCGGGCCTCGGTGCTGCGCGATACGGTGGCGCTGTTGCGTCGGCAGGTCGGCGCCGTGCATGTCGCGCGCTCGACGCCGGAGGCCCTGGGCGTCAGCTGCGGGTATGAAGAGCCCGCCCGCCTGGGGGTCGATCGCTGGATGGGAGTGCTCGCCGGCTATCAGCTGACGGGCGGTTGCTGTAGCGTCGATTGCGGCAGTGCGATCACCATGGACTTCGTGCTGCCCGGTGGCCGTCACCTGGGGGGGTACATCATTCCCGGGCTGCGCTTGATGAAGGAAAGCCTCAAGTTGGGGACGCGCAACGTGGCCATCGATCCCGACAGCGAGGCGGACGAGCTGCTGGCCCCCGGCCGCAATACCGTCGAGGCGGTCAATCACGGTATCTACATGTCAGCGGTGAGTGCCGTCAATCGTATCTACAGTGAAGTGTGCGATCGCGAGGGTGTGGCGCTACCGCTGTTGCTCACGGGCGGGGATGCACGGGTCGTGTCGCGGGGACTGCGTGTCCCTCATGCGATATGGCCCGACATGGTCTATGCAGGACTCGAAACCTGCTTCCCGATGACGGCCGCCGAGCGTGCCGGGCGACTGTCCGGTGCGCCGCCCCCGCCGCCAGCGCCGCCATTGGAAAAAGTGCGTGCCAGCCTTGCATTCTCGATGCTGCTTTGACACAATGCTGCGCGTTTCGGGCCGACGGAGTCGCGGCGAGAGAAAAAGCATTGTAAAATAAGTGCTTGACACATCTCTCAAAAGCCGTAGAATTCGTCGCCACGTTGGAGGGGTTCCCGAGTGGCCAAAGGGAGCAGACTGTAAATCTGCCGCGAAAGCTTCGAAGGTTCGAATCCTTCCCCCTCCACCAGATTTGATGCTTGATCGTCAGCCTGTGGACGCAAGCGAAGAGTGGGCAGGCGGGCATAGTTCAATGGTAGAACCTCAGCCTTCCAAGCTGATGATGCGGGTTCGATCCCCGCTGCCCGCTCCAAGTTGAATGCTCATGTAGCTCAGGGGTAGAGCACACCCTTGGTAAGGGTGAGGTCGACGGTTCAAATCCGTCCATGAGCTCCATAATTGGCGAGAGTCTCTCGCTCAGGTGTTACGCAATTGGGTTGCCTTCCTAGTTGTCGTTAGCTATCATGGCGCGCGCTGTAGCAAATGCGCTACCAGCAAGCGTCAGGTTGCAGAGTATAGGCCAGTAGCTCAATTGGCAGAGCAGCGGTCTCCAAAACCGCAGGTTGGGGGTTCGATTCCCTCCTGGCCTGCCAGCCTTCCTCAGCGCTGGTTCTTCCTTTATTCTTTCTTGTTACGCTTGCCGCGCCTTTAGGAGTCCCTTTCCATGAAACAAAGCGCCGAGGTGCAAGGGTCGCGCTACGATGTCGCCAAGTGGGCGCTCGTCGTCATTCTTGTCGTTCTGGCGGTGGCAGGCAATGCATATTTTGCCGATCAAGCGCTGCTGTATCGCGTGCTGGGCGTCGTGGCACTGGGTGTTGCCGCCGCTGCGGTTGCCTTGACCACCACCAAGGGGCGTGCCCTGGCCGAGCTGGCACGTGGTTCTCGCAAGGAGATCCGGCGCGTGGTATGGCCGACGCGCCCCGAGACCATCCAGACAACCGCCATCGTCCTGGTCGCCGTGCTGCTGGTCGGCATCATGCTGTGGCTGATCGATACGCTTCTCGGCTGGATCATGTCCGGCATCATAGGTTAGGAGTTTTCATGTCCAAGCGTTGGTACGTCGTCCACGCCTACTCCGGCTTCGAAAAGCATGTGATGCGCTCCCTGATGGAGCGCGTCAAGATGTATGGCATGGAAGACCAGTTTGGCGAAATTCTGGTGCCGACCGAAGAAGTCGTCGAGATGCGTGATGGCAAGCGCCGCAAGAGCGAGCGCAAGTTCTATCCCGGGTACGTGCTGGTCGAGATGGAAATGACCGATGCGTCCTGGCACCTGGTGAACGAAACGCCACGCGTGATGGGGTTCATCGGCGGTACGCCGGAAAAGCCGGCGCCGATCACGCAGAAGGAAGCCGATGGCATTCTGCGTCGTGTGCAGGATGGCACGGACAAGCCGCGCCCCAAGACGTTGTTCGATCCGGGCGAGACCGTGCGTGTCGTGGATGGCCCCTTTGCCGACTTCAACGGCGTCGTGGAAGAGGTCAACTACGAGAAGAGCCGTCTGCAGGTCAGTGTGCTGATCTTCGGGCGTTCCACGCCAGTGGAGCTCGAGTTCGCGCAGGTCGAGAAAGACTGAATTCAATGCGCCGGCTTTCGTGAGCCGGTGCATGTCGTGGAGGCCTCCGGGCCTCGCTGAACCGGGGAGCCGCAAGGCGCTAACACCCAACTGGAGTTAAACATGGCGAAGAAAGTACAGGCCTATATCAAGCTGCAGGTTGCAGCGGGCAAGGCCAACCCGAGTCCCCCCGTGGGCCCCGCGCTGGGTCAGCACGGCGTCAATATCATGGAGTTCTGCAAGGCGTTCAACGCCGAGACCCAGGATATCGAGCCCGGACTGCCGACACCGGTCGTCATCACGGTCTATTCCGACCGCAGCTTCACCTTCATCACCAAGACGCCGCCGGCGGCTGTGCTGTTGAAGAAGGCAGCGGGTATCAAATCCGGCTCCGGCGTGCCGAACAAGACCAAGGTCGGTACCGTGACACGCGAACAGCTGGAAGAGATCGCCAAGACCAAGGAGCCCGATTTGACGGCTTCCGACCTCGATGCGGCTGTCCGCACCATCGCAGGCAGTGCCCGTAGCATGGGCCTCAACGTGGAGGGTCTCTGATCATGGCCAAGCTTACCAAGCGCGCGCAGATGCTCCGCGAAAAGGTCGACACGTCCAAGGTCTATAACCTGGAAGACGCCGTCGCTCTGCTGTCCGAAGTGTCTACGGTCAAGTTCAAGGAATCCGTCGAAGTCTCCATCAACCTCGGCGTCGATCCGCGCAAATCCGACCAGGTCGTGCGTGGCGCTACCGTCATGCCCAACGGCACGGGCAAAGATGCCCGCGTTGCCGTCTTCGCGCAGGGCGCTGCCGCTGACGCCGCGAAGGAAGCCGGTGCCGATGTGGTCGGCATGGAAGACCTGGCCGAAGAAGTGAAGAAGGGCAACCTGGACTTCGATGTCGTGGTCGCCGCTCCCGATGCCATGCGCGTCGTCGGCCAGCTGGGTCAGATCCTCGGCCCGCGCGGCCTGATGCCGAACCCCAAGGTCGGCACCGTGACGCCCGATGTCGCCACGGCCGTCAAGAACGCCAAGGCAGGTCAGGTGCGTTTCCGTACCGACAAGAACGGCATCATCCATGCTGCGATCGGCAAGGTCGATTTCGATGCCAGCGCCATCAAGGGCAACCTGGATGCACTGGTGGGCGACCTCAAGCGTCTCAAGCCCAGCACGTCCAAGGGCGTCTACTTCAAGAAAATCACCCTGTCCACTACCATGGGGCCAGGGCTGACCGTGGATCACAGCGCTTACGTGTGATTCCCGGTAACAGGCAGTAACTTTGCGGTCCCCGTGCGCGACGTCAAGGCGTGACGGCGGGGCACCGTCAAAGACCGCAGGTGCCGTGCTTCGTGCGCGAAGCCGGCTTAATCGACCTGAAAAGGTGCCTGCGCAGATGGTGTTGCCGCCAGTCTTCTGGTGAGCACCATCACCCAGGCCCCCCACCGCCGCAAGGACCGGAGGGGGGAGATGGTAACCACCGGAACGCCCGGCAGGGCTTCCGGCACGAAGGAGTGATCACTGTGCCACTAGCACTCGAAGGCAAGAAAGCGATCGTTGCCGAGGTCAGTGAAGCCGCACAAGATGCGCTCTCCGTCGTCGTTGCCGATTCTCGTGGTGTGGCTGTCAGCGCGATGACCGAATTGCGCAAGCAGGCACGCGAGAATGGCGTGCAGGTCCGTGTTGTGCGCAACACCCTGGCACGCCGCGCCCTCGAGGGCACTCCCTGGGAGTGCCTGAACGAGACCTTCTCGGGCCCGACTCTGTTGGCCTTCTCCTATGAGCACCCGGGCGCTGCCGCTCGCTTGTTCAAGGAGTTCGCCAAGAACGAGAAGGACTTCGAGGTCAAGGCGCTGGCATACGAAGGCGAGTTCATCCCGGCTTCCGAACTCGACCGCCTGGCGACGCTGCCGACTCGCGACGAAGCCATCGCCAAGCTGATGTCCGTCATGAAGGAAGCATCGGCCGGCAAGCTGGTTCGTACTCTCGCTGCGTTGCGTGACCAGAAACAGGAAGAAGCCGCCTGATCGGCGAGCCTTCCGACACTCTGGCACGAACCCTGTATCAATGAGCCCGCTGATCGCGAGGCTCCCGCAAAGTTAGGAATGTGACAATGGCACTGACTCAAGAAGACATCATCAACGCCGTCGCCGAAATGTCCGTGATGGAAGTGGCTGAACTGATTTCCGCCATGGAAGAAAAGTTCGGCGTTTCCGCTGCTGCAGCCGTCGTGGCTGGCCCGGGCGCTGGTGGTGAAGGCGAAGCTGCCGAAGAACAGACCGAATTCGACCTGGTGCTGACCGGCGCTGGCGACAAGAAGGTCAACGTCATCAAGGTGGTCCGCGAGATCACCGGGCTGGGCCTCAAGGAAGCCAAGGGTGCCGTCGACGGCGTCCCGGCGACCCTCAAGGAAGGCATGTCCAAGGAAGATGCCGAAGCAGCCAAGACCAAGCTGGAAGAAGCTGGCGCATCCGTGGAACTCAAGTAACTTCGGTGACCATGGCTCTACGCGCTGCGTAAGCTTCATGGCTGGCGGCGGGCTCTCCCGCTGCCGGCCTTTTTCTGTTGCTGCTAGCCAGAATGCCACGTGTCTGACTAGACGAATTCCGACGGCGAGCTCTTTTGGGGGCTTGCCGTCAGCGCCTGACGGGGAGTCCCTTCAGGCGGCGCCGACCACGCACCGGTCACCCAAGGTGAACAAGCTGGGGAATACAGATGGCTTACTCATACACTGAGAAAAAACGCATCCGCAAGGATTTCGGCAAACTGCCCCAAGTGATGGATGTGCCTTACCTGCTGGCCATTCAGCTTGATTCCTACTTCGACTTCCTCCAGCAGGACCGGGCGATCGAAGAACGTCTCGACGTCGGCTTGCATGCTGCTTTCAAGTCCGTGTTCCCGATCGAGAGCTTTTCCGGCAATGCCGCTCTCGAGTATGTCAGCTATCGCTTTGGCACCCCGGCGTTCGACGTCAAGGAATGCCAACTGCGTGGCGTGACCTATTCGGCGCCGCTGCGGGTCAAGGTGCGCTTGATCATCTATGACAAGGACTCGTCCACCAAGGCGATCAAGGACATCAAGGAGCAGGAAGTCTACATGGGGGAAATCCCCCTGATGACCGAGAACGGTACCTTCGTCGTCAACGGTACCGAGCGCGTCATCGTCTCCCAGCTCCATCGCTCGCCGGGTGTGTTCTTCGACCACGACAAGGGCAAGAGCCACTCGTCCGGCAAGCTGCTGTACTCCGCGCGTATCATTCCGTATCGCGGTTCCTGGCTGGATTTCGAGTTCGATCCCAAGGACAACGTCTACGTGCGTATCGACCGTCGCCGCAAGCTGCCGGCCACGGTGCTGCTGCGTGCGCTGGGCATGAGCGCCGAGGAGATCCTCGAGACATTTTTCGACACCAGCACCTTCCATATCGAGAAGTCGGGCTTCAGTGTCGAACTGGTGCCTTCGCGGCTGCGCGGTGAAACGGCCACCTTCGACATCAAGGATGGCGAGGGCAACCTCATCGTCGAGGAAGGTCGCCGGATTACCCAGAAGCACATTCGCCAGATGGAAAAAGCCGGCCTCGAGCGTCTCGACGTGCCGATGGAGTACCTGTTCGGCAAGACCCTGGCCAAGGATCAGGTCGATCCGAACACCGGCGAGCTGGTCTGCGAATGCAATACCGAGATCACCCCCGAGCTGCTCGAGAAGATCGGGCAGGCGGGGATCACGACGCTCGAGACGCTGTATACCAACGACCTCGACACGGGGCCGTTCGTCTCCGATACGTTGAAGATCGACACCACGCACTCTCAGCTCGAGGCGTTGGTCGAGATCTATCGCATGATGCGTCCCGGCGAGCCGCCCACCAAGGAAGCGGCCGAGACGCTGTTCCACAACCTGTTCTTCACCGAGGACCGTTACGACCTCTCGGGCGTCGGTCGGATGAAGTTTAATCGCCGCCTGCGCCGTGAAGGCGACACGGGCTCCGGCGTGCTCGACAACCAGGACATCCTCGATGTCATGCGCGAGCTGATCAATATCCGTAACGGCTTCGGCGAAGTCGACGATATCGATCACCTGGGCAACCGCCGCATCCGCTGCGTCGGCGAGATGGCCGAAAACCAGTTCCGCGTGGGCCTGGTGCGCGTCGAGCGTGCGGTCAAGGAGCGTCTCTCCATGGCGGAGAGCGAAGGCCTGATGCCGCAGGACCTGATCAACGCCAAGCCGGTGGCGGCCGCGGTCAAGGAGTTCTTCGGCTCCAGCCAGCTGTCGCAGTTCATGGACCAGAACAACCCGCTTTCCGAGGTCACGCACAAGCGTCGCGTGTCCGCGCTCGGGCCGGGTGGTCTGACCCGCGAACGCGCCGGTTTCGAGGTCCGCGACGTTCACGCGACCCACTATGGTCGCCTGTGTCCGATCGAGACGCTGGAAGGCCCCAACATCGGCCTGATCAACTCGTTGGCGACCTACAGTCACACCAACAGCTATGGTTTCCTCGAGACGCCGTATCGCAAGGTGGTTGACCGCCAGGTCACCGATGAGGTCGTGCACCTGTCGGCCATCGAGGAAGGCGACTTCATCATCGCCCAGGCTTCGGCCACGGTGGATGAGTCCAACAAGCTGACCGACGACCTGGTGCAGGTCCGCCACAAGGGCGAGACGACCTTCATGGCGCCCGACAAGGTCACCCTGATGGACGTCTCGCCGCGTCAGGTGGTGTCCGTGGCGGCGGCGCTGATCCCGTTCCTCGAGCACGATGACGCCAACCGCGCCCTGATGGGCTCGAACATGCAGCGTCAGGCGGTACCGACCCTGAAGGCGGAAAAGCCTCTGGTGGGGACGGGCATGGAGCGCTTCGTGGCACGCGACTCCGGTGTCTGCGCGGTAGCCCGGCGTGGCGGCGTGATCGACTCCGTCGATGCCAAGCGCATCGTGGTGCGGATCAACGAGGACGAGATCATCGGCGGCGAAGCGGGCGTCGATATCTACAACCTGACCAAGTACGTGCGCTCCAACCAGAACACGTGCATGAACCAGCGTCCGATTGTGCGTCCCGGCGATGTAGTGGCGCGCGGCGACATCCTCGCCGACGGTCCGTCCGTCGACATGGGGGACCTGGCGCTGGGTCAGAACATGCGCATGGCCTTCATGCCGTGGAATGGCTACAACTTCGAGGACTCGATTCTGATCTCGGAGCGTGTGGTCGAAGAGGACCGCTTCACCAGCATCCACATCCAGGAGCTGACCTGTGTGTCGCGTGACACCAAGCTGGGCGCCGAAGAGATCTCCTCGGACATCCCCAACGTCGGTGAGGCGGCACTCGGCAAGCTCGACGACGCGGGCATCGTCTATATCGGTGCCGAGGTCGGCGCGGGCGACATCCTGGTGGGCAAGGTCACGCCCAAGGGCGAGACCCAGCTGACGCCGGAGGAAAAGCTCCTGCGTGCGATCTTCGGCGAGAAGGCGTCCGACGTGAAGGACACCTCGCTGCGTGCGCCGACCGGGATGAAGGGTACGGTCATCGACGTGCAGGTCTTCACCCGTGACGGGGTCGAGAAGGATTCGCGTGCGCTTTCCATCGAGCAAAGCCAGCTCGACGAAGTGCGCAAGGACCTTCAGGAAACCTATCGCATCGCCGAAGAGGCGACTTTCGAGCGTCTCAAGCGCGCCCTGATCGGTCAGCCGGTCAACGGCGGGCCCAAGCTCAAGAAAGGCGACACCCTCGACGAGGCTTACCTCGACGAGCTGCCGCGCAGCCAGTGGTTCAAGCTGCGCATGCAGGACGAGTCGCTCAACGAGCTGCTGGCCCAGGCCGACGAGCAGCTGGAGAACCGTCGCAAGGAGATGGACGAGCGTTTCGAGGACAAGAAGCGCAAGTTGACTCAAGGCGACGACCTGGCGCCGGGCGTGCTCAAGATCGTCAAGGTCTACCTGGCCGTCAAGCGTCGCATCCAGTCCGGCGACAAGATGGCGGGCCGCCACGGCAACAAGGGTGTCATTTCGTCGATCATGCCGATCGAGGACATGCCGTTCGACGATAACGGCGAGCCTGTCGATGTGGTGCTCAACCCGTTGGGCGTACCGTCGCGCATGAACGTCGGTCAAATTCTCGAGACCCACCTGGGCATGGCCGCCAACGGCCTCGGGGTCAAGATCGACCGCATGCTGCGTGATGCGCGTCAGCAGCAGGTCGCCGAGATTCGTGACTTCCTGGGGCAGGTGTACAACACCGCCGAAACGCGCCAGGAGGATATCGATTCGCTCAGCGATGACGAGATCATCACGCTGGCCAAGAACCTGCGCAGCGGCGTGCCGGTCGCGACACCGGTGTTCGACGGGGCCAAGGAGCATGAGATCAAGCATCTCTTGACCCTGGCCGACCTGCCGGATTCCGGTCAGATGACGCTCTACGACGGGCGTACGGGCGATGCCTTCGATCGCCAGGTGACGGTGGGCTACATGTACATGCTCAAGCTCAACCACCTGGTCGACGACAAGATGCACGCGCGTTCCACCGGTTCGTACTCGCTGGTCACTCAGCAACCGCTGGGCGGCAAGGCGCAGTTCGGTGGCCAGCGCTTCGGCGAGATGGAGGTCTGGGCGCTGGAAGCCTACGGCGCGGCCTACACCTTGCAGGAAATGCTGACCGTCAAGTCCGACGACGTGGAAGGGCGTACCAAGATGTACAAGAACATCGTCGACGGCGACCACTCGATGCAGGCGGGCATGCCGGAATCCTTCAACGTATTGGTGAAGGAAATCCGCTCGCTGGGTATCGATATCGAGCTGGAAGGCTGAGCGTCTCACGCTGACGAATGACGGTCCGCGGGGCCTGCGGGCCCCGCTCATGACAACTCCGCTACGGAGCCGACCCCATGAAAGATTTGGTGAAAGTCCTCAAATCGCAGGCACAGTCCGAAGAATTCGACGCGATCAAGATCACGCTCGCGTCGCCGGACATGATTCGCTCGTGGTCTTACGGCGAAGTCAAGAAGCCTGAGACCATCAACTACCGTACGTTCAAGCCCGAGCGTGATGGCCTGTTCTGCGCCAAGATCTTCGGTCCGGTCAAGGATTACGAGTGCTTGTGCGGTAAGTACAAGCGCATGAAGCATCGTGGCATCATCTGCGAGAAGTGCGGCGTCGAAGTGACCAAGGCCGCCGTGCGTCGCGAGCGCATGGGGCACATCGAGCTGGCCGCCCCGGTCGCGCATATCTGGTTCCTGAAATCGCTGCCGTCGCGCATCGGCATGTTCCTCGACATGACCCTGCGTGACATCGAGCGTGTGCTGTATTTCGAAAGCTTCATGGTCATCGATCCGGGCATGACCACGCTGGAGCGCGGCCAGCTGCTCAACGACGAGCAGTATTTCGAAGCCCTCGAAGAGTTCGGCGACGACTTCGATGCCCGCATGGGTGCCGAGGCGGTTCAGGCGCTGCTCAACGACGTTGATCTCGACGAGGAAATCGAGCGCCTGCGTGAAGAGATTCCGCAGACCAACTCCGAAACCAAGATCAAGAAGCTTTCCAAGCGCCTGAAGCTGCTGGAGGCCTTCCAGAAGTCCGGAAACGATCCGGCCTGGATGATCATGGAGGTGCTGCCGGTACTGCCGCCGGACCTGCGTCCGCTGGTGCCGTTGGATGGCGGTCGTTTCGCGACCTCGGATCTCAACGATCTGTACCGTCGCGTCATCAACCGCAACAACCGCCTCAAGCGTCTGCTCGACCTCAATGCGCCGGACATCATCGTGCGCAACGAGAAGCGCATGCTGCAGGAATCCGTCGACGCATTGCTCGACAACGGTCGCCGTGGTCGTGCCATCACCGGTTCCAACAAGCGTCCGCTGAAGTCGCTCGCCGACATGATCAAGGGCAAGCAGGGTCGCTTCCGTCAGAACCTGCTGGGCAAGCGTGTCGACTATTCCGGCCGCTCGGTCATCACCGTCGGTCCGACGCTGCGTCTGCATCAGTGCGGTCTGCCCAAGAAGATGGCGCTGGAGCTGTTCAAGCCGTTCATCTACTCCAAGCTGCAGGCGGGCGGTCAGGCGTCCACCATCAAGGCGGCCAAGAAGATGGTCGAGCGCGAACTGCCGGAAGTGTGGGACATCCTCGCCGATGTCATCCGCGAGCATCCGGTGCTGCTCAACCGCGCGCCGACGCTGCACCGTCTGGGCATCCAGGCGTTCGAGCCGCTGTTGATCGAAGGCAAGGCGATTCAGCTGCACCCGCTGGTGTGTGCCGCCTACAACGCCGACTTCGACGGCGACCAGATGGCCGTTCACGTGCCGTTGACGCTGGAAGCCCAGCTCGAGTCGCGCACCCTGATGATGGCCACCAACAACGTGCTGTCGCCGGCCAACGGCGAGCCGATCATCGTGCCGTCCCAGGACGTGGTGCTGGGGCTGTACTACATGACGCGCGAGAAGATCGGGGCGCCGGGCGAAGGCATGGTGTTCTCCAACCTCGACGAAGTCGAGCGTGCGTTCGGTACCCAGTCGGTGTCGCTGCATGCACGGGTGAAAGTGCGTCTGACCGAGTACGATCGCGACGAAGACGGTGGGGAGTGGACCTCGAGCACCAAGATCCATGACACCACGGTCGGGCGTGCCTTGCTGTACCGCATTCTGCCCAAGGGCATGCCGTTCGAGCTGGTCGACCAGCCGATGAAGAAGAAGGCGATCTCCGGGCTGATCAACGCCGTGTATCGCCGTTCCGGTCTCAAGGACACGGTGATCTTCGCCGACCAGTTGATGTATACCGGCTTCCGCCTGGCGACCTGGTCCGGCGCTTCGATCGGTGTCAACGACTTCGTCATCCCCGACTCGAAGAAGGAAATCGTCGACGGGGCCGAAGAGGAAGTGAAGGAAATCGAGAACCAGTTCTCCTCGGGCCTCGTGACGGCCGGCGAGAAGTACAACAAGGTCATCGATATCTGGTCCAAGGCCAACGACAAGGTGGCCAAGGCGATGATGGCGGGCATTTCCAAGGAAACCGCCATCGATCGCGAAGGCAACGAAGTCGAGCAGGACTCGTTCAACAGCGTCTTCATCATGGCGGACTCCGGGGCGCGTGGTAGCGCTGCCCAGATCCGTCAGCTGGCGGGCATGCGCGGTCTGATGGCCAAGCCGGACGGCTCGATCATCGAGACCCCGATCACCGCCAACTTCCGTGAAGGCCTGAACGTACTGCAGTACTTCATCTCGACCCACGGCGCTCGTAAGGGCCTCGCGGATACGGCGCTGAAAACCGCCAACTCCGGTTACCTGACACGTCGTCTGGTCGATGTCTCGCAGGACCTGGTCATCACCGAAGAAGACTGCGGCACCGAAGACGGTCTGACGCTGCATCCGGTGATCGAGGGCGGTGATGTCATCGTCTCGCTGGCACAGCGCGTGCTGGGTCGCGTCGTGGCCCAGGATGTCGTCGATCCGGCGACCGACGACGTGTTGATCGCGCGTGGCACGCTGCTCGATGAAGCCTGGTGTGCGCGTCTCGACACCATGGGCGTGGACGAGATCGTCGTGCGCAGCGCCATCACCTGCGAAACCGCGCATGGCGTCTGCTCGGCGTGCTACGGGCGCGATCTGGCGCGTGGCCACCAGGTCAACGTCGGTGAGGCCGTGGGCGTCATCGCCGCGCAGTCCATCGGCGAGCCGGGCACCCAGCTCACCATGCGCACGTTCCACATCGGTGGTGCGGCATCGCGTGCCTCGGCGGTGGATAGCGTGCAGGTCAAGCATGGCGGCACGGTGCGTCTGCACAACATCAAGCACGTCGAGCGCAGCGACGGCAAACTCGTCGTCGTCTCTCGCTCCAGCGCCCTGGCCGTCGCCGACGAGCATGGTCGCGAGCGCGAGTACTACAAGCTGCCGTACGGTGCCGAGCTGTCGGTGCGTGACGGTGACATGGTCGAAGCGGGAACGCCGGTCGCCAAGTGGGATCCGCACACTCATCCGGTCGTCGCCGAGGTCGAGGGCAAGGTCCAGTTCAGCGATATGGAGGAAGGTCTGACCATCCACCGTAGCGTGGACGAGATGACCGGCCTGTCGAACATCGAGGTGATCGAAAGCGCCAGCCGTCCCGCCTCCGGGCGTGACAAGCGCCCCATGATCATGCTGCTCGACGAAAACGGCGGGCATGTCACGTTGCCGGGCTCCAACACGCCGGTTCAGTACATGCTGCCGGGCAAGGCGATCATCTCGGTCGAGAACGGCGGCCAGGTGGGCGTTGGCGAAGTCATCGCGCGCATCCCGGTGGAAGCGTCCGGCAACAAGGACATCACCGGGGGTCTCCCGCGTGTCGCGGATCTGTTCGAGGCGCGCAAGCCCAAGGAACCGGCCATCCTCGCCGAGGTCACAGGTACCATCAGCTTCGGCAAGGAAACCAAGGGCAAGCGTCGTCTGACGATCACCCCGGAAGAGGGCGATCCGCTCGAGATGCTGATCCCCAAATGGCGTCAGATCGGGGTGTTCGAGGGCGAGACCGTCGAGAAGGGCGAGGTCATCTCCGATGGTCCCAGCAACCCGCACGACATCCTGCGTCTGCTGGGCGTGGCCGAGCTGGCCAAGTACATCACCGCCGAGATTCAGGACGTCTATCGTCTGCAGGGCGTGGTGATCGATGACAAGCACATCGAGGTCATCGTGCGCCAGATGCTGCGCAAGGTAGAAATCACCGATTCCGGGGATTCTTCCTTCATCACGGGTGATCAGGTGGAGTTCGTCCGCGTGCTCGAGGAGAACCAGCGCCTGGCTCAGG
The DNA here is from genome assembly GCF_000055785.1 of Chromohalobacter israelensis DSM 3043. Taxonomy (GTDB): domain Bacteria; phylum Pseudomonadota; class Gammaproteobacteria; order Pseudomonadales; family Halomonadaceae; genus Chromohalobacter; species Chromohalobacter israelensis. The sequence continues at coordinate 474,396 of NC_007963.1, forward strand.
AAGACAAGTTTCCGGCCAAGTACGACCGGCTGCTGCTGGGTATCACCAAGGCAAGCCTGGCCACCGAGTCGTTCATCTCCGCGGCTTCGTTCCAGGAGACCACGCGCGTGCTCACCGAGGCCGCCGTCACCGGCAAGCGCGATTATCTGCGCGGTCTCAAGGAGAACGTCGTGGTGGGTCGCCTGGTGCCGGCCGGCACGGGCCTGGCCCACCATGCCGAACGCCGCCGCCGGCGCGAGGATCCCGAGAGCACGGCCAACCCGTCGGCCTTCGACGTCGAACAGGAGCTGGGTGCCCAGCTTACCGCGTTGGATGCCGAGGACGACGACCTCTAGGTGTGACGCCGCCAGGACCGGCGCCCACGCGGCGCCGGACTTGACGCGGCTCCCCGCCAGACATTAGAATGCGCAGCCTTTAACAGTGGGGTGGGTGCGTCCTGTCGCATTGTTGAAAGGTTTGGCAACCACTGGAGTCAGCTACAGATATGGCAACGATCAATCAGCTCGTGCGCAAGCCGCGCAAGCGCCCGGTCGCCAAGAGCGACGTGCCGGCGCTGCAGTCTTGCCCGCAAAAGCGTGGGGTCTGCACCCGCGTCTACACTACTACCCCGAAGAAGCCGAACTCGGCGTTGCGTAAGGTTTGCCGTGTGCGCCTGACCAACGGCTACGAAGTGGCTTCCTACATCGGCGGTGAAGGCCACAACCTTCAGGAGCACTCCGTGGTCCTGATTCGCGGCGGTCGCGTAAAGGACTTGCCGGGTGTGCGTTATCACACCGTGCGTGGTGCTCTGGATACCTCGGGTGTTCAGAACCGTCGTCAGGGCCGTTCCAAGTACGGTACCAAGCGTCCCAAGTCTTGAGCGTAAGGCGGTCGGGAATCCATCTGTTGTCGGTCTGATAAGAGTAAGGTCGAGCGCGCGATGCGTCGTCTCGAGTTTACCTGAAGGACCCTTCGAAACGAGGGCTTATCATGCCTAGAAGAAAAGTTGTAGCCAAGCGCGAAATTCTGCCGGATCCGAAATTCGGAAGTGAGCGCCTGGCGAAGTTCATGAACCACCTGATGGTCAGCGGCAAGAAGTCTGTAGCTGAGCGTATCGTTTACGGTGCGCTGGACAAGGTTGCCGAGCGTAGTAAGGATGAGCCGCTGGAGATCTTCGACAAGGCGCTGGAAACCATCCAGCCGATGGTCGAGGTCAAGTCCCGCCGTGTCGGCGGTGCGACCTATCAGGTGCCCGTGGAGGTTCGTCCCTCACGCCGTCAGGCGCTGGCCATGCGTTGGCTGGTGGATGCGGCGCGCAGCCGTGGTGAGAAGACCATGGTGCAGCGCCTCGCTGGCGAAATGCTGGACGCCGCCGAAGGCAAGGGTGCTGCTGTGAAGAAGCGTGAAGACGTGCATCGCATGGCAGATGCCAACAAAGCCTTCTCTCACTACCGCTTCTAACCAACGGGGTATTCCAACGTGGCACGCAAGACTCCGCTTAAGCGTTACCGCAATATCGGTATCGTGGCACACGTCGACGCCGGGAAGACCACCACTACCGAGCGTGTCCTGTTCTACACTGGCCTCTCCCACAAGGTCGGCGAGGTTCATGATGGCGCCGCCACCATGGACTGGATGGAGCAGGAGCAGGAGCGTGGCATCACGATCACCTCTGCGGCAACCACCTGCTTCTGGCAGGGCATGAACAAGCAGTTCGACGAGCACCGTATCAACATCATCGATACGCCGGGACACGTTGACTTCACCATCGAGGTCGAACGTTCACTGCGTGTTCTCGACGGTGCCGTCGTCGTGCTGTGTGGTTCCTCGGGCGTTCAGCCGCAGACCGAGACCGTCTGGCGTCAGGCCAACAAGTATGAAGTGCCGCGCATGGTGTTCGTCAACAAGATGGACCGCGCCGGTGCCGACTACTTCATGGTGCTCGACCAGCTCAAGCAGAAGCTGGGCGCGAACACCGTCCCGATCCAGATCAACTGGGGTGCGGAAGATGACTTCAAAGGTGTCATCGACCTGATCCAGATGAAGGGGATCCTCTGGGACGAGGCCAATCACGGCATGAACTACGAGCTGGTCGAGATTCCCGACGAGCTCAAGGAATCCGCCGCGAAGTATCGCGAGCAGATGGTCGAGGCCGCGGCCGAGGCGTCCGAAGAGTTGATGGACAAGTATCTCGAAGAGGGTGACCTCTCCGAGGCGGACATCAAGGCTGGCTTGCGTCGCCGCACCCTGGACAACGAAATCGTTCTGGTGACGTGCGGTAGTGCGTTCAAGAACAAGGGCGTGCAGGCAGTGCTCGACGGCGTGATCGAATACATGCCGTCGCCCACCGAGGTCAAGGCCATCGAAGGTGAGCTTGACGACAAGGACGGCACCATCGCCACGCGTGAAGCTGACGACAGTGCCCCCTTCGCCGCTCTGGCCTTCAAGATCGCTACCGACCCGTTCGTGGGGACGCTGACGTTCATTCGCGTCTACTCGGGCGTGCTCAAGTCCGGCGACAGCATCTTCAACTCCGTGAAGAGCAAGAAGGAGCGCGTGGGCCGTATCGTCCAGATGCACTCCAATTCACGTGAAGAGATCAAGGAAGTCTACGCTGGCGATATCGCTGCCTGCATCGGGCTCAAGGACGTCACCACCGGTGATACCCTGTGCGACCTGAATGACAAGATCATTCTCGAGCGCATGGAGTTCCCGGATCCGGTGATCTCGGTCGCCGTCGAGCCGAAGTCCAAGCCCGACCAGGAGAAGATGGGGACTGCGCTGGGCAAGCTGGCCCAGGAAGACCCGTCCTTCCGCGTCAAGACCGACGAGGAAACCGGCCAGACGATCATCTCCGGCATGGGCGAGCTGCACCTCGACATCATCGTCGATCGCCTGCGTCGCGAGTTCAAGGTCGATGCCAACATCGGTAAGCCGCAGGTGGCCTACCGTGAGACGATTCGCGCCAGTGTCGAGCAGGAAGGCAAGTTCGTGCGTCAGTCGGGCGGTCGCGGCCAGTACGGTCACGTGCTGCTGCGCATTGAACCGCTGACGGCCGAAGACAAAGGCGAAGATGAAGACATGACCTTCAAGTTCGCCTCCGAAATCGTCGGCGGCGTGGTTCCCAAGGAATACGTGCCGGCCGTCGAGAAAGGGGCCTATGAGCAGCTGCAGAACGGGGTCATCGCGGGTTACCCGATGATTGACGTCAAGGTCACGCTGTTCGATGGTTCCTACCATGACGTGGACTCGAACGAGACTGCGTTCAAGGTTGCCTCTTCCATGGCGATCAAGGAAGGCGCACCGAAGGCCAAGGCCGTGCTGCTGGAGCCGGTGATGAAGGTCGAGGTCGTGACTCCCGAAGAGTTCATGGGGGATGTCATGGGTGACCTTAACCGCCGCCGTGGCCTCGTTCAGGGCATGGATGACTCGCCGTCCGGCAAGATCATTCGCGCCACGGTACCGCTGGCTGAGATGTTCGGTTACGCGACCGATTTGCGTTCTCAGACCCAGGGCCGCGCAAGCTACACTATGGAGTTTGCGGATTACGAAGAGGCGCCCTCCAGCGTCGTTGAAGCCGTCATCAACCAGAATGGTTAACCGTTAGCTAACGTAAAGAGGTTATAGCAGTGGCTAAGGAAAAGTTTGAACGTAATAAAGCGCACATCAACGTTGGCACCATCGGTCACGTCGACCATGGCAAGACCACGCTGACTGCGGCACTGACTCGCGTTTCCGCGGAGGTCTTCGGCGGCGACTGGCGCGAATTCGACACCATCGACAACGCACCGGAAGAGCGTGAGCGCGGTATCACCATCGCCACCGCTCACGTCGAGTACCAGTCCGAAGAGCGCCACTACGCGCACGTCGACTGCCCGGGGCACGCCGACTACGTCAAGAACATGATCACCGGTGCCGCTCAGATGGATGGCGCCATTCTGGTCTGTTCCGCAGCTGACGGCCCCATGCCGCAGACTCGCGAGCACATCCTGCTGTCTCGCCAGGTCGGCGTTCCGACCATCGTCGTGTTCCTGAACAAGGCCGACATGGTCGACGACGAAGAGCTCCTCGAGCTGGTCGAAATGGAAGTTCGTGAACTCCTCAACGAGTACGACTTCCCGGGCGACGACTGCCCGATCATCACCGGTTCCGCGCTGATGGCGCTGGAAGGCAAGGACGACAACGGCATGGGTACCACTGCCGTCGCCAACCTGATCAAGGCCCTGGATGCCTACATCCCGGAGCCGGAGCGTGCCATCGACCAGCCGTTCCTGATGCCGATCGAAGACGTGTTCTCGATCTCCGGCCGCGGTACCGTCGTGACCGGTCGTGTCGAGCGCGGTATCGTCAAGTCTGGCGAAGAAGTCGAGATCGTGGGTCTCAAGGACACTGCCAAGACGACCGTTACCGGTGTCGAGATGTTCCGCAAGCTGCTCGACGAAGGTCGTGCCGGCGAGAACATCGGCGCGCTGCTGCGCGGCACCAAGCGTGACGACGTCGAGCGTGGCCAGGTGCTGGCCAAGCCGGGCACCATCACGCCGCACACTGTCTTCGAAGCCGAAGTCTATGTGCTGTCCAAGGAAGAAGGCGGTCGTCACACGCCGTTCTTCAAGGGCTATCGTCCGCAGTTCTACTTCCGGACCACTGACGTGACCGGTACCTGCGAGCTGCCGGAAGGCGTCGAAATGGTCATGCCGGGCGACAACGTCAAGATGACCGTGACCCTGATCGCGCCGATCGCCATGGAAGACGGCCTGCGCTTCGCTGTTCGCGAAGGCGGTCGTACCGTAGGCGCCGGTGTCGTCGCCAAGATCGTCCAGTAAGGGTTTCGCCCTTCGATGATCGAAGGGGGCTCCTTTGAGGAGCCCCCTTTCTGTGCATGTTTGACAGTCACTGTCAGCCTGCCTATAATGCGCATCCTTTGAATGCGTGGGTAGACGGCTCGCGCCGTCGACATCCATTGGAGTTTAAGGCTAATGCAGAACCAGAAGATTCGCATTCGGTTGAAGGCCTTTGACCATCGCCTGATTGACCAGTCCGCGCAAGAAATCGTGGATACCGCGAAGCGCACTGGTGCACAGGTCCGTGGTCCGATCCCGCTGCCGACCAATCGCGAGCGCTATACCGTGTTGATTTCGCCGCACGTCAACAAAGATGCGCGCGATCAGTACGAGATTCGCACTCACAAGCGTGTGCTCGACATTGTCGAACCCACGGAAAAAACCGTAGACGCGCTGATGAAGCTCGATCTCGCCGCTGGCGTTGACGTGCAAATCAAGCTCGACTAACCACACTAGTCACTAGCGGCTTTCACAAGTCGCCACGCCGGGACGGCGTCACACAATGTGCTAGTGGAATGCTCTGGAAAGGGCAGCCATAGCGGGTGATAGCCCCGTACACTATAGGAGACTGAACATGACTATCGGTTTGGTCGGTAAGAAGAGCGGCATGACCCGCATCTTCACCGAGAATGGCGCCTCCGTGCCCGTAACCGTTATCGAAGTCGAGCCGAATCGCGTGACCCGCGTCAAGACCGTCGAAAGCGACGGCTACAGCGCGGTTCAGGTGACTTCGGGTTCCCGCAAGGCCAAGCATCTGACCAAGGCCGCCGCAGGCCAGTATGCCAAGTCAGGTGTCGAGGCCGGTCGTTCATTGATGGAGTTCCGCCTCGCAGAAGGCGAAGAAGCTCCGGAAGTGGGCGGCAACATCACCGTATCCCTCTTTGAAGCCGGTCAGAAAGTCGACGTGACTGGTACCTCTAAAGGCAAGGGCTTCCAGGGCGCCGTCAAGCGCTGGAATTTCCGTACCCAAGACAATGGTCACGGCAACTCGCTCGCGCACCGCGCACCGGGCTCCATCGGTCAATGCCAGACGCCGGGTCGCGTCTTCAAGGGCAAGAAGATGGCCGGTCAGCTGGGCAACGAGCGTGTCACAGTCCAGAGCCTGGAAATCGTGCGCGTCGATGCCGAGCGTAATCTGCTGCTGGTCAAGGGCGCCGTACCGGGCGCGACTGACTGCGAAGTCATCGTACGCAGTGCCGTCAAAGCTCGCTGAGGGGTATGAGACCGATGAATTTGAATCTCGCAGGTGCTGATGCCGGCACCGTCGAAGTGTCCGACGCTACCTTTGGTAAGGAGTTCAACGAGTCGCTGGTTCACCAGGTCGTGACGGCGTATTTCGCAGCCGGCCGCCAGGGTACCCGTGCTCAGAAGACTCGCTCCGAAGTGCGTGGCGGCGGCAAGAAGCCGTGGCGTCAAAAAGGCACCGGTCGTGCACGCGCCGGTACCATCCGCTCGCCGCTGTGGCGCAGTGGTGGCGTGACGTTTGCGGCGCGCCCGCAGGATTACACCCAGAAAGTCAACCGCAAGATGTACCGCGCCGCCATGCGCTCGATTCTGTCCGAGCTGGTGCGTCAGGAACGTCTGGTCGTCGTTGACAGCTTCGAGGTGGACGCCCCCAAGACCAAGCAGCTGGTTGCCAAGCTGAAGGACCTGGATCTCGAGAAGGCGCTGATCGTCACCGAAGACATCGACGAAAAGCTGTTTCTCGCCGCGCGTAACATTCCCTACGTCGACGTGGTGGATGTCGCGGCTGCCGATCCGGTGAGCCTGGTTGCCTTCGACAAGGTGCTGGTCACTGTTTCCGCTCTGCGCAAATTCGAGGAGAAGCTGGGATGAACCAGGAACGCGTATTCAAGGTTCTGCTCGGGCCTCACATGACCGAGAAGGCCGCATTTGCCGCCGAAAACAACCAGTACGTGTTCAAGGTGGCCCAGGACGCGACCAAGCCCGAGATCAAGAAGGCCGTCGAAGCGCTCTTCGAAAAGAAGGTGGCTGGCGTGCAGGTCTTGAACGTCAAGGGCAAGACCAAGCGCACGCAGCACGGTCTCGGTCTGCGCAAGGGATATCGCAAGGCGTACGTCACACTGGCGGCCGGCGAGACTCTCGAAGACTTCTCTGGCGCCGAGTAAGGCAGGAGTACGGATCATGGCAGTTGTAAAGACCAAACCCACGTCCGCCGGTCGTCGTCACGTCGTCAAAGTCGTCAGCGACGAACTCCACAAGGGCCGCCCTTATGACGGTCTGCTGGAGAAGAAGTCCAAGAGCGGCGGTCGTAACAATAACGGTCGCATCACCACGCGCCATGTGGGTGGTGGGCACCGTCAGCACTATCGTGTGGTCGACTTCAAGCGCAACAAGGATGGCATTGCCGCCACCGTCGAGCGCCTCGAGTACGACCCCAACCGTAGCGCCAACATTGCGCTACTCAAGTACCTGGACGGCGAGCGTCGTTACATCATCGCGCCCCGCGGCGTGAAGGTGGGCGACAGCCTGGAATCCGGCGTGAACGCAGCCATCAAGCGCGGTAACGCCTTGCCGCTGCGCAACATTCCGGTGGGTTCCACCGTGCACTGCATCGAGCTGAAGCCCGGCAAGGGTGCTCAGATCGCGCGTAGTGCCGGTGCCAGCGCCCAGCTGGTTGCACGTGAAGGTAACTACGCCACCGTGCGTCTGCGCTCCGGCGAGATGCGCAAGATCCTGGCGGAGTGCCGTGCCACCCTGGGTGAAGTGGGCAATTCCGAGCACAGCCTCCGTCAACTTGGCAAGGCCGGTGCAAAGCGCTGGAGAGGCGTGCGTCCGACGGTTCGCGGTGTTGCGATGAACCCGGTGGATCACCCGCATGGTGGTGGTGAAGGCCGCACTAGCGGTGGTCGTCATCCGGTGAGCCCGTGGGGTATCCCCACCAAGGGCCACAAGACCCGTAAGAACAAGCGCACCGACAAGCTGATCGTTCGTCGCCGCAAGGCCAAGTAACAGACATTAAGAGGTAACGGCTGTGCCACGTTCACTGAAGAAAGGTCCCTTTATTGACCTTCATCTGCTGAAGAAGGTTGAGACTGCAGTGGAGAAGAGCGACCGCAAACCGATCAAGACCTGGTCGCGTCGCTCCATGATCCTGCCGAACATGGTCGGGCTCACCATTGCAGTCCATAACGGGCGTCAACATGTCCCGGTGCATGTCTCCGAGGAAATGGTTGGCCACAAGCTGGGCGAATTCGCTGCCACCCGCACCTACCGCGGTCATGCGGCGGACAAGAAAGCCAAACGGTAAGCCAGAGAGGTTAGAGAGATGGAAGTCACAGCAAAGCTGCGTGGCGCTCGTTTATCCGCCCAGAAGGCCCGTTTGGTGGCTGACCTGGTGCGCGGTAAGCCGGTCGCCGAAGCACTGGATGTGTTGGCCTACTCGCCGAAGAAAGCGGCAAAGGTGGTCAAGAAAGTGCTTCAGTCCGCCATCGCGAATGCGGAAGAAAACAATGGCATGGACATCGACGAGCTGCGTGTCTCGACCATCTGCGTCGATGAGGGCATGACGCTCAAGCGCATCCAGCCTCGCGCCAAGGGCCGTGCGGATCGCATTTTGAAGCGCACTTGCCACATCACCGTCAAGGTAGCCGAGAAGTAGGAGTCGACCAGATGGGTCAGAAAGTAAATCCGACAGGTATTCGGCTAGGTATCGTCAAGGACCACCGCTCCGTCTGGTACGCTGAGCGTGGTGCTTATGCCGATAAGCTGAATAATGACCTCGAAGTGCGTCGTTTCCTGGAGCAGCGTTTGAAGAACGCCTCCGTGAGCGACATCACCATCGAGCGTCCAGCCAATAACGCACGCATCACCATTCACACTGCCCGTCCGGGCATCGTGATTGGCAAGAAGGGCGAGGATGTCGATCGCCTGCGTCGCGATGTCTCCGAGATGATGGGCGTGCCGGTTCACGTCAACATCGAAGAGGTGCGCAAGCCCGAGCTTGACGCACAGCTCGTCGCGCAGAACGTCTGCGGCCAGCTCGAACGCCGCGTGATGTTCCGTCGTGCCATGAAGCGCGCCGTACAGAACGCCATGCGCCTGGGCGCTGGCGGCATCAAGATCCAGCTGTCAGGGCGTCTTGGTGGTGCGGAAATCGCGCGTACCGAATGGTATCGCGAAGGTCGCGTGCCGCTGCATACGCTGCGCGCCGACATCGATTATGCCACTTACGAAGCGCATACCACCTACGGCGTTATCGGCGTCAAAGTGTGGGTCTTCAAGGGTGAGATCCTCGGCGGTATCGAGGAAGTGCGTGCCAAGCAGAAGCAGGCTCAGGCACCGGCGCCCAAGAAGAAAGGTTCCAGGTAAGGGGAGAGTAATCGATGTTACAACCCAAGCGTACGAAATTCCGCAAGGTGCAGAAGGGCCGTAACCGCGGCCTCGCGCATCGCGGAAGCAAGGTGAGCTTCGGCGAATATGGCCTGAAAGCCACCGGTCGCGGCCGTATCACCGCTCGCCAGATCGAAGCTGGCCGTCGTGCCATCACGCGTCACGTCAAGCGTGGCGGCAAGATCTGGATCCGTGTCTTCCCGGACAAGCCGATTACCGAGAAGCCGCTGGAAGTCCGTATGGGTAAGGGTAAGGGCTCCGTCGAGTACTGGGTCGCCCAAATCCAGCCCGGCAAGGTGCTCTACGAGATCGAAGGCGTTTCCGAGGAACTGGCTCGTGAGGCATTCGACCTGGCGGCCCAGAAGTTCCCGGTCTCCACCACCTTTGTGAAACGGACGGTGATGTGATGAAAGCCCAGGAAATTCGTGAAAAATCAGTCGAAGCGCTTCAGCAGCAGCTGCTCGAGCTCCTACGGGAGCAGTTCAACCTGCGCATGCAGAAGGCCACCGGTCAGCTGAGCCAGACCCATCTGCTCAAGCAGGTGCGTCGCGATATCGCTCGCGTTAAGACTGTGCTCAATGAGAAGGCAGGTGACTGAGATGGCTGAAGAAAACAATGCCCGTACACTGACTGGCAAGGTCGTGAGCGACAAGATGGACAAGTCCGTCGTCGTTCAGATCGAGCGCCGTGTCCGGCATCCGATTTACGACAAGTACGTGAAGCGCTCCACCAAACTGCACGCCCATGACGAGGCGAACCAGGCGCGAGTCGGCGATACGGTTTCCATCGAGGAATGCCGGCCGATCTCCAAGTTGAAGGCCTGGACGCTGGTCGAGGTGGTCGAGCAGGCCAAGGGCTGAGCGGGCCAGAGCCTTTCACCAGTGCAGTCAGTTTAGGTTTGGAGAAAACCGATGATTCAGACGCAGACAATGCTGGATGTCGCCGACAACAGCGGCGCGCGCCGGGTGCAGTGCATCAAGGTGCTGGGCGGTTCACACCGCCGTTACGCGCGTGTTGGCGACGTCATCAAAGTAACGGTCAAGGAAGCAATTCCTCGTGGCAAGGTCAAAAAAGGCCAAGTCCTCAAGGCCGTTGTTGTACGTACCAAGAGTGGTGTCCGTCGTACGGACGGTTCACTGATCCGCTTCGATGGAAATGCGGCCGTTCTGTTGCACAACGCCAACGAGCAGCCGATCGGTACCCGTATCTTCGGGCCGGTTACGCGTGAGCTTCGCAACGAGAAGTTCATGAAGATCATTTCCCTGGCGCCTGAAGTGCTGTGAGGAGCGAGGCGGATATGCGTAAGATCAAACGTGACGACGAAGTGATCGTCATTGCCGGCAAGGACAAGGGCAAGCGCGGCACGATTAAGCGCGTCCTGCAAGACGGATGCTATGTCGTGTCCGGTGTGAACATGATTAAACGTCACACCAAGCCCAACCCCATGCAAGGCAAGCAGGGGGGTATCGTCGAGCGTGAGGCCCCGATTCACGCGTCCAACGTGGCCATCTTCAATCAGGAGACCGGCAAGGCGGATCGCGTCGGCTTCCAGATTCAGGAAGACGGTACCAAGGTACGTATCTACAAGTCGACGCAAAAGCAGATCGACGCCTAACGCGAGTCGGGTAGCAAAATGGCGAACTTGAAAGAACGTTATCAAAACGAGGTGGCAGCTCAGCTCCAAGAGCAGTTCAGCTACGCCAACGTGATGCAGATCCCTCGGATCACCAAGGTGACCCTCAACATGGGCATCGGCGATGCGACCAGCGACAAGAAGCTGATCGACAATGCCATGGGCGATCTCGAGAAGTTGTCCGGCCAGCGCCCGGTGATTACCAAGGCGCGCAAGTCCATCGCGGGCTTCAAGGTCCGCGAAGGCTGGCCGATCGGCATCAAGGTGACCCTGCGAAGCGAGCGGATGTGGGACTTCCTCGATCGTCTCGTGAACATTGCGATTCCGCGTGTTCGTGACTTTCGTGGTCTGAACCCCAAGTCCTTCGACGGGCGTGGCAACTACTCCATGGGTGTGCGTGAGCAGATCATCTTTCCCGAGCTCGAATATGATAAGATTGACCGTATTCGCGGGTTGGATGTCACTATCACCACTACTGCCAACACCGATGAAGAAGGCCGTGCGCTGCTGAGCGCGCTGAACTTCCCGTTCAAGAAATAAGGGTGGGATCATGGCAAAGAAAAGCATGATTGAGCGTGAGCTCAAGCGCGCAAAGCTGGTAGACAAGTACGCGGCCAAGCGTGCCGAGCTCAAGGCCATCATCTACGACGTGAACGCTTCTGATGAAGAGCGCTTCGACGCCCAGCTGAAACTTCAGCAGTTGCCGCGCGACTCCAGCCCGGTGCGCCAGCGCAATCGCTGCCGCGTGACCGGCCGTCCGCACGGCTTCTACAACAAGTTTGGCTTGGGCCGCAACAAACTGCGTGAAGCCGCCATGCGTGGCGATGTCCCTGGGCTCAAGAAGTCCAGCTGGTAAGCCACGCGAGAATCAGGAGCGCAACGTAATGAGCATGCAAGATACTCTAGCGGATATGTTTACCCGTATCCGCAATGCGCAGATGGCCACCAAGGAGACGGTCACCATGCCGTCCTCCAACCTCAAGACCGAGGTGGCTCGCGTATTGAAGCAAGAGGGCTATATCAACGACTTCACCGTCACTGAAGGCGCCAAGCCCCAGTTGGCCGTCACCCTCAAGTATTTCGAAGGGAAGCCGGTCATCGAGCACATCCAGCGCTTTTCAAAGCCGTCCTTGCGCTCTTACAAGGGCAAGGATGCGCTGCCGAAAGTCGCGGATGGCCTGGGTATCGCGATCGTGACCACCTCCCAGGGCGTGATGACCGATCGTGCGGCGCGTCAGGCCGGTGTCGGTGGTGAAGTCATCTGCACCGTATTCTAGGAGTCTGGAATGTCCCGCGTAGCCAAATATCCGGTGAAACTGCCGAGTGGCGTCGAGGTCAAACTCGAAGCCAACAAGCTGACCGTCAAAGGTGGCCAGGGCACGCTCTCCATGACCGTGCATTCCGATGTCACCATCGGCCAGGAAGAAGGCCAACTGACGTTTAATCCGAGCGAGTCTGCCAAGAGCTGGGCGATGGTCGGTACCACCCGTGCGCTGGTGCAGAACATCGTCACCGGCGTCTCCGAAGGCTTCACCAAGTCCCTGGAGATCAACGGTGTCGGTTACCGCGCGCAAGCAAGCGGCAACACGCTCAACCTGACACTAGGCTTCTCGCACCCGGTCGAGTACAAGCTGCCTGAAGGTGTGACGGCGGAAACGCCGAAGAACACCACCATCGTGCTGAAGAGCGCGGACAAGCAGCAGCTCGGCCAGGTCGCAGCGGAAATTCGTGCCTTCCGTCCGCCCGAACCCTACAAGGGCAAGGGAATTCGGTATGGCGACGAAGAAGTCCGCCGCAAAGAAGCCAAGAAGAAGTAAGGCAGGGTTATGAACGCGAAGAAAGAAGCTCGTCTCCGTCGTGCCCGCCGCGCTCGCGCCAAGATTCGCGAGCAGGGCGTGTCTCGCTTGAGCGTCAACCGTACGCCGCGCCACATCTACGCGCAGATCATTTCGCCGGATGGTGGTCAGGTTCTGGCCAGCGCATCCACGCTCGACAAGAGCCTGCGCGAAGGATCCACGGGCAACTCGGACGCCGCCGCCAAGGTGGGCGCCCTGATTGCCGAACGCGCGAAGGAAGCGGGCATCACCGAAGTGGCTTTCGACCGTGCCGGGTTTAAGTACCACGGTCGCGTCAAGGCCCTGGCTGATGCCGCTCGTGAAGGCGGTCTGGAATTCTAAAGGGTTTTACGATGGCGAATAACGAACAGAAGGGCGGCGATCTGCAAGAGAAACTCGTGCAGGTAAACCGCGTCGCCAAGGTAGTGAAAGGTGGTCGAATCTTCGGCTTCACCGCACTCACCGTCGTTGGCGATGGCAGCGGTCGCGTCGGCTTCGGACGGGGCAAGGCACGTGAAGTGCCTGTCGCGATCCAGAAGGCGATGGACCAGGCCCGCCGCAACATGGTCAAGGTCAGCCTCAGTGGCGCCACGCTGCAGTATCCTGTGAAGGCCCGTCACGGTGCCTCCAAGGTGTTCATGCAGCCGGCGTCCGAAGGTACCGGGATCATTGCTGGCGGTGCCATGCGCTCCGTGCTCGAATTGGCAGGCGTCCATGACGTTCTCGCCAAGTGCTACGGTTCCACCAACCCGGTGAACGTGGTGCGCGCGACCATCAAAGGTCTCGCCTCCATGCAGTCTCCGGAGGACATCGCCGCCAAGCGTGGTATGTCCGTCGAAGAGATCGCGGGGTAAGGCATCATGGCATCAGCAACGATCAAGGTTACCCAGACGCGTAGCACCATCGGCATTCTGGAAAAGCACAAAGCCACCATGCGTGGCCTTGGCTTGCGCCGCATCGGTCATACGGTCGAGCTGGAAGACACCCCCGCCGTACGCGGTATGGTCAACAAGGTTAACTACCTTGTGCGCGTTGAGGGAGAGTAATCCATGAAACTCAATAACCTGAGCCCGGCACCGGGCTCCAAGCACGCTGAGAAACGCGTCGGTCGTGGTATCGGCTCCGGTCTGGGCAAGACCGGTGGCCGTGGCCACAAAGGCCAGAAGTCACGTTCCGGTGGGTCAGTGAAGCCAGGTTTCGAAGGCGGTCAGATGCCGTTGCAGCGTCGTCTGCCGAAGTACGGCTTTACCTCCGCCAAGTCACTGGTGTCCGAAGAAGTGCGTCTGGCCGAGCTGGCCAAGGTCGATGGCGAGATCGTCGACCTGGAAAGCCTGAAGAAGGCCAACGTGCTCAAGGACAACACCCAGTACGCGAAGGTGATTCTCTCCGGTGAACTGAACAAAGCAGTCACGGTCCGTGGTCTCAAGGTCACCAAGGGTGCCCGTGACGCGATCGCAGCTGCCGGTGGCAAGGTAGAGGACTAATGGCTAAGTCAGGAAACATGCCGGCCAGTGGAAGTGGTCTGAGTGAACTTTGGGCGCGTCTGCGTTTCGTGTTCATCGCCATCGTGGTGTACCGCATCGGTGCCCATATCCCGGTGCCTGGCATCAATCCTGACCAGCTCGCTGCCTTGTTCAGGGAAAATCAGGGCACCATCCTGGGCATGTTCAACATGTTCTCGGGTGGTGCGCTGTCGCGCATGAGTATTTTCGCGCTGGGGATCATGCCTTACATCTCCGCGTCGATCATCATGCAGCTCCTGACGGCGGTCTCGCCTCAGCTGGAACAGCTGAAGAAGGAAGGTGAGGCTGGCCGGCGCAAGATCAACCAGTATACGCGCTACGGCACGGTGGTGCTGGCATTGATCCAGGCGACCGGCATGGCAGTCGGTCTGGTCGGACAGGGTGTCGCCTATAGTGGCGATCTCAGCTTCTACTTCACCGCAATCGTGACGTTCGTCGCGGGTGCCGTGTTCCTCATGTGGCTGGGCGAGCAGATCACCGAGAAGGGGATTGGCAACGGCATTTCCCTTATTATCTTCGCGGGTATCGTCGCAGGCCTGCCCAGCGCCATCGGCCAGTCGTTTACACTGGCGCGCAACGATGGGGCCTGGAATATCCTGCCGCTGCTGGCGTTGGCAGTGCTTGGGATCGCTACCGTGGCCTTCGTGGTCTTCATCGAGCGCGGTCAGCGTCGCATCACGGTGAACTATCCGCGTCGTCAGGTAGGCAACAAGATGTATGCCGGGCAGAGCAGCTATCTGCCGCTGAAGGTGAACATGGCCGGCGTCATTCCGCCGATCTTCGCTTCCAGCATTCTGCTGTTCCCCGCGTCCATTGGCCAATGGGTCGGTGAAGGCCAGAACATGGCCTGGTTGCAGACGGTTTCCCAGGCGATGGGGCCGGGTCAGCCGTTGTACATCTTGCTTTTCGCCGCGGCGGTGCTATTCTTCTGCTTCTTTTACACGGCGTTGGTCTTCAACCCCAAGGATGTGGCCGACAACCTCAAGAAGTCAGGTGCATTCCTGCCGGGTATTCGCCCGGGCGAGCAGACGGCCCGCTATGTCGATAAGGTCATGACGCGTCTGACGCTTTTCGGCGCCTTGTACATCACTGCAGTCTCCCTGATGCCTCAGTTCCTCGTGGTGGCATGGCAAGTGCCCTTCTATTTCGGCGGCACTTCATTGCTCATCGTCGTGGTGGTGGTCATGGACTTCATGGCCCAGGTGCAGTCGCACCTGATGTCCAATCAGTATGAGTCGGTGATGAAAAAGTCCAACCTGAAAGGCTATGGCAGCGGCGGCATCCTGCGCTAAACGAGCCCCGCTAGGTTTTTTGGAGAGAACGATGAAAGTTCGAGCTTCCGTCAAGAAAATGTGCCGTAACTGCAAGATCATTCGGCGCAATGGCGCGATTCGTGTCATCTGTACCGAGCCGCGGCATAAACAGCGTCAGGGCTGAGCCCGCGCTGAATTAAAAGCGGGTGTAGGTGTACCCCTTGTCTCCCCGGAGACAAAGGGGTATGCTATTGCGCCCTTTATGGACGACTAAACGAGCAAGCCGCTCAACATTCGGAGTAAGCTGATGGCCCGTATTGCAGGCGTCAATATCCCGGACAACAAGCATGCGGCGATCTCGCTGACCTACATCTTCGGGATTGGCCGCACACGTGCGCAGGAAATCTGCGCCGCTACCGGCATCGCGCCGACCGCGAAAGTACAGGATCTCTCCGCCGAAGAGGTGGATACCCTGCGTAACGAAGTCGGCAAGTATACCGTTGAAGGCGACCTTCGCCGTGACACGACGCTGAACATCAAGCGTCTCATGGACCTGGGTTGCTATCGTGGTCTGCGCCATCGTCGTGGTCTTCCGCTGCGTGGTCAGCGTACCAAGACCAACGCGCGTACCCGCAAGGGTCCGCGTAAGCCGATTCGCAAATAACACGCACGTTCTGGCGTTAAGACAGGAATAGACATCAACATGGCTAACCCGCGTAGTAACCGTAAAAAGGTGAAAAAGCAGGTAGTGGATGCGGTTGCCCACATCCATGCCTCTTTTAACAACACGATCGTGACGATCACAGACCGCCAGGGCAACGCCCTTTCCTGGGCGACTGCCGGTGGTTCGGGTTTTCGTGGTTCTCGCAAGAGCACCCCGTTCGCTGCTCAAGTGGCAAGTGAACGTGCAGCGACCGCTGCAGCCGAGTATGGTGTGAAAAACGTCGACGTGCTGGTCAAGGGCCCCGGTCCCGGCCGTGAATCCGCCGTGCGTGCGCTCAATGCCGCGGGTTTCCGTGTGCAGAGCATCACCGACGCGACGCCCGTTCCCCATAACGGCTGCCGTCCGCCGAAGAAACGCCGCGTTTAAGGAGACAGATTCATGGCACGTTATATTGGACCGAAGTGCAAACTGTCTCGTCGTGAAGGCACCGACCTCTTCCTGAAGAGCGGTGTCACTCCCTTCGAGAAAAAGTGCAAATCCGAGCAGATCCCGGGTGTCCACGGCCAGCGCCGTCAGCGTCTTTCCGACTACGGCTTGCAGCTTCGCGAGAAGCAGAAAGTGCGCCGCATGTATGGCGTACTCGAGAAGCAGTTCCGCAACTACTACAAGGAAGCCGCTCGTCTCAAGGGCGCGACCGGTGAGTTGTTGCTGCAGCTTCTCGAATCCCGACTGGACAATGTCGTCTACCGTATGGGCTTCGGCTCAACGCGCTCCGAAGCGCGTCAGCTGGTCAGCCACAAGGCAATTGCCGTGAATGGCCGTACCGTCAACGTGGCTTCCTATCAGGTCAAGCCCGGTGACGTGGTGTCCGTTCGTGAAAAGGCCAAGAACCAGGCGCGTATTCAAAATGCCCTGGGGATCGCCGCCAACCGTGGCGATGTGGCTTGGATCGACGTCGACTCCAAGAAGATGGAAGGCACTTTCAAGGCTGTCCCGGAACGCGGCGACCTGTCTGCCGACATCAACGAAAACCTGATCGTCGAGCTGTACTCGAAGTAATCGTGCAGCCATTGCGCGATGCCGCCAGGCTCCATGCCAGGGCCTGGTTTCGAGTACCGAGTATCCGTTTGGCAGCCTGAAAGGTGTTCTTATGCAGCGTTCAGTGACAGAGTTTCTCCGTCCTCGCGACATCAAGGTCGAAGAGATCAACGCGAATCATGCGAAGATCGTGCTCGAGCCGTTCGAGCGTGGTTTCGGCCATACCCTGGGGAATGCTCTGCGTCGCATCCTGCTGTCTTCCATGCCCGGTTGCGCCGTTGTGGAAGCGGAGATTGAGGGCGTTCTGCACGAGTACAGCGCCATCGAGGGCGTCCAAGAGGACGTCATCGAGATTCTCCTGAACCTCAAGGACGTTGCCGTCAAGATGCACGGTAACCGTGACGAGGTGGTTCTGGCGCTGAGCAAGCAGGGGCCGAGCGTGGTCACCGCTGGCGATATCGCCGTCGATCATGACGTCGAAATCGTCAACCCGGATCACGTCATCGCGCACCTCAACGACAGCGGCGAGCTGAAAATGCAGCTCAAGGTGGTTCGCGGTCGTGGCTACGAGCCGGCGGATACCCGTGCTTCCGAGGAAGACGAATCGCGTGCGATCGGCCGCCTCCAGTTGGATGCGACCTTCAGCCCGGTACGTCGTGTGTCCTACTCCGTGGAAGCCGCGCGTGTCGAGCAGCGTACCGACCTCGATAAGCTGATTATCGACTTGGAAACCGACGGCACCCTGGACCCGGAAGAAGCGATTCGCCGCAGTGCGACCATCCTCCAAGAGCAGCTGGCCGCGTTCGTCGACCTCGAAGCCGATAAGGAACAGGAAGTCGAAGAAGAAGAGGATCAGATCGATCCGATTCTGCTGCGCCCCGTAGACGATCTCGAGTTGACCGTCCGCAGCGCCAACTGCCTGAAGGCCGAGAATATCTATTATATCGGTGATCTGATTCAGCGTACCGAAGTGGAGCTGTTGAAGACCCCGAACCTCGGCAAGAAATCCTTGAATGAAATCAAGGACGTTCTGGCAGCGCGCGGTCTTTCCCTCGGCATGCGGCTGGAAAATTGGCCGCCGGCGAGCCTGAAGGACGACAAGGCCTCTGCGTGAGAGCCGACTCGAGTCCCAGTTTGGTAAGGAATTTCAACCATGCGTCATCGTAAGAGTGGTCGTCACCTCAATCGTACGAGCTCGCATCGCCATGCCATGTTCAAGAACATGTGCGTGTCGCTGGTCGAGCACGAAGTCATCAAGACTACCCTGCCCAAGGCCAAGGAACTGCGTCGTCATATCGAGCCGCTGATCACCCTGGCCAAGCAGGACAGCGTCGCCAACCGCCGTCTGGCCTTCAACCGTACCCGCTCGAAGGAAGCGGTCGGCAAGCTCTTCAATGAGCTGGGCCCGCGTTACGTCGAGCGTCCGGGCGGCTATGTGCGTATTCTCAAGTGCGGCTTCCGCGCTGGTGACAATGCGCCGATGGCTTATGTCGAGCTGGTCGACCGTCCGGTCGTCGAAGAAGCCGCCGAAGAGTAATCTTCGCCAGGCTTTGCCATCTCGGCACGAGAAAACCGGCCCCATGGGCCGGTTTTTTTATGCCTGTCGAAAGCGTGCAGCGTTCAGGTCTCGAGCGTGCTTGGGGTGCGTGCCTTGTTCGCTGGCGCCGTGCGCTTGTCCAGCAAGGGCTTGAGAAAGCGCCCGGTGTGGGACTGCTCGAGCTTGGCCACCTGTTCCGGAGTGCCCTCGGCAATGATGCGGCCACCGCCTGAGCCTCCCTCGGGGCCAAGGTCGATCAACCAGTCCGCCGTCTTGATGACATCGAGGTTGTGTTCGATGACGACGACGGTATTGCCATGGTCGCGCAGGCGGTGCAGGACCCCCAGCAGTTGCCGAATATCCTCGAAATGCAGCCCGGTAGTGGGCTCGTCGAGAATGTAGAGCGTCTTGCCGGTGTCGCGCTTGGCGAGCTCGCGGGCGAGCTTGACGCGCTGCGCTTCGCCGCCGGAAAGCGTGGTCGCGCTCTGCCCAAGGCGAACGTAGGACAAGCCCACATCCATCAACGTCTGCAGGCGCCGGGCGATCGCCGGGACCGGGCTGAAGAATTCCAGGGCCTCCTCGATGGTCATCTCGAGTACCTCGTGGATGTTCTTGCCCTTGTAGTGGATCTCCAGCGTCTCGCGGTTGTAGCGTTTTCCCTGGCACACGTCGCAGGGCACGTAGATGTCGGGCAGGAAGTGCATCTCGACCTTGATCATGCCCTCGCCCTGGCAGGCTTCGCAGCGCCCGCCCTTGACGTTGAAGCTGAAACGCCCCGGCTTGTAGCCGCGCGAGCGTGCTTCCTGGGTGCCAGCGAAGAGCTCGCGTATGGGCGTGAAGATGCCGGTATAGGTGGCCGGGTTGGACCGCGGCGTGCGCCCGATCGGACTCTGGTCGATGTCGATGACCTTGTCGAGTAGATCCAGCCCCTCGATGTGCCGGTAGGGGGCGGGTGTCAGTGACGTGGCGCGATTGAGTTCGCGGGTGGCTACCGGCATCAACGTGGAGTTGATCAGTGTCGACTTGCCCGAGCCCGACACGCCGGTGACGCAGACGAACAGCCCCAGGGGCAGTTCGAGCGTCACGTTCTGCAGGTTGTTGCCGTTGGCGCCGGTGAGTCGCAGCATCTTTTCCGGATTGCCCGGGATCCGATGGGGCGGGATCTCGATGCGCCGCTGGTCGGAGAGGTACTGGCCTGTCAGCGATTCCTCGCTCTGCTCGATCTGCTGGGGCGTGCCCTGTGCGACGATGCGTCCTCCGTGCACGCCGGCCCCGGGCCCGATGTCGAGCACATGGTCGGCGGCACGGATGGCGTCTTCGTCGTGCTCGACGACGATGACCGTGTTGCCCAGGTCGCGCAGGCGTTCGAGCGTCTTGAGCAGGCGGTCGTTATCGCGCTGATGAAGACCGATGGACGGCTCGTCGAGAATGTACATGACCCCGACCAGGCCCGCACCGATCTGACTGGCCAGGCGAATGCGCTGGGCTTCGCCCCCCGACAGGGTGTCGGCACTGCGTTCCAGGGTCAGGTAGTCGAGCCCCACATTGACCAGGAATTCCAGCCGTGAGTGGATCTCGTGCACGATCTTGACGGCGATCTCGCCCTTGCGTCCCGACAGCTCGAGTGTCGCGAAATACTGCCAGGCTTCGCCGATCGGCAGGTGTGCCACCTCGGGCAGCGGGCGGCCGTCGACATAGACATGGCGCGCCTCCTTGCGCAACCGAGTCCCCTCGCAGGAGGGACAGGGCTGCACGGCCAGGTACTTGGCCAGGTCTTCGCGCACCATGCTCGATTCGGTTTCGCGATAGCGCCGTTCCATGTTGGGCAGGACACCCTCGAAAGCATGCTCGCGGGTGACCTTGCGGCCCCGGTCGTTGACGTAGCTGAAGGTGATCTGGTCATGACCGCTGCCGCGCAGCACCACCTCGCGCTCGTGCCGCGCGAGATCCTGCCATGGGGTCTCGAGCTTGAAGCGATAATGCTCGGCGACTGCCTGCAGCTGGTTGAAGTAATACACGCTGCGCCGGTCCCAGCCCTTGATGGCACCTTCCGCCAGAGACAGTTCGGGATGGCTGATCAGCTTGTCGGGATCGAAGTACTGACGCACGCCGAGGCCGTCGCAGGTCGGGCAGGCGCCGGCGGGATTGTTGAACGAGAACAGCCGCGGCTCGAGCTCGGCGATTGAATAGCCGCATACCGGGCAGGCGAAGCGTGCCGAGAACACGATGTCGTCGCGTTCGCCGTCCATGTCATGGACGACGGCGATACCGTCGGCCAGACCGAGCGCGGTCTCGAAGGACTCGGCAAGACGCTGAGCGAGTCCGTCGCGGACCTTGACGCGGTCGACCACCACGCTGATGTCGTGCTTCTTGTTCTTCTCGAGCGGTCCGAGCTCGTCGAGCTCGACGGCCTGGCCATCGACCATGGCGCGGACATAACCCTGAGCGCGCAGCTCGGTCAGCAGTTGCTGGTGCTCGCCCTTGCGCCCGCTGACCACCGGTGCCAGCAACATCAGCTTGCTGCCCTCGGGCAGCGCCAGCACCTGGTCGACCATTTGCGAGACGGTCTGTGCCTCGAGGTCGATGCCGTGCTCGGGACAGCGCGGCGTCCCGGCGCGTGCGTAGAGCAGGCGAAGATAGTCGTAGATCTCGGTGATCGTGCCCACGGTCGAGCGCGGGTTGTGCGAGGTCGACTTCTGTTCGATGGAAATCGCCGGCGACAGCCCTTCGATGTGGTCGACATCGGGCTTTTCCATCATCGACAGGAATTGGCGGGCGTAAGTGGAGAGCGATTCCACGTAGCGCCGTTGTCCCTCGGCGTAGAGGGTGTCGAAGGCCAACGACGATTTGCCGGAGCCGGACAAGCCGGTCACGACGATCAGCTTGTTACGCGGAAGTTCGACGTCGATGTTCTGCAAGTTGTGGGTGCGCGCACCCCTGACCAGAATTCTGTCCATGCCCACCTCGTGCCGGTTGCGCCGTGGCGGTGGCGCGGTCAAAGGATCGATTATAGAGCGTGCAACGGAGTCCGGGCAAAGCGCGTCCTTTCCTTGACGGGGACGCAGTCGGTAAAATGCGCATGAAAGGCGCCTCCCCACTCGCGATGCGCCGGCTTGTCTGTTCGTCACGGTCCGCTCCTGCGAGCCCTTCGGACCGATTTCGGTATCGAACGTTTCTTTTCCTCAACGACGCGACTCAATCATGTCTTCATCTCTACTTCGTACCGAGCGGCGCGCCATTTTCGGCCTCGCCAGCTTATACGCCACGCGCATGCTCGGTCTGTTCATGGTATTACCGGTCCTGGCGGTCTATGCCGAGGACCTGGATGGCGCCACGCCCCTGCTGGTGGGCATGGCGTTGGGCGGTTACGGTCTGACGCAGGCGATTCTGCAGATTCCCTTCGGGCTCATGTCGGATCGCTTCGGCCGCAAGCTCATCATCAGCGTGGGATTGCTCCTGTTTCTGCTGGGCAGCGTGATCGCGGCGCAGGCGACCTCGATCGGCTGGGTCATCGCCGGCCGCTGTCTGCAAGGCAGCGGCGCGGTCGCCGGTGCGATCATGGCGTTGCTCGCCGACCAGACGCGGGAGGAAGTCCGCACGGCGGCGATGGCGACCATCGGGCTGTCCATCGGTATCGCCTTCGGCGTGGCGATGGTCGTGGGTCCCCTGGTCGCCGACCCTTTCGGCCTGGCCGGCGTGTTCTGGTTCACGGCCGTGCTGGCGGTGGTCGGTCTGCTGGTGCTGTGGCGTCTGGTGCCGCGGGCGCCACGCTTGATGGCACACCGTGACGTCGGACTCGATCGCACGCAGTTGCGCGCGATGCTCGCGCGGCATGATCTGCTGCGGCTGGATTTCTCGATTTTCGCACTGCATGCCATTCTCACCGCCTGCTTCGTGGCCGTGCCCTTCCGGCTGGAAGCCCTGGGCATCGCCCCGGCACACCATGGCTGGGTCTATTTGCCGATCATGGCACTGGCCTTCGTGGGCATGGTTCCGCTGGTGATCGTGGCCGAGAAATACCGCAAGATGAAACCCATCTTTCTCGGGGCAGTGGCCTGGCTGACCCTCTGTCTGGCCGGGCTGGTGGAGTTTTCCGACGGCCGCTGGAGCCTGTTTGCCCTTCTCTGGGGCTTCTTCGTGGCATTCAACCTGCTCGAGGCGACGCTGCCGTCGATGATCAGCAAGCTGGCACCGGCGGGTGCCAAGGGCACGGCGATGGGCGTGTACTCCACCAGCCAGTTCCTGGGGGCGTTCCTGGGCGGCACCGCGGGCGGTTTCCTCTCGCAGCACTACGGGCTGAGTGCCGTCTTTCTGGGCGCCGCCCTGCTGGGTGCGGTATGGTTGGCGATTGTCTGGAAGATGCCGGCACCCCGCCATCTCTCGAGCGAGATCGTCGCCCTGGACGAGCGCTCCCTGGGCACAGTGGATACACTGATGGACCGCTTCGCCGCCGTGGCCGGTGTCGAGGATGTCATGGTAGTGCCCGACGAGCGTGTCGCCTACCTCAAGGTCGACCGGCAGCGGCTGGACGCGGAGGCGCTGGCCCGCGTTCTGGGTACCGAACCGGATCACAAGCGCGCCTGACGACGGGCGCTTAACTATTTCAAGGAGACTCACATGGCTCGCGGCGTCAACAAGGTCATTCTGATCGGCAACCTCGGTCAGGACCCGGAAGTTCGCTTTCTTCCCTCCGGCAACCCGGTATGCAATCTGCGTATCGCGACCACCGACTCGTGGACCGACCGCCAGAGCGGTCAGCGTCAGGAGCGTACCGAATGGCACACGGTGGTGATGTTCAACAAGCTGGCGGAAATCGCCCAGCAGTACGTGAAGAAAGGCTCGCGCATCTATATCGAAGGCCGCCTGCAGACGCGCAAGTGGCAGGGGCAGGACGGTCAGGATCGCTATTCCACCGAAATCGTCGCCAATGACATGCAGATGCTCGATTCGCGCAGTGGACAGGGAGGCGACTACGCCCAGCCCTCGCAAGGCGCGCCTCAGCAAGGCATGGGCCAGCCCGGTGGCGCGCCCCAGCAGGGAGGCGGCTACGGTCAGCCTCAGGGCGGTCCGCCGCCGCAGCAGCGTCCCCAGCAGCAGCCGCCGCAACAGGGCGGGCAGCAGGACAATTATGGCGCTCCCAATCCGGGCAACTTCGATGACTTTGACGACGAGATTCCGTTCTGAGTCGATCGTCTAGTGTTTGAGTCCCAGGCGTTTGGCCAGGCGATGCAGGTTGCCGCTGTCGGTGCGCAAGGCACGGGCGGTGGCGGCCCAGTTGCCGTCGTGTGTGTCCAGCGCGCGGGCGATATGCTGACGCTGGAAGGCCTCGACTGCCTCGCGTAATGGCATGGAAGGGGCTGCCTCGGTCGAGGTGACGACGTTCGCGTCCGCCGGACGCGGTATCGGTGCCTCGCTCGAAGGCAGCTCCAGGTGGTGCGTGGCGATGCGAACCACGGCATCGCGGCGCGCGTGCCGTGTATCTCGGGGGCGCTCGCCGAAGGCGCGCAGCGCGGCACGCCCCAGCGTATGCTCCAGCTCGCGGATGTTGCCTGGCCAGTGCCAGGCCAGCAGGGCGCGCTCGGCCTCGGGCTCCAGGCGCAGGTTGGCGACCCCCAGGCGGATGCGGTTGTCCTCCAGAAAGCCCCCGGCCAGCAACAGCACGTCGTCGCGACGCTCGCAGAGTGGCGGCACACGCAAGGGGAAGACGCTCAGGCGGTGATAGAGGTCTTTCCGAAAGCGTCCGGCGGCGACCTCCTGGTCGAGCGCACGGTTGGTGACCGCGATGACCCGCACGTTGACGCGCTGGGGCGTTTCGCTGCCCAGCGGCTGAATCTCCCCCTCCTGCAGCACGCGTAACAGCTTGGGCTGCATGGTCAACGGCAATTCCCCGATTTCATCGAGCATCAGTGTGCCTTCGTGAGCCATGGCGAAGTGGCCGCGATGATCGCGTACGGCACCGGAAAACGCGCCGCGCCGATGCCCGAAAAGTTCGCTCTCGATCAGAGCCTCGGGCAGAGCCGCGCAGTTGACGCGTACCAGCGGTCCTTTGCGGCGCGAGGAAAGCGCATGCACTCGCCGGGCGAGCCGCTCCTTGCCGACCCCCGTCTCCCCGTGGAGCAATACGCTCATGTCGGTCGGCGCGACCAGCGCCAGGCTCTCGTCCAGTTGTCGCATGGCGGGACTGTGCCAGGCCGGCTCGCTGTGTCGAGGCGCGTCATGATCGAAGGTCTGGTCGAGCGCCTGGTTGAGACGCGAGCGGGTGTCGCTGAGCTGCTGGGCGAGCCGCAGGCAGGTCGCCATCAGGCCTGCCGCGGCGAGCAATTCGTCGTCATCGATGGCGGCCAGGCAACCGGGCGTCAGTGCGTCCAGCGTCAGCATGCCGAGCAGGCGGTCACCGTCGCGCAGGGCGACCCCCATGCAGTCGTGCACGTGACTCGAGGCGTCATCGAGCAGTCCATCGAAGGGATCGGGCAGCGTCGAGTCGAGAGGGAAGCGGCACACGCCGGGATGGGCGGCGATCGCAGCCAGGCGCGGGTGTGCGTCCAGGGCGAAACGCCGGCCGCGGACCTCGTCGTCGAGCCCGAGCACCGCGACGGGCTGCAGGCCGTCGTCATGCGCGACCATCAGCGTGCTGGCATCGGCAGGGTAGCTGCCGACCAGTGCCGCCAGGAGCCGGGCCCAGCGTTCAGGGAGCGGGTCGCGAGAATGGCCGGCGCTGAGGTCGGCGAGCAAGTCGCGCAGGGTATGCAGAAACGCTGTCATTTTCACACTCTTTCGGTGAATAGTGTCACATGGACAGGCTTTGTCGATGTCATTCTGACATCTGTCGTGCCCGGGGCAAGCCGAGGTGGCGGGCAGCGACGGAGTGGACAGGACATGAGCCCGCCTGTGACAAGGCCTGCAAGGCGAAGGCGTGGCACGATGTCGCGGTGGCGGCGCGCCGGGCCAGCTTGGCACTCTGCTTGCGATAGAGGGAATGCATCTTGTGCAGAACCTTTATCCAAGGAGTCGTCATGCTTACATCCGCCCAGGAATCCGTCATTGCTGCCACCACGCCCGTCGTCGCCGAACACATCGAGGCCATCGCGCAGCGCTTCTATCCGCTGATGTTCGCGCGCTATCCGGAAGTGAAGACGCTGTTCAACGCCACTCATCAGCATACGGGCGGACAGCCCCGGGCCCTGGCGGGCGCCGTCGTCGGCTATGTCCAGCTGCGCCACACGCCGCAGCGCCTCGACGAAGTGTTGGGCATCATCGTCGACAAGCATGTCTCGCTGGGCATACGGCCCGAGCACTATCCGAT
Organism: Chromohalobacter israelensis DSM 3043; assembly: GCF_000055785.1. Taxonomy (GTDB): domain Bacteria; phylum Pseudomonadota; class Gammaproteobacteria; order Pseudomonadales; family Halomonadaceae; genus Chromohalobacter; species Chromohalobacter israelensis. Next base: position 500,355 of record NC_007963.1, read on the forward strand.
CGTCGGCGAATGCCTGATGGCGGCGATCGGCGAGGTGTTGGGCGATGCGGTGACGGACGAGGTCGCCGATGCCTGGGGGGCGCTATACGAGGAACTGGCGGGCTTGCTGATCGAGAAGGAAGCCCGCCGCTATCGCGACTTCGCCGCGCAGCCGGGGGGCTGGGAAGGTACGCGGACCTTCCGTATCGCCGCCAAGCGCCCCGAAAGCGCCGTGATCACCTCCTTCGTGCTGGCGCCGGTGGACGGCGGCCCCGTCGCCGCGCATCGCCCTGGGCAATACATCGGCTTCAAGCTGACGATCGACGGCGAGATCGTGCATCGCCACTATAGCCTGTCAGCCTCGCCCGACGGGAAGACCTACCGCGTATCCATCAAGCGCGAGGAGGGGGGCAAGGTCAGCCGCCATTTCCATGATCGCCTGGCCGAGGGCGATACGCTGGAGCTGTTGCCGCCGGCCGGCCATCTGACGCTGGACGAGGGCACATCGCCGGTGATGTTGATCAGCGCGGGCGTCGGCCAGACCCCGATGGTGCCGCTGGCACGGCAGGCGCTCGCCGCCGGGCGCCGGGTGGCCTATCTGCACGCCGCGCGCGATGGGGCGGTGCATGCCTTCGCGGATGAACTGGCGCGACTCGAGGCGGATTACCCGGCGTTGCTGGAGGTGATCACCGTATATTCGCAGCCACGGGCGGAAGATGCACCGACGCACGGCGGTCATGTGGACGCCAACCTGCTGTCGCGCTATCTGCCGCGCGACGCCCAGTGCTACCTGGTCGGGCCGGCGGGGTTCATGCGCAACATGGAGGCTGCGCTGAGCGCGCTCGGTGTCGCGGCCAGCCGGCGGCATCATGAGTTCTTCGGGCCCGCCGAGCCGTTGGACAGCGCCGCCTGAGAAGGCCGCGCTCCTGAACGCCACGCCAGCCGGCGTGGCGTTTTGCATGGTGGCGAGTGTCTCAGGGCGCGGGACGATACGCGCACGGAGGCATGCCACGCAGGCCGGGTTCGGTCACGAACAGTGAGCCTGCCTTGGGTTCGTTATCGCGGCCCACGGCTGCGGTGGTAACATACAGGCGTGACAGGTCGTCGCCGCCGAAGGTGCAGCAGGTCACGCGCGAGGCAGGCACCTCGATGTGCCGGTCGCGCGTGCCGTCAGGCCGGAAGCGTGTCACGCGGCCGCCGTCCCAGTGGGCGATCCACAGGCCGCCCTCGGTGTCGCAGGTCATGCCATCGGGATAGCCGTCCGCCTCGCCGAAGCGCAGATGCACCCGCTTGTCGCTCAGGGTGCCGTCGGTGTGCCGTGTGAAGGCATACACGGTGCGCGCGGGGCTGTCCGTATGGTACAGCGTCTGGCCGTCCGGGCTGATCGCGGGGCCGTTGGTCACGGTATAGGGCGTGTCGAGTGTCTGCAGGCCGCCGGCATCGAATCGCCAGAGGGCGCCGCTGGCGTGGCGTTCCGCGTCATCCATGGTGCCGAACCATAGACGTCCTTCCGGATCGGCCTTGCCGTCGTTGAGGCGTTGTCCGGGGCGATCGGCGACCGGATGCGCCAGGGTCTCGAGCACGTGTGGGCCGCCTTCATCCAGTTGCAGGCGGACCAGGCGCGAGCGCAGGCCGGCGACGAAGCCGCCGTCATGGTGGGGGGCCAGCCAGCAGCAGGCTTCCTCGAGCGACCAGCAGTGCGTGGTGTCGTCGTCGGGCATGTAGGCCATCAGCCGGGCGCCGAGGATGTCGACGAATACCAGGGCCTGCAGTTCGCTGGACCAGAGCGGGCCTTCACCCAGTTGAGCGCGGCCATTCCACGCTTGGCGCACGGCGAGTGTCATGGAGCGTTCTCCTTGTCATGTCTCGACGCGCCGGGCGTGCGCGTCCTGTCGGCGGGAATGAGGATGACAGACAATGCGACGATGGGCGAGTATGTGCCCCTGCCGACGGCATTGCCGGCGAATCGAAACGACAAGCATGCGAGAGGAGAGACCGTGAAGCTGTTGCTGGCGGATGCGGGACACTGTTTGAGCCTCGCCCTGGCGCGCGAGGCGAACCGGCGCCGGGATACCGAGTTGGTCATCGTCGAAGGGACGCAGGTCACGGCTCGGATACTGGCCGAGGCGAAGCCGGATGCCTTGATCGTGCCCCCGCTGGCGGCCCCGGCGCGGCTGGCGCCCGCCGAGGTCATGGCGCATGCCGATGCGGTCGAGGCCAATCTCGAGTTGTGCCGCGAGTACGGCGTGCCGCTGGTGTGGTGCGTCTCCGACGAACTGTACGAGGACGGCGGCGATGGGACGCTCGACGAGCATGTCACGCCCGCGCCCCGTGACGAGAGCTTGAAGCGCTTGATCGTGGCCGGCGACAGCGTCCGTCAGCGCTTGCCGCGGCATCTCATCGTGCGTCTGGGACCTTTGTTCGCGCTCGAGGGCGCGCATGCCTGGCTTCCCGGGCTGATCGACACCCTGCTGGCCGGGGAGACGGTGCGTGCCGCAGAGGACGTCATCCTGTGTCCGACCTCGGCGGACGCCGTGGCCATGGCGCTGATCGGCATGTTGCAGCAGCAAGGGTGCGGGGCCGAGGCATGGGGAGCCTACCATCTGGCGGGCACCGAGCCGGTCAGCCCCTATACCTTCGCCTCCGTGGTGCGTACCCAGCTTGCCACCCATCTGGAACGCCAGGGGCGCGACCTGACGCTGGGGACCTTGCAGGCCCTGCATCATCACCATGATCACCCCTTGCGGCGCGTGCTCAACTGCCGTCGCGTGCTGGATGCCTTCGGCATACATCAGAAGCCATGGCGGCTCGAGCTGAGCCGGATGCTGGACGACTGGTGTCGGCTGCACGACAAGGAGGCGGCGACATGAATGTGCTGCGCAGCGTATTGTTCTACGCCGGTTATTTTCTGGCCTTGCTGGTCAGTGGCCTATGCCTGCTGCCGATCGCACCCCTGGTCCCGCTGTTTTCGCGGTTTCGACTCCTCAACCTGCATAACCGCTTCATTCTGCGCTGGTTCGCGATCGCCTGCGGAGTCCGCTACCACGTCAGGGGGCGCGAGAACGTGCCGGAAGGCCCTTGCGTCGTGCTGGCCAATCACCAGAGCGAATGGGAAACCCTGTTTCTGCAACTGCTCAAGGTGCCCATCTGCACGGTGCTCAAGCGCGAGCTGCTCAATCTGCCGGTCTTCGGGTGGGGGTTGCGCTTGATCAAGCCCATCGCGCTGGATCGCTCGCGGCCGTCGCGGGCCATGCGCATGGTACTGGAGCAGGGCATGCAGCGGTTGTCGGAGGGGCTCTCGGTGCTCATCTTCCCGGAAGGCACTCGTGTGGCGCCGGGGCAGCGCAAGCGCTACAACAAGAGCGGCGTGGTGATCGCCTGTCGCGCCGGCGTGCCGGTCCTCCCGGTGGCTCACAACGCCGGCGAGCACTGGCCGGGCAAGCATTGGGTCAAGAAGCCGGGACATCTGAATGTGGTCGTGGGCGCGCCGATCGAGACGCAGGGGCGCTCGGCCGAGGACGTGCTGGCCGAGGTGGAGCACTGGATCGAGGCGCAACTCACCGAGATATCGGCGGTACCGCGCCCCGCCGCCGAGGGGGAGGCTGCCAAGGTTCCCGCTTGATGGCCAGGCGGCGAGATCCCGCCAATGAGGATGGGCAAACGCAAGGGGCGCCTCTCGAGAGGCGCCCCTTGGCATTACGCGACCGCAAGCGGTATGGCGCCGATCAGTCCCGGTAGCGTTGCAGGACCAGACAGGCGTTGGTGCCGCCGAACCCGAAGCTGTTGGACAGCACGCGCTCGATGGCGGCGTCGTCGCGCCGCGTTTTCACGATATCGAAGCCCTGCGCGGCATCGTCGAGTTCGTCGATGTTGGCCGATGCGGCGATGAAGGCGTGCTCCATCATCAACAACGAGTAGATGGTTTCCTGCACGCCGGTGGCCCCCAGCGAGTGGCCGGTCAGCGACTTGGTGGAGCTCATGGCCGGCGTGGTGTCGCCGAACACTTCGCGTATCGCCTTGAGTTCGGCGATGTCGCCTACCGGCGTGGACGTGCCATGGGTGTTGATGTAGTCGATGGGGCCGTCCACTGTCGCCATGGCCTGGCGCATGCAGCGGGCGGCGCCTTCACCGGACGGTGCGACCATGTCGTAGCCGTCGGACGTGGCGCCGTAGCCCACGATCTCGGCGTAGATCTTGGCGCCGCGTGCCTTGGCGTGCTCCAGCTCCTCGAGAACGAGCATGCCGCCGCCGCCGGCGATGACGAAGCCATCACGCGAGGCGTCGTAAGGGCGTGATGCCGTCTCGGGGGAATCATTGTAACTGGTCGACAGCGCACCCATGGCATCGAACAGGCAGGACAGCGTCCAGTGCTCTTCCTCGCCGCCGCCGGCGAAGACCACATCCTGCTTGCCGAGCTGAATCTGCTCGACGGCACTGCCGATGCAGTGAGCCGAGGTGGCGCAGGCGGAGGAAATCGAGTAGTTGACGCCCTTGATCTTGAAGGGCGTCGCCAGGCAGGCGGACACGGTGCTGCCCATGGTGCGCGTGACGCGATACGGCCCGACCCGGCGCAGCCCCTTTTCGCGCAGCACGTCGGCGGCCTCGACCTGGTTGGCGCTGCTCGCGCCGCCGGAGCCGGCGATCAGGCCGGTGCGTTCGCTGGATATGTCACTCTCTTCGAGTCCCGCGTCGCGGATGGCCTGGTCCATGGAGACATAGGCGAAGGCCGCCGCGTCGCCCATGAAGCGGCGTAGCTTGCGGTCGATCAAGGTATCGAGATCGATGTCGACCACGCCGGCCACGTGGCTGCGGAATCCGCGTTCGGCGTATTCGTCCTTGAAGCGAATACCCGAGCGTCCGTTGCGCAGCGCGTCCAGTACCTGTTGCTGGTCGTTGCCCAGGCAGGACACGATGCCCAGGCCGGTGACTACCACTCGTCGCATGGAAGCCTCCCGATCAGAAGTTCGCAGTGGAGGTAAACAGGCCGACGCGCAAATCGTTGGCCTGATAGATTTCACGACCGTCCACGGAGACGGTGCCGTCGGCAATGCCCAGGATCAGGCGGCGCGTGATTACCCGTTTCATGTGGATATGATAGGTAACCTTGTTGGCATCCGGCAGGATCTGGCCCGAGAACTTGACTTCGCCACAGCCGAGCGCGCGTCCGCGTCCGGGGTGACCCAGCCAGCCCAGATGGAAACCGACCAGCTGCCACATGGCATCCAGGCCGAGGCATCCGGGCATGACGGGGTCGCCGGGAAAGTGGCAGTCGAAGAACCACAGGTCCGGGTGGATGTCGAGTTCGGCGATGAGCTCGCCCTTGCCGTAATGGCCGCCTTCTTCGCAGATGCGGACGACACGGTCGAGCATCAGCATGTTGGGAGCCGGCAGTTGTGCATTACCGGGGCCGAAGAGTTCGCCCTGGCTGCATTGCAGCAGCTCCTCACGCTCAAAAGAGTGTTGCTTGGTCACTGAGTCGTTCCGAGAGTCGAAATTGTGGTGCGTCGCAGAGCACGGACGCCCTAGTCTACTGGCAGTGCCGGATGAATGCACGCCGAGCCAGCCTACCGGGCGCGCTCATCGGGTGCAATCCGCGGATGGGTGCGGGTTGCGCCCATCGCAAGAGAAGGGGCATGATGCCTGCAATTCAACGAACCTCCATTTGATTCGAGCCGATAACACGCCATGTGGTCCGTCTTCACGCTCAACCGTCCCCTGGTCTGGACGGGCATTGCCGCCATGGCTTCCATGAGCCTCTTGCCGACGCTGATGTTGCGAATGGCGGCATTGGTCGTGGTGCTGGTGGGAGGATGGGACGCCTGGCGGCAAATCCGTCTGGAAGCGACGCGTCGTCGCTTGACCGAGACGGCCCTCACCTTGTCGCCCGATGGCGTGTTGATCTCCAACGCCCAGAACCGTATCCAGGCGGTGAACCCGGCCTTCACGCAGATCACCGGTTACAGCGTCGACGAGATTCGCGGCCTCGACCCTTCGGTACTGTCGTCCGGACGCCACGACAAGGCCTTCTACGAACGATACTGGCAGACCCTCAATGCCACCGGGCAGTGGGAGGGCGAGGTCTGGAATCAGCGCAAGCATGGCGACGAGTTCCCCGAGTGGTTGCGGGTGCACGCGGTGACCGATGCCAAGGGACGCGTGACGCACTACGTGGGGCTGTTTACCGACATCAGCCGCCACAAGGCGCGGGAGCAGGATCTTCAGCGCATCGGCTTCGAGGACCCGTTGACCGGGCTGCCCAATCGGCGGCGCTTGCACGACTTGCTGGCATCACGCCTGCAGCGCCTGCGGGCGGGGGAGGAGCTGGACATCGCGCTCATCGATATCGACGGCTTCAAGGCGGTCAACGATGCCATGGGCGTCGACAAGGGGGACCGTCTGCTGTCGCGTTTCGGTCAGCGGCTCGCGGCCTTCGTCGCCGGGGGCGTGGTGGGACGCCTGGGGGGCGACGAGTTCATGGCCATCCGCACCACGACCTTCGATGATCACGAGCAATGGGTGGAGGAACTGCGGGGACACCTCAGCGAGCCCTTCGAGATCGGCGAGACGCCGCTGCGCCTGGGGCTCACCATCGGCAGTTGCCGGTCCCCCGACGATGGCCGCGATGCCGGGGTCCTGTTCCAGCGGCTGGAGTCGGCGCTGTATGCCGCCAAGCGTCATGGGCGCAACCACAGCCGTCGCTTTCGTCCCTCGCTGGAGGTGGAAGGCGATCCGCAGCTCGAACTGCTCAACGAATTGCGCCAGGCGCTGGCGCATGGCACGCAACTGGAGCTTTTCTACCAGACACAGCACTATCTCGACGATGGACGGCTGGCCGGGATGGAAGCCCTGCTGCGCTGGTACCATCCGACGCAGGGCATGATTTCGCCGGCCAGCTTCATTCCCCTGGCCGAGCGTCACGGGTTGATGAGCGCGCTGGGCGACTGGGTGATCGAGCGCGCCTGCGCCCAGGTGGCGGCCTGGCGCCAGCAGGGGGTGTCGTTCGTGCCGGTGTGGATCAACATCTCCGCGGTGCAGCTCATCCAGGGCGACCTCGAGGCCAAGCTGTCCGCCAGCCTGGCCAAGTATCACGTGCCGGCCGCCATGCTGGGGTTGGAGCTGACCGAATCGGTACTGCTCGACGAGCGGGCCGGGGATATCTCGGCGCGACTCGTCGCTCTGCGCGACAAGGGCCATCCGATCGCCATCGACGATTTCGGTACCGGCTATTCCTCGATGGCGTATCTCAAGCAACTGCCGGTGGACAAGCTGAAACTCGACCGGGCCTTCGTGCGGGCCCTGCCCGAGGACAGTGCCGACGCGGCGATCACCTCGGCGGTACTGGCCATGGCGCGGGGGCTGGAGCTGGACGTGGTCGCCGAGGGCGTGGAAACCGAGGAGCAGCGTGACTTCCTCCTGGCCCAGGGGTGCGCCATGGTACAGGGCTTCCTCTATGCGCGCCCCGAGCGGGTTGCCGATGTCGAGGCGCGCCTCAGGCGCGACGCCGAAGTGTCGCTGCCCTGAACGCCAGCCAGCCGCACAGGCTACCCCACACCAGGGCTTGTACCGCCACCGCCCAGGGCGCCAGCGTGACCTCCGCCAGACGTGCCCCGCCGAGATAGGAACTGGGGCCACCCAGCACACCGCCCAGCACGGCCAGCCATGGGTGTGACCAGAGCCAGGCCAGCGAGTGGTGGATGGTGGTCGCGAAGAGCGGCCAGAGCAGCCACAACCACAGCGGGAGTCCCGCGCTCCCGGTAAACCGCATGCCTCCTGCGTAGGTCAGGGCGCCGTCCACGAGGGCGCCGAGCAGCGCGAAGCCCATCAGCCAGCGCCATTCGCCGGGTCGCCCCAGCCATGCCAGGTGGAGTGTCACGATCACGCCGACCGCAGGGATCGCCCACGAGGTCCCCCCGAGCACGCAGGCCAGCCAGCCGACTTGAAACGCCAGGGCGTTGATGACCTTGCCGAGCATGGCTCAGAGCGCGCCGGTGAGCGGCGCGCGACGGTTGCCCGGCTTGGCCAGCAACCATTGCGAGGTGCCGATGGTACGTTCCAGAAAGCCGCCTTCGCAGTAGCACAGATAGTAACGCCACATGCGCATGAAGCGTTCGTCGTAGCCCAGTTCGCCGATGCGCTCGAGGCTGGCCTCGAAACGCTGGCGCCACTCGCGCAGCGTGCGCGCGTAGTGGGCCCCGATCTCGTCGAGGTCGAGCACGTTGAGCTGGGTACGCCGTGTCATGCTGTCGAGCATTGCCTGATGCGAAGGCAGGAAACCGCCGGGAAAGATGTAGCGCTTGATGAAGTCGACATCGCGCTTGGCGGCGGCATAGCGCTGGTCACGGATGGTGATGGCCTGGATCAGGGCCAGGCCGTCGTCCTTCAGCAGTCGGTCGACGGTGGCCAGATAGGTATCCAGATACTGGTGTCCCACGGCCTCGATCATTTCCACCGAGACCAGGCGGTCGTAGCGTCCCTCCAGCGCGCGATAATCCTGCTTGAGCAGCGTGATGCGGTCCTCGAGACCGGCCTCGCGGATACGTCGAGCGGTATGCGCGTATTGCGCCTCGGAAATGGTCGTGGTGGTGACATGGCAGCCGCGAGTGCGCGCTGCATAGAGCGCCAGCCCGCCCCAGCCCGTGCCGATTTCCAGTACGTGATGCTCGGGACCGATATCGAGCTTGCCGAGGATGACGTCCAGCTTGTAGGTGGAGGCGTCTTCCAGACTGGCATCTGCGTGGGGGAAGATCGCGCTCGAGTAGAGCCAATGCTCGCGGTCGAGGAAGGTCTCGAACAGGTCATTGCCCAGGTCGTAGTGCGCCGCGATGTGCCGCCTGGCACGTGCGGTGGTGTTGCGACGCAGTGCGTTGAGGGCGCTCAGCGCGCTCTGGGCCAGTCGCGCGGGGCCTTTTTCCAGGCCGCCGTTGACGTGTTCCAGGTTGCGCGCCAGCAGGCGGATCAGCGTGACCAGGTCGTCGCATGTCCAGAGCCCGTCCATGTAGGCTTCGCCCGCGCCGACGCTGCCGCCCAGGGCAACGCGTCGCCACGCACGTGGATCGTGGATGCGAAGCCGGGCCGTCAAGGGGCCACCCCGCCCGAGACGGTGCGTGCAGCCGTCCTCTTCGACGATCAGCACGCCACCGTCGAGCGTGGCGAGCTGCTGCAGCAGGCGGGGCTTGAGCCAGCGCGTGAGACAGGCATCGAGCGAGCGCCCTGGGCTGGTGTCGGAGTGTGTCATCGTCACGGCGATTTCTCCTCGCGACGTGGGTGCGAAAAAAGCGGGACACGTTTGCACCACAGGCGCACGGCCTCGAAGTGGATGGCGGCCAGTGTCTTGAGGCTCATCCAGGGCGCTCGCGCCAGGGCCGCAACCCAGGCACGCCGGCCGGCCGGCGCAAACGTCAATGTCAGGGTGGCGTCGAAGTGACGCGTGGCGTCGCGCCAGACATCCATGTGCATCGAGAGGTGCGCGCCGGGGGTGTTGAAGCGCCAGCGGTAGCGCATGTCCATGGGGTTGAACGGCGAGACGTGCAGGGCCTTGTCGAAGTGCGCAGCGTGGACATGGCGTGTCGGTGTCACGCGACTGGCATAGACCTGGCGTTCCCGCCATGGCGTGTTGGTTACCTCGCCGAGGATCGCGCACAGGCGTTCCTCGCGATCATAGGCGTAGTACAGCGTGATGGGATTGAATCCCACACCGCAGAGACGCAACTGCGTGAGCATTCGAATGGGACCGTCGGGGAGCTCGCCGAGCTCTGCATGGAGCCGCTGACGAACCGCCGTCTTGAGCGGCAGTCGGGCAGGACCCAGATAGTCCTCGCGACGAAAGCGGGCCAGGGCCATGCGTCGAGCGCTGAACCCGGGCAATGCATCGAACAGGGCGGGCAGTTCGTCGAGATCCAGCCACGCCATCCACATGCGGTAGGTGAAGGCATGCGGGCGAGGCGTGAAACGCCGATGACGAAGCGTGCCCCAGGCCACGCGGCTATGCGTGACGGGGTGCCGGACGTGTGCCTCCTGGCTCATGCCGGTTCCTCGGTCTGCTCGGTGTACGGAACGGAGGTCGTCGCGGGTGCGCCGGGTTCGTCGCAGCCCAGTGCTCGGGCGACTCGCAGGGCGCTCCAGACGCCATCCTCATGAAAGCCATGACGCCAGTATGCGCCGCAGAAATGAGTGCGCCGGTGCGTCCCGGAAATTTCCGCATGGCGCCGTTGCGCGGCGGCGCCGGCCACCGTGAAGCGTGGGTGACGGTAGGTGAAGCGACGCAGCATGCAGTCGGGGTCGATGACCTCGCTGTCGTTGAGCGTCACGCAAAACGGTGTCTCGCTCGTCAGGCGTTGCAGGCGGTTCATGTCGTAGGTCACCGACACGCGCGCGTCGTCGGCGCGGCCGTCGATACGGTAGTTCCAGCTCGCGCGGGCGCGCTGTCGGCGCGGCAGCAGGCGGGTATCGGTATGCAGCACGACCTGGTTGTCCTGGTACGGCAGGGCCTCGAGGATCTCGCGCTCCGCGGCACTGGGCGCGGCGAGCATCGCCAGGGCCTGATCGCTGTGGCAGGCGAGTACCACCTGGTCGAAGCGCTCTTGGCCGCGTGGCGTGGTCAGCGTCACGCCCCTGGCATCGCGCACGATGTGCCATACCGGGCTCGCAAGCCTGATGTTGGCGGCATAGGACGATGTCAGCGGAGCGATGTACTGCCTTGAGCCGCCGGGCAGCGTGTACCACTGCGGGCGATTGTTCACCGACAGCAGGCCGTGATGATGAAAGAAGCGCACGAAGGAGGCGAGCGGGAAATGGGCCATGTCGTGCTCGCTGGCGGACCAGATGGCGGCGCCCATGGGCAGCAGGTAGCGGCGCTGGAAGTCCAGGCCATAGCCCCCGCGCGTGAGGTACTCGCCCAGCGTCAGGGTGCTCGGCAGGGCATCGCGCTCCAGGTCGCGTACCGCCTGGCGGTTGAAGCGCAGGATATCGCGCAGCATGGCGTAGAAACGCGGCCGGAGCAGATTGCGACGCTGCGCGAACAGAGTGTTCAGCGTGTGGCCGTTGTATTCGAAATCCTCGTTGACGGCATGCACCGAGAAGCTCATTTCGGTGGGCTGCATCGGAACGCCCAGCTGCGCCAGCAGGCGCTGGAAATGCGGATAGGTGCGATCGTTGAAGACGATGAAGCCGGTATCGATCGCATGCTGATGGCCGTTTACCTCGACATCGACGGTGGCGGTGTGTCCCCCAAGGCGCTCGTTGGCCTCGAACAGCGTGACCGCATGGCGCTTGGCGAGATAGTGCGCGCAGGCCATGCCCGAGATGCCGCCGCCGACCACGGCGATGCGTGAACGGGGAGTGCTCATGAGCGGCCCTCCGTATCGGCATTGCGCGTGAGCCGCAGCCCCAGGCGGTGGCGTAGTACGGGCGGCAGTATGCCCGCCAGCTTGACCAGCCAGGTGAAGCGACGCGGGAAGTGAATGTCCAGCGAGCGTTTTTCCAGGCCGCGCAGAATCGCTTCCACGGCCTCGTCGACCTCGACGCGCATGGGCATGGGAAAGTCGTTGCGCTCGGTCAGCGGCGTGCGCACGAAACCGGGGTGGATAAGGCTGACGTCGATTCCTTCCGCCGCCAGGTCGAGGCGCAGGGACGCGAGGAAATAGCTGATCGCGGCCTTGGAGGCCCCATAGGCTTCGGCACGCGGCAGCGGAAAATACGCCGAGGCACTGGAAACGGCCGCCAACTGAGGGCGCCGGTGCGCGTCTCGAGCCCGACGGAGCAGCGGCAGGGCGGCATCCACGGCATACAGGGTGCCGTGCAGGTTGGTGGTCAACACGCGCTCGACGAGATCGATATCGAAGTGACGTGCATCCAGATACTCACAGGTGCCGGCATTGAGCAGGGCCAGCTCGAGTCCGCCAAAGACGGCCGCGATACGCTCTCCGGCCTCGCGGACCGAGGCCCGGTCGGTGAGGTCGGCGGGGACTACCAGCGCATTATCGAAGGGCGCCGCGAGGGCTTCCAGGGCGTCTCGCCGGCGCGCTGTCAGGGCCACGCGGTGTCCGTCTTGCAACAGCCGCTTGGCCAAGGCTTCGCCGATACCGGACGTGGCGCCGGTCAGCCAGATACGTTGGGGTGCCGCCAGTGGGGTTGCCATGGGCTCTCCTCCAGATACCTCGCGCATGGGGCACGGGATGCCTAGCGCGAATGGCGCGCCGGGTCCACGCGCCGCTTGAGCCAGCGAATCATCGTTCCGAGCAGGGGAACGTGTTCATAGAGCATTGCACCGGCGTCGAAATGGTCTCGATGCCGGCAGATCCGATCACCGCGAAACGTCAGCTGCGAGCACCCCGAGATGCACACCGTTCGCCCGCGGGCGAGCCGGGGATGCGCCAGATGCAGCGTCCAGACCAGCAACGCATCGTCGCCCTCGCGAAAACGCTGCGTTACTTCGAACCGGCATGTCTGGACATTGGCCAGCATGTCCTCGTAGTAACGCATCAGGGGAGCGCGGCCCTCGATGTGATGTAACGGGTCGGTGAATTCCACATCTTCAGTGTAGAGGTTTTCGAGGGATCTTGTACACCTCTTGTCTAATTTTTCAAAGACACGGCAAAAGGTCGCCAGTGCGGTGTCTTGGCTCATGTTGCCCCCGTGGCTGGATAAAGTGTCAGTGAAACAAGTGTTCGCTCAGCTCGACAGCGACTTGAACGCGTCCAGGGCGCGCTGTCGGGCCGCCTTGTGGTCGACGATGGGGAGGGTGTAGCCGGTGTCGCGACGTTGCGCTTCGCTGGGGAAGAAGCGCGACTTGACGGCAAGGGGAGCCAGCTCGGGAAGCCAGTGCGCGATGAAGCGGCCCTCGGGATCGAAGCGTTCCGCCTGGGTGGTGGGATTGAAGATTCGAAAATATGGCGCGGCATCGGTACCGGTGGAGGCAGCCCATTGCCAGCCGCCGTTGTTGGAAGCGAAGTCGCCGTCGACGAGATGTCGCATGAAAAAGGCTTCGCCGCGCCGCCAGTCGATCAGCAGGTGCTTGGACAAGAACATTGCCGTCACCATGCGCAGGCGATTGTGCATCCACCCGCACTGGACGAGCTGGCGCATCGCGGCATCGACCAGCGGATACCCCGTACGCCCTTCGCACCAGGCGCGAAAGCCGGCATCGTCGTCGCGCCATGCCAGGTCGCGGGTATGCGGTTGAAACGGACGATGGCGGCTGATGTCGGGAAAGCTGGCGGCGATATGCAGGTAGAATTCGCGCCATATCAGCTCGTTGGCCCAGGCCGTGAGACCGGCATCGCCATCGGCCAGATGGCCGTCGTTGTCGCTCATGACCGCCTGCAGGCACTGGCGATGCGAGAGCATGCCCAGCGCCAGGTATGGCGAGAGCTCGCTGGTACCGGGCAGCGCCGGGAAATCGCGCTGGCGTCGGTAGTGGCGTCCACGGAAGCGCAGAAAACGTTCGAGACGGTCGCCGGCTTCCTCCTGGCCCGCCGGCCAGCGTGACGCGTCGAGCGGTGTGTCGCACGCGTCGGGAAGCTCGCGAGAGGGGGCCGGGTCGGCTTCGATGGCGAGCCTGGTCTGCGGTGCCGGTGCGTGCGTCAGGGCGAGGCGGTGCCCTTCGAGCTGACGATGCCAGGCCTTGGCGAAAGGCGTGAACACGCTGTAAGGCTCGCCCTTGCCCGTGAGCAACTCGCCCGGTGCATAGGCCACGGCATCGGTATGTCCGGTCACCGCGATTCCGGCATCGTGGAAGGCGCGCTCTACCGCTGCGTCCCGGCGTCGTTCGTTGAGCGGATACTCGCGGTTGAAATGCAGGGCGGTCGCACCATGTTGATGCGCCAGTTTCAGCAGGGCATCGGGGGCTTCGTCGTAGGTCTCGATGCGGCGCTGCAACAGGGGAATGTTGAGGCCCGAGAGGTGTTCGCGAAGCGCGGCCACGCCGCGCAGCCAGAAGTCGATCTTGTTGGCGCCGTGATCGTGCCGCTGCCATTGGGGAATGCTGGTCAGAAACACGGCGATGACCGGACCGCGTTCGGCGGCGGCGCTCAGCGCTCGGTTGTCGAGAGTCCGCAGGTCGCTGCGGAACCAGACCATCTGCAAGTCGGACATGCCAATTTTCCTGACGCGGTGGTACGAATCAGCGGCCCAGCAGCCCGTGCAAGCGGCTGAGCGCGGCGGGCAGGTCGTCACCCAGCGACGCGACCTGGGTGTTTTCCAGCTCCGCCCCCCGGATGCGCGTCACCGGTCCGACCAGGCACAGGGGAACATCGAGCTGTTCGCCCAGACGCGGCAACTGACGACGAATGAGGTCGCTGCGTTCGGCATGGCCGCTGGTCATCACCAGGGCATCCACCTTGAAGCGTTCCGCGGCAAGCGCCAGCTCGTTGATCGGCAAGTCGGTTTCCAGCCATTCGACACGAAAGCCCGATGCCGAAGCGGCGAGGGCGAGCAGCAGCGTGCGCAGCAGATCGCGCTCTTCAGGCAGGCGCACCAGCAGTAGTCGGGCGCCCCCCGTCACGTGGTTGGCGTGATAGAGGCGCATGCCGATTCGGGTGCGCAGGAAGCTTTCCAGCTGACGCCGCTGCAGTTCGGCACCGAACTGGTCGCTCCAGCGCTCCTCGAGTCGATCGACCACCGGCTGCCACAGCTCGGCGATGCACACGCTGGTGGGATAAAGCGCCATGCTGCGATTGAAGAGCGTCTCCAGCAATTCGCCATCCAGCGTGTCGACGGCCTGGAGCAACTGCTGCCGCTGACTCTCCCAGTCGCTGATGTCGGGAGGCGGCGCATCGTTGGCCGCCGGTTCGGACTGCTCGAGCAGGTCGCGTACCTGGCTGACGGGAACGCCGCGATTGAGCCATTGCAGGATACGCTCGACACGTTGTATGTCCTCGCGTGCATAGAGGCGGTGCCCCTTGGGGGTGCGCTGCGGGCGAATCAGGCCGTAGCGCCGCTCCCAGGCGCGCAAGGTCACGGAATTGACGCCGGTCAGCCGAGAGACCTCGCGGATCGGATACAACGGTGCGCTAGCCGGATCCATCGCCTGTTCACTCATGCGCTTAGGTTCCTCCTGTGAATCATGCCCCGATACGGATGGTCGCCAACGGTTGGCTGTGTCGTGGTGTCGGGGGACAAGGACAATCGGTGACATGACACCCACGCCGCCGGGCGGCGGCGCGTATTGTGCCCGCTACTCGCGGCGACGTCACCTGATGCCCGCCCGTTCAGCATGGGGTATGAAGTTGTACGTCGCAAGCGTTCTGTACAATTTCTATCACGTATCCTCATGCGCCGGCACGGGCGGTCACGATGCCTGCCAGGGCCTCGACGAAGGCGGGGTGCTGGCCGACCGGGTCGAGAAGCGTCAGCGTGGCGTCGGGATATTGCGTGCGTAGCGCATCGAGTTGCGCGGGCACGTCCTGGCGCAGGTGACGCCCGGCGGCGAAGAACAGCGGCAGGATATCGATGCGCCGATGCCCCTGGGCGTGGCACTCGGCGACCCGCGTTTCCAGCGAGGGTTCGCTGAGCTCCATGTAGGCGACGACTGCCGGGGTCTCGAGGCGTGCTTGCAAGTCGCTTTCGAGCGCCTCGAAGGGCGCGCGCCAGCGCGCGTCGCTGGAGCCATGGGCGAGTAGGATCAAGGCGTGGCTCATTGAGCAACCTCCTGTCAGACGGTTCGTGACGACGGCGCATGAGTGACACCGCCTGGCGGCGCCCGCGTGGTGAATGGCCATGAGCTATGCTTTTCAACCGGGCCGTCGCGTGCTTACCTGGACAACTCTACCAAATTGTACAACGGTCGTATAATACGTATTCGGAGAGTCAATATGCGCATCTTGATCACGGGCGGCAGCGGCTTCGTCGGGCGCCCGCTGTGCCGACGCCTTCACGACGCCGGCCACGAGCTGCTGGTGGTGTCGCGCTCACCGTCGCGCGCGAAGGCGCTGCTTCCCGACGGGACCGAGGTCCGCGATTCGGTATTGGCGTTCGTGGACCGTGCGCCGGAGGCGATCATCAACCTCGCGGGCGAGCCCATTGCCGACAAGCGCTGGAGCGCTGCGCAAAAGCGTCGCCTGATCGACTCGCGCTTGACCGTCACGCGTGATCTGGTGACCTTGTGCGAGCGTCTGGACACGCCGCCGCGAGTGATGATCTCCGGTTCGGCGATGGGGTATTACGGGGACCAGGGCGATCGCGACGTGACCGAGCAGACGCCGCCTCAGGAGGAGTTCGCGCACCGTCTTTGCGCCGAGTGGGAGTCGGCGGCACTGGCGGCCGAGCCGCTGGGGGTGAGAGTGGTACTGCTGCGTACCGGGCTGGTGCTGGATGCCGGTGGCGGTACCCTGGCCAAGTTGCTGTTGCCGTTTCGTCTCGGGCTGGGCGGACGGCTGGGCAGCGGACGCCAGTACATGCCGTGGATCCACCGCGAGGATTGGGTGAGCATCGCGCTCTTCCTGCTCGAGCGCGACGACCTCGCAGGACCGTTCAATGCCTCGGCGCCCCATCCGGTGACCAATGCCGATTTCACCCGTGCCTTGGCGCGCCACCTGCATCGTCCCGCGGTGATGGCGGTGCCCGCCGGGGTCCTGCGGCTGGCCCTGGGAGAGATGTCGCGCTTGCTGCTGACCGGGGCACGCATGCGCCCCGCACGCCTGGAGGCGGCGGGGTTCGGGTTTCAATATCCGACGCTGGACAGCGCCCTGAAGGCGATTCTCGGCCGCTGACGCGAGGCGTCGCGGCGCCCTTCATTCAGGCGGGTCGACGGTCACCACCACGCGGACCGCGTCGAGGCGCAGGCGTGTGGCGTCGATGGCCGTGTCCAGCTCGCGGCGTTCGTGGGCGAGGGCCTCGATTTCCGCGTCGCGTACCGCCGGGTTGTGACGTGCGAGGGCCTTGAGACGCGCAAGCTCGGTGTCCAGCGTGTCACGCATGTGCGTCTGCGCGGCTTCGATGATGCTCGGCAGTTCGTTCTCTGCCTCGTCCTCGGCCCGCGTCAACAGGTCGCGCAACTGCGCGTGACGCGACTTGATCAGGTCCCGGGCGACCGCCTTCTTGACCTTCTGAAGGTTTTTCGCCAGCCCGCCGAAGGAGACCTTCTGGGTCAGGTTGGCGCCGGACTCGTCGAGCAGCAGGCGCACCGCCGTCGGCGGCAGGAAGCGCCCCACGTTCAGGTGTCTGGGCGCCGGACAGTGGGTGCGGAACACCAGTTCGGCCATCAGTCGTCCGCCCGGAATCGCCGGGTGCTGAAGCAGCGCCAATGCGGTGTTGCCAAGCGTGCCGTCGAGGATGCGCTCCATCATCTCGCGGACCAGAGGGTGCTCCCAGGACAAGCGCTGCACATCGTCGCGGGCCAGGGCGCGCTGCCGGTCGAAGGTGGCCGAGAAGCCTTCCTCGCCTTTGACCAGTCCCGGCAAGCCGTCGAGCATGTGGGGCCCGGCCAGCAGGTGCTGAATGTCGCCGCCCAGATCGCGACTTTCGACGCCGAATACGTCCAGCGCCTTGTCGACATAACGCGGCAGTGCGGGGTCGTCGTCGAGCTCGCGAATCGCCTCGGTGATGGCCTGGGCGCGCGCCGGCCGACAGGCGTTCCACTCCAGCAGCCGGTCGCGGCCGGCCTCGTGCGCGGCGAGGCGGCTTTCGAAGAAGCGTCGCGTGTCGGCAATGACCTCGGCGAGCGCGTCGTCATCCAGCAGGGCATCGGCCACGCTGTCGCCGAAAGCGTCGTAGAGTTCGCTGCCGATGCCGTGCGGGGCGTCGAAGGCGCGCATGCCCTCGTCGTACCAGCGCAGCAAGCGCTCGCCGGGGCTGTCCTCGAAGACCGGCACATGAATCTCGATGGCGTGCTGCTGGCCGATACGGTCGAGGCGGCCGATGCGTTGTTCGAGCTGGTCGGGATGCGCCGGCAAGTCGAACATCACCAGATGCCGGCAGAACTGGAAATTGCGTCCCTCGGAGCCGATCTCCGAGCACACCAGTACCTGGCACCCGTCTTCCTCGTCGGCGAAGGCCGCCGCGGCACGGTCGCGTTCGATGAGCGTCAGGCCCTCATGGAAGACCGGTGCCTGGACTCCGCCCAGTACGCGCAGTGCCTCGCTGAGATCGCTGGCGGTCTCGCGGTCGTGGGCGATGACCAGCATCTTGTCGCGCCCCACTTCGGTCAGGCGCTCCAGCAGCCAGGTCACGCGCGGATCTATCTGCCACCAGGGCTCGGCGTTGAGTGCGGTGTCGCCCGGCGAGGCATCGCATTGCGCGCGATACATGGCATCCGGATACAGCAGCACCTCGGGATGGTCGAGGCCGGTGGTGATCAGCAGGTCGTCGAGGTAGTCCATGTCGCGATCCAGCTTGCGCAACTCGCGGCGATAGCTGGACGGCGGCGCCAGGCGAGTGACGTGCAGGTGGCGTTCGGGAAAGCCGGCGACATGGCGACGGCTGTTGCGGAACATCACCCGGCCGGTCCCGTGACGGTCGAGCAACTGCTCGCGTAGCTGGCGGCGTGCGCTGTCGCGCTGGGTGTCGTCGCTTTCCGGGTCGATCAGCGTGTCGAGCAGTGCCTGGCTGTCCGCGTCGTCGATGACCGCGCCCACGCTATCGCGGTCCGCGGCATCGCCGGGCAGGCGCTCGAGGGCGTCCACCGCCTCCGCGACCCGGGCGTAGCCCGTTTCTTCGGCCTCGAAGGCCGCCAGGCTGGTATAGCGCTCGGGGTCGAGCAGACGCAGGCGGGCGAAATGGCTGGCAAGCCCCATCTGCTCGGGCGTGGCGGTGAGCAGCAGCACGCCGTCGATGGCATGCGCCAGCTGCTCGACGCAGGCATAGCCGGGGCCGCTGGCCTCGGGGCTCCAGTCGAGATGATGCGCCTCGTCGACGATCAGCAAGTCCCAGTCGCAGGCCTGGGCCTGGGTCTGGCGGTGTGGGTTGGCGAATAGCCACTGCTGGCTGGCGAGCACCAGCTGGGCGCTTTCGAAGGGGTTGCCCGTACTGTGCTGGCTCTGTTGCTCGTCAAGCAGCGTGAAATGCAGCGAGAAACGGCGCAGCATTTCCACCAGCCACTGGTGGGTCAGGCTGTCCGGCACCAGAATCAGCGCACGCTCGGCACGACCGGTGATCAGCAGGCGGTGCAGGATCAGACCCGCCTCGATGGTCTTGCCCAGGCCCACTTCGTCGGCCAGCAGCACGCGCGGGGCATGGCGACGGGAGACTTCGTCGGCGATGTACAGCTGGTGCGGGATGAGGTCCACCCGCGGGCCTGCCAGGCCGTTCGCCGGGTGTTGAGCGATGCGGTGATAGTGGTGCAGGGTGCGGTAACGCAGCTCGAACCAGTCGTTGCGGTCGACCTGACCGGTCAGCAGGCGGTCCCGCGCTTGCTGGAAGCGCATGCTGTCGGCGAGGCGGCTTTCGGGAAACTCTTCGTATTCGCCGTCCGCCGTCTCGACGACATAGATCAGCAGCCCCTTGGCCTCCTTGGTGTCGTCGACGGTCAGCGTGCGGCCGTCGGCGGCTTCTATCCGGTCGCCGGCGCCGAATACCACGCGGGTCAGCGGTGCCTGGCGAACGCTGTAGGTGCGCGTTTCCTGACTGGCGGCAAAGAGAACGGTCACGCTTCGGAAATCGCAGCTCAGGATCGTGCCCAGCCCCAGTTCGGCTTCGCCGTCACTGACCCAGCGCTGGCCCGGAATGAATTCGCTCATGATGCCTCGGGATGAAGATGAAACGGTATGTGGCGTGCCGCCCGCGAGGGAGCATGCAGGGCGGCGGGCGCGGTATTCTACCGGAAAGCGGCCAAGGGCTTAACAGGCGATTGTGCTTTCAGGGCAATGCCGCCAGCCAGGCCTCGAGAGTCGCCGTGGCGAGCGGTCCCGAACGGATGTTGCGGAGTCGACCGTGGGCGTCGAGGTAGACGGTCAACGGCAGGTCGGGCATGCCGAAATAGGCCTGCAGGCGCTGCTCCGGGTCTTGCAGGTTATGCGCGAACCCCATGTCCTGAGCATCGAGGAAGCGTGCGGCCTGCAACAGGGATTGGCCTTCATTGACCGTTATCACGCGCACCTGGTCGGCGACCGCATTGACGCGTGCCAATGCCTGGCGGCACGCGTGGCAATCGCTGCGCCACAGCACCACGATGAGCGGTGACGATGTGGAGAGGGTCTCGAGCGATACCGCATCGCCGTCGAGGGCGTTCAGCGACAAGGGCGGCAGGTGCGATGGAGGAGGTTCGCCGGCCAGAGGGTGCCAGGCGTTCAGGCCCCACCATAGTACGGCGCAGGTCGCGAGCACGCCCGATGCCCGGGTCAGATAGCGCGGCGGCAGGCGGCGCAGACAGCCCAGCGTCCAGGCCCCCGCACCCAGCAGGGCGCCCAAAGGGTGATACCCGGACTGCCAGCGCATGACGGCCTCGAGAGGGGCTTCGCGATAGGCCTCGCCGTGCAGTGCGATGTCGGCCAGGCGGGCGCCGAGCAGGGCGCCGAGTAACGCGCCGGTCAACCACAGGCGGCGGCGTGGCGGTGGCAGGCGGACCAGGTGGCCGAGCGCGAGCAGTGCCACGGCGGCGCTCACCGCGTAGAGATGCGCTGGCGGCAAGGACAGTGGACCAAGCGTGAAAGCGGTCATGGGCCTCCTCATGACGAAGCTGCTCTTGGAGTCGCTGCCGTCTCATGCACGGCGACGGGCCTTGGCACGTTACACTAAAGCGGAGCGCGTCGCCCGGGGCGGCGTGAACGTCGGCAAGCGCTCGGGTGTCGCGGCGAGACGTGATGGCAGGCGGCGCAAGCGTGGAATGATCAATCAACAGGAGCAGGCATGGTGAATTCGCGCCATGGAGTCGATGGGCTACGGGCGGTGGCCATCGCCAGTCAGGCGGTGGGGTTCATTCTGATCATCGCGCTGGAGACGTGGCTGGGGGATGCGGCACGCGTGTGGCAGGGCGTCACGCTGGCGGCAATGCTGGTCGCGGCCAGCGGCGTGGCGCTGGTGCGGCGCTATCGTCGCAACCGCCAGCGCAGGGCGATGGACGAGCGCCTGCGTCGCGCGGAGGAAAGCGACCCCTGACGCCGCAACCTCATACCACCAGCCCCTGGAGGCCAAGCGGTTGGCAGCGGCGTGGGTCGAGCGCCAGAAGCATCAATTGCCAGCCGCCGGGCAATGGCATGATCAGGACGCGCCAGGCACAACCGCGGGAGGCGCTGGGCCGGTCGCGCGAGGCTTCCAGACAGCGTGCTCCCTGCGCCATCAGCGTGGGGGCGAGGCGTTCGAATTCCGCGTTGTCGGCTTCCAGGCGCAGGGTGCCGGGGAGCGCGCCGGGCGTGGCCTCCAGCCACAGCACCTGGCTGTCATGGCGTTCGTGGCGTAGTTCGAGGCAGGCCCCGTGCGCCGTGTGCAGCAGGATCGTCAGCCCGAGATGGCGCTGCAAGGCCTCGAGCATCGGCGCAAGCTGCGCGACATGAAGCGTGGCGGGTTCCGGCGATAGACGTTGCATGGCGCGTCCTCCAGCGATCGCGACTCTCGCTTCTCAGTATGGAAGCTGCTGCCATGCGCGAAAGCGGTGCGTGCCTATGGTGGGGATGGTGCCAGACTATCGAGTCCGGCACCCGTGCTCGGGGCACTCCTGTTCAGGGCACTTCCCTGTGCCGTTTGCGTCCCTGCCCGCTCACCGTGACGCCTGCAGCGCGACGTTTCGATAATCCAGGTCAAGGAAATGGCGATCAGTGCATGTCGCCGAACGCAAAAACGCCCACGTGGCCGAGGCCATGACGTGGGCGTTTTCAGAATTCCGTGGTCGGAGTAGCAGGATTCGAACCTACGACCTCTGCCTCCCGAAGGCAGCGCTCTACCAAGCTGAGCTATACTCCGTTCGCGTCGGTGGTGCCGACTCGACGGGGCTGCATTATACGCATCCGCGGCGCGCGCGCAACCCCTTTGCGTCGGTGCCGCGTCAGGTCTGGCGCTCGACGGCGAGGTGCGCGAGCGCGGCCATGCTGTCGCGGTAGCGGCTTTCGGGCAGCAGTTCGAGTTGCGCCAGGGCGCGGTCGGCCATTTCCTCGGCGCGACGCCGGGTATAGTCCAGCGCGCCGGTGTCGTGCACGATCGCCAGTACCTCGTCGAGGTGGTCGAGCCCGCCCTGGCGAATGGCCTGGCGGACGACGCTGACCTGCTCGGCGTTGCCGTTCGCCATGGCATGGATGAGCGGCAGCGTGGGCTTGCCTTCGGCGAGGTCGTCGCCGACGTTCTTGCCCATGGCGTCGGCGTCGCCCTGATAGTCGAGGAGGTCGTCGACGAGCTGGAATGCCAGCCCGAGATAACGCCCATAGAGCTTGAGCGCTTCTTCCTGGGCGGGGGTCGCCTCGGCGAGTACCGCGCCGCTGTGGCTGGCGGCCTCGAAGAGCATCGCTGTCTTGCCCTGAATGGTGTCGAAGTAGGCTGCCTCGTCGATATCGGGGTTGCCGATATTGGTCAGCTGCAGCACCTCGCCCTCGGCGATCACGCAGGTGGCGCCGGAGAGGATCTCCATCACGCGCATCGAGCCGACCTCGACCATCATCTGAAACGAGCGCGAATACAGGAAGTCGCCGACCAGCACCGAAGGCGCATTGCCCCAGGCGTCGTTGGCGGTGGCCTTGCCGCGACGTAGATGCGATTCATCGACGACATCGTCGTGCAGCAGCGTCGAGGTGTGCATGAACTCGATCAGCGTGGCCAGGGTCACGTGGCGATCGCCGGGGTAGTTCAGCGAGCGCGCCGCCAGCAGCACGAGGAGGGGACGCAGCCGTTTGCCGCCACTTTCGATGATGTAGCGGCCAATGGTCTCGACGAGCGGAACTCGCGAAGCCAGTTGGGCGAGGATAGTGCGATCGACGGCGGCGAAATCATCCGCGACCGCCGCATGGAGGGGCGATGCGTTAGGCTGCATGGGTCGGCTTGTCGCAATAAGGGGGTTGGGCCGCCTCATTGCGGCCTTGGGCTCGGGCTATGCTAGGGGGCCCCCCGTGGGGCGTCAAGGCGCATGCCGTGGCCCGTCGCGCGTGGCGTGAAAGACACTTGCCGGGCACTGGAGAGTATCGCTATAATACGCGGCTCGACTCATCATGCTCCCTGTCAGATGGCTGCCGGAAGGGGCGCCACTCGCCGCAGGCCGATGAAGAGCGCAATCCCGATGAGTGCTGGAGAGTGACATGTACGCAGTTATCAAAAGCGGTGGCAAGCAGTACCGCGTTCAGGAAGGCCAGACCCTGAAGCTCGAGAAGCTGGAAGTGGCCACGGGTGAAACCCTGGAACTCGACCAGGTATTGCTGGTCGCCGATGACGACGACGTCAAGGTCGGCGCGCCGCTGGTCGAAGGTGCCAAGGTGACGGCGGAAGTCGTCTCCCACGGGCGCGGCGAAAAGGTGAAGATCATCAAGTTCCGTCGCCGTAAGCACCAGATGCGTCGTCAGGGCCACCGTCAGTGGTTCACCGAAGTTAAGATCACCGGAATTTCCGCGTAAGCGATATTCCCCGATAGCGCGAGGTATTTGCAATGGCTCATAAAAAGGCTGCCGGTAGTTCTCGTAACGGTCGCGACAGTGAATCCAAACGCCTAGGTGTCAAGCTGTTCGGTGGCCAGGCGGCGACCGCCGGCAACATCATCGTTCGTCAGCGTGGCACCAAGTTCCACGCAGGCAGCGGTGTCGGCATCGGCAAGGATCACACCCTGTTCGCTCTGAACGACGGCGTGATCAAGTTCGAGACCAAGGGTCCGAAAAACCGCAAGTTCGTGAGTGTCGTCTCCGCCTGAGACCACCGCGAACGATGAAGGAAAAGGCCCCGCCCAGGCGGGGCCTTTTCGTATTGGGCGGCCGTGGCCGCCGGGAGAGTGTCCATGCAGTTCGTCGACGAAGCCTCGATCATCGTGGAGGCCGGCAAGGGTGGCAATGGCTGCCTGAGTTTCCGGCGCGAGAAGTACGTTCCCAAGGGCGGGCCGGACGGCGGCGACGGTGGGCACGGCGGCAGCGTCTACCTGATCGGTGACGAATCCCTCAATACGCTGATCGACTTCAAGTATCAGCGCTTCTACAAGGCACCCAACGGTCAGCCGGGACAAGGGCGCCAGATGAGCGGTCGCAACGGCGAGGACCTGCACGTCAAGGTGCCGGTGGGGACCACGGTGATCGACGAGGACACCCTCGAGGTGATCGCCGACGTGACCGAGGCCGGCCAGGTCGTGCTCGTGGCCCAGGCGGGCCGCCGTGGACTGGGGAACATCCATTTCAAGTCCTCCACCAACCGGGCGCCGCGCAAGACCACGCCGGGCACCGAGGGGGAGCGTCGCAACCTGCGCTTCGAAATGAAGGTGATGGCCGACGTGGGCCTGCTGGGCGTGCCCAATGCCGGCAAGTCGACCCTGATTCGTGCCGTCTCGGCGGCCAAGCCCAAGGTGGCCAACTACCCCTTCACCACGCTGGTACCCAATCTCGGCGTGGTCAAGCTGGGGACCCACGAGCACTTCGTGATGGCCGACGTGCCTGGCTTGATCGAGGGAGCCTCGGACGGCGCAGGCCTGGGCTTGCGCTTTCTCAAGCACCTGACCCGGACACGGTTGCTGCTGCACGTGGTCGATGTGGCGCCGTTCGACGAGAGCGATCCCGTGGACAGCGCGCGTGCCATCGCGCATGAACTCGAGCAGTTTTCCGCCACGCTGGCCGAACGGCCGCGCTGGCTGGTGCTCAACAAGCTCGACCTGCTCCCCGAGGAGGAGCGCCCGTCGACGGTCGACGACATCGTCGAGCGGCTGGCGTGGTCGGGACCGGTCTACAAGATCTCCGCCATCAGTGGCGATGGCACCCAAGCCCTGGTGCAGGCGGCGCACCGCTGGTTGACGGAGCAGCGCCAGCTGGAAGCAGAAGACGAGACGGCCTTCGAGCATGAGCGCGAGATGCGTCGACGCATGGAAGACGAAGCCGTGGCGCGTGCCGAGGCGCGCATGTCCCGCAAGCGCAAGCCGGCCGAGGACGATGACGACGATTTCGACGAAGACGATTACGACGTCGAAGTGGAGTACGCGCCGTGATGCGGCCGCAAGGAGACGTGAACCGGTGAGCGAATCGCAGTCGGCAAGCCGCGATGCCCTGCGTCGGGCGCGGCGTGTCGTGGTCAAGATCG
Organism: Chromohalobacter israelensis DSM 3043; assembly: GCF_000055785.1. GTDB lineage: Bacteria > Pseudomonadota > Gammaproteobacteria > Pseudomonadales > Halomonadaceae > Chromohalobacter > Chromohalobacter israelensis. The sequence continues at coordinate 525,447 of NC_007963.1, forward strand.
GAAGTGCGTTGCTGACCAACGATGGGCGCGGCCTCGATGCCGATGCCATCGGCGAATGGGTCGATCAGATCGCCGCCTTGCATGCGCGGGGCATCGAGGTCGTGCTGGTGTCGTCCGGTGCCGTGGCCGAGGGCATGGCGCGCCTGGGGTGGGTGACGCGTCCCTCGGCGGTGCATGAATTGCAGGCGGCGGCGGCGGTAGGGCAATCCGGCCTGTCGCAGTGTTACGAGGAACATTTCGCGCGGCATGGCCTGCGCAGTGCGCAGGTCCTGTTGACCCACGACGACCTTTCCAACCGCAAGCGATATCTCAATGCGCGTTCGGCGCTGCGCTCGCTGGTGGCGCTGCGCGTGGTGCCGGTGATCAATGAAAACGACACCGTGGTCACCGACGAGATTCGCTTCGGCGACAACGATACGCTGGGCGCGCTGGTGGCCAATCTGCTCGAGGCGGATGCCCTCGTCCTGCTGACCGATCAGGAAGGCTTGTTCGACGCCGATCCTCGTCACGACCCCGAGGCGCGCCTGATTGCCGAGGGGCGTGCCGATGACCCGGCGCTGGCCGCGGTCGCCGGTGACGGCGGTGCCCTGGGGCGTGGCGGGATGGCGACCAAGGTCCGTGCGGCTCGTCTGGCCGCTCGCTCCGGCGCGCTGACGGCGATCGCCAGCGGGCGTCAGCCGGAGGTGCTCACGCGGCTGATGCAAGGCGAGACGCTGGGCACGCTGTTGATGCCCGATCACGCTCCCCTGGCGGCCCGCAAGCGGTGGCTGGCCGGGCAGCTTCAGGTGCGCGGCACCCTGGTGCTGGATGCCGGCGCGGTCAAGGTGCTGCGCGAGCATGGCTCCAGCTTGCTGCCGGTGGGCGTGCGTCGTGTCGAGGGCGAGTTCAAGCGCGGCGACATGCTGGTCTGCGTGGACGAGCAGGGCCAGCGCATCGCCAAGGGGCTGGTCAATTACGGCAGCGACGAAGCGCGGCGCATCATGGGGCAGCCCAGCCGGCGCATCGAGGAGCTGCTGGGGTACATGGAGTCGCCGGAACTCATTCATCGCGACAACCTGGTCATCGTGTGAGCGGCGGTCGGCGGGCATGTCTCGAAAGGCGCGACCTGTAGCCGTTGTCGCGGGGAGCATGCTAGAATGCCGCATCCTCTCAGACATGGCCCGTTGATGGGGCGCTGCGCGAGTGGCGGTCCCGATATGGCCGATCCGCGTGAGGTCTTAAAAACGTCACGCGAATCAATTTCTTACAGAACATGACTGTCAACATCTCCAAGGAGTAGACGGTGGCGAACACCAAACAGGCCCAAAAACGCGCCCGCCAGGCGGAGCAGCGTCGTCAGCACAATGCCAGCCAACGCAGCATGGTGCGCACCTATATCAAGCGTGTCATCAAGGCCATCCAGGGCGGCGATCATGCCCAGGCCATGACCGAGTTCAAGGCGGCCCAGCCGGTCATCGACCGCATTGCCGACAAGGACGCGATCTCCAAGAAGAAAGCAGCGCGCATCAAGAGCCGTTTGAACAAGCGAATCAAGGCCCTGGCTGCCTGAAGCCGGGACCTGGCGGCAACGCGTGAAAAAACCGGCTTCGGCCGGTTTTTTTGTAGGTGACGATCGGGCTCGACCCGGCAAACGGACAGCGGGGTGGACGGTGACGGCTAGGCAATCGCAAGCGACGCCTGAGGACGGCGAGTCGGCGGGGCCGGCGAGCGGCGGTCTGTTGCGCTCGGGGCTGGTGGTCAGCACGATGACCATGCTATCGCGCGTGCTGGGGCTGGCGCGCGACGTGGTGATCGCGACCCTGTTCGGTGCGGGGAGCGGTGCCGATGCGTTCTTCGTCGCCTTCAAGATTCCCAACTTCATGCGCCGCCTGTTCGCCGAGGGCGCCTTCAACCAGGCGTTCATTCCGGTGCTGTCCGAATATGCCACTCAGCGAACCCGTGAAGAGGTGCGCGAGCTGCTCGACGCGGTGGCGGGCAGTCTCGGCGTGGTGCTGGCGCTGATCAGCGCCGTGGCGATGCTGATCGCGCCGTGGCTGGTGTGGCTGTTCGCGCCGGGATTCAGCGCCGATCCCGGCAAGCTGGCGTTGACCGCCGACATGCTGCGCCTGACATTCCCCTATCTGTGGTTGATTTCGCTCACCGCCTTTGCCGGCAGCGTGCTCAACACCTGGAACCGGTTCGCCGTCCCGGCGTTCACGCCGGTGCTGCTCAATCTGTCGCTGATCGGGGCCGCTCTGGGACTGACGCCCTGGATGCAGGACCCCTCGATGGCCCTGGCCTGGGGTGTGCTGATCGCCGGGGTCGTTCAGTTGGGCTTCCAGGTACCGTTCCTGGCACGGCTGGGACTGATGCCGAGGCCGTGGCCGAACTTTCGCCACCCCGGGGTGCGCCGCATCCTGACACTGATGGCGCCGGCGCTGTTCGCGGTCTCGGTCTCGCAGATCAACCTGCTGCTGGATACCGTGCTGGCATCGCTGCTGGCGTCGGGCAGCGTGTCCTGGCTGTACTACTCGGATCGCCTGGTGGAGTTGCCGCTGGGGGTGTTTGGTGTGGCCCTGGGCACGGTGATCCTGCCGGCGCTCTCCAAGCGGCACGCCGAGCAGTCGCCTGAGCATTTCGCGAAGATGCTCGACTGGGCGCTGCGCGCGGTGCTGTTGATCGGGTTGCCCGCGGGCCTGGCCCTGATACTGCTGGCCGAGCCATTGCTGGTGAGCCTGTTTCATTACGGGGCGATGACCGACCACGACATCGTGATGGCGGCGCGCAGCTTGCGAGCCTATGCGCTGGGGCTGCTGCCCTTCATGCTCATCAAGGTGCTGGCGCCCGGCTATTTCGCCCGCCAGGATACCAAGACGCCGGTCAAGATCGGTGTTTTCGCCATGCTCGCCAACATGGTCTTCAATCTGTTGCTGATCTGGCCGTTGGCGCATGCCGGCCTGGCGCTGGCCACGGCGCTCTCGGCGTGCTTCAACGCCGGTTTGCTGGGCTGGGGGCTCAAGCGGCGCGGCGTGTTGCAATTCCAATCGGGCTGGGGCCGCTACGCACTGACGCTCGGCGGTGGCTGCATGGTCATGGGGGGCGGCCTGTGGTGGCTGGCCCCCGAGTGGCATGTCTGGCTCGACTGGGGCGTGTGGCAGCGGGCCGCGACCTTGCTGGGGCTGACCCTGGGCGGCGCGGTGGTCTATTTTGGGTGGCTGGCGCTATGCGGCGTGCGGCTCAGGCATTTCCGCCTGCGTGGCTAAGAGCGGGGGCGGGCATGGCTGTCAGCCGTGGCCCCCTTGGTTATAATCGGACGTTTTACCGGCATATGAACGGCACATGGAACTGATCAGAGGACTGCACAATCTGCGCGAGGCGGGCCCTTGCGTGGCGACGATCGGCAACTTCGACGGCGTGCATCGTGGCCATCAGGCGATCCTCGATCAGCTCAAGAGTCGCGCCAGGGCGCTGGGGCTGCCGGTGGCGGTGGTGGTGTTCGAGCCCCAGCCGCGTGAGTATTTCGCCGGTCAGCAGGCGCCGCCTCGCCTGAGCCGCTTGCGTGACAAGGTCGAGCTGCTTGCCGCACATGGTGCCGATCGCATCCTGTGTCTGCCTTTCAATGCAGCCTTGAGGCGCTTGACCGCCGATGAGTTCATCGAGCGCGTGCTGATCCAGGGCCTGGGCGTCAAGCACCTGGTCGTGGGGGATGACTTCCGCTTCGGCTGCGACCGGGCGGGAGATTTCGCGCTGCTGCAGCGGGTGGGCGAGCGCCGCGGGTTCGGGGTCGAGCACACCCGCACCTTCGTGCTCGACGACGAGCGGGTATCGAGCACCCGCGTGCGCACGCTGCTGGCCAGTGGCAATTTTGCCCAGGCCGCGCGGATGCTGGGGCGTCCGTATCAACTGACGGGGCGCGTGGTCGCGGACCGGCAACTGGGGCGCACCATCGGCGTGCCGACCGCCAACCTGCCCCTGGCGGCGCGTCCTCTGGCCCTGCGTGGTATCTATGCCTGCGTCACGCGCTTGCCGGATGGTCGCGAGCTGACGGGCGCGGCCAACATCGGATGGCGACCGACGGTCGGCAGCACGCGGCCGGTGCTGGAGGTCCATCTGTTCGACTTCGATGGCGACCTCTATGGCCAGCGCCTGACGGTCGTGCCTTGCGCGCGGCTGCGTGGCGAGGTCAATTTCGCGGGGCTGGATGCCCTGACACGCCAGATTCACGCCGATCTGGCGCAGGCGCGGCACTATTTTCGTACGGCGACGCCGCTCGACGCTGCCGCACTCGGGTTACCGTGTCACTCGACTGGCTGGACACTTCCGCTGGCCTCGGCGCCCCTGGCGCCCGAGCCTTCGACTTCCGACTCCTCGGCCGGCGCTGGTCCGGCCGCCCAAGACGATGGCTGACCTTCCGCTATGAGCGATTACAAGCACACACTGAATCTGCCCGAAACCGATTTCCCCATGCGCGGCATGCTGCCCAAGCGTGAGCCGGGGCGGGTGTCGCAATGGCAGGACATGAACCTGTATCAGCGGCTACGCGACGCCCGTGCCGGCCGCGAGGTCTTCGTCCTGCACGACGGCCCTCCCTATGCCAACGGCAGCATTCATATCGGCCACGCCGTCAACAAGATTCTCAAGGACATCGTCGTCAAGTCGAAGTCGCTGGCGGGATATGACGCGCCCTACGTGCCCGGCTGGGACTGCCATGGGCTGCCCATCGAACACAAGGTGGAAACCACCCATGGCAAGCACCTCGAGGCGGACGAGGCGCGGGGACTGTGTCGCGAGTACGCGGGTGCCCAGATCGAGGGGCAGAAGACCGATTTCGTGCGTCTGGGCGTGGTCGGCGACTGGGAGAATCCCTACCGCACCATGGATTTCGCCAACGAGGCCGGCGAGATTCGCGCCCTGGCCAAGATGGTCGAGGGTGGCTATGTCTTCAAGGGCCTGAAGCCGGTCAACTGGTGCTTCGACTGCGGCTCGGCCCTGGCCGAGGCGGAAGTCGAATATGCCGACAAGAAGTCCGATGCCATCGATGTCGCCTTCGCTGCCGCCGAGCCCGAGGCGCTGGCGTCGGCGTTCGGCCTGGCCTCTCTCGACAAGCCGGCGGCGATCGTGATCTGGACCACCACGCCGTGGACCATTCCCGCCAACCAGGCGCTGAACGTGCACCCCGACTTCACCTATGCCCTGGTGGATACCGGCGAGCTACTGCTGGTGCTTGCCGAGGAACTGGTCGAAAGCTGTCTGACGCGCTACGGTCTCGAGGGCGATGTCGTGGCCACCGCGGCGGGCGCGTCGCTGGAGTTCATCACCTTCCGCCACCCGTTCTACGAGCGCGTGGCCCCGGTCTACCTCGCCGATTACGTGACCGTGGAGGAAGGCAGCACTGGGATCGTCCACTCGGCGCCGTCCTACGGCCTGGATGACTTCATGACCTGCCGCGAGCACGGCATGAGCTTCGACGACATGCTCAACCCCGTGCAGGGCAATGGCGTATACCGCGACGACCTGCCGTTGTTCGGCGGGCAGATGATCTGGAAGGCCAACCCCCACATCGTCGACACGCTGCGCGAGGTCAACGCGCTGATGGCGCACACGCCGATCACGCACAGCTACATGCACTGCTGGCGCCACAAGACGCCGGTCATCTACCGTGCCACGGCGCAATGGTTCGTGGGCATGGACCGCGAGGACGACCAGGGGCGTACCCTGCGCCAGCGTGCGCTGGATGGCGTCGAGGCGACCCAGTTCATTCCCGCCTGGGGCAAGGCGCGCCTGCATTCGATGATCGCCAATCGTCCCGACTGGTGCATCTCGCGCCAGCGTAACTGGGGGGTGCCGATCCCGTTCTTCATGCACAAGCAGACCGGGGAGTGGCATCCGCGTACCGTCGAGCTGATGGAAGATGTCGCCAGGCGCGTCGAAGCCGAGGGCATCGATGCCTGGTTTCGTCTCGACGCCCGCGAGTTGCTGGGCGACGAGGCCGACCAGTACGACAAGGTCACCGATACGCTGGATGTCTGGTTCGATTCCGGTACCACGCACCGCCATGTGATGCGTGGCTCGCACCCGATGGGACACGACCAGGGGCCGCGTGCCGACCTGTATCTCGAAGGCTCCGACCAGCATCGCGGCTGGTTCCATTCGTCGCTGCTGACCGGATGCGCCATCGACGGCCATGCGCCCTACAAGGCGCTGCTGACGCACGGTTTCACCGTCGACGAAAAGGGACGCAAGATGTCCAAGTCGATGGGCAACGTCATCGCGCCTCAGCAGGTGATGGACAAGCTGGGCGCCGATATCCTGCGCCTGTGGGTCGCGTCCACCGATTACTCCGGCGAAATGGCGGTCTCCGACGAGATCCTCAAGCGTACCGCCGACGTCTACCGGCGCATTCGCAACACCTCGCGCTTCCTGCTGGCCAATCTCAACGGCTTCGCTCCCGAGCGCGATGCCGTGGCCTTCGAGGACATGCTGGCGCTGGACCAGTGGGTGGTGGATCGCGCGGCGCAGTTGCAAGCCCGTATCCAGGGCGCCTACGCGGAGTATCGGTTCCGCGATGTCTACCAGCAGGTGCACGATTTCTGCGCCCACGAGCTGGGCGGTTTCTACCTGGATGTCATCAAGGATCGTCAGTACACCACCCAGGCCGATTCCCGCTCGCGGCGCAGCTGCCAGACGGCGCTCTATCACGTGGTCGAGGCGTTGGTACGCTGGGTCGCCCCGATCCTGTCCTTCACCGCTGAGGAAATCTACGAGGTCATCCCGGGAACGCGTGGCGACAGCGTGCTGCTGGAAGAATACTATCCGCACCTGGCGACGCTGGAGGCGAATGCCGCCATGGGGCGTGAGTTCTGGTCGCGGGTGCTGACGGTCAAGCAGGCGGTCAACAAGTGCCTGGAAGACGCCCGCAATGCCAAGGTAGTGCGCAACAGCCTGGCCGCCGAGGTGACGCTATACGCAGACGACAGCCTGCGCGAGACCCTGACGCAGCTCGGCGAGGAGTTGCGTTTCGTGCTGCTCACCAGCGAGGTGCACCTGGCATCGCTGGAGGACGCCGGCAGCGCGCAGGCCGAGGCCAGCGAGCTCGAAGGGCTCAAGGTGGCCGTCGTGTCCAGCCCGCATGCCAAGTGCGAGCGTTGCTGGCATCATCGCGCGGACGTGGGCACGCATGCCGCCGATCCGAACCTGTGCGGCCGGTGCCTGAGCAACTTGCCCGAAGGGCCCGGCGAAACGCGTCGCTATGCATGATGCAAGGCTGGGCATGATACCGATACCAGCCCGGGATGATGCGAGGCCCGGGGGCATGGGGCCCGCATCTACCGTTTCGTCGCCGGCCCCGGGCCGGCCTAGCCATGAGAGGCCCGCATGAACGACGCTTCAACGTCTGAAAAAATCGCGGCAGCACCTGCCATGCGCCGTCCGCTGCGCTGGCTGTGGCTGGCCTTGCTGGTCGTCGTCCTCGATCTGGGCAGCAAGTTCGTGGCCAGCGCCTACCTGGTGTACGGCCAGCCGGTCGAGGTACTGCCGGTGTTCAACCTGACCCTCTTGCACAATACCGGCGCGGCGTTCAGTTTCCTGGCCGAGCATGCCGGTTGGCAACGGTGGCTGTTCGCGGCCATCGCCATCGGTGTGAGCATCGGCCTGACCGTGTGGCTGACGCGTCTCAAGGCGCATGAGCGGCTCTCGGCCATTGCCATCGTGCTGGTCATCGGCGGAGCGCTGGGCAACCTGTATGACCGTCTGGTGCACGGCTATGTGGTCGACTTCCTGTCGTTCCACTGGCAAGACTATTACTTTCCCGCCTTTAACTTGGCGGACACCGCCATCACCTTGGGGGCCATGGGCCTGATTCTGGCATCCCTGCGCGATGACCGGCGAAACACGACGCAAAAAGAGACGCCTCATGAGTGACTACCGTATCGACGACGGGATGGAAGTGACCCTGCATTTCACCGTCAAGCTGGAAGATGACACGGTGATCGATTCCACCCGCGAGAAAGAGGCCGCGACGTTCCAGGTTGGCGACGGCAATCTGCCGCCGGGCTTCGAGGCACCGCTCAAGGGGATGACCGGGGGCGAGAGCGGTCGTTTCACCATCACGCCGGAGCACGGCTTCGGTCAGCACAATCCCCAGAACGTGCAGCGTCTGCCGCGCGACCAGTTCGAGGACGAACTCGAGGTGGGGACGGTGATGTCCTTCACCGATCCCGGGGGTGGCGAATTGCCCGGCGTGATCGCCGACATCGACGAGCGTCATGTCGATGTGGACTTCAATCACCCGCTGGCGGGGCGTACCCTGATCTTCGAGGTGGAAGTGATCGATGTCCGCCCGGCCACGACCCATTAAGCTTTGACGGGCGTCCGTCGCCCATCGACACGATGCCGCCGTGCATCGAGGCAAGGTAAGCATGCAAATCAAGCTGGCCAATCCACGCGGTTTCTGCGCTGGCGTCGACCGCGCCATCGAGATCGTCAATCGTGCGCTCGACGTCTTCGGGCCGCCCATCTACGTACGTCATGAAGTTGTGCACAACCGCTTCGTGGTGGACAGCCTGCGCGAGCGCGGGGCGGTGTTCGTCGAGGAGCTGCATGAAGTGCCCGACGACGTGATCGTCATCTTCTCCGCCCACGGGGTCTCGCGCGCGGTGCAGCAGGAAGCCGAGCGGCGTGGCCTGCGCATCTTCGACGCCACCTGTCCGCTGGTCACCAAGGTGCACATGGAAGTCCTGCGCTATGCCAAGCGGGGCCAGGAATGCGTGCTCATCGGGCATGCCGGCCATCCCGAGGTCGAAGGCACCATGGGCCGCTACGATACCTCGTTCGGCGGGCAGATCTATCTGGTCGAGGACGAGGCGGACGTGGAGAACCTCGAGGTCAACGGTCCCGAGCGGTTGGCGTTCGTCACCCAGACCACGCTCTCCATGGATGACACCTCGCGGGTCATCGATGCCCTGCGCGCCAAGTTTCCGCAGATCGACGGGCCGCGCAAGGATGACATCTGCTATGCCACCCAGAATCGTCAGGACGCGGTGCGCGGGCTGGCCAGCGAGAGCGACCTGGTGCTGGTGGTGGGCAGCCCCAACAGTTCCAACTCCAATCGCTTGCGTGAATTGGCCGAGCGCACCGGCACACCGGCATACCTGATCGATACCGCCGAGCAGATCCGTCCCGAATGGCTGACCGACGTGAGCGCCATCGGCATCACGGCCGGCGCCAGCGCGCCGGAGGTACTCGTGCAGGCGGTCATCGAGCGACTCCAGTCACTGGGCGCCGAGGCACCCGACGAGCTTGCCGGACAAGCGGAAAACATCACCTTCTCCATGCCCCAGGAGCTGCGCGAGCGCGTCATCGCCAGCGAGTGATCCCGCGCGACACGCCCGATGCGAGCTCGGGCGTGTCGCGGCGTGCGTTACAATTGGTTGCAAAATACGCTACATTGGAGGGGCGCTTGGGGCCTCTCTCCCTGCCGCGTGCGCGATACTCCGTTCCAACCATCAGGAAGCCGTACGTGCCGCATCTTGCTTGCCGCATTCGCCGCGTTCCGAACGTGCGCGGCTTCTCCCTTCTCGAACTGCTTATCGTACTGGTGATCTTCGCGATCCTGGCGAGTATGGCGCTGCCCAGCTTTCAGCGCCTGCAATATCGCCAGCAATTGGTTTCGGCGAGCAATGAACTGGTGGCGGCGCTGCGTCTGGCGCGCGGCGAGGCCATCATGCGCGAGGCCGATGTCACGCTGTGTGCGAGCGCTGATGGCGCGTCATGCGGGGGCAAGGGATGGACGCAGGGCTGGCTGTTGCAGGCCGCTTCCGATGATGACAAAAAGGATACGATCGTCGTTCATCAAGCGTTATCCCCGCGACTCGACATCGCTGATAACCCCTCGCCACCTGCCAGCGTAAGCTTCGATGAACTTGGATATCCCGGTGGTGGCACCGAGTGGCGCCTCAGCCATGCGGCATTGCCGGACGGCACCTCACGCCAGGTGTGCCTGGAGGTGACCGGACGGGCCTATGTCGCCGAGCCGGGCGCGGGGTGTGGCTCATGATGGCACCGCCGCTGCAGTCTTCGCCCCATGCCCAGCGCGGCTTCGGTCTGATCGAAGTGCTGGTGGCGCTGACCATTCTCTCCATCGGCATGCTGGGGCTCGCCGCGATGCAGCTCACCTCCTTGCAGGCCGCTCGTGAAAGTCTCGATACGACAATCGCCACCATCATGGTCCGGGACATGAACGAGCGTGCCTGGGCGCAGCAGGATGAGGCTTGTAAGACCCTTTTGAGTCAGTGGCAGAAGGATGTCGCCCAGGTGGGCGGTCTTCCCTCTCCCGATGGAAGTGGAGAAGAGACCGGCAATAATGGCCTTTATGACCTCAAGGTCACTTGGCAGGGGCGTGAAGAGCCGAATAGTGAAGAGGATGCTTCCCCGCACGTACATTTGGTGGCCTTCCTGCCATGCAAGGGGGGATAGGATGAATCACCAACATCGCCAACGAGGCTTCACGCTGATCGAAATGATGATCAGCATGTTTCTAGGTTTGATCATCCTCGTGGGTACTGTGTCGGCATACCAGGCTATAAGCGGTCTTCGCGAGCAGCGGGACACGATTAACACACTGCAAAACGACCTGCTTTTCGTGCATCAATCAATGTCGCGTGCGGTGGCCATGGCCAGAGATATCGAGGTGACCGAAGAAGGCGCGGCGTTGACGGTCACGCCGTTCGCGTTACCGGCGAGTGCTACGCCTGCCGGATGTCGCAAAAGCGGCGATTCGAACTGGACATGGAGTGTCGATTCCAGCCAGGGGGTGACGTCGCTCGATTGCAATGGCAGTCAGATTTTGACGCTTGCCACGCCAGGCGTGACAAGCGTCGCATTCGACACCTCGGGGATCTGCAGTGCCGCTACGACTCCCTGTGTGCGGGTCACACTGAACTATGCCCCTTGCCGCGATCTTCAGAACTGTACCGTCAGGACATTGCGCTATCACTTGAGCTCACGCTACGCGGGTCAGTCCGAGGGAGGCGCGGATGCATCCTAGAGAAAACGGCTTCGTGCTCGTCATCGGTCTCGCGCTTCTGACCATCGCCACGGGCATGGTCGTGGCTGGCATGTCACTGGGCCGTTACCAGGAGCGCCAAGCAGGGCATTACCTGCGGACCAGCGATGCCCAATTAGGGGCCGACGAGGCATTTCTGCATCTCTTGCGCGGCGATATGCAATGGGCACGTGACATACGGCAGTACGTGAATGATCAACTGATGCCCAATGCGGAGAATGGCACTACCTGGAAGCCAGGCGTGGATGACATGTCCACGACACCGTGGAGAGATCGCAGTGCTCTCTCGCCGAGCCAGTACACTCGTCCCATGGTTGAAAGCGTCGAAAAGCTCGACGAGGACACAGTTCGAGTCACTTTCTCGGGAAGCAACTGGGTCGACGGCAATGATCAGAATGTCGGCTTTTCGAGTTTCCAGGCCGAGTTCAATGTCGGAGGCGGCGATGAGGCCGGCGGTGCCTACCGTGAGGTCCTGCTCGGCTGCGAGGGGGTGTCCCTCAGCGGCAGCGGTCGGATCGACAGCTACGATTCTCGCAAGGGGCGCTATGGTGCCAACCTGGGCGGAGGCGAGTACAACCGCGATGGAACGCAGGGGCTGGTGTCGACGAATGCCGACGAAAACGGCAACGTGACGCTCAGCGGATCGTCGCCGATCTACGGCCAGGTGCGTGCCACGGGTAACGTCACGGCCAGTGGATCGGCGTCGATCCATGGCGACATCCAGGCCAATGGCGATGTCGTCATCAGCGGGGGCGGTTCCAGCATTTTGGGCAATGTCGCTTCTCGCCAGGCGGTGCGCTTGACCAGTAGTGGCCGCATACAGGGGGATGTCGCGGCGAACACGGAAATCGTCACCGGCAACTGGAGTTCGCGCATCGAGGGCAGCGCCACTGCGCCGGTCGTGCGCACGACGAGTAATCGCGACGTGACCGAGCAGGTGGGCGGAAGCATCGAGCGAGCGTCCCCTGGCGTGGGGACGGTGGCGACATCGAGTTGCGATGCCTTCACGACACGGGAAGGCGCGACCATCGGCGAGCTGGCCGATGCTCTCTCGCCCTATGCCTCGTCGGGGAGGCTGGCGATCGGCGGCGGCAATCAGACGTATACCTTGACGCCTAATGGTCTTCAGGTGCCGTCCGATCGTAATAACAACAGTGTACCCAACCCCGAACGCTACCGGGTTACACGCGACGTTACGGTCGCTGGCGTTTTTCCCGAGCCCACCAATGTGCTGGTGCTGGATAGCTTCTCGCTGGGCGGCAGTGCCAACTTCATCGTCGATGGCGGCGATATGACGCTCTACGTCAAGGGCGGTATCGATATAGGCGGCGGCGCTTCGTTCAGTGTCGCCGAGGGCAGTTCGCTGAAGATCATCACCTCGGGGCGTTTCAATCTCCCAAGCGGCCTCGATGTCGCCTCCGACAGCCCGACCGATGACGAGGGCAATCCGGTTCTGTCCATTTACTCGACCTATGATGATGGTGGCGCCAGCGGCTGGAATGCCGGCGTCAATATCAGCGGCAGTTCCACCTTCAAGGGCACCATTTTCGCGCCGTACAGCACCGTCAATGTTGGCGGGAGCGGGGCACTTTTCGGCGCCGTGAAAGGTCGGCGCGTCGAGGTGTCCGGCAGCGGCGACATCCATTACGACGAGGCACTGATGGAGTCGAGCGTGGGCACCGGGGGTGGCGGTACGGATGGTGGCGTCGGCGGTGGCGACTGGACGCTGGAGGGACTCTCGTATGGCGCCGATGACTGAATCAGCGCGCACAGGCGGCATCGCCTTCCGGGAGTCGTTCAATGCGTACGCGTCCGCCACGGCTCAACACGATGCGGCGCGCGGGTGTCGTGGCCGTCGCCGTGCACAGGTAGAAACTGCCGATCTGGAAGCTGCCCGAAGCGCGCAGCGAATAACCGTTTGGCGCGTAGCGCACGTAGCGTCGCAAGGGCTGATTGGCGCGTAGCCGCAGCCCGTTCGCGAGCCCGCCGCCGGCACGCAAGGTCGGCTCCGAGGGCCCTTGTCGACCATCGTCGTCGCGATCGGCGAACACGCGCCAGCCTTGCTCCCATCCGTTTTCCTCACTCACCAGCATGACCGGCACGCCCTGACGAATGGCTTCGCTACGGGTGTAATACAGGGTCTGGTAGAGCGCGTGGCTGGCAGCCTGCAGGCGCTGCTCGCGTAGCAGTTGCCCCATCGCGGGCATGCCCTGGGTGGCCAGCAAGCCAAGGATGACGATGAGCACGAGCAGTTCGAGTAATGTCATGCCACGTTGCATGCCGTTCATCGGGTGTCCTACCATTGTTAAGACTTTACTTATATATTTGAAAAAGGCATCCATCAATCGGGCAAAGGGCATGGCACGAACGCACAGGGCGCGCAGGCTTCCGCGCGCATGGCATGGCTTCAGCCTGATCGAAGTCCTGGTCACGCTGTTCATTCTGTCGTTCGGCATGCTGGGGCTGGCGGCCACTCAGGCTCAGGCATTGCAGGCCCAGCGTCGAGCCGATAACGAATCCCAGGCGGTACAGCGCGCCGCGGCCATGCTCGAGCGCTTGCGTATCGATCGCCGCGGCGCGGTCGCCGGAAAGTACGAGTTGCCGTGCAGCGATACGCCTGCGACGGCCGCCTCGCAGCAGGTACGCAACTGGCTGACGGGGCTTCGCCTCGTCTTGCCGCAGGCGCAAGGCTGCATCGCGGTGGCGGGAGATGAAGAGGTGGCGACGGCAACGGTACGGATCATGTGGCATGCGCATCGCGATACATGGGAGCAGGACGACGATACGCGTGAGTACCGCCTGCAAACGCGTCTCTGAGCGAGGGTCGTCGGGCGGCGGTCGCCGTCAGCATGGCGTGTCGCTGGTCGAGCTGATGGTGAGCCTGGCCATCGGCATGCTGGTACTGGTCGGTGTCGTCGATCTGTTCCTTGCCTATCAGCATCAGTACCGCATGCAGACGCAACTGGCCCAGATGCAGGAAAGCGGCCGGTTCGTCACCGATGTGCTGACCCGGGAACTGCGCAAGGCAGGCTATGCACCACGTGGGCTGACAGAGGCGTTCCCCGCGACCGCTCATTTTGCCGCGAAGGCCAGCGTGACGGGCAGCAACGACAGCATACAAGTCCGCTACTATGGCAGCGCCGACGGCACCATGCAGGATTGCCTGGGCGCAAGGCTCGGGCGTGGCGACGCGTCGCGCGCCCGGTTTGCCTTGCGCGAAGACGGCGGGCTGACCTGTGCGGTGGACGACACCCCGCCCCAGCCGCTGGACGCGCTCGTCGTGGATCTGGCGCTGCGTTACTTCGTGGCGGATGGCTGGCGACGCGCTGCCCAGGTGAACGACTGGACGAAGGTGACGGGTGTCAGCGCCGAGTTGCTCGTGGCCTCGCCGCAGGATGGACTCGTCGACACAGCGTCCTCCTATGTCTTCGACGGCGAGAGAGTGACGGCACCGGATCACCGCCTGTATCGCGTCTATACCACGGCGGTGGCGCTTCGCAACGCCTTGCACCCGCACGAGGAGGGGGCGTCATGAGCACCGTCGTGCCGCTGTCGCAGCGCGGGATGACGCTGGTCATCGCGCTCGTCCTGCTGATGGCGATGACGGCGCTGGCCGTTTCCGGGCTGCAAGGGGCGGTATTGCAGGAGCGCATGGCGCGTAATCTCATGGACCGCCAAGTGGCGTTCCAGGCCGCGGAGGCCGCACTCGAGGAAGGCGAGTGGCGGTTGCGCCATGCGGCCGTCACGCTGCCCGACGCGGCGGGAGAATGCACGGCACGTGACTGCCTGGCCGAGCGTACGCAACGTGCCGTGCAGTGGTCGGCCGAGCGCTGGCGACGCGATGGGCTGGCATATGGCGATAGCGGTGCCCCGCTACCGGCGGGGGTCAGCGAGCCGCCGCGAGTCACGCTCGCCGTGCTGGAAAGCCGGTGCCCCGAGTCGGGGCCTTCGTGTCGGGTGGTATTCGGCGTGACGGCCTTCGCGTGGGGGCAACGCGCGGTGACGCATGCGGTGCTCACGCGGCGCGTGACGCTGGATGTCGCGCGCAAGACGGCCCAGGCACTGGCTCAAGCTGATGCGCAGGATGCCGATAACGACGCTACGCAGGTGGTCCGTCCGGCGGCGTCGCGGGCCGCGTGGCGTGCGATCATGCGTTGAGCGTCATGTTTTCGCCATCACTGGAGGCTGTTCGATGCGTCGAACCCGCGGTTTTACCCTGATCGAGCTGATGATCGTCATGGTCATCATCGGCATCCTGGCGGCGATCGCCATTCCCGCGTACACCGAGCATGTGCGCAAGGCGCAGCGGGCCGATGCCCAGGCCACGCTGATGCAGCTGGCGTACTGGATGGAGCGTCAGTACACGCAAAACAGTATTTACGATACCGATGCCACATTGCCGGAGTCGATGACAGGCGCAAAAGACCCTGAGAGGGTGTACAAATTCGAGTCCCTACCTAATCCCGATAAAAATAAGGGGGACGGGTTTCTGCTGAAGGCCACACGTATCAATAGCCAAAGCGGGGATCAATGTGGCGTGCTGAAGTTGTACGATACCGGGCAAAAACAGCCAGAAAAATGCTGGTGACACATTGAGAGTCAAGCAATGGCAGGCGCTGCCTTGCTGAGCGTCGCATGATAGATTGCGGGTTTCGCCAGCCAAGAACGAGTGTCCCTGTGAGTGAATTCTTGATCGTCGGGGGCGGCGTCATCGGCATGATGACGGCCCTGCAACTCGCCGATGCCGGCCGCCGCGTCACCCTGCTCGAGCGCGGCGAGTGCGGCCGTGAGGCCTCCTGGGCCGGCGGTGGCATCGTCTCCCCGTTGTATCCCTGGCGCTACAGCGCGCCGATTTCCACGTTGTCGCGTTATTCCGAAGGGGCCTACCCCGAGTTGTCGCTGCGCCTGCTGGAGGAAACCGGCATCGACCCCGAATACCGCCAGCGGGGGCTCTTGTACCTGCGTGTCGACGATGAAGAGCGGGCGCTCGACTGGGCGCGCCAGGAAGGCAAGCCCCTGCAGCGGGTCGGGCCGGAGACGATCTACGCCAAGGAGCCCAATGCCGCGCCGGGCGTCGAGTCGGCGCTGTGGATGCCGACCCTGGGCAGCATCCGCAATCCGCGCCTGTGTCGCGCGTTGCGTGCCCGCTTGCAGGCGATGCCCAACGTGGCGCTGCGCGAGCACGTCGATGTCGAGGAACTGGTGGCATCGGCGGGACGCATCCAGGGGGTGCGCACCTCGGCGGGACACGAAACGGCCGAATGCGTGGTGGTATGTGGCGGTGCCTGGGCCAGCCAGCTGCTGGCGAGCGTCGATGTGGCGCTGCCCGTGCGCCCGGTGCGCGGGCAGATGATCCTGTTCAAGGCGCCGCCGGGGCTGGTCGAGCGCGTGGTGTTGAAAGATGGTCGCTATGTGATTCCCCGGGGCGACGGGCGTGTCGTCGCCGGTTCCACGCTCGAAGAGGTAGGATTCGACAAGCGTACCACCGAGGCCGCCAAGGGCTCTCTCTATGACAGCGCGCTGTCCATCGTGCCGGGGCTGGCCGACTGCCCGGTGGAACATCACTGGGCGGGGTTGCGCCCCGGCTCGCCGGATGGGGTGCCCCGCATCGGTGCGGTACCGGGCGTCGAGGGCCTCTGGGTCAATGCCGGACACTATCGCAATGGCCTGGTGCTGGCACCGGCGTCGACGCGTCTGCTGGCCGATCAGTTGCTGCAACGCACACCGGTCGTCGATCCCGCCCCTTATCGACTGGACACCTGACGGCGGCACTTTTTGCCAGCGGGCCAGCCTTGCGTGACAATGCCGACATGCGGTCGTTAACACGGCCTGACTCCCTGCCAATCGCAATGAGAGAGGCGCTTTTCGCTCATGCAAGACCTGACTCTGGTGATGGCCCAGCTCGACCCGCTGGTGGGCGATATCCCCGGCAATACCGCGCAGGCCATTGAAGCCGTGCGCGAAGCGCGCATCGAACACCGTGCCGACGTGGTGGTCTTCCCTGAACTGTTTCTGACCGGCTATCCCCCGGAAGACCTGTTGTTCCGCGAGTCGATGGAGTCGCGGCTCGAGCAGGCCCGCGAGCAGATGGCGCGCAAGGTGGCGCGCGACGTGATGGTGATCATCGGCTATCCGGGCAAGCGCGATGGGCGGCTACACAATCTCGCCGGCGTGCTGTACGACGGGGAATGGCTCGGCGAGTACGCCAAGCAGGCACTGCCCAATTACCAGGTGTTCGACGAACAGCGGTATTTCGCGCCGGGCGCATCGCCGCTGGTCATCGAACACCGTGGCGCCAGGCTCGGCGTGTTGATCTGCGAGGACCTGTGGGACGGCGGGCCGGTGGCCCGGAGCGTCGATGCCGGCGCCGATATCGTGGTCACGCTCAATGCCTCGCCCTATCACCGCGACAAGCCGCTGGAACGGGAGCGCCTGTTCGCCGAGCGTGCTCGGGCGGTGACGCGCCCCGTGGTCTATCTCAACCAGGTCGGCGGCCAGGACGAGCTGGTCTTCGACGGAGGCTCCCTGGTGCTCGACGCCAGCGGCCAGGTCGCGGTACGTGCGCCGTTCTGGGAAGTGGGCCTGATGCCGGTACGCTTCACCGACGCCTCGGGGGGCTGGCAGCCCGAGGCGGGCGAGTGCGAGCCGCTGTTGAGCTCGGAGGAGAGTCTCTATTGCGCGCTGGTCACCGGGCTGCGCGATTACGTCAACAAGAATCGCTTTCAGGGCGTGGTGCTGGGACTTTCCGGCGGTATCGACTCGGCACTGTCGCTGGCCATCGCGGTCGACGCCCTGGGGCCCGAGCGTGTCCAGGCGGTGATGATGCCCTATCACTACACGGCGGATATCTCCAAGGCGGATGCGGCGGCGCAGGCCGAGCTGCTCGGGGTGCATTACGAGGTCATGCCGATCGCGCCGATGGTGGAGGCCTTCACCGATACGCTGCGCGAGAGCTTCGCCGGAACCGAGCGTGATACCACCGAAGAAAACCTGCAGTCGCGTTGTCGCGGCGTGCTGTTGATGGCGCTCTCCAACAAGAAAGGACTGATGGTGCTGAGCACCGGCAACAAGAGCGAGATGGCCGTGGGTTATGCCACGCTCTATGGCGACATGGTGGGCGGCTACAATGCGCTCAAGGATGTCTACAAGACATGGGTGTATCGCCTGGCCAAATGGCGCAATGCCCAGGCACCGGCCATTCCCGAGCGCGTCATCACGCGCCCGCCCTCCGCCGAGCTGGCCCCGGATCAGGCGGATAGCGATTCGCTGCCTGCCTATGACGAACTGGACGCGATCCTCGAGCGCTACATCGAGGGCGACATGAGCGCCGAGGCGATCATCGATGCCGGTTTCGCCAGCGAGGATGTCTACAAGGTCGTGAAGCTGGTCGACCGCTCCGAGTACAAGCGGCGTCAGGCGCCGGTGGGCGTGCGGGTGACGGTGCGTGGCTTCGGGCGCGACCGTCGCTATCCCATCGTCAATGGCTGGGCGCCGGGGGAGTGATCCCGGTCTCCGGCGACGCAGCATGAAAGACGCCCCCGCCGGCATGAGCGGCGGGGGCGTCTAGCCTGTGGCCTGATAGAGCGGTTCGCGTCCGAACGCTCGACCCCGGCTGTCAGTCGTTCAGCGTCAATGGTTCGGCGTCGACGTGCTCGGGCTCGAAGGTGTTGCCATCGAGACGTGCATTGTCGGGATCGTTCTTGATCAGCGTCTGCAGGACGGTACGCGCGCGATCACGCATGTCCAGCCCCAGGTAGCCTTCGACCATGACGGCGAGGGCATCGCGCGTGGCAGGGGTCTGCGGATAGTGCTGGAGTACCCACTCGCCACGGTTGATGGCCGCCAGGTAGGCGCCCTTGCGCAGGTAGAAGTCGGCGACCTGCAGCTCGTGACGCGAGAGGACGTTGCGCAGGTAGACGATGCGCTGGCGGGCGTCGGCCGCATAAGGGCTGTCCGGAAAACGGCGGACCAGCTCGCCGAAGTCGACGTTGGCGTCGCGCGTGGCGCCCAGATCGCGCTTGGAGATGTCGATCAGCTCGAGCCCTTCGAGACTGAAACGGCCGGCTTGATAGGCCGCGAGCCCGCGCATGTAGTAAGCGTAGTCGACCTGGGCGTGGTCGGGATGCAAGCGGATGAAACGGCTGGCGGCGGCGCGTGCCTGTTCCCAGTCTTCGGTCTGGTAATACGCGTAGATCAGCTCCAGTTGAGCCTGCTCGGCGTAGCGTCCGAAGGGGTAGCGTGTGTCCAGCGCTTCGAGGCGTGTCACGGCCGTGCTGTACCGCCCGGCATCGAGCGCCGATTGCGCTTGCTGGTAGAGCTCCTGCTCTTGCAGGTCCGGTGCCGGCTCGTTGCTGGCGCAACCGGCGAGCAGCGCGCCGCTCAGTAGCAACGCACCGAACGTGCCAAGTGAAGGGAGTCGCATCGTCATCCTCGTTCAACCAATACGGGGCGGCCGTGCTAGAATCCGCCAGTTCGGAGTCACTATAAAGCAAACGCCCCCAGTGGCGAAATGGAACCGAGCATTGCCATGGCAGATACCGTGCAGCGAGAAGAACGCGTCCCCGACACCATGATCGGCCTGCGCCTGGATCAAGCCGCCGCCGAGCTGTTCGCGGACTTCTCCCGCGAGCGTCTCAAGGCCTGGATCAAGTCGGGCGCATTGACCCGGGACGGCGCGCCTGCGCGGCCCAAGGACAAGCTGTTCGGTGGCGAGCGGCTGACGCTCGAGGCCACGCTCGAGGAAGACACGCGCTTCGCACCGCAGGCCATGGCGCTGTCGATCGTCCACGAAGACGACGATGTTCTGGTCATCGACAAGCCCGCGGGGCTGGTCGTGCATCCGGCCGCCGGCAATCCCGATGGCACCTTGCTCAATGCCTTGCTGCACCATGCGCCGGGACAGATGCAACTGCCCCGTGCCGGGATCGTGCATCGTCTCGACAAGGACACCACCGGCCTGATGGTGGTTGCCAAGACGCTGGCTGCGCATGCCTCGCTGGTCGAGCAGTTGCAGGCACGTACGGTATCGCGTGAGTACGATGCCGTGGTGACCGGCAGGATGACGGCCGGTGGCAGTGTCGATGCACCGATCGGCCGCCATCCCAAGGATCGCAAGCGCCAGGCGGTCACCCCGTCGGGCAAGCCGGCGGTGACGCATTACCGCGTGGTGGAGCGCTTTCCCGCTCACACCCATGTGCGCTGCCGGCTCGAAACCGGGCGCACCCACCAGATTCGCGTGCATATGGCGCATCGGCGCTTTCCGCTGATCGGCGATCCGGTCTATGCCGGGCGCCTCAAGATGCCGGCCGGCGCCACCGACGCACTGAAGGACGTGCTGCGTCATTTTCCGCGTCAGGCGCTGCATGCTCGCAAACTGGCCTTCGTGCATCCCGGCACGGGCGAGACGCTGACGTTTCGCGCGCCCTTGCCCGACGATATGCTGATGTTGCTGGATTTCCTGCGCGATGCAGCCGACACGCCGACCTGAGTGAGCCTGTCATGAGCGAACGCCCCACCCTGATCTTGCCCGACTGGCCGGCGCCGAGCACGGTCGGCGCATTCGTGACCACGCGCGAGAGCGGGCCCAGCCAGGGCGCTTTCGCGTCCTTCAACCCGGCGGATCACGTCGGCGACGATCCCGTCACGGTCGAGGCCTGTCGCCGTCGCTTGAGCGCCGAACTCGACGACGAGCGTCCCTTGCTGTGGCTGGAACAAGTGCACGGGGCCAACGTGCAGCAGGAGTATCGTGCCGACTTTGCCGAGCACGCGCCGCGTGCGGATGCCTCGGTGGCCTTCGATACCGGCCATGCCTGCGTGGTGCTGACGGCCGATTGCCTGCCGGTCTTCTTCTGCGACCGTCAGGGTACCCGGGTGGGCGTGGCGCACGCCGGCTGGCGGAGTCTGGCCGGCGGCGTGCTGGAGGCCAGTGTTGCTGCGCTGGGCGTGGCGCCGGACGACCTCATGGCCTGGCTGGGGCCGGCGATCTCCAAGGCGCAGTTCGAGGTGGGTGCCGAGGTGTTCGATACGTTCGTGGCCGTGCAGCCGGAAGCGGAAAGCGCCTTCGAGCCCAGTCCCTATCGGCTCGGCCATTACATGGCGGACCTCTATCGCCTGGCGAGGCTGCGTCTCGAACGTCTGGGCGTCGGCCATATCGGCGGGGGGCACTTCTGTACCGCCTGCGAACCGCGCTTCTATTCCCACCGCCGCGACGACGGCAACACCGGCCGCATGGCCAGCGTGATCTGGCTGCGCTAACGCCGCTCGTCTCCTTTCGCGCTGGCGGAACGTTTTTTGCACGCCAGTGACTTGAAACGCCTCCAGCATACCTCCATTGATGATGTCAACATGAAATGACTTGGCGGCGCGCGCCGGTGCGCCGCATTGGAGGAGGGTTCGATGCGAATCGATCGAATGACCAGCAAGCTGCAGAACGCCCTGGCCGAGGCACAATCCCTGGCAGTGGGGCGCAGTCACAATCAGCTCGATCCCGGGCATGTGCTGATGGCGCTCGTCGAAGCGCAGGAAAGCGGCATCAAGGGACTGGTGCAGAAGGCCGGCGGCGATACCGCGCGGCTGCGCGACGGCCTGTCCCAATACCTCGATGGCTTGCCCAGTGTCGGCCAGTTCGATGGCAATGTGACCATGGGGCAGGAACTGGCGCGGCTGTTCAACTTCGCCGATCGCGAAGCGCAGAAACGTGGCGACCAATACATCGCCAGCGAGCTGGTGGTGCTGGCGGCATTGGAAATGAAAAGCGCCATCAGCAAGGTGCTCCAGCAGGCCGGTCTGGATGTCCAGTCCGTGCGGAGTGCCATCGACAGTCTGCGCGGAGGCAGCAAGGTGGATGATGCCTCGGCCGAGGAGAGCCGCGAGGCCCTGGACAAGTACACCACCGACCTGACCCAGCGCGCCGGAGAGGGCAAGCTCGATCCGGTGATCGGTCGTGACGACGAGATCCGCCGCACGATCCAGGTGCTGCAGCGGCGTACCAAGAACAATCCGGTATTGATCGGCGAGCCCGGTGTGGGCAAGACCGCCATCGTCGAGGGGCTGGCGCAGCGCATCGTCAATGGCGAGGTGCCCGAGGGCCTCAAGGACAAGCGTGTGCTGGCGCTGGACATGGGCTCGTTGCTGGCTGGCGCCAAGTACCGGGGCGAGTTCGAGGAACGTCTCAAGGCCGTGCTCGGGGAGCTGGCCAAGGAGGAGGGGCGTGTCATCCTGTTCGTCGATGAGCTGCATACCATGGTCGGCGCCGGCAAGGCCGAGGGCGCGATGGACGCCGGCAACATGCTCAAGCCGGCATTGGCGCGGGGCGAATTGCACTGCGTCGGGGCCACTACGCTGGACGAATATCGTCAGCACATCGAGAAGGATGCGGCACTCGAACGGCGTTTCCAGAAAGTCCTGGTCGACGAGCCCAACGAAGAAGACACCGTGGCGATCCTGCGTGGCCTCAAGGAGCGTTACGAGGTCCATCATGGTGTCGATATCACCGATGGTGCCATCATCGCCGCGGCCAAGCTGTCGACCCGCTACATCACCGATCGTCAGTTGCCCGACAAGGCCATCGACCTGATCGACGAGGCGGCCTCCCGGATCCGCATGGAACTCGACTCCATGCCCGAGGAGATGGACCGTCTCGACCGGCGGCTGATTCAGCTCAAGATGGAGCGCGAAGCGCTGAAGAAGGAGACCGACGAGGCCACCAAGAAGCGCCTCGACTCGCTCGAAGCGCAGATCGAGTCGCTAGAGCGCGAGTACGCCGACCTCGAAGAGGTGTGGAAAGCCGAGAAGGCCAGCATCCAGGGGGCGGCACAGTTCAAGGCGGAGCTCGAGCAGGCGCGTATCGATCTCGAGGCGGCACGCCGTCAGGGGGATCTGGGCCGCATGTCCGAGCTGCAATACGGGGTGATTCCCAAGCTCGAGAAGCAGATCGCCGAGGCGAGCGAGCAGGAAACCGATACCGCCAAGCATCAACTGCTGCGTTCCAACGTCACCGAAGAGGAGATCGCCGAGGTGGTCTCTCGCTGGACGGGGATTCCGGTGTCCAAGATGCTCGAAGGCGAACGCGACAAATTGCTGCGCATGGAAGAGGCGCTGCACGAGCGCGTGATCGGGCAGGATGAGGCGGTGACCGCCGTGGCCAATGCCGTGCGGCGTTCGCGTGCGGGACTCGCCGATCCGGGACGTCCCAATGGGTCCTTCCTGTTCCTGGGGCCCACCGGGGTAGGCAAGACCGAGCTGTGCAAGTCGCTCGCCAGCTTCCTCTTCGATACCGAGGAGGCCATGGTGCGCATCGACATGTCCGAGTTCATGGAGAAGCATTCCGTGGCGCGGCTGATCGGGGCGCCGCCGGGCTATGTGGGATACGAAGAAGGCGGTTACCTGACCGAAGCGGTACGCCGCAAGCCTTACTCCGTGCTGCTGCTCGACGAGGTCGAGAAGGCGCACGCGGATGTCTTCAATATCCTGCTCCAGGTGCTCGAGGACGGCCGTCTCACCGATGGACAGGGGCGCACGGTGGATTTCCGCAATACGGTGATCGTGATGACCTCCAACCTGGGATCGGACATCATTCAGCGCATGGGCGGCGACGATGCCGATTATGGCGCGATGCGCGATGCCGTCATGGGAGTCGTGGGCGATCATTTCCGTCCGGAGCTGATCAACCGCATCGACGAAGTGGTGGTGTTCCACGCACTGGGCCAGGAGCAGATCCAGTCCATTGCCGGCATCCAGCTCGAACGCCTCAAGGCGCGTCTCGCCGAGCGCGAGATCCGTCTCGAGGTCAGCGACGATGCCCTGGCACAATTGGCGGTGGTCGGCTTCGATCCGGTATTCGGTGCGCGTCCGCTCAAGCGTGCCATCCAGAGCCGGATCGAAAACCCGCTGGCGCAGGAGCTGCTCGCCGGCAACTTTGCGGCGGGCGATACCATCAAGGTGACGGCCGAGGATGGTCATCTGGCCTTTGCCAAGTAAAGCTGGCGCTCGCCAGTGCCGGAAAAGCCCGCCCCTTCGGGGGCGGGTTTTTTTCATGCCGCTATGCGGGCGCTGCAACGCAGCAGCAGCGCGCGTTCAGGACGCTGTCCCGGCGGTCAGGCGCTTTTGAATGTCCTCCAGCGATACGCCCTTGGTCTCGGGCATCAACAAGGCCACGAACAGTACCTGCAGGACCATCATCACCGCGAAGAAAGCGAAGACCGGACCGCCACTGAAGGCGCCCAGCACCCAAGGGGTGACCAGGGTGATGGCGGCGGCGAAGAACCAGTGGGTGAAGCTGCCCAGCGACTGGCCTCGCGCGCGTTCCCGGTTGGGGAAGATTTCCGAAATGAAGACCCAGATGACGGTGCCCTGGCTGATACCGTGGGCGGCCACGAACACGCAAAGCTGCAAGGGAATCAGTGCCCCGCCCAGGTCGTCGGTGAAGAAGGCATGCGAAATGATCGACAGCGAGACCAGGTAGCCCGCCGAGCCTATGTACATCAACGTACGCCTGCCCAGGCGGTCGATCAGGGCGATGCCCAGCATGGTGAAAAGCACCATGATCAGACCGATGCCGGCGGTCGATAACAGTGCCGCGTTGCTGCCCAGCTCGGCGGATTCGAGGATGCGGGGCGCGTAGTACAGCACGAAGTTGATGCCGGTGAACTGGTTGAAGAACGCCATCAGGAAGGCCAGCAGGATAGGCAGTCGATAACGCTTCGAGAAGAACCGGCTGCGAGCCTGCTGGTCGCGCTCATCGGCGCTGCGGATCTCGGCGATCTGCCGGTCGGTATCGACCTCGGGATCGATCTGTCGCAGCACATGGGCCGCAGCGACGTCGTCGTTGCGGTTGAGGACCAGCCAGCGTGGACTGCGTGGCACCAGGAAGACCAGCAGGGTGTAGACGAGCGCGGGCAGCGCCTCGATACCCACCATCCAGCGCCAGGCGTCGGCGTCCAGCAGGGCCCCGAGGGTGGCATTGGAGACATAGGCCATGAAGATGCCGAACACCACGTTGAATTGGTACAGGGCGACGAGCTGGCCGCGTCGATCGGCGGGCGCGATCTCGGAAATGTAGGCGGGAGCGGCGACGGTCGACATGCCCACGCCGAAGCCGCCGATCAACCGGAAGGCCGAGAACCAAAGAGGGTCGGTCGCCAGCGCCGAGCCGATGGCCGACACCAGGTACAGCACGCCGATGATCAGCAGGGTGGGGCGTCGCCCCAGCCGGTCGGTCGGCCAGTTGCCGAAGAGGGCCCCGATCACCGTCCCCCACAGAGCCATCGACATGATGAACAGGCCATGCTGCAGGTCGCTGAGGCCCCAGAGCGTCTGGATGGGTTTGTCCGCGCCGGAGATGACGGCGGTATCGAAGCCGAACAGGAAGCCGGCCATGGCCACAAAGAGCGACCATTTGAGGATGTTGGACATGAGGTTGCTCTCCGTGTCGGTAGCTGCAGTCCGCGTCCATTGGAATGGTGCTGAATCGAATCAGCGTTAGTCAGTACAGCATCTCGGGTAAGTGCGTGACCACTCATGCAGTGTGCAACTTTAGTCGCGCCTCACGCGCATCCGGGGCGTCGATACCCCTCTCCCTGCCGTCCTTCCGGTGGCTGACGGTTGACAGTCCCGTGACGCTATTGGAATCTTGAAGGTTCCTGATTGCGGGCGCGGCCTCGACCGGGCGATCCCCGACTTGTCGCGTGAAGGGTAGGTGTCAACCTCTACCCGCCTGTCGAAGGATATTCCGGGCACGGGCTAACCGCCTTGTCCGGCCACCCCCGACGCAGCGATCCGTTGCGAATAGAGTGCAGGCCCTATCCGGGCCGAAGGACGCCAGGGCATGGCATCAGGTGCCGGCGCAGCCGGCAGCGGCGTACCGCCGCATCGACACTTCGTCGTCCGTAACGTGACGGCGAAATGGCACTCGCTATCTCCAGGGGAGAACTACCAGTGGAATTGCTTTCCGGCGCCGATATGATCGCCCGCTTCCTGCAGGATGAGGGCGTCGAGCGTATCTATGGCTATCCCGGCGGCGCGGCGTTGCACATCTATGACGCGCTGTTTCGCCAGGACAAGGTCAAACACATTCTGGTTCGCCATGAGCAGGCCGCCACTCACGCCGCCGATGGCTATGCCCGTGCCTCGGGCAAGCCGGGCACGGTGCTGGTCACGTCCGGCCCCGGGGCGACCAATGCCGTGACCGGCATTGCCACCGCCTACATGGACTCGATTCCCATGGTCGTGCTGTGTGGCCAGGTGGCCAGCCACCTGATCGGTGAAGACGCCTTCCAGGAAACCGATATCGTGGGCGTGACACGGCCCATCGTGAAGCACAGCTTCGCCATCAAGCATCCCTCGGAAATTCCCGAGGTGCTCAAGAAGGCCTATTACCTCGCCTCGACCGGTCGTCCCGGGCCGGTGGTCGTGGACATTCCCAAGGATATGACGGCGCCCACCGAGCGTTATGAGTACGTCTATCCGAAGAAGGTCAAGATTCGCTCCTACAACCCGGTCACGCGGGGGCACAGCGGCCAGATCAAGAAGGCCGTGGACATGATGCTCAAGGCACGGCGTCCGGTGTTCTATACCGGGGGTGGCATCGTCACCAGCGGCGCCAGCGAGAACCTGACCGCACTGGTGCGTCGCCTGGGCTTCCCGATCACCACCACGCTGATGGGGATCGGCGCCTATCCGCAGACCGATGCGCAATCGCTGAGCTGGCTGGGCATGCATGGCAGCTACGAGGCCAACATGGCCATGCACCATGCCGATCTGATCATCGCCATCGGCGCGCGCTTCGATGATCGCGTGACCAACAATACGTCCAAGTTCTGCCCCACCGCCAAGATCGTGCACGTGGATATCGACCCCAGCTCGATTTCCAAGACGGTGCGCGCCGATGTGCCGATCGTGGGGCCGGCAGACAGCGTGATCAATGAGATGATCAGCCTGCTGCAAGGTCGTGAAATGGCCAATGCGGAAGCCCTGCCGGAGTGGTGGGCGACCATCGACGGCTGGCGCGCCGAGCGCGAGGGCAAGCTCTACGAGCCGTCCCAGCCGGGCGAACGCCTCAAACCGCAGGAGGTCGTCGAGGCGGTGTATCACATCACGCGCGGCGAGGCGTTCGTGACCACCGACGTCGGCCAGCACCAGATGTTCGCGGCACAGTACTACAAGTTCGACAAGCCCAACCGCTGGATCACGTCCGGGGGCCTGGGCACGATGGGCTTCGGGTTTCCGGCGGCGATGGGCATCAAGCAGAACTTCCCCGACGACATCGTCGTCTGCTTCACGGGGGAAGGCAGCTTTCAGATGATGATGCAGGAGTTGTCGACCTGTAAGCAGTTCGGCACCGGAGTGAAGATCATCAATCTCAACAACGGGTCGCTGGGCATGGTGCGCCAGTGGCAGGATCTCAACTACAAGTCGCGGCATGCGCATTCCTACATGGAATCGCTGCCGGATTTCCACAAGTTGATCGAAGCCTACGGCTTCACGGCGCTCAAGGTGGAACGCCACGACCAGCTCGACGCGGCACTGGAACGCATGTTCGCCGACAACGACGAACTGGTGTTCCTGGATGTCGATGTCGATCCTCGTGAACACGTCTACCCGATGCAGGTGCCTTTGGGCGCCATGCGTGACATGCTGCTTTCGAAGACGGAGCGGACCTGATGCGCCACATCATCTCGATCCTGCTGGAAAACGAACCCGGCGCCCTGTCCCGCGTGGTGGGCCTGTTTTCGCAGCGCAACTTCAACATCGAAACCCTCAACGTCGCGCCGACCGAGGACCCGACGCTGTCGCGGCTGACGGTGACCACGGTGGGCGACGATCGCGTGATCGAGCAGATCACCAAGCACCTCAACAAGCTCATCGATGTGGTCAAGCTCGTCGACTTGACCGAGGGCAACCACATCGAGCGAGAGCTGATGCTGGTCAAGGTGAAGGCGCTGGGGGCGAGTCGCGACGAGGTCAAGCGGACGGTGGACATCTTCCGTGCCCAGATCGTCGACGTCACGCCGAGCGTCTACACGGTCCAGATCACCGGCGATGCCGGCAAGCTGGATGCCTTCGTCCAGGCCATGGCGCCGATCGGTATTCTCGAGGTCGCACGTACCGGGGTATCCGGCATTTCGCGTGGCGACAAGGTGCTCAGCCTCTAGGCCCGGGCGCCATCTCGAGCCATGCAGCACCAAGGCCGCTCTTCGGAGCGGCCTTTTTGCATTCCAACCGGGGCTACTGGATCTGCGACCAAAGCGCCTTGACCAAGGGATTGCGAAGCTTTTTCTCGGTCACGCAAAGGCCGACCTCGTAAGGCGTCAAGCCGGGTTCGACGTCGAGAACCTGTATCCGCTCGGCCAAGGGGCTGTTGTCGACCACGATCTGCGGCACCACGCCGACGCCGAAGCCCAGCCCGACCATGCTGACGATGGCCTCGTTGCCCGCGACCTGGGCGTAGATGTGAGGCTTGATGCCCAATTGCCGGAACCAGGCGTCCGTGCGGTCACGGGCGAGCCCCGATTCGGACAGGATCATCGGGATGCTGCCCCAGCTCTCCGCTTCCGTGGTTGCGGTGAGGGTGGCCAGCCATTGCGGCATGTCACGCGGGGCGATGAACAGTAGCGGCGAGGTGGCGATCGGCTTGAACGCCAGGTGCGCGGGCAGTGTCTCGGGCCGCGCCGTGATGGACATGTCCTCTTCGCCGCTGAGCACGCGCGATACCGCGCTGGCGGGATCGCCGGTATGCAGCTTGAGCTCGATACGGGGGTGACGCAGACGAAACTCGCTGAGCAACTCGTAGAGAAAGCTGTAGCTGGCGGTCACCGAGCAGTAGATGCTGATTTCCCCGGCGAGCTGGCGGCTCTCCGCCATCAGGGAGTGCCGCAGCACGTCCCATTGCTCCAGGGCGTCGCGTGCATAACGCTGGAACAGTCGGCCTTCATGGGTCAGGCGAACGCTGCGGTTGTCCCGCTCGAACAGTGTCACGCCGAGCTGCGTCTCCAACTGGCGGATGGTGCGGCTCAATGTCGAGGGGCTGACATGGCAGGCTTCGCTGGAGCGACCGAAATGCAAGGTCTCGGCGAGGCTGAGGAACTGCTGATAGGGGCGTGTATCCATGGCGGCATCATTTCAATTTCCGGCATACGGTATTGCAAATATAGCGTTTTACGCAACGCATGGCCTGGCGTAAGGTGGCATCAAAGCGTCGCGATAGACGACGCTACGGCGGAAAGCCATCAACGCTGACACTTCACACGTTTCTTCTTCGATATCTGGAGTACGACATGCGCGTTTATTACGACAAAGATTGCGACCTCTCGCTGATCCAGGCGAAGAACGTCACCATCGTGGGCTATGGCTCCCAGGGGCATGCTCATGCGCATAACCTCAAGGAGTCCGGCGTCGACGTCACCGTGGCACTGCGTCCGGGGTCTTCGTCGGTGGCCAAGGCCGAAGCGGCCGGCTTCAAGGTCGCTTCCGTTCCTGACGCCTGCAAGACCGCCGACGTGCTGATGCTGCTGGCGCCGGACGAGAACCAGAAAGCCATCTACGAGCAGGACATCGCGCCCAACCTTAAGCAAGGCGCGACGCTGGCTTTCGCGCATGGCTTCAACATCCACTACAACCAGGTGACGCCGCGCGCGGATCTGGACGTGATCATGATCGCGCCCAAGGCGCCGGGTCACACGGTTCGCTCCGAGTTCGTGCGGGGCGCAGGCGTTCCGGACCTGATCGCCGTGCAGCAGGATGCCACGGGGCAGGCCAAGGAACTGGCACTGTCGTACGCCGCCGGCGTGGGTGGCGGTCGTAGCGGCATCATCGAAACGACCTTCAAGGATGAAACGGAAACCGATCTGTTCGGCGAGCAGGCGGTGCTGTGCGGTGGCGCGGTCGAGCTGGTCAAGGCCGGTTTCGAGACACTGACCGAGGCCGGGTACGAGCCCGAGATGGCCTACTTCGAGTGTCTGCACGAGCTCAAGTTGATCGTCGACCTGATGTACGAAGGCGGCATCGCCAACATGAACTACTCCATCTCCAACAATGCGGAGTACGGCGAGTACGTGACGGGCCCGGAAGTCATCAACGAGCAGTCGCGGGAAGCCATGCGCAATGCCCTGAAGCGCATCCAGAACGGTGAATACGCCAAGATGTTCATCAGCGAAGGCAACAGCAACTATCCGTCGATGCACGCGCGTCGTCGCCTGAACGCCGAGCATCCCGTCGAGCAGGTCGGCGAGAAGCTGCGCGGCATGATGCCCTGGATCGCGGCGAATCAGCTGGTCGACAAGAGCAAGAACTGAGCGTCCTGAAACGGACGGCATGAAACGGGCGCGACCACTGGTCGCGCCCGTTTGCGTTTTCGGTCGTCAATGGTCCCGACTGTCGACTAGGCTGGCAGTATGTAGAATAGCGGTACGCTCATCACGAGCGCCCCATGGCAACGGATGACTTTTTTATGACGCAAGAACCGCGCACGCCGGAATCGTCCAAGGACGCTGACGCCGAGAACGTTTCGGCCGAGAGTTCGGAGCTTCATGACGAAGACGAGATCATTGAGGAAACCATCGAAAACGGGAAGCGCGTGCGTCGGCGGGGCATTTACCTGTTGCCGAACCTGTTCACGCTTTCGGCGCTGTTCTCCGGGTTCTTCTCCATCATCGCGGCCATGAACGGCAATTTTTCCGGGGCCGCCATCGCGATCTTCGTGGCGATGGTGCTCGATGGTCTCGATGGGCGCGTGGCGAGGATGACCAATACGCAAAGTGCCTTCGGCGCCGAGTTCGACAGCCTGGCCGACATGGTCTCGTTCGGTGTGGCGCCCGCGTTGGTGGCGTTCTCCTGGATACTGCAGGATGTCGGCAAGATTGGCTGGATCGCGGCATTCATCTTCGTCTCCGGCGCTGCGCTGCGCTTGGCGCGCTTCAACGTGCAGATAGGCAGCACCGACAAGAAGTGGTTCGTGGGATTGCCGAGTCCTTCCGCGGCCGCGCTCGTCGCGGGGTGCGTATGGACGCTGCATAAATTCGATGCCGACGCGCTGGGCTTCAAGCTGTTCATCGCCTTCGTCGTGGCGGCAGCGGGTGTCTTGATGGTCAGCAACGTCCGCTACCACAGTTTCAAGGAAGTCGACTTCAAGGGCCCGGTGCCTTTCGTTGTGCTGCTCGCCATCGTGCTTGCGTTCGTGGTCATCTCGCTTGAGCCGTCGCTCATGCTGCTGATCCTGTTCGGCTGCTACGTGGTCTCCGGACCGTTGTTCGCCCTCATGCGCAAGATGCGCTGAAGGTCTCGCGAGCGGTCGAGTTATCCACATGTCGTTGGCGAGGCGGCACGACGGGTGGGTGTGGATAACATCATGAGCGCAGGAGACGAAAAACCCCTTGCGTTCACGGCGGCGGATCCGTAAAGTACGCATCCGCTGCCGGCGACGGACCTCGTGGCCAGCGGTGGAAGAGGTTCGCAAGTGACTGACTTGCTTGAGATTTTCAGGTTCGCCTCGAACGATCTCGCTTGACAGTCGCGCCGGTTTCGGTAAAATGCGCACCTCGCGAGTCGCCACTCATCGCACGA
This sequence comes from Chromohalobacter israelensis DSM 3043, assembly GCF_000055785.1. Taxonomy (GTDB): domain Bacteria; phylum Pseudomonadota; class Gammaproteobacteria; order Pseudomonadales; family Halomonadaceae; genus Chromohalobacter; species Chromohalobacter israelensis. Next base: position 557,044 of record NC_007963.1, read on the forward strand.
ATGTTCGGATGCGGTGATGGATTGTCCCGACAAGCATTTTGCCTTGACAATCACGGCGGTATCGGTAGAATACGCCTTCCTCGTTAGGCGCTTTGGCGAAAACGAGATGCTCTTTAACAAGTCGATCAGGTAATTCATGTGGGCGCTTGCCCGGGATAGGGGTGCCAGTCACGACCTATCAAGGCAAGCGACTCGTCAGAGACCTTCGGGTCTTTTTGAGAACGTTTTAGTCTTGAACCAAGTTTGGTCCGCTCAACGGACTATCAGACTTTCAACTGAAGAGTTTGATCATGGCTCAGATTGAACGCTGGCGGCAGGCCTAACACATGCAAGTCGAGCGGTAACAGGTCCAGCTTGCTGGACGCTGACGAGCGGCGGACGGGTGAGTAATGCATAGGAATCTACCCAGTCGTGGGGGATAACCTGGGGAAACCCAGGCTAATACCGCATACGTCCTACGGGAGAAAGCGGGGGCTCTTCGGACCTCGCGCGATTGGATGAGCCTATGTCGGATTAGCTGGTTGGTGGGGTAACGGCTCACCAAGGCGACGATCCGTAGCTGGTCTGAGAGGATGATCAGCCACACTGGGACTGAGACACGGCCCAGACTCCTACGGGAGGCAGCAGTGGGGAATATTGGACAATGGGCGAAAGCCTGATCCAGCCATGCCGCGTGTGTGAAGAAGGCTTTCGGGTTGTAAAGCACTTTCAGTGGGGAAGAAGGCTTGTCGGCCAATACCCGGCAAGAGCGACATCACCCACAGAAGAAGCACCGGCTAACTCCGTGCCAGCAGCCGCGGTAATACGGAGGGTGCAAGCGTTAATCGGAATTACTGGGCGTAAAGCGCGCGTAGGCGGCTTGTCACGCCGGGTGTGAAAGCCCCGGGCTCAACCTGGGAACGGCATCCGGAACGGGCAGGCTAGAGTGCAGGAGAGGAAGGTAGAATTCCCGGTGTAGCGGTGAAATGCGTAGAGATCGGGAGGAATACCAGTGGCGAAGGCGGCCTTCTGGACTGACACTGACGCTGAGGTGCGAAAGCGTGGGTAGCAAACAGGATTAGATACCCTGGTAGTCCACGCCGTAAACGATGTCGACTAGCCGTTGGGTCCCTTGAGGACTTAGTGGCGCAGTTAACGCGATAAGTCGACCGCCTGGGGAGTACGGCCGCAAGGTTAAAACTCAAATGAATTGACGGGGGCCCGCACAAGCGGTGGAGCATGTGGTTTAATTCGATGCAACGCGAAGAACCTTACCTACCCTTGACATCCTGCGAACCCGGAAGAGATTCCGGGGTGCCTTCGGGAGCGCAGAGACAGGTGCTGCATGGCTGTCGTCAGCTCGTGTTGTGAAATGTTGGGTTAAGTCCCGTAACGAGCGCAACCCTTGTCCCTATTTGCCAGCGATTCGGTCGGGAACTCTAGGGAGACTGCCGGTGACAAACCGGAGGAAGGTGGGGACGACGTCAAGTCATCATGGCCCTTACGGGTAGGGCTACACACGTGCTACAATGGCCGGTACAAAGGGTTGCGAAGCCGCGAGGTGAAGCCAATCCCAGAAAGCCGGCCTCAGTCCGGATTGGAGTCTGCAACTCGACTCCATGAAGTCGGAATCGCTAGTAATCGTGCATCAGAATGGCACGGTGAATACGTTCCCGGGCCTTGTACACACCGCCCGTCACACCATGGGAGTGGACTGCACCAGAAGTGGTTAGCCTAACTTCGGAGGGCGATCACCACGGTGTGGTTCATGACTGGGGTGAAGTCGTAACAAGGTAGCCGTAGGGGAACCTGCGGCTGGATCACCTCCTTAAACGACGGTGCACACCCTGCCCGGGTAAGCGCTCACAATGAATTGCCTGATCGAAGCAGAGCAACGACTGTGGAATGGCTAGTGAAGTCGCCCAGTGACCAACGGGTCTGTAGCTCAGTTGGTTAGAGCGCACCCCTGATAAGGGTGAGGTCGGCAGTTCAAGTCTGCCCAGACCCACCATCTCTCGCTCGGTTGGTTAGAGCGCACCCCCTGGGGTGACATAAAGAGAGGGTGAGGTCGCCGGGTTTTGTTCAAGTCTGCCCAGACCCACCAAATTTGCGTGATACGTCGTTGAAAGACACCTTGTATAGCAGGCTATACGGCGCTGTCTTTCGCCTAGTCTCACACAAATTGCATGTCCTTTCGGTGACACGTGCCGCGAGAGATGTGCCGACAAGGGGCCTTAGCTCAGCTGGGAGAGCGCCTGCCTTGCACGCAGGAGGTCACCGGTTCGATCCCGGTAGGCTCCACCATCCCGACAGTCGACTCATCAAGCCCTAAGCCGTGTGCTTTCCCGTAAAGCCTACCGCTTAGAGCTTTTGCTCTAACGCTCTTTAACAATGTGGAACAAGCTGACAAAGCAAGACGATACGTCTCAAGCGTATCCGGCAATTATCGTGTTCATCCACGATCAGACCCTTTGGGGTTATATGGTCAAGCGATGAAGCGCATACGGTGGATGCCTAGGCAGCCAGAGGCGATGAAGGACGTTGTAGCCTGCGAAAAGGCTCGGTGAGGTGGCAAACAACCTGCGACCCGGGCATGTCCGAATGGGGAAACCCACTCATCACAAGATGAGTATCCCGTACTGAATTCATAGGTGCGGGAGGCGAACCGGGGGAACTGAAACATCTAAGTACCCCGAGGAAAAGAAATCAACCGAGATTCCCTCAGTAGCGGCGAGCGAACGGGGACCAGCCCTTAAGTCAATGCACGGTTAGGTGAACGGCCTGGAAAGGCCGGCCATAGTGGGTGATAGCCCCGTAACCGAAAACCCGCATTGGTGAAATCGAGTAGGTCGGGGCACGTGAAACCTTGACTGAAGACGGGGGGACCATCCTCCAAGGCTAAATACTCCTGGCTGACCGATAGTGAACCAGTACCGTGAGGGAAAGGCGAAAAGAACCCCGGAGAGGGGAGTGAAATAGATCCTGAAACCGTATGCGTACAAGCAGTGGGAGCACGTTTCGACGTGTGACCGCGTACCTTTTGTATAATGGGTCAGCGACTTATATTCAGTGGCGAGCTTAACCGAGTAGGGGAGGCGTAGGGAAACCGAGTCTTAACTGGGCGACCAGTCGCTGGATATAGACCCGAAACCGGGCGATCTATCCATGGCCAGGGTGAAGGTTGAGTAACATCAACTGGAGGCCCGAACCCAAGTATGTTGAAAAATGCTGGGATGAGCTGTGGATCGGAGTGAAAGGCTAATCAAGCCCGGAGATAGCTGGTTCTCCTCGAAAGCTATTTAGGTAGCGCCTCACGTATCACCGCCGGGGGTAGAGCACTGTTTCGGCTAGGGGGCCATCCCGGCTTACCAACCCGAGGCAAACTCCGAATACCGGTGAGTGCAGCGTGGGAGACACACAGCGGGTGCTAACGTCCGTTGTGAAAAGGGAAACAACCCAGACCGTCAGCTAAGGCCCCAAAATCCTGGTTAAGTGGGAAACGATGTGGGAAGGCTTAGACAGCTAGGAGGTTGGCTTAGAAGCAGCCATCCTTTAAAGAAAGCGTAATAGCTCACTAGTCGAGTCGGCCTGCGCGGAAGATGTAACGGGGCTCAAACCAGGTGCCGAAGCTACGGGCTCATCCTCAGGATGAGCGGTAGAGGAGCGTCGTGTACGCCTGCGAAGGTGAGTCGAGAGGCTTGCTGGAGGTATCACGAGTGCGAATGCTGACATGAGTAACGATAAGGGGCGTGAAAACCGCCCCCGCCGGAAGACCAAGGGTTTCTGTTCGACGTCAATCGGAGCAGAGTGAGTCGGCCCCTAAGGCGAGGCCGAAAGGCGTAGTCGATGGGAAACGGGTTAATATTCCCGTACCGGATGTGATTGCGATGGGGGGACGAAGAAGGCTAGGTGAGCCAGGCGTTGGTTGTCCTGGTGAAAGCCCGTAGGCCGAGGATTCAGGCAAATCCGGATCCTCAAGGCCGAGAGGCGAGACGAACAGACTACGGTCTGGAAGTCATCGATGCCACGCTTCCAGGAAAAGCCTCTAAGCTTCAGATCACATGCGACCGTACCCCAAACCGACACAGGTGGTCAGGGTGAGAATCCCAAGGCGCTTGAGAGAACTCGGGTGAAGGAACTAGGCAAAATGGCACCGTAACTTCGGGAGAAGGTGCGCCGGTGGCGGTGACGGCCCTCGCGGCCCGAGCTGCCACCGGTCGAAGATACCAGGTGGCTGCAACTGTTTATTAAAAACACAGCACTCTGCTAACGCGTAAGCGGACGTATAGGGTGTGACGCCTGCCCGGTGCCGGAAGGTTAAGTGATGGCGTTAGCTTTGGCGACGCGCTTGATCGAAGCCCCGGTAAACGGCGGCCGTAACTATAACGGTCCTAAGGTAGCGAAATTCCTTGTCGGGTAAGTTCCGACCTGCACGAATGGCGTAATGATGGCCACGCTGTCTCCACCCGAGACTCAGTGAAATTGAAATCGCCGTGAAGATGCGGTGTCCCCGCGGCTAGACGGAAAGACCCCGTGAACCTTTACTATAGCTTCACACTGGACGCTGATGTTGCTTGTGTAGGATAGCTGGGAGGCTTGGAACCCGGGACGCCAGTCCCGGGGGAGCCAACCTTGAAATACCAGCCTGGCATCATCGGCGTTCTAACTTGGGCCCGTTATCCGGGTCGAGGACAGTGTGTGGTGGGTAGTTTGACTGGGGCGGTCTCCTCCCAAAGCGTAACGGAGGAGCACGAAGGTACCCTCAGCACGGTTGGAAATCGTGCAATGAGTGCAAGAGCATAAGGGTGCTTGACTGCGAGACAGACACGTCGAGCAGGTACGAAAGTAGGTTCTAGTGATCCGGTGGTTCTGTATGGAAGGGCCATCGCTCAACGGATAAAAGGTACTCCGGGGATAACAGGCTGATACCGCCCAAGAGTTCACATCGACGGCGGTGTTTGGCACCTCGATGTCGGCTCATCACATCCTGGGGCTGAAGTCGGTCCCAAGGGTATGGCTGTTCGCCATTTAAAGTGGTACGCGAGCTGGGTTTAGAACGTCGTGAGACAGTTCGGTCCCTATCTGCCGTGGGCGTTGGAGATTTGAGAAGGGCTGCTCCTAGTACGAGAGGACCGGAGTGGACGCACCTCTGGTGTTCCGGTTGTCACGCCAGTGGCATTGCCGGGTAGCTATGTGCGGACGGGATAACCGCTGAAGGCATCTAAGCGGGAAGCCCCCTTCAAGATGAGATCTCCCCGAGGCCTCGAGCCTCCTGAAGGGCCCAGCGAGACCAGCTGGTTGATAGGCACGGTGTGGAAGCGCTGCAAGGCGTTGAGCTAACGTGTACTAATGGCCCGTGAGGCTTGACCATATAACACCCAAAGGGTCTTGTATGAACACGACCGGGTGCGCATGAGACGTAACGTGTCGGCTTGTTCCCATTGCGTCGATGGCCTCGGTGAGGCGATCGACACCAGTTCCGCCTGACGACCATAGCGAGCGGGTCCCACCTGACCCCATGCCGAACTCAGCAGTGAAACCGCTCAGCGCCGATGGTAGTGTGGGGCCTCCCCATGCGAGAGTAGGTCATCGTCAGGCATTTATCCCGGAAACCCCCGTTGGCCCAGGCCAGCGGGGGTTTTTTCGTGGGCGGGTGGCGCGGGGTGTCGGCCAAGGAAGCGAAAACTTTAGCGCTTCGAACTCAAGAGAATGATGCTTGAGATGCGTCTTTCTTCTTCCTCGGCACATGAGTGATTTGCTAGGGTGAGGCACAGACATCAGCAGACGTATGCTTGCGATGACACGCACCTGACAAGGGAAGAGGTGGTATGGCTTCCATCGCGTCACTGGGTGTTGGTTCAGGACTTGATCTCAATGGCCTGCTGGACCAGCTCCAAGAAGCCGAGCAACAGAAGCTCGTGCCCATCCGACAGCAGCAGGCCGATCAAGATGCAAAGATCTCCGCCTATGGTCAGCTGCAGGGAGCGCTGTCGAAGGTCCAGTCTTCGGCCAGCAATCTCAACGATCCTGAACTCTTCAACAGTGTGACCAGCGATGTCGAGGGCGACAGCGTAAGTGCCGCCGCGACGCCCGATGCGCCGCCTGGGCGCTATGACGTGGACGTCACACAGTTGGCCACGGCATCGAGCATTGCCACCCAGGGCGTCGATGAAGAAGCGGTGCTCAATGCGGGCGCCGAGGCGAGCCTGGATGTCACGCTGAATGACGGGACGGCGCAGAACATTACGGTAGAGGCGGATAGCACACTAAGTGATGTGCGCGATGCCATCAACGCAAGCGATTCAGGGGTCTCGGCCTCGATCGTGTTCGATGGGTCGCAGAGCCGGCTGGCAATAGCTTCCGAGTCAACGGGGGCGGAAGCCGGTATCAATAGCGTCACCTTCAATGGTCTCGATGGCTTGGCGCTGGATACCGCGACGGAAATCCAGGGACAGGATGCCAAGCTGGACGTCAACGGCATCGCCATCACGAGTGACAGCAATCAGGTCGAAGAGGCCATCCAGGGCACCACGCTGAGCCTGTCGGAAACCGGGCAGTCCACGGTCACGGTGGAACGTGACGACGGTGCCATCCGCGATGCCATCACAGGGTTCGTCGACAGCTATAACAGCATGAAATCCACGGCGGATGACTTGACCAGCTTCGATGCCGAAAGCGGCGATGCCGGAGAGTTGCTGGGCGATGGGACGACCCGCATGGCGGAAACGCAGTTGCGGAGTACCTTGGCCTCGAGCGTCGAGGGCGACGGCCTGAACACCCTGAGCGACATCGGCATTTCGATGAATGTCGACGGTGAGCTGGAAGTCGACGACGAGAAACTCGACGATGTGATGGCGAACCAGCCTGGCGAGTTGCAGGCCTTGTTCACGGGAACCGGCGACACGGTGGGCATTGCAGGACGGGCCGAGGAAGAGCTGGACACCATGCTTGGTGACAACGGGATGGTAGAGAATGCCGTGACCGGTGCCGAGGAGCAGATGGCTCGTCTCGACGAGCGTTATTCCTCGATGCAAGACAGTATCTCGAGCACGGTGGATCGTTATCGTACCCAGTTCCAGGAGCTCGATAGCATGGTGGCCGAGATGAATCAGACCAGCAGTTACCTCACCCAGCAGTTGTCTGCCCTGGGCTAGACGCTAGCCTGATGTCAGCAATGTAACCGGCCCGGCGCCCGCCTCAGTGCGGGCGCCTTGGTTTGTGCGGGATGCTCCGCCCAATAGCTGCCGAGGCCTTGTCGGCTTAGCGGCACACCGCTTCCAGTGCCTCGATGAGGCTGTCCATCTCGTCTTCCGTTCCGATACTGATACGCAGGAAGTCGCTCAGCGCTTCCTTGTCGAAATGCCGCACCAGGATGCCGCGTTCGCGCAGTTCACCGAAGATTGCGCGGCCCTCGTAAGTCTCATGGCGTACGAACAGAAAATTGCTCTGCGACGGCATCACCTCGAAACCCAGCGACTCGAGACGTTGGCGAGTACGCTCCCGCGTGGTGATGACGCGCTCGCGACAGGCCTCGAAGTAGGCTCGATCATGCAGGGCGGCGATCCCGGCATCGATGGTGATGCGGTCGATGGGAAAAGAGTTGAAGGAGTCCTTGACCCTTTCCAGCCCCTCGATCAGCTCGCGCGAGCCGATGGCATAACCCAGACGCAATCCCGCCAGGCTGCGTGACTTGGAGAACGTGCCCGTGACCAGCAGGTTCGGGAAACGTTCGACCAGAGGGACCGCGCTTTCGCCGCCGAAATCCACATAGGCTTCGTCGACCAGCACGACACTCTCGGTGTTGCGTTCGAGCAGGGCCGCGATGGCATCCCGCGAGTGGCCGTGTCCGGTCGGTGCATTGGGGTTGGCGAAGACAATGCCGCCGTTGTCGGTGTCGAAGGCCGTCAACGGCACGCGCCACTGATCGTCGAGCGCAACGCTGCGGTACGCCACGTCATAGAGCTTGCAGTAGACCGGATAAAAGCTGTAGGAGATGGCGGGCATCAGCAAGGGGCGCGACTGACGAAAGAAGGCCTGGAAGGCCAGTGCCAGCACCTCGTCGGATCCATTGCCGACGAACACCTGTTCGGTCGCGACGTCGTAGGTTTCCGCCAAGGCCTCGCGCAGCGCGGTCGCGCTCGGGTCGGGGTACAGGCGCAGGTGATCGACGGGAAACTCGCGCAGCACCTGCTCCACGCCGGGCGCCGGTGGGTAAGGGTTCTCGTTGGTGTTCAACTTGATCAGACGTTCGCGCGGTTGCTCCCCCGGCACATAGGGAGTGAGCTCACGCACGGCAGGGCTCCAGAACTTGCTCATGAGGGCTCGCACAGGCAGTGAAGAGGTAGGTCACCATGGTGACGCGACGCCCGGGCAGGCGCAAGGTGCAGCGCGTCGCATGCCGCAGTGTCATCAGCGTGTCACGCTCGGCCCCTTGATTAGTGCTCTAACGACCTCATCTAGTGCACATCACAGGGTTTCAAGCGCTTACAAGGAGGCGACATGGCCTACGATCGGCTACTTTCCCCACTTACCATGGGCAAGCTGGAGCTGCCCAACCGTGTCCTGATGGCGCCACTGACACGGGCGCGCACCCCGGACATGGTGCCCAAGGCGCTGCAGGCGACATATTACGCGCAGCGTGCCAATGCCGGCCTGATCATCAGCGAGGCAACGAACATCTCGCCGACCGCACGCGGCTATGTGTACACCCCGGGCATTTACACCGACGAGCAGGAAGCCGGCTGGCGCGGGGTCGTGGACAGCGTGCACCGTGCCGGTGGACGGATTGCCCTGCAGCTCTGGCACGTGGGGCGCATCTCGCACCACAAGATTCAGCCGGGCGGACAACCGCCGGTCGCGCCGAGCGCCTTGCGCGCCGAAGGGGCCAATTGCTTTCTTGAGTTCGAGGACGGCAGCTCGGGGCAGCATCCCACCAGCACGCCTCGTGCGCTCGAGACCGAAGAAATCCCGGCTCTGATCGATGATTATCGCCAGGCGGCCAAGCGTGCCAGGCGTGCAGGTTTCGACATGGTCGAAGTGCACGCCGCCAATGCGTACCTGTTGCAACAGTTCATGGCGACCGGGTCGAACAAGCGTACCGACCGTTATGGCGGCAACCTGGTCAATCGGGCGCGCCTGGTGCTGGAAGTCGTGGATGCCGTCTGCGAGGTGATGGGGGCCGACCGTGTCGGAATCCGTATCTCGCCGTTCATCGAGATTTTCGGCCTGAGCGACGATGAATCGGAGGCGATGGCCTTCTATCTGGCCGAGCAACTGACGCGCCGCGGCATCGCCTACCTGCATGTCAATGAGCCCGACTGGACCGGTGAAGGACCGCAACTGACCGACACCTTCCGCCGCGAGCTGCGCCAGCGCTTTCCGGGCACCTTGATCTATTGCGGACACTACACCGCCGAGCGTGCCGAGGCGCTGATTCGCAATGGTCTGGGTGACGGTGCGGCCTTCGGGCGCCCGTACATCGCCAACCCGGACCTCGTCGAACGCTTCCGCCGGGATAGCGCTCTCAACGAGCCCGATCCGGCAACCTTCTACGGTGGCGGTGCCGAAGGGTACACGGACTACCCGACATTATCCTGAGATCCAGGTGCGCAAAGGGTGTCCGAGGCTGGCGCATGACGCTATGCTGTCACCCACGGGTCGCATGAACGGCCCAGGACCCATTGGTTAGGAGGACTATCATGCAGATCAGGACGTTGCTCGCCGGTTCCGCCATGCTCGCCGTGCTCGCGGGGTGCGCCACGGGCACTACCCAGCAGGAAACGCCCGATGCCTCGGCGCAGGCGGAACAGGCCACCGTCTACAACGGGACGTTGCCTTGCCGCAGCTGCGACGGCATCGACCTCGAAGTGCAGCTGATGGGTGATGAACAGGCGCCGGCCAGTGAGCGCACTTTCGATCTCCGTGCCGAGTATCGCAACCATCCGGAGAACCCGCCGGCGGAAGAGTACGAAGGTCAGTGGGAGGTCATCGATGGTGCTGCCGAGGATCCCAACGCCACCGTCTACGAGCTGACACCGGACGGCGAGGGGCAGATCTACTACTTCCAGAAGCTCGATGCCAATACTCTGGAATTGATCGACCCGCAGCTTCGGCGCTTCCAGAATGGCGAGACGCTGCGTCTGCAACGCCAGTCGTAACGCGTTCCTCGTCTCATCGAAAGGCGGCCTCCGGGCCGCCTTTTGCGTGTCTGGCCGGCGGCCGGGCATACCGTGTGGTCCCGGGCGGCAATGATAGAATGCCGGTAATCAGCGAGGAGCGACGACATGGCCAAGGCGAAGAGCGCCTTCGTGTGCACCGAGTGCGGTGCCGAATACAGCAAGTGGCAGGGGCAGTGTTCGAGCTGCCGGGAATGGAACACGCTCAGTGAAGTGCGTCTGGGCAGTGCCCGGCCGCATGCGCCGTCGCCGTCCACCACCGGGCGCAGCGGTTACGCGGGCCTGGTCTCGCGCGAGGTGGTCGATCTGGGGGAGGTCGACCTGACCGAGGTGCCGCGCTTTTCTTCCACCTTCGGGGAGTTCGACCGGGTGCTGGGTGGCGGTCTCGTGCCGGGCTCGGCGGTGTTGCTGGGGGGGAACCCCGGGGCCGGCAAGTCGACCCTGTTGCTGCAGACCGCCTGCAAGCTGGCGCAGTCTCACAAGGTGTTGTATGTCACCGGCGAGGAGTCGCTCTCGCAGGTCGCCATGCGTGCGCACCGACTTCAGTTGCCGGTCAAGGGCCTCAACATGCTGGCCGAGACCAGCATCGAAACGGTGCTTGCGGTCGCCGAGCGTGAAAAGCCCGCCGTCCTGATCATCGACTCGATACAGACCATGCACCTCGAGGACATCAGCTCGGCACCCGGCGGCGTGGCGCAAGTGCGCGAGTCGTCGGCGGCGTTGACGCGTTTCGCCAAGCAGAGCAACACCGTGCTGATGCTGGTGGGACACGTGACCAAGGATGGCACGCTGGCCGGCCCCAAGGTGCTGGAGCACATGATCGATGCCTCGTTGCTGCTCGAGGGCGGCGCGGACTCGCGTTTTCGCACCCTGCGGGGGCAGAAGAATCGCTTCGGCGCGGTCAACGAGCTGGGCGTTTTCGCCATGCTCGAGCACGGCCTCAAGGAAGTGAAGAACCCCAGCGCGATCTTCCTGTCACGCGCCGAAGAACAGGCGCCCGGCAGTCTGGTGATGGTGGTCTGGGAGGGGACGCGGCCGATTCTCGTCGAGGTTCAGGCATTGCTCGACGAATCGGCCCTGGGCAACCCGCGCCGTGTGGCCGTGGGCCTCGATCAGAACCGTCTGGCCATGCTGCTGGCCGTGTTGCACAAGCATGGCGGCCTGTTCACCGGCGACCAGGACGTCTTTCTCAATGTGGTCGGTGGCGTCAAGGTGCTCGAAACCAGCGCGGACCTGGCGGTGCTGCTGGCCGTCGTCTCCAGCCTGCAGAACCGCCATCTGCCACGTGAACTGGTGGCCTTCGGCGAGGTCGGGCTCTCCGGCGAGATACGCCCCGTGCCCAGTGGTCAGGAACGCATCGTCGAGGCGGCGAAACATGGTTTCAAGCGTGCCATCGTGCCGCGTGCCAACGCCCCCAAGCAAGCGCCCGAGGGTATGGAAGTGATCGCCGTCGACAAGCTTGCCGATGCCCTGGACGCCCTGTAAACGCCGGCGTGCCGGTCATGTAGAATGAGGGAAACCCTTGCCAAGGAGTGCTGCATGAGTGCCATCCGCCTGACGCAATACAGCCACGGCGCCGGTTGTGGCTGCAAGATCGCCCCCGACGTGCTCGACAGTATCCTCGCCAAGGCAGGTCCCGGAGCCAGCGACAAGCGCCTGATCGTCGGCAATCAGGGGCGCGAGGATGCTGCCGTCTATGACCTGGGGGACGGCCGGGGACTGATTTCGACGACCGATTTCTTCATGCCCATCGTCGACGACCCCTTCGACTTCGGGCGCATCGCCGCGATCAACGCGATCAGCGACGTTTACGCCATGGGCGGCACGCCGATCATGGCGCTGGGCATCCTGGGGTGGCCGATCGACACGCTGGCCGCCGAAATCGCCGGCGATGTCGTGGGCGGTGCGCAGTCGATCTGCCGCGAGCTCGGCCTGGCCCTGGCAGGTGGGCACTCCATCGATGCCCCCGAGCCGATCTTCGGCCTGTCGGTGAACGGGCTGGTGGATCTCGAGCATCTCAAGCTCAACAGCCATGCCAAGCCCGGGGATCTGCTGTATCTCACCAAGCCGCTGGGCGTGGGCCTGCTGACCACCGCCGAGAAGCGTGGCTGGCTGGCGCCCGGCCATCAGGAGCTGGCTCGCAAGACCATGCTCAAGGCCAACCGCATCGGGATCGAGCTGGCCAAGGTGCAGGGTGTGCATGCCATGACCGATGTCACCGGCTTCGGGTTGGCGGGGCATCTCAGCGAGGTGTGCCAGGCAAGCGGCCTCAAGGCACGGATCAATTTCGCCAAGCTGCCGCGCCTCGCCGAGGCCGAGGCCTATCGTCGGCGCGGTGCGGTGCCCGGTGGAACGCATCGCAATCGCCAGGCGCTGGGAACGGCCTTGCCGGACATGGATGCTGCGCACTGGCAGTGGCTCTGCGACCCGCAGACCTCGGGAGGGCTGCTGCTCAGCGTCGATCCGGCCTGGGCGGACGATGTCGAACGCATCGGGCGTCAGCATGGCCTCGCGCTGGAAGCTTTCGGCGAAATGCGGCCTGCTGACGGTGCCAGCCTGATCGAGGTGCGCGGGTGAGCCTGCCGCACCTCGCACCGGAGATGGCCCTGCTCGAACGTCCCCTGATCGATGTGCGTGCCCCGGTGGAGTTCGCCAGGGGCGCCTTGCCCGGGGCCGTCAACCTTCCCCTGATGGACGATGCCGAGCGGCACGCCGTGGGCATCCGCTACAAGGAAGCCGGCCAGGGAGCCGCCATCGCGCTGGGCGAGCGCCTGGTCGACGGTGACCTCAAGGCGCGTCGCGTGGCGGCTTGGCGGGCCTTTGCCGAGCGTCATCCCGATGCCGTGATCTACTGTTTCCGGGGTGGCTTGCGTTCACGCATCGCGCAGCAATGGCTACAGGAGGCAGGCATCACGCTGCCTCGCATCCAGGGCGGCTGGAAGGCCATGCGCCAGTGCGTGAACGCCGAGATCGAGGCGGCGGCCGCGCGCCCTGTGCTGGTCGTCGCCGGCCTGACCGGTTGCGCCAAGACCGAGCTGGTCCAGTCCCTCGACGTCGGTATCGACCTGGAAGGTCATGCCCGGCACAAAGGATCGGCGTTCGGTCGGCATCCCCTGCAAGGCCCCTCGCAGATCGATTTCGAACATGCGCTGGGCGCGGCGCTGTCGCATGCCACGCACGGCTGCGTGGTGGAAGACGAGTCGCGCATGATCGGGCAGTTGGATATCCCCCTGTCCTTCTGGCAGACCATGGAAACGGCCCCCCGCATTCGGGTGGAGATGCCGCTGGACTGGCGCCTCGAGCAGATTCGCAAGGACTATATCGATACCCTGTGGCGGACCTATCGCGATCATTACGGGGAATGGCTGGGCTGGTCGCTCATGCGCAAGCAGCTTTCCAGTGCCCTCAAGCGCGTGCGCAAGCGCTTGGGAAGCGCGCGCTTCCAGCGCCTGCAACGCCTGCAGGCGCTGGCCTTTCGCGAGCACCAGCGTGGCAACACCCAGGCGCATGAAGCCTGGCTCGCGCCCTTGATGCTCGAATACTACGATCCCATGTATCGCTACCAGCTCGAGCAGTCACCGTATGAGGCCTTGCATGTCGGTGACTGGGAGAGCTGTCTGGCGTTCGCGCGTGACTGGTCGGCTGCGCTGCCTCGCTAGTGCTTGCTGTCACGGCGTGCGTGCATGGCGCATCCAGTCGACCATCACGCGGTCGAGCAAGGGGGCCAGACGGTCGAAGCGACGCGGATTCTCGAGTACCGCCTCGCGCGATTGCAGGTAGGTGTCGCGCGCGGTCGAACGCGGGTCGTCGAGGGTGTCGGCGTGTGCGTAGCGTGCCTCGACGGCGTCGGCGGTCGCCTCCAGGTGGCATTGCAGGGCCAGCACCCGGCCACCGTCCCAGGCGAAGCCCTGCAGCGGGCTCGCGGCGCTGGCGCCCAGGGGCAGGGCATCCTCCGGCAGCCCGAAGATATCGCGATGCCAGAGGAACGCCTCGAATTGCTCGGGAAGGTCGAAGGGGCTGTCGTCTGCCAGCGTGATGCGTTGCCAGCCGCGTTCGGCATAGGTGCCCGGCGAGACGATGGCTCCCAGGGCTTCGGCGATCAACTGGGCGCCGACGCCGACACCGAGCAGGGGCTTGCCGCTCTTGAGCACGCGCGCGATCAGCTTGCGCTCGCGCTTGAGCCAGTCGGGCGGGGCCTCGTGCAGGCCGAAGGGCGCATCCAGGACGATCAAGGCATCGAAATTGTCGAAACCGGGCGGTGCTTCGTCGGCGTATAGATGGCAGGTATTGTGGCTGTGCCCCATGCCCGTGAGCCAATCGGCGAAACGTGCCGGGCCGAGGAAGTCCGCGTGTTGCAGAAAGTAGATATGCATGATGCGCCCATGATGGTAAAGCTTTTCGCCCCCGGCAAGCGGGGGCTGGCTCAGGAGATGTAGCATGCCGCGTGCCGAGGTGCTTGAACAGATCTATACCATCGTGGCCCAGATCCCCGAGGGGCGGGTCACCACGTATGGCCGAGTGGCGGGGATGACCGACGCCGCCACGGCGCGCATGGTGGGAAGTGCCATGCGCCACTTGCCCAGCGGCCATGGACTGCCATGGCACCGGGTGATCAATGCCAGTCGGCGGGTCACCGAGCATACCGGCGCGGTGCGCCAGCACGAGAAACTGCGCGCCGAGGGGATCGTCTTCGATGCCCGTGGCCGCGTCCCCGAAGACTTGCTCTGGCCCTGACGTGGCCATGGAGGAATGCAGATATGACATCGTCCGCCGGCGGCTTCCATGCGCGCCTGGAAGCACTGCCCAGCCGTGGCCGACTGGCCTTCATGGCGGCCTTGATCGAGCGCATGTGGCCCAACTATGCGCTGTATGCCGAGATGAGCGGCGTTGGCGATCCGAAGGTGCTGCGCAACGTGCTCGACCTGGCGTGGGAAGCGCTGGCCGTGAAGGACGCGGCGATCGATTTCGACAAGCAGGCCGAGAAGCTCGCCGCGCAGGAGCCGCCGGAAAGCGATGGCAGCTTCGGCGCGAGGCGTGCGGTGGAGGTGGTCATGGCGATGGCGGCGTTGCTCGATGCGCTGCGCGGCGAGGCGCCCGAGGCTCCACGCGACGTTAGCCGCCTGTCGCGCGATGGCGTGCATGCCTACATCGAGATGACCGATGGCGCGGAAGACGACGACGCCGAGCGTTTGGCGGCCCGTGTCCGCGAGCATCCGCTGATGGACGACGAACACGGTTTCCAGGAGGCGGTGCTGGAGTGCGTCGAAGCCCCGCTGACGCGCGACGCGCTCAAGGCACTGCGGCGTCTGGGGCGCAACGAAGGTGTCAGCAACCTGGGGCTCAGCGCCGACGCTTGACGAGCATCGGGGCATGGAGGCCCCGTACGGATTCGGCAGCCGCGCTACAGGCGCATCTCGATGCCATGTTCGGCCATGTAGCGCTTGGCGTCGGGGATGGTGTACTCGCCGAAGTGAAAGATGCTGGCGGCAAGGACGGCATCGGCGCCGCCTTCCTTCACGCCGGCGACCAGGTGATCCAGGTCCCCGACGCCGCCGGAAGCGATCACCGGCACGCTGACGGCGTCGGCAATGGCGCGTGTCACGCCGATGTCGAAGCCGGCCTTGGTGCCGTCGCGGTCCATGCTGGTCAGCAGCAGCTCGCCCGCACCGAGGTCGACCATCTTGCGCGCCCACTCCACTGCATCCAGTCCGGTCGGGGTACGGCCGCCATGAGTGAAGATCTCCCAGCGCGGCGTCTCGCCCTCGGCACTGACCCGCTTGGCATCGATGGCCACGACGATGCACTGGCTGCCAAAGCGCTCCGCCGCTTCATGCACGAACTCGGGATGGGTGACCGCCGCGGTGTTGATCGACACCTTGTCGGCACCCGCGTTGAGCATGGTGCGGATGTCGTCGCAGGTACGAATGCCGCCGCCCACCGTCAGCGGGATGAAGACTTCGCCGGCGATGCGCTCGACCATTTCCACCGTGGTGCCGCGGTCCTCGACGCTGGCGGTAATGTCGAGGAAGGTGATCTCGTCGGCGCCTTGCTGATTGTAGCGTTTGGCGACCTCGACGGGATCGCCGGCATCGCGGATGCCGACGAAGTTGACGCCCTTGACCACGCGACCGGCATCGACATCGAGACAGGGGATGATGCGTTTGGCGAGCGCCATGATCAGCTCCTCCGGGTTGCCAGTTGGGCGTCGCACAGGCGCTGGGCCTCGGCGACGTCGAGCTTGCCTTCATAGATGGCCCGGCCGGTGATGGCGCCGAGGATACCGGCATCCGCGACCTCGAGCAGGGCTTCGATATCGCCCAGATGGGTGACGCCACCCGAGGCGATGACCGGCAGGCCGCCTTCGCGGGCCAGCTCGGCGGTCGCGGCGATGTTGACGCCCTGCATCATGCCGTCGCGGGCGATATCCGTGTACACGATCGACGAGACGCCGTCGTCGGCGAAACGCTTGGCCAGGTCCACGGCCTTGAGCGTCGAGACCTCCGCCCAGCCATCGGTGGCGACATAGCCGTCGCGGGCATCGAGCCCGACGATCACGTGGCCCGGAAAGCGCCGGCACATCTCGCCGACGAATGCCGGCTCCTTGACGGCCTGCGTGCCGATGATCACATAGGAAACCCCCGCTTCGAGATATGCCTCGATGGTCTCGGCGGTGCGAATGCCGCCCCCGATCTGGATCGGCAAGTCGGGGTACGCGCGGGCGATGGCGGTTACCGCCTCGGCGTTCACCGGCTTGCCTTCGAAGGCGCCGTTGAGGTCCACCAGATGCAGGCGGCGGGCACCGGTCTCGACCCAGCGCGCCGCCATGGCCACCGGGTCGTCGCCGTAGGTGGTCGAGTCGTCCATACGCCCCTGCTTGAGGCGGACGCACTGGCCGTCCTTGAGATCGATGGCGGGAATCACCAGCATGACGTGTCCTCTCGGTATGCGTGTAGCGCCGCCTGGGGCGGCGTGTCCGGCGCGGGCGCTCAGGGAGCCCAGTTGACGAAATTCTCGAGCAAGCGCAGCCCGTCGTGGGCGCTCTTCTCGGGGTGGAACTGCACGGCGAAGACGGGGCCGCGCCCGGTCGCGACATGGGGCGTCAGGCCGGCGTAGTCGGTGGTGCCGAAGACATCGCCGTCCTCTTGCGCCTCGACATAGTAGCTATGCACGAAATAGAAGCGGGCGCCATCGTCGATACCCGCCCAGAGCGGGTGCGCGTGGCGCTGCGTGACACGGTTCCAGCCCATGTGCGGGACCTTCAGGCGCTGGCCGTCGATGTCATGCAGGTCTCGCCCGAAATGCCGCACGCGGCCGGGCAGGTAGCCCAGACAGGGCACGCCGCCGTTTTCCTCGCTTTCCTCCATCAGCATCTGCTGCCCGACGCAGATGCCGAGCAGCGGCTTGCCCTGGGCACGCAGGATCTCCTGCACCAGGCCCTGCAGGTCGTTGCGCTGCAGTTCGCTCATGCAGTCGCGAATCGCCCCCTGGCCCGGCAGGACCAGACGGCTGGCGCCCCGGATGCTGCGCGAGTCGTCGGTGATGACCACGTTTTCATGCGTGACGTGCTCCAGCGCCTTGGCGACGGAGTGTAGATTGCCCATGCCGTAATCGATGACAGCGATCGTCATGCTCGCTCCTTAGCGTGATGAGAGCCTCACAGGCTGCCTTTGGTGGAGGGCATCCGCCCGGCCATGCGGGGGTCGGGCTCCACTGCCATGCGCAGTGCACGGCCGAAGGCCTTGAAGATGGTTTCCGCCTGATGATGGGCGTTGAAGCCCTTTAGGTTGTCGATATGCAGCGTCACCTGGGCGTGATTGACGAACCCCTGGAAGAACTCCCAGAACAGTTGCGTGTCGAAGCGGCCGATGCTGGCACGCGTGAACTCGACGTCCATGCTCAACCCGGGGCGCCCGGAGAAGTCCACCACCACGCGGGACAGGGCTTCGTCGAGCGGCACGTAGGCGTGACCGTAACGGCGGATGCCACGTTTGTCGCCGATGGCCTGGGCGACGGCCTGGCCCAGGGTGATGCCCAGATCCTCGACGGTATGGTGGTCATCGATGTGCAGGTCGCCCTTGGCGTGGATGTCGAGATCGATCAGGCCGTGCCGGGCGACCTGGTCGAGCATGTGATCGAGGAACGCCACGCCGGTCTCGCATTGGAAATGACCCTGACCGTCGAGGTTGACGTGCACCTGGATCTGGGTTTCGTGGGTGTCGCGGGACACGGTGGCGACGCGCTCGGCCATGGGGATCTCCAGCACTTCGAACGTGAACGGGGCGCGCGATGAAGACGGGTGCGCAAGGCTCGCGGCGCCATGGAACGGTCATTATAGAGAATCGCCCCGGCCATCCGCTACAATGCCGGGAGTTCAGGGGCGATTCCCGCGTCCCATCACCATCGCTCGAGGGTCCGTGACAGGGGCCAGGGAGATCGTCCAGGGAGAGCCAGCATGCCGGTGACCTTGCAGGAAATCGACCGCGCCCAGTGGGAAACGGATTCCCAGGTGGCGCAGGATCTCGCGCGCATCTACCGCGATGCTCCTGCCGAGCGCCTTCCCGCGCCCGTCGACCGTTTCATCGAGGCGCATTTCGCCCAGGGAGGAACCTTTTGCTGCGCATTGTTCAATGCGCGGCGTCTGGGCGCCGTCGCCGTGCAACGTGAAAAGGGCGTATGGTGGGTATCGCATTTCTGCGTACGTGCCGAAACCCGCCATCGCGGCGTGGGCTCGCGTCTCTTGATGCTCATTGCCGAGCGGGCGCGAGACGAAGCCTGCACACCGCGCGTGCCGAGCACGGTACTGATGATGGGTGACCAGTTGTTGTTGACTCGGCTCGGCTATCATCCCGCTGCCGACGGGGCGTATTACGAATTCCATTCATTAGCGTCAGAGGGAGGGCGCCGATGAGAGCGCTGCTGAGAGCATTATTGGCGGTGGTCGGGGTGTTGGCCCTGATCGTGGTCGGCGCCGTGGTTTACATCACCACCTTCTTTGATCCCAACGACCTCAAGCCGCGCCTCGTCGAGGCGGTGCGCGAACAGAGCGGCCTGGATCTCAACCTGGAAGGGCAGCTGGCGTGGTCGTTCTATCCGCGCCTGGGCTTCAGCGTCGAACAGGCCGAGGCCTGGTTGCCCGAGCAGCCACATGAAGAGGCGCCCTTCGCGGCATTCGAGCGCGCCGAGGTCAGCGTGGCATTCGCGCCGCTGCTTTCCGGCGAGGTCGCCGTGGAGGGGCTGACACTGGATGGCATGCGCCTCAACCTGGAACGCGACGCCCAGGGCCGGGGGAACTGGCAAGTCCTGCTCGACCGCCTGGAAAACGGCGGTGACCAGGCGGAGCGTGCCCTGGCGCCTGCCTCGGCAGGGCCCGGGCTCGATCAGAACGCCGACAGCCTGCCGGTGGCGCTGGATATCGCAAGTGTCCAGGTCCGTGACAGCCTCGTGCACTATCGCGATGCGCAGCGCGGCCTCGATCTGACGCTGTCGGGCCTCAGCCTGGACGGCAGTAACGTCAGCCCCGATGCGGCGTTTCCCCTGCAGATGGCGTTCGAGCTCGAACGCCAGGCGCCTGCGCTGACCAGCGACGTCAACTTCAAGAGTCGGGTGCGCCTCGGCCTGAGCGACGGTCGCTATGAGTTGAACAAGGTGACCCTGGAAACCAGCACGCAGTGGCCGGCGCTCTCCGAGCAGGCGCAGGGCCTCAACCTGCAGATCGGCCATCTGCTGGCCGAGACCCAGCGGCAGCATTACCGGATCGACGATGCCCGACTGAATACTCGCCTGCACCATCCTGCCGTGGACGGCAAGCCCCTGGGACTGAGCCTCGGGTTCGACGGCGAGGCCGACCTCGATGCGCAAACGGCACAGCTGCGCGACATTGCCCTGAGCGGCGATGATGACCTGGACCTCACGGGGACGCTGAGCTTTACCGACCTGCTCGGTGCGCCGGAGTATACCGGCCAGCTCAAATTGTCGCCCCTGTCGCTGCGTGACTGGCTCACGCGTTTCGAGGCCCTGCCGGAAACCGGCGACGACAAGGCGCTGAGCGAGGTGGCGTTCACCAGCCCGGTGCACGGCGACCTCGAGCGTATCAATTTCTCGAACCTGAGCCTGCTGCTCGACGGGGAAACCTTCACCGGCGAGCTGGGGGCCGGCTTCGATGGCCAGTGGCTGAGCTTCGACCTGCAAGGCGAGCGTCTCGACCTGGATGCCTACCTTCCGCCTGCCGCCGCGTCCCGTAACGAGGACGATGCAGCTGACGCCGAGGACACGGCGGCCTTGCTCGAGACGCTGGGCGTCGCCCCGGCGTATGCGGCCGCCGAGGGCGCGGAGCTGCTGCCCGTCGAGTGGCTGTCCGGCCTGACGCTCGATGGTCAACTGGCATTGGACACCATGATGCTCAAGGGCATGACGCTGACGGACGTCGCGCTGCGCGCTGCCGGCAGCGACGGCCGGCAGCGCCTGGAATCGCTGACCGCCAAGCTCTACGAAGGCACGCTCGATGCCCAGGGTAGCCTGGACCTGCGCCAGTCGCCCCTGCGCATGGCGTTCACGGAATCGCTCTCCAATGTACAGATCGCGCCGCTCTACGCGGATGCCACTGGCGAGACGTCACCGTTGCGGGGCCGTCTCAACCTGGAGAGCGACGTGACCTCGCGTACCAACCGGCTCGAATCGCTCAAGCGTCACCTGAATGGCACGGCGTCATTGCGCATCGACGACGGCGCCATGCTCGACGTCAATGTGTCGAAGCAATTGTGCACGGCAGCAGCGTTGCTCGATGGAGAGCGCTCGGATCGCGAGTGGAGCGAGGACACACCCTTCGATACGCTCTCGGCCACGCTCGATATCACCGATGGCGTGGCACGTAACGACGACCTCACGATTCGCATTCCGGGCATCGAGATGACCGGAGCGGGGACGTTCAACATTCCCACCGAGCGTTTCGACTATGACGTCAAGGCGCGCTTCATCGACACGGCGGACCAGCAGGCGTGCCGTGTCACCTCGCGCCTGCAGCAGGTCAGCCTGCCGGTGCATTGTGAAGGCCGCCTGGGCGAAGCGCCGGAGGAATGGTGCCGCTTCGACCGCGAGGCCTTCCAGGACACGCTGGAGGCACTGGCCGAGGACAAGGCCAAGCGAGAGGTCGGCGAGGAAGTCGACGAGGCGCTGGACAAGCATCTCGACAGCGAGACCGCACGCAAGATCGATGAAACGCTGGGTGAAGGTGCCTCCAAGGAACTCGGGGACAAGTTGCGTGGTCTATTCAAGTGAGCAAAGCCCAAAGCCAGTCCCTGCGCCGACACCCGTCGGCGCTTTTTTTGGTATCCGTCGTGCCTGACACCTTCACACCTGACATCCATGGCTTGACGGCGTCTTCGCCGTCTGGACGATAACGCACAATGCAGGACATTCCGCTTACCGCCGAGGCCTTTCGTCAGCGGCTCTTCGCATGGTTCGACGAGCATGGACGCAAGACGCTGCCCTGGCAGTTCGACAAGACGCCCTACCGTGTCTGGGTCTCGGAAATCATGCTGCAGCAGACCCAGGTCGCCACGGTAATCCCATATTACCAGCGCTTCATGGATCGCTTTCCCGATGTGTTTGCCCTGGCCGAGGCGCCGCAAGACGAGGTGCTGCACTTGTGGACGGGCCTGGGCTACTACGCACGTGCCCGCAACCTCCACAAGGCTGCTCGTGTCGTGGTGGAGGAACATGGCGGCGAATTCCCCGTGGACAGCGTCGAGGCGCTGTCCACGCTTCCCGGCATCGGCCGCTCCACGGCCGGCGCCATCATCAGCATCAGTACCGGCCGGCGCGCGCCGATTCTCGACGGTAACGTCAAGCGTGTGCTGACTCGCCTGCACGGCGTGGAAGGCTGGCCCGGTCGGCCGGCGGTGGAGCGTGAGCTCTGGGTGCTGGCGGAGCGTTACACGCCCGAGGAGCGTCTGCCCGATTACACCCAGGCGATGATGGATGTGGGAGCGACGCTGTGCACCCGCGGCAAGCCCGCGTGTCTGTTATGCCCCTTCAACGATGTGTGCGTGGCGCATGCGCGTGGCGAGGAAACGCGCTTCCCCGAATCCAAGCCGCGCAAGACACTGCCCGAACGTACCACGCGGATGCTGGTACTGCGTGACCCGGAGGGCCGCGTGTTCCTTCAGCAGCGGCCCGCGAGCGGTCTGTGGGGCGGGCTATGGAGCTTGCCGCAATTCGATGACGAAGCGGCGTTGCGTGCCTGGCTCGACCAGCGCTTTCCACGGGCTCAACGCGAAGCGGACGGTGCCGCCTTCACGCACACGTTCAGCCACTTCCGGCTGGTGATCACGCCGTCTCCCGCGCGTCTGCACGAGCCATTCAGCAGCGTCGGCGAGACGGGCGAATTGTGGTACGACGTGCAGGCCCCGGCTAGTGTAGGATTGGCCGCACCGGTCAAGACGCTGCTCGATCAAGCCGTTACTTGAAACCGTGCCATGACGAACCGCAACTTTCAGGAGCCAGCGCCATGAGCGATACCGTCTTTTGCCGCAAGTACCAGAAGGAACTCGATGCCCTGCCGTTTCCGCCGCTTCCCGGCGCCAAGGGCCAGGAGATCCAGCAGACCGTTTCCAAGCAAGCGTGGGATGAGTGGCAGGCGCTGCAGACCCGTCTGATCAACGAAAAGCATCTCAGCCTGCTGGACCCCGATGCGCGCGCTTATCTCATGGAGCAGATGGAGCGCTTTCTGGACAACCGCGAGACCGATCAGGCCGAGGGCTACGTGCCTCCGAGCCAATAGGCCCGGTGGTCGGCATCTTTTTGAAATGAAAAGACTTGACCCACGCCGAGGAATTCGGTTTAATACGTCCCCGTTGGCAAGGGCCAGATAGCTCAGTCGGTAGAGCAGTGGATTGAAAATCCTCGTGTCGGCGGTTCGATTCCGTCTCTGGCCACCACATTGCTGGGGTATAGCCAAGTGGTAAGGCACCGGTTTTTGGTATCGGCATTCGCAGGTTCGAGTCCTGCTACCCCAGCCATCGCCAACGTTTCTATGCTATGCCGACATAGCTCAGTTGGTAGAGCAACTGACTTGTAATCAGTAGGTCCCGGGTTCGACTCCTGGTGTCGGCACCATAGCTTAGATATTGATTTAAAAGGCTTTTTTGGCCTTGAAAGAAACCGCCTATCAGGGCGGTTTTTTTGTATGTGTCAACCAAGTGTCCACAGCGCTAATTCAAGCATTACAAATTCTGCACCCTGAAATCCGCCGAGCGGTCGACCTCGTCGCCGGCAACCATGAAGCGGCCGTGACCGCGGTAGTGCAGTGTGCGGGCAAGGTCGAACGAGGTATCGACATGGGCTTTGACGATCTCCCAGATGAAAAGCTCGTGGCGGTCTATCTGGCTGTCGTCGACCAGGCGGCATTCGAAGCTGGCATAGCATTCCTCCACGAGTGGCGCTGAGACGATCTTGCCCGGTGTCGGTGTCAGCCCGAAGGCATCGAACTTATCGAGCGCATCACCATCGCTATTGCCCACCCCGACCACGGCGTCGATCAGTTCCAGTGTCGGTATGTTGATCGTGCACTCGCGGCTTCCGCGCACGAGGCGGTGGCTGTGATTGGCGGCGGTGATCAGGCAACCGAAGTGTGCCGGCGTGAAGCCGAGCATCATGTGCCAGCCTATCACTATCAGGTTGCGCTCTGCCTGCCATTGCGAGCCCACCAGTACGATGGGGCCGGTTTCCAGATGACAGCGGCATTGATCGAGTGGGAAGTTGGTCTTGCGGGGTGTCATACCTTCTCCTGGCAACTATGGTACCCCGACTAAAATAGATCATCGTGGTAGAAGAAGGCGTTGACGAGGTCCAGACATAAATAAGCCCGGCCGAGGCCGGGCTGCGGACGTTGCGTCATTGCAGTGTCCTGTCGAGCTCCCTGCGACTTGCCACACGTCCCTGTGCGCGATGCTTGGGCATCAAGGTCGCTTCCCTGCTCGACGGCGACCACAGTGACATAGCGAGAGGGGGACTAGATTGATCCAGGTTAAATACCCGACAATCGGACTCGGATACTATTCATCATCCGAGAAACCGCCCGGTGGATCGCAGGTATCGCAGGTGCTGACGCTTGATGTAGTCAGAAGCTTACTGAAAAAGTATCGGATGTCGGTAAACGATACGTCGCTAATGTGTTATCTTTTGTAATCGTGAGCCATGGATGGCGAGGAACCTGCAAGGATGTCCGATTCCATCGCGTAGTGGCTCACACACTGCGTACTACGTTTTGGCCCTCCCTTCGTGGAGGGCTTTTTTCGGTCCGTCGCATGCTGCCAGGGGGCCAACGCAACAGGCCCATGCTGGAGCATGGGCCTGCTGATCAGTGCCTGGCTGTGCGAACCGGCGCCGCTGGCTCGGGCAGTGCCATCAACGCTGCATGAGTGCGTCCAGAGCCGCGTTCAGCGTGGCGCTGGGGCGCATCGCCTTGCTGGCCAGCTCATGATCGGGATGGTAGTAGCCGTGGATGTCCACCGGCTTGCCCTGCACCTCGTTGAGTTCATTGACGATCTTGGCTTCGTCCGCTTCGAGCGACTTGGCCAGTTCGGTGAACTGCTCCTTCAGCTCGGCATCTTCATCCTGAGCGGCCAGCGCCTGGGACCAGTAGAGCGAGAGATAGAAGTGGCTGCCGCGGTTATCCAGCTCGCCGACCTTGCGCTTGGGTGACTTGTCCGCGTCGAGGAACTTGCCGGTCGCCTGATCGAGTGTCTTGCCGAGAACCTTGGCCTTGGTGTTGCCATAGGTCTTGCCGAGGTGCTCGAGCGAAGCGGCAAGTGCCAGGAATTCACCCAGCGAGTCCCAGCGCAGGTGGTTCTCTTCCAGCAACTGCTGCACGTGCTTGGGCGCGCTGCCGCCGGCACCGGTCTCGAACAGCCCGCCGCCTTCCATCAGCGGTACGATGGAGAGCATCTTGGCACTGGTGCCGAGCTCCATGATCGGGAACAAGTCGGTCAGGTAGTCGCGCAGCACGTTCCCGGTGACCGAGATGGTGTCCTCGCCCTTGCGAATGCGTTCGAGAGAGAAGCGCATCGCGTCTTCCGGCGCCATGATGCGAATGTCGAGGCCACTGGTGTCATGGTCCTCGAGGTAGCTTTCGACCTTCTTGATCAACTGTGCGTCGTGAGCACGCTGAGGGTCCAGCCAGAAGACGGCAGGGCTACCGCTGTCACGAGCCCGCGTGACGGCGAGCTTGACCCAATCCTGGATCGGCGCGTCCTTGGTCTGGCACATGCGCCAGATATCGCCGGCTTCCACGTCGTGGCTGAACAGCTGCTGACCGTTTTCGTCGGTGACGACCACGGTGCCATCGGCCGGGATCTGGAAGGTCTTGTCGTGAGAGCCGTACTCTTCGGCCTTCTGTGCCATCAGGCCGACGTTGGGAACGCTGCCCATGGTGGTCGGGTCGAAGGCACCGTTCTGCTTGCAGTCATCGATCACGACCTGGTAGATGCCGGCGTAGCAACGGTCGGGAATCACTGCCTTGGCGTCGTGCAGGGCGTCGTCGGCTCCCCACATCTTGCCCGAGTCGCGAATCATTGCCGGCATGGAGGCGTCGATGATCACATCAGAGGGAACATGCAGGTTGGTGATGCCCTTGTGCGAGTTGACCATCGCCATCGGCGGGCGCTCTTTGTAGAGAGCGTCGATGTCGCTGGTGATCGCGTCCTGCTGTTCGCTGGGCAGCGACTGGATGGCACTGTAGAGATCGCCGATGCCGCTGTTGGGGCTGAAGCCGGCCAGCTTGAGGGCGTCGGCATGCTTCTCGAGCACGTCCTTGTAGAATTCCTCGACCACCATGCCGAACATGATCGGGTCCGAGACCTTCATCATGGTCGCCTTGAGGTGCAGCGAGAACAGTACGCCGCGCTTCTTGGCGTCCTTGATCTCGCTGTCGATGAAGTTGCGCAGGCGGCGGCTGCTCATGCGAGCGGCATCCACGACCTCGCCTTCCTGAACCGCCAGGTTCTCCTTCAGCACCGTGCGGGTGCCGTCTTTCTGCTGGAGCTCGATCTTGAGCTTGCCGGCCTGAGCGATCACGGCGGATTGCTCGCTGCCGTAGAAGTCCCCCTCGCTCATGTGCGCGACATGAGACTGGGAATCGGCACTCCACTCGCCCATGCGATGCGGGTACTTGCGAGCGTAGTTCTTGACGGACTGCGGGGCGCGGCGATCGGAGTTGCCTTCGCGCAGCACCGGGTTGACCGCACTACCCTTGGCCTTGTCGTAGGCGGCCTTGATCGCCTTTTCTTCGTCGCTGGAGGGCTCGTCCGGATAATCCGGCAGGGGGTAGCCCTGGCTCTGCAGTTCCTTGATGGCAGCCTTGAGCTGCGGGCCGGAGGCGCTGATGTTGGGCAGCTTGATGATGTTGGCTTCCGGCGTCTTGGCCAGCTCGCCGAGTTCGCTCAGATCGTCGCTGACGCGCTGCTCGTCGCTGAGCAGGTCCGGAAATTGCGCCAGGATACGGCCGGCCAGTGAAATGTCGCGGGTTTCGACGCTGACGCCGGCGGTACTGGTGTAAGCGGCGATGATCGGTAGCAGGGAGTGGGTCGCCAGCGCAGGGGCTTCATCGGTAAGCGTGTAGATGATCTTCGGCGTGTTGGACATTTGGATATTGACCTCTCTTGTCACTGCTGTTGCACGAATCTTCAGCGGTGCGGGTTGGCTTGGGACGATACAAGTACTGACCGGCGATCATGGGCAGCCTTGCTCGCCCGGCGATGGTGCGGTGCCCGCGAAGGCGCTTGGACCATCATGCAGAAGATGAATTCGGTGGCCCGTCACGGTGCCGGCGACCCAGCGGTCGAGTCGGATTATACCAGTGCAGCGTTTGTTGCGCATATGCACTGTCGACAATCGTTCGCCGCTGCCGCGATGGGCTTGCCGGTCGCGGCAGCCGTTGCGAGACTTTCGGCTCGATTCCGTATTCCGAATATCGCCTGCGAGATGAGACACGAGATGACAGTTCTGATCGGTATTGGCATTCCCCTGGCAGTGCTGGTGGCGGTGTGGTGGTGTGCCCGGCTGGCGTTGAAGCATCTGACGGCCCGGGACAAGGCGACTCGCGAGCGCATGGCCTGGGCCATCGCCGCAGTGGTGGCGTCGCTGATTGCGGTGTATTTGTGGTTGCTGCTGACCATGCCAGTGATGCCGTCTTAGGTCGCTGCGAGTCGTTTGTCGACGAATAATTGCTTTCTCGATTTGACACGGTGTCAAACCTTGTATAACTTTTCACTGTCGCTGGGGGTAACGGCCACAGGGAAGTGGCTCAGGGAATCAAAGTTGCTCTCAACCGGCTGGGAAGCTGGGTGACGGAATTCGCCGAGTCAGGAAGACAACGTGGGTGTACTGCGCACATGCGCTTAATGACAGGCATGGATGCCGACAAAGCTGCTCATAGGGAACCGAGCACGTTGTACGGATAAACTTCTGTACAAGTTACAAGGGCAGGACCGCAAGGTCCTGCCCTTGTCGCGTTGTCGGCGTTCACCTCGCCGGCAGCGCGGTGTGTGGCTCCAGGGCCTTGTCGAGTGACGCTATCCTGACTACCATTTTGTGCCGCTGCCGGTGTAGCTCAGTCGGAAGAGCAACGCACTCGTAATGCGTAGGTCGGTGGTTCGAGTCCACTCACCGGCACCAACCA
Organism: Chromohalobacter israelensis DSM 3043; assembly: GCF_000055785.1. Lineage (GTDB taxonomy): Bacteria > Pseudomonadota > Gammaproteobacteria > Pseudomonadales > Halomonadaceae > Chromohalobacter > Chromohalobacter israelensis. The sequence goes on from NC_007963.1 coordinate 584,872, forward strand.
GCTACCTGCAGACCGCCGCCACGATGTTTACGGGCGGCGGTCTTGCGTTCCCGCCCCATGTGCTCGGTATTTCATGCCTGATCCTCTGGCATCATGCTCCGTTTCTCTGAAGTTAGCGCCCTAGCTTTGCGGCTATCCGACGCGTCTCCTAACGTTAAGGTTGGCCGAACCGCCTGACACGGTTTTCGGCCCGCAGACTATTTTACGTCGGTGGGCGTGCACCGATGCCCGGTAATCGCTCGCCGAAGACGGACCCCCAGCCCTGGCTGGCGAATGGTGAGGATACGACATGGATGACCGCGAACATCTCGAGGCCGAGGTCTCGTATTACGATCCCACGCGACAACCGGCATCGCCGTCGCGGCGCCACTTCCTGAAGACTGCGGGGGCTTCCGGGTTGGCGGTGGCCGCTGCGCCGGCGTTGTCATCGGTGAGTTACGCCGGCTCGCCGGACGATCCCGATACGCAGACCGACGCACCGCCCGCCGAGGGGGCACGGCGCATCACCCTGACCGTCAATGGACGTCGCCATCAGCTCGATGTCGCACCCAACGTGATCCTGCTCGATGCGTTGCGTCACGGCCTGCAATTGACCGGCACCAAGAAAGGCTGCGATCACGGTCAGTGCGGCGCCTGCACGATCCTGGTCAACGGCACGTCCATCAATTCCTGCTTGAGCCTCGCCGTGACTCACGACGGCGACGAGATCACGACCGTCGAAGGGCTCGAAAAGGGCGGCCAGCAGCATCCGTTGCAGCAGGCGTTTCTCGAGCATGACGCCTATCAGTGCGGTTACTGCACGGCGGGTCAGATGATGAGCGCGCTGGCAGTCCTGCAGGATGACGACATCGGTACCAGCGATGCCGACGTGCGCGAGGCGATGAGCGGCAATATCTGCCGTTGCGGCGCCTACAAGAACATCGTCGCGGCTATCCAGTCAGCTCGAGGCGCCGTCCAGGGAGGCAAGGCATGAGACATTTCGATTACGCCCGCGCCGAAAGCCCGCAACAAGCTGTCGCGGCGCATGGCAGCGATCGCGATGCCGCCTTTCTGGCAGGCGGCACCACACTGCTGGACCTGGTCAAGCTCGACGTGATGCAGCCGCAGAAGGTGGTCGATATCAACGGCGTCGATCTCACGACCATCGAGCGCCTCGACGATGGGCGGCTGCGCATCGGCGCGATGGTGACCAATACTGCGCTGGCGCGGGACGAGCGTGTGGTCGAGGATTATGCCGTGCTGTCCCAGGCCCTGCTGGCAGGGGCCTCGACACAACTGCGCAACAAGGCCACCACCGGCGGCAACATCATGCAGCGGGTGCGCTGTCCCTATTTCCGCGATGGCGTCTCCGCCTGCAACAAGCGCGAGCCCGGCAGTGGTTGCGCGGCGATCGGCGGTGTCAATCGGACCGTCCATGCCGTGCTCGGTACCAGCGACGCCTGCATCGCCACGCATCCCTCGGACATGTGCGTGGCGATGGCGGCGATCGGCGCCACGGTCGAGGTGCAGGGGCCGGAAGGCTCGCGCGAGATCGACTTCGGCGACTTCCATCTGCTGCCCGGTGACACGCCGGCCCGCGAGCATGCGCTCGAGCCGGGCGAGTTGATCACCCATGTGGTTCTCGAGGCGCCGATCCACGGGAGCCGGTCCGCCTATCTCAAGTTGCGCGACCGTCAGTCCTATCAGTTCGCGCTCGCCTCCAGCGCGGTGATCGTGCGCATGGACGGCGACATCATCCGCGAGGCCCGAGTGGCCATGGGGGGTGTCGGCACCAAGCCCTGGCGGGCGCCGGAAGTGGAAGCGGCGCTCAAGGGCAGGACCGCCAGCGAAGCGCTCTTTGCGGATGCCGCCAGGCTGGCCTTCGAGAAGGCCACGGCCTATTCCCAGAACGGCTACAAGATTCCGCTCGGCCAGCAGGCCATCGTGCGCAATCTGTCCGACCTGACCGCCGCCTGATCGCCCGCGAGGAGAACCGACCATGAGCGACAAACAGCACAGCATCATCGGCGCGGGCGTGCCGCGCATCGACGGCCCGGACAAGCTCGCCGGCCGCGCCAACTATGCCGCCGACAACCTGCCGGCCGACATGGCGTACGGCTATGGGGTGTTCAGTACCATCGCCAAGGGCAAGGTGGCACGGATCAAGGTCGATGAGGCGAAGCGGATGCCGGGCGTCATCGATATCTTCCATCATGGGCATTTCCCGTCGCTGTACCGGACGCCGTCGAGCTTCGCGCAGGGCAACAAGGTGGAAGAAACTCGGCTGCCGTTCGAGGACGAGCGTGTGTACTACGAGGGCCAGTTCGTGGCGCTCGTGGTCGCCGACAGCTTCGAGAACGCGCGTGCCGCCGCGCGCCACGTCGAGGTGGAATACGCCTCTGAGTCGGCCGTCGCCAATCTCGCCCAGGGACTCGACGACAATGGCACGCAGGCAGGTAGCGGCAATCACTCTCGGGGAGATGCGTCCGGGGCGTTCGAAGACGCGGCAGCGAGCATCGACGTCACCTATCACACCCCGGTGGAAACCCATAACCCGATGGAGATGCATGCCTCCGTGGCGTACTGGGACGCGCAGGGCAATCTGACCATCTATGATGCCTCGCAAGGGGTCGTGGTCGAGCGCAATGCACTGTCCAAGATCTTCGCCATCGCTCCTGAGCGCATCACGGTGCATGCGCCGTACATCGGCTCGGGATTCGGCAGCAAGCTGTGGACCTGGCCACACGCCGTCGCCACCGCCGCCGTGGCGCGTGAAGTGGGACGCCCGGTGCAGCTCGTCGTGCCGCGTCAGCAGATGTTCACCACTACCGGGCATCGCCCCGAAACGCGTCAGCGCATGCGCCTGGCCACCGATGCCAACGGCAGGCTGGTCTCGCTGCGTCACGAATCGATCAACACCACGTCGTTCACCGATCAGTACGTGGAAACCTGCGGCAGCGTGACCAAAAGCCTCTACAGCTGTCCCAACCTGACGGTGAGCCATGCCACGACCCAGGTGAATCGCGGCACTCCCACGTCGATGCGTGCGCCCGGCGCGGCGCCGGGGCTGTTCGCGCTGGAGTCGGCGATCGACGAGATGGCGCTGGCGGCGGGTGTCGATCCGGTGCAGTTCCGGCTCGACAATTATGCCGAGCGCGACGAAAGTCAGGATCTGGATTTCTCCAGCAACCACATCGTCGAAGCAACGAATCGGGCGGCGGAGACATTCGGCTGGGCCGACCGCAATCCACGGATCGGCAGCATGCGCGAGGGGCGCGAGATCATCGGCTATGGCATGGCAGCCTGCAATTGGGAAGCGCTGAAGCGCCCCTGCGATGCACGCGTGTCGCTGCGTGCCGATGGCACCGCCTTTGCCTCCTGCGCGACACAGGACATCGGCACCGGCACCTACACCATCGTGGCGCAGGCGGTGAGCGACGTGACCGGCATCCCGATCGACCGTATCACCGTCAAGCTGGGCGATTCCTCCTATCCGGACGGACCGATCTCCGGCGGCTCCTGGGCCACGGCGACGACCCTGCCGGCCATCGCCGGGGCGGCGCGCAATGCCCTCGACGAGATGAAGCGCTACGCCACCGGCGACAACGGTGTCTTCGCCGGGGCGTCCAGCGACGAGCTGGACGTCGTGGACGGCGGCCTGCGCAATGCCGGCGGCAAGCAGGCGAGCTTCGCCGAGGTCCTCGACGCCGCGCGTTACGGCAGCGCCGACGGCGAAGCGCATACCGAGGCCGCCGACTCGCAATACTCCTATCGCTCCTTCGGTGCTCATTTCGTCGAGGTGCGCTGGGATCCGGGCATTTCTCACCTGCGCGTGTCGCGCGTGGTCAGTGCCATCGACGTGGGCCGCGTGATCAACGAAACCACGGCGCGCAATCAGGTCGAGGGCGCGGTCGTCATGGGCATCGGCATGGGGCTGTTCGAAGCCACCGAGTACGACGAGCGCAACGGTCGTCCCGTGAACAACGACTATGCCGAGTACGTGGTGCCGGTACACGCCGATCAGCCGGAGATCGACGTCATCCTGCTCGATTACCCGGACCTGGCGTTCAACGAGTACGGTGCGCGCGGTATCGGCGAGATCGGCATCACCGGGCTTGCGGCTGCCATCGGCAATGCGGTGCACCATGCCACCGGCAAGCGCATTCGCGAACTGCCGATCACCCTCGACAAGCTGATGGACGACGTACCCCAGGCGCAAAGCGCCTGAGGCGCGTCGGCTGATCTCAGTGCCTCGCGCCGCCGCCAGCGGGCGTCGCGAGGTGTTGCAGGTCCGAAGGCGTATCGACGTCCAGCAGAATGCCGGGATCCTCGACATCGATCGTCCGGCAGCGTTCGGGGTGCTGGTGGATGAGTCGCCGCGCCCCGCTATCCCCGTCCAGGTGCGTGAGCGCCGGCCAGAAATCGCGTCCGAACAGTACCGGGTGGCCGGGGCGGCCGGCATGCCGGGGGCGAATTATGTGTGCGGTATCGGCCATGTGCTGCACGCGGCGCAGCGTGTCGGCGCGAATGGCGGGCATGTCGCCGAGCAGTATCGCGGCCGCCTGAACGTCGGCGAGTGACGGGTCCCCTGCAAGCGTCGCGAAGGCCTCGGCCAGGCTGGTACCCAGCCCGCGGTCGGCGTGTGCGACACCGATCACGGACGCGTGCTCGGCCAGGCCGAGATGCGCCGGCGTCTCGGTATCGCGCAGCACCACGCGACAGTGAGTGAAGGCCTCGACCGCACGCGCGAAGGAGGCGTTGAGCAGCGTCTCGCCCCCTGCCAGCAGGGCGCGGCGCTTGTCCTGCTCTCCGAAACGCCGCGAGCTTCCGGCGGCCATGATCACGGCGACCACGCGCTTACAGGGCATCGCGTGCCTTGCCGCGTCTCACGCGCACGATATCGGCCATGACCGCCAGCGCGATTTCGGCGGGTGTCCTGCTCCCGAGTGCCAGGCCGATGGGCATGTGCAGACGTGCGATTTCTTCCTCGCTGAGCCCGCCGATGCGTGCCAGGCGCTCGGCACGGGCCGTCGAGGTGCGTTGCGAGCCCATGACCCCGATGTAGAACGCCGGCGTGCGCACGGCCTCGATCATGGTCAGGTCATCCAGGCGCGGGTCGTGGGTCAGGGCGACGATGGCCGTCGCCGCGTGGCTCGCGCCCGAAGCAATGAAGGTGCTGGGCAGCTCGCGTCGCGTGCGTACCCCGGGAAGCGCCACGTCTTCCCATGCCTCTTCGCGCGGGTCGCAGACGATGACCTCGAATCCCATCGCGCATGCGAATTCGGCGCAGGCGATTGCTACCGGCGACACACCTGCCACGATCAGGCGCGCCACGGGGCCGAGGCGCACCCGGGCGTGATGCGCATCGCACGTCACCCTGGGTCCATTGCCGTCGTCCTCGACGAGCGTCGCCGCGCCCGTGGCGAGGTCGATGTCGCGGACGGCCGGGTGCCGGCCGCCCAGCACGTCCTGCACGGCTTCGAGATGAGCCAGCGATGCCGGCGTCGCCGGCAGGCGCTCGATCAGGACGTCGAGAATGCCATCGCAGGGCAGCGTCACCGACGGCCCGTCGGCATGCCCGTCGCCGTAGCGCAGCGTGGTGATCGGCGCCTCGAAGTCCCCGCGCCTCAGGCGTTCGAGGAAATCCTCCTCGATGCAGCCGCCCGACAAGGAGCCTGCATGGCGGCCGTCCCCGCGCGCGACGAATAGCGAGCCCGGCTCGCGGGGCGACGAGCCGAACGTCGCCAGCACCGTGCACAGCCAGACCGTCTCACCGGCACGTGTCCAGGCCAGGGCCTTTTCGATGACCTGTAAATCCAAGTGCTGCATGCGCGAGGCGTCCCATCGAACAATGAACGTCGAACATCGTGTGGCTCCGATGCGTTGGCCGCACGATGTTTCCTTGGCAGACGCTTGCCTGCGTGGCGCTCATTGTAACACCTCGGCGTACGCGCGCCGGCTAGCCGGGCAGCAGGCGCCGGCGCCTGGGAGCGGCGGGGCGAGCGCCTGGGAAGCGCTGCTCGATGAGACGCATCACGCTGGTGAGCACCAGGGTCAGGGCGAGATAGATACCGGCGATGAGCAAGAGCGGCTCGTACACCAGGAAGGTTTCGTCGCGCACCATGTTGGCGGCCTTGAGCAGATCCATCAGCGCGATGGTCGAGACCAGCGGCACCGACTTGAGCAGCAGGATCAGCTCGCCGGTCAGCGTGGGCAGACACATCTGGATGGCGCGCGGCAGCCACAGCCGATAGAGAATCTGCCAACGGTTCAGGCCGAAGGCGCGCCCCGCAGCCAGCTCCCCCTCGGGCACGCTCAAGAGGGCGCCGCGCAGCACCTCGCCCGTGTAGGCGCCGACGCTCAGCGTGAAGGTCAGCGCGCCATAGAAGAACGGGTCCCGCAGCAACGGCCAGATCAGACTCTCGCGCACGCCGGGAATTTCCGGCAGCAGGCGCCCGACCCCGTCGTAGAAAAAGAACAGTTGCACGAGCAAGGGCGTGCCACGTACCACCGTGGTCACACCGGTGACCAGCATCGCCAGCGGACGGGGACCGCGCAGGCGGGTCACGGCGAACACCACCGCCAGCGCGAAACCGCAGACGGCCGACACGGCGACCAGCCACAAGGTGTTGACGAAGCCGGTCCACAGGGCCTTTTGATAGAACGGATCGGTCAGCCAGGAAAAGTCCATGGCAGGGATACTCCTCGATACGGGCTAGTCGGTGTCGACTAGGTGCTGGGCTGGCCGCGCCGGACGTAGCGCTCCGCGCGGGCGAACAAGGCGTTGGAGCCCAGCGTCATGACCAGATACAGCGCGCCGGCGAATGCGTAGAACAGGGCATAGTCGCGCGTGCTGGCGGCCGCCTGCTGGGCGGTGAAGAACAGCTCCTCGAAACCGATCACGCTGATCAACGCGGTGTCCTTGACCAGGATCAGCCACAGGTTGGACATCCCGGGCAGGGCGTTGGGCAGCATGGCGGGCAGCACGATGCGGTGAAAACGGGTCGGGCGCGAAAAGCCGTAGGCATCGGCGGCTTCCAGCTGCCCGCGCGGTATCGCCTGGATGGCACCGCGGAAGACTTCGGTCATGTAGGCGCCCTGCACGAAGGCGAGCACGCCCACGGCAGTGACGAAACCGCTGATCTCGATGTGCATGTCGCCGCCGAGTTCGGCGAGCAGGGCATTGAGCGCCTGGCTGCCGGCGTAGTACAGCAGGATGATCAACAGCAGTTCGGGAATGGCGCGCACCAGAGTGGAGTACGCCGTCCCCAGGGCGCGCAGGGGGCGCCAGGGGCTGAGCCGGGCCGTGGCGCCGACGAGCCCCAGGCCGAGCCCGATGGCGTAAGCCAGCAAGGCGATTTCCAGGGTTACCAGGGCGCCTTGCAGGATCGGGCCGAGCCATTCCAGCAGGCCATCGGTAGGATCGCTTGGCATGGTCGAATCTCGCAGTGTCGGAACGGGACCGGCCGGGCAGGCCCGGCCGGAGGATCGCGAGGCGGATCAACCGCCGCAGATGTCGGTGCCGAAGTACTGCTGGGAGAGCTCGGCGCAGCGGCCGTTGTCGAGCACGCTGGCGATCGCGGCGTTGAGCTTGTCGCGCAGGGCGTCGTCTTCCTGGCGCAGACCGATGCCCACACCGTTGCCGAAGGCATCGTCACGCGGTGCGATGGCGCGGATCTCGAAGTCCTGCGCTGAGTCGCGCTCGACGAATTCCGTCATGGCGATCTCGTCGGCAAGGATGGCATCGACGCGTCCGGCGAGCAGGTCGCGGTTGGCTTGTTCCTGCTGATCGTAGACCTTGAGTTCGACCCCGGTATCGGCCAGCGAGCGGCGTGCGAAGGTGGCGTTGGTGGTCGAGCCCTGCACCCCCAGAATCTTGCCGTCCAGGTCCTCGGGAATTTGCATGTCGTTGGCCTTGGCGGTGACGTACGCCGAGGGCGTGAAGTAGTACGGATCGCTGAAGGCGATGACCCGCTTGCGCTTCTCGGTGATCGACAGCGAATTCATGATCATGTCGATCTTGCCGCTGTTGAGGGCAGGGAAGATCCCGCTCCAGCCCGTCGGGGTGATTTCACAGGCGGCGTCCATCTGCGCGCAGATCGCCTGGCCCAGTTCGACTTCGAAGCCGGTCCAGCTGCCGTCGGCATCCTTGTAGGTGAACGGCGGGTAGGGCTCCGCGGAGATGCCGATCTTGAGCGGTTCGTCCGCCATCGCCGAGGTGGCGCTCAGGGCCAGCAAGACAATGCCCGTGGCCTGCATCAGGGTCGCTTTCAGTTGCTTGATCATCATGGTTCCCCATCGTTGTTGTATCGGGCCGGTGCGGCCCGGGGTGATATGGCGCCCTGGGTGGCGCCACGTGAAAGGCTCAGGCCACGCTCGAGACGAACTGGCGGCAGCGTTCGCTGGTCGCGTTCTCGAAGACATCATGCGGCGTGCCGATTTCCTCGACGCAGCCCTGATGCAGGAACGCCACCTGGTGCGAGACGTCGCGCGCGAAGCCCATCTCGTGCGTGACCAGCAGCATGGTGCGGCCTTCCTCGGCGAGGCTCTGGATGACCGCGAGCACGTCGCCGACCAGTTCCGGGTCGAGCGCCGAGGTGGGTTCGTCGAACAGCAGCACGCGCGGCTCCATGGCCAGGGCCCGGGCGATGGCCACGCGCTGCTGTTGTCCGCCGGAGAGGTAGGCGGGGTACTGATCGCGCTTGTCGGCCATGCCCACGCGCGCCAGGTAATGTTCGGCGAGGGATGTGGCGTCGCGCCTGCTCAGGCCGCGCACGCGCATGGGCGCCTCGATCACGTTGCCGAGCACGCTCAAGTGTGGCCATAGATTGAATTGCTGAAAGACCATGCTGACCTGCGTGCGCAGGCGTTGCAGCTGGCGCCGGTCGGGCCGGTGGTGGCGAGCGGGCGAGAAGGCCAGCGACTCTCCGGCGATGGTCAGATCGCCGCTGTCGGGGGTCTCGAGAAGGTTCATGCAGCGCAGCAAGGTGCTCTTGCCGGAACCGCTGGAGCCGATGATCGAGGCCACGTGGCCCTCGCGCACGTCGAGCGAGACGTCCTTGATGACTTCCAGCTCGGCGTAGCGCTTGACCAGGTGGCGGGCCTCGATGGCCAGGTTATTGTGATTAGCCATACCCCTCCTGCAGTGAGTGGAAAGATAGCGGCCCGGGTATCGTCACCGGGCCGCGCGTGCGGTCATGCCTCGGCCGTCGTGCGGCACTCGGCGGCGCAGCGTGCCAGGCGTTGGCAGGCCTCGCGCAGGCGATCGGCATCCACCGTCAAGCTCAAGCGCACGAAGCCGGACGCCGACGGGCCGAAGGCATCCCCCGCGAGTACCGAGACGCCATGGGTATCGAGCAAGCGGTCGGCAAAGGCCTGTGCCGACAGCCCGGTGCGGCGAATGTCGACCATCATGAACATGCCGGCCGCGGGGCGCAGCGCCTCGACGGTATCGTCGTCGGCGAGGGCCTCGAGCACGCTGTCGCGGCGCGTACGGTAGGTGCGACGCATCTCGTCGAGCGCTGCAGGCGGGTGGGCCAGGGCCTCGCAGGCGGCATCCTGGATGAAGTCGGGGCTGCCGTAGAGCATGCACAGCGCCAGGTGGGTCAGGTGCTGGATCAAAGGCCCAGGCCCGATCACCCAGCCCAGACGCCAGCCGGTCATGGCATGCGACTTGGACAGGCTGTTGACGATGGCGGTGCGCTCACGCATGCCCGCGAGGCTATCCGGCGAGAGATGCTCGCCATCGTGGATCAACTCGGCATAGACCTCGTCGGAGAGCAGCCACAGATCATGCTCGCGGCACAACGCGGCCAGTGCCTCCCAGTGGTCGCGGCTCAGCACCTGACCGGTGGGGTTGTGCGGACTGTTGAGCAGCAGCGCACGGGTGCGCGGCGTGACCGCGGCGGCGAACTCCGCGGGGTCGGGCTGAAAGTCGTTCGCCGCACGCAACGGCACGCGCACCAGGGTCGCCCCCGCGGCCTGCAGGGCCGCCTCGTAGGTCACGTACATCGGCTCGGGCACGATCACCTCGTCGCCGGGGTCGAGCACGCACTGCGCCACCGCATACAGGCCGCACTGCGCGCCGGCCATGACCGCGACATTGTCGGCCCGGGTCTCCGGCGCGCCGCCGGTTTGGCGGTGCCGACGCGCGATCAACTCGCGCAGCCGGGCCTTGCCCTGTACGTCGGCATAGTGCGTGGCGCCGGCGCGCAGGCTGTCGACCGCGCTGTCGACGATCGGCGTCGGCGTGGCGAAATCCGGATCGCCCACCGAGAGGATGATGACGTCGTCGCCCTCGGCCTGACGCGCCAGGGCCCGGTAGTGGATGTCCCAGGCGGCGGCACCTTCGCCGGCAATGCGCTGGGTCAGTCGGGAATACTGCATGCAAGCTCCTTGCTGGCGGTCGCCGTGCGTTACAGGCTGGCCTTGACGGCGGCCAGGCCGGGCTCGCCGTCACGGGTGGTGACGCCTTCCAGGAAGTCGGCCAGTTCATCGGGGTGCGCTTGCAGCCACTCGCGGGCCACCGTCTCGAGCTCGCGTTCTTCCAGGCCGTATTCGCGAATGAAGTCGCTTTGCTGCTCGGCGGTCAGCACGAACTGGTCGAGCAGCCGCATGAGGTTGGGGTTGGCCTCGCTGAAGGACTTGGCGACGATGGTGCGCACGTCGCTGCGGCCCTGGTTCTCGCCATAGATGCCTTCAGGGTCGTCGAGGATATGCATGTCGAATTCCGGCACCATCCAGTGCGGCGTCCAGCCGTAGAAGGCGACCCAGCGCTTCTCGTCGTAGGCGCTGCGCACGGCGCTGAGCATGCCGGGGGTCGAGGACTCCAGTAGTTCCCAGTCGCCCAGGCCGTAGGTGTCGTTGCGTTTGGCGTCGTTGATGAAGTCGCTGACCGTCGAGCCCGACTCGATGGAATAGTAGCGGCCCTCGAAACGTTCGCGGTTCTCGGGATCGTCGAGCTGCTCGGCGCTGGTCACGCCGGCATCGAAGACATAGCCGGGGACCGCGAAGCCCATGCGCGCGCCGGTGACGTTGTTGCCCAGATCGACGATGGTGCCGTCGTCCATCGCGGCGTCGTAGCTGTCCTGCTGGGCGGGGAGCCAGCCGGCGAGGAAGACGTCGCTGTCGCCGGTTTGCAAGGTCTTGTAGCCCACCGTGCTGCTGAGCTCCTGGCGCTCGTTGGTATAGCCCAGCGGGGCCAGGATCTGCGCCATGATTTCGGTCTTGACCGTGACGCCGGGCCACGGCGGCGCGACGAAGGAGACCTGGGTGGCCTCGTCGGTGGCATGGGCGTGGGCTGCCAGGGGCAGCAGGGCAAGGGCGGCCATCAGCCGCGTGGTGGTGCGTCGCATGATGTCTCCTGGTGAATACGATGAATTCAAGCGGACCATCTGTCGGCCTCGACGTCGATCAGGGTCGGCCCCGGCGCCTGGCGCGACGCCTGAAGTGCCTGGTGCAGCGCGGTACGCGTCGAGACGCGCACGCCGTGGCAGTCCATCGACCGGGCCAGTGTCACGAAATCCGGCGCGGCAAGATCGACGCCGAGACGCGGCACATCCTGGGCATCCATGTAGCGGCGGATCTCGCCATACCCCGCGTTGTTCCAGATCACGATCGCCAGGGGCACGCCGGCCTCGCGCGCGGTGGCGATTTCAGCGAGGGTGAACATGAGCCCGCCGTCTCCGACCAGTGCGATCACCGGCCGCTCGGGCACGCCCAGGGCCGCACCCAGGGCGGCGGGCAGCCCGTAGCCGAGCGTGCCGTAGCCGGTGGCGGCGTTGAACCAGCGGCGTGGCGCGGGCATCTCGGCGATGAAGTTGCCGGCATATACCGGTCCGGTGGAGTCGCCGACGATGGTGGCGTCGGGCAATGCCTCGCGCAGGGTGTCGAGGAAGTCGGCATAGGGGGCGACATCGTCGGCGTCGCGCAGTGCCAGCGCCGCCCGGGTGTCGGCGACGCGGGCGGCGCCCTCGCGCGAGGCCTGATGGGGCAGGCGTTCGAGCAATCCCAGGGCCACTTCGCCGACGTCGGCCAGCAGGGCGAGGTCGGTGGCGTGATTGCGCGCCAGCTGCTGGGCATCGATGTCCACGCGGATCAGCCGGCCATCGAGCCGGAAGCCGCCATCGAAGGTCAGGTCGTAGTCAGTCTCACCGAGTTCGGTGCCCAGCGCCAGCACCACATCGGCGTGGCGGGCGAGTTCACGGCCGGCGGGCAGGCTCGCGCAGGCGCCGAGGTCGAGCGGGTGATCGCATCCCAGCACGCCCTTGGCGTTGATGGTGGTCATGGCGGGAGCGTCGAGGCGTTCGACCAGGGTGCGTACCGCGTCGCCGGCAGCGACGCAGCCGCCCCCCAGCAGCACCAGCGGACGTTCGGCGTCGGCGAGCCAGTCGGCGGCCCAGGCCAGTGCGGCATCGGGAGCCGTCGGCGGAAAGACCTCGGCGATGCGCGGCCGGGTCTCGGGCGCGGGCAAGGCCATCACGTCGAGCGGGATTTCGATGTGCACGGGGCCGGGGCGGGCGCTCTTGAAGACGGCAAAGGCGCGTCCCAGCACCTCGGGCAGGGCCTCGGGCGTCTGCAGGGTATGGCTGAACACGCTGACCCCGGACAGGGTGTGTTGCTGATCGGGCAGTTCGTGCAGGCGGCCCTGGCCACGACCCAGGGTGTCGCGCCGATTGACGCTGGAAATCACCAGCATGGGCACCGAGTCGGCGAGTGCCTGGCCCATGGCGGTGGCGATGTTGGTCATGCCCGGACCGCTGATGATGAAGCAGGCGGCCGGCTTGCCGGTCGCGCGGGCGTAACCGTCGGCCATGAAGCCGGCCCCTTGCTCGTGGCGCGGGGTCACGTGGCGCAGACCGCTGTCGGGCAGACCGCGATACAGCTCGACGGTATGCACGCCGGGAATGCCGAAGACGGTCTCGATGCCGTGAGCGACGAGCAGCTCAAGAAGGCGATGGGCGCACTGGGTCATGCCGGGTCCTCGACGCTGGTGGTTTCGCCGAATGGCGGGCGTGACATGACACGTTCGACCATGGGGATGAAGTCCTCGAGAGGCCGCGTGGGGTAGTCGGGATCGAAGGCGCACTGGTCCCACTCGTCGCAGAAGCGCACGGTGCGCGCGTAGGCAGGGTGATCGCGATAGGCCTCGCGCGCATGGGGATCCATGCCGTAGAAGGCGCGGTAGTGATACCCCTGGAACAGCTCGTGATGGCGAATCATCCACACATTGAGCGGATCGATGAAGGGTTCGAGGATCGCCGCGGCGATTTCCGCATGATTGGCGGGAGCCAGGTCGTCGCCGATGTCGTGGAGCAGGGCGCAGATCACGGTCTCCTCGTCGGCGCCCGCTTCCAGCGCGCGGGTGGCGGTTTGCAGGCAATGCTCGTAACGGTCGACGGGATAGCCGTGGGTATCGCCCTTGAGGCGCAGCAGGTGCTCGAGCACGCGTCGGCTGGCATCGTTCTGGTAGTGCTGGAAATGCGCGTCGATCAATGCCCAGTCGGCGCGGGTGCTTTCATCGAAACGGGTGAAGGTCGCCTGGTTCATGGGTTGACTCCTTGAGCGGTATGCGATGCGCCAGGCCGCGCGTTTCCGGCGAGCTGGGCGCCGAGCACGCGGCGCCGGCTGGCGGTACTGTCGCGATCCACATAGCCCTGGCGCAGGTGACGCACGCCCCCTTCGAGCTGGTACGCGGTGCGGCCGTGCAGCAGCCGATAGTTGTCCATGATCAGCATGTCGCCCGGCCCGAGCTTGAGATGCACGGTCAATGCCTCGTCGGTGATCAGGCGATAGAACCGCTGACGCGCGGCGTAGTAACGCTCGAGCAGCGCCGCGTCGTGGGCCGCGATGCGCTCGGTGCGATTGGAGTAGCGCACGCGCGCCAGACGTCCTCGGCTGTCGAGTTCGATCAGCGGTCCCTCGCTTTCCAGGTCGGTGGTGGCGTCGGTGTAGCGGAAGCGTGGCGAGAGACGCGTCAGGCATGCGAAATCCTCGGGCGCCTCGGCCTTGAGACGCTGTGCCGCCATGAAACCATCGGTCAGCGTGCTGTCGCCCCCGTCGGCGGCGTTGCTCAGGCAGTGCAGCCAGATATAGCCGGGGATCGGATCGCGATAGGGGTTGTCGGTATGCGGCTCGAGGCCTCGTTGCGTCATGGTGAGGTCAAACGCGTTGGCCACCGACTTGACGTCGGCGATGCCGCCCCAGTTGGTGCGGCGCAACGGGCCGATACGGTCGATCAACGGCTGCATGCCGTCTGCCTCGCAGGGCACGCCGCTGACCTTGACGAAGCCGTAGCGGTGCAGGTCCTCGAGCATGGCCAGCAGGGCACCGTCGTCCTCGAGCGCCGAAGCGAAGGTCGCCTGGGGCAGCGCGTCGAGACCGGCGTCCCACAGACGCAGGCCGGGCTCGACCTCGGCGTGATCGGCGTCGGTGTCGAGGAGCAGGTCGTTCAGGGCATAGGCCGTGGCGTGACCGTCGCTGAAGCGTACGTGCAGGGAGTCTGCCTCGCAGCTTGCGGTCTCGGCGCACAACGTCAGGGGCAGTTGCGCGGCCTCGATCAGGCGCTGTCCGGTGCGGGTGTCGAGCGTGGTGTCGTCCGGCGCCCGCTCGCGCAGCCAGAGGGCGGCGAATTCGCGACGCTGACCGGCGGCATGCAGGATCAGGCGGCGCCCCTCGTCCTTGAGTTCGACGTCGGCGGAAATGAACATGAACGGTGCTCTCCACTGCTGGCATGGATTCGTAACCGCTTGGCTCGCGGGCCAAGACATTTCCCTACCCTAGGCGGGTTGCAGGCAGGGTATTTGCACTAAATCGTCATTTAATAGATGATTTTCGCCATGAGTGAGCTCTCGACCACCGACTGGCCCTATCCACGCCCCGAGCAACCACCGGTCCCTCGGCCCGGAGAAGCGGCGCATACCGTGGATGTCTGGGTCGTGCCCAATTTCTCGATGCTGACATTGTTCTGCCTGCTCGAACCGCTGCGCGTGGCCAATCGGTTCGGGCGCACGCTCTTCGCATGGCGGTTGTTGTCGGCGGACGGCGAGGCGGTGGTGGCCAGCAACGGGGTGCGCATCGAGGTGGACGGCCCCCTGGATGCGCATTGCCACGGCGAGCTGCTGATGGTGATCTCGTCCTATCAGCCGGAAGTCAGCGTGACCAGCGCCGAGCGCGCGGTGCTGCGCCACGTCGCGGCCCATGGCGGGCGTGTCGGCGGCCTCGATACGGCGCCTTTCATCCTGGCGCGGGCAGGGCTGCTCGATCATCATCGCGTGGCACTGCACTGGGAGAGCGTGCCGGCGTTCCGGGCGGAGTTTCCCCACATCGCCGTCAGCGAGGCGCGCTTCGAGTTCGCCGGACAGCGCCTGACCGGCTCGGGCGGGGCGGCAGGCATCGACATGATGCTGCAATGGATCGAGCACGATTACGGGCCGGCGCTGGCCAATGCCGTGGGACGTCAGCTGGTGCA
Source organism: Chromohalobacter israelensis DSM 3043 (assembly GCF_000055785.1). Classification (GTDB taxonomy): domain Bacteria; phylum Pseudomonadota; class Gammaproteobacteria; order Pseudomonadales; family Halomonadaceae; genus Chromohalobacter; species Chromohalobacter israelensis. The sequence continues at coordinate 600,320 of NC_007963.1, forward strand.
CCAGCGCGTCTCCGAAGAAGAGGCCTGGAAGGCCGGCGCCGCGCGTACCCTGGAGGACTTGCCGCGTAGCGTGGTGCGGGCGCTGGCGGTGATGGAGGCCCACCTCGACCAGGTACTGCCGATGCCCGAGATCTGCCGCCTGGCGGGACAGTCGCAGCGTCAGCTGACGCGCCTCTTCGTGGCACATTTCGGAGAAACCCCCAAGCAGTGCTACCTGGGCATGCGCCTGGACTATGCGCGGCGCCTGCTCGCCGATAGCCGCTGCCGTGTCACCGAGGCCGCGCTGAGCAGCGGCTTCGTGCATCTGGCCCACTTCTCGCGCGCCTACCAGGCCCGCTTCGGCGAGCGCCCGAGCGTGACGGCCGAGCGCGGTACCGTGTGACCCTTGGCGGTGCCCCGAGCCGGGAAGGGCGCCGATCGATATAACCAGGAGTTTTCACGTAGCCCTTGTTTCTCCTCTTGCAAGTTATGTCGGGTTGGCTAGGATATTTCTCCGTCTCACCAACTCAGGAATGAAGACGACCGACAGACTGCCTTCTTTCGATGGGCGAGGACTGAACCTGATCACAAACCCAGGAGGTGATTGGATGTCAGTGCAAAGCGCATTTCGACATGAAGACGTGACATTCGGCAACGCGTTCGATGCGTACCCCACCCGCCTGAGCGATGCCACTGGTTCGCTTTGGCAAGACCGCAAGGATGCCGTGGTCAAGGGGCGCGCCGAGGATGGACCGCTGAGTCGCGACCAGCTGGCGCGTTTCGAGCGCGACGGCTTTTTGTTCGAACCCCATTTTCTGGCCGACGACGAGGTCGGTGAATTGCGCCGCGAGCTTGCCGCGCTGCTGGAGCGCGACGATTTCCGCGGCCGCGATTTCAGCATCACCGAGCCCGACAGCCAGGAGATCCGGTCGCTGTTTGCCGTGCACTTTCTCTCCGAGAGGTTCCGGCGCCTGGCCGAGGATCCGCGCCTGACCGGGCGGGCCCGCCAGATCGTGGGCGGTGACGTCTACGTGCACCAGTCGCGGATCAACTACAAGCCCGGTTTCCATGGCAAGGGGTTCAACTGGCACTCGGACTTCGAGACCTGGCACGCCGAAGACGGCATGCCGGAGATGCATGCGGTCAGTGCCTCCATCGTGTTGACCGACAATCATCACTACAACGGCCCGCTGATGCTGATCCCCGGGTCGCACAAGGTATTCGTGCATTGCCTCGGCGAGACGCCGGAGGATCATCACAAGCAGTCGCTGAAGAGCCAGGAGTTCGGCGTGCCCAGCCACGAGGCACTGCGACGCTTGATCGGCGCCAACGGCATCGAGGCCCCGACGGGGGCGGCCGGCGGGCTACTGCTGTTCGACTGCAATACGCTGCATGGCTCCAATGCCAACATGTCGCCCGATCCGCGCAGCAATGCCTTCTTCGTCTACAACCGGCGCGACAACGCCTGTCACGCGCCATACGGGGCCAAGCGGCCGCGGCCGTCCTTCCTGGCGCACGCGCCGGATGAGGTCTGGACACCGGACACGCATTGACGCCATGCCATGACAGGCGAGCAAGAGACCTCCCCGGAGGTCGCAGTGTGAAGCGCCGGCGGTCGCGTTAGACTCGAGTCTTCGCGCCACGGCGCTTTTTGATTGCCAAGGAGTCTGCATGTCCATCCCGGCCCAACCGTTCGTGACTCGCCTGGCCGATGGCGGTGTCTTTCCCCATATGCTGGGCAAGATCGTCTGCGTGGGGCGCAACTACGCCGAGCACGCCCGTGAACTCGACAACCCGGTGCCCAGTGCGCCGCTGCTATTCATCAAGCCTGCCACCAGCGCGGTGCCCATGGCACATGACATCGCTGAGCCATTCACGCGTGGCGAGGTACATTTCGAGACGGAGCTGGCGCTGCTGATCGGCAAGCGTCTGAGCGGGGCGAGTGCCGAAGCCGCGCAGCAAGCGGTCGCGGGCCTCGGGCTGGCGCTGGACCTGACGCTGCGCGACGTGCAGTCGCAATTGAAGGAAAAGGGGCACCCCTGGGAAATCGCCAAGGCCTTCGACGGGGCCTGTCCGCTGTCACCGTTCGTGGCGTTGCACGAGGTGCCCGACTGGGCGGCATTGCGCTTCACGCTGGATATCGACGGCGAGCGCCGTCAGACCGGCGAGACGCGTGACATGCTGTTCGCGATTCCCGAGTTGCTGGCCGAGATGTCGCGCCACTTCACGTTGCAGCCCGGCGATGTCGTGCTCACCGGGACGCCGGCCGGTGTGGGCCCCTTGCCGCGCAACGCGCGCTTGTCGCTGCAGGCCTCGTTCGGGCTGGAGGTCTCCACCCGAACGCGGTGACCGGCGAGTCACTCCAGGTAGGTATAACCTTCCAGGCCGGCGGCCAGGTCGTGCATGAACTCGTCGCGCTGGGTGTCGCTCAAGGCGCTGTCCTGAAGCTGTCGGGAGAGACGCTGGCGGAGCTCGTCGGCATCGAAGTTCACGTAGCCCAGTACATCGGCGACGGTGTCGCCATGCTGGCGGTGACTGAGCCGCCAGTGGCCGTCGGCGTCCAGCGTGGCGTCCACGGCGTCGGTGTCGCCGAACAGGTTGTGCAGGTCGCCGAGGATTTCCTGGTAGGCGCCGACCAGGAACAGCCCCAGCAGCTTGTCCTCGTCGTCCTGCCACTCGGGGAGCGGCAAGGTCGCTTCCAGCCCCTGGCCGTCGACGTAGCAATCGATGCGGCCGTCGCTGTCGCAGGTGATGTCCTGAATCACGCCACGCCGTGTGGGCGGACGGTCGAGGCCGGTGAGCGGCAGCACCGGAAATACCTGGTCGATGCCCCAGACGTCGGGTACCGACTGGAACAGCGAGAAGTTGACGAAGAGCTTGTCGGCGAGCTTCTCGGCCAGTTCGTCGGCGATCTCGCGGTGCGCGCGGTTGCGCGGGTCGAGCCGTCTGCGCAGCCGTTGGCAGGCAGCGACATACACGGCTTCCCCTTCGGCGCGCGCCTCGAGGCTCGCCAGCCCCAGCACGAAGCGGTCCTGCAGTTCGCCGATGGCCTGCACCACGTCATGATAGGCCTCGGCGAGGCCGCGCGGCTCCTGCGCGGTATCCAGCTTGGCATAGACGCGCCATAACTCGTCGAGCTCGGCGTCGCCTTCCAGACGACGCTCGGGGGGCGTGTCGCTGAGACGCTCCTCGCCGATGACGTTGGTGATCAGCACTGCGTGGTGCGCGGTCAATGCACGTCCCGACTCGGAGATCAGGTGCGGGTGCGGGAGGTTCTCGGCATCGCAGATCTGGCGGAAGGCCCAGACCACGTTGCTGGCATATTCGTGCATCGAGTAGTTGATCGAGCAGAAGCTGCGCGACCGGGTGCCTTCGTAGTCGACGCCCAGTCCGCCACCGACATCGACGGTGTCCACCGGGGCGCCCAGGGCGCGCAGGCTCTGGTAGAACCGGGCGCATTCGCGCAGGCCGCGCTGGATATCGCGGATGTTGGCGATCTGCGAACCGAGATGGAAGTGCACCAGCTGCAGGCTGGCAAGCGCGCCGGCGGCGTCCAGCCGCTCGACCACGTCGAGGATCTGGCTGGCGGTGAGTCCGAACTTGGATTTCTCGCCGCCGGTGTTCTGCCACTTGCCCTTGCCCACCGAGGACAGGCGGGCGCGCAGTCCGATGCGCGGCGTCACGTCGAGCCGCCGGGCCTCCTCGAGGATCAGGGTGAGCTCGGAGTGTTTTTCGACCACCAGGTAGACGCGGTGGCCGAGCTTCTCGCCCATCAGCGCCAGGCGCACGTATTCGCGATCCTTGTAGCCGTTGCAGACGATCAGCGAAGGGCCGTCGCCGGAAAGCGCGAGTACCGCGAGCAGTTCCGGCTTGCTGCCGGCCTCGAGCCCGACGCGGCCGTGGCCGCGTGCCTGGGTGGCGAGGATTTCCTCGACCACGCGACGCTGCTGGTTGACCTTGATGGGATACACGGCGGTGTAGCCGCCATGATAAGCCTCGTCGTGCATGGCACTGTCGAAGGCGCCGCACAGCCGTTCGACCCGGTCATGCAGGATGTCGGTGAAACGCACCAGCACCGGCAGGCGCAGGCCGGCACGACGCAATTCCTCGACCAGGGCATTGAGCGGCAGGGCGGGGCCGCCGCGCTCGTCGCCGCGAGGGCACACGACGGCATGGCCGGCATCGTCGACATCGAAGTAGCCGCTGCCCCACTGATCGATGTTGTAGGTGCGGCGGGCCTGAACGGCGGGCGAGGTCATGGCGCACTCCTGGGCGGGCCGGCGCGGCCCGGTGAACGAACGGGCTGGCATTATGCCGCCCGCGTGCGGGGCTGCAAAGAGGCGCCGGCGTGCTCAGTGAAGGAGAAACAGCACCACCAGAGTGGCGGCGCTGGCCATGCCGAGGGTTGCCAGCGTCTCGCCGTTCAAGGCGTCGGCCCATGGCCTTCCGCCGCAGGATTCGGAAGCCGGGAGCGTCTCGCCGTCGCCGGGACGGCAGGCACGCCCCAGCAAGCCCGTGCCCAGGGCAAAGATGACGAGCAGGGCGATCACGGGACCCTGCGACATCAAGGCCAGGCTGGCGAACGCCAGGGCCAGCGAGGCACCCGCCCGGCGCATGCCGTGCAGAAGGCTCGACATGCCGTTGCGGGCGGGCGAGACAGCGGTGAGGCGGCGGATGAAGGTCGACATAAGGAGGCTCCCTCGGTGGGCGTGGCGGCGTGCCCCGCCTTCGATGACGCCTCTACCTTATGCCGGGTTTCTTAAAGAATGCTTACGCTGGCGTCATGTCGACGACACCGGCGCTGGCAGAGGCGGTGCGCCATGCGCGAGCCGGGTCAGCAGGAGACGACGATACTCGCCGGGATCCTTGGGCGTCAGGTCGTGCGCGGGCGGATCGACATAGACCACCAGCAGTCGCGACAGCCAGTATCGCAGTGCCGTCATGCGCAGCATCATCGGCCACAGCTCGCGCTCGGTCGCGGTCAGCGGGCGGCGAGCCTGGTAGGCCGCGAGCAGGGCCGTGTAGCGTTCCCGGTCGAGGTGACCGTCCGCGTCGCTGGCCCAGTCGTTGACGACGATGGCGAGGTCGAAGAGCAGATCGCCTGTGCAGCCGTTGTAGAAATCGATGATGCCGCCCAGCCGGTCGCCGTCGAAAAGGGTGTTGTCGCGAAACAGGTCGCCATGGATCGCGCCCTGGGGGAGCGGCGAGGCATCGCCGAACGCGACCTGGTAGGCGTCGATCTCGTCGCCCATCAGGCGCTGGTCGTCCGCGGCGAGATAGCTCATGACCTTGTGCTGCGCGCTGGCCAGCCAGTGCAGGTCCCGGGGATTGGGACGCTGGCCCTCGAAACGCTGGGACACCTTGTGCATGCGCCCCAGAGCGTCGCCGAGGGCATGGCACTGGGCGAGCGTGGGCGCTTCGGGGTGTCGCCCGGGCAGGCGCGGAAACAGCAGAGCCGGGCGTTCGGCGAGTTGCTGCAGGGCAACGCCGTCACGGTCGTGAACGGGCCCCGGTACGGGCAGGCGGTGCTCGGCGAGATAGTCGAGCAGCGCCACGAAGAAGGGCAGCTCGTCGCTTTCCCCTTGTTCGAAGAGCGTGAGCACGAAGCGGTCGCGGTCGGTGGTGACGAAGAAGGTGGAGTTCTCCGTGCCGCTGGGAACGCCTTCCAGCGCGCGTAACGCGCCCACGTCGAAGCGCTCGAGAAAGCTCGCGACCTGCGTCTCGGTCAAAGGAGTGAATACGGCCATGTGTCTCTCGCCCGGGTTGCCAAGCGCGCTATTGTAGCGGCTTGGCGCAGGCAGTCCTACCGCCGGGTTTCGGGGCCATCGTATGGCGCGGCCGGGCGCTCAGTCCCCCGTGACCCAATCGGGGACCTCGAGGTCGGCGCTGTCGCTGTGCTCGAAGTTGCCGTCGCCGTCGTCGTCCACCAGGTAGTAGTCACTACCGTCGCGAGGCATGATCTCGATGGCATAGAGTTTGCCGTTGACGCGGTATTCCTTGATGGTGCGCGCGTCGTCCTGGCGCACGGTGATCTCGGGTTGCTGCGCGACGACCGGGGGCGCGATGACCCCGAGGCAAAGGCCCAATATCAGCGGAGGCAGTATTCGTGAGCGCTGCATGTCGATCTCCTCGGCGGGTGGGGGAGCGCGTGGTGCGCCCCGATTGGCCCATGAGGTCGGGATGAGGGAATTATCCCACAATCCGTCGGGTGCGCCCATGTGAAAGCGGGTTTCGCCTGACGCTGCGCAACGCCTTGCGTATCATGGTGGCATCGCGAATTTCCAATGGATGCTGATGTCATGGCCAATACGCCCCCCATCGTTCTCGTCGACGGCTCGTCGTATCTGTATCGGGCTTTTCATGCCTTGCCGCCGCTGACCACGTCCAAGGGGAACCCCACCGGGGCGGTGAAGGGCGTGCTCAACATGCTCAAGAGCCTGATCAAGCAGTATCCACAAAGTCCCATGGCGGTGGTCTTCGATGCCAAGGGCAAGACCTTCCGCGACGATATCTACGCCGAGTACAAGGCGCACCGTCCGCCGATGCCCGACGATCTGCGCCCGCAGGTCGAGCCCCTGCACGACTGCATTCGCGCGCTGGGCCTGCCGCTGTTGTGCATCGAGGGCGTCGAGGCCGACGACGTGATCGGCACCCTGGCACGCCAGGCCACCGAGGCGGGGCGCGACGCGGTGATTTCCACCGGTGACAAGGACATGGCGCAGCTCGTCAATGCCCACATCACGCTGGTCAACACCATGAAGGGCGAGACGCTCGACGTGGCCGGCGTCGAGGAAAAATTCGGCATTCCGCCGTCGCTGGTCATCGACTTCCTGGCCCTGATGGGCGACAAGGTCGACAATATCCCCGGCGTGCCCGGCGTCGGCGAGAAGACGGCGCTCGGCCTGCTGCAAGGCATGCAGGGCGGGCTGGACACCATCTACGCCGACCTCGAGCGTGTCACCACGCTGTCGTTTCGCGGCGCCAAGACGATGCCCAAGAAGCTCGAGGCCAACCGTGAGCAGGCCTTCCTGTCGTATCAACTGGCCACCATCAAGACCGACTGCGAGCTGCCGGTGGGGCTCGATGACCTGGATATCGCGCACCCCGACCGCGAGGCGCTCAAGACGCTGTACACCGAGCTGGAATTCAAGAACTGGCTGAACGAGCTGCTCGAGGGGCGCGACGAGGGCGTCGACGATGTCGGTTCGGGCGATGCGGTGGATGCCGCGCAGGGGCCCGTGGCGAGTACTGCCGAGGCGACGTCGCGCACGGATCACGTCATCGTCACCCGCGAGGCCTTCGATGCCTGGCTTGCGCGCCTGGGCGAGGCGGACATCTTCTGCTTCGACCTGGAAACCACCAGCCTCAATTACATGGAGGCCGATATCGTGGGAATCGGCCTGTCGCTGGACGCCGGCGAAGCGGCCTACATCCCGGTGGCGCACCGCTATCTCGACGCTCCCGAGCAGCTCGACCGCGCGTCGGTGCTCGCCGCGCTCAAGCCGCTCTGGGAAGACCCCGCCAAGGCCAAGATCGGCCAGAACCTCAAGTACGACATTTCCGTCCTGGCACGCTACGACATCGAGGTCGCGGGACGGCTCGAGGACACCATGCTGGCATCCTACGTGCTCAATGCCACGGCGACGCGGCACGACATGGACTCGCTGGCGCTCAAGTACCTCGGCGAGAAGACCATTTCCTTCGAGGAGATCGCCGGCAAGGGGGCCAAGCAGTTGACCTTCGACCAGATTGCACTGGAGCAGGCTGCCCCCTACGCCTGCGAGGACGTCGACATCACCTTGCGGCTGCACCGGGAACTGCGCCCGCGCGTGGATGGCGAGGGCCGGCTGGCGGCGGTGCTGGACGACATCGAACTGCCCCTGGTGCCGGTGCTCTCGCGCATGGAGCGCAACGGGGTGGCACTGGATGCCGAGCGCCTGCACGCGCAGAGTCGCGAGCTGGAGAAGCGCCTGCGGGAACTGGAAACCCGCGCCTATGAGCTGGCCGGACGCGAGTTCAATCTCGGCTCGCCCAAGCAGCTCGGCGAGATTCTCTTCGATGAGCTCAAGATCCCGGTGATCAAGAAGACGCCCAAGGGCGCGCCCAGCACCGCCGAGGCGGTGCTCGAGGAACTGGCGCTGGATTACCCCTTGCCCAAGGTGATCATCGAGCATCGCGGCTTCGCCAAGCTGAAGTCGACCTACACCGACAAGCTGCCGCAACTGGTCAATGCCACCACGCGGCGGCTGCATACCAGCTATCACCAGGCCGTGACGGCCACCGGGCGCCTGTCGTCGTCCGACCCCAACCTGCAGAACATTCCCATCCGTACCGAAGAAGGCCGCAAGATCCGCCAGGCCTTCGTCGCGCGCCCCGGCTACCGCATCGTCGCTGCCGACTATTCGCAGATCGAGCTGCGCATCATGGCGCATCTTTCCGGCGACAAGGGACTGCTCGATGCCTTCGCCGAAGGACGCGACATCCATACCGCCACCGCGGCGGAAGTGTTCGGCGTGGCGCTCGACGCCGTCAGCGGCGAGCAACGGCGCAGCGCCAAGGCCATCAACTTCGGTCTGATCTACGGCATGAGCGCCTGGGGACTGGGGCGCCAGCTGCACATCGAGCGCAATCAGGCGCAGACCTACATCGACCGCTACTTCGATCGTTACCCCGGCGTGGCGCGCTTCATGGAACGCATTCGTGCCCAGGCCGCCGACGACGGTTACGTCGAGACGGTCTTCGGACGTCGCCTCTATCTGCCCGAGATCAATGCCCAGAACCGGACCCGGCGTCAGGCTGCCGAGCGCACCGCCATCAATGCGCCGATGCAGGGGACCGCCGCCGATATCATCAAGCTGGCGATGATCGATGTCGACCGCTGGTTACGCGAAGGCGACTTCGACGCCTGGATGGTGATGCAGGTTCACGACGAACTGGTCTTCGAGGTCAAGGAGGCGCAGGTCGATGCCTTCACCGACGCCGTTCGCCAGCGCATGGAAGGCGCCGCCAAGCTTGACGTGCCGCTGACCGTCGAAGCCAACGCCGGCGACAACTGGGACGAAGCGCATTGAGAGCGGGCCCACGGCGATGTCGGGGCCCGGTGGTGGCAGGTCGCGGCGCGGGGCTCAACGCCAGCCGACGCGATCGAAGATGCGGATGGCCTCGGGGTTGTGTTCGCCCAGGGCGTTGATGTTGAGGGCGTCTCGCTTGAAGTCGCCCCATGTCGCGAGAGTGCCGTCGACCTCGACGCCGTCGACGACGGGGAACTCGTGATTGCCGGCGGCGAACAGGCGCTGGGCCTCGTCGGAAGCGAGGAACTCCAGGAAGCGGATGGCGTTGTCCCGATTGGGAGCATCCGCCACCACGCCGGCGCCGCCGACGTTGACGTGGGCGCCGCGTCCGTCCTGGTTGGGCAGCAGGATCTCGACGCTCTCGGCGGCCTCACGGTCACTGGCGTCATCGGACTCGAGCAAGCGCACGTAATAGTAGTGATTGGCGACGGCGATATCGCACTCGCCGCTGGCCACGCCGCGAATCTGATCGGTATCGCCGCCCTCGGGATCGCGCGCCATGTTGTCGACGACGCCCTGGGCCCAGGCCTCGGCGTCGTCCATGCCGTGGTGGGCGATCATCGAGGCGAGCAGGGACTGGTTGTAGATGTTGTTCGACGAGCGAATGCAGATATCGCCCTCGAAACGCGGGTCGGCGAGATCTTCGTAGCGTTTGAGGTTCGCCGGATCGACATCGTCGGGATCGTAGAAGATCGCTCGCACGCGCTGGCTGAAGCCGAACCACTTGCCTTCCGGATGACGCATGGCGTCGGGCAGTCGCTCGTTCAGCACATCGGACTCGATGCCCTGGAAAACGCCTGCCTGCTCGGCGCGCCACAGGCGGCCGGCGTCGACGGTCAGCATGATGTCCGCGGGGCTGGCGGCGCCTTCGCGACGGATCCGCTCGATGAGCTGGTCCGAATCCCCTTCGAGTATGTTGACGTCGATGCCGGTTTTCTCGGTAAAGGCGTCGTAGAGGGCCTGGTCGGAATCGTAATGGCGCGCGGAGTAGATGTTGACCTCTTCGGCCAGGGCGTCCCCGGCGAAGATGGCGCCGGCGAGCAGTGCGGTGGCCGGTAAGGCGAGTGGGCGTTGCGGCATGCGATATCCCCTTGTGGTATGATTAGTAATGATAATAAGTCGTATTAGCGAGTGTATTGAAGCCCAATCGGATGGCGGCGTCAATTCACAGTGTTTAATCATCGTTTAACGACAGGCGGTGACCGGTTGCGTCAGGCCCATGTGGCTGCCGATCGCCTCATCGCTTGACGTCCCTGGGCCCTTGACCATGAATCAACCGTTCAATGCCTCCCGCACATGCACTGCCGCGTCGGTTTCTCCTCGTCTGGATGTGCGCCGGCTGCACCATCGTTATGCCGAGCATGTCGCCGTGGAAGAGGTCAGTCTCGAGGTGATGCCGGGTGAAGTGGTGTGTCTGCTGGGGCCGTCGGGCTGCGGCAAGACAACGGTGCTGCGCCTCGTGGCCGGTCTCGAACGTTTGCAGCATGGCGAACTCTACCTGGGAGGCGAGGCGCTCAGCACGGTCGGTGGCCGTCATGTGCCTCCCGAGAAGCGCAGCGTCGGCCTGGCGTTTCAGGAAGCGGCGCTGTTTCCTCACCTCAGTGTGCTGGACAACGTCGCCTTCGGCCTGGATGGCCTGCCGGCGTCACAGCGGCGCGCCCGCGCCCGCCACTGGCTCGATCAGCTGGGCATGGCGGCCCGCGCCGAAAGCTATCCGCACCAGTTGTCGGGCGGACAGCAGCAGCGCGTGGCCCTGGCCCGCGCCCTGGCGCCGTCGCCGCAGCTGATGCTGCTGGACGAGCCGTTCTCCAGTCTCGATGCGCGCCTGCGCGAACAGATTCGCGACGATACCCTGCATGCGCTCAAGCAGGGAGAAGCCGGGACGCTGCTGGTGACGCACGACCCCGAGGAGGCGATGTTCATGGCGGATCGCATCGCCCTGATGCGCGAGGGGCGCGTGGTGCAGTGGGGGACGCCCTATCAGTTGTACTGCCAGCCGCAGGACCCTTTCGTGGTGACGTTTTTCGGTGCCGTCAACGAGTGGTCAGGCGACGTCCGCAACGGTGCCGTGGCGACACCGGCGGGTGCGGTGGCGGCGCCGACGCTTGCCGAGGGCGCGCGGGCACGCGTGATGATTCGCCCGGAGGCGATCCGTGTGACGCCGCTCGCTCACGCCGCCAGCGCGGTGGAGACGTCTGCGCCCCGGCATGCCCGCGTGGTCATGGCCAAGCTCCTGGGACGCAGCAGCCTGCTGCACCTGGCCGCAGCCGATGGCGGGGGTGGCGAGGTGCATCTGCACGCCCAGGTGCCTGGCGTTTTCCTGCCGGATGTCGGCACGTCGCTGGCCTTGGAACTGGATGCTTCACAGTGCTTCGCGTTTCCCGCCTGAGGCCCCGGGGCGCGCGTGGCGAATTGCTCGACTGAGCAGGATGACGGGAATGACGCCGACCAGGACGATGGCCAACGATGACGAGGCGGCCTCCGCCAGGCGCTCGTCGGCGGCCAGGTTGTGCGCGCGTACCGCCAGGGTGTCGAAATCGAAGGGGCGCAGGATCACCGTCGCGGGCAATTCCTTCATGACATCGACGAAGACCAGCAGCAGGGCCGCCCACAGGCTGCCTCTCATGAGCGGGGTATGAACGCGCCGGAGGGTGCCGCCGGCGGTCTGGCCCAGCGTGCGGGACGCCGCATCCATGCCGGGGGTGACCTTGGCCAGGCTCGCTTCCACGGTATTGAACGATACCGCCAGAAAGCGCACGACATAGGCATATATCAAGACGAAGGCCGTCCCGCTCAGTATCAGACCGGTCTCAATGCCGAGCTGACCGTTCAACCAGGCATAGAGGTGGCGGTCGACCCAGGTGAGAGGGATCAGAATCCCCACCGCGACGACCGAGCCGGGCACGGCATAGCCCATGGCGGCGATGCGCGTGGCCGTCCGGGTGGTGCGGCCGGGATGCAGGCGCACGCCATAGCTGAGCACGAGCGCGAGGCCCACGGCGACCAGTGCCGCGAGGGCCGCGAGCATGAGGCTGTTGCCGGCGTAGTCCAGGAACCGGGCGCCGAGAACGTCATCGCCCGTCTCCAGGGCGAGGTCGGCGAGAATGACGCCGGGCAGCACGAAGCCGATGCCGATGGGCAAGGCACAGGCGAGGCAGGCGCCCCAGGCATGCCAGCCGCGGAGGGTGAACTCCGGCAATTGGCGATAGCGGCCGGTAGTGTGGAAGTATCGACGGCGGCCGCGCGAGAGGCGTTCCAGGGCGACCACGATGATCACGAAGGCCAGCAGGCAGGCGGCCAGTTGCGCGGCGGCGACGGGTTCGCCCATGCCGAACCAGGTGCGATAGATCCCCGTGGTGAAGGTGTCCACGCCGAAGTACTGCACCGCGCCGAACTCGTTGAGCGTTTCCATCAATACCAGGGAGACGCCGCCGATGATCGCCGGTCGCGCCAGTGGCACGGCGACCGTCGTGAACAGTCGCCAGGGGCCACGCCCCAGCGTGCGTCCCACATCCAGCACGCAGGCCGACTGTTCGAGGAATGCCGCGCGGGTGAGCAGGTAGACGTAGGGATAGAGCACCAGGGTGATCAGCAGCGTGGCGCCGCCCAGCGAGCGGATATTGGGAAAGACGTAGTCCCCGTGGCCCCAGCCGAAGAGCGCGCGCAGTTCGCCTTGCAGGGGGCCGGCGTACTGCAGGAAGTCGGTATAGGCGTAGGCGATGACGTAAGTGGGCACGGCCAGGGGCAACAGCAGCGCCCACTCGAAGACGCGGCGGCCTGGAAAGCGGCACATGGCGATCAGCCAGGCGGTACCGGTCCCGATGACGGTCGTGCCGATGCCGACGCCCAGCGCCAGCCAGAGGGTGTTGGTGAGGTACCCGGTGAGCACGGTATCCGCGAGATGCGCCCAGATCGCCCGCGAGGGAATCAGCACGTGCACCAGGACCGTGATGACCGGCAGGGCCACGCTCAGCGCAACGCCGAGCGTCACCAGGGTCCAGGGGTCGACATGCCGGCGGTGTCGGGAACGGAAGAAGAAGGCCGGTCGGCTACCGAAGAGTGGCATGTCACGTTCCTTTGGCGGGCGGCGATGAGATGCGGGTGAGACTCGCTGACAACCGCGAATGCTATCATCTTCTCCGCATGGCGACATCGCCCAGCGGGTGCGGAGGTGTCGTTTCGTCGGCGTGTCCTCAAGCGTCGTCGGGGCAAATTAGTGTATCCTACTCGCCCCTGTAGTCCGCCCGGTGAACGCGAGTTATGAAAATCAAGAAGCGACTTTATACGGCGCTGGCACTGGTCGTGTTGGTGGTGCTGGCATTGGTGTGGGGCGTGCACTGGTGGCAGACGGGCCGTTTCTTCGAAGAGACCGACAACGCCTACGTGCACGCCGACAGCGTGGCGGTGCGCGCCGAAGTCACGGGGCGCGTGGCCGAGGTGGCGGTCGCCGACAACCAGCGGGTCGCAGCCGGCGATATCCTGGTGAAGCTCGATCCCAGCGATGCCAAGTCACAGCTGGCCCAGGCGCAGGCGTCACTGGCCGTGGCCCAGGCCAATGCCGTGAGTGCCGCGCGTCAGGTCGAGCAGCAGCAGGCGGCGATCGAGGAGGCCCAGGCCCGGGTGACGTCGGCACAGGCCGATGTCGAGCAGGCACGTCTTCATCTCGAGCGCTCGCAACGCTTGGCGGAAAAGAACTACGCCTCACAGCAGGAATATCAGGACGACCAGGCGGCGTTGCAGGTCGCGGAGGCGACGCTGGCGGCGCGACGCGCCACGCTGGCATCGTCGCGCAAGCAGCTCGATGTGCTGAACGCCGAGCGCGACAGTGCCGAGGCCAACATCGAAGCCGCCCGTGCGGACCTGGACAACGCGCGCCACCAGCTCGACAAGACGCGTCTGAGGGCACCGGTGGCGGGCGTGATCGGCAACAAGACGGTCGAGGTGGGAACACTGGCGCAGCCGTCGCTGACGCTGATGCACCTGGTTCCCATCCGCTCGGCGTATGTCGTCGCCAACTACAAGGAAACCCAGACGGCGCGGATGCGGTCGGGACAGCCGGTCTCGCTGCATGTCGATGCATATCCCGATATCGCCTTCGAGGGCGTCGTCGACAGCCTGGCGCCGGCCACGGGCTCGCGTTTCAGTCTGCTGCCGAATGACAACGCCACCGGCAACTTCAACAAGATCGTGCAGCGGGTGCCGGTGCGCATCCGTGTGACGGGACCGGAAGAAGCCCTGGGACGCCTGCGCGACGGCCTCTCGGTGGTGCCAACGGTGGATACGCGCGATCTCGACCCCGAGGACGACGCCTGACATGGCGGAGGCGGTGACCGATACGGCGTCAGGGCCCCGGGAGGCTCCTTCGCGGCGCACGCAACTGGGCTTCGTGGCCGCCGTGTTCGGCATGTTCATGGCGATTCTGGACATCCAGATCGTCGCCAGTTCCCTCAACGAGATCCAGGCCGGGGTCTCGGCCAGCGCCGACGAGATCTCCTGGGTCCAGACATCGTATCTGATCGCCGAGATCATCATGATCCCGCTGTCGGGGATGCTGACGCGGATCCTTTCCACCCGGGTGGCGTTCGTGGTCTCGTGCCTGGGCTTCACCCTGGCAAGCTTGGGCTGTGCCATGGCCAACTCCATCGAGTCGCTGATCGTGCTGCGCGCGATTCAGGGCTTCATGGGCGGGGCGATGATCCCCATTGCCTATGCCATCAGCTTCAGTGTCTTCCCGCGGCGCATGATGGGCTCGGTGCAGGCCGTGATGGGGCTGGTGGCGACCCTGGCACCGTCGGTGGGCCCGACCGTGGGCGGTTACATTACCGAGTTCGCGAGCTGGCACTGGCTGTTCCTGGCCAACGCGGTGCCCGGCGTTCTGGTGTCGCTGGCGGTATGGCGGTTGCTGGACATCGATCGTCCCGATCGGCGTGCCCTGCGGCATCTGGACCTCATCGGGCTGGCCCTGCTGGCGCTCTTCCTGGGCACGCTTGAGTTTTCGCTCGAAGAAGGCCCCGGTGACGACTGGTTCGCCAGCCGCACGATCCTCATCGCTGCCTTCGTCTGCGCGCTCGCGTCGCTGGGATTCTTCTGGCGGACCCTGCGCCACCGCCACCCGATCGTCGATTTGCGCGCCTTCGCCAACCTCAACTTCGCCGTGGGGGCGTGGCTGGGGTTCGTGGTAGGCATCGGGCTCTATGGCCTGGTCTATCTGCTGCCGTTGTTCCTGGGCAATGTGCGAGGCTATTCGGCGCTGCAGATCGGTGAGGTCATGATCGTGACCGGGGTGGCGATGTTCCTGACCGCTCCCCTGGTAGGGCGCGCTTCCGACAAGGTCGACCTGCGGGTGCTGCTGTTGCTGGGCATGACGCTGACCGGCATCGGCACCATCATGAATGCCAACCTGACCGCCGAGGCCGGGTTCGACGCGTTCTTCTGGCCGCAGGTGGTGCGCGGCGTGGGCCTGGTGATGTGCCTGATTCCCACCTCGCGTATCGCCTTCGGCACCTTGCCGCCGAGCGAGGTCGGCAACGCCAGCGGCCTGTTCAACGTGATGCGCAACCTGGGCGGCGCGGTGGGGCTGGCGCTGCTGGACACGATCCGCGACTGGCGCGAGGACTACCACTGGAACCAGTTGATTCCCGCCATCGACAGCGGTCGCGAGGTGGTCAATGCCGCCCAGGCGCAATATCAGCAGCTGCTGGCCGCCACCGGCGACCCGCAGACCGCCTCTCTCGGCATGCTGTCGCGGACCCTGCTCGAGCAGGCCATGGTCATGGCCTACAACGATATTTTCCTGTGGCTGGGCATGCTGTATCTACTGGTGGCGCCGTTGATCCTGCTGTTGAAACGTCCCGCTCACGCCTGACGGCGCGGCATGCCGCGGTGACCGGCGGCTAGTAATGGGGCGGGATCTCGTCGTGTGGGGCCGGTGCGCTGTCGTCGCCCAGCGTCTCGACGTTCTGGCGCAGGTCGCGCAGACGTTCGCGGAGCAGGGCGTTGGTGCGCTCGAGGTGCGCCACCCGCCGGTCCTGCGCGGTCAATGCCCGGTCCAGCGTATCCAGCCAATCTTCCTGATAGGCCAGACGTGTCTCGAGGGCATCGAGGCGGTCGCGCGTGGCCTCGTCGGTCATGCTAGAATCTTTCGACGGTGTGTCACCGTTCATTTATGACACCTTATGCAATGTGTTCGAAAACGACGTTGTGTTCGAAAATACCTGTTCAATGGCGTGGCGTATTCGCTACGCACTCCATGTCGGCTCCACGAGCGCCCCGGCGTTCAGGAGCGTTTCCGTCGGACAACAAGAGATATCGAGGTCCATGAATCGTAAGATATTCCTACGTTGCAGTCTCATCAGTGTCCTGTTGGCCATTCCATCTCCACTGTTGATCGCCCTTTTCGTGACGCTGACCGGTAGCGTGCTGGAGTTTTCCCTGCTGCTCGAAGCCGATGGTCTCGCCATCGCCTACAGCGCCACGGCGCTGGCCGTCTTCGCGCTGCTGCTGCTGGGGACCCTGTGCACGCAGATGCTCGCGCCGCAATCGACGCAGTTGGCGCACCTGGCGGAGCTGGAAAACGACGATCGCGAGATCGGCGAGGTGAAATGGTTCAACGTCAACAAGGGCTACGGTTTCATCACGCGTGATAGCGGCGAAGATGTGTTCGTGCATTTTCGTGCCATTCGCGGCAAGGGGCATCGCACCCTAGCGGAAGGCCAGAAGGTTCGCTATCACGTCGTCGAGAACGAACGCGGCCTGCAGGCCGATGACGTGACCGTGATTTCCTGAGCGGACACTTTTCTTCCCTGCCCTGACGACGCCCCGCCTTGCCCAGGCGGGGCGTCTTGCGTTGCGGCGCCTTATTGGCCCTGATCCGGCCAGTGGATGGCGCCTTCCTCGCCATCCGCGCGCACCTGCCAGAAGCGATCCGGCTCATCGCCGGGCTGCCAGCCGCCCAGCGAACAGCGTACCTCGCAGCCCAGTGTCCGAGCGGCGGCACGGGCGCAATCCACGTCGCGCGGCCAGGGCGTATGCGGGCTGTCGAACCACAGGCTGGCAAAGCCGTCGGCGGCGTTTTCCACCAGCAGGATGGGGATCTCGCTGGCCGCATGACGGGCCCGGGCCCGCCACTGATGCTTGCCGCGCTTGACCAGCGGAGACGGTGCCTCGAGGTGCTCGTCGAGCCACTGCTGAATGGCCTCGATGTCGGTCTTGGCCAGGTAGATCTCGATATCGGGATAGCGCTCCACGGCGGACCTCAGGTGAACAAGCGTTGCATGATGGTCGCATAGAGACGGCTCAGCGTCTCCAGGTCGGCGGCGCGTATTCGTTCATCGACCTTGTGGATCGTGGCGTTGACCGGGCCGAGCTCGATCACCTGGGCGCCCAGCGTGGCGATGAAACGCCCGTCCGAGGTGCCGCCGCCGGTCGACAGCTGCGGCCGGTAGCCCAGCACGTCCTCTACGCTGGCGACGGTGGCGTCGATCAGCGCGCCCTCGGTGGTGAGGAACGGTTCGCCATTGAGCGTCCAGTCGATCGTGTAGTCGAGCGCGAAGCGGTCCAGTATCTCGGTGGTGCGCGCCTTCAGGGCCTCGGCGGTGACCTCCGTCGAGAAACGGAAGTTGAATACCGCCTCCAGCTGCCCGGGAATGACGTTGCTGGCCCCGGTACCGGCCTGGAGGTTGGAGATCTGGAAGCTGGTCGCGGGAAAGAAGGCGTTGCCGGCGTCCCACTGGGCCTCGGCCAGGGCCGCCAGGGCCGGGGCTGCCTCGTGGACGGGATTGCGTGCCAGGTGGGGATAGGCGACATGGCCCTGTACGCCCTTGACGCGCAGGGTGCCGCCGAGCGAGCCCCGGCGGCCGTTCTTGAGGGTATCGCCCAGGCGCTCGCTGGACGAGGGCTCGCCGACGATGCAGTAATCGGGCGCGACCCCTTTTTCACGCAGGTGCTCGACCACCGCGCGGGTGCCGTGAACGGCGGGCCCTTCCTCGTCGGCGGTGATCAGAAAGCCCAGGCGACCGTGGTGGTCCGGATGCGCCTCGATGAAGGTCTCCACGGCGGTGACCATCGCCGCCAGGCTACCTTTCATGTCCGCCGCGCCGCGCCCGCACAGCATGCCATCGGCATCGATGCGCGGCGTGAAGGGCGGATACTGCCAGTCGCTTTCGGGGCCGGTGGGCACCACGTCGGTGTGGCCGGCGAAGACCAGCAGGGGGCCCGTCTCCCCCCGCGTGGCCCAGAAGTTGTCCACTTCGCCGATGCGCAGGCGCTCGACCTGGAAGCCCAGGCGTTCCAGGCGCTCGATCATCAGTGCCTGGCAACCGGCGTCGTTCGGCGTCACCGAGTGGCGCCGGAGCAAGTCGAAGGCCAGCGCCAGCGTCGCCGATGCCGGTGTGGTGTCAGCCTCAGTTGTGGGCATGCAGCGCCTCGTTGAGCGCGACGGCGCTCTTGTTGGTCAGGCATTCGATGCGCCCGTTCTGCGAGTTGCGGCGCAGCAGCAGGTCGCTCTGGCCGGCCAGGTCGCGGCCGCTGACGGTCTGCACCAGCTCGCCCTTGTCGTCGAGGACGGCGATCTTGGCGCCGGCGGTGACGTAGAGGCCGGCTTCGACGGTGCAGCGATCGCCCAGCGGAATGCCGATGCCGGCGTTGGCGCCGATCAGGCAGCCTTCGCCGACCTTGATGACGATGTTGCCGCCGCCGGAGAGGGTGCCCATGGTGGAGCAGCCGCCGCCCAGGTCGGATCCCTTGCCGATCGTCACGCCCGCGGAAATGCGCCCTTCGACCATGCCCGGCCCTTCGGTCCCGGCGTTGAAGTTGCAGAAGCCTTCGTGCATGACCGTGGTGCCTTCGCCGAGGTAAGCCCCCAGGCGGACACGTGCGGTATCGCCGATGCGCACGCCCTTGGGTACCACGTAATCGGCCATCTTGGGGAACTTGTCGACGCAGTCGACCGTGAGCGGACGGCCTTCGAGGCGTGCCTTGAGACGCCGGGCGGCGAGTTCGTCGATGTCGATGGGACCTTCGTTGGTCCAGGCGATGTTCTTGAGCAGGCCGAACATGCCATCGAGCTTGACGCCATGCGGCTTGACCAGGCGATGCGAGAGCAGGTGCAGCTTGAGGTAGACCTCGGGCACGCTGGCCGGGGCGCTGTCCTCGTCGAGGAAGACCGCGACGAGCGGGCGCTGGGCGGCGGCGAAGGCCTCGGCCAGTTCGGCCTGCTCGGCAGCGCCTGCCTGGTGCAGTGCCGAGGACAGGGCCTGGCAGTGTTCGGGCAGGAAGCTGACCGCGGCGTTGCCCGCCGGCGCCGCGAGTGCCTCGCGTGCCGCCGCGACAAGGGCGTCGTCGGGATTCAGCAGGGGCGTCGGGTAGTAGACGTCCAGCCACTCGCCTTGGGTGTTCTGGTGGCCGATTCCGAGAGCGAAGCTCAGCATGGGGAAATCCTCGAGATGTCAGAGTGTCGTCAGTAATGCATGGGCGGGTCGACGGTGCCTAGAGCGCGCGGTACGCCTCGGCCTGAAAGCCCACCAGCAAGCGGTCCGGGGTTTCCAGCACGGGACGCTTGAGCAATGTCGGATGCGCCAGCAGCAGGGCTCGGGCGCTTGCGGCGTCGAGATCGCGCTTGTCGGCCTCGTCCAGCCCCCGCCAGGTCGTGCTGCGAGTGTTGAGCAGCGTTTTCCAGTCGCTGCGTGCGAGGAAGGCATCGAGACGCTCGGCGTCGAGACCGTCCTCGCGCAGATCGTGATAGCGATAGGCGGTGCCCTGCGTGTCGAGCGCACGACGCGCCTTGCGGCAGCTGTCGCAGGTCTTGATGCCGTAGAGCGTGATCATGACGGCTCCCCGTTGATGATGTTCGTGTGGTGCCATGCGCGGGCATGACGACTCAAGCGCGGCGCTCGATGAAACGCCGGATGCGGTATGCCGCCTCGACGGTGGCCTCGACCTCGGCGACCAGCGCCAGACGCACGCGTCCCGCCCCGGGATCGCCGTTCTCTCCGGCCCGGGACATGTAGCGGCCGGGCAGCACGGTGACGTGTTCCTCGGCGAACAGGTCGCGGGCGAAGGCCTCGTCGTCGCCCCCCGGAACCGCCGGCCACAGGTAGAAACTGGCGCGGGGCGTGGGGAAGTCCATCACCGGTGCCAGAATCTCGCCGACGGCGGCGAACTTGTCACGATAGGCGTCGCGGTTGGCGCGCACATGCTGCTCGTCGCCCCAGGCGACGATCGAGGCCTGCTGGGTCGTCAGCGGCATGGCGCAACCGTGGTAGGTGCGGTAGCGCTTGAACGGGGCGATCAGCTCGGCGTCGCCGGCCACGAAGCCCGAACGCAATCCCGGCAGGTTGGAACGCTTGGACAGCGAGTGAAAGACCAGGCAGCGGCGGTAGTCGTCGCGTCCCATGGTCGCGCAGGCCTCGAGCAATCCCGCAGGCGGCTGGTGCTCGTCGAGGTAGAGTTCCGAGTAGCATTCGTCCGAGGCGATGATGAAATCGTGCTCGTCGGCCAGGGCGATCAGCTTTCGATACTCGGCCAGTGGGGCGACGGCGCCCGTGGGGTTGCCGGGCGAGCATACAAAGACGAGCTGCACGTCGCGCCAGGTGTCGGCGGGCACGGCGTCGAGGTCGGGCAGGCAACCGTTGGCGGGCGGGCAGTCGAGGTAGACGGGCTCGCCGCCGGCCAGCAGGGTCGCGCCCTCGTAGATCTGGTAGAACGGGTTGGGCATGGCCACCTTGGCCGGACGCGTGCGGTCCAGCGCGGCCTGAACGAAGGCGAAGATCGCTTCGCGGGTGCCGTTGACCGGCAGCACGTGGCGTTCCGGGTCGAGCGAGCCGGGAGGCAAGGCGTAGCGTCGGCTCGCCCATCGGGCGATGGCGTCGCGCAATTCGGGCAGACCCGCGGTGGCCGGGTAGCGAGCGACCTCGCCCTCGAAGCGGCGCATCGCGTCGAGTACCGCGGCGGGCGGTGCATGACGCGGCTCGCCGATGGACAGCGCGATGGGGGACGACGCGGATGGCGTCACTCCCGCCTTGAGGGCGGCGAGCTTCTCGAAGGGATACGGCTTGAGGGCGTCGAGATCGGGGTTCATCGGCAATCCAGCAGCGAGTCCGGCATGCCGGACGTGGCGTTGTCAGGGCGGCGCAGGCGACGCCGTCGGGAGCGCCCGATTATAGGCAAGCGGGGCTGGGGCCTCAAATGGACGCATGCTTCAGACGTCGAGCGTTTCGCAGAGTCGTTCGCGCAAGCGGGCCTGGCGCTCGGGATCGGTGAGCGGTTCGCCCGCCTTGTCGGTGATGAAGAAGACGTCCTCGACGCGTTCGCCGAGGGTGGCGATCTTGGCCGCCGACAGGGCGATGTCCTGTTCCATGAAGATGCGCCCGACGCGGGCCAGCAAGCCGGGGCGGTCGGGGGCGGTAAGCTCGACGATGGTGCGGGCGTTGGCGGTGTCCTGCTCGATCACGACCCGGGTCGGGACCTTGAAATGCTTGAGCTGTCGCGAGGTATGCCGGGTGACGATGCGCGGGTAGTCGGCCGGATCGTCGAGCTCCTCCACCAGGTGATGGCGGATTTCCTCGAGGCGTTGTGGATCGCGAATCGGTTCGCCGTCGTCGTCGAGCACGATGAAGGTGTTGAGCGTCCAGTCGTTGCTGGACGTGGCGATGCGGGCATCGTGGATCGACAGCCCCAGCTGCTCCATGGCGGCGGCGGTGGCGGCGAACAGGTCGTTGACCGAGCGGGTGTGGATGAACACCTTGGTGCCGCCGTCGGCCATGTCCTCGGTGGGCGCGTTGGCGAGGATCAACGGCAGTTCCGATGGCTGGTGAGCGAGAATGCCCTGGGTCTGCCAGACGATTTCGCTGGGCGCGTACTGCAGGAAGTAGTCGTCGCCGAACGATGCCCACAGGGCATCCGCGCTGGCGGTGTCGATGCCTACCGTGGACAGCAGGCCGCGTGCCTCCTCGCGCGACTCGCGGGCCCATTCCTCGCGGTCGATGGCATGGTCCAGCCCACGTCGCAGGGCGCGCTTGGTCTCGGTGTGCAACTGACGCAGCAGGGCGGCACGCCAGCCGTTCCACAACGAGGGATTGGTGGCGGTGATATCCGCCACGGTCAGCACGTAGAGGTAATCGAGGTGCACCTCGTCGCGCATCGCCAGCGCGAATTCATGGATGACGTCGGGGTCGGAAATGTCGCGCTTCTGGGCGGTCTTGGACATCAGCAGGTGGTGCTCGACCAGCCAGGCCACCAGACGGGTGTCGCGCGGCGACAGACCGTGACGTTCGCAGAAGGCGGTGGCGTCGATGGCGCCGAGTTCCGAGTGATCGCCGCCGCGCCCCTTGCCGATGTCGTGGTACAGCCCGGCGATCCACAGCAGTTCGAGCTTGGGGAGCTGATGAACCAGGGTCGCCGCGACGGGAAAGTCCTCATGGCCTTCAGGTTCGCGGAAGCGTTGCACGAACTTCAACAAGCGCAATGTGTGGGCGTCGACGGTATAGAGGTGGAACAGGTCGTGCTGCATCAGCCCCACCGCCTGGCCGAACTCGGGCAGGTACTTGCCCAGAATGCCGTAACGGTTCATTCGCCGCAGTTGGCGCGGAATGTTCCCGCCGCTGCGCAGCAGTTCCATGAACAGGCTCTGGTGACGCAGGTCGTCGCGGAAGCTTTCGTCGATCAGATGGCGATGATCGCGTATCAGGCGAATGGTCTCGGCACGCACGCCCTCGATCTCGGGGTGCTGGGCCATCAGCAGGAAGAGCTCGAGCAGGGCGCCAGGGCGCTGGCGAAAGACGCTGGCGTGACGCACCTGGATGTAGCCGCCGCGAATTTCGAAGCGGGCGTTGAGCGGAGTGATGTCCGGCGTCTCGTGAGCACGCAGGATGACTTCGTCGAAATGCTGCAGCAGCATGTCGTTGAGCCCGGCCAGCGCGGTGACATGCCGATAGTAGCGTTTCATGAACTGCTCGATGGCGAGGCGCTCGGGCGTGTCCCGATAGCCGAACAGCTCGGCGATGGCACGCTGATGATCGAACAGCAGGCGGTCCTCGGCGCGGCCGTTGAGCATGTGCAGCGCATAACGCACCTGCCACAGGAAGGCCTGGCCCTGACTGAGGATGCGCAGCTCGGCATCGTTCATGAAACCCTGGGCGACGACGTCCTCGTAACGCAGCTCGCCGAAATGGCGCTTGGCGACCCAGCCGATCATCTGGATGTCGCGCAACCCGCCGGGGGAGCTCTTGATGTTGGGCTCGAGATGGTATTCCGAGTTGTTGTAGCGATAGTGACGCGCGATCTGCTCTTGCCACTTGGCTTCGAAGAACGCATCGCTCGGCCACATCGCCTCGCTCGCCAGGCGGGCGCGCATGGTCTCGCGCAGATGCTCGGGGCCGGCCAGGGTGCGGGACTCCAGCAGGTTGGTGATCACCGTGAGGTCCGCGCGCGCCTCGCGCTCGCAGTCGGCCAGCGAGCGCACGCTGTGCCCGATTTCCAGGCCGATGTCCCATAAAAAGGTGATGAAGCCGGTCAGCCCCTCGCGGTAGGCGGTGTCGTCGTCGCGCTCGAGCAGCAGCAGCAGGTCGATATCGGAGTAGGGGTGCAGTTCGCCGCGCCCGTAGCCGCCGACGGCGAGCAGGGCGATGCCGTCGTCCGGCCAGTCGTAGCGCTCCCAGGCGATGCGCAGCAACTGGTCCAGGCACCAGGCGCGCCCATGGACCAGGTCGCGAATGTCGCTGCCGGCGCGAAAGCGTGCGTCCAGACGCTCCTGCAGGTCGCGCAGGGCGTCCTTGAACACGCGTATCGGGGTGCGGCTGGCGGCTAGCGCTTCGCGGAAGGCGGACGCATCGAACAGCGTCTCGTCGGGCACGAAGCGATAGTGATGAAGCAGCATTCGCGTGGCTCTCCTGGTGGCCGGGGCGGCGTTGGCATGCCGGCGTTCATGCCGCGAGGAAGCTGAAATCCTCGTCCTGGCGGGCGGTGAGCACCTCGACGCCGTTGGCGGTGACCAGCAAGGTGTGTTCCCACTGGGCGGACAGACTCTTGTCCTTGGTGACCGCCGTCCAGCCGTCGCGAAGTACCTTGGTGCGATAGTCGCCCGCATTGAGCATCGGCTCGATGGTGAAGCACATGCCCTCGGCGAGTACCGCGTCGGCCTCCGGCGCGTAGCCGTCATAATGCAGGAACTGCGGGTCCTCGTGGAAGCCGGCGCCGATGCCGTGGCCGCAGAAGTCGCGCACCACCGAGTAACCGTGCCGCTCGGCGTGCTGCTGGATCGTGCGTGCCAGTTCGGAGAGGCGAACGCCGGGGCGCACCTCGGCGATGCTCTTGTAGAGACACTCCTGGGTGACCCGCGAGAGGCGTCCGCCCTGGATGCTTTCCCCGATCACGAACATCACGCTGGAGTCGCCATGGTAGCCGTCGGCGGTCTTGACCGTGATGTCGAGATTCATGATGTCGCCTTTCTTGAGCTTCTTGCCCATGTCCGGAATGCCGTGGCAGACGACATGGTTGATCGACGTGCAAGTGGCGTTGGGAAACCCGTGGTAGTTGAGCGGCGCCGGCGTGGAGCCCAGCTCGTTGACGATGTACTCGTGGCATAGCCGGTCGATCTCGCCGGTGGTGACGCCGGCCGCCACGTGAGGCGCGATCATTTCCAGCACGGAAGCGGCCTGGCGACCGGCTTCGCGCATTTTTTCGATTTCGTCGGCGGTCTTGATGGGAATGTTCATGCGATCTCGAATTCGGAGGGTTCGGGTCTGGCGTCGAAGCGGCTCCTGGCCTATAGTCTCGGCGCCCGGCAGGGGGCACGCGGCGAGTCGTCACGCGGGCGTCTCGCCGGGGCGTGGCGACCAAGAGCGACTTCATCTCGGAATCGATCTATGGTATAAAGCCGCGCGCCTTACTGCAATCGCCGCCTGACGCGTTCGGTCCGTCCGAGGCATCGGCGGTGCGGCAAGCGGGCGAGAAATGATAACGCCTTGAAAACACACATGCACCGTCACATGGTCCCGGGTGCCGGGGCGACATTCGTGTCGTCGTGGTCGGATCCATGGGGTGTATGGAGGCCTAACCCGATTCAGGAGTCATCCATGGCACAAGTCAATATGCGTGACCTGCTCAAGGCAGGCGCCCACTTCGGTCACCAGACCCGTTACTGGAATCCGAAGATGAGCAAGTACATCTTCGGCGCACGTAACAAGATCCACATCATCAACCTCGAACATACCCTGCCGGCGCTGAACGACGCGCTCGCGGTGATCGAGAAGATGGTGGCGTCCAACAACAAGATCCTGTTCGTCGGCACCAAGCGCGCCGCCAGCAAGATCGTCAAGGAAGAAGCCCGTCGTGCCGGTCAGCCGTTCGTCAACCATCGCTGGCTGGGTGGCATGCTGACGAACTTCAAGACCATTCGCGTTTCCATCAAGCGTCTGCGCGAACTTGAAGCCATGCACGAAGACGGCACTTTCGAGAAGCTGACCAAGAAAGAAGTCCTGATGGCCACGCGCGAGCAGGACAAGCTCGAACGCTCCGTGGGCGGCATCAAGGACATGGGCGGCCTCCCCGACGCGCTGTTCGTGGTCGATGTCGATCACGAGCGCATCGCGATCAACGAAGCCAACAAGCTGGGTATCCCGGTCATCGGCGTCGTCGACACCAACTCCAATCCGGACGGTGTCGATTACGTGATTCCGGGCAACGATGACTCCATCCGCGCTATCCAGATCTACGCCCAGGCCGTCGCCGACGTCTGCGTGCGTGCCAAGGACAACAGCGCCAGCGAGTTCGTCGAAGTGACCGAGACGAATGAGAACGAAGCCGCCGCCGAGTGATGGCGTCGGGTCCGTGCCGACGCTCGCTGCGATCGACCAGTTTGCTAGGGCGACCCACGGGTGACCCGGCACGGACACAAAGGGGGCTGCGAGCCCCCTTTTCACCGTCCGGCGATACGACGGTGAACCGAGAAGGAATTCTTCTTTCAAAGGAAGCGCTGGTCGAGCGCCGCGCGTGCATGTCACGCCATGCCACGATCAAGCCGTGCCGGCTCGGGACAGTGTTTCCAACAGACGTCGAACCACATTCAGAGGTATTACCATGGCAGCTATCAGCGCATCTCTGGTCAAGGAACTGCGTGAGCGCACCGGCCTCGGCATGATGGAGTGCAAGAAAGCGCTCACCGAAGCCGACGGCGATATCGAAACCGCGATCGAAAACCTGCGCAAGAACTCCGGCTTGAAAGCGGCCAAGAAGGCCGAGCGCACGGCGGCCGAAGGTGGCGTGGTCACACGCGTTGCCGAAGACGGCACCTACGGCGTGATGCTCGAAGTCAACTCCGAGACCGACTTCGTGGCACGCGACGACAACTTCACCGCCTTTGCCGAGAAGGTCGTCGGCAAGGTGTTCGAGGCCAAGAGCGATGATGTCGCCAGCCTGATGGAAGGCGAACTGGAAGAAGCTCGCGAGCAGCTGGTCCAGAAGATCGGCGAGAACATCAGCGTGCGTCGTGCGGTCGTCGTCGAGGCGCCGGCTGGCGGTGTCGTGGGCGCTTATGTCCACGGTGGCCGCATCGGTGTGCTGACCGTGCTCAAGGGCGGCAACGCCGAGGTGGCCAAGGATGTCGCCATGCACGTGGCGGCCATCAACCCGAGCGTCGCGCATCCGGAAGACATGCCGCAGGCGGAACTGGACAGCGAAAAGGCCATCATCCTGGCGCAGCCGGACATGGCCGGCAAGCCGGCGGAGATCGCCGAGAAGATGGTCCAGGGTCGTCTGAAGAAGTACCTGGCCGAAAACAGCCTGACCGAGCAGCCCTTCGTCAAGGACCCCAACCAGAGCGTGGCCGAGTACGTGAAGGCTGCGGGTGGCGAAGTGGTCGGCTTCACTCGCTTCGAAGTGGGTGAGGGCATCGAGAAGGAAGAGGTCGACTTCGCCCAGGAAGTCATGGAACAGGCACGCCGCAGCTAAGCTGTCCTGTGTCTGTGACGACGATGGCGTGCGCAACTGCGCACGCCATCGCGTATCCGGCCGTCACGCGGCCACGCCGTTCCCACCCCCTGCCGATACAGTCCGCTGAGACGAAGGAGAGTCCCGAATGTCTGCCCCTACCGATCGTAGCGCCACGCCTGCCGAGCGTAACGAGAAGTCCAAGTACAAGCGCATTCTACTGAAACTGTCCGGCGAAGCCCTGATAGGCGAGCACGAGTTCGGGATCGATCCCAAGGTGCTCGACCGCATGGCGCTGGAAATCGGCCAACTGGTCGGGATCGGCGTGCAGGTCGGCATCGTGATCGGCGGGGGTAACCTGTTTCGTGGCGCGGCGCTGCATGCCGCGGGCATGGAGCGTGTGACCGGCGACCACATGGGGATGCTGGCGACGGTGATGAACGGCCTGGCGATGCGCGACGCGCTGGAGCGCTCCAACATCCGTTCGCGCGTGATGTCGGCGATTCCCATGAGCGGCGTCGTCGAGCATTACGACCGGCGCACCGCGATCCGGTACCTGACGTCGGGCGATGTGGTGATTTTCTCCGCCGGCACCGGCAACCCCTTCTTCACGACCGATTCGGCGGCGTGCCTGCGTGGCATCGAGATCGACGCCAATGTCGTGCTCAAGGCCACCAAG
This sequence comes from Chromohalobacter israelensis DSM 3043, assembly GCF_000055785.1. Taxonomy (GTDB): domain Bacteria; phylum Pseudomonadota; class Gammaproteobacteria; order Pseudomonadales; family Halomonadaceae; genus Chromohalobacter; species Chromohalobacter israelensis. Next base: position 627,971 of record NC_007963.1, read on the forward strand.
GTGGACGGCGTCTACGACAAGGATCCCGTCAAGCATGCCGATGCCGCCAAGTACGAGCGCCTGACCTACGATGACGTGCTCGATCAGAAGCTCGGGGTGATGGATTTGACCGCCATCTGCCTGGTGCGGGACCATGACATGCCGGTGCGCGTGTTCGATATGACCAAGCCGGGAGCCTTGCTCAACCTGGTAGTGGGTGGCAAGGAAGGAACGCTGGTAGACAGAGGCTGAAACCGTGATCAACGACATCAAGAAAGACGCCGACGCGCGCATGAAGAAAAGCGTCGAGGCGTTGAACGCCAATTTTCACAAGATTCGTACCGGGCGCGCGCATCCGAGCCTGCTGGATGCGGTCACCGTTGAGTATTACGGCAGCGAGATGCCGCTCAACCAGGTGGCCAGCGTCAACGTGGAAGATGCCCGCACACTGGCGGTCGTGCCCTGGGAAAAGAGCATGGTGCCCAAGGTCGAAAAGGCCATCATGACCTCCGACCTGGGCCTCAATCCCGCCGCGGCAGGCAACGTGATTCGCGTGCCCCTGCCGCCGCTGACCGAGGAAACGCGGCGCAACTACATCAAGCAGGCGCGTGGCGAGGCGGAAAACGCGCGCGTGGCGGTACGCAACGTGCGCCGCGATGCCAATGGCGATCTCAAGTCGCTTCTCAAGGAGAAGGAGATCACCGAGGATGAAGAGCGTCACGCCATCGACGAGATCCAGAAGCTGACCGACAAGTACGTCACCGAGATCGACAAGCTTCTGGAAACCAAGGAACACGACCTGCTGCAGGTCTAAGAGGGTGGCCGACGGGCAGGGCGCCCGTCGGTCTCCACGCAACGGGATCCCATGACCTCACAGCCGTTTTCCCCATCCCGCGCGGGCGAGTTGCCGCGCCACGTGGCGGTCATCATGGACGGTAACAATCGCTGGGCGCGTGCGCATGGGCTGTCCGGCATTCGCGGCCATCGTGCCGGCGTCGAGGCGGTCCGCGCCGTGATCGGCCGGGCCGCCGAACGCGGCATCGGCACGCTGACCCTGTTCGCCTTTTCCAGCGAGAACTGGAAACGGCCGGCGAGCGAGGTCAGCGCGTTGATGGAGCTGTTCCTGTGGGCGCTCAAGCGTGAAGTGAAAAAGCTCCACGCGCACGATATCCGCCTGACAGTGATCGGTGACCGCGCGGAGTTTTCCGATGCCATACAGCAGTATATCGCCCGTGCCGAAGCGTTGACCCGCGACAACCGCGGTCTTCACCTGGTCATCGCCGCCAACTATGGCGGGCGGTGGGACATCGCCCACGCTGCACGCCGGCTGGCGGAACGCGTGGCGTGTGGCGAGTTGTCGCCCGAGGCGGTCGACGAAGAATCTCTGGGGGCGGAGGTCAGCCTGGCCGACGAAGCGCCGGTCGACCTCTGCATCCGTACCAGCGGCGAGCAACGCATTTCCAATTTTCTGCTGTGGCAGCTTGCCTATGCGGAGTTCTATTTCACGCCCGAGCTGTGGCCCGACTTCGGCGCCGAGGCATTCGACGCCGCGCTGGACGCCTATGGCGCGCGTCAGCGTCGTTTCGGCATGACTCAGGAACAAATCGAGGCCCATGGTGCTTAGGCAACGTATTCTCACGGCGCTGGTGATGGCGCCGTTGGCGCTGCTCGGCCTGTTCGGGCTTTCCGGCGCCCCCTTCGCCCTGTTCACGGGGGCCGTCCTGCTGGTGGGTGCCTGGGAGTGGGCCAATCTGGCCGGCTTCATGCGCCAGGCACCGCGTCTGGCCTTCGTCGGCTTCTGCGCCGCCGCCATGGCCCTGCTCTGGGGCACCGGCATCGTCCACCAGCCGTGGCCCTTGTGGCTGGGCATGCTGGGCTGGCTGGCCAACCTGTACTGGGTGGTGCGCTACCCGCATCACAATACCCAGTGGCAGGGGCGCACGACGCGCCTGGCCATGGGGCTCTGGGTGCTCTTGCCATGCTGGGTCGGGTTCGTGCAGCTGCGCAGCGACGGCGCGGAGTGGCTGTTGTTCGTCCTGCTTCTGGTATGGGTCGCCGATATCGGAGCCTACTTCGCGGGGCGCGCCTTCGGTCGCCGCAAGCTGGCCGTGCGCGTGAGTCCCGGCAAGTCCTGGGAGGGCGTATACGGCGGCATGCTGGCCGTCGTGCTGCTCGCCTGGGGGTTCGCTCAATGGCAGGGCCTCGCCGCCGCCGACACGCTTCGGCTGATGGCGCTGGCGCTGCCGGTGGTCCTGATCTCGGTATTGGGCGACTTGTTCGAAAGCATGCTCAAGCGTCAGCGAGGTCTGAAGGATTCCAGCCACCTGCTGCCCGGGCATGGCGGCGTGCTGGATCGTATCGACAGTCTGACCGCCGCGATTCCTCTCTTTGTCTTGTTGCGCCCATGGTTGGGCTGAGGTGACGAATGGATTATGCCGACTCCGCTGGGAGACAATGTGTGACCGTGCTCGGGGCCACCGGCTCCATCGGTCGCAGCACCCTCGATGTCATTGGCCGTCACCCCGAACGCTATCGGTTGCATGCCCTGACCGCCCACCGCTCCCGTGAGACGCTTCGCGATCAGTGTCTTGCGCACCGCCCCGACATCGCGGTCCTCGGCACGGAAGATGATGCCGCCTGGCTGCGTGCCGCACTGAGCGACGCCGGCCTCGACACCGAGGTGCGCGCCGGCGAGGCGGCGCTCGCCGAGGTCGCGGGAAGTCGCGACAGCGACGTGGTCATGGCCGCGATCATGGGGGCCGCCGGCTTGATGCCGACGCTTGCGGCGGTACGCGCCGGCAAGCGCGTCCTGCTGGCCAACAAGGAAGCCCTGGTGATGTCCGGCGCGTTGTTCATGGACGCCGTCGACCGGCATGGCGCGGTACTTTTGCCCATCGATTCTGAACATAATGCCATCTACCAGTGTCTACCCACGGAGCATCGTGGCGGACTGACGCGCCATGGCGTGACCCAGTTGTTGCTGACGGCGTCGGGCGGGCCGTTCCGAGGCTGGTCGCAAGCCCAGCTGGACGAGGTGACGCCCGAACAGGCTTGTGCGCACCCCAACTGGTCGATGGGCCGCAAGATCTCGGTGGACAGCGCGACCTTGATGAACAAGGGGCTCGAGTTGATCGAGGCCTGCTGGTTGTTCGATGCGCGTCCCGAACAGATCCAGGTGGTGGTGCATCCGCAGAGCGTGATTCACTCGATGGCGGCGTACAGCGATGGGTCGGTGATCGCCCAGATGGGCAATCCCGACATGCGCACTCCGATCGCCCACGGACTGGCGTGGCCCGAGCGCATCGACGCCGGCGTCGCGCCGCTGGACCTGTTCGCCGTGGCGAGGCTCGATTTCGAGGCCCCCGACGAGTCGCGTTTCCCGTGCCTGCGTCTCGCCCGCGAGGCGATGGCGGCGGGCGGTACGGCGCCGGCCACCTTGAACGCCGCCAACGAAGTGGCCGTGGCGGCGTTTCTCGAGGGGCGGTTGAAGTTTGCGCAGATCCCCGCGCTGGTGGCGGTGGTATGCGAGGCATGCGAGGTGCAGTCGGCTCACACGCTGGAGGCGGTGCTGGCGGCTGACGCCACCGCGCGGCGTGTCGCCGAGCGCGAATTGAGCCGGTTCACGTCATGATGTCAGGGCGGTGGCCCGCGCGAGGAAGGAGGACGGTCCCATGGGCGTGATTGAGAACCTGCTGGCGGTCATCGTGGTTCTGGGATTGTTGATCACCTTCCACGAGTTCGGCCATTTCTGGGTCGCGCGGCGTTGCGGCGTCAAGGTGCTGCGTTTCTCGGTGGGGTTCGGCAAGCCGTTATGGTCGCGGTTCGATCGCCACGGCACGGAATTCGCCGTGGCCGCGATTCCGCTCGGCGGCTATGTCAAGATGCTCGATGAGCGCGAGGGGCCGGTGGCGCCGGAAGAGCAGGCGCATGCCTTCAACCGCAAGAGCGTATGGGCCAGGATCGCCATCGTCTCGGCCGGCCCGCTGGCAAATTTTCTGCTCGCCTTCGTCGCTTACTGGGCCCTGTTCATCTACGGCACGGCCACGGTGGCGCCGGTGATCGGCGATGTCACGCCGGATTCGCCGGCCGCTCAGGGCGGTTTGCAGCGCGGCCAGGAAATCGTGGCCGTGCAGGGCGAGCCGACCCCGTCGTGGGGCGAGGTCAACCTCAAGCTGGTGGCGGCCATCGGCGCCGATGGCACCCTCGACGTGACCACGCGGACGTCAGAGGGCGCCACGCCGACGCAGCATCGGGTGCCGGTCAACGACTGGCTGGTACGCCAGAATCCGCCTCAGCCGCTGGCATCGCTGGGCGTGACGCCCTGGCGTCCCGAGCTGCCGGCGGTCCTCGGTGAGGTGCTGGATGACGGTCGCGCGCATCAGGCGGGGCTGCAACGCGGGGATCGTATCGTCAGTGTCGATGGTGTGGCCGTCGACGACTGGATGGCGTTCGTCGAGCGTGTGCGCGCCAATCCGGAGACGCCCTTGACCCTGCAGGTGACGCGCGATGGCGAGCGCCGCGAGATCACGCTGACGCCCGCCGTGCGCGAACAGGAAGATGGCTCGACCATCGGTTATATCGGGGCCGGCGTGCAGCCGTCCGAATGGCCCGAGCGCTACCGTCGCGAGATTCGCTACGGCCCACTGGACGCCGTCGGCGAGGCGGTCGCCAAGACAGGGGAGATGAGCCTGCTCACGCTGGACTCGATCCGCAAGATGCTGGTGGGGCTGATTTCCCCCTCCAACCTCTCGGGGCCCGTGACCATCGCCCGCATTGCGGGGGATTCCGCACGCGATGGCGTGGAGAGCTTCATCAGCTTCCTGGCGTATCTGTCGATCAGCCTGGGGGTGCTCAATCTGTTGCCGATCCCCGTGCTCGATGGCGGGCATCTGGTCTACTACATCATCGAGGCTGTGCGCGGGCGCCCGGTGCCCGAGGCCGTGCAGGCCTTCGGTCTGCGTGTGGGCATCGCGCTGGTGGGCTCGTTGATGCTGATGGCGTTGTACTTCGACCTGATGCGTCTGTAGCCCTCATTGCGGGGCGGCCCTCGGCCGGGCTTTAATGTGGGCCGACGATGGCCTGGGTAAGCGGTCGTTGACCGCAAGGATGAGCGACCCGGGGGAACGTGGCGAGGGGAGTACGGCCTTGCCAGTCGCCCAGGGAAATGTATAAGGTGCCTGTTCCATGAGCGGGCGGACTCGAGAGAAGCGAATCGACTGCATGAAGATCAAGACCATCGGATTGGCGGCGCTGCTGCTGACCGCGGCTCCCGCGGCGCTGGCGGCCCCCTTCGAGATTTCAGACATTCGCGTGGAAGGGCTGCAGCGCGTTTCGCCGGCATCGGTGTTCAACGCCTTTCCGGTCAGTGCCCACGAGACGGTCGATGACCGTGAACTGGCGGAGGCGTCGCAGCAGCTTTTCGACACCGGCCTGTTCGACGACATCGAGCTGTTGCGCGACGGTGACGTGTTGATCGTCAATGTGGTCGAGCGCCCCACGATCGCCTCCATCGAACTCGACGGCAACTCCCAGGTGTCCGACGACGATCTGCGCAAGGGCATGACCGAGGCCGGGCTCGCCGAGGGGCAGGTGCTGCAGCGTTCGACGCTGGACGAGGTGCAGCGTGAGCTGGAACGGCTCTACCAATCCCAGGGACGTTACAGCGCCAGCATCGACACCAACGTCGAAGAACTCGACAACAATCGGGTCGAAGTCGATATCGACATCAACGAAGGGGCCGTCGCCAAGATCCAGAAGATCAACTTCGTCGGCAACCAGGATTTCGACGACGAGACCCTGCGTGATCTGTTCGCGCTGGAAGACAAGCCCGGCTGGTTCCTGGGCTGGTTCTCCGACGACGAATACTCGCGCGACAAGCTCTCCGGCGACCTCGAGACGCTGCGCTCCTTCTACCTGGACCGGGGCTACGTCAATTTCGACATCCGCTCGTCGCAGGTGTCGATCAGTCCCGACAAGTCCAAGATCTTCATCACCATCAACGTCGACGAGGGCCAGCGCTACAAGCTCGACGAGATTCGCTTCGCCGGTGACTTGAAGATCGGCGAGGACAAGGCACGCGAGCTGGTGACGGCCACGCCCGGCGAATATTATTCGCAAAGCGCCATGACCGAATCCGCCGAGGCCCTGCGTCAGCGCCTCGGCGCCGAAGGTTTCGCCTTCGCCGAGGTCGACAGCGTGCCCGAGACCGATGCCCAGGACGGCACCGTGGACGTGACCTTCCGTGTCGAGCCGGGGCGGCGCGCCTATGTGCGGCGCATCAACTTCGTCGGCAATACCACCACCCAGGACGAGGTGCTGCGCCGCGAGATGACCCAGATGGAAGGGGCGCCGGCGTCCACCGACCAGATCAGCCAGTCCCGCGAGCGTCTTGAGCGTCTCGGGTTCTTCCGTACGGTCGATGTGGAAACCCGGCCCGTCGCCGATCATCCCGACCAGCTCGATGTCACCTACAACGTCGAGGAGCAGCCCTCCGGTTCGGTGTCGGCCAGCCTGGGGTATTCGCAAAGCGCCGGTGTCATCTACGGGGCCGCCTTGTCCCAGAACAACTTCCTGGGAACCGGCAATCGCGTCAACGTGAATGCCCAGAAGGGGGATTACTTCACGAACCTCAACTTCGGGTTCACCGATCCCTACTGGACGCTGGACGGCATCTCGCGGGGCTATAACGTCTACTACCGCGAAACGGACTACGAGGACTTCGACGATATCTCGACGTACTCCTCCGACGCGCTGGGCGGCAGCATCAACTTCGGGTATCCGATCAACGAGCTCTCGCGCCTCAACTTCGGCGTCGGGGTCGAGGATCTGTCGCTCGAGACCTACCGTGATACGCCGGCCGAGATCATCCAGTACACGGAAGACGAGGGCGAGGACTTCCTGAACTACAAGCTCACCGCCCGCTGGACGCGCAACAATCTCAACCGCGGCATCATGCCGACGGCGGGGAGCTATCAGCGCTTGTCGCTGGAAGCCGCCGTGCCGGGCAGTGACACGCAGTACTACAAGACTCGCTACGAGGCACAGAAGCTGTTCGAGTTCCGTCCCGAGTGGTCGCTGAAGTTCAGTACCAACCTGGGCTATGCGGATACCGTCGGTGACGATGCCTATCCGTTTTACGAGAACTTCTACTCGGGCGGCCTGGGCTCGGTGCGCGGTTTCTCCAGCAACACGCTGGGCCCCAACACGACACCGCGGAACGACGGCGACGACGATACCCTGGGGGGCAACGTGCTCGTCGAGGGCTCGGCCGAGCTGATCTATCCGTTCCCGTGGGTCGAGGATCGCCGCTCGCTGCAGACCAGCGTGTTCTTCGACGCGGGCAACACGTACCTGACCGAATGCTACGACGTGCCGGCAGGCAGCACCTCCAACTGCAGCAGTGGTGTCGATCTTGGCGAGTTGCGTTACAGCGTGGGGCTGGGGCTGTCCTGGCTGACGCCGGTGGGGCCGTTGACCTTCAGCGTCGCCAAGCCGATCAGCGACGAAGACGGCGATGACACGCAGGTCTTTCAGTTCTCGCTGGGTCAGACCTTCTAACCAGGCTGACACAGCGTCGTGCGACCGGTGCGATGATGTGGTCATCGCACCGAGTGACCATAACGAATCAAGGAGAGGGTGTGATGCGCAAATTGACGGGTGCCCTGTGTCTCGGGGTGATGAGCGTGCTGTCCATGCCGGCCATGGCGACCGAGGTCGGCGTGCTCGACTGGCGTCAGGCCTTGCTGGATTCGGATGCTGCGCAGCGCTCGATGAACGAGCTCAAGAATCAGATCAGTTCTCAGCAGCAGCGTGCGGAGTCCCTGAGTCAGGAACTGCAGCAGCTGCAGCAAAAGCTGCAGCAGGATGGCGCGGTGATGTCCGAGTCGGAACGCACCAGCGCGCAGCAGGAACTGCGTCAGAAGGGCTCCGAGTTCCAGCAACTGCGTCAGCAGATCCAGCGTGCGCAGCAGGAAAAGGAACAGGCGTTCATGCAGTCCGCCAAGCCCAAGCTTGACCGCGCCATCGACCAGGTCGTCGCGCAGCATGATCTGGATGTCATCGTGGATCGCGACGCGGTGGTGTTCTCGGAAGACGGGCTCGACGTCACCGAGGAAGTCACTCGCATCTTTAACTCGCTCAACTGAGCCCACCGGGCGCCGCGAGCGCCCATGGCTAGCGATTCCAAGCGCACATGAAGACCCTTACTCCCTGCGCCTTCACGCTCGGTGAACTGGCCGAGCGTCTCAAGGCCCGCCTGGTCGGCGACAGCGACCGCCGTGTGACCGGCCTCGCCACGTTACTCGATGCAGGCCCGAACGACATTACGTTCCTGGCCAACAAGACGTATCTCAAGTACCTGCCCGACACTCGTGCCGCTGCCGTGCTGGTGCATCCCGCCCATGGCACGGACGCGCCCTGTGCGCGACTCGAGCTGGAGAACCCCTATCTGGGTTACGCCGAACTGTCGCGCTTGTTCGACCCCTTGGCGGGTCAGGCGCCCGAGGGCGTGCATCCCAGCGCGGTTGTTGCCGAGAGTGCGCGTATCGGCGAGCACGTATCGGTGGGGCCGCAGTGCGTGATCGAAGCGGGCGCGGTCATCGGCGATGGCTGCGTGATCGGCGCCGGCAGCATCGTCGGTGCCGACAGTGAAATCGGCGCCGACTCCCGGCTGCATGCCAATGTCACCGTCTACCATGGCGTCAGCGTCGGCCGACGTGCCATCTTGCACAGCGGCTGCGTGATCGGTGCCGACGGTTTCGGCTTCGCGCATGACGGGCAAGGCTGGCACAAGATCGCCCAGTTGGGCGGTGTCATCGTGGGCGACGATGTCGAGATCGGCAGCTGCTCGAGCATCGACCGGGGGGCATTGGGCGATACCGTGATCGGTAACGACGTCAAGATCGACAGTCAGGTGCAGATCGCGCACAACGTGCAAATCGGCGATCACAGTGCCCTCGCGGGGTGCGTGGGCATCGCGGGCTCGACGCGCGTGGGCAGTCATTGCATGCTGGGTGGCGGCGTCGGGCTGTCGGGACATCTGACGCTGTGCGACGGCGTGCAAGTCACCGGCATGAGTCTGGTCACCAATTCCATTCACGAGCCCGGCGTGTACTCCTCGGGGACCGGCGCCATGCCCAACGGGCTGTGGCGCAAGAACGCGGTGCGTTTCAAGCAGTTGGACGAGCTCGCCAAGCGTCTGTCACGTCTGGAGCGGGGCGCCTCGGACACACCGTGAGCCGATTGGCTGCCAGCGAAGGGCTGGGCCTGTATAATCCCCGCCTTATCCAGGCAGGCGGATCATTCCGCCCTCGTGTGCCTGCCAACGCGGCAGGCACTTCGTTATTTCAGAGGTTGTATCGATGGTAATGGACATCAACGAGATCCGTGAGTATCTACCGCACCGTTATCCTTTCTTGCTGGTGGATCGTGTCACGGAGATCACGCTTGGCGAAACGATCGTCGCCTACAAGAATGTCAGTATCAACGAGCCGTTTTTCAATGGGCATTTCCCGCACCATCCGATCATGCCCGGCGTGTTGATCATCGAGGCGATGGCCCAGGCGTGCGGTATCCTGGGGTTCAAGACCGTCAACAAGCTGCCCGCCGACGGGTACGTCTATTACCTGGTGGGAAGCGACAACGTGCGTTTCAAGCGTCCGGTGATGCCGGGCGACCAGCTGCGCCTGGAAGCCAATGTCATCAGGGGCAAGCGCGGTATCTGGAAATTCGCCTGCCGTGCTACGGTCGATGGCGAGCTGGCCTGTGAAGCCGAGATCATCTGTGCCGAGAGGAAAGTCGCTTGATTCATCCCACCGCCCTCGTCGACCCCAGTGCGCGTGTGTCCGATGACGTCGACATCGGCCCGTTCTGCGTGATCGGCCCCGAGGTGGAAATCGGGGACGGCACGGTCATCGGTCCGCATGTGGTCATCAAGGGCCCCACGCGGCTGGGCAAGCGCAATCGTATCTTTCAGTTCGCCTCCGTGGGCGAGGACTGTCAGGACAAGAAGTACGCCGGAGAAGCCACCCGCCTGGAGATGGGCGACGACAACGTCGTGCGTGAAGGCGTGACGCTGCATCGCGGCACGGTGCAGGACAAGGCCGTGACCACCATCGGCTCGCGCAATCTCTTCATGGCGTACTCCCACGTCGGCCATGACTGCGTGATCGGCGACGACTGCATCCTGGCCAATCAGGCTACCCTGGCGGGGCATGTCACGCTCGGCAACTTCGCGATCCTCGGCGGACTGTCGGCGATTCACCAGTTCTGCCACATGGGAGAGCACGCCATGGCCGGCGGCGGCTCGATCATCACCAAGGACGTTCCGGCTTACGTCATCGTCAACGGCAACCCGGCGCAGACCCATGGGCTCAACCTGGTGGGGCTCAAGCGGCGCGGCTTCGAACGCGATGCGCTGCGCGCACTGGGCGACGCCTATCGCATCGTCTATCGTCAGGGCCTGACCATGGAACAGGCGATCGAACGTCTCGAAAACGATTTCGCCGTTCCCGAGGTGGAGACCTTCCTCGCGTCACTCAAGACGTCCCAGCGCGGGATCACGCGCTAAACGGAATCTGCCATGCGTATTTACCTGGTCGCGGGAGAGCTGTCGGGCGACATCCTGGGCGCCGGGCTGATGCAAGCGTTGAAACGCCGCCACCCCGATGCCGAATTTCGCGGCATCGGCGGGCCACGCATGCTGGCCGAGGGCATGCAGTCGCTTTATCCGCTGGAAACGCTGTCGGTCATGGGGCTGGTCGAGGTGCTCAAGCATCTGCCGGGTTTGATCAAGGTCCGCCGCCATCTGCGGCGTGACGCCCTGGCCTGGCAGCCGGACGTGATGATCGGAATCGATGCCCCGGACTTCAATCTGGGACTCGAGCGCCAGCTGCGCGCCACCGGCATGCGTACCGTCCACTACGTCAGTCCTTCAGTGTGGGCCTGGCGCCAGGGGCGCGTGAAGACCATCGCCCGGTCGGTCGATGCCATGCTGACCTTTCTGCCCTTCGAGGCGGCCTTCTATGCACGGCACCAGGTACCGGTGGCCTTCGTCGGGCATCCCCTGGCAGACGAGCTGCCGCTGGTCAACGACCGTCAGGCGGCGCGCACCGCATTGGGCTTGTCGTCCACTGCGCCGCTGCTGGCCGTGCTGCCGGGGTCGCGTGGCAACGAGATCCGCTTTCTGGGACCGACTTTCCTGGACAGTGCCGTCTGGCTGCGCGAGCGCGTGCCGGGCCTGCAGGTGGTGATTCCTGCGGCCTCTCCGGCACGCCGACAGGAACTCGAGGTCTTGCTCGCCACGCATCCGGCTCGCGAGTTCGTGCATCTGCGCGACGGCGAGTCGCGCCAGGCAATGACCGCGGCCGACGCCGTGCTGCTGGCTTCCGGCACCGCGGCGCTCGAAGCCATGCTATGTCATCGTCCCATGGTGGTGGCCTACAAGATGGCGGCTGCGACGCACTGGCTGGCCAAGCGCATGGTCAAGACCGAGTGGATTTCGCTGCCCAACCTGATCGCCCAGGAAACCCTGGTACCCGAGCTGGTGCAGGAAGACGCGTCCTGTGAGGCGATCGGCGAGGCCCTGCTGACGTGGCTGGGCGACGAGACGCATCGCCAGGCCACGGAAACGCGTTTCGCCGCGCTGCACGCCACCCTCCAGCGTGGGGCCAGCGAGCGCGCCGCCGAGGCCATCGACAGCCTGGTCGTTCACGGACGCTTGCCCGAGGAGCCCACGGCATGACGGATTTTCCGCCACTGGTGATCGACTACCACGGCTCGCGCCTGGCGGGTGTCGACGAAGTCGGTCGCGGCCCCCTGGTGGGGGCCGTGGTCGCGGCCGCCGTGATCCTCGATCCGGCTCGTCCCATCGAGGGGCTGGCCGATTCCAAGACCCTCAGCGAGAAACGCCGCCTGGCCCTGGCGGACGCCATCCGCGAGCAGGCCGCGGCGTGCGCGGTGGCCGAGGCGTCCGCCGAGGAGATCGATGCGCTCAATATCTTTCATGCCACGCACCTGGCCATGCGCCGGGCCATCGATGCCTTGCCCGTGACGGCGGAATATCTGCTGGTGGACGGCAATCGGATGCCGGGGCATCATGTGCCGGGGCAGTGCGTGGTCAAGGGCGACCGCCGCCATGCGGCGATCGGGGCCGCCTCGATTCTCGCCAAGGTGACGCGCGACGCCCAGATGGTCGCGCTGCACGAACGCCACCCCGAGTATGGTTTCGCGCGCCACAAGGGCTATCCTACCCGAGAGCATCTCGCGGCCCTCGAACGCCTGGGGCCGTTGGAGGAACACCGCCGCTCCTTTGCGCCGGTCAAGCAATGGCAGCTGCTGTAGTCCCACGCCGCGCCATGCCGTTATCGAATTCATTCAGGAAGGCGTCGCTTCGGCGGTGCCCTCCGCGTCGTTTCAAGAGCTCGTCATGACAACGCCTTTCGTACACCTGCGCGTCCACACCGAATATTCCCTGGTCGATGGCCTGGTACGCTTGAAGCCGTTGATCGAAGCGACGGTCGAGGGCGGCATGCCGGCCGTGGCCGTGACCGACGATTCCAATCTGTTCGGCCTGGTCAAGACCTACAAGGCGGCGCAAGGAGCGGGGCTCAAGCCGGTCATCGGGGCCGACCTGTGGATGGAAAACCCCCATGACGAAGAGCACCCCTACCGGGTCACGCTGCTGGCGATGGACAACGACGGCTACCGTCACCTGACCGAACTGATCTCGCAAGGCTGGAGCGAAGGTCAGCAGCGCGGCCAGGGCATCCTCAAGAAGGAATGGATCTTTGCCCGCAGCGCGGGCCTGATCGCGCTTTCCGGGGCCCGCGACGGCGAGATCGGCCGTTACCTGCTATCCGAGCACGGTCAGGCCGCGCGCGAGCTGTGCGAGGGCTGGAAGGCCGCCTTTCCGGGGCGCTTCTATCTGGAAGTCCAGCGTACCGGCCGCGAGCACGACGAGGAGTGCCTGCATCTGTCGGTGGCCCTGGCGGCCGAGACCGAGACGCCGGTGGTGGCGACCAACGACGTGCGCTTCCTGACCCGTGAGGACTACTGGGCCCACGAGACGCGGGTGGCGATCGGCGAGGGCAAGGCGCTCGACGACCCCAGGCGCGAGCGCCGCTACAGCGAAGAGCAGTACCTGAAGAGTCCGCAGGAGATGGCGGAGCTGTTCTCGGACCTGCCCGAGGCACTGGAAAACAGCGTGATGATCGCCGCGCGCTGCAACGTCGACGTGCCGCTGGGAGAAATCTTCCTGCCCGAGTACCCGGTGCCGGACGGCATGAGCATGGACGGCTTCTTCCGCAAGATTTCCCATGACGGCCTGACCGAGCGGCTCGACAAGCTGTTCTCCGGCGAGAACCCGATCTACCCCGGCCGCGACCTCGCCGAGTACGAACCGGCCTACCGCGAGCGTCTCGACTTCGAGCTCAACATCATCCTCGAGATGGGCTTCCCCGGGTACTTCCTGATCGTCATGGACTTCATCCAGTGGGCCAAGGACAACGACATTCCGGTGGGCCCGGGGCGCGGGTCCGGGGCGGGGTCGCTGGTCGCCTATGCGCTCAAGATCACCGACCTCGACCCGCTGGAATACGACCTGCTGTTCGAGCGCTTCCTCAACCCCGAGCGCGTGTCGATGCCCGACTTCGACGTCGACTTCTGCATGGAAAAGCGCGACCGGGTCATCGAGTACGTGGCGAGTCGCTACGGCCGCGATGCCGTCTCGCAGATCGTCACCTTCGGCACCATGGCCGCCAAGGCCGTGGTCCGCGACGTGGCGCGCGCCCAGGGCAAACCGTACTCGATGGGCGACAAGCTCTCCAAGCTGATCCCCTTCGAGGTCGGCATGACCCTGGCCAAGGCCATCGAGCAGGAGCCGGCGCTCAAGGAATACCTGGACAGCGACGAGGAGTCCCAGGAAATCTGGGACATGGCGCTCAAGCTCGAGGGCATCACGCGCGGGACCGGCAAGCACGCCGGCGGGGTGGTGATCGCGCCCACCAAGCTCACCGATTTCTCGCCGCTGCTGTGCGATGAGGACGGCAGCGGCCTGGTCGTCCAGTACGACAAGAACGACATCGAGGAAGCCGGGCTGGTCAAGTTCGACTTTCTGGGGCTGCGCACGCTGACCATCATCGACTGGGCACTGGAGATGGTCGATACGGTGCGCGCCCGCGAAGGCCAGGGGCCGCTGGACATCGCCTCGATCCCGCTGGATGACGTGCCCACCTTCGACATGCTCAAGAAGGCCGAGACCACGGCGGTCTTCCAGCTCGAATCGCGCGGCATGAAGGAGCTGATCAAGCGCCTGCAGCCCGACTCGCTGGAAGACATGATCGCCCTGGTGGCCCTGTTCCGGCCGGGGCCGCTGCAGTCCGGCATGGTCGACGACTTCATCAACCGCAAGCACGGGCGTGCCGAAGTCGCCTATCCTCACCCGGACTATCAGCATGAGCTGCTCAAGCCGGTGCTCGAGCCCACCTACGGTATCATCCTCTATCAGGAGCAGGTGATGCAGATCGCCCAGGTGCTGGCGGGCTACAGCCTGGGGCAGGCCGACATGCTGCGTCGCGCCATGGGCAAGAAGAAGCCCGAGGAGATGGCCAAGCAGCGCGCCGGCTTCATGGAAGGGTGCGCGGCCAACGGCATCGACAAGGACCTGGCCGGCAACCTCTTCGACCTGGTGGAGAAATTCGCCGGCTACGGGTTCAACAAGTCGCACTCGGCGGCCTACGGGCTGGTCTCGTACCAGACGGCGTGGCTCAAGGCGCACTATCCCGCGCCCTTCATGGCGGCGGTGCTGTCCACCGAGATGGACAACCTCGACAAGGTCGTGCCGCTGATCGAGGAATGTCGCAACCAGGGACTGACGGTCACGCCGCCCGACGTCAACATGGGCAGCTACAAGTTCACCGTCGACGAGCAGGGACGCGTGGTCTACGGCCTGGGCGCGATTCGCGGCGTGGGCGAGGGCCCCATCGGCGCGATCGTCGAGGCGCGCGAGGCGGACGGCGCCTTCAGCGACCTGTTCGACTTCTGCCGCCGCGTCGATGCCAAGCGCCTCAACAAGCGTACCCTGGAAGCGCTGATCCGCTCCGGTGCGCTGGACAATCTCGGCCCCACCCGCGCGGTGCTGATGGCCTCGCTGGAGGCGGCGCTCAAGGCCGCCGCGCAGAGCACCACCAATGCCAACCTGGGCATGATGGACATGTTCGGCGAAGCGTTCAGCGAGCCCGAAGCCGGCGACGCCTACGCCGACTATCGCGGGGTGCGCGAATGGACCGACAAGGAGCGCCTGGCCGGCGAAAAGGACACGCTGGGCCTGTATCTGACCGGCCACCCCATCGATGAGTACGAATCCGAACTCAAGCGCTTCGTGTCGACGCGCATCGTCGACTTGAAGCCCCAGCGGGGCGAGTCGCAGCGGGTCGCGGGGCTGGTCGTGGCCATGCGCACCATGAAGTCCAAGCGTGGCGACACCATGGCGTTCATCACCCTGGATGACCGTACCGGTCGAATCGAGGCATCGCTGTTCGGCGAGATGTTCGAGCAGGTTCGCGGCAAGCTCGGCACCGACGAGGTCCTGATCATCGAAGGCGAGGTGAGCACCGACGACTACTCGGGCGGACTGCGGCTGCGAGGCAAGGAAGTCACGCCGATGGTCGACGCGCGCACCCGTTATGGCGAGGCCGTGGAACTCACCGTGGACGGAACGCGTCTCAATGGACGCTTCGCGCGCAGTCTGCACGACAGCTTGACGCCATGGTGCGATCCTCAGGGCCTGCCGGTGCGCGTGCGTTATCGCAACCCCGAGGCCAGCGGTGTGCTGGAACTCGGCGCGCCCTGGCGCGTGGCGCCCAGCGACGACCTGCTCATCGCCCTGCGCGAGGTAGAGGGGCAGGAGGCGGTCACGCTGCACTATCGAGGCTGACCGCGCAGGCTCTAACCGCGCGGGACGATGCATGGTGTCTTGCGTGACGCGTTCAGGGTGCGATAATGCCTGTTTACGGCCGGTTGGCGCCATGCCCTGTCCGTCACAGCGTCGCCTCGCGCGGCATCGGACGTGCGGCCCCGGGCTGCCCAAGACCACAAAGTAGACGCTCTATGAACCCCAATTACCTGGACTTTGAACAGCCGATCGCCGAGCTGGAAGCCAAGATCGAAGAGCTGCGCCTGGTCGGTAACGACAGCGGAATCAGCTTAAGCGACGAGATCGGCAAGCTCGAAGACAAGAATCGCAAGCTCACCGAATCGATCTTTCGCGATCTCAGTGCCTGGCAGGTGTCGCAACTCTCGCGCCACCCGCAGCGCCCGTACATGCTCGATTACGTCGAGAGCCTGTTCAGCGATTTCGACGAGCTGCACGGCGATCGGAACTTCGCCGACGACGCCGCGATCGTGGGCGGCGTGGCGCGTCTCGACGACAAGCCGGTGATGCTCATCGGCCATCAGAAGGGACGCGACGTCAAGGAAAAGGTGCGCCGCAACTTCGGGATGCCGCGTCCGGAAGGCTATCGCAAGGCGTGCCGACTGATGGAGATGGCCGAGCGCTTCAAGATGCCGGTACTGACGTTCATCGACACCCCGGGTGCCTATCCCGGCATCGATGCCGAGGAGCGCGGCCAGAGCGAGGCGATCGCCTATAACCTGGCGGTCATGTCGCGCCTCAGGACCCCGATCGTCGCCACCGTCGTGGGCGAGGGCGGTTCCGGCGGGGCGCTGGCCATCGGCGTCTGCGACGAGCTGCAGATGCTGCAGTATTCCACCTATTCGGTGATCTCTCCCGAGGGCTGCGCCTCGATTCTGTGGAAGAGTGCCGAGAAGGCGTCCGAAGCCGCTCAGGCCATGGGCATTACCGCCGAACGCCTCAAGGAGCTGGGCTTCGTCGACACGCTGATCAAGGAGCCGTTGGGAGGTGCGCATCGCAACCCCCAGAAGATGGCCGGTCATATCAAGGACGCGCTGGGTGCCAGCCTCGAGCGACTGGAGTCCATGGAAATGGACGATCTGCTGTCGCGCCGTTACGAGCGCCTGATGAGTTATGGCGCGCCCCAATAACGCATCGTCCTCCCCCGACGCCCTTGTCGTTGACGCCCTGGCGATGACCTCGCCGGGGCGTTGCGTTTGGGTGGCCCTTTCCGGCGGACTGGATTCGTCGCTGCTGCTGACACTCGCAGTCGCCGCCTGCCGCCGCCATCCGCGACCGCTCTATGCGGTGCACGTCAATCACGGCCTGCAGGACGCCGCTGCCGACTTCGAGGCGCATGCGCGGTGGCTGTGCGGCCGTCTCGGGGTGCCGTTGTTCGTGGAGCGCGCCAGGGTCGAGCGCGGTGCACGGGGACTCGAAGCTCACGCCCGCGATGCTCGGCTGGCGGCCTTTGCCAGGCGCGTCGCGCCGGGCGAGACGCTATTGCTTGCCCAGCACGCCGACGACCAGGCGGAGACCCTGTTGCTGGCGGGACTGCGAGGCAGCGGCTTGCGCGGCATGGCCGCCATGCCCGAAAGGCGCGAATGGCAGGGGCGTGTCATGGTCCGGCCCTGGCTGTCCGTGACGCGGGCGGCGCTCGCGCGCGAGGCCGAGGCGCGCGGCCTGCGCTGGATCGACGATCCGAGCAACGCCGACGAACGCTTCGACCGCAACTATCTGCGGCGTAGCGTCATGCCGGCGCTGGCGTCACGCTGGCCGGAGGCGGCGACGTCGCTGTCACGCACCGCCGAGCAGCTGGGCGAGAGCGATGCGTTACTGGAAGAGCTGGCGGGGGAAACCTTGCAGGCCCTGGGCGGCGACGCCGCCTGCTTGCCGGTGGCGGATCTCCTGGCGCTGTCCCGCCCACGCCAGCGGCTTCTCGTGCGCCACGCCTGTCGGCAACTCTCTCTGCCCACGCCGCCGCGGGCGCGTCTCGAGAGCCTGCTCGAACAGCTCGAGGCGCGCGGCGACGCACAGATCCATGTCGACTGGCCGGGCGGGGAAGCCCGGCGCTGGCAAGGGCACCTCCATCTGCTGGCGCCGCGCGAGCCTGTCGATGTCGACTGGCAAGCCGTGTGGGATGGCGTCACTCCTCTGGAAACGCCGTCGGGCCCTCTGGACTGGCAGCTGGTAGCCGAGTCGCCGCGTGATGTCCGTCTCACGCTGGGCCGGCGACGGGGCGGCGAGACGCTGCGCGTGGCGGGACGCGGCCGGCGCGACGTCAAGCGGCTTCTGCAGGAAGCCGGGATTCCCCCCTGGCAGCGCGAACGCGTATGGCTGGTCTGGGAGGGCGAGACCCTGGTCGGGGTACTGGGCATCGCCGCCGCCGAGGGCTGGCGGCTGCGGGCGATGCCGACTAGCGGCTGAGCTCGAGCCGAAACCCGGCGTTGCGCTGATAGAGCGCTTCCTGTTCCAGGTCGGCGCTCAGCAGGGGCTGATCGCTGGCCTGGTCGAGGTCCACGTAGAGGGTCTCGCCATCGGCTCGCAGCGTCACATCGCGGGGCGGCTGCTCGGGGCGTGAGTGGTTGAGGGCCACCGCCAGGCGCAGCAGGCGTGCCAGCCGTGCGTAGGTGGTACGCGCGGCGGCCGGGAGGGCGTCGAGCTCCTTGCCGGGAAACTTGCGGCGATGCGCACGCACCAGGAAGGCCAGGGCCTGCTGCTCGGGGCGCGAGAACCCGGCCAGGTCGGAGTTCTCCAGCAGGTAGGCGCCATGCCGGTGGAACTGGCTGTGGGAAATCGCCAGGCCAATCTCATGCAGTTCGGCGCCCCACGCCAGAAACTGGCATTGTTCCTGACTCAGCGACCAGTGATCGGCGACTTGTGTGACCAGATGGTCGGCGGTGGCCCGCACGTTGTTGGCCTGGCGGGCGTCCACGTCGAAGCGTCGGCGCAGGGTGAGCAGGGCCGCCGCGCGGGAGTCCTCGGTGGTGTTGCGGCCGAGGAGGTCGTAGAGCACGCCTTCGCGCAGGGCGCCGTCGGAGTAGCGCATGCGTTCCAGGTCGAAGGCCTCGAAGATGGCACACAGGATTGCCACGCCGGCCGGGAATACCCGTGCCCGGTCGCTCTTGAGCCCCTCCATGGCGACCTTGTCGAGCTTCTTGCACTTCAGCAGCCGGCCGCGCAGGTTCTTCAGCCCCTGACGCGTGATCATGCCTTCCGGCGCATCGCCGCTTGCGGCCTGCACGGCGGCGATGGCCTTGATGGTACCGCTGGACCCCACCGGGTCCTGCCAGCCAAGCTCCTGGTAGGGACGGCGAATGTTGGCCAGCTCGGAAAGCGCGGCGAGCTCGGCCGCGCGAAAGGCCTTTTCGCTGATGTCGCCGTTGGCGAAGAAACGCTGCGTATAGGCCACGCAGCCCATGTGCAGACTTTCCAGCGCCAGCGGTTCGAAGCGCTCGCCGATGATGAGCTCGGTGGAGCCGCCGCCGATGTCGACGATGAGTCGTCGTCCATGCACCTCGGCCAGTGCATGCGCGGCCCCCAGGTAGATCAGGCGGGCTTCCTCGCGACCGGCAATGATCTCGATGGGGTGGCCGATCAAGGCCTCGGCGCGGTCGATCAGTGCCTGGCGGTTGCGCGCTGCGCGCAGGGCGTTGGTTCCCACGATGCGGACATCGCTGGCCGCGAGTCCGCTCAGATACGGCGCGAAGCGTTCCAGGCAGTCCAGGGCGCGCTGCATGGCGTCGTCATCGAGCCGCTCGTCTTCGTCGAGCCCCGCTGCCAGCTGCACTTTCTCGCCCAGTTTGGCGACGACCTGCAGCTGGCCGGCATAATGATTGGCGACCAGCAGGTGGAAGCTATTCGATCCCAGGTCGATGGCGGCGAGACGTCGGGGAGCCGGGTAGCGACTGCTCATGCGAGGGTCCTTTGCACAGTAATGGAGCAAGGTTGCGGGGCTGTCCGGTGCTTGTCAATTACCGCCATGTGGCGTTCGATGACAGAATACGACACAAGAGAGGGCCGACATGAGCGAGCGATTGATCGAGGTCACGGACGACACCTTCGAGGAGCGAGTCCTGGAGCCCCAGACGCCCGTCCTGGTGGCGTTCGTGGCCGCCTGGTGCGCGCCCTGTCGGGAGCTGCGGTCGCGTTTGTCCGCCCTGGCTGCCGCCCGCGACGCCCTGCAGGTGGCATTGTGCGACGTGGACCTCAACCCGGCCACGGCGGACAAGTACGGCGTACGGGGCATGCCGACCCTGGTCCTGTTCGTCGGCGCGAGCATGGAAAGTTCGCGGGTGGGGGCATTGTCCACGACACAACTCGAAGGCTGGCTCGATGCGCAACTGACGTCTTGAACCGTTGCATGCCGTGCGGTCGCGCCGGCAGGGAGCCGAAGGGGCTTGCGTTTGCCTGTCGGCTTGACTACCATCGGGTTGTTCGCCTGTTCCGAATGCTTCCTGACCGTCACGCGGCAACGCCGTCGCGGTCCTTCAAGTCGTCAGATCGCCCCAAGTATTCTTGTCTCGCCAAGCCTTCCATCAGGAGCTGGGCATGGCGTCAGGCGACGCGAACCGATCTCTCAATGCCATTTTTTCGCTTACCCCTCGCGCGGCGATGCCTTGATGCATGAATGCGACGAGTGGAAAGGATTTCCTGGGGCCCTCTGAACGCACCGCGCGGCGCACAACCGCCTCCTGTCTTTTGTCCGGCAATCCCATTGCCTCGCCGACACGAGCAATCTCTGACGAAACCGATGAATCTTACCGAACTCAAGCAAAAAACCGTTCCCGAACTGCTGGATATTGCCCGGGAAATGGGCATCGACAATCTGGCGCGTTCGCGTAAACAAGACATCATCTTTGCCATTCTCAAGAAGCACGCGAAAAGTGGCGAAGATATCTATGGCGATGGGGTGCTGGAAATCCTGCAGGACGGCTTCGGCTTTCTGCGCAGTGCCGATAGCTCCTATCTGGCCGGCCCCGACGATATCTATGTCTCGCCGTCGCAGATTCGCCGTTTCAACCTGCGCAAGGGCGACAGCATCGCCGGCAAGATCCGGCCGCCGAAGGAAGGGGAGCGCTATTTCGCGCTGCTCAAGGTCAACGAGATCAACTTCGATCGGCCGGAAAACGCCAAGCACAAGATCCTGTTCGAGAACCTGACGCCGCTGTTCCCTCAGGAACGCATGGTGATGGAGATCGGCAACGGTTCGACCGAGGATCTGACCTCGCGGGTGATCGACCTCACATCGCCCATCGGCAAGGGCCAGCGTGGCCTGATCGTCTCGCCCCCCAAGGCGGGCAAGACGCTGATGCTGCAGAACATCGCCACGTCCATCACGCGCAACAACCCCGAGTGTCACCTGATCGTGCTGCTGATCGACGAGCGGCCCGAGGAGGTCACCGAGATGTCGCGCACCGTGCGTGGCGAAGTGGTGGCCTCGACCTTCGACGAGCCGCCCGCGCGTCACGTTCAGGTCGCCGAGATGGTCATCGAGAAAGCCAAGCGCCTGGTCGAGCACAAGCGCGACGTGGTGGTGCTGCTCGATTCCATCACGCGCCTGGCGCGCGCCTACAACACCGTGGTGCCGTCGTCCGGCAAGGTGCTGACCGGCGGTGTCGACGCGCATGCGCTCGAGAAGCCCAAGCGTTTCTTCGGGGCCGCGCGCAACATCGAGGAAGGCGGCAGCCTGACCATCATCGCCACGGCGCTGGTGGACACCGGTTCCAAGATGGACGAGGTCATCTTCGAGGAGTTCAAGGGGACCGGCAACATGGAAGCGCACCTCGACCGCAAGCTGGCCGAGAAGCGCGTCTATCCGGCGCTCAACATCCGCCGCTCCGGCACGCGTCGCGAGGACCTCATCGCCTCCGAGGAAGAAATGCAGCGCATGTGGATCCTGCGCAAGCTGCTCAATCCGATGGACGACGTGGCGGCGACGGAGTTTCTGATCGATCGTCTGAAGGATACCAAGACGAATATCGAATTCTTCGAGGCCATGAAAAGGCGTTGATTCTGGCCTGCTGCGCTCGGCAACACGGCGTTGAACTCCGGTTCGCCATGCTCATGTACTAAAGTACACCCCGCTGGCTCGCCGGAGTTCGCCTTGTTTTGCCTTCGCTCGCTGCGGCCAGCTCTCAACGCTTGATAATATGCTGAGGCGAGTGGCGCCCAGGGATGGAGTCATAGCGCCTTCGGAAGGCCTGCCCCGGCTGACGCGTGCAAGATATCGCCGGGCTGAAGGTCGATGGGCGGTCAATGAAAGGGGCGGCATGTTATGCTGCCCTTTTTCGCGTTCTGGCACGGAAAACCACATGAAGTATCGGGACTTGCGCGATTTCATCGCGGCGCTGGAAGCACGTGGCGAGCTCACGCGGGTGACGGCGGAGGTCGATCCCTACCTGGAGATCACCGAAATCTGCGACCGCACCCTGCGGGCCGGGGGGCCGGCGTTGCTGTTCGAGAACGTCAAGGGCCACGCCATGCCGTTGCTGGGCAACCTGTTCGGCACGCCGGAGCGGGTCGCGCTGGGCATGGGCCAGGACTCGACCGCCGCGCTGCGCGAGGTCGGCGAGCTGCTGGCGTTTCTCAAGGAGCCGGAGCCGCCCAAGGGCTTTCGCGATGCCTGGGAAAAGCTGCCGATCTTCAAGCAGGCGATGAGCATGGGGCCCAAGACGCTGCGCAAGGCGCCCTGTCAGGAAGTGATCCTGGAAGGCGACGACGTCGACCTCGACCGCCTGCCGATCCAGCATTGCTGGCCGGGCGACGTGGCGCCGCTGGTGACCTGGTCGCTGGTGGTGACCAAAGGGCCGAACAAGACGCGCCAGAACCTGGGGATATACCGCCAGCAGAAGCTGGGCAAGAACCGCCTGATCATGCGCTGGCTCTCGCACCGCGGCGGCGCGCTCGACTTCCAGGAATGGCAGAGTGCGCATCCCGGCGAGCCGTTTCCGGTCGCCGTCGCACTGGGCGCCGATCCGGCGACCATCCTGGGCGCGGTGACGCCGGTACCCGACAACCTCTCCGAGTACGCGTTCGCGGGGCTGCTGCGCGGATCACGCACCGAGCTGGTCAAGTGCGGGCATGCCGATCTCGAGGTGCCGGCGTCCAGCGAGATCGTCCTCGAGGGCTACATCTACCCTGATGACACCGCTCCCGAAGGCCCCTACGGCGACCATACCGGCTATTACAACGAGGTCGAGACCTTCCCGGTGTTCACTGTCGAGCGGATCACCCATCGCCGCGATCCGATCTATCATTCGACCTATACCGGGCGTCCGCCGGACGAGCCCGCCATTCTGGGGTTGGCGCTCAACGAAGTGTTCGTGCCGATCCTGCGCAAGCAATTCCCCGAAATCGTCGATTTCTACCTGCCCCCGGAAGGCTGCTCCTATCGCATGGCGGTGGTGACCATGAAAAAGCAGTATCCGGGGCACGCCAAGCGCGTGATGATGGGCGTATGGAGCTTCCTGCGCCAGTTCATGTACACCAAGTTCGTGATCGTCCTCGACGACGATGTCGACGCGCGCAACTGGGAGGACGTGATCTGGGCGATCACGACCCGCATGGACCCGGCACGCGACACGGTGATGGTCGAAAACACCCCCATCGATTATCTCGACTTCGCCTCGCCGACCGCGGGGCTGGGCTCGAAGATGGGGCTCGACGCGACGACCAAATGGGCGGGCGAGACCCAGCGCGAGTGGGGGACCCCCATCGTCATGGACGAGGCCGTCAAGCGGCGCGTCGATGAGCGCTGGGGGGAATACGGCATCGCCACGCCGCCACCGCCACCCCGCCATTCGCCCCCGAGCGACGAACGAGGACACGATGACGTCTAAGACACTGACCTGCCAAGTCACGTCGGTCGAGGATCTGACGCCCGACGTATTCCGCGTCCATTTGACGGGACGCCGCGAAGCCATTGCGCATGCGCCGGGGCAGTACCTGGAACTCAAGCTTGATGAGCAAACCTGGGTACCGTTTTCCATCGCCAACGCGCATGCCGATGACGGGGTCATCGAGCTGCACGTGCAGCACTGGCCGGAGCGCAGCAATTCGGCCCGCCTGCGCGAATTGCTGGTGCACGCCGCGCGACTGACGGTGCGTCTGCCCAATGGTGGCTGCGTGCTCGATACCCGCAGTCGGCGTCCCTTGACGCTGATCGCCGCCGGGACGGGATTCGCCCAGATGAAGGCGATCGTCGAGGCGGCGCTGGCCAACGATCACCCGGGGCCGATTCGGCTGTGGTGGGCAGTCAAGTCGCCCCGTGACCTGTACCTGGAAAGTCTGGCGCTCGAATGGGCCGCCACGCATCCCCACCTCGACGTGCATACCGTGGTCGAGGACAGCGAGCCCGCGCTGAGCGCGCCGGCCGGCGTGACGCGGCACATCGGCCGCATCGACGAGGTGCTTGCCGAGTGCCACGGCGACATCTCCGGCGACGATGTCTACCTGTCCGGCTCGCCGGGCATGGTGTACGCCTGCATCGACACTCTGGCCCCGCTGGGGCTCGACCCCGAGCGAGTGTTTTCCGATGTCTTCGCCTATGCGCCGCGCGTACCGTTGATCCCCCTGCCGGAAGAGGTTAGCGAAAAAGCCCCGCTGTCACCCGGGGAGCGTCGTGCGGAGGATGATGCATGAGCCAGTCGCCGATTCTCGTGACCGGGGGCGCCCAGCGCCTCGGGCGTCATTGCGTGGAGCGTCTGCTCGACGATGGCCAGCCGGTGATATTGAGCTACCGGCGCGAGCGCGAGGCACTGGACGCCTTGCGCCAGCGTGGTGCCGTGACCCTGCAGGCGGATTTCTCGAGCGAAGCAGGCATCCTCGACTTCATCGCCCGCCTGAAGGCACAGACGTCGTCGCTGCGCGCCATCGTCCACAACGCCAGCGACTGGGCGCCGGACAGTCTCGGCGATGACGCCGGCGCCAATTTCGAACGGTTGTTCCGCGTGCACATGCAGGCGCCGTACCTGATCAACCTGCATGCTCGTGAATTGCTCGACGCCTGCCAGGAGCCCCAGCGCGACATCATCCACATGACCGATTACGTCAGTCAGAAGGGGTCGCGCAAGCATGCCGCCTACGCGGCGACCAAGGCGGGACTGGACAATCTGACCCTGTCCTTCGCGGCGATGTACGCGCCGAGCATCCAGGTCAATGCCATCGCGCCAGCCCTGATCATGCTCAACGAAGGTGACGACGAGGCCTATGCCGAGAAGGCCAAGGCCAAGTCGCTGATGGCCAAGGTGCCGGGGCCGGGCGTGATCTATCAGACGCTGCGTTATCTGCTCGACAACGATTTCGTGACCGGTGCGATCCTGCCCGTGGACGGCGGGCGGCACTTGCGCTGAGGGGCATCGGCCGGCGTGCACTTGTCAAATGACGACAGCCGTGTAGGATGAGGCCATGTTCTGGAGTCAACCCATGCCAATAGCATCATTCACCTCGAACGCGCGTCCCCAACCGGCCCCCGTGGCCGGGAATGCGGCGTGCGCGAGTGTCGGCTTCGGCTATTGGTATTGGTTTAGCACCGGCGTGCCCGGCGCTCAGGTCTGATGGCCTGACACGCCGCGAGGCACGCCCAACCCCGGGTTGCCTCCTGCGTCTTAGAACCCCCGGTCGGCAACCCGACCGGGGGTTCTTGCGTTTAATCCACCCAACATTGATGAACGACACGGGAGCGAAACATGATCGAGTTCGGCGGCACATGGCAAGGCAAGGGCACACTATATTATTGGCGATTTAGCGACGAACGGTCGGCCCCAGTTGCCACCTCCGACCGTGACACGCTGGGTGGCGTCCGCCGAACACGAAGTTCCGCTGTCCGCCCGTGACGGACAGCCCAGCCAAGAGACTCGACATGAACGCACCCTTGACGATGCCCCAACACCCCGACGCCACCGCGTCGCCCTCGCACCACCCATTGCCCACGCCGGGTGAGCTCAAGCAGCGCATACCGCTGGCCCCGGCCCTCGAAGCCCGCATCGCGCAACAGCGCGACGCCGTCCAGGCGGTCCTCGACGGACGGGATGATCGCCTTCTGGTGGTCGTCGGCCCTTGCTCGATCCATGACCCGCAGGCGGCATTGGCGTATGCCGAGAAGCTCAGCGAGCTTGCCGCGCGTCTCGACGATCGCCTGCTGATGGTGATGCGCGTCTACATCGAGAAGCCGCGTACCACCGTGGGCTGGAAAGGCCTGGCCTACGATCCCCATCTGGATGGCAGCGACGACATGGCACATGGCCTGGAAGTGTCGCGGCGCCTGATGCGCGACATCGCCGCCCTGGGCATGCCCGTGGCCACCGAGTTGCTGCATCCGATGACGGCACCTTACCTCGAGGATCTGCTCAGTTGGGTCGCCATCGGCGCACGTACCACCGAATCCCAGGTGCATCGCGAACTGGCCAGTGGCCTGCAGGCCGCGGTGGGATTCAAGAACGGCACCGATGGCAGCGTCGACGTGGCCATCGCCGCGATGCAGTCGGCCGCGCATCCGCATCGTCATTTCGCCATCGACGATGCCGGGCGTCCGGCGATGCGCGAGACCCGGGGCAATCCGCATACCCATGTCGTGCTGCGTGGCGGTCACGGCAAGCCGAACTACGATGCGGCTTCGATGCGCGCCTGTCGGCTGGATCTGCAGGCGGCCGGTATCACGCCGCGTTTGATGGTCGATTGCAGCCATGCCAATTCGCGCAAGGATCACCGCCGCCAGACCGAGGTCATGCTGGATGTGCTCGAACAGCGCTTGGCCGGCAATCACGACGTGATCGGCGTCATGCTCGAAAGCTATTTGCACGAGGGCAAGCAGCCGCTCAAGCTGGGCGCGTTGCGCTATGGCGTCTCCGTCACCGATGCCTGCCTGGGCTGGGAAGCGACCGAGCACTTGCTCACGCTGGCCGCCGAGCGGCTGGGCGGTGTCGCGCGTTGACCGTGTCCCGGCTTCATGGCGTTGTCACATGGCGCGGCTAGGGTAGTGCCTCACAGGAGCTTCGTGATGCGACCCCGAGCGGTCGCCGGCCCGTGAGGAGAGACCATGAGCAAGGAAATCGAAACCCAGCGCAATTTCAATCCCGGCACCAACGAACCGTTCTCGTCGGTGCTGGCTCGACATGTCTCGCGACGCGACATCATGCGGGGAGGCCTGAGTCTGGCCGCTCTGGGCATGTTGGGCGGCATCGGCGGGCTCAACCTCGCCAATGCCCAGGAAAGCGGGAGCGGCAAGACGCCGCTGGCCCTGGCGTTCGAGTCGCTGCGCGGCTCGCGCACCGATGCCGTGGTGGTGCCCGAGGGCTATACCGCTCAGGTCCTGGTCCCCTGGGGAACGCCGCTGAACGGCGCGGCGGCGGAGTGGAAGCACGACATGCGCATGACCGCCGAGGCGCAGGCCGAGCGCGTGGGCATGCATCACGATGGCATGCATGCCTTTGCGCTCGATGCGGACAATGCCTCGCGGGATTTCCTGCTCGCCCTCAACAACGAATACATCGATCAGGCGGCATTGTGGGCGCCGCAGGGCGGGCCGACGAATGCCGACAGCGGCAGGCGGCCGGCCGATGAGGTGCGCACCGAGATCAACGCGCACGGGATCACCCTGGTCAGGGTACGCAAGGACGCCGAGGGGCGCTGGACGCATGTGCCGGACGATGCCCGCAACCGGCGCTTCACCAGTGCCACGCCGATGGAGCTGGCGGGCCCCGTGGCCGGCAGCGATTACGTCAGGACGCGTTATTCCCCGGAAGGCACGCATACACGCGGCACCAACAACAACTGTGCCAACGGGTATACCCCATGGGGCACCTACCTGACCTGCGAGGAAAACTGGCCGGAGGTGTTCGTCAATACCGGCGAGCGCCACGCCGACGATGCGCGCCTGGGGCTGCCCACCGAGCGCGGGCGCTACGGCTGGGAGACCGCGGCCGGCAGCGAGGGCGAGCGCGACGACGAGTTCGCGCGATTCGATGTCACCCCGCGTGGCAACGGGCCGCGGGACGACTATCGCAACGAGACGCGCACCTTCGGCTATATCGTGGAGATCGATCCGTACGATGGCCAGTCCCGCGCCGTGAAGCGCACCGCGCTGGGACGCTTTCGCCACGAGGGCTGCTGGCCGGGCAAGCTGGTCGCCGGCGAGCCGGTCGTCTTCTATTCCGGGCATGACGCCCGCAACGAGTACATCTACAAGTTCGTGTCCGACGCCAAGTGGGACCCGGCGGATGCCAACCGCCCCGGCGAGGCATATGACCGTCTCGCGCTGGGCGCCAAGTACATGGACGAGGGAACGCTTTACGTGGCGCGTTTCGATGCCGATGGCGGCGGGGAATGGCTGGCGCTCGAGCCGGACACGCGCGTGGCGGACGGCCGCACGCTGGCCGAGGCCTTGTCGCTGGCGGAAGACGACCGCGCGGGCGTCATCGTGCATACCTGCGACGCCGCCGACCTGCTCGGCGCGACACCCATGGACCGTCCCGAGTGGGGGACCGTGGACCCGAGCTCCGGCGAGGTCTACATGACGTTGACCAACAATTCCCGGCGCACCGAGGCCGATTCGGCACCGACCTTCACCAATGAAGGCGACGCCATCGAGGCGGCAGGCGTGGGTTATGCCACGGCCCCTGCCAATGCCGCCAACCCGCGCGCCGACAACGAGGCGGGGCAGGTGATCCGCTGGCGGGAGCGGGGCGACGACGCCACCCGTTTCGACTGGGAGGTGTTCGTGTTCGGCGCCGCCGCAGACGATGCCGACAACCTGTCGGGGCTGACCGAGCGCAACCAGTTCGCCAGCCCCGATGGCCTGTGGTACGACGATCGCGGTGACGGCCAGGGCATTCTGTGGATCGAGACCGACAATGGCTACGACGGTGTCGCCGAGCAGACCAACGACCAGGTGCTGGCGGTGGTACCGGCGGCTCTGTCACGCGAGAGCGGCCAGGCGTCGGTGGTGGGGGCCGCCAACCAGCAGCAACTCAAGCGGTTTGCGGTGGGCCCCAACGATTGCGAGGTGACCGGCATCTTCGCCACGCCGGACAAGACGGCGCTGTTCATCAACATCCAGCATCCCGGCAATTGGCCGGCGGATCCCGATGCGGTGACGCAGGATGCCACGAAGGTTGCCGCCGGTAGCGTGCGCCCGCGGGCCGCCACGGTCGTGATCCAGAAAGCCGACGGTGGGCAGATCGGCGTGTAGCTGAAGGCTTGAGGCGACAAGACAACCCCTCCGAGGTCATGCCTCGGAGGGGTTGGCGTTTCCGGGGAGTGGATTCCGCAAGCTGTCGACGAGCGTCGACTCAGGACTTGGCCGCGTAGGCGTAGAGCAATGTCTCCTGGGCGCTGATGGGCTCGGCGTCACCGGCATCGAGCAGTTGATAGCGGCCGTCGCTGAGCAGCTCCCAGCTCTGGCAGTTGTCCACCAGGTAGGTGGCCAGGTCCTTGCGCACCCGTTGGGCGATCTTCTTGTCGAGGAGCGGGAAGCAGGTCTCCACGCGGCGGAACATGTTGCGCTCCATGAAGTCGGCACTGGAGCACCAGGTCTCGGGCTTGCCGCCGTTGTGAAAGTGAAACACCCGCGTGTGTTCCAGAAAGCGGCCGATGATCGAGCGCACCCGGATGTTCTCGGAGACGCCCTCGACCCCGGGGCGCAGGCAGCACATGCCACGAATGATCAGATCGCACTGCACGCCGGCGCGCGAGGCGCGGTAGAGCGCGCGAATCAACTGCGGCTCGGTCAGCGAGTTGCACTTGATGATCAGCTGCGCCTTGTGACCTTTTTCGGCCTGACGCGCTTCGCGATCGATCATGGCCACCAGGCGGTCATGCAGCACGAAGGGCGCATGCAGCAGGGTGTCGATCTGGCGCGGCTTGCCCATCCCCGAGAGTTGCTGGAAGACCATGTGCACGTCTTCACAGAGCGTTTCGTTGGCGGTGAGCAGGCTGTAGTCGGTATACAGCTTGGCGGTCTTGGAGTGGTAGTTGCCGGTGCCCAGGTGCGCGTAATAGCGCAAGGCGCCGCGTTCGCGGCGTACCACATGGAGCATCTTGGCATGCGTCTTGTAGGCCATGACCCCGTAGATGACGATGGCGCCGGCTTCTTGCAGGCGCGAGGCCAGTGCCAGGTTGTCGGCCTCGTCGAAACGGGCGCGCAACTCGATGACCACGGTGACTTCCTTGCCGTTGCGCGCCGCATTGACCAGGGCGCCGACGATGGGCGAGTCCGCGCCGGTCCGGTAGAGGGTCTGCTTGATCGCCAGCACGTCGGGATCGTCGGCCGCCTCTTGAAGCCAGTCCTCGATCAGCGAGAAGGACTGGAAAGGATGATGCAGCAAGATGTCGCTCTGGGCGATCTGGGTGAACAGGCTGACATCGCTCTTCACCTGACGCGGCAACCCCGGCGTGAAGGTGCGATACAGCAGGTCGGGGCGGTCGACGTCGCTGAGTACCGACATCAAGCGCGTCAGATTGACGGGGCCGGAAACGCGGTACAGGTCCGCCTCGTCGAGTTCGAACTGGGTCAGCAGGAAACGCGAGAGTTGATCGGGGCAGTTGTCGGCGACTTCCAGACGCACGCCGCTGCCGTAGCGCCGCGCCAGCAGCTCGCCGCGCAGTGCCGAGGCCAGGTCCGAGACGTCCTCGGGGTCGACGGCCAGATCGGCGTTGCGCGTCAGGCGGAACTGGTAGCAGCCACGCACTTCCATGCCGGGGAAGACCTCCTGGGCATGGGCGTGGATCATCGAGGAGAGAAACACGTACTCGGTGTAGCCGGATTCGCACAGCTCGCTCGGCAGGCGCATCAAGCGTGGCAGCGAGCGCGGCGCGGGCAGGATGGCCATGCCCCCCTCGCGACCGAAGGCGTCGGTGCCCTCGAGCTCGACGATGAAGTTCAGGCTCTTGTTGACCAGGCGCGGGAAGGGGTGCGAGGGGTCGAGGCCGATGGGACTGATCACCGGCATGATCTCTTCGGCGAAATACTCGCGCACCCATGCGGCCTGCGCCTCGGTCCACTGCGTGCGGCGTCGGAAGCGCAGCCCCTGCTCCTCGAGGGCCGGGATCAACGTCTCGTTGAGAATATGGTATTGGCGTTCGACCTGCTCATGCGTGATGCGCGAGATTTCGGCCAGTACCTGGCGTGGCGGCAGGCCGTCGGCACCGCTTTCCTCGCGCGACAGGGCAATCTGATGCTTGAGCCCGGCCACCCGAATTTCGAAGAACTCATCCAGGTTGGAGGAAAAGATCAGCAGAAACATCAACCGATTGAGCAGTGGATGCGAAGGGTCCAGGGCCTGCTCGAGCACGCGGATATTGAACTGCAGATGCGACAGCTCGCGGTTGAAATACAGCGACGGATCGTCGAGATCGGCTTCGGGAGACGGCGTGGGCTTGGCGTGAATCCCCGTGCGCGTCCGATTGACGCGCAGCGGCGGTGCCTCGCCGGTGTCCTGGGAGGCGGCGTTTTCCGTGCCGATCGGCACATCGGAAGAGCGCGTATCATCCATCTGGGGTCCCCGTCATCGCTACTGATATACCGCTGATGGGCGAGCATGTCACGTGCGTGTGACAGGCGCATGACAAGTGTTGCTCAATGTATTCAGTCTAGGCGGTCGGCAGCGGCGCGTCCCGCACGACCCGTCGCGTCAGGTGTCTGCCTCGGGATCGTGACGACGGCGTCTGACCAGGCGGCCGAAAAGAATGCCGACCTCGAAGAGCAGCCACATGGGAATCGCCAGGAGGCTTTGCGAGACGACGTCGGGGGGCGTCATCATCATGCCGATGACGAAGCAGCCGACGATGACGTAGGGACGCTTCTTGCTCAGGCTCTCGACGCTGGTGGCACCGGTCCAGATCATCAGGAAGGTGGCGATGGGAATCTCGAATGCCGCTCCGAAGGCGAAGAACAGCTTGAGCACGAAGTTGAGGTATTGATTGATATCGGTCATGACCGCGACGTTTTCCGGCCCGGTGTGCACGAAGAAGTCGAACAGCAGCGGAAAGACCACGAAATAGGCGAAGGCCACACCGGCGTAGAACAGCAGGATGCTGGAGGCGAGCAGCGGAAAGGCCAGGGCCTTTTCGTGCCGGTAGAGGCCCGGGGCGACGAACGCCCAGGCCTGGTACAGCACGAACGGCACGGCAATGAACAATGCCGCGAACAGCGTCAGCTTGAAGGGCGCCAGGAACGGCGATGCCACTTCGGTGGCGATCATCTGGGAGCCCGCCGGCAGCAGCGCCATCAGCGGGTCGGCCACGAAGCTGTAGATATCGTTGGAAAACGCGTACAGCGCCGCGAAGATGGCCAGGATGAGCACCACCGCCTTGACCAGCCGCGAACGTAGCTCGATCAGGTGTTCGATCAGGGGCGCCTGGGGCTGCTGCTCCGGTTCGCGCGGCGGTGTCTCGCTCATGGTGCGTTGGAATCCTTGGCGGAGGGGGCCGCCGGGGGCTCGGGCGTTTCCCGCGAGGCGGCGGTCGATGGCGGAGTCTCGTCAGTGTCGTCGGCGGAACGAGCTGCCGTGGGCGTCGTCCGCGAGGGGGGCGGTTGGCCACCACGAGAGGACGGCGCATCGCCGTGCCGTTCGACTTCGTCACGGACCTTGCCGAGACCGGCGTCAAGCTTGCGTTGCTGCTCGTTGAGCTTCTGGCGCAGCTCTTCGGCTTCGAGTTGCGCGGAAATCTCCCGCTGCATGCCGGAGACCGTACGTTTGATCTTGCCGACCCACAGGCCCACCGTGCGCGCCGCCGTGGGCAGTCGTTCGGGCCCCAGTACCAACAGGGCCACGACGCCGATGAGCATCAGCTCGAGAAAGCCCATATCGAACATGGTGGCTTACTTCCGCTCGGATTTTTCGTCGGCTCCGGACGACTGCGTCGCCTTCGACGAGGTGTCCAGGGGCTCCTCGTTGGTATCGTGGGCGACGCGGTGCTGAGCGGTTTCCTCGCCGTCCTGCTTCTTCTGCTCTTCCTCGCCGACCGCGCTCTTGAAGCCCTTGACGGCGCCTCCCAGATCGCTGCCGAGATTGCGCAGCTTCTTGGTTCCGAAGATCAGGATGACGATGCCGAGAACGATCAGCAGTTGCCAGATACTGATTCCACCTAACATGGGAGCTCTCCTTCATGCTCGGGAACGGCCGAGCCGATTAGCGTGATTGTCGTGCCGCCTTCTCGTCCAGGCCGGAGACGCCGAAGCGACGGGCCAGCTCGTCCAGCACGGCTTGGTGATCGATGTCCAGATGCGACAGCATCACCAGGCTATGAAACCACAGGTCGGCCGTTTCGGCGACCACTGCCTGACGTGTCGCGTCGTCGCCATGTTCGGCATCCTTGGCGGCCAGCAGGGTCTCGGTGGCTTCCTCGCCGACTTTTTCCAGGATCTTGTTGAGTCCCTTGGCGTGAAGCTTGGCGACATAGGAGCTCTCGGGGTCGGCATGGCGGCGTGCGGCCAGGACGTCCGCAAGCTGGGCAAGCGTATCACTCATGATGTGACGGTCTCGTTATCGTATGGCGATGGATGGATGATAAGCAAGATGGCGCGTGATGCCGTGGTGCGTCAACGCCAGGCGATCAGTAGCAGACCGAGCGCGGCGGCGGCGAGCACCGGCCAGGGCTGGGATTGCGACCACTCCCACAGCGGTTGCCAGGCCAGGGCCAGGGCCAGCAACAAGGCGCCGAAGCGCAAGCGCCGCGCCCGTGCGCCGGTCCCGCGCAGCCGGCGCCGCAAGGCATTGAGGGTCTCGGTCTGCTGGCGATGCTGGCGGTGGCTGTCTTCGCTGCGCGCGAGCGCCTGATGTGCCAGCACCGGCAGCTCGGGCAATTGCCGCGAAAGTTCCGGGGCATGCTTGGTCAGCGCGTCCCAGAAACCACGGGGCCCTGCGCGCTCCTTCATCCAGCGTTCCAGATAGGGCTTGGCGGTGCTCCACAGGTCCAGGTCCGGATAGAGCTGGCGACCCAGTCCCTCGATGTTGAGCAGGGTTTTCTGCAGCAGCACCAGTTGCGGCTGAACCTCCATGTTGAAGCGTCGCGCGGTCT
Organism: Chromohalobacter israelensis DSM 3043; assembly: GCF_000055785.1. Taxonomy (GTDB): domain Bacteria; phylum Pseudomonadota; class Gammaproteobacteria; order Pseudomonadales; family Halomonadaceae; genus Chromohalobacter; species Chromohalobacter israelensis. The sequence continues at coordinate 661,875 of NC_007963.1, forward strand.
GGAAGAGTCCCAGCAGGACCTGGCCGAAGGAAATGTCCTTGAGCGGCTTTTCGAGGATCGGCTCGCAGACGGCGCGAATGGCGGCGGCGAATTCATTGGCGCGGGTATCTTCTCCGACCCAGCCCGATTCGATGTGCAGCACGGCCACTTCGTAGTAGTCCTGGCGAAAGAAGGCGAGCAGGTTGCGGGCCAGATAGTCCTGGTCCTCGCGGGTCAGGCTGCCGACGATCCCGCAGTCGATGGCGATGTACTGCGGATCGTGAGGGTTCTCGGCCGACACGAAGATGTTGCCGGGGTGCATGTCGGCGTGGAAGAAATTGTCGCGGAACACCTGGGTGAAGAAGATCTCCACGCCGCGCTCGGCGAGGCGACGCAGGTCGATGCCGGCCGCTGTCAAGGCTTCGAGATCGGCGACCGGAATGCCATGGATGCGCTCCTGCACCATCACGCGCTTGCGCGTCAGCGGCCAATGGATCGACGGCGCGTAGAGCAGCGGCGAGTCGCGGAAGTTGCGCTTGAGCTGCGAGGTGTTGGCAGCCTCCTTGTGCAGATCGAGCTCGTCGAAGAGGGTCGCTTCGTAGTCGGCGACCACTTCGACGGGGCGCAGGCGTCGCGCCTCGGGAACGCGCTTGAGCAGGTGCGCGAAGGTGTACAGCAGACCGATGTCCTTGCGCATCACGCCGTCGATGTTGGGACGGATGATCTTGACCACGACATCCTCGCCGCTGTGCAGGCGCGCGCCATGCACCTGGGCGATGGAGGCGGAGGCCAAGGGATCGCGAGTGAACTCGGCGAAGGCGACGTCGATGTCCACACCGAGCTCTTCCTCGACCAGGGCGCAGGCCTGATCGCCGGGAAAGGGCGGTACCTGATCCTGCAGACGCTTGAGCTCGTCGGCGATGTCGGGTGGCAGCAGGTCGCGACGCGTGGAGAGCATCTGGCCGAACTTGACGAAGATCGGGCCGAGCGCCTCGAGGGCCAGACGCAGACGCTTGCCCCGGGTATGCGGGCCGGTGGGAAGCAGGCGTAGCGGCGAGAGCTTCATCGAGAACCGCAGCACGCCGGGCAGACGCTCCACGGGAATCAGGGTGTCGAGGCGGAAGCGCGCGACCACCCAGGCGATACGAAACAGCCGCAAGCTCACGACGCGTGCTCCTCCTGTCGGCGGCATTCGATCTCGCGCACGAGTCGCGCCAGGCGCGCTTCGACGCGGTCGGTGGCAAGCTCCAGCTGCGTCAGGTGCTCGCGCGCGATATCCCATTGGGTGCGGCTGGGCAGAAGGCGAGCTTCCTCGATGAGGTACTCGTGAACGTCACGGCGCAGCTCGTCGCGGGTGCGCAGACCGAAGCGGTTCAGTCGTCGCAGTCCCTGTGACAAGCTGTGCGCCGGCATGTCGCCCAGCCAGCGAGCCAGCTCGCCCTCCCAGTCGATCTCCAGGTCGCTCAGCAAGTCGCTGGCGCGCTCGAGCACGTGCGTGCGACCGCGCACCGAGAGGCGTCCGGCGAACAGCAGCGATTCGACGCGCTCGCCACCGAGCAACGCGCCCAGGGTTTCGACATCCAGCTCGACGACCACGTCGCTGTCGGCCTCTTCGGGCTCGTGCTGGGCAAGCAAGGTGACGCCATGGGTGTCGAAGTGTACCAACACGGCCAGCGACGGCCGTTCCAGGCGCAGCGACAGACGCTGGCCGGCCAGTTGCGCCAGGCGCGCGGGGGAGGCGGGGTCGTGCGCGAGAAGGCCGTTGATCAGGGTTTCCGCACTGGCCAGCAAGGCGCTGAACATCACCGGCATGACAGCCTCATAGTTTGATGCCGCGGTGGAGGGCCACGATGCCCCCGGTCATGTTGGTGTACTCGACACGTTCCAGCCCGGCGTTTTCCATCATCGCCTTGAGCGTTTCCTGGTCGGGGTGCATGCGAATCGACTCGGCCAGATAGCGGTAGCTGTCGCCGTCGCTGGCAACCCATTCGCCCATTCGCGGCAGGACCCGGAAGGAGTACTCGTCGTAAAGGCGCGACAGGGCGGCGCTCGAGGGCTTGGAAAACTCCAGCACCAGCAGTCGTCCGCCGGGTTTCAGCACGCGCGCCATGGAGCGCAGGGCGGCATCCTTGTCGGTGACGTTGCGCAGGCCGAAAGCGATGGTGATGCAGTCGAAGCTGTTGTCGGCGAAGGGCAGCGCCTCGGCGTTGGCCTGCACGTATTCGACGTTGTCGCCGACGCCGTTGTCGAGCAGCTTGTCGCGCCCCACGCGCAGCATCGAGCCATTGATGTCGGCGAGCACCACACGACCCCGGGAGCCGACCAGACGCGAGAACTTCAGCGCCAGGTCACCGGTGCCGCCGGCGATGTCGAGGACATGGTGGCCGGGGCGAACGCCGGCGCGTTCCAGCGTCAGACGCTTCCAGACGCGATGCACCCCGAACGACATGAGGTCGTTCATGACATCGTAGCGGGCGGCGACGGAGTGAAAGACCTGCGCCACTCGGTCGGCCTTCTCGTCGACCGGGACTTCCTGGTACCCGAAGTGGGTCGTGCGCTTGTCCATGACCTTTCCTTGGGCAGGCGTGCAGTGCCCGCGCGGTGCGTGGAAGTGGGTCTCGCATTGTAACGTCGGCCCCGGCGTTTGTCGCCACGGCCGACGTGTCTCATAACTGTTTGATGGTAATGGAGGAGGGTTCCCGCGTGGCGCCGGCTTCTTCGAGGCGCCGCAGGTAGTCGGCCCACCAGCCTGACTGGTGCCGAGCCATTTCGTACAGGTAATCCCAGCTGTACAGGCCGCTGTCATGCCCGTCGTCGAAATGCAGCTTGAGCGCGTAACGTCCGGCCTGGGTGATGTTCTTGAGGCCGACGTCCTTCTTGCCGACCTGCAGCACGGCGGTATCCGGCCCGTGCCCCCGCACCTCGGCGGAAGGCGAGTAAACGCGCAACAGCTCGGCCGGCAGACGGTAGGAGGTCCCGTCGGCGTAGCCCAGCTCGAGTTCGCGGGCCCGCTGGTGATAGTGAATGCGTGTCGGGATGGGAGCGGACATGAGCACCTCCGGTGAGCTTGAAGCTGGAAGAGCGCCGCTGCGCGGCTGGATGCATGAAGAAAACGCTTAACTCAAGCGTGGAGAGCCACATGATGATTGTCGAGCTTCGAGCTTCGAGCTTCGAGCTTCGAGCTTCGAGCTTCGAGCGGCTCGTGGCCCGAAGCCCGATGCGCATGCTCTAGAGAATGTAGCGGGACAGATCTTCGTCGGTGGCCAGTTCGCCGAGCTGCTCGTCGACATAGGCGGCGTCGATGGTCAGCGGGCTCGCCATGTCACCTCCCTGGAAGGAAGGTTCCTCGAGCAGGCGCTCCATGACCGTGTGCAGGCGACGGGCGCCGATGTTCTCGGTGCCGTCGTTGACCTGCCAGGCGATCTCGGCGATGCGCGCGATGCCCTCGTCGGTGAAGTTCACTTCCAGGCCATCGGTGGCCAGCAGCGCCTGATACTGCTTGGTCAGCGCGGCGGACGGCTCGGTGAGGATGCGCTTGAAGTCATCCGGCGTCAGCGCCTGCAGTTCGACCCGGATCGGGAGACGCCCCTGCAGCTCCGGAATCAGGTCCGACGGCTTGGAGAGGTGGAACGCCCCCGAGGCGATGAACAGGATATGGTCGGTCTTGACCATGCCGTGCTTGGTGGACACCGTCGAGCCCTCGATCAGGGGCAGCAGGTCGCGCTGCACGCCTTCGCGGGAGACGTCGCCGCCACTGCCGGAATCACCGCGCTTGGCGACCTTGTCGATCTCGTCGAGGAAGACGATGCCGTTCTGCTCGACCGCCTCGATGGCGCGGTGCTTGATCTGCTCTTCGTTGACCAGCTTGGCGGCTTCCTCGTCGTGGAGCAGGCGCCGGGCTTCCTCGACGGTGACGCGACGCGTCTCCGACTTCTGCTTGCCCATGTTGGAGAACATGCTCTGCAGCTGGCTGGTCATTTCCTCCATGCCCGGGGGCGCGGAAATGTCGAAACCGCCGCCTTGCGGCGTGATCTCGATGTCGATTTCCTTGTCGTCGAGCTGCCCTTCGCGGAGCTTCTTGCGGAAGGTCTGGCGCGTCGAGGACTCGTCACGGGCATGATCGTATTCGCTGCCGCGCGGACGCGGCAGGAGCGCATCCAGAATGCGCTCCTCGGTGGCGTCCTCGGCCTTGTGAGCGACTTCCTCCTTGGCCTGTTCGCGCACCATCTTCATGGCCATCTCGACCAGGTCGCGGATGATCGATTCGACGTCGCGGCCGACATAGCCGACCTCGGTGAACTTGGTCGCCTCGACCTTGATGAAGGGAGCGCCGGCCAGCTTGGCGAGACGCCGGGCGATCTCGGTCTTGCCCACCCCGGTCGGACCGATCATCAGGATGTTCTTGGGGACGACCTCGCCGCGCAGCGAGTCGTCGAGTTGCATGCGGCGCCAGCGGTTGCGCAGGGCGATGGCAACGGAGCGCTTGGCTTCCTGCTGGCCGATGATGTACTGGTCCAGTGCGTGGACGATCTCGCGGGGAGTCATCTGTGTCATGACGTGGCCCTATGCTGCCCGGGAGCGTGAGCGTGCCTCACAGCTCCTCAAGGGTAATGTGATGATTGGTGAAGACGCAGATATCGCCGGCGATCTCGAGCGACTTCTCGGTGATGGTGCGTGCGTCGAGGTCGGTGTTCTCGAGCAGCGCGCGCGCCGAGGCCTGGGCATAGTGGCCGCCGGAGCCGATGGCGATGATGCCACGCTCGGGCTCGACGACGTCGCCGTTGCCGGTGAGGATCAGCGAGGCGTTCTTGTCGGCTACGGCAAGCATCGCTTCCAGGCGGCGCAGGGCGCGGTCGGTGCGCCATTCCTTGGAAAGCTCGACGGCGGCCTTGACCAGATGCCCCTGGTACTTGTCCAGCTGGGCCTCGAAGCGTTCGAACAGGGTGAAGGCGTCGGCCGTGCCGCCGGCGAACCCGGCCAGCACCTTGCCGTGGTGAATGCGGCGCACCTTGCTGGCGTTGCCCTTCATCACCGTGTTGCCGAGCGAGACCTGACCATCGCCGGCCAGTGCGACATTCTCGCCGCGGCGTACGGATACGATCGTGGTCATGGGATGAAAACTCCTTGTGGGGTGTCGGGCACCCGATGACGTGGTTGCCGAGGCGCCCGTGGCCCTTGGCGATGAACGCTGGCGGTGAACGCCATGATGCCCACCGTAATGTGGGCGGCGCGCGGGGAAATCAAGTCGCGCGCACGCCGCTCAGTTCTGCAGCTTGATCAGCAGCGGTTCGATGCCTTGCGTCACCATCAGGTCCTGGGCGCGCGACAGTTCGCGCGTGTCCTGATAGGGGCCGACCTGCACGCGATGCCAGGTCTCGTCGTTGGAGGTCTGTACCTTGGTGATGTTGGCGAGCAGGCCGAAGTCCTGCAGGCGGCTGGCCAGACGCTTGGCATCGGCGACATTGCGGAACGAGGCGGCCTGCAGCATGTACTTGAGGCCGTCGGCGGAAGGATCGGCGGCCACCTCGTCGGCACGCTCGTCATCCGCCTCGTCCGTGCTCGCACTACCGCCGGCCGCCGCCGTGGAGTCATCCACCTTGGGCGCGATGACCTCCGATTCCGGCAGCAGGGTGTAGAACTCGAACGTCGGCATGCGTGATTCGGTGGCTTCCGGCGCTGACGAGCCGGAAGCACCACCGGCATCGTCGTTGCCGGTGTCGCGGCTTTGCGAGGCGCTGTTGGTGGGCTTGGGCACCACCGTGGCGACCGGTGCCGGTGCGGACTGCTGGAAGTATTGCGCAAGCGCGAAGCCGGCGATCAAGCCGACCACGCCCCACAACCAGCCCGGCAACCCCGCGCGCGCCGGCTTGGCCTGCCGCTTGCGGGTGGTGGCGCCACGCGACGCCGGGCGACGGTTGGCTTGTCCTTTTTGAGCGGGACGGCGAGCCATTTACATCTCCTCGGGTGCGCTGACGCCCATCAGGTCGAGGCCGTTGCGGATCACCTGACGCGTGGCCAGGCCCAGAGCCAGACGCGCATTGCGCAGCTCGTCATCCTCGACCATGACCTTCACCGCGTTGTAGCAAGTGTGGAAGTCGGCAGCCAGGTCCATCAGGTACTGGGCCACTTGCTGGGGCTCGCGCATCCGCGCGGCCCGTTCGACGACCTCGGGGTAGCGCGCCAGGCGATTCATCAGCTCCTTTTCCTGGGGCGCGTCGAGGCGGCCAAGGTGCTGCATGGCCAGGTCGCGGTCGAACGCTTTGCCAGCGTCCTGCGCGCGACGCATGACGCTGCACACGCGCGCATGCGCATACTGGATGTAGTAGACCGGGTTGTCGTTGGACTGCGAACGGGCCAGGTCGATGTCGAAGGTCAGCTGCGAGTCGGAGCGCCGCGCGGCGAGGAAGAAGCGCGTGGCGTCACGGCCCACTTCGTCGATGAGGTCGCGCAGTGTCACGTAGCTGCCGGCGCGCTTGGAGAGCTTGACCTCGACGCCGGAGCGCGTGACCAGCACCATCTGGTGCAGCACATAGTCCGGCCAGCCCTGCGGGATGCCGGCTTCCAGCGCCTGCAGGCCGGCGCGCACGCGGGTGACCGTGGAGTGGTGGTCGGCGCCCTGCTCGTTGATCACGGTGGTGAAGCCGCGCTGCCACTTGTCGAGGTGGTAGGCCACGTCCGGCAGGAAATAGGTGTAGCCGCCGTCCTTCTTGCGCATCACCCGGTCCTTGTCGTCACCGAAATCGGTAGTGCGCAGCCAGGTGGCGCCGTCCTCTTCATAGGTGTGACCGCCCTCGACGAGGGCCTTCACCGTGGCATCGACCTTGCCGTCGTCGTAGAGCGAGGACTCCAGGAAGTAGACGTCGAAGGCGACGCCGAAGGCCTTGAGGTCGAGGTCCTGCTCGCGGCGCAGGTAGGCGACAGCGAAGTCGCGGATGGCGTCGAGGTCGTCGGGCGCGGCGCTGGCGGTGACGTCGCGGTCGTCGGCGACCACCGTCTCGCCGGCCAGGTAGGCCTGGGCGACATCGTTGATGTAGGCGCCGCGATAGCCGTCCTCGGGCCACGCGGCGTCGTCCGGCGTGAGGCCCTGGACGCGAGCCTGCACCGACAGGGCGAGATTCTGGATCTGCGCGCCGGCGTCGTTGTAGTAGAACTCGCGGGTGACCTCGAAGCCGGTGGCTTCCAGCAGGCGGCACAGGCAATCGCCGATGGCGGCGCCACGGCCGTGGCCGACGTGCAGTGGCCCGGTGGGGTTGGCGGAGACGAACTCCACCTGCACTTTTTCGCCGGCACCGCTCAGGCTGCGGCCGAAGGTGTCGCCGGCATCGAGGATCGCGGGCACGACCTGGGCGGCGGCGTCGGTGGCGGCGAAGAAGTTGATGAAGCCGGGGCCGGCGATGTCGACCTGTCGAATGGCGTCGCTCGGCGGCAGCGCCGCGACCAGGGCCTCGGCGAGGTCGCGTGGCTTGCGGCCGGCCGGCTTGGCGAGAGTCAGTGCCAGGTTGCTGGCATAGTCGCCATGGGCCTTGTCCTTGGTCGGTTCGACCTTGACGGTCAGCGGGGCGTCCGCGGGCAGAATGCCTTGCTGCTTGAGCTGCGTGCCGGCGGCCTCGAGCAGTTCGATGATGGTCTCTTTCATGAAATTCCGATGTCCTGTGTCTGGCGCGCGACAGGCCGGCGAGCGCCAGGCTGCGCTAAGAGCGTTGGGCCGGCCATTATCGGCGATTGGCCGCCGCCTTTAAACCCAGGCGCGCCATACTCGCCGGTGGAGGGAGAGGCGCCGTCCGGAGTGGCTCAACTCAAGGTTTGCGGGTCGATGTCCAGCGAGGCGCGCACACGCCGGCCATCGGGATGGTTCTCCAGCCACTGCACGAGCCAGGCGCAGGCGCGGTGAAGGCTGCTGCGTCGCGTGTCGGAGAGCATCACCTGCATGTGATAGCGATTCTGGCGGCGTTCCATGGGGGCGGGCACCGGGCCCAGGCAGGTGACGGTCGATCCCTGGGCGGCCAGCCATTCACGCAGCGCTTCGGCGGCGTTGCCGGCGACCTCGGCGACGTGCGTCTCGCGTGCCGCCTCGAAGCGTGCCAGGGCGAGGTGGCGGAAGGGGGGCAGGCCGGCCAGGCGACGCTCTTCCAGCAGTTGCCCGGCAAGCGCTTCGTAGCCACTGTCGGCGAGCAGGCGCAGGTTGGGGTCGTCGGGGTGCAGGGTCTGGATGAGCACACGTCCGGGGTGTTCGGCGCGCCCGGCGCGCCCGGCGACCTGTACCAGTAGCTGGGCACTCTGCTCGAGGGCGCGGAAATCGCTGGCGTAAAGGCCGGCATCGGCGTTGACCACCACGACCAGGGTGACGTGAGGCAGATGGTGGCCCTTGGCAAGCATTTGCGTGCCGACCAGCAGACAGGGCTCGCCGCGGCGGATTTCGCGCAGAATCTCCTCGAAGGCTTGCTTGCGACGCGTGCTGTCGCGGTCGATGCGATGCACCGGCGTGTCGGGGAACAGCGCGGCGAGCGTCTCCTCGGTACGTTCGGTGCCGCTGCCCAGCGGCCGCAGATCGCCGCTTTCGCAGGTCGGGCAGGCGTCCGGCAAGGCTCGATGGAAGTCGCAATGGTGACAGACCAGTTCCTGAGGCTGGCGGTGCAGCGTCATGCGGGCGTCGCAATGCGGGCACTCGGCCAGCCACCCGCAGGCATGGCAGGCCAGGGTGGGGGCGAATCCGCGGCGATTGATGAATACCAGCACCTGCCCGCCCGCGTTCAATGCCTGCCGAATCCCTTCGATGGCGGGCGGAATCAGGCCGCCCTGGCGCGGGCGGCCGCGCAGGTCGACCATTTCCAGCCGTGCAGGGGCGTGACGGTTGGCGCGCTGCGTCAGGCGCAGATGCCGGTAGCGGCCACCGCGTGCCTGGGCGAGGGTCTCCAGCGAGGGGGTGGCGCTGCCCAGCACGATGGGAATGCCATCGCGGTGGGCGCGAGCGATGGCCAGATCGCGGGCGTGATAGCGCAGCCCTTCCTGCTGCTTGAAGGAGCCGTCGTGTTCTTCGTCGATGACGATCACGCCGGGCATGGCCAAGGGCGTGAAAACCGCCGAGCGCGTGCCGATGACGATCGGGGCCCGGCCCGTGCGCGCGGCGTCCCAGGCATCCAGGCGTTCGAGGTCGGTCAGTCCCGAGTGCAGGGCGACGACGGGTACCTGAAAGCGTTGCCGGAAGCGCGACAGAGTCTGGGGCGTCAGGCCGATCTCCGGCACCAGCACCAGCGCCTGACGGCCCCGCGCGAGAACCGCCTCGATGAGCTGCAGGTAGACTTCGGTCTTGCCGCTGCCGGTGACACCATGCAACAGACAGGGGTGGTAGCGGTCGAGCCCTTCATGGAGCTCGGCCAGCACGCCGGCTTGTTCGCGGGTCAAGGGCAGCGAGGGCTCGGCCAGCCGCGTGCTCGATGTCTCGGCGGGGGCGGCGACGGGTTCCTCCCGGCGGTCGACGAGCCGCTTGGCGAGCAGGCCTTCGAGCTGGGCGCGCGTGTACCCCTGGGCCGTGATGGCGGGCGTCATCAGCCCCCGGGGATGCTGGCGCAGCATGGCCAGCAATTCGGCCTGGCGAGGCGCGCGTCCCGGGGCGGCATCGTCGCCTTGCCGGGCGATCCAGCGTTCCTGCTGGCGTGCCTGCAGAGGCCGGCCCTGGCGCAGGGCCACGGGCAATGCCTGGGCGATGGTGTCGCCCAGCGGGTGCTGATAGTAACGCGCCGTGAACTGGCAGAGCCACCACCAGTCGGCGGACAACGGTGCCTCGTCGAGGCAGGCGTGCACCTGCTTGAGCTGCTGCGCCGGGAGATCGCTGTGCTCGGTGCACTCGACCACCACGCCGACGAGCTGTCGCCGTCCGAAGGGCACCTTGACGCGCAAGCCCGGGCGCCAGCCGCAGGCGGGCGCCTCGCGACAGGGGCGGTAGTCGAAGAGCCGGCGCAGCGGCGTGGGCAAGGCGACCCTGAGAAAGCGTGGCGCAGGAACGGTGCTCGTCAAGAATCCTCCGGACAGGGCAATAGGCGGCGTGCCTCATCGATGGGGCGCCATGGGGCATCTTTCCATCGGTATCGCGGCGCTGCTATAATGTGCGGCCCTCGGCAGCGGGCCACGGCATATCGCACCGGGGCCGCATGCCGAATCAATCGGTTGCATCATATCCAACCCGTGTGCGGTGCCTGGCATCGACCAGGTGGCGGCGCACCATAGCGTGAGGCATCAAAATGAAACAAGCTATTCATCCCGAATACAAGAAGGTCACGGCGACCTGCTCTTGCGGCGCGACCTTCGAGTTTGGCTCCACGGCGCGTGAAGACTTCTACGTGGATGTCTGCTCGCAGTGCCACCCGTTCTATACCGGCAAGCAGAAGCAGGCGACCACCGGTGGTCGTGTCGAGCGCTTCAACAAGCGTTTCGGTGCGGCGATCAAGCGCAACTAAGCGCTGCGTCACGCCATGCGGGCATCGCCGGATGCCCGCCGAAAGACCCGCCTCTCACGGCGGGTTTTTTTATTTTTGAAAGCCCGTTCCCAGGCTTCGATAAGCTTTGTTTTATGCCTGGAATGCCATGCATAAGATTCAACAAATGGCTGGTAAATGCTTCAAACGATCGCTTAAAAGTCTTTAATGTCGCGAACTTGGCATAAGTTGTTCGGTGGAACGTTTTTCTATATTCTGGCGGTCACGCCTCCATGCAGATGACTGGACAAAAGCTCATGAGTGACGAAAAAAGACAAGCGGCGCTGGATTATCATGCCAAGCCGATTCCCGGCAAGTTATCCGTCGAGTTGACCAAGCCGACCGAGACATCGAAGCACCTGGCGCTGGCGTATAGCCCCGGCGTGGCCGAACCCTGCCGCGAGATCGCCAAGGACGTCGAGAACGCGTACCTGTATACCGGCAAGGGCAATCTGGTCGCCGTGGTGTCCGATGGCAGCGCGATCCTGGGGCTGGGCAATCTGGGGCCGCTGTCCAGCAAGCCGGTCATGGAAGGCAAGGGCGTCCTGTTCAAGCGCTTTGCCGGCATCAATTCCGTGGACATCGAAGTCGATGCCGAAAGCCCGCAGGCCTTCATCGACACCGTGGCGCGTATCGCCGATACCTGGGGCGGCATCAACCTCGAGGATATCAAGGCGCCGGAGTGCTTCGAGATCGAGCAGGCGTTGATCGAGCAGTGCAACATTCCGGTGTTTCACGACGATCAGCACGGCACGGCCATCGTCACGGCCGCGGGGCTGCTCAATGCACTGGATATCGCCGGCAAGCGCTTGGAAGACGCCAGGATCGTGTGCCTGGGGGCAGGGGCGGCGGCCATCGCCTGCATGAAGCTGCTGGTCTCGTGCGGTGCGCGTGCCGAGAATATCTTCATGCTCGACCGCAAGGGCGTCGTGCACAGCGAGCGCGATGACCTCAACCAGTACAAGGCGATGTTCGCCACCGAGACGTCGCGCCGCACGCTGGACGACGCCATCGAAGGGGCCGATGTCTTCGTGGGTCTCTCCGGGCCCAACCTGCTCAAGCCCGAGCAGCTCCAGCGCATGGCCGCGAACCCGGTGGTCTTCGCCTGCTCCAATCCGGACCCGGAAATCCACCCGGACGTCGCCAACGAAACGCGTGATGACGTGATCATGGCCACCGGTCGTTCCGACTACCCCAACCAGGTCAACAACGTGCTGGGCTTCCCGTTCATCTTCCGCGGGGCCCTGGATGTGCGCGCCACGCGCATCAACGAGGAGATGAAAGTGGCGGCTGTGCATGCCTTGAAGGATCTGGCGCGCGAGCCGGTGACTCGCGAGGTACTGGATGGCTATGGCATCGAGTCGCTCGAGTTCGGGCGGGGCTATATCATTCCCACGCCGCTGGACTCGCGGTTGCTCGATCGTGTCTCCTCGGCGGTGGCGCAGGCGGCGGTGGACACCGGCGTGGCCCGCAAGCCCTATCCGGCGCACTACCCGCTGACCAGCATCAAGGACGTCTACGGTACGCCGTAAACCGCCTTGTCAGACGCCTGCGCTCGCAAGATGCGAGGCGCCAGGAACGCACGGGCCGCTCCATGGAGCGGCCCGTGCGTCGTTGTGGCAGTGGCGAAGTCACCAGCTGTAAAGCAGTGACATCGATGTCGTGCGATCAGTGTTGGACTCGGCGTCGTCCGGCGGATCGGTGTTGTTCTTGAGCTCATAGGACATCTTGAGTGCCAGATGCGAGTTGAGCTGGGCGGTGAGCGACGTGATCGAGCGTGTCGTGGTGTTGCGCGTGGCGGCCTCGGTGGAGATTGCCTGCTCGAAGTAGGCGCCCTCCGACAGGTCCCAGCGATAATCCAGCGCGGCATAGGCCAGGCCGAGGTCTTCCTCCTTGCCGTCCACGTAGGCGTCGTGACGGTAGCCCGGGCCGAATTCCGTCGACAGGGTATGGTCCGGGCCGTCGAGCCATTGGCGACCGTAACCGCCGATGGTGGTGAACTGATAGTCGTAACCGCTGAAGCGATCCTTTTCCCAGCGTCCAAAGCCGAACAGGTAATGAGGGCCTTGCAGGTCGTAGCGTTCACGCCCGGCCACGAGGTACTGCTCGGTGCTGGTTTCGTCGTTTTCCTGCACGCTGCGCGTCTCGCCGCGCAGCGTATGCGTGTGGCGTCCCGTCAGCCAGGTGAGGCGGCCCTTGGCGAGCAGCGTGCGGCTATTGCTGTTGCCGGAGAGATGCGTGTAGCCGAGCTCGGCTTCGCCGCTCATCTTGGGCGCGTCTTCCTGCGGGGCGGGAGGCGCATAGAACAGATCGGCATGCACGGGCAGTGCGGCGATGCCCAGCAACGCGCACAAGAGCCATCGCAAGTGGTGCGATACGAGCATGGTGGACTCCCTTTCAACAGGCGGTTCTCGGTCGGTGATGGGGGAGCTGGCGTGCTCATGGGGTGGCCGTGACGGCCACCCCGGGTTGCGGTCTTCAGAAGATGGCATCGTAGGTGCCGGTGCCCTGTGAACCGCTGCGATCCTCAAGCTCGGGCTGGATCGAGCGCGGCTTGTAGTCGGGCAGATTGTCCTTGCGGAAGATTTCCTGCATGCCGCCCGGTTGATCGTTGTGCAGGCGCAAGCCGGTTTCCGGGTCGATGCGCACGGCGACGACGTCGTCGGGGCGCGAGGGCATGCTTTCGGGCTGCCCGTCCAGTGCCTGGCGCATGAACGCCTTCCAGATCGGCAGGGCGGCCTGCGAGCCGTACTCGCCGGTCGTGGTGTTGTCGTCCTTGCCGACCCATACCGTGGCGACCAGGTCGTCGTTGAAGCCCGAGAACCAGGCGTCGCGCTGGTCGTTGGTCGTGCCGGTCTTGCCGACGATGTCGGGCCGGTTGAGCTCCAGCGCACCCCGGCCGGTACCCTTCTCGATGACGTCGCGCATCATGTCGCGAATGATGTACATCGTCTCGGGGTCGGCCACGCGCTTGGCGATGCGTCGAGTCTCGCCGTCGATCACGGTGGTCTGCTGGTCGGGGTCGCACTCCCGGCACGCGACCACGGGGTTGGCCTGTTCGATGACCTCGTTGTCGCTGCCCCGTGTGACCGACTGGATGTACCACGGGGCCACCTGGAAGCCGCCATTGGCGAGCACCGCGTAGGCATTGGCCATTTCCAGCGGCGTCAGCGAGGCGCTGCCCAGGGCCAGTGACAGGCCGTGGGGAAGCCGCCCCTTGGCGAAGCCGAAGTTCTCCAGGAAGCTCAGGGTATTGTCCAGCCCCAGCGACTGCAGGACCCGGATGGTCACCAGGTTGCGCGATTGATAGAGCCCGACGCGCAACCGGGTGGGGCCGCGGAATTCGCCCTCGGCGTTCTCGGGGCGCCAGTCACCGCCCACGTCGGACATGACCACCGGCGCATCGTTGATGATCGTGGCGGCGGACATGCCGTTCTGCAGTGCGGCCAGATAGATGAACGGCTTGAAGATCGAGCCTGCCTGGCGTTGTGCCTGGATGGCGCGGTTGAACTTGCTGGCCGAGAAGCTGAAGCCGCCCTGCAGGCCGCGAATGGCACCGGTCTGCGGATCGATGATCACGATCGCGCCCTGGGCGCCGGGCACCTGGGAAAGGCGCCAGTCGCCGTCATCGGTGCGCATCACCCGGATCAGGTCGCCACGCTCGGCGATGGCGGCGGCGTTGGCGGGTACCTCGCCGCGCCACTCGGCACTGTGGTACTCGCGTGCCCAGTCGAGGCCGTCCCAGCCGATCGTCACCACGCCATCGTCGCGGGTAAGCACCTGCAGCTGGCGGTCGCCGGCTTCGACGACGATGCCCGGTTCGAGAGGGCCATGACGGGGCGTCCGGTCGAGGACCTTGACCCAGTTGCTGACGTCGCCGTCGACGCCCTCGATCGACTGCTCGCTGCTCTTGGCGGCCTGGCGGGCGGTTTTCATGACCTCGGGGGATTCGGACAGCTCTTCCTCGAGTCCCTGGGCATCCGTGTTTTCCTGGGCTTCCACCAGGCTCGAGGGAATGTCGGTTTCCTCCGGGCCGCGCCAGCCATGGCGGGTATCGTACTCGATCAGGCCGTTCACGAGGGCGCTACGCGCGAAGGTCTGCAGGCGACTGTCGATGGTCGTCTTGATCTGGAAATTGTCGGTATAGGCGTCATCGCCGAAGCGTTCCACCGCGTACTGGCGTGCCATTTCGGCGATGTACGGGGCGTTGACCTCGAACTGGGACTGCGCGCGGTGCGCGGTGATGGGCGCCTTGACGGCCGCCTGGTACTGGATCGGATCGATGAAGCCCAGCTCGCGCATGCGCAGCAGTACCCAGTTGCGGCGAATCAGCGAACGCTCGGGATTGTTCAGGGGGTTGAGCGCCGACGGGGCCTTGGGCAGGCCCGCCATCATGGCCAGCTGCGGCAGGTCGAGCTCGGCGAGTGGCTTGTCGTAGTAGCTTTCCGCGGCGGCACCGATACCGTAGGCGCCATTGCCCAGGTAGATCTTGTTGACGTAGAGCTCGAGGATGTTCTGCTTGTCGAGCACCTGTTCCATTTGCAGGGACAGCAGAATCTCGCGAATCTTGCGCGTGAATGTCTGGTCCAGCGTGAGCAGATAGTTGCGCGCCACCTGCATGGTGATGGTACTGCCACCCGACTGAATGTTGCCGCTCGTGGCAAGCTCGAGGGCCGCTCGCGCCAGTCCTTTGGGGTCGATGCCGGGATGCTCGAAGAAATGGGCGTCCTCGGCGGCCAGCAGGGCATCGATGAAGGACTGGGGGATGTCGTCGTAGCTGACCGGCGTGCGGCGTTGTTCGCCGAACTCGCCAATCAGCTTGTCGTCCTGGGTGTAGACGCGCAGCGGCGTCTGCAGCTCGAATCCCTGAAGTTGCCGGACATCGGGCAGTCCCGGCGCGAAATAGATACCGGCGCCCACGGTGGCCAGCACGCAGCCCAGTCCCAGGGAGACGATCAGCCATAGGATGGACGTTAACAAACGTTTGAAAAGCTTCATGAAAAGGCGTTTTCCGTCGTGTCGGGTGGCGGTCTGGCCGCAATGAATGGTGCAATCCTTTGCCAACGGCATTATAAGAACGCAGCCGCACGCGGGCTAGCGTTGATGCGGATCGACTGTCACGGCAGTATGCGTAATGTAACCTTATGCAGTACGGCATGCCTCATACGATAGTGTGGCATGCCAACGAAAAGCGGCATGCCCATGCGCCTGGCCGGCGGGGCAGAGAAGGGCGGCGTCGATGACCGCCACGCCGACAATATTCGCGGGGTATGACAGTGTGGCGGTTTAAAAAATCCCAGAAAGGGTTGGTAGGGGTGGATATCACCTCGGCGACCGTCAAGTTGATCGAACTCGAATCGTCGGGGGCGGGGCATCGCATCGCCAGTTACGCCGTGCGGCCGTTGCACGAGGGGGCGGTCGTGGAGCGGCGCATTCGCGACCTCGATGAAGTCGCCAATACGCTCACGCGAGCGGTGGAACACGCGCGGCCGCACTCCCGTCGTGCGGTGGCGGCGGTGCCGGCCAGCGCCGCCATCACCAAGACGCTGACCTACCCGGCAAGCTTGACCGACGATGAAATCGAGGCGCGGATCCAGCTCGAGTCCGAGCGCCATATCCCGTTTCCGCTCAACGAGGTGGCCTTCGATTTTCAGCGCCTGGGGCTCAACGCCCGCTACCCCGATCAGCAGGACATCCTGCTGGTCGCGTGCCGGCTTCAAGACGTCGACCGCCTGGCCGACGTGTTGCGTCGTGCGGGGCTCGAGCCCGCCGCGGTGGATGTGGAGACCTTCGCCATGGAGCGGGCGGCCGGTGAGTTGCTGCTTGGGCAGGCGGCATCGCAGCCCGACGATGAGTGCGTGGCCCTGGTCGATATCGGCGCCAACATGAATGCGTTCCATGTGCTCATCGATGGACGCATCGCCTATACCCGCGACAACGTGCTGGGCGGGCGCCACCTGACCGAGGAGATTCGCAAGCGCTACGGCCTGAGCCTCGAGGAAGCGGGGCTGGCCAAGAAGCGCGGCGGCCTGCCCGAGGATTACGAGCTCGAGGTGCTGACGCCGTACATCGACATGCTGATTCAGCAGGTCGGGCGTTCGCTGCAGCTTTATTATACCTCGGGAAAACCCCGCGACATTCAGCGCCTGGTGCTGGCTGGCGGTTCGAGCGTGATTCCGGGGTTGCGTGAGCGGCTTGCCGCGCAAAGCGGCCTGGAGGTGGTGATGGCCAACCCGTTCAGCCGCATGCGTGTGGCATCGCGCGTCGATGTGCAGGCCCTGGCCAGCGACGCGCCGGCCATGCTCACCGCCTGCGGACTGGCCATGCGAGGGCGGCGATGAGCATCGAAATCAACCTGTTGCCGTGGCGGGAGGCGTATCGTCAACGGCGCACTCGACGCTTCTACATGGCACTGGCGATCGTTGCCGTCTCGGCACTGCTCTGCGGGTGGGGACTGTCGTACTGGTACCAGGCAGGCATCGATGCCGAGCGTGGTCGCCTGGCCCTGATCGAGCGCCGCACCCAGGCGCTCGATCAGGACATCGCGGCGGTCAAGGATTACCGCGAACTGCGCGGCCGGATGCTCGACCAGATCCAGTTGATCCGTGAACTGCAGTTCAGCCGACCGCAAACGGTACGGATCTTCGATCAGCTGGCGGCGACGCTGGTCGAGGGGGTGCATTACGACCGTCTGACCCGTAAGGGCGATCGACTCGACCTAAGCGGTGTGGCGCGTGCCAACCGTCGCGTCTCCGACCAGCTTCGCCAGCTGGCGTCGTCGCCGGTCTTCGCCACGCCTGAATTGGCCGACGTGCATGCAGTGGATGGCGTGCCGTCCTTGAAGCGTTTCAATCTGAGTGTCGAGACGCGCACGCCGCGTCGCGACGACGACGGGGAGTCGCCATGAGCCTGCGTACCCAGTGGCGACAGCTGCGCGAGGTCGAGTGGCGCGATCTCGACCTCAAGGAGGCCGGGAGCTGGCCTGCGTTATTGCAAGGATTGTGTCTGATCGTGCTGTTCGTGGCGGTCTTCTGGGTCGCTCAATGGTTTCTGGCCGCGCCGCGCCAGGCCACCCTGGATTCGCTGCAGGCACGCGAACGGACGTTGCTGGCGGAATACGAGGCCCGAGCCTACCAGGCCGCCAATCTCGATCAGATGCGGACCCAGATGGCGGAGCTCGATGCGCGCATGCAGGCGTTGCTGGAAATGTTACCCAGCGATGCGGAAATCCCCGCCCTGCTGGACGACATCAGCGATGCCGCGCAGGATCACCAGCTCGTCATCGATTCGATCCGGCTGCGTGCGCCGGTGCCGCAGACGTTCTATATCGAGCAACCCTTCGACATCGAGGTGCGCGGCGGCTACCACGAGATCGCGGCATTTCTGGGCAGCGTGGCGGCGTTGCCGCGTATCGTCACGCTTCACGATTTCACGCTGACGCCGGTGAACGAGGGCGACACGCTGCGTCTATCGTTGCTGGCGCGCACCTACAGCTACCGCGAGGATGCCGATCCCAAGGCACGCGCCGGGAACCCGGAGGGCGGCGATGATTGATCAGGCGAAGCCGTGGCTGCGAGGGATGGCCCTGGTGGCGGGCCTGGCCGGGGTCGTCGCGATCGGCGGCTGTCGCGATGCCGACCTGGCCTCTCTGGAGGCGCATCTCGATGCCTTGCGGGAACGCCCCGAGGGCAATATCGATGCGCTGCCGCCCGCGCCGGTCTACCGTACGGCGCATTACACCCAGGCCGGTCAGCGCAGTCCGTTCCGCGCCACGCGCGAGTCGTCGGGGACCGAGTCGGCGACGGGGCAGGCCGGGCGTCCCGATCGCGAGCGTCCGCGCGAGCCGCTGGAGCAGTTTGCACTGGAGCGGCTCGAGCTGGTGGGCACCCTGACGGTGGCCGGCCGGCCCTCTGCGCTGATCCGGGCTCCCGACGGCCACGTCTACCGGGTGTTTCGAGGGCATTATCTGGGCACCGACTTCGGGCGCATCACGGCCATCGGCGACAGCGGCGTCGAGCTGATCGAGCGGGTGCGGGACGCTGGCGGTGGATGGCGTGAGCGGCACCGCACACTCAATTTCAACGATTCATCCCAAGCCGCCGAATAGACGCGCCGGGCAAGCACCACGTACAGGCATGTTGTCGGATAACGCCAAGAGCGGATGGGAACAGGCAGGGAGATCCATGATGATGCGAACGCTGCGAGGCTGGCTGAGCGGCTGGCTCTGGCTGGTTGGGGTGATCGTCTGCGCCCAGGGGCAGGCGGCGACGCTGACGTCGCTGGACATCGCCCAGCGCGAGGATGGCGGCATCGATGCCATGCTCGGTTTCGACGGGCCGGCGCCTGAGGCGCACAGTTACCGCGGCGACGCGCCGGCGCAGATGATCGTCGACCTGCCGGATACGGCCAGTGGGCTCGAGCAACGCACGGTCGAGGTCGGGCAGGGCGGGCTGCGCGACATCAGCGTCGTCGACGCTGCCGAACGCACGCGTCTGGTCTTCGGACTGACGTCGCCCCAGGCATATTCGGTCCAGCGCCAGGGCGATCGTCTGAGGGTGCGATTGGGCAGCGAGGCGATCCCGGATGGCGTGACGTCCATCCGCGATCTCGATTTTCGCCGAGGCAATGCCGGCGGCGGGCGGCTGGTGGTGACCCTCGATGCGCCCGGGGTGTCTCCGGAAACCTCGGTCGACGGCAATACCCTGACACTGACGTTGCCCGGCACGCGCTTGCCCGACGCATTGGATCGCATTCTCGATGTCAGCGACTTCGCCACACCGGTGTCGCGTATCGTGCCGAATCGCCAGGACGATGCCGTGACCCTGACGCTGGAGAATCGCGAGCCCTTTCAGCATCTGGTGACGCAGCGCGGTGATCGCCTGATCGTCGACGTGCAACCCCGCAACGAGCAGACCAGCGATGCCCGGGACGCCTCGCCGACCTATACCGGCGAGCCGATCAGCCTCAATTTCCAGAATATCCAGGTGCGTGAGGTGCTGTCGGTCCTGTCCGATTTCAGCGGGCTCAACATCGTGGCCAGCGATAGCGTACAGGGCAGCGTGACACTCAATCTCCAGCAGGTGCCCTGGGATCAGGCATTGGCATTGATCCTGCAGAGTCACGGGTTGGCCAGCCGCCGCAACGGCGACGTGATCGTGGTGGCGCCCGTCGATGAACTGGCGCAGATGGAACGTCAGACTCTGGAGAACCGCGCTCAATCCGAGCAGTTGGCCCCCCTGGTCACCGACTACGTGCAGGTGCGCTATGCCAAGGCCACCGATCTGGCGGCGATGCTGCGCGGCAGCGAAGGCTTCGGTCTGCTTTCCGAGCGCGGGCGCGTCACGGTCGATGAGCGCACCAATACCCTGCTGGTGCGTGATACCCGCGAGCAACTGGCCAGCATCCGCGGCATGCTCGAGCGGCTCGACGTGCCGGTGCGCCAGGTGCAGATCGAGGCGCGCATCGTCATCGCGCGCGACACGGCGTCCCGGGAACTGGGCGTCAACTGGGGCATCTCGCAGCGCCAGGGCGTCACCTTCGATGACGACGGCGTGGGCAGCGTGGTGGACCGCAACCCCAGTGGCGCCAACCGCGGCTCCGCCGGCTTGTCCGTGGACCTGGGCGACAGCGACGGCAGCGGCTCCACCTTCAGCTTCGGTTACCTTTCCGGCGATGTCCTGCTCGACCTGGAATTGCGCGCCCTGGAAAGCGAGGGCAAGAGTCAGACCATCTCTCAGCCCAAGGTGATCACCGCCAACCAGAAGACGGCGGTCATCAAGCAGGGACAGGAGATCCCCTACCAGGAGTCGACCTCGTCCGGTGCCACCAACGTGGAATTCAAGGAAGCCGTGCTGTCGCTGGAGGCCACACCGCAGATCACGCCCGACGGCAGTATCGTCATGGATCTGTTGATCAACAACGATACCGTCGCCGACAACAGCTATGATGGTGCACCTGCGATCGATACCAATTCCATCGAGACCCAGGTGCTCGTGGACGATGGTGCCACGGTGGTGCTGGGCGGCATCCTGACGTCCGAACAGCTGCGCAACCTCTACAAGACCCCGTTCCTCGGGGACTTGCCGTTGATCGGTTCGCTGTTCCGCTATACCCAGGAATCCAACGAAAAGGTAGAATTGCTGATCTTCATAACACCCACGATCATCGGAGACGGACAGGCGAATCGCTGATGCAGGGGTTGCCCACGATCATCCTCGTCGGCCCCATGGGCGCGGGGAAAAGCACGATTGGCCGTTTGCTGGCGGCCGAACTCCAGCGCGAGTTCTTCGATAGCGATCACGAGATCGAAGCGCGCTGCGGGGCGAATATCGCCTGGATCTTCGATGTCGAAGGCGAGGCCGGTTTTCGCGATCGCGAAACGGCCATGCTGCGCGAGCTGGCGAGCCTCGATGCCGTCGTGCTGGCCACCGGGGGCGGTGCGGTGATGCGTGAAGACAATCGCCAGGCGCTGCGCGAGCGCGGCACGGTGGTGTACCTGGCGACCTCCGTCGAGCAGCAGATTCGGCGCACCGCGCGCGATCGCAACCGGCCGCTGCTCCGTCAGGGCAATCCCGAGCAGGTGTTGCGCGACCTGTTCGCCAAGCGCGATCCGCTTTACCGGGCCACCGCCGATCTGGTGGTGCGGACCGATCGACGCGGTCCGCGGGCGGTGGTCAACGAGATCATTCGCCGCACCAAGCGTTTGTCCGATCCACTCGACCTCAAGGCTTGATCATGACCGCTTCGACCGCCTCGCCGTCCCAATGCCTGCACGTCGAACTCGACGCGCGGCGCTACCCCATCCATGTGGGGCCTGGTCTGCTCGACGACCCGGCCATGCTGGTGCCATATCTTGCCGGCCGGCAGGTGATGATCGTCACCAACGAAACGGTGGCGCCGCGCTATCTCGAACGTCTCAAGCGAGCGCTGAGCGGTGATGATCGCGACGTGCGCGAGATCGTGCTGCCCGATGGCGAGCACACCAAGACGCTGGCCAGCGTGGAGCGTATCTGGGATGCGCTGCTCGCCGCCGGCTTCAACCGTCGCTGTACCCTGGTGGCGCTCGGCGGCGGCGTGATCGGCGACATGGCAGGCTTCGCCGCGGCGTGCTATCAGCGCGGCGTGGCTTTCGTGCAGGTTCCCACCACGCTATTGTCGCAGGTGGATTCTTCGGTGGGCGGCAAGACCGGCGTCAATCATCCGCGCGGCAAGAACATGATCGGTGCCTTCTGGCAGCCCCGCGCGGTGGTGATCGATACCCAGACGCTCACCACGCTGCCGTCCCGCGAGCTGTCCGCGGGGCTCGCCGAGGTGATCAAGTACGGCCTGATCCACGATATCGAGTTCCTGGCCTGGCTGGAATCGCGCATGACGGCGCTGCGGGCGCTCGACGCCGAAGCGCTCACCGAGGCGATTCTGCGCAGCTGCGCGATCAAGGCGGAGATCGTCGCCGCCGACGAAACCGAGCAGGGGCAGCGGGCGTTGCTCAACCTCGGGCATACCTTCGGGCACGCCATCGAGGCGCACCAGGGCTATGGCAACTGGCTGCATGGCGAAGCCGTGGGGGCGGGGATGGCGATGGCCGCCGAACTCTCGCGGCGTCTCGGTTGGCTAGACGACGCCGAGGTGGCGCGCGTCGAAGCGCTCATCGTCCACGCCGGTCTGCCGGTGACGGCCCCCGCCGCCATGAGCGGTGACGACTTTCTTGCCACCATGCGGCTGGACAAGAAAAACATCGACGCACGCTTGCGTCTGGTGTTGCTGTCGCGACTCGGCGAGGCTTGCATCCACGACGCGACGCCGCCCGATATGCTCGATGCGCTGCTCGCGGACTTCCCCCGCCACTGACGACGCTCGGTCTCGCCCGGCCCCCCTGCACGACGCCTGCCGCTCCGGCAGGCGTTTTTGGTTGTGTCACGGTCCCCGCATGCGGATTTGTGCGCTGACGAATTTCGCGCGACAATATTTCCGTATCGGCATGCCTCATGCGTAATCGGCATGGGGTAGCACAGCAAATTCGACTAAAGTCGATGTTTTTCGACGTGTCGAGGTGCTGCCGTCTAACGCGTTGACATATCAGGGGTTTTGGCGGGAAGGAATAGCTAACTCCGCGATTTTGCGCAGATTTGTGGCGTTGCGGCAGGCAGTGGAATTGCTTGAACAGGGGCCAGGGGCTATGCTGGTCGGCCTTTTTCACGTCCGATGCGCCATCGATTGACGTGCTTTTCGACCCTCAAAAATAAAAGCCAACCGGAAAGCATAACACGAATATTTCTGGACACAAGTTTCAAAAAATTGTGAGGCACGCCCATGATGAGAGGCCTTCACCAGCCTGGCGAGTTCCGTGACAACTGCGGCTTTGGTCTGATCGCCCACATGGAAGGGCAGGCGAGTCATGACCTGCTCAAGACCGCGATCGAATCCCTGACCTGCATGACCCACCGCGGCGGTATCGCCGCCGACGGCAAGACCGGCGACGGCTGCGGCCTGCTGTTCAAGATGCCCACCGACTTCATGCGGGCCGTGGCCCGTGAGGAACTGGCGGTCGAGCTTGGCGAGCGGTTCGCGGTGGGGTGCCTGTTTCTGCCCGACGATGATGCCCGCGAGGCGCGGGCCCGCGAGGTGCTCGAGACCCAGTTGCGCGAGCGTGACCTGCGCGTGAGCGGCTGGCGCGACGTGCCCACCGACGCGTCGGTCTGCGGGCCCATGGCGCTGGAATGCCTTCCCCGGATTCGGCAGGTCTTCGTCGAGGCGGAAGACGCACGCGACACCCAGGCGTTCAACGTCGATCTGTTCATGGCGCGTCGGTATGCCGAGCAGGCGCTCAAGGACGAAGACGACTTCTATATCTGTTCGCTGTCCAGCGAGGTGGTGTCCTACAAGGGACTGATGATGCCCGCGGACCTGCCGACCTTTTATCGTGACCTGGGCGATGAGCGGCTGCACACGGCGATCTGCGTGTTTCACCAGCGCTTCTCCACCAATACCGCGCCGCGCTGGCCCCTGGCGC
Source organism: Chromohalobacter israelensis DSM 3043 (assembly GCF_000055785.1). Classification (GTDB taxonomy): domain Bacteria; phylum Pseudomonadota; class Gammaproteobacteria; order Pseudomonadales; family Halomonadaceae; genus Chromohalobacter; species Chromohalobacter israelensis. The sequence goes on from NC_007963.1 coordinate 685,335, forward strand.
AGCCCTTTCGGTTCATGGCCCACAACGGCGAGATCAACACCATCGAGGCCAACCGCGGCTGGGCCAATGCGCGCAAGGAAAACTTCCTGTCGCCGTTGCTGCCGGAAATCACCGAGCTCGACGAGATCGTCAACACCTCGGGCTCCGACTCCTCCAGCATGGACAACATGCTCGAGGTGTTGTTGACCGGAGGCATGGACCTTTACAACGCCGTGCGCATGATGGTGCCGCCGGCGTGGCAGAACGTCGAAACCATGGATGGCGATCTGCGCGCCTTCTATGAATACAACTCCATGCACATGGAACCCTGGGACGGCCCCGCCGGCCTGGTGATGACCGATGGCCGTCACGCGGTGTGCATGCTCGACCGCAACGGGCTGCGTCCGGCACGCTGGGTGATCACCGAGAACGGCTACATCACCCTGTCGTCCGAGATCGGCGTCTATGACTACAAGCCCGAGGATGTCGTCGCCAAGGGGCGCGTGGGCCCGGGGCAGATCCTCGCCGTGGACACCCAGACCGGCGAGGTGCTGCACACGCCCGACGTCGACGAGCGCCTGCGTTCGGCGTATCCCTACCGGCGCTGGCTCAAGGAGCACGCGCACTATCTCGAATCGGCGCTGACCGAACTGGCGCGCTTCCAGCCCATGGCGCGCGATGAACTCAACGTCTACCAGAAGATGTTCCAGGTGACGTTCGAGGAGCGCGATCAGCTGTTGCGCCCCTTGGCCGAGGGCGGCCAGGAGGCGGTGGGCTCGATGGGCGACGACACGCCCATGGCGGTACTCTCGCGCCACGGGCGCTTGCTGACCGATTACTTCCGGCAGAAGTTCGCCCAGGTCACCAATCCGGCGATCGATCCGCTGCGCGAAGCCATCGTGATGTCGCTGGAGACCTGCTGCGGTGCCGAGCTGAATGTCTTCGAGGCGACGCCCGAGCATGCGCATCGCCTGATTCTGACCACCCCGGTGCTGTCGCCTCGCAAGTTCACCGCACTGGTGACCCAGGACGACCCGGCGTTCGCCAGCCACACGCTGAACCTGGGCTATGACCCCGAGCGGGACACGCTCAAGCAGGCCTTGCTCGCCCTGTGCCAGCGGGCCGAGGATGCCGCCCGCGACGGCAAGGTGATCCTGGTACTGTCGGACGCCGATCTGGCCCGCGGCAAGCTGCCGGTCCATCCGGCGCTGGCGGTGGGGGCGATTCATCATCACCTGGGGCGCAAGGCACTGCGGCCGCGGGTCAACCTGGTGGTGGAAACCGGCTACGCGCGAGACGCCCATCAGATGGCGGTGCTGTTCGGCGTGGGGGCCACGGCGGTCTATCCGTACCTGGCCTACCAGGTCATGGCGGACATGCATAACACCGGCGAGTTGACCGGCAACCCGGCGGATGCCCGCGAGAACTACCGCAAGGGTCTGCAGAAAGGGCTCTACAAGATCCTTTCCAAGATGGGGATCTCGACGCTGGCATCGTACCGCGGGTCGCAGTTGTTCGAGGCCGTGGGGCTGTCCTCCGAGGTCATGGACATGTGCTTTGCCGGCATGGCCTCGCGCATCGAGGGCACCGGCTTCGCCGAGCTGCAGCTACAGCAGGAATTGCTGGCCCGCGAGGCGTGGATTCCCCGCAAGGGCATCCGTCAGGGCGGTCTGGTGAAGTACGTGCACGACCATGAATACCACGCCTACAACCCCGACGTGGTCATGCAGTTGCAAAGTGCGGTGCAGAGCGGCGACTACGCCAAATGGAAGCAGTTCGCGAAGACCGTCAACGAGCGGTCGGTGGCCACCATTCGCGATCTGCTGGCGCTCAAGCCGGCTCCCGAGCCGCTGCCGCTCGACGAGGTGGAACCGGTCGAGAACCTGCTGCCGCGCTTCGACAGCGCCGGCATGTCGCTGGGGGCATTGTCGCCGGAGGCCCACGAGGCACTGGCGCAGGCCATGAACGAGACCGGCGGGCGTTCCAATTCCGGCGAGGGCGGCGAGGACCCGGCCCGCTACGGCACCATTCGCTCCTCCAAGATCAAGCAGATCGCGTCCGGGCGTTTCGGCGTGACGCCGGCCTACCTGGTCAATGCCGAGGTGCTGCAGATCAAGGTCGCGCAGGGCGCCAAGCCCGGCGAGGGCGGCCAGCTGCCCGGCGGCAAGGTCAACGAACTGATCGCGCGGTTGCGCTACGCCGTGCCGGGCGTGACGCTGATCTCGCCGCCGCCGCATCATGACATCTATTCCATCGAGGATCTGGCCCAGCTGATCTTCGACCTCAAGCAGGTCAATCCGGATGCCCAGGTATCGGTGAAGCTGGTTTCCGAGCCCGGCATCGGCACCATCGCCACCGGCGTGGCCAAGGCCTACGCCGACCTGATCACCGTCTCCGGCTACGATGGCGGTACCGCGGCGAGCCCGCTGACCTCGATCAAGCATGCCGGCTCCCCGTGGGAGCTGGGGCTGCCCGAAGTGCATCAGGCGCTGCGCATCAACAGCCTGCGCGACAAGATTCGTCTGCAGACCGACGGCGGCCTCAAGACCGGCCTCGATGTGGTCAAGGCGGCGATTCTCGGCGCCGAGAGCTTCGGCTTCGGCACCGCGCCGATGGTGGCGCTGGGCTGCAAGTATCTGCGCATCTGCCACCTCAACAACTGCGCCACCGGCGTCGCGACCCAGCATCAGCATCTGCGCGACGAGCATTTCCGCGGCACCGTGGACATGGTCAAGCACTACTTCCGCTTCATCGCCGAGGAAGTGCGCGAGCTGATGGCGCTGCTGGGCGTGCGCCAGTTGACCGACCTGATCGGCCGCACCGACCTGCTCGAGATTCTCGAGGGCGAGACGGCGTCGCAGCGCAAGCTCGACTTGATGCCGCTGTTGCAGAACGATCACGTGCCCGAAGGGGCGCCGCAGTTCTGCCAGGTCGGTCGCAACGAGCCGCACGACCCCGGCGCCAAGAATCAGGAGGTGCTGGAGGCCTTGCTGCCGGCCATCGAGGCCAAGTCGGGCGGTGAGTTCAGTTTCCGGATCACCAACTGCGACCGCAGCGTGGGTGCCCGGGCATCCGGCGAGATCGCCAAGCGCTACGGCGAGGCGGGGCTCGAGGAGGCGCCGATAACCGCGCGCTTCACCGGCGTGGCCGGGCAGAGTTTCGGCGTGTGGAACGCACGCGGGCTGCAGCTCTATCTCGAGGGCGATGCCAACGATTACGTCGGCAAGGGCATGAACGGTGGCAAGGTGGTCATCGTGCCGCCTCGCGAGAGCCGCTTCGAAAGCCACAAGACGGCGATCATCGGCAATACCTGCCTGTACGGCGCGACCGGCGGCAAGCTGTTCGCCTCGGGCACGGCGGGTGAGCGCTTCGCGGTACGCAACTCCGGGGTACACGCGGTCATCGAAGGCGCCGGCGATCACTGCTGCGAATACATGACCGGCGGCCTGGTCGCGGTGCTCGGCGAGACCGGCATCAACTTCGGAGCGGGCATGACCGGCGGGTTCGCGTACGTGCTCGACGAAGATCGCACCTTCGTCGACAAGTACAACCACGAGTTGGTCGAGATTCATCGTATCAATACCGAGGTCATGGAAGCCTATCGGCGCCACCTGCGGGAGATGATCGAGGAATACGTCGCCGAAACCGGCTCCGTGCGGGGCCAGACGATCCTCGAGGACTTTTCCGGTTTCATCCGCCATTTCTGGCTGGTGAAGCCCAAGGCGGCGAGCCTCAACGGCCTGCTGGCCGAATCCCGTCGGCGGCCCGAATGAGCCGGACTTCCAGGTACCAGGAGAGACGATCATGGCAAACCGTCTGAATAACGATTTCCAGTTCATCGATGTCGGCCGTCAGGACCCGGAGAAGAAGCAAGCGCGTGCCCGCGCCCGCGAATTCGCCGAGATCTACGAGCCCTACAAGCCCAGCGAGGCGGCCAGCCAGGCGCATCGCTGCCTGCACTGCGGCAATCCGTACTGCGAGTGGAAGTGCCCGGTGCACAACTACATTCCCAACTGGCTCAAGCTGGTCAGCGAGGGCAACATCCTGGAAGCGGCGGAGATGTCTCACCGCACCAACTCGCTGCCCGAGGTCTGCGGGCGGGTGTGCCCTCAGGACCGTCTCTGCGAGGGCGACTGCACGCTCAACGACGGTTTCGGTGCGGTCACCATCGGTTCGGTGGAGAAATACATCACCGACACGGCCTTCGCCATGGGGTGGCGGCCGGACATGTCCAAGGTCGAGTGGACCGACAAGCGCGTCGCGGTGATCGGCGCCGGTCCGGCAGGGCTGGGGTGCGCCGACATTCTGGTGCGCAACGGCGTCAAGCCGGTGGTGTTCGACAAGCACCCCGAGATCGGCGGATTGCTGACCTTCGGGATTCCCGAGTTCAAGCTCGAGAAGCACGTCATGAAGCGCCGCCGCGCGGTGTTCGAGGAGATGGGCGTCGAGTTCCGCCTGGGCGTGGAGATCGGGCGCGACGTCACGCATGACGCGCTGCTCGACGAGTTCGATGCCGTCTTCATGGGCATGGGCACCTACAAGTACATGGAAGGCGGTTTTCCCGGCGAGGATCTGCCCGGTGTGCACAAGGCGCTGGATTTCCTGATCGCCAACGTCAATCACTGCCTGGGCTTCGAGACGAATCCCGACGACTACGTCTCGCTCGAGGGCAAGCGCGTCGTGGTCCTGGGCGGCGGCGATACGGCGATGGACTGCAACCGCACCTCGATTCGTCAGGGCGCGACCAGTGTGACCTGTGCCTACCGCCGCGACGAGGAGAACATGCCGGGCTCCAAGCGCGAGGTGGCCAACGCCCGCGAAGAGGGTGTGGAGTTCCTGTTCAATCGTCAGCCGGTGGCCATCGTCGGCGAAGACAAGGTCGAAGGCGTCAAGCTGGTGCGCACGCGGCTCGGCGAGCCGGATGCCAACGGCCGTCAGCGGCCCGAGGTGGTGCCGGGTTCGGAGGAAGTGTTCGCGGCCGACGCCGTGATCATCGCCTTCGGCTTCCAGCCCAGCCCCGCCGACTGGTTCGACACGGTGGGCATCGACCTCGACGAGCGCGGGCGCGTCAAGGCACCGGCCCAGGCAAGTTTCGCCTTCCAGACCAGCCATGAAAAGATCTTCGCCGGTGGCGACATGGTGCGTGGCTCCGACCTGGTGGTCACCGCGGTCTATGAAGGCCGCCAGGCGGGCGAGGGCATCCTCGACTACCTCGGCGTCTGAGTCTCGAGCTTCGGCTGTCGGGCAGGACGGAGACATCATCCTGCCCGCAGCCCGCAGCCCGCAGCCCGCAGCCCGCAGCCCGCAGCCCGCAGCCCGCAGCCCGCAGCTGAAATTGAGCGCCCCGCGGTATTCTGCTATTCTGGCGTCCCATCCAGGCCCGGTTCTCTCCACGGCCTTCAGATCACGTTTCGACAGGTTTTCCATGACGCGATATATCTTCGTGACCGGCGGCGTTGTGTCCTCTCTCGGCAAGGGCATCGCCTCCGCTTCCCTCGCGGCGATCCTCGAGGCGCGCGGCCTCAAGGTCACCATCCTCAAGCTGGACCCCTACATCAATGTCGATCCGGGCACGATGAGCCCGTTCCAGCACGGCGAGGTATTCGTCACCGAAGATGGCGCCGAAACCGACCTCGACCTGGGGCATTACGAGCGCTTCATCCGCACCAAGATGACCCAGGGCAACAACTTCACCACCGGGCGCGTCTACGAGCACGTGCTACGCAAGGAGCGCCGCGGTGATTATCTCGGCGGCACCGTGCAGGTGATTCCGCACATTACCGACGAAATCAAGCGCCGGGTCTACGAAGGCGGCGACGGCTTCGACGTCGCGCTGGTGGAAATCGGTGGCACGGTGGGCGACATCGAATCGCTGCCGTTTCTCGAGGCGACGCGTCAGATCCGCAGCGAGAAGGGCGCCAACCAGGCGATCTTCATGCATCTCACGCTGGTGCCCTACATCAAGACCGCCGGCGAGACCAAGACCAAGCCGACCCAGCATAGCGTCAAGGAACTGCGCTCGATCGGCATCCAGCCGGACATCCTGATCTGCCGCAGCGAGGTCGAGCTCGAGGAGAGCGAGCGGCGCAAGATCGCGCTGTTCACCAATGTCGAGGAGCGCGCCGTGGTCCCGCTGCAGGATGCCGATACCATCTATCGCATTCCGCTGATGCTGCACGAGCACGGACTGGACGACATCATCTGCGACAAGCTGCGTATCGAGGCCGACGAGGTCGACCTCGCCGAGTGGGTGCGGGTGCTGGATGCCAAGCTGAATCCGCTGAAGTCGGTCAACATCGCCATGGTCGGCAAGTACATGGAGCTGCTCGACGCCTACAAGTCGCTCAACGAGGCGTTGATCCATGCCGGTATCCAGGGACGGGTCAAGGTCAACATCGACTACATCGACTCCGAGGACATCGAGCATCACGGCACCGAACGCCTGGCCGGCAAGGATGCCATCCTGGTACCCGGCGGCTTCGGTGAGCGTGGTGTGGAAGGCAAGATCGCCACCGCGCGTTATGCCCGCGAGAACGGCGTGCCCTATCTGGGCATCTGCCTGGGCATGCAGGTGGCGGTCATCGAATATGCCCGTCATGTCGCGGGCTGGGCGGATGCCAATTCCACCGAGTTCACTCATGATACCCAGCATCCGGTGGTGGGCCTGATCACCGAGTGGGTCAACGCCGAAGGCAAGATCGAGCTGCGCGATGCCGCCTCGGATCTGGGGGGCACCATGCGTCTCGGTGGCCAGGTGTGCCATCTCAAGCCGGGCACGCGGGCACACGAGGCTTATGGCCTGGACGAGATCACCGAGCGCCACCGGCATCGCTTCGAGGTCAACAATCAGTTCGTCGAGGCGCTCGAATCCGCCGGACTGGTGATCTCGGGCAAGAGCGCCGATCATTCGCTGGTCGAGATGATCGAGTTGCCGGAGCATCCCTGGTACGTGGCCTGTCAGTTCCACCCGGAATTCACGTCCACGCCGCGTGATGGACACCCGCTGTTTTCCGGCTTCGTCAATGCCGCGCTGGCGTACAAGGCCGCGCGTGCCCGTGCACAGCAGAGCTGAGGACCCAGACATGGCCGAGACATCCAAACAGATCGAATTCGCCGGCCTGAGGGCCGGCAATTCGTTGCCGCTGGCGCTGTTCGGCGGCATGAACGTGCTCGAATCCCGCGAGATGGCCCTGGAAGTGGCCGAGGCGTATGTCGAGGTCACCGGACGCCTGGGCATGCCCTATGTGTTCAAGTCCAGCTTCGACAAGGCCAACCGCAGCTCGATTCATTCGTATCGCGGCCCGGGCCTGGAGAAGGGGCTCGAATGGCTGGCCGAGATCAAGGAACGCTTCAACGTGCCGGTGATCACCGACGTGCACGAGCCCTGGCAGGCTAAGCCCGTCGCCGAGGTGGCCGACGTGATTCAGCTGCCGGCCTTCCTGGCCCGCCAGACCGACCTGGTGGTGGCGATGGCCGAGACCGGCGCGGCGATCAACATCAAGAAGCCGCAATTCATCGCGCCGCACGAGATGCGTCACATCATTCGCAAATGCGAGGAAGTCGGCAATTCGCGGCTGATACTCTGCGAACGCGGCTCGAGCTTCGGCTACAACAACCTGGTGGTCGACATGCTGGGCTTCGGGGAAATGAAGCAGACGGGATATCCGGTCTTCTTCGACGTCACCCATGCGCTGCAACGCCCCGGGGGCCGGGCCGACAGTGCCGACGGTCGTCGTGCGCAGGTCGCCGAGCTGGCGCGGGCGGGGGTCGCGGTGGGACTGGCCGGCGTCTTTCTCGAAGCGCATCCCGATCCCGACAATGCCAAGTGCGACGGTCCATGCGCGCTGCCCCTGAATCGGCTCGAAGGGTTCCTGAGCCAGCTCAAGGCGATCGACGACCTGGTCAAGGGGTTCGCCCCCCTGGAGATCGACTGAGACGCCGCCAGATGCAATAGTCGAGTACACGACGAGCGGAGCCGCCCGTGGCGGTCCATGGACCGCCGCCCTCTCGATATGTTGAAACGACCCATCGTTAACACGAGGATGACTCGCAATGGCTGAGATCAAAGACATCCACGCCCTCGAGGTGCTGGACTCACGCGGCAATCCGACCGTTCAGGCCGATGTGGTGCTGGCCAGCGGCGTTCGCGGCACGGCCTGCGCGCCGAGCGGTGCCTCCACCGGCTCGCGCGAGGCCCTGGAGCTCCGCGACGGCGATACGTCGCGCTATCTGGGCAAGGGCGTGCTCAAGGCAGTCGAGGCCGTCAACGGCAGGATTCGCGATGCCCTGGTAGGCAAGGACGCCCTCGATCAGCGGGCCCTGGATGCCGCCATGCTCGAGCTCGACGGCACCGACAACAAGGCGGGGCTGGGCGCCAATGCCATCCTCGCGGTGTCGCTGGCCGCCGCCAAGGCCGCCGCCATCGAGAAGGGCGTGCCGCTCTACGCGCACATCGCCGATCTGTACGGTCAGTCCGGCCAGTTCCGCATGCCGGTGCCGATGATGAATATCCTCAATGGCGGCGAGCACGCGGACAACAACGTCGATATCCAGGAGTTCATGATCCAGCCGGTGGGGGCGCCCAGCTTCCGCGAGGCGCTGCGCATGGGCGCCGAGATCTTCCATGCCCTCAAGAAGGTGCTCGCCGCGCGCGGCTTGTCGACCTCGGTGGGCGACGAGGGCGGCTTCGCGCCCAATCTGGCATCCAACGCCGAGGCATTGGCGGTCATCCAGCAGGCGGTCGAGAAAGCCGGTTACGTGCTGGGCAAGGATGTGACCCTGGCGCTGGACTGTGCCTCGTCGGAGTTCTATCAGGACGGCCAGTACAACCTGTCGGGCGAAGGCAAGTCCTACGACGCAGCCGGCTTCGTCGATTACCTCGCGGCCCTTTGCGATCAGTATCCGATCGTCTCCATCGAAGATGGCATGGACGAGTCCGACTGGGCAGGCTGGAAGGCCCTGACCGAGAAGCTGGGCGACAAGGTGCAGCTGGTCGGCGATGATCTGTTCGTGACCAACACGCGTATCCTCAAGCGCGGTATCGACGAGCACATCGGCAATTCCATCCTCATCAAGTTCAACCAGATCGGCTCGTTGTCCGAGACGCTGGATGCCATCAAGATGGCGCAGGACGCCGGTTTCACCGCCGTCATTTCGCATCGCAGTGGCGAGACCGAAGATACCACCATCGCCGACCTGGCCGTGGGCACTTCCGCCGGCCAGATCAAGACCGGCTCGCTCTGTCGCAGCGACCGCGTGGCCAAGTACAACCGTCTGCTGGTCATCGAGCAGGAGCTGGAAGGCCAGGCCGTGTATCCGGGGCTGGCGGCGATCAAGGGCCAGGGCTGACGTCCTCGGGGTGCTCAGCACGGTATGAACGCCACGGCGGCCCTGAGGGCCGCCGTTTTGTTTGGTGCCTCGTGCGACGCTTCCCTCCCGTGGTGGTCGTGTAGGTTCTGGATTCTTTCTTTGTAAGACATTTCCTACAAAAAATGCCGTCCATCGGCGATAAACAAGGACAATAGGTGTGATGAGTATTCCTTATTTTTGTTAGTTCATTGTTTTTAAAAGGTTTTTGTTTTCCCTGTCTGGCGCTCCTGGACAAACGTCAGGGGATGGGACCCGGTTGAGGCGCGTCACGGCTTCCGTAACAATGCACCTGCACAGGATGAGCAAGGCATTGCTTACCTGGAGGCAGATTGGGATGCAGCAGGGTGCGTCTGTCGTGGAGGGAGCCCAGGACAGGCATGGAGCGCACCCAGGGAGTCGAGCGGAGGGATCCGCTCAGGGATGAATGGGATGCAGCGGCCTTCGGGCCGCTTTTTTTTGGCCTGTCGTCGGCCTGCCTGGCGAGCGGGCAAGAAAAAACCGGCCCGCGGGCCGGTCTTGCATGTTGCGATGTGCGTGGCGTCAGCGTTCGAGATGCTGAAGCTTGTCTGTCTTGCCGTCCCATTCCTCGGCATCGGGCAGCGGGTCTTTCTTTTCGCTGATGTTGGGCCAGACCTCGGAAAGCTCGGCGTTGAGCTCGATGAAGGCCTTTTGATCGTCGGGTAATTCGTCTTCCGAATAGATCGCTTCGGCGGGACATTCCGGCTCGCACAGCGCGCAGTCGATGCACTCGTCGGGATGAATCACCAGAAAATTGGGCCCTTCGTAGAAGCAGTCCACCGGACAGACTTCGACGCAGTCGGTATATTTACAGCGAATGCAGTTTTCGGTGACGACGAATGTCATGGGGTTCTCCTGAATCTCGGTCGCGACGGTGCCCGGAACTGACAGTAAGGTTATAAACGAGGCGGCAATTTATAATGGCATATTCTAATGGCGCCACATTTTAGTCGCGCTCCCGGCATGCGGGCAAGCGAGTGCCGCAAACGTTTTGGAATGGCCTCATAGCCAAACGCTGGCTCAGCATTGTTCGCGCCACTCGTAGAGCAAGGCCATGGCCTGGCGCGGGGATATCGCGTCGAGGTCGAGTTTTTCCAGCGCCTCGACGACCGGGTGCGGCGCGCTGGCGAACAGGTCCGCCTGCTGCGGCGCGGCAGCGTCGCTGTCACCCAGGCCGCCACGCGTGCCGGCCTGGTGAACTTCCTGTTGTTCCAGGGTGGCGAGTTTTTCGCGTGCCCGGGCGACGACCCGGGGCGGCACGCCGGCGAGTTGTGCCACCTGCAGCCCGTAGCTCTGGCTCGCCGGCCCTTCCTCGACGCGGTGCATGAAGACGATGCCGTCCCGGTGCTCGGCGGCGGTCAAGTGCACGTTGGCCACGCTGTCGTAGGGCTCCGTCAACGCGGTCATTTCGAAGTAGTGCGTGGCGAAGAGGGTGAAGGCGCGCCGTTCGACCAGGTGCTCGGCACTGGCCCAGGCCAATGAGAGGCCGTCGAAGGTGCTGGTGCCGCGCCCGATCTCGTCCATCAGCACCAGGCTGTGTTCGGTGGCATTGTGCAGGATGGTGGCCGTCTCGGTCATCTCGACCATGAAGGTCGAACGGCCGCCGGCGAGGTCGTCGCTGGAACCGATGCGCGTGAAGATCCGGTCCACGGGGCCGATTTCTGCCTCGTCGGCGGGCACGCAGCTGCCGGTGTGCGCGAGCAGCGCGATCAAGGCCGCCTGGCGCATGTAGGTGGACTTGCCGCCCATGTTGGGGCCGGTGATCACCAGCAGGCGCCGCGTTTCATCGAGCATCAGGTCGTTGGGCACGAACGGGTGGTCGCTGACGTGTTCGACCACGGGATGGCGGCCTCCGCGAATGCGCAGCCCGGGCTGATCGCTCAGGCGTGGACGCACGAAATCCAGCGCCAGCGCGCGTTCGGCGAAACACGCCAGCACGTCGAGGGTGGCCAGCGCGCGCGCGGTACCCTGAAGCGCCTGGAGGTCGACGTTGAGCGTTTCCAGCAGCCCGTCGTAGAGCAGCTTTTCGCGCGCCAGCGCGCGCGACTTGGCCGACAGCGCCTTGTCCTCGAATTCCTTGAGCTCGGGGATGATGAAGCGTTCGGCGTTTTTCAGCGTCTGGCGACGGATGTACTCGGCCGGTGCTTCGCGGGCCTGGGCGCGGGGGATCTCGATGTAGTAGCCATGGACGCGGTTGTACCCCACCTTGAGGCCGACCAGGCCGGTGCGCTCGCGTTCCCGAGTCTCGAGCTCGACCAGATAGTCCCCGGCGTGCTCGGCCAGGCCGCGGTATTCGTCGAGCTCTGCGTCGAAGCCCGTGCCGATCACGCCGCCATCGCGGATCACCACGGGCGGGTTGTCGACCAGCGCCCGGCTCAGCGTCTCGGCCAATTCGGGATAGGGACGAATGTGGTGCTTGAGCGCGTCGATGGCCGTGCCCTCGTCGAGTTCGGCCAGATCGTGTTCCAGGGCGGGCAGGGCGTTGAGGGCATCGCGCAGACGGGCCAGGTCGCGCGGCCGGGCGCTGTAGAGCGCCACTCGCGCGAGGATGCGTTCGATGTCGCCGATGGCCTTGAGCGCGTCGCGCAGGGTGGCATGGCGGTCGGCGTCGATGAGGCACTGCACGGCGGCCTGGCGCGACTGGATCTGGGCGATGTCGCGCAGCGGTCGGTTGAGCCAGCGCTTGAGCTGACGCGATCCCATGGCGGTGGCGGTGGTGTCGAGCACGCTGGCCAGCGTATTGTCGAAGCCGCCCCCCAGGTTGGTGTCGATCTCGAGGTTGCGGCGGCTGGCGGCATCGATCACCACCGCTTCGTCGCGTGTCTCCACGGCGATGCCGGTGACGTGCGGCAGCCGCGAGCGCTGGGTGTCGCGGGCGTAGTCGATGAGCACGCCGGCGGCGGTCAGGGCCGTGGTGAGGTGAGCGCAGCCGAAGCCGCGCAGGTCGGCCACGCCGAACTGGTCGCATAACAGGCGAGTGGCGCTTTCCAGATCGAACAGCCAATCGCTCTGGCGACGGAAGCCGGGGCGCTCGGCGAGTGCCGGCGGTAACGACAGGCTTTCCGCGGCAAGCAGCTCGGCGGGATCGAGACGTTGAATCTCGGAGAGCAGATCGCTCTCGCCATCGACTTCGAGCACGCTGAAGTGGCCGCTGGACAGTTCCAGCCAGGCAAGGCCCCAGCGGTCTCCCTGCGGATGCACGGCGAGGACGAGGTTGTCGCGGCGCGCGTCGAGCAGGGCCTCGTCATGGAGGGTGCCGGGCGTGACGATGCGCACGACCTTGCGCTCCACCGGGCCCTTGGCGGTGGCCGGGTCGCCGATCTGCTCGCAGATGGCCACCGACTCACCCGACTTGACCAGCCGCGCCAGATAGCTCTCCGCGCTATGATAGGGCACACCGGCCATGGGAATCGGCTGTCCCGCCGACTGGCCGCGCTGGGTGAGGGTGATGTCGAGCAGCGAGGCGGCGCGCTTGGCGTCGTCGTAGAACAGCTCGTAGAAATCGCCCATGCGATAGAAGAGCAGCACCTCGGGATGCTCGCGCTTGATCTTCAGGTACTGGGCCATCATCGGGGTATGCTGGGCAGAGGCCTGGCTCATGCGAATCCTTGTCGTGCCGGTGGCGAGTGGTGCCAAATGAAAAAGGTGACGTGGTGTCGTGCGCAACTGCCAACACCGCAAGGCGACATTCTACGCTTTCGCGCGGACGGCGTCAGTGCGGCGCCGATCGGTGCGACATTGGGGAGAGGATAATAGATGGCGATAACTCTGGAAGAGTGGCGTGACGTGAGCGTCGATGCCTTGGCCGAGCGCCTCGGGAAAGCGTGCCGGGCGACGGGGGCCAGCGTGACGGCGGCCGAATCCTGCACCGGGGGCGGCGTGGCCAGTGCCATCACCGACGTCGCCGGCAGTTCCGACTATTTCGAGACCGGCTACGTGACCTACGCCAACAGCGCCAAGCAACGCCTGCTCGGGGTGCGCGAGGCCACGCTTGCCACGCATGGCGCGGTCAGCGCCGAGACCGTGCGCGAGATGGTCGCCGGGGCGTGTCGCGATAGCGGCGCCACGCTGGGCGTGGCGATCAGCGGCGTGGCCGGCCCCGGTGGCGGCAGCGCGGACAAGCCCGTGGGCACGGTCTGGTTCGCCTGGGGCGACGATCGGGCGCAGGAGGTCGAGCGCCATCATCTGCCGGGGACGCGCGGCGAGGTGCGTCGCGCTGCGGTGCGCATGGCATTGATCGGGCTTGTTGCTAGGCTTGAGGGCGAGAGCGGGCGCGATTGAAAACGCGTGCAAGTCAAAGGTAGGCGGCGCGAATTTTTTTCGTCATACTACTGGCTAGTCATACAGTATTGAGCGGACGGCGCCGAACTCATTCGGTGTCGCCGTACGAGCTTCGATGTCCTTCGATAGGAGACCTTCATGGCACAGGACGACAACCGTTCCAAGGCGCTCAACGCGGCGCTTTCCCAGATCGAGCGCCAGTTCGGCAAGGGCGCCGTGATGCGTCTTGGCGACACGCCGCGCGTGGCGACGCCGGCCATTTCCACGGGATCGCTGGGGCTGGATATCGCCCTCGGCGTGGGCGGGCTGCCGATGGGGCGCGTGGTCGAGATCTTCGGCCCCGAGTCCTCGGGCAAGACCACCATGACGCTGTCGGTGATCGCCCAGGGGCAGAAGCAAGGCAAGACCTGTGCCTTCATCGATGCCGAGCATGCGCTGGACCCGACCTATGCCGAAAAGCTCGGCGTCAACCTCGATGATCTGCTGGTGTCGCAGCCGGACACCGGTGAACAGGCACTGGAAATCTGCGACATGCTGGTCCGTTCGGGCGGCGTCGACGTGATCGTCGTCGACTCGGTCGCGGCCTTGACGCCACGCGCCGAGATCGAAGGCGAGATGGGCGATTCCCACGTCGGGCTGCAGGCGCGCCTGATGTCCCAGGCGCTGCGCAAGGTGACCGGCAACATCAAGAACGCCAACTGCATGGTGATGTTCGTCAACCAGATCCGCATGAAGATCGGGGTGATGTTCGGCAACCCCGAGACCACCACCGGCGGCAACGCGCTGAAGTTCTACTCCAGCGTACGCCTCGATATCCGGCGTACCGGCTCGGTCAAGCAGGGCGACGAGGCCATCGGCAACGAGACCCGGGTCAAGGTGGTCAAGAACAAGGTGGCGCCCCCGTTCCGTCAGGCCGAGTTCCAGATCCTCTACGGCAAGGGGATCTACCATGCCGGCGAAGTCGTCGACATCGGGGTGCAGCAGGGCCTGGTCGACAAGGCCGGTGCCTGGTACAGCTACCAGGGCAACAAGATCGGTCAGGGCAAGGCCAACGCCGCGCAGTTCCTCGAGGACAACCCGGCGATCATGGAAGAGATCGAGAACGAGATTCGCGCTCGCCTGCTGTCCACGCCCAAGCCCGAGGCCGAGTCTCAGGAGAAGGCCGCCGCAGCGCAGGACGACGATAGCCTGGTGTAACCATGAGCACGCAGGAGGCGACGCCCCGCGACGATGCCATCCGCCTGCTGGCGAGGCGCGACTACTCGCGCAGCGAGTTGATGTCGCGCCTCGCGGCGCGTGGGCATGCGCCCGACGACATCGCGTCGCTACTCGATGCCCTGGCCGATGAGGGGCTGCAGTCCGACGCTCGCTTCGCCGAGCAATTCGTGCGCTCGCGCCTGTCGCGCGGCCAGGGGGCGATGAAGATACGCGCCGAGCTGGGCGCGCGCGGCGTCACCGACGAGGTGGCACGCGAGGCACTGGAAGGCGAGGCCCCGGACTGGCACCGGCTGGCATGCGAGGCGCTGGCCAAGCGCTTCGATTCCCCCGGGCGCGACCCTCGTGAGCGCGCCAAGCGCGAACGCTTTCTGGCCTCGCGTGGATTCGATTTCGAGCAGGTGCGTCATGCCATGGCGCACGCCTGGGAGAACACCCGCTAGGCCTTTGCGGGCCGCATGCCACATGCGGCCTCTCTTTCCGCCGCTGTCGCGGCACCTCTTTAGTCCCCCGCCGAACGCGTTATACTAGTGCGCCATTGCGATGGCTCGGGGCGGTCCGTTGTCCGTCATTCGCCGACTTTCGCGCTTCGCGCCCGCCGCTTGTCCGGTCGGGCCGCGCATGCCCGCAGCGCCTAACGCACACCGCCACGGAATTTCTATGAAAAGCGCAGACATCCGACAAGCCTTTCTGACGTTCTTCGAGGAGCACGGTCATACCATCGTGCCGTCGAGCTCGCTCGTGCCCGCCAACGACCCGACGCTGTTGTTCACCAACGCCGGCATGGTGCCGTTCAAGGACGTCTTCCTGGGACGCGACCCACGCCCCTACGTGCGTGCCACTTCCGCGCAGCGCTGCGTGCGTGCCGGGGGCAAGCACAATGACCTGGACAACGTCGGCTACACCGCGCGTCACCATACCTTCTTCGAAATGCTGGGGAACTTCAGCTTCGGGGATTACTTCAAGCGCGGCGCCATTCGCTTTGCCTGGACGTTCCTGACCGAACGGCTGGGCCTGCCCGCCGACAAGCTGTGGGTCACCGTCCACGTCAGCGACGACGAGGCCGAGCGTATCTGGAAGGACGAAATCGGCATCGATCCGGCGCGCTTCTCCAAGCTCGACGAAGACAACTTCTGGCAGATGGGCGACACCGGCCCCTGCGGCCCTTCCTCGGAGATCTTCTTCGACCACGGCCCCGAGGTGGCCGGGGGGCCGCCGGGAAGCCCCGAAGAAGACGGCGACCGCTACATCGAGATCTGGAACCTGGTGTTCATGCAGTTCGATCGCGATAGCGCGGGAACGCTGAACCCGCTGCCCAAGCCGTCCATCGATACCGGCATGGGCCTGGAGCGTGTCGCGGCCGTGCTGCAGGGGGTGCATTCCAACTACGAGATCGACCTGTTCCAGAACCTGCTGAACGCGGCCTCCGAGGCCACGGGATACGACGATACCAGTGCGCCGTCGCTGCGCGTGATCGCCGACCACATCCGGTCCTGTGCCTTCTTGATCACCGACGATGTGCTGCCCTCCAACGAAGGGCGCGGCTACGTGTTGCGCCGTATCATCCGGCGCGCCATTCGCCACGGCCACAAGCTCGGTGCCCGTGAGCCGTTCTTCCACACCCTGGTGGCGGCGCTGGATGCCGAGATGGGGGCGGCCTATCCGGAACTGCGCAAGGCGCGTCCGCGCATCGAGAAGGTCCTGCTCAAGGAAGAAGAACAGTTCGCGCGCACGCTGGATCACGGCATGGGCCTGCTGACGGAAGCCCTGGAAACGCTGGACGGCGAGGTACTGCCGGGCGAGACCGTGTTCAAGCTTTACGATACCTACGGCTTTCCGTTCGACTTGACGGCCGACGTGTGCCGCGAGCGCGGCGTGACGCTCGACGAGGTCGGCTTCCAGCGCGAGCTCGAGGCCCAGCGCGAGCGAGCCCGCGCGGCCAGCCAGTTCGGTGCCGACTACACGGCGGCACTCGACCTGGAGGGCGAGACGGCCTTCACCGGTTATGAGCGCCTGGAAGACGAGGCTCGCGTGACCGCCCTGGTCGATCGTGAGGGCAACGCGCTGGCGGCGCTCGAGGCCGGGCAGCACGGTGTCGTGGTGCTCGACCGTACGCCCTTCTATGGCGAATCCGGGGGGCAGGCCGGTGACACGGGGTATCTGGAGGCCGACGGCATGCGCTTCCAGGTCACCGATACCCAGAAGCAAGGCGGCCATCACCTGCATCACGGGGTGCTCGTCGAGGGACGTCTCGACGTGGGTGCCAGCGTGACGCCACGGGTCGATGCCAGTCTGCGGGCGGCGACCATGCGCAACCACTCGGCCACCCACCTGTTGCACGAGGCGCTGAGGCAGGTGCTGGGCGAGCACGTGCAGCAGAAGGGCTCGCTGGTCACCGCCGAGCGCTTGCGGTTCGACGTGAGTCATTTCGAGGCGATGACCCGGGCGCAGCTCGACGAGGTCGAACGTATCGTCAATGCCCAGATCCTGGCCAACGCCGCGACCCGTATCGAGCACATGACGCTCGACGAGGCCAAGGCCAAGGGTGCCGCGGCGCTCTTCGAGGCCAAGTACGCCGACAGCGTGCGCGTGCTGACCATCGGTGCCGACGACTTTTCCATCGAGCTGTGCGGCGGTACGCACGTGGCGCGCAGCGGCGACATCGGTTGCTTCCACATCCTCAGCGAGGCGGGTGTCGCTGCTGGAGTGCGCCGCATCGAGGCCGTGACCGGCGAAGGGGCCCTGGCGTATTTCCGCGACCAGGAAGCCAAGGTCGCGCGTGTTGCCGAACAGCTCAAGGCCAAGCCGGAGCAAGTGGAAGCACGTCTCGAGGCGACCCTCGAGCGTAACCGCACCCTGGAAAAGGAGCTCGAGCGGCTCAAGGCCAAGTTGGCGAGTGCCACCAGCGGCGATATGCTCGCCGACGTGCGCGAGGTGGCCGGCGTCAAGCTTCTCGCCAAGCAAGTCGAGGGTGTGGGCGGCAAGGAACTGCGTGGCCTGCTCGACCAACTCAAGAACAAGCTGGGCTCGGGCGTCATCGTGCTCGGCGTCGCGGGCGACGAGAAGGTCAGCCTGATCGCCGGCGTGACCGATGACCTGACCGCACGCCTCAAGGCCGGCGACCTGGTCAAGCATGTCGCCGAGCAGGTCGGCGGCAAGGGCGGCGGCCGGGCCGACATGGCCCAGGCGGGCGGCTCACGGCCGCAGGCGCTGCCCGATGCCCTGGCGAGTGTGCCGAGTTGGGTCGAGGCCCGGCTCGGCGAGTGAGAACGTGGAAAGGGTCGTGCGCATGGCGCCGGCCCTTTTCTTCATTCATGCTTGTGAAAACCACCACGGATAGGCAGCTATGGCGCTATACGTACAGAAGTTCGGGGGGACCTCGGTGGGCTCGGTGGAGCGCATCAAGGCCGTCGCCGAAAAAGTGAAGCGATTCCGCGACGAGGGCCACCAAGTGGTCGTCGTGGTCTCGGCAATGAGCGGGGAGACCAACCGGCTGATCGATCTGGCCAGCCAGATCAACGATGAGCCCACGCCGCGCGAAATGGACATGCTGGTGTCCACCGGCGAGCAGGTGACCATTTCCCTGCTGGCGATGGCCTTGCACAAGCTGGATGTGGAGGCGACTTCCTATACGGGGGCCCAGGTGGGCATCCGCACCGACAGCGCCCACACCAAGGCGCGTATCCAGCGCATCGAGACCGATGACATCCAGGCCGATCTCGACGATGGTCAGGTCGTGGTCGTGGCCGGTTTCCAGGGGGTCGATGACGAGGGCAACATCACGACCCTCGGACGCGGCGGCTCGGACACCACCGGCGTGGCCCTGGCGGCGGCGCTCAAGGCCGACGAATGCCAGATCTACACCGATGTGGATGGCGTCTACACCACCGATCCGCGCGTGTGCTCAAAGGCGCAACGGCTATCGGCCATCACCGTCGAGGAAATGCTCGAGCTGGCGAGCCTGGGGTCGAAGGTGCTGCAGATTCGCGCCGTCGAGTTCGCCGGCAAATACAATGTACCGCTGCGCGTGCTGTCCAGCTTCGAGGACGGCCCGGGTACGCTGATCGTCGCTGAAGAAGAAGAGACCACTATGGAAGAACCGCTGATCTCCGGTATCGCCTTCACTGCCAGTGAAGCCAAGCTGACGCTGCTCAACACGCCGGACGTGCCGGGCGTGGCCTCCAAGATTCTGGGGCCCATCGCCGATGCCAATATCGAAATCGACATGATCGTGCAGAACGTGGCCCCGGCCGGGGACTACACCGACTTCACGTTCACCGTGGCCAAGAGCGATTACAAGCAGACCAAGAGCATTCTGCAGGACCAGGTGATCCCGGCGCTGGGCGGTGGCGAACTGCGCGGCGACGACAATATCGCCAAGGTGTCGCTGGTGGGCGTGGGCATGCGCTCGCATGCCGGCGTGGCGTCCAAGATGTTCCGCGTGCTGGCTGACGAGAACATCAACATTCGCATGGTCTCCACCTCGGAAATCAAGATCTCCGTGGTCATCGACGAGAAGCAGATGGAGCTGGCCGTGCGTGCGCTGCACACTGCATTCGGACTCGATAAAGACAGCATACAAGGTGAATGAAGAAAGAATCTTGGCTTTCCGGCCCCATTCGCTTCTACGCTTGAGGGGTAGCGTCAGGACGACGCCGGAAGGCCTGGGTCGCGGCCTTTCATTCAACGAGCCTCAGGATGCAAGTACGCGTCATTGGCCCTCGGGGCAAGTATGAAGCATAATTTGCCACCGTACTGTCGCTTGGCGGTGCACGCATCCCGTTGGAAGAAAGCCTGAGAAGGAGATCAGACATGCTCATCCTGACCCGTCGCGTCGGTGAAACACTGATGATTGGCGACGATATCACCGTCACTGTACTTGGCGTGAAAGGCAACCAAGTGCGCATTGGCGTCAATGCGCCGAAAGACGTGGCCGTCCATCGCGAGGAAATCTATCAGCGCATTCAGCGCGAGAAGACCGATAGCGAGGATGACGGTTCAAGCGTCTGAACAGTGACGCATGCGTGGAACCGTCTGGGCTGGTGAAGTCGTCCCCTTTATCGGCTCGGGCAATTCAGGATCAGGCATGCCTTCTGGATCACTTCTAACGCCAAGCACGCAGTAGCAGTCACGGTCGCTGGAAGGGTTGATAGTAAAAGATTTTCGATCTGCCCTAGACAAGACCCCAGCATAATCGGTAACATACGCGCCGTGTTGATGAGGGAGAGATGGCCGAGTGGCTGAAGGCGCTCCCCTGCTAAGGGAGTATGGGGTTTGTAGCCCCATCGAGGGTTCGAATCCCTCTCTCTCCGCCATTCAACCGGATGCATTGCATCGAAGTTTCGCGCCCGTAGCTCAGCTGGATAGAGTACCTGACTACGAATCAGGTGGTCGGAGGTTCGAATCCTCCCGGGCGCGCCACTTTTCGTTGGCGGAATCGTCACACAGCAATGCGAGAGCGAGCCGCTCTCGATGCGAAAAAACGGTATCGACCGTCATCGCTTTCAGCGCCCGTAGCTCAGCTGGATAGAGTACCTGACTACGAATCAGGTGGTCGGAGGTTCGAATCCTCCCGGGCGCGCCAAATTCCGAGCCCGCCCCTTCATGGGGCGGGCTTTTTCGTCTTGATGCAGGTTCCCCTTCCTTGACGGCTAGCCCTGTGCGCATCGGCAGGCAAGCAGTCGTTTCTGGCACGCCTGGCGTGCCATTTTTTTGCCTCGTGGCAACTGGTTCTGCGGAGACGGCGAGAGACGCCGCGTTCAGGGCGCACTCAGTCGTCGGACTTGACCTGATAATCGCCTTCGAGCACACGTGATGAACGTGCGTTGTCTCGTGTCTGTGCACCGTCCTGCGCGCCGTTGCCGCCGGCCGGGCGGGCGTGCTCGGCACGAAAGGCTTCGGCACGCTTTTTCATGCGGTGGCGCAGAAACGGCAGCATCGCCCAGCCGACGATCAGGAAAAACAGGCCGAGCAGGGTGCCGACGATCATCATGACGCCGAACAATAACCAGGTGGCGAGCAGCTTGAGCCCGCCGGCGCCCTGGGAGGGGCGCGCCTGACGCGCCCGTTCCCGCCATTGCTGAGCCGCCTGCCAGGCGGCGTTGTGCTGTCGATCAGTCATGTTCCACTCCAGTGACCGTGAGTCCATTGCGTTCGAGGCGGATGTCGATCTCCTCATTCTGGGCGTCGTAGCCTTCGATATCCACATGCCCTTGCTCATCGACATCCAGTTCGGCAAAGCGTTGCATGCCAGCGTCTCGCGCGTTGTCCAGCGCCTGACGCAGCTCCTCGCCATTCAGGCTCCAGTCGGGCGTGGTGTCCTGGCGGCGTTTTTCATGCACCAGGCTGCCATCCCGGATCAGCATGTCGAGGTCGAGCTGCCAGCCATCGTCGCGCCAGCCTTCGACTTCCAGGCGGTTGCCGTCGTCGATGGCGATGTCGTCGTAATGCGTGACACCGTGTTCGCCGGCCGTCGCGAGCAGCGATTCGAGCTCCCCCGGCGACAGGCTGCCGTCATCGGCCATCACGGCCGTGGACAGGCCGCCGCTGAGTACCATCGGCATCATCAGCATGTGCATCGTCTTCATGATCGTCTCCTTGCGTTGGCATCGAGGCCGGCGTGATCGCGTTACGCCAGCGATGAAGCGAGCCTAGCGGCGACGACCTTGCAGTCGCCTGAAAACGATGTTCATCTTCCGTTCATGTTCAGGCGTGCCGTCGCCGGGCTGTCACGAGGTTCGTCCGGCCGGGCTGTCGCGGAGACGAGCGCCTTGTTCATGCTGTATTCATGTCGTGTCTGGCAGGGTGTGGGCATGAAACGCTTCAATGGATGTCTCAAGGCACTCATGCTGGCGGCGGTGGGAATCATGGCCTGCCAGTCACTGGTCATGGCCGATGACGATGAGTGGCGTTCGCTGCATCGCGAGGTGCAGGAGGGGCGCGTCGTGGCCCTGCCCACGGTGCTTGACTGGCTCGAGCATCGCTATGTTGGGCAAGTGCTGGAGGTCGAACTCGAACACGAGAACGAGGCGCCGCGCTACGAGATCGAAATGATCGGCCCGCAGGGGCAGGTGGTCGAATTTGAATTCGATGCCGCCAATGGCGAGCTGATCGGCATCGAAGGGGTCAATATCGAGGGGATGACGCGTCCATGAAGGTATTGCTGGTCGAGGATGATACCGCGCTGGCGCAAGCCCTCGGCGAAGCCTTCGTCGAGGCCGGACTGCTGTGGGAGCATGCCGCGAACGGCGAAGCAGCCGATTATCTGGTGCGCGTGGAAGCCTACGATGCCGTGATTCTCGATCTGGGCCTTCCCGATGGCGATGGCACCCGCTGGCTCGCCGCGTGGCGCGAAGACGGCATCGATCTGCCGGTGCTGGTACTGACGGCGCGCGAGCGCTGGTCGGACAAGGCGGCCGGCTTCTCCGCCGGGGCCGACGATTACGTCACCAAGCCCTTCGAGACGGCAGAAGTCCTGTTCCGTCTGCGTGCCCTGGTACGACGCAGCCACGGGCATGCGCATCCGATCCTCAAGCTCGGCGAGCTGGCACTGGATACGCATACCGGCAGTGTCACCCTGGCAGGCCGTCCGATCACGCTGACGGCCCAGGAATCGCGCCTGCTGGCGTATCTGCTGCATGCCGCCCCGCGCATCGTGACCCGCACCGAGCTTTCGGAGCATGTCTATGACCGGGACCACGAGCCCGACTCCAACGTCATCGATGTCCAGATCAGCCGCCTGCGTCGCAAGCTGGGCAACCAGCGCATCGAGACCCTGCGCGGCCAGGGCTATCGTCTGGTGGCGCTCGAGGAGACGCCATGAGGCGACGCGCCTGGCAACAGCGCATCGCGCGTACCTCGATCCGGGCTCGGTTGCTGATCGCCTCGCTGTTGCTGGTCATGGTCGCGTTGCCACTGGCCGGCACCGGCCTGGCCTATAACTTCCGCGATGCCGTCACCACTGCCTTCGACGATCGCCTCGAGTCATTGCTCAACGTGCTGCTGGCCGGGGCGCAGCTCGATCCCCAGAGCAATGAACTGCGCATGACGCGTTCCTTGGGCGATCCACGCTTCGAGCGCGTCTACTCGGGCTGGTACTGGCAGGTGGCGGGCGAGGAGCAGGCACTGACGTCGCGCTCGCTATGGGATCAGCGCCTGCCGACCGACGACATCCAGGGCCTGGCGGTCTCCGAAGTCGATGGGCCGCGCGGCAATCGCTTGCGAGTCATGGAACGCGACATCCGCTTGCCGGGGCATGCCGGGACGCTGCATGTCAGCGTCGCCGCTTCTCGCGAGGAGCTGGATCGCGAAGTGGCGCGTTTCGAGTGGTTGTTGGGCCTGTCGCTGCTGGCACTGGGGGCCTTGCTGCTGGTCGGCCTGGCGGTGCAGATCCGCTGGGGACTGGCGCCGCTGCGGCGCATGCACGCCAACTTGCGGGCCGTGGAGTCCGGAGACGCCGAGAGTCTGGAGACGCGTTTTCTGCCCGACGAACTGGCACGTCTGGCAGGTGCCATGAACGGTGTGCTGGAACGCGATCGGCGGCTGATCGAACGTGGCCGCCATGCCGCCGGTAATCTGGCGCATGCCCTCAAGACTCCGGTCAGCGTGCTGACGACGCTGGCGGAGCGTTTTCCAGACGAGACGCGTGACCGTGTGCAGGGCGAGCTCGGACGCATCGACGATGCCGTGCGTCACCATCTGGCACGTGCCTCGGCGACGGGGGGCGGCGTGCTGGCCGGCAAGATCGATGTCGGGAAAACCCTCGCCCCGGTGCTCGATGGCCTGACCCGGATGGGGGAGCGGCGCGGGGTTCGGCTGGACGCCGAGCTGGCGGCCGACCTCAGTGTGCGCATGGATGCCCAGGATCTTCAGGAACTGGTCGGCAACCTGCTCGAGAATGCCCTGCGCTGGGCGTCGTCGCAGGTCTCGCTGCGTTTCTATCCGCAGGGCGCGGGCGTCGCGCTGGTGATCGAAGACGACGGGCCGGGGATGAGCGAGGACCAGCGTGAGGCCGCCCTGGCACGCGGCGCGCGTCTCGACGAACGGCGCTCCGGCTCCGGCCTGGGGCTGGCGATCGTCGAGGATTTGATGACTCTCTACGGCGGTCGTCTGCAGCTCGCCGAGTCTACGCTGGGCGGACTGGCGGCGCGTGCCTGGTTACCGTCATCGCCGGTGGCGCCGAGTGTCGCCGAGTCGTGATCGCGGTGCCACTGTGCCATCGTCTCAGTTGTACGGTGCGTGCGCGGTTGCGATGATGCCTGGCATTGGCGTTCGACAGACGTGATGTTCAAGTACGTGGTCGTCCGGTAACGGGCCTTCCATCAGGAGCAGCGGCGATGGATAAATACGAACTCAAGCGCGAGCAGGCGGCGCGCGCGGCCTGGCTCTCCTACGTCGGTGGGCGCACGCAGGACGATATCGCCCGCCTGCTGGGCGTCTCGCGACCCGGGGTCCAGCGCTTGCTGGCCCTGGCGCGTCAGGAAGGGCTGGTCAAGGTACATGTCGATCATCCCATCTCCCAGTGCATGGCCATGGGCGAGGCGATTCTCACGCACTTCGGATTGGATTTCTGCGATGTGGTGCCCAGCGACCCCGAGCTGCCGGAAAGCAGTCCTCGCTTTCTCGCCCAGGCCGGCGCCGAACGGCTGGCGAGCCTTCTCGATCGTCAAGCGCCCCTGACGCTGTCGCTGGGTACCGGGCGTTCGGTGCGTGCCACCGTGGAAGCCCTGAGTCGCCTGGATCGCTCGCAGCATCGTATCGTCTCGCTGGTGGGCAATGTCGCCCGCGACGGTTCCGCCAACCGCTATGACGGGGTGATGGTCCTGGCCGACAAGACCGGGGCGGAGCGCTTCCTGCTGCCCGCGCCGGTAGTGGCCGCCTCGGTGGAAGAGAAGGAAGCGTTGCTTGCCCAGCAGCTGGTGCAGGCGGTGTTTCATATCGCCCGCGAGGCCGAAACCGGGGTCATCGGCATTGGCCGCATCGATCCGCGCGCGACCCTGTTCCAGGATCATTTCATCAGCGAGGCCGAACTCAACGAGCTGCTCGAGGCCGGTGCGGTAGGAGAACTGCTCGGCTGGCCGCTGGATATCCAGGGACGGCTCATCGACTGTCCGATCACGCGTCGCATCACCAGCCTGCCGCTCTCGGCACTGGGCGGGCAGCCGCTGATGGGCCTGGCGGGCGGGCACGACAAGGGGCCGGCCATCCTGAGCGCCCTGCGAGGCGGCTGGCTCAAGGGACTGGTGACGGACGAAGCGGCGGCTCGCTATATCGTGTCCGCATTGGGGGCTTAGGCCAAAGTCTAAGCGTGAGGGGTTTGCTTTTTTTGGCGCTGCAAATGATCATTTGAATACTCGATGAGTAGATTGATCAAAACAAATTCAATGATCTTCTCCCAGGAGCACGCCATGCGCCTTACCTACGCTCTACCCCTGGCCGGAGCCGCGACACTGGCTTCGTTCGCCGCTCACGCCGAGACCATCACCGTGGCCACGGTGAACAACAACGACATGATCATCATGCAGGGCCTGACCGACGAATTCGAAAAGGCTCACCCGGACATCGACCTGGAATGGGTGGTGCTCGAGGAAAACGTGTTGCGTCAGCGTCTGACCACCGACATCGCCACCGACGGCGGCCAGTTCGATGTCATGACCATCGGGACGTACGAGGTGCCGATCTGGGCCAAGCAGGATTGGCTGGTCGAGCTCGACGACCTGCCCGAGAGCTACAACGAGCAGGATCTGCTCAAGCCGATCCGCGACGGCCTGAGCCAGGACGGTTCGCTCTATGCGCTGCCGTTCTACGGTGAAAGCTCGATGATGTACTACCGCACCGACCTGTTCGAGCAGGCCGGCATCGAGATGCCCGAACAGCCGACCTGGGAGCAGGTCGAGGACTGGGCGAGCCAGATCAACGATCCCGACAACGGCGTGTATGGCATCTGCCTGCGTGGCAAGCCGGGCTGGGGCGAGAACATGGCGTTCGTCAGCACCCTGGTCAATACCTTCGGCGGTCGCTGGTTCGACGAGGAATGGCATCCGGAAATCAACTCGCCGGAGTGGAAGGAAGCGGTCGGTTTCTATGTCGACCTGATGAACAACTATGGCCCGCCGGGTGCGACCTCCAACGGCTTCAACGAGAATCAGGCGCTGTTCTCCAGCGGCAAGTGCGGCATGTGGGTCGATGCCACGTCCGCTGCCGGACGTCTCTACAATCCCGACGAGTCGCAGGTCGCCGACAAGCTCGGCTTCGCCCCGGCGCCGATCGCCGAGACCCCGAAGGGCGCCAACTGGCTGTGGTCGTGGACGCTGGCGATTCCCGCCTCGTCGGATGCCAAGGACGCCGCCAGGACCTTCATTACCTGGGCGACCTCGCAGGACTACATCGAGCTGGTAGGGGAAACCGAAGGCTGGACCAGTGTGCCGCCGGGCACCCGTGAGTCCACCTACGAGAATCCCAAGTACCAGGAAGCTGCGCCGTTCGCCGACTTCGTGCTCAACGCCATCCAGACCGCCGATCCCACCGATTCGACGCTCAAGCCGAGTCCCTACATCGGCGTGCAGACCGTCAACATCCCCGAGTTCCAGGCGGTAGGCACCCAGGTGGGACAGATGATCGGGGCTGCACTTGCCGGTCAACAGTCCGTCGATGCCGCGCTCGACCAGGCCCAGCGTTCGGTCGATCGCACCATGCGCCAGGCGGGATACTACGACTAAGCGATAGCCTCCCGCCGCGGCCGGATCGTCATGATCCGGCCGCCTTTTCCGACCTGTTTCCTTCAATGGGGCATTCCCATGCGCGAGAGAACGTCCGGACGAACCGTCGGCGGCTTCCGCAACGTGTTCCTGCAGGGACCGGCGGTGACGTTGCTGCTGCTGTGGATGCTGGTGCCACTGGGCATGACCCTGTGGTTCTCCTTCCAGCGCTATAACCTGATCAATCCCATGATTTCCGGTTTCGCCGGCTGGGATAACTATACCTATCTGCTCACCGATCCGGCCTTGTGGACGGCGATGGGCAACACCCTGCTGCTGGTCGGCTGGGTGCTGGCGATCAGCGTGATCGGCGGCACGCTGCTGGCGGTGCTCTTCCAGCAGGAGTTCTTCGGTCGCGGCATCGCCCGCCTGCTGGTGATCGCGCCGTTCTTCGTCATGCCCACGGTCGGCGCCCTGGTGTGGAAGAACATGCTGATGCACCCGGTCAACGGCGTGTTCGCCTGGCTGAGCGGCCTGCTCGGGCTGCCGGTGATCGACTGGTTCTCGTCGATGCCGCTGGCGTCGATCATCATCATCGTCGCTTGGCAGTGGATGCCGTTCGCCTTGCTGATCCTGCTCACCGCCATCCAGTCCCTGGACGATGACCAGGTCGAAGCAGCGCGCATGGACGGTGCCGGACCGCTGGCGATCTTCTGGTTCATCACCCTGCCGCACCTGAAGCGGGCGATCAGCGTGGTGATCATGATCGAGATGATCTTCCTGCTGACGATTTTCGCCGAGATATTCGTCACCACCTCGGGCGGCCCGGGGCTGGCCTCGACCAATCTGGCCTATTTCATCTACATCCGCGCGTTGCTGGACTTCGACGTGGGCGGCGCCTCGGCCGGCGGTGTCATCGCCATCATCCTGGCCAACATCGTGGCGATCTTCTTGATCCGCACCGTGGCCAAGAATCTCGAGACCTGAGGCGAGGAGCACTGCATGAATCCTACGATGACCAAGAAACTGCTGCTCACGCTGCTCGCCTGGGGCATCGCGTTGATCGTGTTCTTTCCGATCTTCTGGATGGTGCTGACCGGCTTCAAGACCGAAGGCGAGGCCGTGGCGACACCGCCGAGCCTGTTCTTCGAGCCGACCCTGGCGGGCTATCACGAAGTCATGGCGCGTGCCGACTACTTGAAGTTCGCCCTGAACAGCATCGTGATCTCGTTCGGCTCGACCCTGCTGGCGCTGATCGTGGCGATTCCCTCGGCCTATTCGATGGCCTTCCTGCCGACCAAGCGTACCCGGGGCACGTTGCTGTGGATGCTGTCCACCAAGATGCTGCCGCCGGTCGGCGTGCTGATGCCGGTGTACCTGCTGTTCCGCGACATGGGCCTGCTCGACTCCCAGCTCGGTCTGACCATCGTCTACATGCTGATGAACCTGCCGATCGTGGTGTGGATGCTGTACACCTTCTTCAAGGACATTCCCAAGGACATCCTCGAAGCAGGACGCATGGACGGCGCCGGCACCCTGCAGGAAGTGCTCTACCTGCTGTTGCCGCTGACCCTGCCGGGGATCGCGTCCACCGGATTGCTGTCGGTCATCCTGAGCTGGAACGAGGCGTTCTGGAGCCTCAACCTGACGACCTCGGATGCCGCCCCGCTGACCGCTTTCATCGCTTCCTTCTCGAGTCCCGAAGGGCTGTTCTGGGCCAAGTTGTCCGCCGCCTCGACGCTGGCCATCGCGCCGATTCTGATCTTCGGCTGGTTGACCCAGAAGCAGATGGTTCGTGGTCTCACCTTCGGCGCCGTCAAATAAGGAATTCCGCCATGGCAACGCTACAACTCAACGACATCGTCAAGGACTTCGGCGGCACCCAGGTCATCAAGGGCGTCGACCTCGAGGTCAAGGACCGCGAATTCGTGGTCTTCGTCGGCCCCTCGGGCTGCGGCAAGTCGACCCTGATGCGGATGATCGCCGGGCTCGAGAGCACCACCAGCGGCGAGATCGCCATCGACGGCCAGCGCGTCAACGAGGTCGGGCCCGCCGACCGCGGCCTGGCGATGGTCTTCCAGAGCTACGCGCTCTACCCGCACATGACCGTCGAGGACAACATGGGCTTCAGCCTGCGCCTGGCCAAGGTGCCCAGGGCCGAGCGCCGCGAGAAGGTCCTCGCCGCCGCACGCATCCTGCAGCTCGAGCCCCTGCTCGACCGCAAGCCCCGCGCACTGTCCGGCGGCCAGCGTCAGCGCGTGGCGATCGGACGGGCGATCGTGCGCAACCCCAGCATCTTCCTGTTCGACGAACCGCTGTCGAACCTGGACGCGGCGCTGCGCGTGCAGATGCGTATCGAGCTGGCCCGGCTCCACGAGGAGCTCGATGCCACCATGATCTACGTCACCCACGACCAGATCGAGGCCATGACCATGGCCGACAAGATCGTCGTGCTGCAGGACGGCGTGGTCGAGCAGATCGGCTCGCCGATGGAGCTCTACCACCACCCGCGCAACCGCTTCGTGGCCGGCTTCATCGGCTCGCCGAAGATGAACTTCCTGGAGGTCGAGGTGCGCGGCGCCGACGCCGAGGGGGTCGACGTGGCGCTGCCCGGCGGCGACTGCCGGGTGCCGGTCGCGGGCGACGGCGTCAGCGCCGGCGACACGCTGACGCTGGGCATCCGTCCCGAGCACCTGGTGCTCGACGAGGCGGGACCGCTGACGGGCCGGATCCAAGTCATCGAACGTCTCGGCGGCGTCACCTCACTGTATCTCGAGCACGGCGACAGCGAGTGGATCCTGGTCGCCGACGGCAACGTCGCGCATCGCGTGCACGACGAGGTGCGCTTCACCTTCGCCCCGGCCTGCGCGCACCTTTTCACTGCCGATGGCCTGGCCCTGGCGCACCTGACGCGCCACCCGCTGGCCGATATCGACCGCAAGGAAAATCGCGCCTCTTCGGCATCGGACGGCCGCTGATGAAGTCGCCCATGGAGGTGCTGATCTTCGACTGCGACGGCGTGCTGGTGGACAGCGAAGCCATCGCCGAGACGGTGCTGCGCGAGCGACTGGCGGCCTGGCTGCCTGACCTGGCGATCGGTGATGAATTGCGCCGGGCACTGGGCATGACTACCCAGGCGATTCTCGATCATCTGGCTGCCCGCAGCGCGCATGCCTTGCCCGATGACGCCCTCGAACGCATCGACACGGCGATCGAGGCGCGATTGGCCGAGGAGCTCAAGGCCATGGCCGGCGTGGCGGCTGCCATCGAGGCCCTCGATCTGCCGCTGGCGATCGTCTCCAACAGCCGCCGCCGTCGCGTCGTCGCCTCGCTGGCCAACACCGGGCTCGATGCGCAACTCGGCAAGGCGCCGTTGTTCACCGCCGAGCAGGTCGCGCACCCCAAGCCGGCGCCGGATGTCTACCGCCTGGCGGCGTCGCATCTCGGTGTCGCGCCTGCCGCCTGCCTCGTCATCGAGGACAGTGTCTCGGGGACCCGGGCGGCCTGTGCCGCCGGCATGACGGTGATCGGTTTCACCGGCGCCAGTCATGTCGAGCCCGGCCATGCACAACGGCTGCGCGACGCCGGCGCCTGGCAGGTGCTCACGCACATGGCGGCGCTTGGCGAGCTGGTACAGCGCTGGCGCGGCGAGCGTCACGCCGTGCGCTGAAGACCGCCGGGGGGATATGGCCGACGGCCCGAAGCTGGCGCTTCATCATGACTTCACTCGAACAAGGAACCACAGCGATGAAACTCGACAAGCGAACGGCAGTGGTGACCGGTGGCGCGCGCGGGATCGGCCTGGCGATCGTCAAGGGCTATCTGCGGGAAGGGGCGCGCGTGGCGATCGCCGATATCGACACCGACGCCGCCGAGCAGGCGGTCGCCGAGATTCGGGCCGAGGTCGACGAGGCGCCGGTGATGGCGGTGCGGCTCGACGTGGCCGACGCCGACTCGCGCCAGGCGATGATCGCGGCCGTCGAGGCGCGTTTCGGCGGTATCGACATCCTCGTCAACAATGCGGCGGTATTCGACATGGCCCCGGTGCTCGAGGTCAGCGAGGCCAGCTATGACCGGCAATTCGGCATCAACGTCAAGGGGACCTTCTTCACCCTGCAGGCGGTGGCGGCGCATATGGTCGAGCGCGGCCAGGGCGGCAAGATCATCAACATGGCCTCCCAGGCCGGGCGCCGCGGCGAGCCCCTGGTCAGCATGTACTGCGCCTCCAAGGCCGCGGTGATCAGCCTCACCCAGTCCTGCGGCCTCGCCCTGATCAAGCACCGCATCAACGTCAACGGCATCGCCCCCGGGGTGGTCGACACCCCCATGTGGGACGAGGTCGATGCCTTGTTCGCGCGCTACGAGAACCGCCCGGCCGGCGAGAAGAAGCGCCTGGTCGGCGAGGCGGTGCCCTATGGTCGCATGGGGCGTCCCGAAGACCATGTCGGCGCGGCGGTGTTCCTGGCTTCCGCCGACAGCGATTACGTGGTGGCACAGACGCTGAACGTCGATGGCGGCAACTGGATGAGCTGATCATGAGCGCAGACCTGCCTCGCTTCGATATCGTCACCGCCGGCGAGCTGCTCGCCGAATTCGTCGCCGAACGACCCGGCCAGCGCTTCGACGTGCCGGGACGTTTCCAGGGGCCGTTTCCCAGCGGTGCGCCGGCGATCTTCGCCTCCCAGGCGGCGCGCATGGGCGCGCGGGTCGCCTATGCCGGCTGCGTGGGCAGCGATGGCTTCGGCGACCTGATCCTGGATCGGCTGAGCGCCGATGGAATCGATACCGCTGCGGTGGGGCGCGATGCCGAGTATCCCACCGGCACCGCCTTCGTGCGTTATCGCGACGACGGCGACCGCGACTTCATCTTCAACCTGACGCACAGCGCAGCGGCGCGTCTCGACGTCGACGATGCCGGGCTCGAACGACTGGCGGATTGCCGGTATCTGCATGTGATGGGCTCGTCGCTGTCTTCACCCGCGGCTATTGCACTGATCGATCGGCTGGCTACACGGGTTCGCGCGCGTGGTGGCCGGATCAGTTTCGACCCCAATATTCGTGCCGAATTGATGGCCGACCCGGCGACCCGGGCGGCGGTGCTGACGCGCATCGACGATTGCAATGTCTTCCTGCCCAGCGAAGCGGACCTTGCCTGGCTCAGCCATGGCGAGCCGGAGGCCGAGACCGTGGCGAGACTGCTCGACGAACGGCGCATGTCGCTGGTGGTGCTCAAGCGTGCCGCACGCGGCAGCGAGGCCTTCACGTCGGGTCACGCGCCCCGACGCGTGGCGGCGTATCCCGTCGATGAGCACGACCCCACCGGGGCCGGCGACTGTTTCGGAGGCGCCCTGATGGCCGCGCTGGCGGCGGGCGAGTCGCTCGAGCGTGCCCTGCAGTTGGCCAGCGCCGCCGGCGCCCACGCGGTGACGCGTGTCGGTCCCATGGAGGGGTGCAGCGACCGCGCTACCCTCGACGCCCTGATTGCATCCCACGGAGGTGCCCGATGAGCGATCATCTGCTCGACCCTATCGTCACCGCCAACCGCGAAGGCAGCCGACGCGGCATCTACTCGGTGTGCTCGGCGCATCCGCTGGTGCTCGAGGCGGCGTTTCACCAGGCACTCGAGGATGGCTCGCCGCTGCTGATCGAGGCGACCTGCAACCAGGTCAATCAGGAGGGCGGCTATACCGGCCAGACGCCGGCCGATTTCCGTGATCGGGTCGCGGCGATCGCCGAGGAATGCGGGTTCGATGCCGGGCGCTTGATTCTGGGCGGGGATCACCTGGGCCCCTCGCCGTGGCAGGATCAGCCCGCCGAGACGGCGATGGCCAAGGCCGAGGCACTGGTCGCGGCCTACGCCGCAGCGGGCTTCACCAAGCTGCACCTGGACGCCAGCATGCCTTGCGCCGACGACCCGGCGGCACTCGATGACGCGCAGGTCGCAGCGCGTGCCGCGCGGCTATGCCATGCCGCGGAGCAGGCCGTCGGCGATCGCTGCGGCGAGCTGCGCTACGTGATCGGCACCGAAGTGCCCACCCCGGGCGGTGCCCACGAACACCTCGACGGCGTGGCGGTGACCACCACCGACGACCTGGCACGTACTCTCGCCACTCATCGCGACGTGTTCGAGACCCAAGGGCTGGCGGATGCCTGGGCCCGGGTGCGCGGCGTGGTCGTCCAGCCAGGGGTCGAGTTCGGTCACAGCGAGGTGGTCGACTTCGTGCCGGACGAGGCGCGCGCGTTGAGCCGCGCCATCGCCGCCTGGCCGAACATCGTCTTCGAGGCGCACTCCACCGATTATCAGACGCCCGCTGCCTATGCCGAGCTGGTGGCCGGCCACTTCGCGATTCTCAAGGTCGGGCCGGCGCTGACCTTTGCGTTGCGCGAGGCGTTGTTCGCGCTCGAGGCCATCGCCACCGAGGCGCCGGGCATCGACGCACCGCCGCTCGCTGCCAGTCTCGAACAGGCGATGCGTGACGACCCCCGCTACTGGCAGGCCTATTACGAGGGCGATGCCGAACAGCAACGCTTCGCGCGTCGCTACAGCCTGAGCGATCGGATCCGTTATTACTGGACGCGGCCGGAGGTGGCGGCGAACGTCGAGGCGCTGTTCGACACGCTGAGCCGCCGACCGATGCCACCGACCCTGATCAGCCAATATCTGCCCGACGGCTATCGGGCGGTTCGCGAGGGGCGCCTGGCGGCCGAGCCTCGCGCGCTGGTGCGCCAGCACATCCAGCAGGTGCTCGCGGCCTATGCCCGGGCCTGCCTGCCCGAATCACGTTGAACGGCGGGAGCGAGGCGATGCGTCAACTGCACTTCGATTTCAGCGGTAGCGTGGTGTTGATCACCGGGGCGGCCAACGGCATCGGCAAACAGCTCGCCGAGCGGTTCGCGGCAGGCGGCGCCCATCTGGTGCTGGCCGACCGCAGCGAGGCGGTCGAGGCGGTCGCCCGGGCACTCGGCGACACCCACCTGGCCGCGGTGCTCGATGTCAGCGAGGAAGATGCCGTCGAGGCGATGGTCACCCAGGCCATCGAGCGCTTCGGCCACATCGACGTGCTGGTCAACAATGCCGGCATCGGCCCGCTGGCGCCCGCCGAGTCGATGGAGGCCGCGCTCTGGGATGCCACCCAGGCGGTCAACCTGCGCGGCGTGTTCCTGTGTTGTCGCGCGGTGGGACGGCGCATGCGCGAGCGCGGCTACGGACGCATCGTCAATCTTGCCTCGCAGGCGGCCAGCGTCGGCCTGGAAGGGCACCTGGCCTACTGTGCCAGCAAGTCCGGCGTGCTGGGGCTGACGCGTACCCTGGCGCTGGAATGGGGGCCGCACGGAGTGACCGCCAACGCGGTGTCGCCGACGGTCGTCGACACCGAATTGGGACGCTATGGCTGGGCCGGGGAGAAGGGCGAGCGCATGAAGGCGCTGATTCCCACCCGGCGTTTCGCCACCCCCGACGAGATCGCCGACAGCATATTGTTCCTGGCCGCCCGCGAGTCGGCGATGATCAACGGCGCCGACCTGCGGGTGGACGGCGGTTACACCGCGTGCTGACGAGGGACGGGAGCCATGACGGATACCTCTGCCAACGCCGATGACGCGCTCATGATGACGCCGACGCTCGAGGCCATGGCCGAGCGGTTGCTGACGCATGCCTCGCCGGAGCGTCGCACCCTGGTGGCCATCGCCGGCCCGCCGGCGGCGGGCAAGTCGACGCTCACCCAGCGGCTCTGCGAGCGGCTCAATGTCCTGCAGCCGGGTGTGGCGGCCATCGTCCCCATGGACGGATATCACCTCGACAACGCGGTGCTCGCGCCCCAGGGCCGGCTGGACATCAAGGGCGCGCCGGAAACCTTCGATGTCGCGGGGCTGCTCAGCGACCTGACACGCCTGCGTCGCGACGACGGCGTGGTGGCCGTACCGGTATTCGATCGCCCGCTTGACCTGGCACGCGCCGGCGGCCGCCTGATCCTGCCCGAGCATCGCCTGGTGCTGGTCGAGGGCAATTACCTGTTGCTGGAGGCTCCGCCCTGGCGCGAGCTGCAAGCCTTGTTCGACCTGTCGGTGTTCATCGACGTGCCCGATAGCGTGCTGGTCGAGCGTCTGCTGTGCCGCTGGCGAGACATGGGGCAGGACCCGGCCGGCGCGCGGGCACGCACCCATGACAAGGACATGCTCAACGCACGGCTGGTCAACGATCGCTCGGCGGCGCCGGACTGGCGCTGGCAATTTCACGCTGCTATTCGACACTCGCTCGGCCCCAAGGAGTCTTCCCATGACTGAACTGACCAACGCTACCCTGGCGCGTCTCGATGCCGCCGTCGCCACGCCGAGCTACGACCGCTCGCAGCTCACCCCGGGCATCGTCCATATCGGCGTGGGCGGGTTTCATCGGGCTCATCAGGCGATGTATCTCGATGCGCTGATGAATCGGGGCGAGGCGCTCGACTGGGCCATCATCGGTGTCGGCGTGATGCCCGGCGATACGCGCATGCGCGATGCCCTGGCCGCGCAGGATCATCTGTACACGCTGGTGGTCAAGCACCCCGATGGTCGCTATGAACCGCGAGTGATCGGCTCGCTCATCGATTATCTCTTCGCGCCCGACGATCCCGAGGCGGTCATCGAGGCCATGAGCGATCCCGCGATTCGCATCGTCTCCCTGACGGTCACCGAAGGGGGCTACAACATCGATCCCGCCAATGGCGAATACGATCTCGCGACCCCCGATGTGCGCCATGACCTGGCCTCGCCCCAGACGCCACGCACCACCTTCGGGCTGGTCATCGCGGCGCTCCAGCGGCGGCGCGAACGGGGCATCGCACCGTTCACGGTGATGTCGTGCGACAACATCGAAGGCAATGGCGATGTCGCCCGCAAGATGTTCACCGCCCATGCCCGGGCGCTGGATGCCGAATTGGGCGCCTGGGTGGAAGCCGAGGTCAGCTTCCCCAACGCCATGGTCGATCGCATCACGCCGGTGACGACCCCGGCCGATTGTCAGGCGCTGGCGAAACGCTTCGGCGTGGAAGACCAGTGGCCGGTGGTCTGCGAACCGTTCACCCAATGGGTGCTCGAGGACCATTTCTCGCTCGGCCGCCCGCCCTACGAACGGGTCGGCGTGCAGATGGTCGAGGATGTCGTGCCCTATGAGCTGATGAAACTGCGCCTGCTCAACGCCAGCCATCAGGCGTTGACCTACTTCGGCTATCTCGCCGGCTATCGCTATGCCCACGAAGTGTGCCAAGACCCGCTGTTCGTCGAGTTCCTGCTCGATTACATGCGACTCGAGGCCACGCCGACCCTGTCGCCGGTACCGGGCGTCGACCTGGCCGACTACCGGCAGACGCTGATCGAGCGTTTCGCCAACCCCGAGATCAAGGACACCCTGGCACGCCTGTGTGCCGAGAGTTCCGACCGCATCCCCAAATGGTTGCTGCCGGTGATTCGCGAGCAGCTCGCGCGCGGTGGCGATATTCACCGCAGTGCCGCCGTGGTCGCCAGCTGGGCGCGTTACGCCGAGGGCGTCGACGAGCAGGGTGAGCCCATCGAGGTGGTCGATCGGCTCAAGGAGCGCTTGATGGCGGTTGCTAGCAAGAATCGCGAGCACCCCACGGCATTCATCGAGCAGACCGCGCTGTTCGGCGAGCTGGCACGCGACGCGCGTTTCCGCGATGCTTACCTGCATGCGCTGCATGGCCTGCACACCGCAGGCGCGCGTGCGACACTGCACGAGGTGGTCGAGGGGCGTATGGCGTCACGCGACTAGGCAGCGGATACTCGAGGTCTTGCCCCATGCGGGCCATACACTGCAGCGCAAGGAGAGAGCATGTACGTTGGCGTGGATTGTGGAACGCAAAGCACCAAGGTGGTGATCGTCGACGTCCAGCGCGCGGCGATCCTGGGCGAGGCCAGCCGCCCGCATCATCTGATGGAAGGTGACGGCGGCCGACGCGAACAGGACGTGAACGAGTGGACGCAGGCCTTGACCGAGGCGTTTCACGAGGCGGTCGCCAAGGCCGGGATCCAGGCGCGCGAGATACGCGCCATCGGCGTCTCGGGGCAGCAGCACGGCATGGTGGCCCTGGACGCCGACGGCCTTCCGTTGCACCCCGCGAAGCTGTGGTGCGATACCGAGACGGCGCTTCACAACGAGGCGTTGATCGAGCAACTCGGTGGCCGCGAGGGCTGCCTGGACAAGCTGGGCCTGGTGCTGCAAACCGGTTACACCGCCTCGAAGGTGGCGTGGCTGCGGGAGACGCATCCCGAGGCGTATCGGCGCATCGACACCTTGCTGCTGCCCCACGATTACCTCAACTTCTGGCTCACCGGCGAGCGTGTCGCCGAATGCGGCGATGCCTCGGGCACCGGCTATTTCGACACGCGAGCGCGCGAGTGGCGACTCGACGTGTTCGAGACGCTGGCGCCGGAGCTCTCGCCGACGCGGGTGCTGCCTCGTCTGATCGACTCCCGCGAGCCGGTGGGCACGGTGCGTCCCGACCTGGCCCGCGAGCTGGGGCTGGCCGATGACGTGCTGGTGGCCAGCGGGGGCGGCGACAACATGATGGCGGCGATCGGTACCGGTAACATCGCGCCCGGCATGGTGACCTTGAGCCTGGGCACCTCGGGGACCGTGTATGCCCATTCGGACGCCCCGGTGGAAGCGGAGGACGCCCAGGTCGCCAATTTCTGCGCCAGCCACGGTGGCTGGCTGCCGCTGATATGCACCATGAACGTCACCTCGGCGACGACCAAGGTACGCGAGTTGCTGGGGCTCGATCTGGAAGCCTTTGGCGAGTGCGTGGCCAGGGCGCCGCTGGGTGCCGAGGGCGTGATGGCCTTGCCATTCTTCAACGGCGAGCGCGTGCCGGCATTGCCGCATGCCTCGGCCAGTTTCGTGGGCATGACGAGTCTCAATACCACGCAGGACAATCTGTGCCGAGCGGTAGTCGAAGGGACGACGTTCGGGCTACGCTATGGGTTCGAGCGATTGGGCGATCTGGCATCCCGGGCCAGCCAAGTGCGTCTGGTCGGTGGTGGCGCCAAGAGTCCGGTATGGCGCCAGATCGTCGCCGATGTCTTGGATGTCGACGTGATCTGTCCCCGCATCACTGAAGCCGCCGCACTGGGCGGGGCGATTCAGGCCGCATGGTGCGATACCCTGGCACGCGGGACGGGCGAGTCGCTGTCGGCGCTTACCGAACGGCTCGTCGAGGTGGATCTCGACACCCTCACCCGCCCGCGTGGCGAACCGGTGCGCCGTTATCAGGAACTTTACCAGCGTTACCGTCAGGCGCTGGCCGAACGCTACGACGTCGCGCCATGAGACGCGACCCATGACCCTTTTCGTTACAGGACATTTGCCATGACGCAACTCGAGGCTCTCAAGCAACTTTCGATGGTGGTCGCCGATACCGGCGATCTCGAGGCGATCAAGCGCTATCAGCCGCACGATGCCACGACAAATCCTTCGCTGATCCTCAAGGCCTTCGAGCTGCCCGGCTATCAAGCGCTGATCGACGAAACGCTGGCGCAGGTCAAGGCCGATATCGCAGATCCCCAGGCCCGTGTCGACGAGGCGGTGGACCGTCTGTCCGTGGCCATGGGCAGCGAGATCACGCAGCTCATTCCGGGGCGCGTGTCCACGGAAGTGGCCGCCAAGCTGTCCTTCGATCGCGAGGCGAGCATCGCGAAGGCACATCGTCTCATCGAGCTTTACGAACAGCGCGGTATCGGCCGCGAGCGCGTGCTGATCAAGCTGGCATCCACCTGGGAAGGCATCCGTGCCGCCGAGCAGCTCGAGAAGGAAGGCATTCAGTGCAACCTGACGCTGCTGTTTTCCGAGGCGCAGGCACGGGCCTGCTTCGACGCCGGGGTGTATCTGATCTCGCCCTTCGTGGGCCGCGTCACCGACTGGTACAAGCAGAAGACCGGGCAGGAATACACGCCGGAAGAAGATCCGGGCGTGGTGTTCGTGCGCAAGGTCTGCGACATCGCCAGCCGCTACCGCTACGACACCGTGGTCATGGGCGCCAGCTTCCGTACCAAGGGCCAGATCCTGGGGCTGGCCGGCTGCAATCGCCTGACCATTTCGCCGGCACTGCTCGAGGAACTCGAGAGTGAGGAAGGCGACATCGAACGCAAGATCAGCGATGTCGGGGACGCCAGCGAGCGCCTCGCGCCGATCGATGAAGCCGCGTTCCGCTGGGGGCTCAATCAGGATGCCATGGCGACGGAGAAGCTCGCCGAGGGCATTCGCCGCTTCGCCGACGATCAGGCGACTCTAGAGGAGAAGCTCGCCGCGCGCCTGGGATGACGCGCCATCGCGTTGCGTGAAGACAAGAAGGCCGGCGAATGCCGGCCTTCTTGCGTTTCACGGGGGCACAATGCGGCGGATGGCCGGGCCACGGTACCGGTCCGCATCGTCGCCCAGACCGCTTGACGCTCGGCGGTCACCGCTTGGGGCCGATGCAGTAATATTGGGTTTCCAGATATTCTTCCATGCCGGCATGGGCGCCTTCGCGGCCCAGTCCCGACTGCTTCACTCCCCCGAAGGGGATGTGCGGTCCGGTGATGTCCATGGTATTCACCCCGACCATGCCGAACTCCAGATTGCGCAGGAACTTGCGGATGCGGGCATCGTCCTGGGTGTACACGTACGAGGCGAGACCGTAGATGGTGTCGTTGGCGGCGGCGATGACCTCATCGTCGTCATCGAAGGCACGGATGGCCGCCACCGGAGCGAATGCTTCCTCGACGGACACGCGCATGTCGGTCGTGAAGTCGGCCACCAGCGTGGGCATGAAAAACCGGGCGCCGGGGGCCTCGCCTTGATCGCGGCCGATGACGCGTGCGCCCTTGTCCCTCGCGTCGTCGACCAGCGCCCGGGCTTTCTCGACCGCGTCGCGGTTGATCAGCGGCCCGATCTCGTTGTCTTCATCGAAGCCGTTGCCCACGTCCATGGCATTCATGCGTTCGGCGAAGCGCTGGATGAAGTCTTCATAGCGTGAGCGATGCACGTAGATCCGGTTGGCGGCGACACAATCCTGACCGCTGGTCTGGAACTTGGCCGCGATCGCCCCGTCGACGGCGGTCTCCAGGTCGACATCGTCGCAGACGATGAACGGTGCGTTGCCGCCGAGCTCCATCGCCGTGCACTTCACCGTATCCGCACTCTGACGCAAGAGTTGCCGCCCCACCTGGGTGGAGCCGGTGAACGACAGGGCGCGTACGCGATCATCGGCACACGCGGTGTCGGAGAAACGCTTGCCGGCGCAGGTCAGCACATTGAACTCGCCGTTCGTCAGCCCGGCGCGTTCGGCCAATACGGCCAGGGCCAGGGCACTGAAAGGGGTCTGGCTGGCAGGGTTGACCAGCGTGGTGCAGCCTGCGGCCAGGGCGGCCCCGGCCTTGCGCGTGATCATCGCCAGTGGAAAGTTCCACGGCGTGATGATGGCGGCCACGCCCACCGGCTGTCGGG
Source organism: Chromohalobacter israelensis DSM 3043 (assembly GCF_000055785.1). Lineage (GTDB taxonomy): Bacteria > Pseudomonadota > Gammaproteobacteria > Pseudomonadales > Halomonadaceae > Chromohalobacter > Chromohalobacter israelensis. The sequence continues at coordinate 725,373 of NC_007963.1, forward strand.
TCGTGCCAATCGCGAATGCCGGGTCTTCCGGCGGCAGGGTCTCGCCGGTGGCGCGGCGTGCCTCCTCGGCGAACCAGCGCAAGAAACTTGCGGCATAGTCGACCTCACCACGGGCTTCTGCAAGTGGTTTGCCCTGCTCCAGGGTCATCAGGCGGGCAAGCGCTTCGGCATGCTCGTGCATGCCTTCGTACCATGCCAGCAGTTTGTCGGCGCGCTCGACCCCCGAGGTACAGCGCCATGTCTCGAAAGCGCGCGACGCTGCGTCGATCGCTTCTTCGACATGGGGGGATTGAAGTTCCGGTACGTGACCTATCACCTGTTCGGTCGCCGGGTCGCTGACTTCCCGACGGTCGTCATCGGGGGCGCCGGTCCAGCGGCCACCGATGAAGGCTTGTTCACGCATCAATGCTTTTTCATCGCCTTCCATAGCAATACTCCCGAAAAAACGTTGGCTGACGCTCATGACGCTACGCTCCAGGACGGCACAGGCTCAAGCGCCATCATGTATGGCCATCGTTACCAGTGAATACGTCGGTAATGAATGTCGCAACCTCGTGCACGGCACTTTTCGGTGATGGTGTGTGCACGGTTCGATTTGAGGAGGCCGACATTCGCCGGCCTTGTTCGCTTGGCAGGTGGGTGATGGGGCTCAGCCTTTCCAGACCTCGGCGAGAATTTCGTACGAACGGCGGCGGTCCTCGTGGTCGTAGAAATCACCATTGATCATCAGTTCGTCGGCCTGGGTGTGCGCGAGCAGGTTCTCGAGTTCGTCCCGGATCGTCTCGGGACCACCGACGATCGCCGCGCCGAGGTTCTGGCTGACCATGGCGCGTTCCTGCGGCGACCAGTCGAGCGACTCGACAGGGGGCAGGGTGCGCGTGCTCTTGCCGCGTATCAGGTTGAGGAACTTCTGCTGCTGGGTGGTGGCCAGGTAGTGCGCATGGGCGTCGTTGTCGGCGGCAACCAGGGGGATGCCCAGCATCACGTAGGGGGCGTCCAGTACCTCGGAGGGCTGGAACGTCTGCCGATAGAGGTGGACGGCTTCCAGCATGTAGCCGGGCGCGAACTGGCCGGCGAAGGCGAACGGCAGCCCGAGCTGCGCGGCGAGCCGGGCGCTGAAGTCGCTGGAGCCCAGCAGCCAGATCGGCACGTGCGTCCCCTGGCCGGGAATCGCCTTGACTCGCTGATCGGGCAGGGCGTCGCCGAGGTAGCCGCGCAGTTCGGCCAGGCGGTCGGGAAAGTCACTGACGCCGGCACGTGGATTGCGACGCATGGCCTGCATGGTCACACCGTCGGAACCGGGGGCACGCCCCAGGCCGAGATCGATGCGCCCGGGATAGAGCGTTTCCAGGGTGCCGAATTGCTCGGCGACCACCAGCGGCGGATGGTTCGGCAGCATGATGCCGCCGGACCCCACGCGGATGCGTTGCGTCTTGCCGGCGACATGACCGATCAGCAACGATGTGGCGGCGCTGGCGATGCCGTCGATGTTGTGATGCTCGGCCAGCCAGTAGCGATTGTAGCCCAGGGTGTCGGCGAGCTGGGCGAGATCGACCGTGCGCTCGAACGTTTCGGCGGCGGTACCGTCGCGGGTGATCGGGGCCAGATCGAGAACGGACAGGGGGATTTGCGAGAGTCGGCTCATGGGAACCTCGAGGGAGAAATGAGTGAGTCGTTAGTCGGCTCAATATTCATCCACTCTTGGGGCATGGGCGCGACAACTCAACCCCGGCCACGATTCGGTCATTCCAGCGCGTCGAGACGTTGACGGATCTGCTCGCGCCGTCCCTGATCGGCGGTTTCCCGCCCCGACCGGGACGGGGCTTTCATGGCCTTCTCCAGCGCCTGGCGGGCCGCGGCGTCGTGGCCCTGCGCGTGCAGGAAGTCGCCCCAGAAATAGAGCGGATCGATGCCGTCGGGGTCGATGGTCAGGGCCTTTTGCAGCATGGCTTTCGCCTTGTCGTCGTCACCGAAGCCGATCGGCCAGCCGGGGACCTGATAGTAGAGCGCCCCGAGACTGGTATAGGCCGAGCCGTCGAGGGCGATGTCGTCCAGTGCCAATGCCTTTTCCAGATCGCTCTTGGCCTCCTTGGCCAGCGACAGCGCGCCCAGTCCGCCCTTGGCGCCGGCTTCGCTGCTGCGGATGATCCCGGCCCAGATGTAGAGTTCGGCCGCATCGGGGTGGGCGTCGATCAACGCCCGGGCGCGCTGGTAGAGCTGATCGAAGCCGTCGGCGCGCCGGCGCTCCGGCGTCTGGTACTGGATCTGCGCCCAGCGGCTCTGCAGTTCGTGGACACCGCCGGCGACGGTGTCGCGCATCGCCGAAGCGGTGGGCGTGAGCATTGATGTCAGGCCGATGAGGAAGATGATGGTCGCATAGCGACGCGCGTGACGAGCCATTCGGGAAGTCGCGGACATGAGCGGTCTCCGGGAGTTGTTGCCGCGCGTCAGGCGCGGCCGGCGAAGCGTTGGATGGTGGCGAGCTGGCGCCGCAGTGCCCGGTCGACGACGCCGGGTACCACGGCATTGAGACGCACGAAGAGTCGCTCCGGCCAGCCCAGATGGCGCTCGACGGCACGCTGCTCGACCGCGCGGAGAACCGCGTCGGCGACCTGCTCCGGGCTGTCCATGGCGTTGCCCAGTTCGGCGTTGAGGGTATCGACCGTGACGTCGTTCATCGCCGTGCGGGTGGCCCGCGGAGCGACGTAGTGCACGTGGACCCGGGTGTCGGCGAGCTCGCGACGCAGGGCCTGCGAGAAACCGCGCAGTGCGGCCTTGCTGGCGCAGTAGCTGGCGTAGCCGGGGTAACCGATGGCGCCGAAGGTCGAGCCGAGATTGACGATCCATGCCTCGTCGTCGGCCTTGAGCAACGGCAGCATGGCCTGGGTGAGCTGCAGGGTGGCGGTCACGTTGAGCGCGATCATCTCGCTCACGCTCTCTGGAGGCTGGGCGTCGAACAGCCCGAAGTGATTGACTCCGGCGGCGTTGATCAGCATGTCGATGTCGAGCTCGCGGGCGGCTTCGACCAGGCGCTGGCGGGCGTCGGTATCGCACAGGTCGACGGCTCGCCACTCGGCGGGCACCGGCAGCTCGTCGGCCAGTGCCTGCAGTGCCGTCGGCTTGCGACCTGCCAGCAGCAGTCGCGCGCCCCGGCGCGCCAGGGCCAGCGCCAGGGCACGGCCGATCCCGCCGCTGGCTCCCGTGAGAAGGATGCGCCGTTCAGACCAGTGCATGGGCGAGCGCCTCCGTGGCAGGGCCTTCGCTGGTCTCCAGCCCGCGAAACATCGCCCCGTAAAGCCGGTAGACCATGTTGGCGGTGTCGATCACCGCCTGCAGGTCGCCGTCGTCGTCGAGGCGATCGATCAACCCCTCGAAGAACGCCAGATGGCCGATATCGAGATCGCCGTGGGACTCGAGATAATGGAAGGCGTCCCCGGACAGTCCGAGGCCTTCGCGGATCGCCCCGGCGGCGCGGGTGGCCAGTGCGGTGCTGGTGCCCTCGAGAACGAAGACCATGCCGAAGAACCCCACCGGATTGTCGTGGCCGATGACGTCGCGCACGTAACGCACCATCAGTTCGGTGGCCGGCGCCGGTCGGCTGGCGGCTGCGTGGTCCGGGTCGCCGCCGGCGGCGCGAATGTCGTCGAGGATCCAGCGCTGATGGCCGTACTCCTCTTCGATGTACTCGACCAGGGCGCCGCGAAGCCATTCAAGGCGCTCGGGAAGCCGTGCACCGCATGCCATCATCAGCGGCACGGTGTGCTTGACGTGGTGGTATGCCTGGCCGAGAAAGGCCAGGTATTCGTCCCGGCTGATATGCCCGTTCAGGGCGCGCTGGATGATCGGGGTGTCGAGCAGCCAGGTGCGTGACTCGACGGTGGCCTGCTGGAGATGGCGATAGGCGCTCATGGTGTCTCCTTCGGGGAATGATGGACGGGAACGGGAGTGGCGATACTGTCGAGCGGGTCCTCGAGCCAGTCGCGATGACGGGCGGCCAGCGCATCGCGACGCAGCCGGCCATTGGCGGTGGTCAGACCCTCGGTGGCGGTGAAGGGGCCGGCACGGCGCCAGTGCGTGATGCGTGCGTAGTCGGGAAGGCGAGCATTGGCCGCAGCGACGGCATCCTCGAGCTGCGCAGCGTCGATATTGTCATGCGCCGGCACCAGCAGGGCGCGGTTGGCGGGCAGTGCCTCGCCGTGGACCCAAGCCTGGGCGATGGCCGGCTCGGCGGTGAGTTCGGCCTCGACCCAGGCGGGGTCGACGTTGCGCCCATAGGCGGTAATGAAGCGTTGATGGCGGCGCCCGGTCAGGACCAGACGTCCGTCTTCCCAGCGTCCCAGGTCACCGGTGGGCCAGAGCGTGGGGGGGCGGCGCGGAATCGCCGAGATAGCCGAGCATCGTTGTGCCGGCGACATGGATCTCGCCATCCGCGTCGAGCGTCAGGCGCGCATGGGGCAGCGGTCGGCCCACACTGCCGGGACGGTTGTCGCCAGGGCGATTGAGGGTCACCACCGAGGCGCACTCGGAGAGGCCGTACCCTTCGTAGATCGGCCAGCCGGCGTCGTGCGAGGCCTCGAGAAGGTGCGGCGAGACCCGGGCGCCGCCCACGGCGATGAAACGCGCCTCTGGAGGCGGCGAAAGGCGTGAGGTGGCGAGCAGTGCTTCCAGCAACTGCGGTACCAGGATCAGGCTGTGGGGCCGGTATGCCTCGAGCTGGCGACGGGCCCCGGCGACATCGAAACCGCTGGCGCCCTGCCAGCCGAGCGCGGCCAGGCCGGGCAGTATGCTGCGCGCGCCCAGCCACAGGGGAGCGTAGAGACCGCCGATGTTTTCCAGCAGAGTGGCCAACGGCAGCATGGCAAGATGGCGCGTCGCACCGCACCCGGCGGCGACCTCGGCCAGGCTTTCGGCGGTGCGCAGTTGCGTCTCGGCGTTCAGGCAGACGCCCTTGGGGGCACCACTGGTCCCCGAGGTGAAGGTGATCTTGACGGTGCTGTCTGGCACCGGCGGTGCGCTGTCGATACGTCGGCGCCACAGCGTCGCATCCGGCCCGCGGGCAAAGCCCAGCGCCTGACCGAGCTCGGCTGGGCCGATCAGCGCGTCAAGCCCGGCGCGCTCGACGATGTGGGCCTGTTGCGATGCCGAGAAGAACCCGGGCAGCGGGACGTTGATGCTGCCGGCGAACAGCAGTGCCAGGTCCCACAGCGCCCAGTCGATGCCGTTGTCCAGCGCCAGGCCGACACGCCTGGCGCCCGCGGCACGCAGTCGGCTGGCACGGGTCTCGACTTCATCATGCAAGTCGGCGTAGGTGAGTCGGCGCTGCGCGCTCTCCAGGGCCACTGATGACGGCCATGCATGCGCCAGGGTCGCCAGGTGACGATAAAAGCGTTCCGTCATCATGGTCGCGTTCATCCTCGTGCCTGCGCGATGGAGGCGGACGCCCCGCCCGAGCGCATGCCCGTCCGGCGTGCCGGGGGCAGCGTCACGATGGCCTGGCTGGGCGCGCCACTGCCGAGCAGTTGCCAGGCCCGACGCAGATCACCTCCCATGACCTGCGGTGCGTGGGTGTAGTAGCGGCCCCAGGCGTGACGTTGCTGGCCCAGTCGCGCCGGGTCGGCCTCGGCCAGCGGCCACGCTTCCAGGCCGAGTCTGTGAAACGCGTTGCGGACTTGTGTGGTGGCGGTAAAGGTCAGCCACTGCATCCCTTCGTCGATCAGGGTGCCGATCAGCATGACGATCAGCGGACGCAGCAGGCCGGGGCGTAGCGTGACGAGGTTGCCGACTTCTATCACTTGGTGACGTGCGATGCAGGGGACGCCTGCTACCTCGGCAAGGCGTCGCTCGATGGGGGCCTCGAGGTAGCGCTCCAGGAATAGCGATGCATGACCGGCATTGCAGAGCCCCAGTGCGGCCAGGAGCTCCTCGTCGCGCCAGAGGCCGAAAAGGCGTGGCTGGAAGTGGGTCAGGGTGGCGCCATGCTCGCGGGCATAGCCATCGGCGATGAAGGCCTCCAGCGTGGTGCGCTCGGCGATATCGGCCTCGCGCCAGACGTGGGGCGGTCGCGCGACGGTGGTGAAACGGGGGCTGCGTGGTTCGTGCATCACTTTCTACCCTCGACCAAGGAAGTCGAGGGTAGCGTTGCATCGCCACGCTTAACGCTTGCTTAACATCATGTACGACTTGCCGGCCGAAGGGCGTTTATGCCGTGACCTGCAGGTAGGCCCAGACGCCGAAGAGTGCCACCCCCAGCAGGCCGATGGGGCGTGCATGGCGTCGCCACAGGGACATGGCTGCGTCACCCGCCAGATGGACCAGGACGGCAAGACCGAAGTAGCGCAGACCTCGCGCCAGCAAGGCGGCGAGCATGAAAAGCAGGAACGGGTAGCCGCTCGAGCCGGCAGCGAGCATGGCGATCTGGAACGGGATGGGAATGATCCCCACGGCAAGGACCGCCATGAAGCCATCGCTTGCCATTCTGGCCTGGAAGGCCGCGTAGGCATCCTGTCCGCCGAACCACGGGATCAGCGTGCCTCCCCAGGTTTGCAGCGCCCATGAGCCCAGTGCATAGCCGACGGCGGCGGCGCACAGGTTGCCGGCCAGTGCCACGCCTGCCAGGCGCCATTTGCGCCGGGGCTGTGCAAGCATCCACGGGATCAGGATGGTCTCGATGGGGATCGGGACCAGCAGCGTCTCCAGCACCGAGGCCAGAAACAAGAGCGGGAGGGCGTGCCGGGAGTGCGAGAGTCGGTCGAGCCAAGCTGTGGCTGACGCCAGGCGTGTCGGTGGTGGCATAAGGCTTTTTAATGAAAATTAATGAGTTATCTGATTAAATATAAACGGAAGTTATGGTTGTGCTGTGTGGAGCATGCCATTGTCGTCGAATGGTCTCATGTTCTCGGCTTTGGTACTCACATGCATTGCAGACCTGCCGAGCACGGTGATAAGAAGCCCGAAAGGCATGGAATATCGCCTTGTGGGTGACTCAAGAGGATAGCAGCATGGCCAACAATGGAAGGCAACGCGTATTTATCGTCTCCGCCTTGATCGTCGCGGTTCTCGTCGCCATCGGGGCGGCGTTTCCCGAGCGTTTCGGCAGCGCGGCGTCGTCGGCATTATCCGGCATTTCGCACTATTTCGGGTGGTTCTACCTGTTTTCGGTGTTCGGGTTCGTGGTGTTCTTGCTGACGCTGGCGTGCAGCAAGTATGGCAAGATTCGGCTCGGCCCCCAGGACAGTTCGCCCTCCTACAGTTTCTTCTCGTGGGTCAGCATGCTGCTGGCGGCGGGGTTCGGCGTCGGCCTGGTGTTCTACGGCATGGCCGAGCCGATGACGCACTTCCTCGAACCGCCCTACGGTGATGTGGAAGGCGGTACCGAAGAGGCGGCACGCTATGCCATCCAATACAGCTTCTTCAACTGGGGCATTCATCAGTGGGCCGCGTTTTCCGTGGTGGGGCTGATCATTGCCTATTATCAGTTCCGCAAGGGCCAGGCGGGGCTGGTCTCCAACGTGCTTTCGAGCATGACCGCCAAGCGTCCCAAGATGCGCAAGCTGGGACCGGCGCTGGATGTCTTTGCCGTGGTCGCGACGGTGATGGGGGTGGCGACCTCCATCGGTCTGGCGGTGCTGCAGATCAACGGCGGCCTGCATGCGGTCTTCGGTGTCGAAGAGGGCATGACGTGGCAGTTCATCATCATGGGGGCGATGTTTTTGTGTTACATGGCCTCCACCTGGTCGGGGCTGGACAAGGGCATCAAGCGCCTTTCCAACCTCAACATGGCGCTGTGCTTCGCGTTGATGTTCTACGTGCTGTTCACGGGCCCCACCGTGGCCATTCTCGAGACCATCACCCTGGGGATCGGCGATTACCTGCAGAACATCGTGGGCATGAGCCTGCGGGTCGCGCCGTATAGCGACAACACCTGGGCCAGCAACTGGACGATCTTCTATTGGGCCTGGGTCATCGCCTGGTCGCCGTTCGTGGGCACCTTCGTGGCGCGCGTCTCGCGTGGGCGCACCATCAAGGAGTACGTGTTCGGCGTGTTGATCGTGCCGCCGCTGCTGGCCTGCCTGTGGATCGGGGTCTTCGGCGGCGCGGCGCTCAACATGGAGCTCACCGGCGACGTGGGACTGGCCTCGGCCACGGCAGACAACATCACGGTGGCGCTGTTCCGGATGTTCGAGCTGATGCCGTTCTCCAATGTGCTGTCGGTGGTGGCGCTGTCGCTGATCTTCATTTTCCTGGTGACCTCGGCGGACTCGGCGACCTATATCGTGTCGCAGATGACCGATGGCGGTTCGCTGAATCCGCCGCTGTTCAAGCGGGTGATCTGGGGGGTACTGATCGCGGCGATCTGTCTGACCCTGCTGATTGCCGGCGGGTTGAATGGCCTGCAATCGGCGGCGGTGCTGGCGGCGTTACCCTTCACCTTCATCCTGTACGGCATGATTGCCGTGCTGGTGAAGGAATTGCGCGCCGATCGCAAGGCGATGCTGACATCGCTTTATCATCGTCATGGGGAAACGCCGGTAGGCGCCGATGCCTTCGAGGCGGAAACGCTGGCGGAAGCCGAGCGGTACCGGCGTGCACCGAACGTGGTCAACCGGCGCATCAATACGCGCGACGGTACCTGAGGAACGCGCTCGATGGTGGCGAACGCCCGGCTTCGGCCGGGCGTTTTGCGTCGTCCTCTGGTGGAATCGGACCTCAGCCCTTATCGTTAGTCGGATCGTTCAGCACGGAGTCACGTATGCCCATGGCCAAAGCAAGCCGGCGTCAGCGCCATGGCGCCACGCGTCGTCTGGAGGCGCGCGGCGGCAGGTGGCGTTCGCGTCGCGGTTTCGATGCCTGGCTTGACCGGCTGGTGAGTGGTGCCGTGCTCACGGCGCTGCTGGTCGGCGTCCTGGCATTGCTCGTGACGCTGATATGGGGGTGATCAGGTGCGCATCTTCGATGCCGGCGCAATGCCGAAGTAACGCGCGAAGATCCAGGTGCCGACGCCCCAGGCGCCATTGACCAGAAAGCCGATGGGGAACCCCGCAAGATTGAGACCGCGCCCCTTGAGCGGGAAGACGATGAACAGGGCCACCAGCGTCAAGGCGATACCGCCGAACACGAGGCCTTTCCACCACCCTCCGTGGCTGATGCGATAGCGCAGGAACAGCCACAGCATGACGATGCCCCACAGGCCGCCCCAGAAACTGGCCGACAGCCATTGCGGCACACCCAGCGGTGGCACCGATGTCGTGCTGTAGGGCGCGAAGGGCACGATCGCATAGGCATGCAGTAGCCCGGCCATCGGCTGGTGGAAACAGAGCACGGCGAGAAAGCCGGCGACGAAGGCGAGCGGAATCCAGCGCGGCATGGTGGCATCTCCTCGAGGATAGGGTGCATTCAGTGTCGCTCAAATTCTCGCAGTGCACCGCCACAATCGTCGCGTTGCCCGTGGCGTTCGCTACACTGGTGACGTTGCATCGACCGGGAACCCGCATGAAGCCTTCGCTTGCCACACTGGCCCTCGGTGGCGTGGTAATCGCCCTGGGCATCGCCCTGGACAAGGGGCTCTGGACGATCCCGCGTGAATGGAATCCCTTCCAACCCCTGTATCTCGAGGATCCGCTGACGCCAGTGACACAGTGGAAGCTCGGCCGCCTCGCGGAGGATCGCCAGGCATGCCTGGCCACGCTCGAGACGGCGCGACCGGGGACGCTGGCCTACACGCCGCTGGAGGATCATACCCCCGTGGCGGGGTGCCCGCTCGACAACGTGGTGCGCGTCCGGCGCGCCGGGGTCGATTTCAATGCCAGTTTCGTGGCCAGCTGCCCCCTGGCGGTGGCCTGGACGCTCTTCGAGCGACACCGCTTGCAGCCCGCCGCCCGGGACGTGTTCGGTGAGCCGGTTGCGTCGGTGCGTCACTTCGGCAGCTTCGCCTGTCGCAATATCTATCATCGCGACAACGCGCGACGCAGTCAGCATGCCACGGCGGAGGCGCTCGACGTGGCGGCCTTTCGCCTGGCAGACGGGCGGCGCATCGTCTTGCTGGACGACTGGGAGGGCGACGATTCGGCGGCCACGTTCCTGCGCCGTGTGCGCGATGGCGCCTGCGACGTCTTCGGAACCACACTGGGGCCGGACTACAACGCGGCTCATGCCAATCATTTTCATCTGGGCATGCAAGGGATGTCGCTTTGCCGCTGATCGCGGCGAAGGCGGCATGCAGGGCAGATTGGGGCGTTGCCATGTGCGCGATGGCGTATGAATGTGCCAAACTGGGTTCGATCATCTCAGCGTTACGTTTTGTCAGGAGACAGCCATGCGTATCGACGTGCAAGGCATCATCGATGGCCAGCCCATCCCGGGGCGCTTCGCGTTCGCCGTGCCCGATCCCGATCAGCACATTCGCTTCAGCGACAATCGTAACCCGGGGGTTCGCTGGCACGATGTCCCCGCCGGGACCCGCAGCCTGGTGCTGCTGGTGGTCGACACGGATGCGCCCTCGGACCCCAGCGACGTGAATCAGGAAGGGCGCAGCGTGCCTGCCGAGCTTCCCCGTAGCGACTTTTATCATTGGGTACTGATCGATATTCCTTCCGAGGTGACGGAAATCCCCGAAGGGGAGGACGCCGACGGTGTCGTGGCCAAGGGCAAGGCGCCGGGCCCAACGTCTCAGGGCGTGCGGGGCATCAACAGCTACACGGATTTCTTCATCGACGACGAACAGCTCGAAGGCATCTATGGCGGCTACGACGGCCCTTGCCCGCCGTGGAACGATAGCCTGGTGCACCGCTACTATTTCACCGTCTATGCACTGGACGTCGCCTCGCTGGAACTGCAGGGCGAGTTCACCGGCGACGAGGTTCTCGAGGCCATGCAGGGGCATGTCCTCGATCAGGCCAGCGTGATGGGCACCTATACCCTCAACCCGGCGCTTGCACGCTGAGCGCCATGACAGGATGACTCACGGAATGAGACGAATACGCGCCCTGTGTGGGCTGATGCTATGGGGCGGGCTGCTGAGCGGCTGCCAGATGTTGCCGCCGGGGGAGCCGACGCAACCCGTCGAGGTCGAAGAGGCCGGGCAGCCGGCGGCGGATGTCGTCGAGCGTCAGGTGGACTTTCCCGCCGCTGAATATGCCAAGCTGGAGAAACACGGTTCCGCGACCCTCAAGGGTCGGTTGCGTTATGCCTCATCGCAATACGGCCTGGTGGCGGGCAAGGGCGAAACCGTATCGATCGCGCCGGCCACGCGCTATTCCGCCGAAGCCGCCGAGGTCGCGCTGGCGGGCAAGCGCATCGAGCCCGCCGACCCGCGGGCGCGCGAGTATACCCATTATGCCGAGACCGACGGCCAGGGATACTTCGAGGCCACCGGCATTCCCGCCGGCGTCTTCTATGTCGCCGGCAGCGTGCGTCTGCCGGACGGTTCGCGCAGCCCGCTGATCCTGAAACAGATCGAAATCGGCAAGGGCCAGACCCGCGAGATCGACCTGCGCCGCTGACGCCACCCCAGGGCGTTGCGCGATGCATGCCATGCCGACATGAAAGGGCCCTGCCGATACGGCAGGGCCTTGATGCGTGTTCCACTGCCCTCGAGCGGGCACGACCCGATCACGGACGTTAGCGCGAGTGCGTGGGTGTCTTCTTGTAATGTCCGGGGACGGTGACCCGCTCGCCGTTCGGTAGATCGCGAACGTAGGTCGGAACGTAGACACGTTTGATGACACTCTTGGCTTCCGCCATGATTCGGCCTCCTGTGAGTTCGATACCTTGTACGCTACGCCGGTTGCGGATTGGAATCAATCCCATCGCCGGGGTGGCATGGTGTGTCCGAGCGCCGGGCCGTTTGCCCGAAGCGGGCATGGAACCAGTCGTCGCCGAGCGAGGGAGTCATGAAACCATTCAAGTCGCGTGCCCTGGAGTACCTCGATGCTGCTGTTCATCATGGGTCTCTCCGGCGTGCCGCCGCTCAACTCGGGGTCAATCCCTCGGCGCTGAGCCGTCAACTGCGCGCCCTGGAAGAAGAATTGGGCACACCGTTGCTGGTGCGGACGTCGCGTGTCGCGCTGACGCCGGCAGGAGAGCTGGTGCTGCAACATTACCGGGACCAGCGTGCCGCCGAACGTGCCACGCTTTCGCGTTTGCAGGCCTTGCAGAATCTGGAGCGCGGCGAGGTGCGCATCGCCGTGGGCGAGGGGTTCATCGCCGATCTGATCTCGGCGCCGCTGCAGAACTTCCTTGCCACCTATCCGGGGCTGGAGATCGAAGTCAGCATGGCGGGACTGACCGAGGCAATCATGCTGGTCAAGGAAGATGCCGTGGATCTGGCCCTGCTGTATGCGCCTCCCGATGATCCGCACCTGGTCTCGCATATCGACAGGCGACAGCCGCTCGACCTGATCATGCCGGCCGAGCATCCCCTGGCGCGTTCACCGACACCGCTGCCGCTTGCGGATATTGCCGACCATCCGCTGGCGTTGATCGACGGCCACACCGGCATGGGCCAACTGGTCGATATGGCGCTTTATGCGGCACATCTGTCCTACCGGCCGAGGATGAAGACCAATTCAGTCTCGGTTCTCAAGAATTTTGTGCGTTCGGGCTTGGGCGTGACGTTCATGCCGGAGCTCACGGTGCTCGAAGAGATCCATGAGGGCAGTATCGTGGCGCGCGAGGTCGATGCCAGCGTGCTGCGTGATGCCAGGGCGCGAATCGTCACCCGGGCGGAACGGCCGTTGACGATCGCGGCGCAGGCCTTCATCAAGCACTTGCGCCGCAGCATGCGCTTTTTCAGCGCCGATGCGCCGCGGGTTCTGGACACGCAGACGTTGCCTTGAAAGCAACACTCAATCGCTTGAAAGGTCAACAACGCAACGGCTAGCGTTGGCATGTCGTCGTGGTTCGACACCGATCCCTCTCGACTCTGCATAACAACAAGGAGACATCCATGCGTATCCTCACCCCGCGCAACGTCCTGCTGGCCGCCGTCACGACCGGCATGATGGCCACCGTGAGCCTGGCCAATGCGGCGACCACCCTCAATCTGAGCTACAACGGCCCCCCCGATACCGACAAGAATGCCGTGCACCTCTTTGCCAGCAACCTCAAGCGACTGGTAGAGGAGAAGACCGATGGCGACATTCAGCTCAAGCTTTACCCCAACTCCATGCTCGGCGAAGAGCAGGAACGCATGGAGCAGGTCATCAATACCCCGAGCTTGAACATTGCATCGTTCGCCGGCCTGTCGCCGATCGTGCCGGAGATTTATGTCAGCGCGATTCCCTTCTTGTTCGAGGACTATGAAGCCGCCCACCAGTTCTTCGACGAGGGCGATTACTGGAACAAGGTCGAGGATACTCTCGAGGAGCGTACCGGCGCCGAGCTGCTCGGTGTCATCGAGGAGGGCGGCTTCCTCGACTTCACCAACTCGAAGCGTCCCATCAGCAGTCCGGAGGATTTCGAGGGCCTGCGCTTTCGTGCCATGGACCCCAGCCAGGTAGCGCTTTACGAGGCCTTTGGTGCCTCCGGCACGCCGATCCCCTGGACCGATACCTACATGGCGCTCAAGACCAACGTCGCCGATGGCCAGATGAACCCGCCGATGTACATCATCATGGGCAGCCTCTACGAGGTGCAGAAGTATCTGACACTGGCCAATGTGCAGTATTCGGACCAGTTCTTGATTGCCAACGGCGAATGGTACGACGACCTTTCCGAAGAAAACCGCCAAGCGATCGAGGCGGCTGTCCAGGAAGCCAGCGAGCTCAACCGGGAAGATGTCGAGAAGCGGGTCGACGAGCGCATCCAGTTCCTGGCCGACCAGGGCATGGAAGTCATCGAGCCCACCGAGGATGAGCTTGCTGCCTTCCGCGAGAAGGGGCAGCCGGCCTATATCGAGTGGCTGACGGACGAGCAGGGCATTGACCGGGCATGGATCGAAATGGCCCTCGAAGATGCTGGGCAGAGTGACCTGCTCGCCAACTGAGGTTTTCTTCCTTCACTTCCTTGAGGCGCGTGTCGCGATCGGCAGGTAGTCGGTCGCGACACGCGGGATCATCATGTATCGAGATACCTTGCTGAGACTATTGGGGCGGGTGACCACGGCGCTCGGTGGTCTTGCCCTGCTCGTGACCCTGGTCGATATCCTCTACGGTGTCGTGACCCGCTATGTCGTCGGCCAGGCGCCGATCTGGAGCGATGAACTGGCCCGCTACTGCCTGATCGCATCGGCGCTGCTGATTGCAGGAAGCGTCTGGGTGCGTGGCGAGCACATGCGCGTGGCGCTGCTCGAACGCCACCTGGGACATCGTTCGCGCCGGATACTGTTGGGCTACCAGTGGTTGTTGACCCTGTCGCTGGCGTTGGCGATGACCTGGTGGAGTTGGCAATACGCCTTGTCGGTCAGCTACTTCACCTCGCAGGGGCTGGGCATCAGCCGCAGCATTCCCATGATGGCCATGCCGCTGGGCTTCGGTCTGCTTGCCTTGCAGGTGCTGCTCCATGGACCGCGCGCGCTGCCCCGGCCCGGTGTCGATGACGCCGGGCCGACCGAGGAGGCGGCATCATGATGGTTGCCACGATGTTCGCCGCCTTGCTGGTCAATACCCTGCTGGGGGTGCCTCTGTTCTTGACCTTGACCGCGACGGCGCTGGTGGGTTTTGTGTTCGTGGATCCTGGAATGATCGCGCGCATGATGCCGCAGCAGTTCTTCGGTGGGCTCAACAGCTTTTCGCTGATGGCCATCCCCTTGTTCATTCTCGCCGGCAACCTGATGAATGCCGTTGGCATGACAGAGCGGCTGATGCGTGTCGCGCGTCTCCTCGTCGGCCATCTGCGCGGTGGCATCGGCCACGTCAACGTGGTCGGCAGCGTGTTCATGTCCGGCGTCAATGGCTCGGCCGCGGCCGATGCCTCGGCACTGGGGTCATTGCTGGTCCCGGCGATGACCCGTGAGGGGTATTCCACTGCCTTCGCCGCCGGGCTGACCGCCGGCAGCTCATTGATCGGGCCGATCATTCCGCCGAGCATCTTCATGATTCTCTACAGCGCGCAGACCAATACGTCGGTGGGGCAGCTGTTTCTGGGCGGCGTCGTGCCGGGGCTGCTATTGGCGCTGGCGTTCATGGTCATGAATGCCATTCACGCCCGGCGTGCCGGCCTCGAGCGTCGCACCACGCTACCCGCGAGGAGTGAGGTGTTCGCGGCAGTGCGGGGCGCGCTGCCGGCGCTGGTGGCGCCGTTCATCATCGTCGCCGGCATCGTGCTGGGCTTCGTCACGCCCACCGAGTCCGGGGCGCTGACCGTGCTTTACGTGGCGCTGTGTGGCCTGGCGTTGGGCGAACTGCGTCCGCTGGCCTTCTGGCGGGCACTGGTCGAGACCACGCGCCTGGCTGCGGCGATCTTCATGATCATCGGCATCTCTTCTGTCATCAGTTGGGAACTGGCCTATGCCCAGGCGCCGGAGCGTTTCGCCGGCTTGCTCGAGCCCTTCATTGCATCACCGGTCATCGTGCTGTTGATGCTCAGTGCCATCACGTTCGTCACCGGCATGTTCATGGAAGAGGTGTCGGCATTGATGCTGCTCTCGCCGGTCTTCACGCCAGTGGCGCTGGCTGCCGGTATCGATCCGGTGGCGTTGGGGATCATCATCACGCTGAATATCACCATTGCCTTGATCACTCCACCGATGGGGGCCTGCCTGTTCATAGCGGCAGCAGTCAGCCGACTGGATATCACCGTATTGTTCCGCACCATCTGGCCGTTCATTCTGACGGCGGTGGCGGTTCTGCTGGTGCTGATCACTTTCCCCGGATTGATCACCTGGCTCCCGAATACTCTTGGCTGACTTCATCTTGGAAACGAACTGCTTGCTGGAAACGAACCGCGTGAACGTGACTGATTCGACGCTCCGTCCCATTGATCCCATCGCCGAGCCGCCGTGGGAGACGATCGCAGCCATTCCCATCGTCGACGAGGGCGGGGCGCTGCACCCGGTCAGCCTCGCCGCGCCGATGCTGCGCACCTTGCCCCTCTACCATGCCCTGGGGGTCCCCGGGGCGGTGCCCGAATGCTGGGCGCGGGAGGCCGTCTATCGGCGGCTTCTCGAGGTGGCGCGGCACTTGCCGGACGGCCTGGGGCTGGTAGTGCTGGATGCCTGGCGACCTTACGTCGTGCAGCGCCACCTCTACGACACCCTGCTGGAAATGGTGGAAACACGCTATGCGGATCTCGACGAGTCGGATCGACGAGCGATGACCCGGGCCTTCGTGTCGCCGCCCAGCGAGCGGGTGGATCGTCCGAGCCCGCACCTCACCGGCGGCGCGGTGGACGTGGCGCTGTGCGATGCCGATGGGCTGCTGCTGGACATGGGGTCTGCCTTCGACGAGGCGCGGGCGGCATCGCATACCGTGCATTTCGAGCATCACGCCGGTGACGCCGACACGCGCACCTATCGTGATCGGCGGCGGATTCTCTATCACGCCATGGTCGATGCCGGCTTCGCCAACCTGCCCAGCGAGTGGTGGCACTACAGCTACGGCGACCAGATGTGGGCCTGGTACCGCGGCGAATCCTGCGCGCTGTTCGGCCCCAGCGGCCCCGATAGCCTGGAGGCTCGCTGGCGGCGTTCGCTCGGGCAGGACGCCTAGCGGACTGGAGGGATGCCCAGAGACGTCAGAGCGGCATCCAGAGAACTCCGCTCGCGTTCGGCATAGAGCGTCAGCTCGTCGGTAACCGGCGCGCCCAGTGCCTCCTCGAAGGCTTCGCGGTTGGCGTGACCGGCATAGGCCTCGCTGCCGTCACCGCCGAGGTTCGATTGAAAGATACCGGCCGCGCTGACCGGCAGGAAATCCTCGTAGGTGATCGGCCGGGCCATGATCAGTCCCTGCTCGATCAACCGCTCGACCTCGGTCTCGGCGATCGCGCCGGCCTCGCGTCCCGCCTCGGTCGTCCGGTATTCGAAGAAGGCCAGGCCCTGACGGCGCAGTTCGGCCTCGGTATCCGGAAAATCGGCGAAGACCTCGGCCAGCACGCGCTGGTGCGCCTCGTTGCTCAGGCCGGCGGTGCGTCGGCGCGACTCGCCGAGCAGCCGGTCGTAGAGGGTGCGTCCCTTGGCCGTCAGCGCCACGCCGCGCTGTTCGATCTCGCCGAAGCGTGCGGTGTGGGTGCCCTGGCGATCGCCGGCGAAGCGGATCGGCTCCTCCAGGGCCTTGAAGCTGGTCTGGCGCAGCAGGATCGGGCAGGCGCGACGCGGGGGGCCTTCGATGACTTCCTTGGGATTCATCCCCGCCGCCGGCATCCGCCGCTGGACCTCGTCGATGTCCAGGGTGCGCGGCGTCAGGTGATTGATGTGCGGCCCGCGGAAGCAGACCACGTCGGCGATCAGCCGGTGCTCGGCATGCAGCGCCTCGTAGGTGTCCAGATCCACCGTGGCGTCTCGGTGCCAGCGAAAGGTCTCCAGCGCCTCTTCCACGAAGCGCTCGGCCTGCTCGTCGCTCAGTCCCCCCTGTGTTTCATTGAGCGCGATCAGCTCGCGTGCGCCGGTTGTGAAGATGTCGCGCGCGGCAAGAATGCCGGCGGCACGCTCGCGCAGTTCGGGACTCTCGATCAGTTCTAGGCGCAGCAGGGACGTGAAGACACGGAAGGGATTGCGCGCCAGGGCCTCGTCGTCGATGGGGCGGAAGGCGGTGGAATGTACCGGCACGCCGGCTTCGGAGAGATCGTAGTAGCCCACCGGGACCATGCCCATCACCGCGAACAACCGGCGCAGCATGGCGAGCTCCTCGGCGCTGCCGACACGAATGGCACCGTGCCGCTCGACGCCGAGACGATTCAGTTCGTCGTGGGTCGCGAGTCGCTCGGCCAGTTCGGGGTCGCGCTCGAGGGTCTCGCGGTTCACTTCCGCCACCAGCTCGAGCAGGGTTTCGTACTGTGGCACCTCGGCCTGATACATGGCCGACATGGCCTTGGAAAAACGGTCACGAATCTCGTGATGGGAAACGAGGGTTGTCATCGGAGGTACCTCTCAAGTCGAACAAGGGCCCAGCGCCGTTCGTGAGCGCGGTGCCCATCATGGAGGTGATGAGACCAGAGCTCCCATCGCATCGGCAAACGAAAAAAAGCGCGCTACCCATTCCTTTAACTCATGTATTGCGCTTGAATGCTTTAAATAAAGCCTGGGCATGAGATTTCAGCATGAGCGTTGCGAATTCATTCCGTCGCGGAGAAGACGCATGACGGCACGCCACCTGCCCTCGACCATCACCATGCAATGCTTCGAGGCGGCTGCACGGCATATGAGTTTCACACGTGCCGCCGACGAACTGAGCATTACCCAGAGCGCCATCAGCAAGCAAGTGGCGCAACTCGAAGCGTATCTGCAGCACAAGCTGTTCCGGCGTGTGCGCCGCACCCTGGTGCTGACGCCGGAGGGCGCGCTGTACCTTACTGAAGTACGCAAGATTCTGGCCCGGATCGAGATGTCAGCGAACGCGATCATGAGCTACAGCGGGCAGGGTGAGGTGCTGCGGGTGGCCTGCCTGCCGACCTTCGGGGCCCGCTGGCTGGCCCGCCAGTTGCCCGACTTCCTGAACGCCAACCCGCACATCGACCTCAGCGTTAGCGACCATGTCGAGCCCTTCGACCTGGATCAGGCAGGTATCGATGTGGCTGTCTTCCACGGGCATGGTCGCTGGCCGAAACTGGAGTGCCACAAGCTGTTCGACGAGGAGGTGGTCGCGGTCGGCGCACCGGACTACCTGGCCAGACGGCAACCGACGAGCGCCGCCGACCTGGCCGAGTGCCGCCTGCTGCACCTCTCCACGCGCCCGGATGCCTGGCACCGCTGGTTCGCCGACCAGGGCATCACCACCGAGCGCAGTTACCATGGCACTCGCTTCGAGACCTTCCAGATGCTGATCCGCACGGCGATGAGCGGCGGTGGTCTCGCCCTGGTACCGCGTTTCTTCGTCGACACCGAGCTGGCCGAAGGCCGCCTGTCCCTGGCCTGGCCGCACGTCCTCAAGGGACCCGACGCCTACTACCTGGTGCACCCCGAGCATCTCGGCGAACTCGTGCGAGTGCGCCGTTTCGTCACTCATGTGCTGACGTGTGCCGAGGTGGATGCGCCAGCCGGGGCGTCGTGCTAGTGCCTGCCGCCGACGCTTCCGGCGGCAGGCACCACGGCTTTCAATCAGCGCTCACTTCGGCGGTTCGACGTGGCCGCCGAAACCGAAGCGCATGGCGGAGAGCAGCCGGTTGGCGTAGGTGCTGTCCTTGCGCGAGTTGAAACGCGCGAACAGGGCGTTGGCCAGTACCGGGGTGGCGACGCCTTGCTCGACGGCGGCGTCGATGGTCCAGCGTCCCTCGCCGCTGTCGGCGACGGCGCCGGAGTAATGATCGAGCTTGGGGTCGCCGGTCAGTGCCTGGGCGGTGAGGTCGAGCAGCCAGGACGAGACCACGCTGCCGCGACGCCAGACCTCGGCCACGTCGGCGAGGTTGAGGTCGAAACGCTCGTCTTCCGGCAGGTC
This sequence comes from Chromohalobacter israelensis DSM 3043, assembly GCF_000055785.1. Classification (GTDB taxonomy): domain Bacteria; phylum Pseudomonadota; class Gammaproteobacteria; order Pseudomonadales; family Halomonadaceae; genus Chromohalobacter; species Chromohalobacter israelensis. The sequence continues at coordinate 744,896 of NC_007963.1, forward strand.
CGGCGACGACTTGCTCTGCATCAGCTCGAAGCCCTCGGCGTAGGCCTGCATCAGGCCGTACTCGATCCCGTTGTGCACCATTTTCACGTAATGCCCGGCGCCCACCGGCCCGGCATGGATGTAGCCGCGCTCGGCGCTGTCGTGCGGCGCGTTGCGGCCGTGGGTGCGCTCCAGGTTGCCGTAACCGGGGGCCAGGGTATCGAGCAGCGGATCGAGGTGCTCGAAGACATCGCGTTCGGCGCCGACCATCATGCAGTAGCCGCGCTCGAGGCCCCAGACGCCGCCCGAGGTGCCCACGTCCGCGTAATGGATGCCCTTGGTGGCCAGGGTCTTGGCGCGGCGGATGTCGTCCTTGTAGAAGGTATTGCCGCCGTCGATGATGATGTCGCCTGGCGCCAACCGTTCGGCGAGGGCCTGGATCGTTTCCTCGGTGGGGTCGCCGGCAGGCAGCATGACCCATACCACGCGTGGCGCTGCCAGCTTGTCGATCAAGTCGATCAGCGAGTCTGCCTGAGTGGCGCCATCCTCGATCAATGCCGAGGCGATGGATTGATCGCGGTCGTAGGCGACGACCTCGTGATCGCCACGCATCAAGCGCCGGGCGATATTGCCGCCCATACGGCCGAGTCCGATGATACCGAGTTGCATGTTCTTACCTTTCGAGGTGATCTGGGTAGGGAAGTCGGAACGGCGGCAAGCCTACCGCTAGCGAAGGCATGACGCAAAGCGGGCCATGCCGTCCGGCATGGCCCGCGGCGCACGTTCAGGCGGCGCCTCAGTCCCAGCTCAGTGCGCCGCCGACCTGGTATTCGGTGACGCGGGTTTCGAAGAAGTTCTTTTCCTTGCGCAGGTCGATGATCTCGCTCATCCACGGGAACGGGTTCTCCGCGCCGGGATACTGTTCCTTCAAGCCGATCTGCGCCAGGCGGCGGTTGCAGATGAAGTGCAGGTACTCCTCCATGATCGCCGCGTTCATGCCGAGTACGCCGCGCGGCATGGAATCGCGCGCATAGGCGATTTCCAGCTCGGTGCCCTCGATGATCATCTGCGTGACCTCGTCCTGGAATTCCGGCGTCCAGAGGTGCGGGTTCTCGATCTTGATCTGATTGATCATGTCGACGCCGAAGTTCAGGTGCATGGACTCGTCGCGCAGGATGTACTGGAACTGCTCGGCGACACCGGTCATCTTGTTGCGCCGACCCATGGAGAGAATCTGGCTGAAGCCGCAGTAGAAGAAGATGCCTTCGGTCACGCAGTAGAAGGCGATCAGGTTGCGCAGCAGCTCCTGGTCGGTCTCCGGGGTGCCGGTGTGGAAGTCCGGACGCGCCAGCGACTGGGTGTGCTTGAGGCTCCACGCCGACTTGGCGGCGACCGAGGGCACTTCGCGATACATGTTGAAGACTTCGCCTTCGTCCATGCCCAGCGATTCCACGCAGTACTGGTAGGCGTGGGTGTGGATGGCTTCCTCGAACGCCTGGCGCAGCAGGTACTGGCGGCACTCGGGATTGGTGATCAGGCGATAAAGCGCCAGCACCAGGTTGTTGGCGACCAGCGAGTCGGCGGTCGAGAAGTATCCCAGGCTGCGCTCGACGATGCGGCGCTCGTCTTCGGTCAGGCCGTCATTGCTTTTCCACAGCGCAATGTCGGCGTTCATGTTCACTTCCTGCGGCATCCAGTGATTGGCGCTGCCATCCAGGTATTTCTGCCAGGCCCATTCATACTTGAAGGGCACCAGCTGGTTGAGGTCGGCGCGGGCGTTGATCATCTGCTTGTCGTCGACCTCGATGCGTGCCGCGCCCATTTCCAGCTCTTCCAGGCCGGCGGCGACGTCGAGTTCGTCCAGTGCCTTGCGCGCCCGTGTCAGGCGATCTTCATCGGCAACCTGATAACGGGAAGCGCTTTCGCGCACTTGCTCGGGGGCCGGCGCCTCGGGCGTGGCCTGCGGTGTCGGCTTGGCAGCCGGCGCGGGCTTTTGCGCCTCGGCGGCGGCGCTCTCGTCATCAACCGTGTCTTCGTGGAATTCGTCCCAGTTCAGCATGTGTCCGTCCCGTTCTCTCGCTGGCGGCGTCATGCGCTGACGCCGGTGGCTAGACTGTGTGCGCTTCGCGCGGCTCGCCGCGCGAAGCGCGTGGCTGGGTTACTGACAGGCCTCGCAGCCCAGTTCGTCGATGTCGCCTGCCGAGGGCGCGCGTGAGCCGCTGCCGCTCTTGCCGGTCAGGAAGTCATCGATGCCGCGTGCCTCGCCGCCGGCGTCGCTCGCCGCCGGGCTGGGGCTGGGCGAGGGAGCAGCCGCGGGTTGCGGGCTGGCGGAGCCGCCGGTATTGCCCACGGCATTGAGCTTGCCGCGATCGACGGTGGACTTCTCCACCGAAGTGGCGCCCAGCGCACGCAGGTAATAGGTGGTCTTGAGACCGCGGAACCAGGCCATGCGGTAGGTGACATCGAGCTTCTTGCCCGAGACGCCGGCAATGTAGAGGTTCAGCGACTGGGCCTGATCGATCCACTTCTGGCGCCGCGCGGCGGCTTCCACCAGCCACTTGGGCTCGACCTCGAAGGCGCTGGCATAGCGTGCCTTGAGATCGTCCGGAATCCGGTCGATGGGCTGCACGCTGCCATCGTAGTACTTGAGATCGTTGATCATGACCTCGTCCCACAGGCCGCGGGCCTTCAGGTCATTGACCATGTAGGCGTTGACCACGGTGAACTCGCCCGACAGGTTCGACTTGACGAACAGGTTCTGGTAGGTCGGCTCGATGGACTGGGTGACGCCGCAGATATTGGAGATCGTCGCGGTCGGGGCGATCGCCATGACGTTGGAGTTGCGCATGCCCTGGCGGGTGACCTTGTCGCGCAGACGCGCCCAGTCCTGGGTGGTGGACGTGTCCACCTCGATGTAATCGGCACCGCGTTCCTCGGCCAGCTTGGCGATGGAGTCGATGGGCAGCACGCCCTTGCTCCACAGCGAGCCCTCGAAGCTCTGATAGCGCCCGCGCTCGGTGGCCAGGTCGCTGGAGGCTTCGATGGCGTGGTAGCTGATCAGCTCCATCGAGGTGTCGGCAAACGTCACCGCGTCGTCGCTGGCATAGGCAATGCCCAGCTGGTACAGGGCATCCTGGAAGCCCATCAGGCCCAGGCCCACGGGGCGATGCTTGAAGTTGGAGTTCCTGGCCTGCGGCACCGCGTAATAATTGATGTCGATGACGTTGTCGAGCATGCGCACGGCCGTCTTCACGGTCTTCTTCAGCTTGTCGCCGTCGAGCTGTCCGTCGACGATGTGTTGCGCCAGGTTGACCGAGCCCAGATTGCACACGGCGATTTCGTCCGCCGAGGTATTCAGCGTGATCTCCGTGCACAGGTTGGAGCTATGCACCACGCCGGCATGGTTCTGCGGGCTGCGCAGGTTGCAGGGATCCTTGAAGGTGATCCACGGATGGCCGGTCTCGAACAGCATGGACAGCATCTTGCGCCACAGGTCCTTGGCCTTGACCCGCTTGAAGAGCTTCAGCTGTCCGTTGCGGGTCATCTCCTCGTACTCGGCGTAGCGCTTTTCGAAGGCGGCGCCATACAGGTCGTGCAGGTCCGGGCAGGTGGACGGCGAGAACAGCGTCCACTCCTCATCGTCGAAGACACGCTTCATGAACAGGTCGGGCACCCAGTTGGCGGTGTTCATGTCGTGGGTGCGGCGGCGATCGTCGCCGGTGTTCTTGCGCAGCTCGAGGAATTCCTCGACGTCCAGGTGCCAGGTCTCGAGGTAGGCGCACACCGCGCCCTTGCGCTTGCCGCCCTGATTGACGGCGACGGCGGTGTCGTTGACCACCTTGAGGAACGGCACGACGCCCTGCGACTTGCCGTTGGTACCCTTGATGTAGGAGCCCAGTGCGCGTACCGGCGTCCAGTCGTTGCCCAGGCCGCCGGCCCACTTGGAGAGCAGGGCGTTGTCGCGGATCGCGCTGTAGATGCCGTCCAGCTGATCCGGCACGGTGGTCAGATAGCAGCTCGAAAGCTGACTGCGCTGGGTGCCCGCATTGAACAGCGTGGGCGTGGAAGCCATGTAGTCGAAGCTGGAGAGCAGTTCGTAGAACTCGATGGCCCGCGCTTCGGGATCGTCCTCGTTGAGCGCCAGCCCCATGGCGACGCGCATGAACATGACCTGCGGCAACTCGTACCGGACGTCGTCGTGGTGCAGGAAGTAACGGTCGTAGAGCGTCTGCAGGCCCAGGTAGGTGAACTGATTGTCGCGCGTATGGTCCAGCGCCGCGCCGAGGCGGTCGAGATCGAACTCGCGAAGGCGTTCGTCGAGCTGCTCGAACTCGATGCCCTTGTCGATATACGCCTTGAAGGCGGGGGCGTACAGTGTGGCCATCTCCTGGTAGGTCGCCTCGTCGGCGATGCCCAGGAAGGACAGCGCCTCGCGGCGCAGGTTGTCCTGCAGCAGGCGTGCGGTCGCGTAGGTGTAGTTGGGTTCCTTTTCGACCAGCGTGCGCGCGGTCATCATCAGCGCGGTGGCCACGCCGTCGATGGGGACGCCGTCGTAGAGGTTCTTCAACGAGGCATCGACGATCTTTTGCGGCTCGACGTTGGCGAGGCCTTCGCAGGCATCGGCCACCAGGGTCTCGACCCGGCCCAGATCGAGGGGACGCACGGTGCCGTCGGCCTGGGTGACGTTGAGGCTGGGGTGCGGTTTGGCGATATCGGCGCCCTGGGGCTGGCGAGCGCGAGCATGCTCCTCGCGATACAGCACATAGGCACGGGCGACCTTCTGCTCGCCGGCGCGCATCAGTGCCAGCTCCACCTGGTCCTGGATGTCCTCGATATGCAGCGTGCCGCCGTCGGGCATGCGCCGCAGGAAGGTGTCGACGATGCTCTGGGTGGCCTCGCTGACGAATTCACGGATGCGCGACGATGCAGCGGCGTTGTCGCCTTCGGTGGCGATGAACGCCTTGGTGATCGCCACCGAGATCTTGCTGCCGTCGAAGGCCGCGACTTCACCCCCACGCTTGATGACGCGCAGTCGTTGCGGCGCGGTGATGTCCACTGACGCCTTGCCAGGGGAAATAGAGGTATCCATGACGCCTTCCTGTCTTTACGGGTCCGGGTAAGAGCTGCCGTTCGATGTCCGTATCTCGAGAAATCCCGTGATAACGTGACGATCGCCGATTTCGTCGCTTTTAGCGGCATTTTCATGCCACGAAAGTACCAATCGGGGCGAGCACGAGAAATACGAGCGTCCCTATATATGGGGGCCGTCTGTGTGATGAGCACAAGATAGAGCCGTTTTTCGGGGGTCGCAAGTGGATAAGTTGTGGATAGTCTGTGGCTCTCCTGGGGGCCGTTCTTGCGCTTCGTCAAGTTTTTCGTAACCCGCTGGCACGGGACGATTTTTCAAGATGCGTGTCTATCTCTATGATGCTCGACATCTAGTCGAGAGTGATTTCGGGTATCATTGTCCGCTATCCGCTATGGTAGGGAGTGGCGACATTCAACCCCCGTCATGTCGCTCATTCCGGCCAAGCCGGAATAGCGTGCAGACAGACAAGAAAGGCGCGCTAGACAATAAAAAAGAGGCGAAAGGAACTCGCACGACAAGGCCGAAGGTAGGCAGGGCTTCATGGCACCAATGCAAAGGGATGGATGACAGCTTGGACAGCAGCAAACATCACGATCACGTCCTGATCATAGAGGACGACGAGCGGCTGGCGCACTTGACGCGCGAATATCTCGAGGCCAACGAGTTCCGGGTCGACCTGGAATACGACGGCGCGCGTGCCGTCGAACGCATCCTCGATGAACAGCCGGACATAGTGATTCTCGACCTCATGCTACCCGGTGAGGATGGCCTTTCCATCTGCCGCCGGGTACGCGGCCATTACGCCGGCCCTATCCTCATGTTGACCGCGCGTACCGATGACATGGACCAGGTCCTGGGGCTCGAAATGGGGGCGGACGACTACGTGCCCAAACCCGTTCAGCCGCGTGTCCTGCTGGCGCGCATGCGAGCCTTGCTGCGGCGCGCCGATACACTGGATGCAGCCAGCGGGGCCACACGACTGACCTTCGGCAATCTGCTCATCGATAGCGCCACCCGCGAAGCATGGCTCGACGACGAGCGCATCGACCTGACCAGCGCCGAGTTCGATCTGTTGTGGCTGCTGGCCGACAATGCGGGACGCGTGCTGACCCGGGAGGAAATCTTCTCGCAGTTGCGGGGGATCAAGTACGACGGTCAGGATCGTTCGATCGACGTGCGCGTATCGCGAATCCGGCCCAAGATCGGCGACGATCCCAATCATCCGCACCGGATCAAGACCGTGCGCAGCAAGGGCTATCTTTTCGTCAGGGATAGCTGACGTTGATCCGGCGCACACTGTCGGATAGCACCTTCCTGCGTGTGTATGCGCTATTGCTGCTCGCGCTGGTGCTGACCTTCGGGCTGGCCCTGCTCGGCTATCTCGTGGTCGATCAAGTGCGCCAGGAGAACTACCGTGAACGCCTCGCCAGCGGGCCGATGCAGGTGCTCGCGCAACTCGCCGCCGAGCAGCCGGCCGCGGAACGCGACGAGTGGCTGGCGTCGATGTCGTCGACCCTGGGCGTGCCCATGACACTGCGACCCATGAACGGTGTCGCGTTGAGCTATTTCGAGCGTTCTCGCCTCGATGAGGGGCGCCCCCTGATCGAGCGTCACGACTCGGCCTGGTCGGCATTGCGCCGCCTGCCGGACACGGACTGGCTGTTGGAAGTGCGTGTCGGGGCGCTCAAGGAGATGCAGTTGCGGGGCGCCACCGAGGCGTTGCGGACCTGGCTCAGCGGGGTCTCGGAAGACGAGAGTGCCGCGCGCCTGGCGCGGCTCAAGCGTGCCTTCAAGATTCCCCTGGGGGTGGCGCCGGAGCCACCGTCGGGGGTCGACCCCATTCAACAGGCGCGGCTCGAGGGAGGCGAAGTCGTCGTGCGTCTCGAGCCGGGGCTCGGGGTGCTCTACGTGCATGCGCGTCTGGGATCGGACCGCTGGCTGACGATCGGGCCGATTCCTTCCTTCGAACCGATGCCGGTATCGCTGGCGCTCGCCTTGCTGGGGATCGTGCTGCTGGTGCTGGCCGGCACCATCTATCTCGTGGTGCGCGGCGTGGAGGGACGCGTGGAGCGTCTGGAGCGGGCGGCGACACGCATCGCCGGGGGCCACCTGGATACCCGCGTCAAGGTGGAGAGCAGCGACTTCCTGGGGCGCCTGGGCATGGCGTTCAACGGCATGGCCGCCCAGGTGCAGTCGTTGCTGCGCACCCAGCAGGAAATGATTCGCGCCGTGTCCCATGAGCTGCGTACCCCGGTGGCGCGAATTCGCTTCGCCGTGCAGATGGTCGAGGACATGACCGACGAGCCGGTGGTGCGCCGCCAGCTGCAGGATATCGACGGCGATATCGAGGAGCTCGATCAACTGGTCGACGAGATCCTGACGTACGCCCGTCTGGGCAGCGACAGTGCCCAGGGCATCCAGCTCGCCACTGAAACCACCGACTGCCGGGCCATGGCACGTCGCGTGGTCGAGACGCTGGCGCCGCTGCATCCGCACCTGACGCTGGAAGTGCTGGATGGCGAGGACGTCGACGTCGAGGCCGACCCGCGCTATCTGCAGCGTGCGCTTTCCAACCTGGTGGCCAACGCGTGCCGGCATGCGGAAGCGCGTGTCTGGGTGCGGGTGATGCGCGACCCCCGTGCGGTTCGTCTGGATGTCGAAGACGACGGCGCCGGGGTGCCCGAAGCCGATCGTCTGCTGATCTTCAAGCCTTTCGCGCGGCTCGACGACAGCCGCACGCGGCGCTCCGGAGGCTACGGGCTGGGGCTGTCCATCGTGCAGAAAATCATGATCTGGCACGGCGGTAGCGTGGTGGTCGAGCGCAGCACGGAACTCGGCGGCGCGCGCTTCAGTCTGCTGCTGTCCACCGCCGGAGTGGCCCAGCACGAGCGGCGCCAGGGCAAGGCCAGGCCGTCGCACGGTGGCGAGGCCTGATGCCCGGGGCGGTGCCTACGCCGGCTTGATGCCCGCGAGGACGGCGAAGGACGTTTCCCTCGCGGTGCGCAGAAAATCCTCCATCCACGGGGCGTCGCGGCTTTCTTCGCGGATCGCCGCGAACAACGTGCTCCACACCCCCTGCTCGCCGAGATGCAGGGCGCGTACATAGCCGCGCTCCAGGTATTCGGTGAGCGCCCAGTTGGGCAGCGCGCAGACGCCACGCCCGCTGGCCACCAGCTGCATCATCATGATCGTCAACTCGGCGGTGCGCACCTCGGCCGGCGTGAAGCCCGCGGGCGTCAGAAACTGCGTGAAGACATCCAGGCGCGTGTGTTCCACCGGGTAGGTGATCAGCGTTTCGCGTGCCAGTTCCTCGGGAGTCACCCAGTCGCGCCGTGCCAGCGGGTGCTGCTTGCCCACGGCCAGCAGGCCTTCGTAACGGAACAACGGCTCGTAATGAATGCCGGCCAGCGGCTGGGGGTCGGCGGTGATGACCAGGTCCAGCGACTCCCGCGCCAGCGAGGGCAGTGCATCGAAGCTGTAGCCGCTGGGAATGTCGACTTCGACTTCCGGCCAATGGTCGCGGAAATGATCGATGGTCGGCATCAACCACTGAAAGCAGCTGTGGCACTCGATGGCCATGTGCAGCCGGCCCTGTTCATGACCGGCCAGGCGTGCCAGGTCGCGTTCGGCCATGCGGATCTGCGGCAGGATCTGTTCCGCCAGCGCGAGCAGGCGTTCCCCGGCACGCGTGAAGGTGACCGGGCGTGTCTTGCGTAGAAACAAGGGGCTGCCCAGGCGCTCCTCGAGATCCTTGATCTGGTGAGACAGCGCTGACTGCGTGAGATGCACCCGTTCGGCGGCTTCGACGAGCGAGCCGGCGTCGCGTAGGGCGATTAGGGTGCGGAGGTGGCGAAGCTCGAGCATGTTGTATGAGTGCCGTTCATTTTGATGATTAGTTAATTTAGTTTGATTCACTCAGTGTCGCCAGCGAGACTGCTGCCAGCGCGTCACGGCACCGCGACGCCGTGATACAGAAAGTCACTTATTGCTGAAAGTCACTCATTCTAGCCGGATACCGCAAGGGGAAACACGATGGCGCTGGCACACATTCTTGGCTATCCGCGCATTGGCGCGAATCGCGAACTCAAAAAGGCCGTCGAGGCTTACTGGAAGGGAGATATCGACCAGGCCGAGCTGGAACGTCGTGGCCAGGCGTTGCGGGCCGAGCACTGGCAGGCCAGCCGCGATGCGGGACTCGATTTCGTGACCGTCGGCGATTTCGCCTTCTACGACCAGGTGCTGAACGTCAGCGCGATGCTCGGCGCGGTGCCGCCGCGCTTCGGCGCCATCGACGGCGATGTCGACCTGGATACGACATTTCGCATGGCGCGTGGCCGCGCGCCGAGCGGCACCCCCGCCGCCGCCTGCGAAATGACCAAGTACTTCGATACCAATTATCACTACCTGGTGCCCGAGCTGCATGCCGGCCAGCGCTTCCGGGTGGCGTCCACGCGCTTGTTCGACGAGGTCGCCGAGGCCCAGGCCGCGGGGCATCCGGTCAAGGTGGCCCTGCTGGGGCCGGTGAGCTGGTTGTGGCTGGGCAAGGAAAAGAGTGCCGGGCTCGACCGCCTGACGCTGCTCGACGACGTGTTGTCGGTCTATGGGGAAATCCTCGAGCGTCTCGCCGCGCAAGGTGTCGAATGGGTGCAGCTCGACGAGCCGGCGCTGGTGCAGGATCTGCCCCGCGATTGGCGCCAGGCGTTCGAGTCCGCCTACAACAAGCTGCAATCCGCGCCGGTCAAGCTGTTGCTGGCGACCTACTTCGGGGCGCTGGGCGACAACCTGGGCCTTGCCGCAGGGCTGCCGGTAGCCGGCCTGCATATCGACACGGTGCGGGCGCCCGAGCAACTCGACGCCGTGCTCGATCGCCTGCCCACCTACAAGGTGCTGTCCCTTGGCGCCATCGACGGGCGCAACATCTGGCGCGCCGATCTGGCAGCGCTGCGTGAGCGTCTGCAGGTAGCCCGGGCGCGTCTCGGCGAGCGCCTGTGGATCTCCGCCTCCTGCTCGTTGCTGCATGTGCCGGTGGACCTCGACGCGGAAACCGACCTCGATGCCGAGCTCAAGAGCTGGCTGGCCTTCGCGCGGCAAAAGCTCGACGAGATCGTCACGCTGGCGCATCTGCTCGACGGTCGCGCCACGCCGGAAGACACCGCGCGACTGGAAGCTGCGACGTCGGCGCTGGACGCACGCCGTCAATCGCCGCGCATCCACAAGCCGGCCGTGGGCGAGCGTCTGGCGGCGGTGTCCGCCGACGATGCCGAGCGTGCAAGCCCCTACGCGACGCGTGCCAAGGCGCAGCATCGCCACCTGGACCTGCCACTGTTTCCGACCACCACGATCGGCTCCTTTCCGCAGACCCAGGACATCCGGGCCGCACGACGCGCCTTCAAGAGCGGCGAGCTGAGCCGCGATGACTACGAGGCCCGCATGCGCGACGAAATCGCCCATGCCGTCGAACGCCAGGAAGCGCTGGCCATCGACGTGCCCGTGCACGGCGAGCCGGAACGTAACGATATGGTCGAGTACTTCGGCGAGCTGCTGGACGGCTTTGCCTTCACGCGTTTCGGCTGGGTGCAGAGTTACGGCTCGCGCTGCGTGAAGCCGCCGGTGATCTTCGGCGATGTGAGCCGTCCCGGGCCGATGACGGTGCGCTGGAGCGAATACGCGCAATCGCTGACCGACAAGCCGATGAAGGGCATGCTCACCGGCCCGGTGACCATCCTGCAGTGGTCCTTCGTCCGCGATGACCAGCCGCGCGATGCCACCTGTCGGCAGATTGCCCTGTCCCTCCGGGACGAGGTCGCCGATCTCGAGGCGGCAGGCATCAAGATCATCCAGATCGACGAGCCGGCACTGCGTGAAGGCCTGCCGCTGCGGCAGGGTGAGTGGCAGGAGTATCTCGACTGGGCAGTGAAAAGCTTCAAGCTGAGCGCGGCGGTGGCCCGTGACGAGACGCAGATCCACACGCACATGTGCTACTCGGAATTCAACGACATCATCGCGGCGATCGCGGCCCTGGATGCCGACGTCATCACCATCGAGACGTCGCGTTCCGACATGGAACTGCTCGATGCCTTTCAGGATTTCGCGTATCCCAACGAGATCGGCCCGGGGGTGTATGACATCCATTCGCCGAACATTCCCGAGGTGGAATGGATGGTGAGCCTGATGGAAAAGGCCGCCGAGAAAATCCCGGCCGAGCGGCTTTGGGTGAACCCGGACTGTGGCCTGAAAACACGCGGGTGGGCCGAAGTCGAGCCGGCGCTGGCCAACATGGTGGAGGCCGCACGGGAGTTGCGTCGCCGTTACGGCTGAGGTCGTCCGACGACGTCCTGCACGCGCCGCCGGGGCATCCCCCGGCGGCGTTTGCGTTTCTTGCGGCAGTGACGTTTCTCACGGCGAACGGGCTGTTATGCTATCGGCCGTCTTTGATTGAACGATATCGCATGGAGCATGCTCTCGATGCATGGGCATGCGCCATCCAGCAAGGAGAAGCTGAATGTTTCCCAGCGTGTCTCGACGTGCACGGCACGTCCTGTCGGGTGTGATGTGCGCGGCCGTATTGAGCGGTTGCGCGAGTTCCACAGAGCCGCCACGCGTGAGCGACGCCTCGGGAGAAGAGTTCACGCCACCGCCGCGTCTCGATGACGTGGCGGACAAGGCCGACGATGCCCCCACGTCGCCGTTGCTGCCGAGCGCCTTCTTCGCCGATGGCGCGGAGGCGTTCGTCTCCTGGCGCTGCACGCCGGCTCAGGACCTGATCTCGGCGGCGCCCAAGGGGCATCTGCGGCTATGGTCCGGCCAGGGCTACTACGAACTGGCGCGCACCGTCGTCGCCGAGGGCGAACGCTATGAGAAGGGCACGTTGTCGTTCGTGGAGCACGACGGGCAGGCGCATGTCGAAAGCGACAACGGCCAGCTCGCGTGCCAGCGCGACGCGCGTCGCGAGTCGACGACCCGGAAGGCGGCGCCGGGCGTGATCTTTCAGGCACGCGGCAACGAGCCTGGCTGGCTGCTCGAACTCGATCGCGAGACGTCCCGGATGACGCTCACCACGGATTACGGCGAGCACGTGCGAACCTTGCCTTATCATGTCGCCCGGCTAGATAACGGGCATCAAGCGGCCATGACGCTGCGCGCGCATGACGATGGCACTCCCATCACCGTCCGGCTGCGGGCACGGGCATGTTTCGACAACATGAGCGGCAAGCCCTACCCGGTGCAGGTGAGCGTCGAGCAGGGCGATCAAACGCTGGTGGGCTGTGGCCAGGGCGTGGAGCGAAGAGACTGAATCTCGGCGTCAGGTGAACTTGCGAAAGAAATGAGTCTTGTCGAACAACTCATCCAACCGCTCATAGCGATCACGAGCGTCGGGCCAGCGTTGCTCCTGGACCGAGGCGATCATGGTTTCCAGCAGCATCATGGTCGCTACGTTGGAATCCCAGCCCGAGGGGATTTCCACCCGGCAGTGAAAGGTCAAATCGGCGAGTGTCGAGATGGGGGAGCCCCACTGATCGGTGAATAGCACGATTTGCGCACCGCGCTTTTTTACTATTTCCGTCAGGCGCAGCAGGTTGGTCTCGTACCGCCGGACGTCGAAGATCAGCAAGGTGTCCCCGGGCTCCATGTCCAGCACGTAATGCGGCCAGGTGCCCGAGGATGAGGTCATATGGGTCACCCCGGGGCGCACCGCCTGGAAATGCGTGAAGGCATAATCGGCCAGCGCCTGGGTGATGCGCCCACCGACAATGTAAAGACGCTTCTCGGTATCGGCCAACTGGCGGGTCGCTTGATCGAACCGTTCGGTATCGATATGAGCGAAGGTCTGCTGCAGGTTGTTCGTGACCGCCTGGGAGAACCGGTTGAGCAGATGCTCCTGGGGGGCTTCGGATGACCAGTTGTCGCGCCTCTTGGTGGGCCCGACGCCCTTTGCTTCCAGCTCGCTCAGCAGTGCCTTGTGGAATTCCGGGTAGCCCTTGAATCCCAGCTTCTTGACCATCCGCGCCACGGTGGGAGACGACACCCCCACGTTGCTCGCCACGATAGTGATCGAGGCGAGACCCGCCGCGGGATAGTTATCGAGTAGTGCATTGGCAAACTTGCGTTCCGCTTGCGTCAACGCCGAGTAGTGCTCTCGGATCAGTTCACGCACGGTCGAGGCGGCATTGGTGGTCGCCATCACATTCTCCTCCCGAGTCGTTCTGCGCGGATGCTGACCGTGACATTTCAGCGTTTTCATGGTCTTTGAAAAAATATTGACACGTGGTCTTGGCGACGTCTATATCTTTACATAGTCGCGGAGAAATCATGATGTCCAGCGAATTAGAACAATTATCCCAGAACGTCGAGATTCTCTATCGGTATGCCAAGGGCCCGGCTCTCCTGCTGTGCGAGCACGCGTCGTACCATATTCCCGAGTGCTACCACGGACTGGGACTGGACCCCGCCCACCGCCGCAGTCACGCCGCCTGGGATCCTGGCGCACGCGATGTGGCCATTGCGCTGTCGGGATTGCTCAATGCTCCGCTGGTGGCAAGTCGTGTCTCGCGGCTGGTCTACGACTGCAATCGTCCTCCCGAGGCGGCCAGCGCAATGCCGGAGCGCTCCGAGATCGTCGAGGTGCCGGGTAACCGCGGGCTGACGTCAGCGCAGAGAGCCGCTCGGGTCGAGGCCGTCTACGAGCCGTTTTGCAAGGCTGTGACCCAGGTGCTGGCACAGCGCAAGGCTCACGATATCCCTACCGTGCTGATCACGGTTCACAGTTTCACGCCTACCTTTCATGGCCGGGTGCGTAAGGTCGAGATCGGCATTCTGCATGATGCCGATCGCCGTCTGGCCGATGCGATGCTGGCGAACGCCCATCGTCTGGCCCATCGACGCATTCAGCGCAACGCGCCCTACGGGCCGCAGGACGGCGTCACCCATTCGCTGGTGCGCCACGGTATCGACAATGGCCTGGCGAACGTGATGATCGAGATTCGCAACGACCTGCTGGCCACGCCGGAAGATGCTCATTCCATGGCCCGGGAGTTGATGCAGCTGATTCAGCCGGCGCTGACCGCTCTGGGCGTCGAGCTTGCTCATGGCGGGGGTAGGCATGATGCCTAGAGTCATTCTCGGTTACATCAGCGCGATCGATGCGATGAACCGTTTCATCGGGCGGATCGCGATGTATCTGATCTTCGTGCTGATCGCGGTGCTGCTGTGGTCCTCGGTCTCCAAGGTGTTTCTGACACCCACGATGTGGACGCTGGAGACCGCACAATTCGTCATGGTGGCGTATTTCGTGCTGGGCGGACCCTACTCGATCCAAATGGGCTCGAATGTGCGCATGGATCTTTTCTACGGCGACTGGAGCCCGAAGACCAAGGCGTGGGTCGATGCCTTCACGGTCTTCTTCCTGATCTTTTACCTCGGTGTCCTGCTTTATGGCGGGTTGGTATCGACGGCCTATTCTCTCGGCTACTTCGGTAACGAGCCGTTCGACTTCCTCTTGAGCCTCGTTGGCACGTTCTTCACGGAAGGGACCGCGGCGGCCGGTGACAAGCTCGGTTTTCTGGAACGTAGCCCGACGGCCTGGAGACCCTGGCTGTGGCCCATCAAGGTCGTGCTCTGTCTCGGTGTGCTGCTGATGATCCTTCAATCTCTTGCCGAATTTTTCCGGGATGTCGGCCGTCTGCGCGGGGTGCTCGACTGATGTCATATGAAATGATCGCCATCGTGATGTTCAGCTCGATGATGCTGATGCTGCTCACCGGACAACGTGTTTTCGGCGCCATCGGCTTCGTCGGCGCCCTGGCGGGGGTCCTGCTGTGGGGAACCGGTGGAGTGGACATTCCGTTCTCGTCCGCGATGAAGCTGATGAAATGGTACCCGCTGCTGACCCTGCCAATGTTCATCTTCATGGGGTACGTGCTCTCGGAAAGCCGTATCGCCGATGACCTCTATCGGATGTTTCATGTCTGGATGGGGCCGATCAAAGGCGGCCTGGCCATTGGCACGATCGGGCTGATGGTGTTGATCTCGGCCATGAACGGGCTGTCGGTGGCCGGTATGGCGATCGGCGCCACCATCGCCCTGCCCGAACTGCTCCGGCGCGGGTACGACAAGATCATGGTCACCGGCGTCATCCAGGCGGGGTCCAGTCTCGGCATCCTGGTGCCGCCTTCGGTGGTGCTGGTGCTGTACGCCATGATCGCGCGCCAGCCCGTAGGACAGTTATGGCTAGCCGGCGTGCTACCGGGGCTGATGATGGCGACGCTCTTCATCATCTATATCTATGTGCGCTGCCGCTTTCAGCCAAGCCTGGGCCCCGTTCTTCCCGCCGAGGAACGGAACGTGTCGCTGGCCGAGAAACTGCGCCTGCTGAGGGCGGGGCTGCTGCCCCTGGTGATCTTTGCGGTGATGATGGTGCCCTTCGTCAAGGGCTGGACATCCCTGGTCGAAAGTTCGGCGGTCGGCGCGATGGCCGCGCTGCTGGCGGCTATCCTCAAGGGACGAATGACGCGCCAGGTCTTCGAGGTATCGGTGCGCAAGACGCTGGCCATTTCCTGCATGTTCATGTGGATCATCCTGGCAGCCTTGGCCTTCGGGGCCATATTCGACGGCCTGGGGGCGGTGAAGGCCATCGAGGGCCTGTTTACCGAGCGTCTGGGGCTCTCGCCCTGGACGATTCTGATCCTCATGCAGCTCAGCTTCATCGTCATGGGGACCTTCCTCGACGATACCGCCATGCTGGTGATCGTGGCGCCACTTTACGTGCCGTTGGTCGAGGCGCTGGGGTTCGATCTGATCTGGTATGGCGTTCTCTACACGATCACGACGCAGATCGCCTACATGACGCCGCCATTCGGATACAACCTTTTCCTGATGCGTGCCATGGCGCCCCCGGAGATCGGGCTGCGTGACATCTATTTATCCATTCTCCCCTTCGTGGCGGTGATGATGACAGCCTTGAGTCTGGTCATGGTCTTTCCGCAGATCGCCCTTTGGCTTCCAGGCTACATTTATGGGAGTTGACAGCAGCGTGACCGAGCAACGATAGCCCTGACAAGGGCCATGTCCATTCGATAGTGACACCAGGAGAGCTACAAAAATGACAACAAGACGCAAATTTCTGATCAATGCCGCAGCCGGTGCAGCCATCATGCCGCTGGCCTCGAGGGTCATGGCCCAGTCATCCTCCGAGCCGACCATCAAGTGGCGCATGCAAACCTATGCCGGTGCCGCCCTGGCCGAGCATGTGGCCAAGCCTGCCATCGACCTGTTCAACCGGATCGCCGGGGATCGCATGCAGATCGAGCTGTACAGTGCCGATCAACTGGTGCCGACCGGAGAGCTGTTCCGGGCGATGCAGCGCGGCACCATCGATGCCGTGCAGTCGGATGACGATTCGATGGCATCTCCCACCGAGGTCACCGTCTTCGGAGGGTACTTCCCCTTCGGTTGCCGTTATAGCCTCGATGTGCCGGTACTGTTCAATCAGTACGGGCTCAAGGAAATCTGGGAAGAGGAGTACGCCAAGGTCGGCGTCAAGCATGTGAGCGCCGGCGCCTGGGATCCGTGCCATTTCGCCACCAAGGAGCCGATTCGCAGCCTCAAGGACCTGGAGGGCAAGCGTGTCTTTACCTTCCCCACCGCCGGACGTTTTCTGTCCCGGTTCGGTGTCGTGCCGGTCACGTTGCCCTGGGAAGACATCGAGGTGGCCTTGCAGACCGGCGAGCTGGACGGGATCGCCTGGTCCGGCATCACCGAGGACTACACGGTCGGTTGGGCCAACGTGACCAACTACTTCCTGACCAACAACATCTCGGGTGCCTGGATCGGCCATTTCTTCGTCAATATGGAACGCTGGGAGGAGCTTCCGGAAGACCTCAGACTCCTGTTCGAGGTGTGCTGTGAGCAGTCTCACTACCATCGCCAGTACTGGTACTGGGGTGGCGAGGCCAGGCTGCGCGTCCACGGTGACAAGCTGGAGCTGACTTCCATTCCCGACGCCGAGTGGGATCAGGTAGAAACGGCGGCCCAGGAGTTCTGGGATGAAATCGCGGCGCAATCCGAGACCAAGGCCAAGGTGGTCGAAATCTTCAAGCAGTACAACGCCGATATGCGCAAGGCCGGCAGGCCCTATCGTTACGTCGATGCATGAGTCGGCCCCGTGCCCTGGCACCTGCCGGGGCACGCCGCTTGAAAGGGGACCGGCCGTGCGTCGGGCCTCGTCATGGTGATGGCTATTGGGAACCTCGGAAATGACCAACACGCTGGCTTTGGATGACCTGAAGACTAGGGTCGAGAGCGGTGAGATCGACACGGTGCTCGTATGCATTGTCGACATGCAGGGGCGCCTGATGGGCAAGCGGCTGCATGCGCGCCACTTCGTGGACCATGGCTGGGAGGAGACTCACTGCTGCAACTATCTATTGGCCACGGATCTCGAGATGGCAACGCCCGGTGGCTATGCAAGCACCTCCTGGCAGGCAGGCTACGGCGACTACATCATGAAGCCGGATCTGGCCACGCTGCGCTGCGTGCCGTGGCTGGAGGGCACGGCCATGGTGCTGTGCGATCTTCTTGATCATCGCACGCACGCGGAAGTCCCCCATGCGCCGCGTGCCATTCTCAAGCGACAGCTGGCGCGACTGGAGGCGATGGGGCTGGAGGCGATAATGGCCACCGAACTGGAGTTTTTCCTGTTCGAGAAAAGCCTCGACGAAATTCGCAAGGGAAGGTTTCGCGACCTGCAGCCGATCAGCGGGTACAACGAGGACTATCATATCTTCCAGACCACCAAGGAAGAGCATGTGCTGCGTCCGCTACGTAACCACCTGCATGCGGCGGGCATACCCGTGGAAGGCACCAAGGGGGAGGCCGGAGCGGGTCAGGAGGAGCTCAACATACGTTGCGCGAAAGCACTCGATACGGCGGATTACCATACCATTGCCAAGCATGCGACCAAGGAGATCGCCTGGCAGCAGGGGCGGGCGGTGACTTTCCTGTCGAAATGGCACCACGCCCATGCGGGGAGTTCCAGTCATATCCACCAGTCGCTGTGGAAGCAGGGCCTGCCAGCCTTCCACGATGAGCGCGATGCGCTGGGCATGTCCGCTTTGATGAAACATTACCTGGCGGGGTTGCTGAAATACGCGCCCGACTATACCTACTTCCTGGCTCCCTACCTCAATAGCTACAAGCGCTTCCAGAAGGGCACCTTCGCACCCACGCGCACGGTCTGGTCGGTGGATAATCGTACCGCAGGGTTTCGCCTCTGCGCCGAAGGCACACGGGCGGTGCGCATCGAGTGCCGCATCGGCGGCTCGGACCTGAACCCCTATCTGGCCATGGCCGGCCAGTTGGCCGCCGGCATCAAGGGGATCGAAGAATGCCTGGCGCTGCCTCCTCCCGCCGAGGGCGATACCTACGAAGGGGGGAGTGGCCTGATACCACAGAATCTGCGCGATGCCATGGAGGCCCTGAGGGGCTCCACCATGCTGCGCGAGGCCATGGGGGAAGATGTGGTCGACCATTACGTGCGAGCCGCCGAAGTGGAGCTCGAGGACTTCCAGCGGGTGGTCTCCGACTACGAGGTGGCACGCGGTTTCGAGCGGTGTTGAGGTCAGGTCCGCAAAACGGGAAATGGCAAACGGGAGGGGATGATGGGGCATATTCTGAGATGTATCTCGCCGATCGATGGGTCGGTCTTCGCCGAGCGTGAGGCGCTGTCGCCCGAGGCTGCACGGCAGGCAGCGGATCGGGCGCGTGCGGCCCAGGCCGAGTGGGCCGCACGTCCTCTCCGGGAGCGCATCGATCTGGTGCGGGCCGGCATCGCCGCCGTGGGAGCGATGAATGACGAACTGGTGCCGGAGCTCGCGCAGATGATGGGGCGCCCGGTTCGCTACGGTGGCGAGTTCGGTGGCTTCGAAGAACGGGGTAACCATATGGCGACCATCGCCGAAGAGGCGCTGGCCGATATTGCGGTGGGCGAGGACGCCACCGTCAAACGCTACATCAAGCGCATTCCACATGGGGTGGTGCTGGTAGTGGCCCCCTGGAACTACCCCTATATGACGGCGATCAACACGGTGGCGCCGGCGCTGATCGCAGGCAACAGCGTACTGTTGAAGCATGCCACCCAGACCCTGCTGGCAGGCGAGCGGATGGCGCGTGCCTTCCATTCGGCCGGCGTGCCCGAGGCAGTGTTCCAGAATGTCTTTCTGGATCACGCCACCACCTCGACGCTGCTTGCCGATCGAGCGTTCGATTTCGTCAACTTCACCGGCTCCGTGGACGGTGGACGTGCCATGGAACAGGCGGCGGCCGGTACTTTTACCGGGCTAGGGCTCGAGCTGGGCGGCAAGGATCCAGGCTATGTCATGGAGGATGCCGACCTCGATGCCGCGGTGGCGGCCCTGATCGACGGCGCGATGTTCAATTCAGGCCAATGCTGCTGCGGGATCGAACGCATCTATGTGCACGAGAGCCTCTATGAAGCCTTCGTCGACAAGGCGGTAGCGATCGTCGAGGGCTACAAGCTCGGCAATCCGCTGGCTGCCGATACGGATATCGGTCCGATGGCGAACATCCGTTTTGCCAGGGAGGTCCGTAGCCAGATCGATGAGGCCTTGGCCGCCGGCGCGAGGGCCCATGTCACGCAGAAACCCGAAGATGACGGCGGCACCTACCTGAGTCCGCAGATCCTTACCGAGGTAACGCATGACATGCGTGTGATGCGCGAGGAAACCTTCGGTCCGGTGGTCGGCATCATGAAGGTGAGTGGCGATGAAGAGGCCATTCGTCTCATGAATGACAGCCGATTCGGGCTGACCGCGAGCCTGTGGACGGCCGATATCGCGCGTGCCCAGCGAGTGGGTGATCGGGTCGAGACCGGTACCGTATTCATGAATCGTGCGGATTATCTGGATCCTGGCCTGTGCTGGACCGGCTGCAAGGAGTCGGGGCGCGGTGGTGGCTTGTCGGTGATTGGCTATCACAACCTGACACGCCCCAAGTCCTACTATCTAAAGAAAACGACATAAAGAAAAACGACATGAAGAAAAAAACAACAGGCTAAAAAGGTGACGACATGTCATTGACTGGAAACTGGACGTATCCCACCGCCATCCGTTTCGGGGCGGGTCGGATCAAGGAGTTGCCCGCGGCCTGTGCCGAGGCGGGCATCACCCGACCGCTGCTGGTGACGGATCGCGGTCTGGCCGAGCTGCCTGTCACCGCTGCCGCGCTGGACATTCTGGAGGCCTCGGGGCTGGGACGGGGGCTCTTCGCCGAAGTCGATCCCAACCCCAACGAGCGCAACCTGACGGCAGGGATCGAGGCCTTTCGGGCGGGGGGGCATGACGGGGTGGTCGCGTTTGGCGGTGGCTCCGGGCTGGACCTGGGCAAGATGGTGGCCTTCATGTCGGGTCAGACGCGCCCGGTGTGGGACTTCGAGGATATCGACGACTGGTGGACGCGGGCCGATGCCGACGCGATCGCCCCCATCGTGGCCGTGCCTACCACGGCCGGGACCGGCTCGGAGGTGGGGCGGGCCAGCGTCATTACCAACGCCAAGACCCATGAAAAGAAGATCATCTTCCACCCCAGAGTCCTGCCCAGGGTGGTGATCTGTGATCCCGAACTGACGATAGGCATGCCCAGGGCGATCACCGCTGGCACCGGGCTCGATGCGTTTGCCCACTGCGTGGAAGCGTTCTCGAGCCCGCATTATCATCCGATGAGCCAAGGCATCGCACTGGAAGGGATGCGGCTGGTCAAGGAATATCTGCCACGCGCTTATGCCGACGGCACCGATATCGAGGCACGTGCGCACATGATGAGTGCGGCGATGATGGGCTCAACTGCCTTTCAGAAGGGGTTGGGGGCCATCCATGCGATGAGTCATCCCATTGGCGCGGTGTTCAATGCTCACCATGGCACCACTAATGCGATCTGCATGCCGGCGGTGCTGGCGTTCAACGCCGATAGCATCCGCGAACGGTTCGACATGGCGGCGGCCTACCTGGGGATCGAGGGTGGTTTCGACGGTTTCAGGGCATTCGTGCAAGCACTCAACGACCAGATGGGTATCCCGCGTACGCTCTCCGAGGTCGGCGCCGACCCGGCGCGCATCGACGAATTGGCTGCCATGGCTATCGAGGACCCCAGCTGTGGAGGGAACCCTGTGGCCTTGACCGTCGAGGATTTCAAGGTGCTGTTCCGTCGGTGCATGTGAGCATTGGACGGCAACGCTGAAAAGCGGCTTACGCACGACAGGGCCCTTCATGACAGGGCCCTGTGGCGTGCATGTCTATCAAGAGCCTCGCGCGAAAGTGCCGAGACGTAGAAGAGAATCAGTTCATTCCATCGAATGGTTCATGGGCTTTTTTGCGTTTTTCTTTTCAAAAATGACAACGAATAATGTCGCCATGCGGACACAACCCCGTAACCCGACGAAAAGGATACTCCCATGGCCGTTCGTAACATCTTGCTGGTGACTGCCTCCATCCTCGGCGAGCACGGACAATCACGTGCGCTGGCGGCACATTTCAAGGCGCAGCTCGAACAGCGCGACGATGTCCAGCTCACCGAGCGCGATGTCGTGACGCTCGATCTTCCTCACCTCGACGGCGAGGAGATGCGCAGCTGGATGACCGATCCCGCCGAGCGCGACGCCCACCAGCACGATCTGGCGGCGCGTTCCGATACGCTGATCGAGGAACTCCTGGCGCACGATCTCATCGTGCTGGCCGTGCCGTTGTACAACCTCGGCATCCCCAGCCAGCTCAAGGCCTGGTTCGATCGTGTGCTGCGTGCCGGCAAGACATTTCGGTATACCGAGAACGGCCCGGTGGGCCTGGTGGAAGGCAAGCGCGCGCTGATACTGGCGGCGCGCGGCGGTCAATATGCGGGCACCGCGCTGGACACCCAGACCGGCCACGTCAACAGTCTGCTGGGCTTGATGGGCATCCAGGATACCGACTGGATCTATGCGGAGGGGCTCAACATGGGCGAGGCGCTGCGGGATCGGGCGATGGGCGAGGCCCGTCAGGCCGTGACGCACTACGTGACCGAGCGTCTCTGACCGCGCACCGCGGGCGCCAATCGCGTGATATCCATGCACCGAGGCGGCTCTTCATGAGCCGCCTTTTTCATGCCTGCGCGAGGTGCGTCAGTACGTCGTGCATCAGGGCACGACCTTCGGCGTCAGGCATCGCGCCAAGCGTTCGTCCACCGGCAAGCAAGCGTTGGCCTGAGGGACGAGCAGACGCTGAAAGAGCGCGGCAAAGGCGTCGCCATCGGGGCGTGGCCCCTCGAGCCGTTCGCTGACGACGGGGCGCCAGCCATCCTCGGTGCGCTCGGCGAGCGTGAAGTTGAACATGTGATAGCCCGGAGAGCCCAGGCGCAGGTCGGTGGCCACCAATCGGGTCTCGCCCTCGTGCGAGTCGACACGGTAGCGCAGGAAGGGGCCGGCAAACCATTGCAGGCGTTGCCCGGCCGCCGTGGCGAGTGCCGCGTCCTCCCATTCGGCCCCCCGCGGCAGCTGGGTCAGTGCCAGCGGTGTCTGACCGTCGAAGAGGCTCACGACCCCCTCGTAATAGGTGCCATCCTCGACCACCGTGACGCGCCACAGCAGGGTGTTGAACGGTGTCGGCTGAACCAGGCGCGGGGCCTCGTCGAGTCCCAGACTGGCGAGACTCGGGGCGATGCGTGCATTCACCGTGTTCTGCGCGGCGACCGCGAAGGTCAGATAAAAGCAGGCGATCGTCAGGCCCCAGCCCAGCAGGCGTGGCGAGTCGCCCTTGATCAGGGCCGCGACGACGCCCACCAGCAGGGGCAGCGTGAAAAGCGGGTCGATGATGAAGATGCTGTGCCAGCTCACCGGCGGCGTGGTCAACGGCCACCAGAGCTGGGTGCCATACGTGGTAAAGGCATCCAGCACGGGGTGCGTCAGCAGACAGCCGCCGAACAGCAGCCCCCAGCGCAGCGTGCCGATGGGCGGCGTGACGCGTCGCCAGCGCTCTCCCGCCCTGGCCAGCAAGGTCAGCGATAGCGCCAGGGCCGCCAACACCAGCAATGAATGGCTGAAGCCGCGATGATAGGTATAGTCCGCCACGGCATCGCCATAATCGATGACGACATCGAGATCGGGTAGCGTGCCGAGTGCGGCACCGGCGATGACCGCCTTGCGGCCGAGACGGCGGCCCAGCACGGTGCCGCCGATGGCGGCGCCCAGGCAGGCCTGCGTCAGTGAATCCATGCGCTGTTGTCTCCCCTGGAAGCGGCATTAGGCAATTCGTGCGGGACGTCTCGATGCGCTGTCAGGTCGCGTCGCGCCACGGTGGTCGCCGTGCGATGACCTGGCGTTGCACCGGGCAATCGTCGCGATGCGCGCCCGGCAAGTAGCCGGTACTCATCAGGAACTCGTTGACGATCTCGGGGCCCGTGAACCGGAAGGTGCGTTTGAACAGGCGCACCCACTCGTCCAGCGAACGCGGATGATGTGCATCGAGCCAGGCGGCAAAGCTGCCGTGCGAGCGCTGCAATGCCAGTATCACGTTGGCATTGTGAATCGCGGCATCGACCTTGCGTCGATTGCGGATGATACCTGCATCGGCGAGCAGGCGCGCCCTCTGCGTGTCGTCGTAGGCGGCGACGCGTGCCACGACGAAGTCATCGAACGCCGCCGAGAAGGCCTCACGCTTCTTGAGCACCGTCAGCCAGGAAAGGCCCGCCTGGTTGATTTCCAGGATCAGGCGCTCGAACAGTCGATCGTCGTCGCGTACGGGAAATCCGTATTCGTTGTCATGATACGGGCCATGGAACGGGTGGCCGGGGGCGTGGTCGCAATACGTCGTCATCGAGAGCCTCGTGAAAGCATGAACAAAGCGGTCCGGGCGGTCCAGCGTTCGCGGCAATCGCCGGGCTGGTTTACCATTGACGTTTAGCCTGCATAACATCAGGGGGAGATTACCATGCAGTACCTGCATACGATGGTTCGTGTCGCCGATCTCGACGCGTCGCTGCATTTTTATTGCGACCTGCTGGGCCTCAAGGAGGTTCGCCGCAAGGAGAACGAAAAGGGCCGCTTCACGCTGGTGTTCCTTGCCGCGCCCGACGACGAGCAGCGCTCGCAAGAGTTGAAGGCCCCCGAGCTGGAGCTGACCTACAACTGGGACCCCGAGACCTATACGGGCGGACGCAACTTCGGCCACCTGGCATATCGGGTCGAGGATATCTATGCGCTTTGCCAGCACTTGATGGACAACGGCGTGACCATCAATCGGCCCCCGCGCGACGGTCACATGGCCTTCGTCCGCTCGCCGGACGGCATCTCCGTGGAGTTGCTGCAAAAAGGCGATGCGCTGCCCGTACAGGAGCCGTGGGCCTCGATGGAAAATACCGGAAGCTGGTAAGCGAGCCATGCCGCGCCCCGCGAGGAAACGATGCCGGGCGCGGCATCATCGATATTGCCTGCAAGGCGAGAAAGGAATCTCCGCATGTCGCAAGACGTAACCTTGCCCCCGGCGTTACGCACGGCGTTTCGTCGCGAAGCCGACGCGCTCGAGGGCGTGGACCTCGACGTGTATCGCACTTACGGTCGCGATCCATGCGAGCCGATCATCGGCCTGGGGCCGCGTGCGGCGCCGCTCGGTTTCTTCGGGCGCGATCCCGGGCGCCGTGAAGTCGAACATGGCGAGCCCTTCGTGGGCAGTGGTGGACAGAAAGTGCGCGCCGAGCTCTACCGCCACCGATACGGTGAAGCGCTGCCCGATTTCCAGGCATCGCTCGACGTGGGGCGGCAGTATTTCTGGGCCAATACCGTGCCCTACAAGCCACGTGGCAACAAGGCATGGTCGATGGCGGTCAAGAAGCGCTTTCAGCCCTTGATGGCGGAACTTCTGATCGATCACTGGCAGGGCCGGACGCTGATCACGCTGGGGCGCGAGGCCTTCCTGTGGTTTGCCATCGGACAGCCTCGCGATATCAAGCGCGAACTCGAGGCCTTCTGGGCCCGCGAGGACCGTTTCGAGGCCGTGCACACGACGCCGCTGTTCCTGCCCGACGGGCGCGGGGGCGAGTTTCGCCTGGCGCCGCTGCCGCATCCCTCGCCACTCAATCAGACCTGGTTCAAGCGTTTTCCGGCATTGCTGGCCGCGCGCCTGGCCGCCCTGGATGTCCCGCCCGAATCCTGACGGCCGGGACCGAGAGAGCGGGTCAGTCGGGATGCATCGCCAGGCGCCCGCTTCCCATGAAAGCGATCGCCAGCGCGCCGATCAGGAACAGCCCCTGCAACTCCAGCGCCCAGCCGCCCTGGGCGTTGAGCGCCAGCCATTCGTCGTGATGCACCAGCACGAACGCGACCAGCATGTTGCCGGCCATCAACAGACCGCCGATGCGTGCCTGCCAGCCGAGAATCACCATCAAAGGTGCGACGATTTCCCCGATCAGCACGCCATACGCCAGGAAAACCGGGACGCCCATGGCATCGAGCATGTTGCCGATGTCGGTGATGCTGGCGGGGTTCAGCAGCTTGTCGATGCCATGTAGAAGTATCAACCCCCCCACGGCCAGGCGCAGGAGCAATTTTCCCAGGTCGTCATGATGTAGTAGTCGTGACATGGAGGTCGGCATCCTTGATAGGTCATGAAAGTCGGCATGCTTGCCAGCCGCCAACCTTCTCATGTTCACCCGGAAGCCACTAGTGACGCCATATGGCGACATACGGGTAACATTTATTTACGTTTTGCTAGCGCTTGAGCGCATATTGGCTAAGCTTTCTTAGTCAATGCCGCTGGAAGCGGGCCCGAGTGAAAAGGTACCTAACTGGCGGGATGCCGTTACATGGTGGCGATCCACAACGATCCTTGCCCCGATGCCGGTTCGGAGGTGGGGACATTGCGTTGCCATTGCGCAGCGCGGCGCGGGCAGAAAGGGATATCCAAATGAACTCATGGGCCTGGCTACGGCTCTGGCAGTGGTCGTGCGATGCCCCGGGGGGGCTGCCGCTGGAGCGGCGACGCGGTTACGAGGTCATGTCGCAGATCTTCTTGATCGCGAGCTTGGGACACATGGCATATGCCTGTGTCCTGATCGGCTTGCAGATGCCTTGGGTGACCCTCCTGAACCTGGCCTGCGTGGCGGCCAACGCGGTGGCATTGATGCTGCACCGGCGCTTGCAGCTGAGACGCGCGATGACCGTCAAGATGACGGTCACGCTGGTGGTGCTGTCGCTGAGCATATTCGGGCTCGGCCCTGACGCCGGGTTCGAGTATTATTTTTTCCTGCTGCTGTGCGAAATGCTGATCAGCGACATGGGGGCGCGTTACAAGGTCGCGATGAGCGTTTCGATCGGTAGCGTCGCGGTGGCGACCCTGACGCTGGCACCGCTTGCCACTCCCTGGATGGCGGGTGGTGCTGCCTTGCACCAGGAACTGCAGATCATCAACCTGGTGGCAGTCTTCCTGGTCCTTGGGCTGATCATGTGGCGACTGCACGTGATCACCGAGCGCTGCGAACATCATTTCCGGCGCGACGCCACCCATGACTATCTCACCACGGTGCTCAACCGTCGTGCCATCTTCCACGAAGCCGACATGCTGTGGCATCAGCAACGCCACTTCACGCTGCTGTTGCTCGACGCCGATCATTTCAAGCAGATCAACGACGAATACGGCCATACGGCTGGAGATGAAGTGCTGCGTCACCTGGCGAACACCCTGCGGGGTGCCTTGCGGGAGCATGATCGGCTGGGACGTGTCGGCGGAGAGGAGTTCCTGATCGTGCTGCCCGAAAGCGAACGCGAGGAGGTGCTCGCGGTGGCGGCGCACATTCGGCAGTGTCTGTCGGATCGTCCCTGCCAGCTGGATACGCTGACGCTGCCCGTCACGTTTTCCATGGGGCTTGCCGCTTCCGACGAAGCGGCCTTGCTATCCGAGGTGATCGATCTGGCCGACCGTCGCCTGTATCGCGCCAAGTCCGCTGGCCGCGATCAGTTGGTAATGGGCGAGCTGGAGTCCGTCGAGACGACGGCCTGAGCGGAACCGTGAGTCTAGTACGGATAGCCGAGCGCAACGGTGCATGCAACATGGCGTTTTGCTTATTTGGCGTTTGACGAATTTCATGCCGCAAAGTGGCTAAATTCATACACGAATCGTCCTTTTGATACGCCGAGTCTGGCTAACCTTGCTAGGGAATCGATGCAGGGGAAGGTCCGTCGCATGACGTGGCCTAACGCAATGAAAAGGGATTCGTTGATCATGCCACTACGTCTACATCGCCCATGGGGCGAAGGAGGGCCGCCGCTGCCGCCGCGCTGTCCTTTGCCACCGGAACGCCGTCGCTATTTCGACACTTTCGCCCATCTTTACGGCATGGCGCTGGTGGCCTATGCCGGCTTGATGATGCCGTTGTTTCTCTGGCTGGGGCATCCTTGGCCGGTGGGAATCGTGCTGGCCAGTCTGATTGTGACGCTGATCGCACGCGGTCTGCATCTTCGAGGCCACATGGCATGGGGCGCGGGACTGTTATGGGCGGTGATGGTGGTCCTCATTTGCGAGGCCATCCGTCTCTACGGCGCCGGCGTCGGGTTCGAATTCTATGTAGGGCTGGCATTGCTGGTGCTGCATATCAGCGCCCTGCCTCGGGCCTGCAAGATCGTCTTGTCATGCCTGCTGATAGGTGTGGTAGGCATCTTGCTGATCAGTGTGCACCGCGACATGCCGCCGGCGTCTCTTTCTCCGGCCATGGCCACGGGGCTGTTATGGATCAATCTGGCCATGATGGGGATGCTGTTCGGCGGTGTGCTCATGGGGCTGGAAGGCGTCACCGAGCGCCTCGAGCGCACCTACCGCCGTGAGGCGCTGCACGACATGTTGACCGGCGCGCTCAACCGGCGTGCGATCCTGTCCATCGCCGAGCGCTGGCGTCGCGCGCAGTGTCCCTTCGCGCTGGTGCTGCTGGACGTCGATCATTTCAAGCGCTTCAACGACCTGCATGGCCATGCCACGGGGGATGCAGCCCTGTGTCACCTGGTGAACTGCTTGCAGCAGGGCCTGCGAGAAGGTGACATGCTGGGCCGCTACGGTGGCGAGGAATTCATGCTGTTGCTGCCCGGCATGACGCGTGGTGCCGCCATGACGGTGGCGGAGCGTATCGCCGCGCTGGTACGCGAGCAGCCCCTGGCATTGCCCGACAAGTCGCTTGGCATGACCGTCAGCCAGGGCATCGCGGCCGAGGATGAAGCCGCGACGCTTGGCGAGATGATCGAACTGGCCGACCGACGGCTGTACGCCGCCAAGCATGCCGGGCGCGATCGCGTCATGGCATGGGACGCGTTCGAGACGCTGTCGCCGCTTCCCGATCAGCGAATCGCCGAAGGGGCGGAGGCCTGTGCGTTCTCGCCCCCTCGGCGGCATGACGATTCAGTGATCAAGGCGTGACATCAAGCGGGCGAGCCCATGCTGAAGCCGCTCGCTGAGGCGCGCGGCGCAGGCGGTGCACAGCACCCAGGGGAGCGTCAGCAGGGCGATGGCCAGGGCCCCCATGTAGACATCGCTGAACCAGTGGCCGCCACCGATGATGCGGGGTGCACTCAGCACGATCACCGCCGCGACGCTGACCAGCCCCACTCGGCGTCCGGCGAAGTGCCACATGAAGGCAGCAAACGTCATCAACATCAGGCCATGATCGCCCGGAAAACTGTTGCCGGAGGCGTCCTTGGTCGCGAAAGGCACTTCCTGGGAGAGCAGATGGACGCCGGCGTGGGTGAGGGTCGGACTGGGGTGACCGTACGTCACCAGCTTGTTGACTAGCAGGCTCACCAGACCGGCGGTGATCAGCATGGTCAGGCCGATGGCGATCCAGCGCTGCAGGCGTTGCGGGCGCGGGTCCCGACGTACCGCCCAGGTGAAGATCGCCGCCAGGATCAAGAAGCTGACGGCATCGAAGCCGCGGTTGTTGAAGATGGCGACCAAGGTCGTCCACAGCGGATGATCGGCGATCGAGAGCGTCCGGTTGAAGAGCCAGAAGACGTCGTCGTCCAGGGTCGTCCACAGCGGGAGGTGAGGCCACCACCAGCTGAGGAGCAGAACCAGCCCCAGCATATTGTAGTAGGCGATGCGCGTGATTTTCATGAGCGTGCGAACAGTGTGAGTGAGGTGAGAATTCTACCGCGCCGCCGTTATCGTGAACAGTGTTTTATAATTCGGCATCAGGCCCGTTCACCGCTCGCATCGACCCGTGGCTGAGTGTCGGTGGCAGGCGTCATTGGCCCCAGGCCGGCTAGAAAATCGGCAAGCTCGGTGCGTCGCCGCAAGGCGGCGAAACGCCGGGCGGCTTCCTCGTGACGTCCGCGCATCTGGTTGAGCCACTGCTTGAGCAGCGACACCACGACCTTCTCGGGTAAATGCGCGCGCATGCGCTGGGCATAGGCATGGAGTATCTCGGCGCGGGCCGACCAGGGCGTCGCCGGGAGCATCTCGCCGTGGCGTTGCCAATGCTTGATGCGGCGTGCCAGCCAGGGGTCGGCGAGCATGCCGCGACCCAGCATCACGTCCGCGCACCCCGACAGGGTGCGAGCCTTCCAGTAATCCTCCAGTGTCCAGATATCGCCGTTGGCGATCACCGGAATCGACAGACGGGCCTGTATCCTGCCGATCCATTCCCAGTGGGCCGGCGGCCGATACCCTTCGCGACGGGTGCGGGCGTGCACGACCAGGTGGGCCGCGCCCCCGCTCTCGGCGGCCTCGGCGCAGGCCAGCGCGACATGCTTGTCGTCGAAGCCCAGGCGGATCTTGGCGGTCACGGCGATGCCCAGCGGTGCCAATGCCTCGGCAACGGCACGCACGACGGTGTGGACGCGCTCGGGCTGGCGCAGCAACGATGCTCCGCCGTCGTGGCGGTTGACGGTTTTCGCCGGGCAACCGAAGTTGAGATCGACCTGGCGTGCGCCGAGCGCCTGGGCACGCACTGCGTTCGCCGCCAGTGCTTCGGGATCGGACCCCAGCAATTGCAGGTGAACCGGGGTGCCGGAGGCAGTGGCACAAGCGGCGGTTTCCAGCTCCGGGCAGTGACGCAGGAATACCCGCGCCGGCAGACGGGTGTCGACCACGCGCACGAACTCGGTCACCGTCCAGTCGAGCGCACCGTCGGCGCTCAACAGTTCACGCGTGACCACATCGATCACCCCTTCCATCGGTGCCAGACCGATGCGCCCGCTGGCCACTTGCGTCATGTCGTCGTCATCACCCTTGGTGTCATTGCAAAATCCCGCGAATCGGGCAGGGTATTATGTCATTACCTCCGGACGATAAGGAAAACGCCAATGTCCGATTCGTTGCTGTTGCAGGAAGGCTTGAGCCTGATGGCTTTCGGCATGGGCTTCGTGTTCGTGTTCTTGACGCTGCTGGTCGCGGCGACCAGCGGCATGTCGCGGCTGGTGATGCGCTTCGCGCCGCTCGAGGCGCCCTCTCCGTCGCCAAGCGCCCGGGCACCGTCCGATGATCCCGAGCTGCTGGCGGTGATCGGCGCGGCGGTCAAGCGTTACCGCCGTCATCACGGCGATTGAGCGACCCTCTCGCCGCCGCGCATCGACACGCTTCGACAAGACCCCTCATTCTTCACAATCAGGAAGGGCCATGAGCGATACTCAACGTCCGCTGGGCATTACCGACGTGGTGCTGCGCGACGCGCACCAATCCCTCTTCGCCACGCGCATGCGCCTGGACGACATGCTGCCCATCGCCGAGAAACTCGACCGCGTGGGATTCTGGTCGCTGGAATCCTGGGGCGGCGCGACTTTCGACGCCTGCATTCGCTATCTGGGCGAGGACCCCTGGGCGCGTATTCGGGCTCTGAAGGAAGCCATGCCCAACACCCCGCAGCAGATGCTGCTGCGAGGTCAGAACCTGCTCGGCTATCGGCACTACGCCGACGACGTGGTCGATGCGTTCGTCGAGCGTGCCCGGGCCAATGGCGTGGATGTGTTCCGGGTCTTCGACGCCATGAACGACACCCGCAATCTGGAACGCGCGCTCAAGGCCGTGGTGGCTTGCGAGGGACATGCCCAGGGCACCCTGGCGTACACCGTGAGCCCCGTGCACACCCTGGAAAGCTGGCTGGACATGGCCAAGCGCATCGAGGACATGGGCGCGCACTCGCTGGCGATCAAGGACATGGCCGGTCTGCTGACGCCCTACATGGCGCATGAGCTGGTCTCGCGGCTCAAGCAGACCGTGGCCTTGCCCATCCATGTGCATTGCCATGCCACCACGGGGCTTTCCACCGCGACGCTGCTCAAGGCCGTCGAGGCCGGCGCCGACACCGTCGACACGGCGATCTCGTCGATGGCGATGACCTACGGCCACAGCCCCACCGAGTCCCTGGTGGCGATGCTGCGCGAGACGCCGCGCGATACCGGGCTCGACCTCGAGCTGCTCGAGGACATCGCCGCCTATTTTCGTGAGGTGCGCAAGAAATACACGGCGTTCGAAGGCTCACTGCGCGGCATCGACTCGCGCATCCTGGTGGCGCAGGTGCCCGGCGGCATGCTCACCAACATGGAAGGCCAGCTCAAGGAGCAAGGCGCGGGAGACCGGCTCGACGAGGTGCTCGGCGAAATTCCCCGCGTGCGCGAGGACCTGGGGTACATTCCCCTGGTCACGCCCACGTCGCAGATCGTCGGGACCCAGGCGGTGATGAACGTGATGATGGGCAGCCGCTATCAGTCGATCTCCAAGGAGGTGCAGGCGCTGCTCAAGGGTGAATACGGCGCCGCGCCGGCGCCCTTCGATGCGGACTTGCAGGCGCGTGCCCTGGCGGGAGAGCAGCCGATCACCTGCCGACCCGCCGACCGTCTCGCGCCGGAGATGGAACGCCTCGCGGCGGAGCTCAAGGAAAAGGCCGGGACGGACGCGGTACGTCTGGCCGAGGGCGAGCGCGAGACCGACGACGTGCTCACCTACGCGCTGTTCCCGCAGATCGGCTTCAAGTTCCTCGCCCACCGTGACGACCCCTCGGCGTTCGAGCCGGCACCGCAAGCGCCGGGGGAGACGCCGCCGCCATCCCGTGACGAGTCGCCTGCCACGGCACCGTCCGCCGCGCCCCGCGCGCCTGAAACCTATACCGTCACTGTCAACGGCAAGGCCTACGTGGTCGAGGTGGCCGAGGGCGGCGAGGTCTCGCAGGTGGCTGCCCGGGCGGACGCGTCGCCCGCGGCGGCGCCTGCGCCGGCCAGCGGCGAGGCGATCACTGCGCCGCTGGCCGGCAACATCTTCAAGGTCAATGTCGCCGCCGGCGACAGCGTCGCCGAGGGCGATGTGGTGATCATCCTCGAGGCGATGAAGATGGAAACCGAAGTGCGCGCGGCACAAGCGGGCACCGTCTCCGCCGTCGCGGTCAAGGAGGGCGACAGCGTCGCCGTCGGTGACGAACTGATCCGTTTGTGAGGCGCGTCGCATGGATAAATTGCTAGGCCTATGGCAAGGCTCGGGCCTCTACAACATGAGCATCGGCCAGGCGGCGATGATTCTCGTCGGGCTGGTACTGCTGTTTCTGGCCATCCGCAAGGGCTTCGAGCCGCTCTTGCTGGTACCGATCGGCTTCGGGGGAATACTCGCCAACATTCCCCAGGCGGGGCTGGCGCTGTCCGCGGCGGAGCAGGCCGTGCATCTCGGTGGCGGCGATGTGCTGCGCGCCCTGGCCGGGGCACTCGACGTGGGGCTCACCCCGGGGGCGGGCATCGAAACCTGGCGGGCGAGCCTGACCCAGGCGCTGCACGGCGATACCGCACCGGCGGTGCTGCGCGCGGCGGGAGACGTGGCGGAAGGCGCCGGATACACCAACGGCATGCTCTACAATTTCTACAGCGTCGCCATCGCCTCCGGCGTGGCCCCGCTGGTGATCTTCATGGGCGTCGGGGCGATGACCGATTTCGGTCCGCTGCTGGCCAACCCCAAGACGCTGTTCCTGGGCGCCGCCGCCCAGTTCGGCATCTTCGCCACCCTGCTGGGCGCGGTCGCGCTATCGGCACTGGGCGTCATGGACTTCTCTCTCAAGCAGGCGGCCGCCATCGGCATCATCGGCGGCGCCGACGGACCCACCTCGATCTATGTCTCGAGCCTGCTGGCACCGGAGCTGCTCGGGGCGATCGCCGTGGCGTCCTATTCCTACATGGCGCTGGTGCCCTTGATTCAGCCGCCGATCATGCGCGCGCTGACCTCCGACAAGGAACGCCGCATCGCCATGACGCAGCTGCGGCCGGTCTCGAAGACCGAGAAGATCTTCTTTCCCCTGGTCTTGCTGATCCTGGTCGCGCTCTGCCTGCCGGATGCCGCGCCGCTGCTGGGCATGTTCTGCTTCGGCAATCTGATGCGCGAATGCGGCGTGGTCGAGCGCTTGTCGGATACCACGCAAAATGCGCTGATCAACATCACCACCATTTTCCTGGGGCTGTCCGTGGGGTCAAAGCTGGTGGCCGATCGCTTTCTCACCGTGGAGACCCTGGGCATTCTGGCGTTGGGCGTGGTGGCCTTCGGCATCGGTACCGCCTGCGGTGTCCTGATGGCCAAGCTGATGAATCGCCTGACGCGCGAGCCGATCAATCCGCTGATCGGCTCGGCCGGCGTCTCGGCGGTGCCCATGGCGGCACGGGTCTCGAACAAGGAGGGACTGCGTCACAACCCGCAGAATTTCCTGCTGATGCACGCCATGGGGCCCAACGTGGCGGGCGTCATCGGGTCGGCGGTGGCGGCGGGGGTGATGATCAAGTACCTAGGTTGAAGCATCGAGCCGGGTGAGCCGCCCCTTGAGACGCGACGTCAGCTCGCTCAGGTCGGCGTCGCGTTCGCGGGGCCAGGCCACGTCGAGCGTGACGCCATCGCCCGCGTAGTCGGCTCCCTCCACGCGCGCATCCTGGGTGGCGAACCATTCCCGGGCGATGGCCTCGCCGGCGAAATCGACGCGCACCGTCAGCGGGCGACGCTCGACGAAGGCGCGGCGCGGCAACCGTTCCAGCGCCTTGACCACCGCCTGGGTGTAGGCGCGTACCAGCCCGCCGGTGCCGAGCTTGGTGCCGCCGAAGTAGCGAATCACCACGCAGCCCACCTGGCCCATTCCCGATCCTTCCAATGCCTGATACATGGGGCGCCCCGCGGTACCGCCGGGTTCGCCGTCGTCGGAAAAGCCGATGGCGTTCTGCTCGCCCGGGGCACCGGCGATGTAGGCCGTGCAGTGATGGCTGGCATTGGGATGTGCCTCCCGTGCCCGTGTCAGCAGGACCTCGAAACTGGCTGGGTCAGGCACGAACGCCGTCCAGGTGATGAAACGGCTTTTCTCGATCTCGATTTCGTGTTCCAGATGCTCGCCGGGCGCCAGGTCGGGGATTTCGTAACGCATCAGTGGCTCGTGGCGGCGTGGCGCATCACGCCCATCACCAGGCCGAGCACCTGGACGTCGTCGTTCTTGAGATAAATCGGCGGCATGTCATCGTTGGCCGGCTGCAGGCGCACGCCGGATTTCTCGATGAACAGCTTCTTGAGGGTGACTTCCTGATTGTTGATCAACACCACGGCGGTTTCCCCGTTCTCGGCGGATTCGAAACGCTCGATGATGATGATGTCGCCATCGAAGATGTTGCAGTCGATCATCGAATCGCCACGCACGCGCAGCGCGTAGGTGTTGCGACGAACCATGCGCGACGGCACGTGAATGGCCTCGTCGTCGCGGCAGGCCTCCATGGGCAGGCCGGCGGCAACCACGCCCAGCAGGGGAATCTCGACGAAGTCGGTGGCGTCGATTTCCTCCCAGGCGGCGTCCGACAGTGGCAGGTTCGGCAGGCGCTGCAGATAGTGCGGCGTAACGTGCGACATGACCCTCTCCCTCGGATGATCCTTCGGCATCATAGCAAGGCGGGGCGAGGCGGCAAATCCCGGCGATGTCTCGAACGATGGGGTTTGGGCGCGAGGGGCTTGGGCCACGCCCGCGCCTCGGATAGACTGCGGGCTCTCATGGCCCGGCGCCGCCGGGCCACGACTCACTGTTTAGTTAGGAATCCTGGCTGCGCATGCGCCTCACGTCCATCAAGCTGGTCGGTTTCAAGTCGTTCGTCGATGCGGTCAATGTGCCGTTCGCCGGCAACATGACCGCCATCGTCGGCCCCAATGGCTGCGGCAAGTCGAACATCATCGACGCCGTGCGCTGGGTGATGGGCGAATCCTCCGCCAAGACGCTGCGCGGGGAGTCGATGACCGATGTCATCTTCAACGGTTCCACCGGACGCTCGCCGGTGGGCCAGGCCTCCATCGAGCTGGTATTCGACAACAGCGACGGCACCATGGGCGGCGCCTATGCCCAGTACGCCGAGATCTCGGTCAAGCGCCAGGTCACCCGCGACAGTCAGTCCAACTACTTCTTCAATGGCCAGAAGTGTCGCCGTCGCGACATCTCCGATCTTTTCCTGGGGACCGGGCTGGGGCCGCGCTCCTACGCCATCATCGGGCAGGGCATGATCTCGCGGCTGGTCGAGGCGCGTCCCGAGGAGCTGCGCTCGACGCTGGAGGAAGCGGCCGGCATTTCCAAGTACAAGGAACGCCGTCGCGAAACCGAGAACCGCCTGCGCCGCACCCAGGAAAACCTCGAGCGACTCGACGACATTCGCGAAGAGCTCGACAAGCAGCTCGAGCGCCTGAAGCGTCAGGCCGATGCCGCGCGCCGTTATCAGACCCTCAAGGACGACGAGTATCGTCTCAAGGGCGAACTGGCATTGTTGCGCGGCCGGGCGCTGCGCAGCCAGCAGGAAGGCCAGGAGCGCCAGGTACGCGAGCTGGAAACCCAGGTCGAGCGCGAGATCCTCGGTCAGCGCCAATGCGAGAGCCAACTGGAAGAGTCGCGCCTGGCGCATGATGAAATCGCCGCCGAACTGGAGGCCCACCAGGCACGTTTCTACGAGACCGGCGCCGCCATCGCGCGCATCGAGCAGTCCATCGAACACGCCCGTTCGCGCGATCAGCAACTTGCCCAGGACATCGACGACGCCCGTCGCGAGCTCACCGAGCTGGAACAGCTGGGCGCCCACGACGACGAGCGTCGCGCGGCCCTGGACGAGCGCCTGGAGAGCATCGCGCCCGAGCTGGAGGAGGCCCAGGAAACCCTGGAAATGCTCCAGGAGTCGCTGGATGCCGCCGACGAGGAAGCCACCGCCGCGCAGCAGGAGTGGGAACGCTTCAACGAAAGCGACCGCGACGTGGCGCATGGTGCCGAACGTGCCCAGGATGACGTGCGGCGCCTCGAAAACGCCATCGCCGAGCTCGACGCCCAGATCCACAAGCGTCGCCAGCAACGCGAGGAGGTGCCCGATGTCGATGCGCTGCGCGACGAGCGCAGCGAATTGCGCGAGCAGCT
Source organism: Chromohalobacter israelensis DSM 3043 (assembly GCF_000055785.1). GTDB lineage: Bacteria > Pseudomonadota > Gammaproteobacteria > Pseudomonadales > Halomonadaceae > Chromohalobacter > Chromohalobacter israelensis. The sequence goes on from NC_007963.1 coordinate 781,356, forward strand.
GACGGCACTGGATCTCGATCAGGAAGCCCTGGAAAGCCAGCGCGACGGTCTACAGCAGCAACGCGAGCAGGCCCAGGCGGGGCTCGACGATGCCGCCGCCCAGCGCGATGCCCAGCGCACGCAGTTGAGCCGTCTGCAAGGCGAGCTGGCCTCGGTGGAGGCCCTGCTCGACGCGGCGCTGGCCGACGACGATGCCGCGCTGGATGCGCACCTGGCGCAACACGGCATGCAACAGGCGCCGCGCCTGGCGGAGCGCCTGGAGGTCGCCGAACCCTGGGAGACGGCGGTGGCGTGGGTCCTGGCCCCCTGGCTCAAGGCGCGGGTGGTAGATGCCTCGGCCATGGCCGCGCTGTTGGGTACCGCGCCGCCCGCCGAACTGGCGTTGCTCGATGGCGACGCCGGTGCGCCCTGGGCCGGCACTCTGGGGGCGCAGGTCGAAGGTGCGGGCGCCCTGCAGTCCTGGCTCGACACCGTGCAGTGTGCCGACGACGAGGCGAGCGCCTGGGCGCTGCGCGACGAGTTGGCGCCGGGGGAAAGCGTGATCGCGCCGAGCGGACTCTGGCTGGGGGCCGGCTGGGTGCGTCGTCGAGGCGAGGAGGCCAGCAGCGACGGCGTGCTGGTGCAGCGGCGTCGCCGCGAGACCCTGCAGGCCGACATCGCGGCGCTCGAGGCCTCGCTCGAGACCCTGGAGGAGCGCCTGCAGACGTCGCGCGAGGCCGTGGAGCGCAGCGCCGGTGAGCTCGAATCCCTGCGTCTGCGCGAGCGCGAGCTGGGCCAGCGTCGCCAGCAGGTGGCCTCGCGCGAGGCGGGGCTGGCCAGTCGCCTGGAGCAACTCGACGCACGTGCCCGCGAACTCGATGACGAGATCGCGCAATTGACCGAACGTCATGCCGAGCGGCGTCTGGAACTCGAGGAAACGCGCGAGCGCTGGCAAGCCGCCATGCACGACGTCGATGCCAACAGCCAGACCCGCGAGTCGCTGGAGAAGAAGCGTCGCGAGGCACGTGAGAAAGCCCAGTCGCTGCGCCAGCAAGTGGCGCCCGCGCGCGAGCGGCAACAGCAGCTGGCGATGGAGCGTCAGCGTTTGGAGACGGAGCGTGCCGGGCTCGAGCAGCAGACCGCGCGCTCGCACGATCAGCGCGCGCGCCTGGCCGAGAAGCTCGCCATGCTCGAAGAGCAGCGTGCCACGCTGCGCGAGCCGGAAGAGGAAACCCGTGAACGGCTCGACGAGCTGCTCGACCGTCGGGGTCGCGAGGAAGCGACGCTCAATGCCGCCCGTGACCGTGCCCATCAGCTGGCCGAGACACTGCGCGACACCGAAGCCAAGCGTCAGCAACACGAGCGCAATCTCGATGGCTTGCGCGGTCGGCTCGAGGAAGCGCGCATGCAGGTTCAGGCCCTGAAGCTGAAGGCCGATGCCGAGGATGCACAGCTCGAGGAACTCGGGCACGATGTCGCCGGTCTTCAGGAAGGGCTCGATCCCAACGCCACCGAATCGGCCTGGCAGACCCGGCTCGACGAGATCGCCGAGAAGGTCCGCCGCCTGGGCGCCATCAACCTGGCGGCCATCGAGGAGTACGACCAGCAGGCCGAGCGCCGTGACTATCTCGAGGCCCAGCATGCCGAACTGAGCGAGGCCATCGAGACCCTGGAGAAGGCGATTCGGCGCATCGATCAGGAAACGCGAACGCGCTTCAAGCAGACTTTCGATCAAGTCAACGAAGGCTTCGGTGAACTTTTTCCCAAGGTCTTCGGCGGCGGGGCCGCGTGGTTGACACTGACCGGCGAGGATTTGTTAGAGACGGGCGTGGCCATCATGGCGCGGCCGCCGGGCAAGAAAAACACCACCATCCATCTTCTCTCCGGGGGAGAAAAAGCGCTGACGGCACTGTCGCTGGTCTTCGCGATCTTCCAGCTCAATCCGGCTCCGTTTTGCATGCTGGACGAAGTCGATGCGCCGCTGGATGATGCCAACGTGGGACGTTATGCCAAGTTGGTGAAGGAAATGTCCGAGAGTGTTCAGTTCATTTACATCACGCATAACAAGATTGCCATGGAAGCTGCCGAACGATTGATGGGCGTGACGATGCAGGAGCCCGGTGTGTCACGGCTGGTATCGGTGGGAATCGACGAGGCGGCGGCCCTGGCGGACGCATGAATGACTTGCAGAAAATCGCCAAAAGGGTTACCAACGCTTTTGGGTGAGCTTCGACAGGGATAATGAAGGGTGATTGCTCTGAGCTAAGGGAACTACTTGACATTCAAAAAAAGTGGCCCTTTTTTTGTTAATCGCGCTATGCTTCTTCACGAACGAGTTTTAATCATGGCGCCAATAGCGAACAGGCAAGACGACCCATGGAACTAAGAGAGTGGCTGATCATCCTGGGGCTGGTGCTGGTGACGACCATCGTGATCGACGGTGTCCGTCGTCTCCAGCGCCAGCGCCGCGTTCCGCGCCTCGACCAGGCGACGCACAGTCAGGGTGCCGAGGGCAGGGACGCCGAGGAGGAAGATCCGGAAAAAGCGGCCCGCGAGGCCGAAATCAACTGGGAGCTGCCCAATGGTGGGGCACGCGTCGTCGGCGACGCGACCTTCACCCGCAGCGGCGAGCGCGAACCGGTACGCCCGGAGTCGCCGTTGCGTCAGGAGCGTATTCCTGAGGAAAAACTCAGGCCCAGCGTGCTCAAGCGGGGGCATGACCGTGCGCAGGAGGAATCGGCGACCGAGAGTCGGCGGCCCGGCATGCGTGGCATGAAGGACGCCATGCGAGCGGGTGCGCAGCGCATGAGTGCGTCGGCCCAGCGCTTCACGGCATCGTTCCAGCACGACGAGCGTGACGATGCCGATGAACATCCGCATCACGAGCCGACGCTGGGGGCGGCGCCATCCGCGCACGAGCCGGAGCGCCAATCGCAGGCGCCGGCCGCCGCGTCGCCGCGTTCGGCACGCGAGGATGCCGCGCGGCACCGGGAGGCACCGGCAAGGCCCGCGGCCGGCGAGGAGGCGCCAGCCTTCCGCGCCACTGCGACTGCCGCCGACGAGGACGTACATGAGACGCAGGCGCCGCCTCACGCCGCCGAGGTCGACACCCGTCAGCAGGACGTGGTCACCGACCATCCGGCCGTGGAGCGCGCCAAGCGCAATCCGGTGCATGCCGAACGGGCGCGCGACGCCTTGTCGGATGCCGAGGAAGTCATCGTCATCAGCGTGCTGTCACGCGACGAAGGGGGCTTCCACGGACCGGATCTGCTCAACCTGATGCTGGCCTGCGGGCTGCGCTACTGTCATGAAATGGGGGTGTTCCATCGTTTCGAGACCGAATCGGACGACAGCGCCCTGCAGTTCACGATGGTCAACGTGCTCAAGCCCGGCGTGTTCGATCTCGACGGCATGGACGACTTCGTCACGCCCGGGGTCACCTTCCTGATGCCGCTTCCCAGTGCCCATGACAGCGCGGCGGCCTTCGAGGCCATGTTCGAGACCGCCATGGTGCTGGTGCGTAATCTGGGCGGTGAGCTGAAGGACGAGAACCGCAGCGTGATGACGGCGCAGACCGTGGAATTCGCACGCCAGCGCGTGCAGGAATTCGAACGTCGCCACCGCCTGCATCGCTATCAGGCCAACTAGCGCCGCGATCTTGCCTGTTCACGACGCCGACGGGACCCCAAGGGGTCCCGTTTTTTCGTGTTCGACCCCGTGTGGCCGAGGCCGTGCCGCGACGCCGGGAGGAACCGGGCTCGCCCGCGACGCTGCGGGTCAGCGGGACGCGGGCGTGTCGATGAAGGCACGCAAAGCGGGGACGTCCAGGCAGCGATAGGTGAACGAGGGGCGTCCCACCTGCCCGTAATGGAACGACTCGCCGAGCACCCCGCGCTCGGTGAGATGTTTCAGGTACTTGCGTACCGATACGCGCGACATGCCCGTCGCCGGCATCAGGCTCTCGGTGGTGAAGGTCTCGTCGTCCAGGGCGAGAATGGCCTGGGCGATTTGCGCCAGCGAGGGTGCGGTGAGTCCCTTGGGCAAGCCGTCGCCGCGAGTCGCCTGGCGCGGCCGGGCGGGCTGGAAGAGCCGGTCGAGATCGCGCTGGTCGGCTTGCTCGGGCAGGTGCGCCAGGGTGGCGCGTACGCGTCGGCAGGCCTCCACGGCGGCCTTGAAGCGCTCGAACTCGAAAGGCTTGACCAGATAGTCGCGCACCCCCAGGCGTCGGGCGGTCCGTACCGTCTCGGTCTCGCTGGCGGCGGTGATCAGGATGACGTCGATATCCCGCCCCAGACGCTGCAGGTAGCGCACGATTTCCAGTCCATTGCGGCCGCGCAGGTAGACATCGAGAAGGATGACGTCGACGTCGTCGCGTTCCAGGACATCCAGGGCGCCGGGCACATCGCCGCATTGCGCCACCAGGGTGACGTCGTCGAGGCGGTTGAGGTATTCGACGTTGAGGCGCATGACCATGGGGTCGTCCTCGACGATGAGTACGTGCAGTGGCGTATCGCTCATTCCGCGGGTCTCATTGCTCGCTGTCGGGGTGGGGCGGATACGGCAGGGCGACTTCGATCAGCGTGCCGCGCCCCGGTTCTGAATACAACGTCAGGGTACCGTCATGGGCCTCGACATGCTCGCGGACCATGGCCAGGCCGAGGCCGCGTTGACGCCCCTTGGAGGAAATGCCGCTGGTGAAGATGCGCTGGCGCATGGCCTCGGGGATGCCGGGGCCGGTATCCTGCACATGCAGTGACAGCAGGTCGCTGTCGACACCCATGGTCAGCGTGACCTGGCGGACGTCTCGCTCGTCGACGGCATCGAAGGCGTTTTCCAGCAGGTTGCCCAGCACGATGACCAGGGTGTGGATCATGGCCGGCTCCCGAGGCGGGGGAATGGCGTCCTCGACGTCGATGCTCAAGGTGATGTCGCGCTCGCGGGCCTCGCTCTGCTTGCCGAGGAGAAAGCCCGCCAGCACCGGCTCGCCGATGCCCTCGACCAGCGCCGTGCCCGGCGCGACCTGATGATCCGCCACCTCGCGCAGGTAGCGTGCCAGGGCGGGGTAGGCCTCGAGCTGCACCAGCCCGAGCATGACGTGCAGCTTGTTCTTGAACTCGTGGGTCGCGGCGCGCAACGCCTCGGCGTAGCGGCGCACGCCGGTCAGCTCCTCGGCCAGCAGCCGCACCTCGCTCTTGTCGCGGAAGGTCGCCACCGCGCCGATCACCCGGCCCTGGTGGTGAATCGGCATGCGGTTGGCGAGCAGCGCCTGGCCGTTGATGAAGACCTCCTGGTCCAGCGAGGCTTGGCCGTGGCGCAGCACGGCGGGCAAGCCGCTCTGCGGCAGGTAGTCGGTGATCGGCGTGCCCAGCGTCGGCGTGTCCAGGCCTGCCTGGTCGAGCAGGGCATGGGCGGCGGTATTGGTCAGGGTAATGCGCCCGTCGACATCCACCGCGAGAATGCCTTCGTGCACCGAGCCGAGGATCGCCTGGCGTTCTTCCACCAGACGAGCGATCTGGTGCGGCTCCAGCCCCATCAGCACGCGCTTGATATAGCGTGCCAGCCAACTGGCGCCGAGGGTGCCCAGCAGCATCAACACGGCGATGCCGAGCATCACGTGCTGACGATTGTCGGCCAGTCGCGCGCCCAGCGTATCCAGCGTCACCCCCACCGAGACGGCACCGATCACCTCTCCGGCGTCGTCGACGACCGGCGCGAACCCGCGGATGCTGAGCCCCAGCGTGCCCTGTGCCCGCGAGGCATAGTGCTCGCCCTCGAGGGCCGGCCCCTCGTCGCCGCCCTGGAAATGCTCGCCGATACGCGTGCGATCGGGGTGGGTCAGACGCATGCCCCGATGATTCATGACCACGATGAAGTCCACGTCGAGACGGCGGCGCAAGTCGTCGATGTCGCCTTGCAGGTCGCTATCGGGCGCGAACGCGGTGGCATCGCCGCGCTGCTGCAAGGCACGCGCCACATCGCGCCGCGTGGCTACCACCTGGGCGATGTCGGTGACGCGGTCGGCCTGCGCCCTGGCCTGCGTATCGCGCAGGGTGGCATCGAACAGCCACAGGGCGACGCCCAGCGTGACGATGACGGTCGCGGCCACGAGCAGCGAGATCAGAACATTGAGGCGGGGCGTGGGCAGTCGCGGGTGGCGCATCGAGGGACCATATCGGATGGGTTTCGACCTTGGTGTAATTTCCAAGCGTGGGTGTCTATGCCGCGCAAGAAACCGTCGTTTTCAATAATTTCAAAACGCTTTAAAAAGTTGGCAAAGCTTGGTTCATGGCGTGTGCCACTTATCCTCGGCAGCGTTCACGTTCTCCGCCCGCGGGCGGATTCCAACACATGGAGCACGCCAATGAACAGTGCCGCTACGCAAACCCTGGACGACACCCGGCACGCTTCGCGCGCGTGGGGTGCGTTGCACATCTTCGGCATGCCGCTGCCGATCTTTTTCATCGCTTTTGCCGTCATGGTCGTGGCCATGTTCACCGACACCCTGCCGAGCGGCATGATCGGCGCCTTGCTGGTGATGATGATACTCGGTGAACTGCTGGGCTTCATCGGCGATCGCCTGCCGATCATCAAGAGCTACCTGGGCGGGGGCGCGATCCTGGCCATCTTCGGTGCGGCCACCCTGGTCTATGTCGACTGGCTGCCCGCCGACGTCTCCGAGAACGTCACCCAGTTCATGAAAGGCGGCGGCTTTCTCAATTTCTATATCGCTGCCCTGATCACCGGCAGCATCCTGGGCATGGATTCCAAGGTCCTGGTCAAGGTCGGGTCGCGTTACGCGCTGCCGTTGATCTGCGCGGTGTTCTTCGCCGGGCTGTTCGCGGTCATCGTCGGCGCCTTGATGGGCTTCTCGATGCAGGATGCCCTGGTGGTCATCACCCTGCCGATCCTGGGTGGCGGCATGGGCGCCGGCGCGGTGCCCATGAGCCAGATCTACGAACAGCTTCTCGGGCAGCCGGCAAGCTACTACATCTCCATCCTGGTGCCGGCGCTGGCTCTGGGCAACGTGTTCGCGATCATCATCGCGGGCCTGCTCAACGGCCTGGCCAAACGGTTCCCGGGACTGACCGGTGACGGCCAGATGATGCCGGGCGTGGAAATCGAAGAGCGCAAGAGCAGCTTCGATCTCGCCAAGCTGGGCATCGGCGTCGTGGCGGCGCTGACCTTCTTCACCGCCGGGCAGATTCTGGGTGGCTTCATTCCGCTGCATCCCTACGCCCTGATGATCATCCTGGTCGCTGTGCTCAAGATCGCCAACGTGGTGCCGGAGAGCGTCAACGAATCCGCCTCGCAGTGGTTCCAGTTCGTCGCCAAGAACTGGACCTTCGCGCTGCTGTTCGGGATCGGCATCGCCTACACCGACCTGGGACAGGTGATCGAGGCCATCACCCCGACCTATGTATTGATCGTGCTCGCCGTGGTGGCCGGTGCGGCCTTCGGCGCGGGGCTGGTCGGCAAGCTGGTCGGCTTCTACCCGATCGAGTCGGCCATCACCGCCGGCCTGTGCATGGCCAACATGGGCGGCACCGGCGACGTCGCGGTGCTGTCTGCCGCCAAGCGCATGCAGCTGATGCCCTTCGCGCAGATCTCCTCGCGCCTGGGGGGCGCCTTGATCCTGCTGATCTCGAGCATCATCGTGCCGATGTTCTTCACCTGACACGCGGCTCGCCACGTGCACCGCGATATCCTAGGGCGCCACTGTGTGGCGCCCTTTTTGCGTGGCAGGGCCTGGCCTAGCCCTCTTCCTCGTCGTCGGCCAGCTCGCGCCCGAAAGCGCGCCACTGGGCGAGGGTCATGACCTCGGTGCTTTCCGTCTGCAAATCGTGCGCGATGAGCAGTTCGCCCCGTTCGAGCTGGCGCTTGAGCTCGCGCACCCAGGCGGTCATGCCTTCGCCTTCATCGGTGGTGTCGTATCCCTCGCGGGTGACGAAACCCTCCAGCAGCGCGTCCAGCGTGTCGGCCGGCAGCATGCGGTAGGGGACTTCGATGAAACGTCCGCTCATGGTGTGTCCTCCGGGGCTGTTGGCTGGGCGTCTTCCGAGGAGGCGCTTTCCCAGTGCGCCAGGCGCTGCAGGAACTCGCGCTCGTCGATGACCTCCACGCCCAGGTTCTGGGCCTTCTCCAGCTTGCTTCCGGCGGCCTCTCCGGCGACCACGCCGGCGGTCTTCTTGGAGACGCTGCCCGAGACCTTGGCGCCGAGCGCCTGCAGGCGCGCCTTGCCGTCGTCACGGGTCATGCTCTCCAGGGTACCGGTCAGCACCCAGGTCTGGCCGGCGAGCGGCTGGGGACGGCCGGCGATCTCGACCTCTTCCCAGGTGACGCCGACCCCCTGCAGGTCCTCGAGCGTTTCCTGGTTGTGGGGCTGGCGGAAGAAGGTGTGGATATGCCGGGCGACCACTGGCCCCACGTCCTCGACCGCTTCCAGCGCCTCCAGCGACGCCTCCGACAAGGCCTGCAGCGAGCCGAAGTGGCGTGCCAGGCTCGCGGCGGTGGCCTCGCCCACTTCACGGATGCCGATGGCGTAGATGAAGCGCGCCAGGGTGGTGCGCTTGGCGGCTTCCAGCGCGTTGACCAGGTTGTTGGCGGACTTTTCCGCCAATCGGGGCAGTTCGGCAAGCCGCTCGGCCTCGAGCCGGAACAGGTCCGCCGGTGTCTTGACCCATTCGCGCTCGACCAGCAGGTCGATCAACTTCTCGCCCAGGCCGTCGATATCCAGCGCGCGGCGGCTGGCGAAGTGCTTCAGCGCCTCCTTGCGCTGGGCCGGGCAGAACAGCCCGCCGGAGCAGCGCGCCGCGACCTCGCCTTCGAGGCGCTCGGTCTGCGAGCCGCACACCGGGCAGTGCTCGGGCATCTCGATGGCGCGTGTCGTGGCCGGTCGCTGCGACTCGACGACCCCCACGATCTGGGGGATGACGTCGCCGGCGCGCCGCACGATGACGGTATCGCCGATGCGCACGCCCAGGCGTTCGATCTCGTCCATGTTGTGCAAGGTGGCGTTGGCGACGGTGACACCGGCCACCTGGACCGGCTCGAGCTTGGCCACCGGCGTCAGCGTGCCGACACGGCCCACCTGGAAGACCACGTCGTTGAGCGTGGTGGTCTGCTCCTGAGCGGGGTACTTGTAGGCGATGGCCCAGCGCGGCGCCCGCGAGACGAAGCCCAGTTCGCGCTGATCGCGCAGGCTGTCGACCTTGATCACGGCGCCGTCGATGTCGTAATCGAGTCCGTTGCGCTGTTCGCCCAGGCGGTGGCAGAAGTCGATCACGCCGCGCTCGCCCTTGACCACGTCGAGCAGCGGGCTGGTGCGAAAGCCCAGCGTCCGCAGGCGCTTGAGATAATCGGAATGCGAGTGTGCGTCATCCTCGCCTTCGAGCCGGGCGACCTGATAGGCGCAGAACTCCAGCGGCCGCGCGGCGGCGATCGAGGAATCCAGCTGGCGCAGGCTACCGGCGGCGGCGTTGCGCGGGTTGGCGAACACCTTGTCGCCGTTTTCGCGGGCGCGATCGTTGAGCGCCTCGAACCCCGAGTGGCGCATGTAGACCTCGCCGCGTACCTCGATCAGCGGCGGAATCGAGTCGCCGCGCAGCTTGAGCGGGATCGAGCGGATGGTGCGCAGATTGAGCGTGACATCCTCGCCGGTACGCCCGTCGCCGCGCGTGGCGCCCTGGACCAGTCGTCCGTTCTCGTAGACCAGCGCCACCGCCAGGCCGTCGAGCTTGGGTTCGCAGCAAAACGCGAGCGTGTCGCCGTCGCACTCGAGCTTGTCCGCGACGCGCTTGACGAAGGCCGCCAGCTCCGCGTCGTCGAAGGCGTTGTCCAGCGACAGCATGGGCACGGCATGGGTCACTTCCTCGAAACGCTCGGCGGGGGCCGCCCCGACCCGCTGCGTGGGGGAATCCGGCGTCTTCAGCTCGGGGTGCTCGGCCTCCAGTGACTGCAGCTCGCGCAGCAGGGCATCGTACTCCGCGTCGGTGATGCGGGGATCGTCCTCGACGTAGTACTGGTAGTTGGCGTCGTCCAACTGCTGGTGCAGGGTGTCGGCCCGCTCGCGGACCGCTTGGGGAATCTGACTCATGGCGTCTCGGTGGTGGTCGGTGACGGCTGGGCGTCATCGTTCGGCGATGACGTCGATAGTGTAGCGTTTCCGCGGGTCGCGTTTCCGCGAATGATATCGGCGATGAGACGTCGACCGGGATGGAGATGGTCGATCAGCTCGCGTTCCAGCGGCAGGGGCTCGTCGCACAGGCGGGAGGCGATGACCTCGGCGCACAGCGGCGCGCTGGCCAGCCCCCGCGAGCCATGCGCGGCACTGACCCACAGGCCGGGGTGATGACGGCCGGCGGTGGACGGCACACGGCGGGCATCGGCCCCGAGCACGGCGTAGTCGTCGAGCCAGGCCTCGCGCACGGGCACCGGCCCGGCATAGGGCGACTTGTCGGGGCTGGCGGCGCGCAGGCTGGCACGGCCCTCGCAGGCGGCCGGGTCGAGCGTGACGCCGGCCGCGCGCAGCGCCTCGGCGAAGGCGGGCAGAGTGGCGGTGAATTCGTCCAGGTTGCGCGCATGATCCGTCGTGCGCACGGCGGTGTCGGTATCGCCGGGGGCGAAGGTCGCGCCGAGGCTGAGCACGCCCTCCATCGCCGGGGCGACATATCCGCCCGCGCAGACCACGCGTGCCAATGACGGCGCATCGGCGGGCACCGGCACGTGGGTGAGCTGACCGCGAATCGGCTTGAGCGGCAGGCCGGCCAGAGGCGTGAAGCGCGGTGCCTCGTGGGCGGTGGCGACGACCACATGATCGGCCGTGAGCGTGCTGCCATCGGTCAGCGCGATGCGCCAGGCATCGGCGTCGGCATCGAAGTCCAGATCGTGCGCCTCGCCGCGCCGCTGGGTGATGCCGGGGCTTGCGGCCAGTTGCTGACACAACCGGTCGGGACGCACCCACCCGGCCTGGGGATAGTCGAGCCCTGGCGCGTCGAGCGGTGTGCCGGCGGCCTGGCTCGCGGTGGCGGCGTCCACGCCGTGCAGCACGCGCTCGGGCAGGGCGTGATGGGCCAGGAAGCGCTGCTGGCGGGTGGCTTCCTTGTCGCCGGGTGCCAGCTGCAGCACGCCGCAGTCCTGCCACAGGCGCTGCTCGGGGTCGAGGGCGGTCAGCCAGCGCCGCGTGTACAGCAGGCCGGCGAGATAGACACGGCTCTGCGGATTGGTCTCGGCGGCGAGCTTGACGTAGAGCGCGCCCTGGCGGTTGCCGGAAGCGCCCGCGCCGGGGGCGTCGCGCTCGAGCAGCGTGACCGCGACCCCGCGGCGGGCCAGGGCGGCGGCCACACTGGTGCCGGCGAGCCCCGCCCCGATGACCACCACGTGCCGGGCGGGGCGGGCGCGCGGCGGCGTGAACCAGGGCGTGGAGGCGCGTCGCCTGTCATCCGGCGGCGCGGCGATTTCGCCGCACAGCATCTCGCGCTTGCGGCCGAAGCCGGGCGTCTTGCGCCAGGTGAAGCCCGCATCGCGCAGCCCGCGCTTGACCACGCCGGCGCAGGTGAAGGTAGCGAAGGTGGCGCCGGGGCGGCTGACCTGGGCCATCGCCGCGAACAGCTCGGGCTGCCACATGTCGGGGTTCTTGGCCGGCGAGAAACCATCCAGAAACCAGGCGTCGACACGGCCATCGAGACGCGACAGGCGCTCGGCGGCATCGCCGAAGTGCAGGTCCAGCACCACGCGTGACGACAGCCACAGCCGATGCACGCCGCCGACCGGCTCGGGCCACTGGTCGAGCAGGACGCCGGCACGGGCGGCCATGTCCGGCCAGATCGCCAGCGCACGCGCCAGGGCGTCGCGCGGCAAGGGATATTTCTCGGTGGATACCAGGTGCAGACGGGCCTCGGCGGGCGCGTGGCGCTCGAAGCACGCCCAGGCACACAGCATGTTGAGGCCGGTGCCGAAGCCGGTTTCGCCGATCACGAACGCCCGTGTCTCGCGCCAGGCGGCGAAACGCTCGGGCAGGCGGTTGCCCTCCACGAAGACGTGACCGGTCTCGGCGCGGCCGTCGTGGCGCGAGAAATACACATCGCCATACGCGCTGGCGTAGGGCGCGTCGCTGATGTCGTCGGCACGCCATTCCAGCTCGGGCGGCGCGAGGGCGGTCAACGGCGGCAGGGGACGCGAAACGGCGGGCATGGCACTCGTTACCAGATCAAGAGCTGGTTAAAAATTGATCGAAATCGGCAAGGCGGCGTGACGACGGCCATCGAGAAAGCCGTCCGCCGCCTCTTCACAGTTTTATCCACACCTGGTGTGCACAAAAGCTTGGCGCCCAGGTGTGGATAAACGTGCGTTACGGCAAGACCTTCTTGAACGGCTTGACGGTGACCTTGGCGTAGACGCCGGCGATCACGAAGGGATCGGCATCGGCCCACGCCTGGGCCTCCTGCAGGCTGTCGAACTCGGCGATCACCACGCTGCCGGTGAAGCCGGCCTCGCCCGGGTCCTCGGCATCCACGGCGGGGCTGGGGCCGGCGAGAACCAGGCGCCCTTCGTCGCGCAGTTTCTCGAGCCGCGCCAGGTGATCCGGGCGTGCCGCCTTGCGACGTTCCAGGCTGTCTTGCACATCGTCGCTAACGATCGAATAAAGCATCAGACGTCATCCTTCTGGTGGTCGTTTTGCGAAAGCGTATCACGGGGCATGTGCCGAGCCAGGTAGACCCCCTGGCCGAGCACGAACAGCAGGGTCAGCCCGAGCATGCCGAACAGCTTGAAGTTGACCCAGGTGGCCTCGTCGTAGGTCTTGAAGACATACACATTGATCGCGCCCAGGGCGATGAAGAACGCCACCCAGGCGAGATTGAGGCGCCGCCAGGTGGCGGCGGGCAAGGCGATGGCCTTGCCCATCATGCGTTCGATCAGGGTCTTGCCGCCGAACAGCGGGGCGACCAGGAAGGCGAACGCGAACAGCCAATTGACCACCGTCGGCTTCCACTGGATGAAGGCGGCATCGTGGAAAATCACGGTGGCGCCGCCCATCACCACGACCAGGGCCAGGGTGATCAATTGCATCTTTTCCACACGCCGGTAACGCCACCAGACGAAGGCGACCTGCGCGAGCGTGGCGGGAATCAATACCAGGGTGGCGAGGAGGATATCGTCACTGAGGTGATACACCGCGAAGAACAGCGCGATGGGCAGGAAATCCACAAGCATTTTCATCGACGAGCATCCTGTGAGGTGCCGGTGAGGCCGGGAATTGACCCGGCGGCGCCCAAACGAGCACTATGGCGACCCTATTCTGACAAAGACGCCGCACCGCGTCATGCCCATGACCCAACCCTTGCCGCCCTTGCCCGAGACCTTCGAGGCCGAACTGGGGCTCGATCTGCACATGCACTCCACCGCGTCGGATGGCGCGCTCTCGCCCTGCGCCCTGGCCGAGGCCTGCCAGGCCAAGGGCGTCACGCGGTTTTGCCTCACCGACCACGATACCGTGGCAGGGGTCGCCGAGGCGCAGCGGCACGCTGACAGCCTGGGCCTGCGTTGCCTGGCGGGCAGCGAGTTATCCACCTTGTGGCGGGGCATCGGCATTCACGTGGTGGCCCTGCTGCCCAGCGGCGCGCATGGCGCCCTCGAGGCAGGGCTCGCCGCCCAGGCCCGGGCGCGCGACGCGCGCGCCGAGGAAATCGCCCACCGGCTGGAGAAGGTCGGGCTCGACGCGGTGCTGGCCCGGGCCCGGGAGCAGGCCGGCAGCGAACGCCCCCTGGGGCGACCGGATTTCGCCAAGGCCCTGGTAGCCGCCGAAGTGGTGCCGGACATGCCCACGGCGTTCAAGAAATACCTGGGCGCCGGCAAGCCCGGCGACGTGAAGACGCATTGGCCCTATCTCAGCGAGGTGGTCGAATGGATTCGCGACAGCCAGGGCATCGCGGTGCTGGCGCATCCCTTGCGTTATCGGCTGACGCATCGCAAGCGTGGTCAGTTGCTGGATGCCTTCCGCGAGGCGGGAGGCGAGGCCGCCGAGTTGATCAGCGGCCACCAGAACGCCGACGTGGGACGCGACCTGGCCCGCCAGCTCGAGGCGCGCGATCTCATGGGCTCGCAAGGCAGCGACTTCCATTATCCCGGCGGCCCGTTGGCGCCGGGCGTGATGAGCGCGCCGCCGCGCTGCTCGGTGATCCCGGTGTGGCGGCATCCCAAGCTTGCGACATTCGCCGCGTGAGGCTATTGCTGGTCGAAGCAAGGCACGTCGTTCGGCGTCGCGCTTTCGGCCCCGCTCCAAGGAGGTAGGCATGACCCAGTTCTTTCAGATCCACCCCGACAATCCCCAGAAGCGACTCATCGATCAGACGCTGACGATACTGCGTGGTGGCGGCGTGATCGCCTACCCCACTGACTCCGGCTATGCGCTCGGCTGCTGCCTGGGCGATAAAAAGGCCATCGAGAAGATCAAGTGGCTGCGCTCGCTGGACGACAAGCACAACTTCACCCTGATGTGCTCCGATCTGTCCGAGATCGGTACCTACGCCAAGGTGGACAACGCCGTGTTCCGCCTGCTCAAGGCGCATACGCCGGGGCCCTACACCTTCATCCTCAACGCCACCAGCGAAGTGCCGCGCCTGCTGCTGCATCCCAAGCGGCGCTCGATCGGGGTGCGCGTGCCGGACCACCGCATTACCCATGCGCTGCTCGACGCCCTGGGCGAGCCGCTGATGAGCGTGACGTTGATCCCGGTGGGCGAGGACCTGCCGATGACCGATCCCGAGGTGATTCGTGATCGCTTCGGCGCGCATCTCGATGCGGTCATCGACGGCGGGGCCTGCCATCTCGATCCCACCACGGTGGTGGATGTCCGCGAGATTCCGCCCACGATCGTCCGCGAGGGACGCGGGGACGTCGCGCCGTTCCAGTAAGCACGCGGGCAAGGTGGAAAGCTGCGGTGACAAACCTTCGCGAGGGCGCCATGCTCCCTTCCTTGGGCGCTGCATTCGTCATCCATGACGAATGACCCTCGCGCCGGCTTGTCACCGGCCTGGCTCTCACGAAACGCCCCTGGTTTCAGTGCCCCTGCTGCGAGGCGCCATCTGCCTCGTCTCTCAGGCGGGGATCCTGGGTGTCCTCGTCGAGCCAGGTGCCGCAGCGCCGGCAGTAGCGTGAGTCGTGCTCGTGGCGATCGAGACCGCAACCGGGGCAGGCTTCGTTGGAATAACGCTGCTCGCGCAGCGAGCGAATCACCTCGGCGGAGAACACCCCGGTGGGCACGGCGATGATCGAATAACCGATCAGCATGACCATCATCGAGATGAACTGGCCCAGCGGGGTGACCGGCGTGATGTCGCCATAACCCACCGTGGTCAGGGTGACCACGCCCCAGTAGACCGCCGTGGGGATATTGCTGAAGCCCGCTTCGGGAGGCTCGATCAGATAGACCAGGCTGCTGAAGATGATCACGACCATCAGCACGCCGAACAGGAATAGCAGGATCTGGTGCCAGCTGTTCTTCAGCGCATCGATCAGCAGTCGCCCCTCGCCGACGAACTGCATCAGCCGCAGCACGCGGAAGATGCGCAGCACGCGCAGCAGCCTCACCACCAGCAGCGATTGCCCCCAGGGGAACAGCAGGGCCAGCCAGGTGGGCAGGATCGACAGCAGGTCGATCACGCCATAGAACGAGGTCAGATATTTGAGAGGCCGCTCCAGGCAGTACAGGCGGGCCGCCAGCTCCAATGTGAACAGCAGCGTGAAGGCCCATTCCGCCTCGTAGAAGAGCGTGCCGAACGCGCTGTGATAGCTGTCGACGCTATCCAGCATGACCACGGCCACGCTGGCCAGGATCATCAGGATCAGGCCGATATCGAAGCTCTTGGCCAGACGGCTGTCCGACTCGAAGATGATCTGGAACAAGCGGGTACGTAGGCCGACGGCGGCCGGTCGCAAATCTGCCAAGTGTTATCTCCTTGGGCGTCGCTGGTCGAGCTCGGCTCAGTGCGCATCCAGCGCGGCGAGCAGGGCCAGGCTGTGTTGTCCGAATCGTGGGGTCAGCCACTGCGGCCCGTCGAGCGCTTCGGCCAGCCAACCAGCCGGCTGACGCACGGCCGTGGTCAGGCGAGTGTCCTCGGCCAGGGACCGGAAGGCGTGCCGAGCGTGGGTCAAGAATTCGGCTTCGCCGCTATCGCCCAGTGCGTCGAGGGCGGCGATCGCTTGCTCGGCGTGGTGCCGCGGCGTGGCGTTGCGCAGCTCCGCGGCATCGCCGGGCAGCGTCCAGCCATCCTGCAGGGCCGCGCCGCGCTGAGCCTTGCTGGCATTGGCCGGACGCAGGGCGACCTCGTCCGCCAGCGACGCGGCCAGTCGCCACAGGGCCTCGGGGCTGCCCGTCTTGAGTTCGAGTTCGAGTTCGCGAATCGGCACGTGCCGATCCCCGGCGTGGATGGTGCCGATGTCCAGGGCGACCTCGATGGTAGCGTCCGCCTCGACGATGTCCCAGCGCTCGCGGGTGAAGTCGGTGGTGAAGCGCGGCACGAGCGCGGCGAGATCCGCATCACTCAGCACCCCGGGGGCGTGCTGGCGGATGCCGTCGAGATCCAGCGCGTCGCCGGCGATCGGCCACTCCCACTCGCCGCGAGCGTGCAGGCCGCCCTGGCCGCTGCCCGCAGTCTTCAGGGTCTGCAGATGGCCGTCCGGCGTGCGCCGGATGCGCAGGGCGATGCGTGCGCGTTCCAGGGCACGTGAGGGCGTGTCGTAATAGGTGTTGGCCAGCCAGGCACGGTGCGCGGTGTGGCCGGCCAGGCGGGGATGTCGGCGCAATGCGTCGGGGCCGCTGTCGCCCAGTGCGAGCTTGAGTTCGATTTCCTGAGACATGCCGGTCCTGTTGCGTTGATGACAAGGGGATGAATTTTCCATGACGCGAAGGGGTGCAGTCACTATACTGACGCCGCCATTCCCAACGCATCGAATCTGACATTATGGTGACTTCCAATCCGTTTTCGGCGTTGTTCGGACGATCGCCTTTCGAGCCCTTGCTCGCGCATATCGTCAAGACTAGCGAGTGCGCCGAACGACTCTTGCCGTTTTTCGATGCCACGCAGGCGGGCAACTGGGACGAGGCCGCCACGCATCGCGAAGCGATCACCGAACTCGAGCACGAGGCCGATACGCTCAAGACCGAGCTGCGCCTCAACCTTCCCAACACCATGTTTCTGCCGGTCTCGCGCTCCGACCTGCTGGAGTTGATCAGCGTACAGGACAAGATCGCCAACAAGGCGCGCGACATCACCGGCATCATGCTGGGCCGCGAAATGCAGATCCCGGCCTCGCTGGCACCGGCGATGCGGGCGTATCTGGAAACCGCCATCGCCACCGTCAGCCAGGCTCGCAAGGCGCTCGAGGAACTCGAGGAGCTGCTCGAGTCGGGTTTCGGGCGCAACGTCTCGGATGTCATGCACGATTTCATCCGCGAGCTCCACGAACTCGAGCACAAAGCCGACGATCAGCAAGTGCAGATTCGCCGCCAGCTCTTCCAGCTGGAAGCCGAGCTGCCACCGGTCGACGTGATCTTTCTCTACAAGATCATCGAGTGGATCGGTGAGCTGTCCGATCGCGCCGAGCGCGTCGGCAGTCGTCTTCAAATCCTCACGGCCCGCTAAGACGGGCCGTGTGATTTTTCGTCTCACGCCAGCCAGATAGAACTTGCCTATGTCCATCATTGCGCAATACGGCGATGTCTTCATCATTCTCGCCTGCATTTTCGGTTTCTTCATGGCCTGGGGGGTAGGGGCCAACGATGTGGCCAATGCCATGGGGACCTCGGTGGGGTCCAAGGCCATTACCATCCGTCAGGCGATCCTCATCGCCGTGGTGTTCGAATTCCTCGGTGCGTGGCTGGCCGGGGGACAGGTCACCAACACCATCCGCAAGGGCATCATCGATCCCGCCTTGCTGTCCGACGATCCGCAATTGCTGATCTACGGCATGCTGGCGTCGCTGCTGGCCGCCGGGGTGTGGTTGTTCATCGCCTCCATGCGCGGCTGGCCGGTCTCCACCACGCATTCCATCGTCGGTGCCATCGTCGGCTTCGCGGTCGCCGGGCTGGGGGTCGACTCGGTGGGCTGGCCCAAGGTCGGCCAGATCGCGGCGAGCTGGGTGGTGTCGCCGCTGCTGGCGGGCTCCATCGCCTTCGTGCTGTTCAAGTCGGTGCAGTTTTTGATCTTCGAAAACCGTGACCCCTTCGCCGCCGCCAAGCGCTACGTGCCGGGCTATATCTTCCTGGTCGGCTTCGTCGTGGCGATGGTCACGCTGGTCAAGGGCCTGTCCCACGTCGGCCTGGAGATGAGCTTCGGCGATAGCCTGCTGATCGCGATCGGCATCGGCCTGGTGGTCATGGTCATCGGCATCCTGATGGAAAATCGCGTCGATCGGGCCAAGCGCCAGCGCAGCAGCTCCAGCTTCGACTTCAACAGCGTCGAGCGCGTGTTCGGCGTGCTGATGATGTTCACGGCCTGTGCCATGGCCTTCGCGCACGGCTCCAACGATGTCGCCAACGCCGTCGGTCCCCTGGCGGCGGTCATCAGCGTGGTCGACTCGCAGGGCGATGTCGGCGGCGCGGCGGCGCTGCCCTGGTGGGTACTGATTCTGGGCGGCGGCGGCATCGTCGTCGGCCTGGTGACCTATGGCCACAAGGTCATCGCCACGGTGGGCACGGGCATCACCGAGCTGACGCCGAGCCGTGGCTTCGCCGCGACCCTGGCGGCGGCGACGACCGTGGTGCTGGCCTCGGGCACCGGCCTGCCGGTCTCGACCACCCAGACACTGGTCGGTGCGGTGCTGGGGGTCGGTCTGGCCCGTGGCATGGCAGCGCTCAACCTGCGCGTGCTGGGCACCATCGCGCTTTCCTGGGTGATCACCCTGCCGGCCGGGGCGCTGCTGTCGATCATGTTCTTCTTCATGTTCAAGGGCATGTTCGGCTAGCACGCGAGCCGAGCGAGTCGCCGCATCGCGAGGCGGGATCGGAGCTACCGGTCCCGCCTTTTCTATGCCTCTGATATAGTCATGATGTCTTTCCTTCCTGCAGCTGGAGCGGGCCTTGAACACGCGCTTTCCCTTCGCCGACTGGTTTCGTAATTCGTCTCCGTATATCAATGCGCATCGCGGACGTACGTTCGTGGTGCTCATCGAGGGCGAGGCCTTGGCATCCGAGCGATGGGAGCCGCTGCTGCAGGACCTGGCGCTGCTGCATACCCTGGGCGTGCGCCTGGTGATGGTCTTTGGCATTCGTCCCCAGGTCGGCGAGGCGCTGAGCGCGGAGGGCATCGCGCCGCGCCGGATCGACGGTCGCTGGGTGGCCGACGGGGCGATCATGCGCCATGTCGAGCGTATCGCCGCCGAGCTGCGCCTCAAGATCGAAGCGCGCCTGTCGCTGGGCCTGCCCAACACGCCCCTGCACGGTGTCGAGCTGACGGTGGTGTCCGGCAACCTGGTCACGGCGAAACCGCTGGGCGTGCGCAACGGCGTGGATTTCCATCACAGCGGCGAGGTACGCCGCGTGCGCAGCCAGGCCATCGCCGAGCTGCTGTCCCAGGAAACCCTGGTACTGCTGCCGCCGCTAGGCTATTCGAGTACCGGCGAGGTGTTCGATCTGGATGCGGCCGATGTCGCCCAGCATGTCGCCATGGGGCTGGGCGCCGACAAGCTGATCCTGCTCGGCGACGCGGCGGGGCTGCACGACGCCAGCGGCTTGCTGCAGCGCCAATTGACGCCTCAGGAAGCGGAACCCCTGCGCCGTCAGGCACCGCCCGGCAGCGAGCTGGCGCGACACCTGGGGGCGGCCTGCGAAGCGGCGCGTCACGGCGTGGCGCGCACGCACCTGCTTTCCTGGCACGATCGCGATGCCTTGCTGGGTGAGCTGTTCACCCGGGACGGGGTCGGCACCATGATCACCCAGCACCGCTACGAGCAGTTGCGCCGCGCGACGCTGGAAGACGTGGGCGGCCTGCTCGAACTGCTGCGCCCGCTCGAGGAGCGCGGCATGCTGGTGGCCCGCTCGCGGGAACGCCTCGAGCATCAGGTCGACGATTACTGGGTCATCGAGCGCGACGGCATGATCATCGGCTGCGGTGCCCTGCATGCCTACCCCGACGCCTGCATGGGCGAGCTCGCCTGCGTCGCCGTGCATGGCGACTATCGGGGGGGCGCCCGGGGCGACCTGCTGTTGGCCGAGATCGAGCGCGAATCGCGTCGGCGCGGTTTCACCGCCTTGTTCGCGCTCACCACCCACACCACGCACTGGTTCCTCGAGCGCGGCTTCCGGCTCGATGGCCTGGAGGCGCTGCCGCACATGCGCCGCGATTCCTACAATCACGCGCGTCAATCCAAGGTGTTGCTCAAACCCCTCACCTGATCCTGTCTGCCCGCGCCGCTTCGCGCCCCGTCAATGGCGCGGGCGGCGTCTCGCCCGGCCATGACCTGTCGCTTTCCCTCGACGGGTGTCTCCAATTGGAGACGTAATAAGTCATTGATTTTGTTGAATTAAGAGGTTTTCGGTCATATCGCGTTGGGGAATGGCGACGTTATTGGCCGCCAATCTCGCTCCGTGAGCGGCAAATATCGGAAGTGGCCGCGAATGGTCCGGTTGGCATGTTTGCAAGTTATTGTTTTTAGTGGTTTTTAAAAAAACTGGCACGCCAATCGCAATGTATAGGGCGAGCAACGGGAAGCGGTTCAACACGGCTCGAGCCGTTTCTCGATCGATCACGCCAGGCGTTCCGGTCACAACCCTGTGCGTAAGGTCTGGCGGGATCGATCAGCGTCTGCTCCACGCGATGTGTGACTTAGGTTGCGATGAGACGGGTACCGCCTACGGGCATGGATAGGTACCAAAAGGGCAAGGATGCCCAGGCAAGGATGCCACCCCCTTCGGGGGCCTGATTTCGCCACGCCGCCTCGGCGGCATGGCACCGGACGAAGCGACGGCCAGTCCGTCAACATGGGTGCTTTTTTCCTGGCAATGTACGGCACTCATGGCTTCGTGGGCCTTCGGGCCCATCGATCACTCTCGAGAGTTCAGCCAGGTGGATGTTCGAGAGTGTTCAGTTGACCCTTCAGTTCCCTGCGTACCTTGGGCCGGATTTTCCGGCCCACTTTTTTTGCGCGCCCGCTAGATGTCGCGCGTCCGCCAAAGGCGACAAGCCGGGGCAAGCGAAGGGGCCATCACGAAGCGCTCGATCGGCGGGGCGACCAGAAGCCCGGCAGGCGAGTGTAACTCTGTTATCCTGTGCGGATAAGATTACATGGCATCCACCCTCTTTCTGCATAGAATCGCGCTCATGGCCACTCAGGTCTCTCGCCGCTGGCGTCCCCGTTCATTGTTGCAGTTGGTATTGCTCGCCTTCGTCATGGTGATGCTGCCGATTGCCGTTCTCATGTTTCAGGCCGGTCAGGCGCTTTCCGAACTTTCGTCGCTGGCCGACGTGAGCGCACGCCAGGCGGTGGAACAAACCCGTCGTGCCCGTACCCTCAGCAATCTGGCCCTGGAGATGGAGCGCAGTGCGCGCCAGTACGCGGTGCTCGAGCAAGAAGGGCTGCTCGATATCTACAACGAGAAGGCCGAGCGCTACGCGGAACTGCTCGACGAGCACGCCCCCCTGCTGCCCGACGACCCCGACATTCCACGGCTGCGCGAGCAACTGGGCGAACTCGAGGCCCTGCCGGACATGTCCATCGAGGAATTCCGCGAGCAACTGGCGGCGTTCGGCAACTTTTCCCAGCGCACCGACAACGTCCGCCAGGCCACCAACCAGCTCATCGACGACCGCATCGATGCCATTCGCGAGCGCGCCGGCACGGTGCGCGGCCAGCTCTGGCTGCAGACCGCCGTGCTGGTGTCGGTGAGCCTGGTGCTCATGCTGTTCTTCACCTGGTTGATCATCCGTCCCATTCGCCAGCTCGAACGGCGCATCTTCAGTCTGGGCAGCGGCATGGAACCCGCCTCGCCGCAGCATATCCAGGGGCCGGCGGAGCTGGTCAGTCTGGGCGAGCGCCTGACCTGGCTCTCCGGGCGTCTCACCGAGCTGGAGGCGCAGAAGCAACAGTTCCTGCGGCATATGTCCCATGAGCTGAAGACGCCGCTGGCCAGCGTGCGCGAAGGCACGGCGCTGCTGTCCGACGGCGTGGTGGGCGAGCTGAGCGAGCGCCAGCGGGAAATCGTCGGCTTGATCGATGTCAGTGGTCAGGAACTGCAGGAGCTCATCGAACAGCTGCTCGACTATAATCTCTTGCAGCACAGTCGCGGCCTCAAGGTGACGCGTTTCGATCTGGTCACGGTGATCCAGGAGGTGCTCGCCAAGCATCGCCTGGCGCTCGACAAGAAGGGCATGCGGGTCGAATGGCCGCAGCATGCGCCACTCCCCTGGCAGGCCGACCGCGAACGGACGGCCAGTATCCTGGACAACCTGGTTTCCAATGCCATCGCCTACGGCGAGGACGGCGGCTATCTGGCGCTGCGGGTTCGCCAGCATCAGGCCTCGCTGATCGTCGACGTCGCCAATACCGGCGAACCCATCGACGACGAGGATCGTGCGCATCTCTTCGAGGCATTCTATCAAGGCCGTATGCGGCGCAAGGGTGCCCTCAAGGGCTCGGGAATCGGGCTGTCGGTGGCCGCCGACTGCGCCAGGGTCCAGCAAGGGCGGCTGGAACTGGTCGAGGATGACGATTTCCCGGTCTGCTTTCGCCTGATATTGCCCGAGGTCTCGTCGGCGGAGGGAAACCCCGCCACCGATGACGCCTCCATAACGACGCCGGCCACACGAATGCCGGCGCTTAACGCAAGGAACTCGAACCCATGAAAATCCGGATGCTGCTAGTGGCGCTATGCGCCAGCTCGCTCTTGACCGGTTGCCAGTGGCTGGCCCAGCAGCCGCCCCCGCCGGAGCCCCCGGTCACCTCTTGTGACAGCGATATTCCGCAACTGGCCGACAACGTCTGCCTGGTGGATGACTGGGTGGCCTTCGGTCTGGCGGCGCAGCGCGGAGACAGCGAATGGCGCCAGACCATGCTGACGCGCCTGAACGGCGACATGCCGCATCTCAAGCTGGCACGCGCCACGGTACTGGCGTGGGGGGAGCGCGATGAGTGGGAGCGCGCCTCGGAACTCTACAAGGCCGAGATCTCGGCGGCGCCGAGCCGCCTGCAGCCTCTGCTGCAGCAATGGCTCAACGAACTCGAGCGTCGCCGGAGTCTGGTCGCCGAGCTGGCCAAGAGTGAATCGCGCCGCCAGGCGTTGGCGCGAGAGCGCGATGAACTCGCCGAGAAACTCGACGCCCTGACGGCCATCGAACAGAGCATCAACTCGCGTCATCAGCAATCGCCATGACGGCGCGAATGAGCCCAAGGAGAAAGACGTGAAGCACGCCGCCGCGCATATTCTGCTGGTCGATGACGACCCCAGCCTGCTCAAGTTGCTGGGCATGCGCCTGGAAAGCCGAGGCTACCGCGTGACCACCGCCGAGAGTGGACGCCAGGCACTGGACTGCCTGACCGAGGACCGCCCCGACCTGGTGCTCTCCGACCTGCGCATGGACGAAATGGACGGCATGGCACTGTTTCACGAATTGCAGCGCCGCGCGCCGGGCATGCCGGTGATCATTCTCACCGCGCACGGCTCCATCCCGGATGCGGTGAGCGCCACGCGCCAGGGGGTGTTCAGCTTTCTCACCAAGCCGGTGGACCGCGACGAGCTGTTCGCCGCCATCGAGGAAGCCATGGCGCAGACGGCGAGCACCCACGGGGCCGGCGACGATGCCTGGCGTGCCGAGATCATCACCCGCAGCCCGCAGATGGAACGCATCCTCGAGCAGGCCCGCATGGTGGCGGCTTCGGATGTCAGCGTGCTGATCACCGGGGCCTCCGGCTCGGGCAAGGAGCTGCTGGCCAACGCCATCCACCAGGCGAGCGGACGCGCCGACAAGCCCTTCGTGGCGATCAACTGCGGCGCGCTGCCCGAGCAGTTGCTGGAAAGCGAGCTGTTCGGGCACGCCAAGGGCGCCTTCACCGGTGCGGTGAGCCAGCACGAGGGGCTGTTCCTCGCCGCCAACGGCGGCAGCCTGTTCCTCGACGAGATCGGCGACATGCCGCTGACGCTGCAGGTCAAATTGTTGCGCGCGCTGCAGGAACGTCAGATTCGCCCCCTGGGCTCGACCACTTCGGTGCCCATCGACGTGCGCATCATCTCCGCCACGCACCGCGACCTCGACCGCGCCATGCACGAGGGCGACTTCCGTGAGGACCTTTATTACCGCCTCAACGTCGTCAACCTCAAGCTGCCGGCCCTCAAGGAGCGTGCCGAGGACGTGCCGTTGCTGGCCAAGTATCTGGTGGGACAGGCGGCAGAGCGCCACAAGCCCTTCGTCAAGGGCTTCTCGTCGGAGGCGCTCAACCTGCTGGCCTCCAGCGCCTGGCCGGGCAACGTGCGCCAGCTGGTCAACGTGGTCGAGCAGTGCGTGGCGCTGACCAGCTCGCCGATCATCCCCGAGGCCCTGGTGGCCCAGGCGCTGGCGGCCGAGGAAAACGCGCTGCCCTCGTTCAACGAGGCGCGCGCGGGCTTCGAACGCAGCTATCTCGTCAAGGTGCTGAAGATCACCGAGGGCAACGTTACCCAGGCCGCGCGCATCGCCGGGCGCAACCGCACCGACTTCTACAAGCTGCTGGCGCGCCACGACCTGGAACCGAGCAGCTTCAAGCCGAGCACCCACTCGCAGTCGGCACAGAACGACGACGCCGCACCACGCCGCGCCCAGCGCTGAATTCGTTCAGAGATAGGTGTCAGACAGTGCCTAACGCTTGAAGCGCCGCTTCACCTCCACCTTCAACCGCCCCTCGCCGAGTCGCGCGGTGAGGGTCTGGCCGGGCTGGGTGTCATGGGCGTGACGCACGATATGGCGATCGTCGTCCTCGAGGATGGCATAACCGCGACCCAGCACCGCCAGCGGGCTGACCGCGTTGAGTTCGCGGGCCAGGGCTTCGAGGCGCTCCCGGGACTGATCGAGGCGGCGCGGCAGGGCGGTATGCAACTGACGTTCTAGCGTCGTCAGGCGTTGCCGATACGTCTCGATGGCAAGGCGCGGATCCTGGCGTTCCACGCGGCGAGTCAGCGTCTCGTGATGCTGACGCTCGCGGTCGAGACGTCGCTGCATGGCAAGCTGCAGACGCGTTTCCCAACTCTCCAGGCGCCGGCGCTGTTCGGCCAGACGCTCGCCGGGATGTCGCAATCGCGCCCGGGCATGATCGAGGCGCTGACCATCGCGCTCCAGGCGTGCCTGCATGGCACGTGTCAGGCCGCGCTCCGCGGCCTGCAACTGCGCCCGCCACTCGCGCCAGTCGGGCACCAGCCGCTCGGCGGCGGCGGACGGCGTGGGGGCGCGCTCGTCGGCGGCGAAATCCGCCAGTGTGACATCCACTTCATGCCCCACTGCCGACATCACCGGCAGGCGGGAGTGATGGATCGCCCGCGCCAGGTGCTCGTCGTTGAACGCCCACAGATCCTCCAGGCTGCCGCCACCACGGGTGACGAGCAGGGCATCGACGGTGTCGTCCGGCGACTGGGCGCGCTGATTGGCCTGGGCGATGGCGCGAATGATCGCCGGCGGTGCCTCGCGCCCCTGCACCGGCACCGGCAGGATCGTCACCTCCAGCGACGGCCAGCGATGGCGCAACACCGCCAGCACGTCACGAATCGCCGCGCCGGTGGGCGAGGTGATGATGGCCAGGTGACGGGGCGGGCAGGGCAGCGGCCGCGCGTTGGCGAAGACGCCCTCGGCAGAAAGCTTCGCCTTGAGCCGCTCGAACGCCGCCAGCAGTTCGCCTTCCCCGGATGCCTGCACAGCCTCGACGATCAACTGATAGTCGCCACGCGGCTCGAACACCGACACGCGCCCGCGCACCCGCAACCGGTCGCCGTCCTTGAGCGGCGTTCGCATCAAGCGCGCCCGGTTGCGGAAGAACGCGCAGCGCAGCTGGGCGCGGTCGTCCTTGAGCGTGAAATAGATATGCCCCGACGCCGGCCGCGCCACCCCCGAGACTTCCCCCTCCACCCAGCAGTCACCGAAGCCACGCTCCAGCATCAGGCGGGCCTGACGGTTGAGTTCACTGACGGACAGGGCATTGGGCGTGGGGGCGGACATGGCGACGGCATCCTTGATTGGAACGCCACTCAGATTAACACGCTTGTCTCTTGTATCCCGATGCCGACGACCTGGGGCGGCATCGATTGGCAGGCAAAACGCCCGCCTGGAAGGCGGGCGACAAGGAGGCATGGTGAACGGAGGAAGCGTGGCGCTAAGCCATGGCGACCGGGACTAACGGAACCATAGTGCCGTCATCGGCGTGAATGTCACGAACAGCAGGACTGCGAACATGGCCAGCAGGAACCATTTGCAGTAGCCCATGACCTGCTCGATCTTCATGCCGGTGGTCGAGCAGACGGTGAGCAGCACGCTCGCCACGGGAGGTGTCTGCTGCCCGATGCCCAGGTTGAGGCAGACGATGACGCCGAAATGCACCGGGTCGATCCCCAGGTTGGTCGCCATGGGAAGCAGCAGCGGCACGACGACGATGATCGCCGCGCTGGCATGCAAGAACATGCCCAGCAGCAGCACGAACACGTTGATGATGAGCAGGTTGAGAATGTAGCTGTCGGTGATGCCGCCGAGGGCGCTGGCGATCTGCTGGGGGAGCTGCTCGTTGGCGAGGTACTGTCCCAGAATGGCCGAACCGGCAACGATCATCATGACCACTGCCGTCTGACGTGCCGTCGTCACCATCAGTTTCCAGATGATCCGGTAGTCGAGATCGCGTGTCACGAACAGGCCGAATAGCAGGGCGATCATCACCCCAATGCCCGCCGCCTCGGTGGGCGTATAGATGCCGGCAATCAGGCCGCCGACGACGATTATCGGGATTGCCAGCGGAATCAATGCCCCCTTGAAGGCGGTGCCGAGCGTCTTGAGTTCAAAATTTCCCTCGCGGGGGTGGTGCTCACGGCGGGCGAACAGCCAGGAGGTCACCATGAAGGCCGCTGCCAACAGCAAGCCCGGCACGATACCGGCGATGAACAGGTCGCGAATCGAGGTGTTGGTGGTCACGCCGTACAGCACCATGGGAATCGATGGCGGGATGATGATGCCCAGCGTCGCCGAGACAGCCGTAATGGAGGCGGCGAATCCTTTGGGATAGCCGCGCTTTTCCATCTGCGGCACGAAGATCTTGGACATCACTGCTGCATCGGCCACCGCCGAGCCACTCATTTCCGCCATGAACATCGAGGTGACGACATTGATATGGCTCAGGCCACCGCGCATCCAGCCCACCAGGGAGGCCGCAAAGTCGATCAGACGCTGGGCGATGCTGGTCGCGCTCATCAGCTCGCCCATGAGGATAAACAGCGGGATCGCCAGCAGCACCAGCGAGTTGGTTCCCGAAAAGATCTGCACGGGAATCATCAGCAAGTTGATGTCCGCGATCCACATCGAGATCGCTGCCGTGATCATCAAGGCAAAGCCTACCGGGACACCCAATAGAATGATGCCGAACAGCATTGCGACTACGCCCCAGGCCATCAGGAATTCCTCCAACGTTGGAAAAGGCGAACGCTCAGAGCGATCACCATCAGGGTGCTGGCGATGGGGAGTACACTCATGAATACGCCCTGCGCGATGGGGAGGGTCTCGATGGATCGCCCTCCGACGCGGTCGATCATCTGCCATGACTTGATGCCGAGCAGCACGAAAAAACCGATGACCGCGGTTTCCCCGACGACCTGCACGATGCGTTTGAGGAGAGGCGGGAAGGCCTCGACCAGCATGTCAAAGGCGATATGCCCTTGATCTCTGGCCGCGATGTAAGCCCCCAGGAAGGCAATCCACACCAGCAGGAATCCCGGCACTTCATCGGCCCACACCAGCCCCGAGCCAAGCACGTAGCGAAAAAAGACGTTCAAGCACACGGCGATGGTGGTGAGGGCCACCAGCGCCCCCACCACGGTTTCGACCAAACGATCCAAGTATTTCAGCATCGTGTCGACTCCAGCGGTTATGACGATTCAGCGGTCTGGCGCACGATCTGGAGCCAGTCATCGCCATACTTGCTCTCGTAGTTCTCGTATACGGATTTGACCTTGTCGCGGAACGGGCCGAGGTCGACATCGTTGATTTCCAGGGCGTCGCGCATGGCATCGAGATTCGCTTGCTCGATCTCGGCGGCCTGCGCATAGGCGTCGTCGCGCATGTCTTCGGCGACCTGGGTAAAGACGGCCTGCTGTTC
Source organism: Chromohalobacter israelensis DSM 3043 (assembly GCF_000055785.1). Lineage (GTDB taxonomy): Bacteria > Pseudomonadota > Gammaproteobacteria > Pseudomonadales > Halomonadaceae > Chromohalobacter > Chromohalobacter israelensis. The sequence goes on from NC_007963.1 coordinate 809,640, forward strand.
TTCGGTCAGCGAGTCCCAGAACCCGGGCGAGGCGAGCAGAAACGACGGTGTGTAAACGTGGCGGGTCAAGGACAGATAATCCTGCACCTCGTACATCTTCTGTCCATAGAAGCCGTAGGTCGCGGCTTCGGCACCGTCCACCACACCGGTTTGCATGGCGGTGAAGGTTTCGCCCCAGGCGATCTTGGCCGGCACGGCCCCCAGCGAGGCGAAGATCTGCTGGCGGAAGTCGCCGCCGGAGATGCGGATCTTCATGCCATCCAGATCGGCGGGTGTCTCGATGGGATGTTGGGAGTTGATGATGTGGCGGAAGCCGTTCTCATAAACGCCCACTACCTTGGCGCTCATGTTGCCCTCTACGGTGTCGACCAGTTCCTTTTCCAGCCCGGCTGCCATGGCGCGCCGAACGTTCTCGCGGTCCTGAAACAGCCAGGGCAGGTCGAAGAAGCCGAGCTGATCGTCCACTTTCAAGACGCCGGAGGCGACATTGACCATCTCGATGGTATCGAGCTGCAAGTTGTCGATGAGCGCCGATTCCTTGCCGAGCTGGCCATTCGGGTAGAGCTCGAAGTCGAACTCGCCGGGGAGTTTTTCCTCGATGCGTTCCGCAAACATTTCCATCTGCTTGGCCAGTGGCGATTCTGCCGACACATGCGTGGCGATGCGGACTTCTTGAGCGGCGTGGGCATGCAGGCTCATGGCGAGCAGTCCCATGCCGGCAAAGGTGGTCAGCGTTACTGTCTTGTTGTTGATCATGGCGTCGCTCCTTGAGGGAGTCAGTTTGGTGTTTCAGGAGGAGAGGAGTGGGCCCTCGCCTCCTATCGGATATCGAAGCTGTAATGGAATAGATCGAGTCGACCTCGGCTCAGTCGCCACTCCAGCGGTCGTTCGTCGTATCCCCTGGCCAGACGCGTGATTTCTATTACCTGCGATCCGGGCGCCTGTTCCAGATAATGTGCCGGGCCCTCTGGTGCCGGGCCTGCGGAAAGAGTGTCGGTAGCGCGAAAGACCACCTCGCCACAGAGGTCTTCATAAAGGGGGTAGAGCAAATCGCCCCACTCCTCGGCGGGCAGGCTGAGCAAGGGGGCGAAGCGTTTGCTCGGCAAGTAGATCACCTCGTGCAAAAGCGGCGCAGAATCGACGCGGCGAATCCTCTCGATTTCGATCAGCTCGCTTTTGTCGGGAATCTCGAGCTGGCGGCAAATGCCGGCCGGCCCTTCGCATGTACGAACGCCGAGGAGTTCGCTTTTCGGGTGCAGTGGCACGCCTTCGTGGTCCGTCAGGCGAAAGAAGCGAGCCAGTGAGTGGCTGAAGTCAGCACGGCGCACGAAGGTGCCTTTGCCATGCTGGCGCTCCACCCACCCGCGTTCGACCAGCATGTCGATCGCCTTGCGGGCGGTGCCTGGCGCCACGCCATGCGATTTTGCAATGCTCATTTCCGATGGCAGCACATCGCCTGGCTTGAGGGCGCCATGCTTGATCTCGTTCAGCAGCGCCTCGTAGATGCGGTAGTAGCGCGGGCTGCGCGTTTCGTCTTGCTGGGCGTTGGCTTGCATTGATATATACTCTAGTGTACTTATGGTCTTATATAAGTGTAGTTATCTATGACATGCCATAACGCCGAATACAATCCGGATTAGACCAATGTCTAGAATCATCGATACCCATGCCCATGTCTTCACCCAGCAGTGCCGGACCGCGAGAAACCCCCGGCATCGGCCTCATTACGAGGCTCCGTTGGAGACGTATCTCGATTTGCTGGACCGCTTCGGGATCGCGAAGGGCGTGCTGGTTCAGCCAAGCTTTCTCGGCACTCACAACGACTACCTCATGGACTGCCTGCGACGGTATCCGGATCGGCTCAAGGGGGTGGCGGTGGTGGATCCGCAGGTCGCGGATGCCACTCTCGACGAGATGACGACGCTTGGCATTCGGGGCACACGCCTCAACTGGATCGGGCGCGATGCAGAAGACCTCAGATCGCCGGAATGGACGGATCTGTTCTCACGGTTGGAAACCCGCGGCTGGCACGTGGAAATCCAGGCGGAGGGCAGCACCTTGCTGGCGATTCTCGACCTGCTGGCCAATCGGGACCTGGACCTGGTGATCGATCACTTCGGCCGTCCTCGGGGCACCGCCTGGCGCGACCCGGTCCTCGATCGGCTATGTGCACCAGGCGCAGCGCAACGCTACTGGGTCAAGTGCTCGGCACCCTATCGCAGCCGCGCCGACGATTTACAGGCCGTCAGCAAGCGACTGCTCGATGCCTTGGGACCGCATCGCTTGATGTGGGGCAGTGACTGGCCATGGACAGAGCACGAGCATCTCTACAGTTTCGAGAAGGCCCTGCAGGATATCGAGCATTGGTTGCCCGCTGCGGACCTGGAACAGGTCATGAGTGATACGCCGCGTCGGTTCTACCTGGGGGAAGGCAAGTCGACGCATTCCCGGGAAGAGGTCTAAAAAAACAAGCCCACGCATCAGACATCGAGATGCGTGGGCTTGTTGCTTTGCCGTGCCAGGCCAGTCGATTCAGCTCTTGCCGTTTCAGGCCTTGCTGGTCTTGGCCTGCCACAGCTTGGGCAGCAGCCAGGGCAGCACCAGCAGCGCCACGGCGGCGATCCAGAGGCCGAGCGAAATGCCGGATTGCCACAGGATGCCCAGGTCGCCGCCACTGATGGACAGCGCGCGCCGCAGGTTCTGCTCCATCAGCCCGCCGAGGACGTAGCCCAGGATGACGGGCGCCAGCGAGAAGCCCAGCTTGCGCAGCAGGTAGCCGAACACGCCGATGATGAGCATCAGGTAGATGGCCGCGAGGTTGGAGTGGAGCTGATACACCCCCACGAAGGCCAGAATCGCGATGCCCGGCACCAGCACCCAGCGCGGAATCGTCAGCACGCGAGCGAAGACGCCGGCCAGGGGCAGGTTGAGCGCCAGCAGCACGAGGTTGCCGATATACAGCGAGGCGATCAGGCCGCCGGCGACTTCCGGGCGTTCGCTGAACATCATGGGGCCGGGGGTGATGTTGTAGAGCATCAATGCGCCGAGCAGCACGGCCGTGGTGCCGGAGCCGGGAATGCCCAGCGTCAGCATGGGCACGAACGAGCCCGCCGCCGAGGCATTGTTGGCCGCTTCCGGCGCCGCCAGGCCGCGCATGTCGCCCGTGCCGAAGGTGTTGTTCTTGTCGCTCAGGCGCTTCTCCGTGGTGTAGGAGACCGCGCCGGCCACCGAGGCGCCGGTGCCGGGGAGAATGCCGATGATGAAGCCGATCAGCCCCGAGCGGCCCATCGTCCACTTGCAGGCCATCACTTCCTTGAGGCTGACGAAGACGCGTCCCAGCGGCGGAAGGCCCTCGTTGCCATCCTTGCGGTTGGCGTGCTCGAGCATCAAAAGAATCTCGCTGATCGCGAACAGGCCGATGATCATGACCACGAAGTCGATGCCGTCGTACAGCTCGGGCAGGCCGAAGGTGTAGCGCAGCACGCCGGTGCTCGAATCGACGCCCACGGTGCCGATCAAGACCCCCAGCACGGCGCCGATGGCGGTCTTGACGGGATCCTTGCCCATCATCACGGACATGGAGGCGAAGGCGAACACCATCAGCGCGAAGAACTCGGCAGGCCCGAACATCACGGCCACTTCCGCCAGCAGCGGCGCGAACAGCGTCAGGCCGATGATGGCGATGGTCGCGCCGACGAACGAGCTGACCGCCGAAAGGCCGAGCGCCGGTCCGGCCAGCCCCTTCTTGGCCAGCGGGTGGCCGTCGAGCGTGGTCATCACGGCCCCTGCATCGCCGGGCACGTTGAGCAGGATGCTCGACATGCGTCCGCCGTACTCGGCCCCCGTGTAGATGGCGGCGAGCAGGATCAACGCCGACTCGGCGGGCAGGCCGAGCGTATAGGCCAGCGGCATCAGAATCGCGATCCCGTTGATCGGACCGATGCCGGGCAGTGCCCCGAAGAGCGTGCCGAGAAGCGCGCCGAGAAAAGCCAGGCCGAGGTTCAGCGGGCTCAGCGCAACGTCGAAGCCATGAATCAGGAAATCGAACATGAGGGCGCTCCGTTATAGCAAGGGCTCGATCCAGTAACCGCTGGGCAGCGAGATCCCCAATGCATGCGCAAAAAGGTAATAGCTGACGACGGCCATGAGCCCGCCGGTCAGCAGTGCCTTGCCCCATGGCGCGCCGAACATGCGCGCCAGGCTGGTGACGGCCAGCAGCGAGGTGATGATGAAGCCGAGCTTGGTGAACAGCAGGGCATAGACCAGGAGCGTGGCCAGCACCAGCAGCAACTTCACGCCGAGCTGGCGGCCGGGCCATGCCTCGTTGGTGCCGGGTTTCACGATCAACACGCTGGCCAGCGCCGCCAGCAGAATGGCAAGACCGAGCGGAAAGGCGCGGGGGCCCACGGGGTCGTAGCTGAAGGGCACTTCCAGTTGCATGGCCTGGACGGCGACGAACGCCGCCAGACCGATCAGGACGATGCCCAACAACCGGTCGGCGGCGAGTTTCATTGCTTCAGACCTACTTCTTTGGCCAGGGATTCGAACTGGTCGACCTGCTCCAGCACGTAGTCATTGAACTCGTAGCCGAAGCGCGACATCGGGAAGAGACCGCGGGCTTCGCGCAGCTCGGCGAATTCCTTGGACCGGGCGAGCTGAGACATGCGCTCCACCCACTTCTGGTAGGCCTCGTCGCTGACGTTGGGCCCCATGTAGTAGCCGCGCCAGATGGGCCATTGCACGTCATAGCCTTGCTCCGCCGCGGTGGGGATGTCGGCGTAAGGGCCGCCCATGCGCTCTTCGGACAGCGCGGCGAGCACGCGGATCTTGCCGCTTTCCAGCTGCGACTTGAGCTCGGAGAGATCGCCCGTGAAGACCTGGATGTGGTCGCCCAGCAGCGCCGCCAGGGCTTCGCCGCCACCCTCGAAGGAGACGTACTTGAGCTTGCGCGGCGAGAGATCGGCGGCCTTGGCGGTGAGCGCGGCCTTCATCCAGTCCTGGCTGCCCACGGTGCCGCCCGCCCCGAAGGCGATATCGCCCGGGTTGGCCTTGAGGTCTTCCATCAGCTCGTCGAGCGACTGCCAGGGGGCGTCGGCGTTGACCACGATGGCACCGTAGTCGACGCCCAGGGCGCCCAGCCAGCGCACGTCATCGGCGTCGTACTGGCCGAACTTGCCCAGCGCCAGGTTCACGGCCGCGCCGGTGCTGGCGGCGACGATGAGGTTGGGGTCGCTGTCGCGCACGCCGTTGACGTGGTTGTAGGCCACCGCACCGATACCGCCCGGCATGTAGCTTACGGCCATGGGCTTGTCGATCATGCCGGTCTTTTCCAGGCCGTTGGCGGCCAGGCGGCAGGTGAGGTCGTAGCCGCCGCCCGGCTTGGCGGGGGCGATGCACTCGGTAGCCTCGGACTGTGCCTGGACGTTGCCGGCGGCCAGCAGGCCACCCGCCAGCGCCAGCATGCCGGCGTACGTGGAAAGCCCTTTGTTGATCTTCATGGCGAACTCCTGTTCTCTTGTTTTGCGCTGCTTTGGAATAATGCCGATGGTGGCTGATGTCATCGCCATGGATGACGGGTATCGATGCTAGGGAGGTAACCTTTCATCAACCTGTCATCGTACGTTCGCCCACATGAGACATTGGTCGTATGCGCCTGCTCGTCATCGAAGATGATCCCCTGATTGCGCGCTCGCTGGAGCAAGCGCTCACCCCGCTGGGCAACACCGTCGACGTGTTCACGCACCACGCGCAGGCGCGCGAGGCCCTGCAGAGCGGGCAGTTCGATCTGGTGCTGCTCGACCTGGGGCTGCCCGACGGCAACGGCCTGACGCTGCTGGCGGAACTGCGCCAGCGCGGCGATACCACGCCGGTGCTGATCCTGACGGCCCGCGACGGCATCGACGCGCGCGTGGAAGGGTTGGATCTCGGCGCCGACGACTACCTGGCCAAGCCGTTCTCGCTCGCCGAGCTGGAAGCCCGGGTGCGTGCCTTGCTGCGCCGCAGCCAGAAGCGCGCCGACAACCGCCTGACGTTCGGGCCGCTGGCCTTCGACGCCGCCTCGGGCGTCGCCACGCTGAACGAGACGGTGCTCGACCTGCCGCGCCGTGAGCTGCGCCTGCTGGAGAGCCTGCTGCTGCATGCCGGCAGCATCACGCCGCGCGAGACCCTGGAGAATCGCCTCTTCGGGTTCGGCGATGTCGGCTCCAACGCGTTGGAGGTGTACATCAGCCGCTTGCGCAAACGGCTCGACGGCAGCGGGCTGCGCATTCGCACCTTTCGCGGCATGGGGTATCGGCTCGAGGAAGCCGCTTCGTGATCCAGGTGGAAGGCTCACTGAAGGCCCGCCTGGCCGTCTGGCTGGTCGTGACCGTCAGCGCGCTCGGCGTGCTGCTGCTGGTCGAGGCCTATTTCAGTTCGCAACGCGCAGCCGAGCGCGCCTATGACAGCCAGCTCGAAGCCGCCGCCCTGACCATCGCCGAGGCCGTGCAGTGGGAGGCGGGGCAGCCGGTGGTGGAGATTCCCTCGGCGGCGCTGCAGATCCTGGCGACGCGCCATCAGGAGCGGGTGTTCTACGCCGTGCTGGACGCCGACGGCCAGGCGATCTCGGGCAACCTGAACATGGCGATTCCCTCCGAGTGGCAACGCCAGGCGGCACTGCAGCCGACATGGTTCAGCGAGACGCATCGCGGCACGCCCTGGCGGCTCCACGGGCGGGAGCTCGACTCCGCCGGCTGGGAAACCCAGGACCCGGTGCAGATCTGGGTCGGCCACACGATGTCGGGGCGCGACGCCCTGGCCGAGGCGCTCTTCGAACAGGCGGTCACGCGCTTCGTGATCATGGTGCTGGTGGCGGGCATCCTGATGCTGCTGGCGATGCGCGTGGCGCTCGCGCCGATGCGTCGCCTGCGCCACCAGTTGCGCCAGCGTGATGCCGACGACATGCGCCCGCTGGACACCCGGGTGCCGGAGGAAATGCGTGAAATGGCGGAAACCCTGGATTCGCTCTTCACCCGGCAGCGCGAGAGCCGGGACGCCTTGCTGCGCTTTACCGCCGATGCCAGTCATCAGCTCAAGACGCCGCTCGCCGGCCTGCAGGCCACCAGTGAACTGGCCCTGCAAAGCGAGCACCCCGAGACCTGGCGGCAGGCCCTGGCCGACGTGCACGACAGTGCCGGACGTACCAGCCGCCTGGCCGGCCAGCTGTTGAGCCTGGCACGCCTGCGCCATGCCGAGGAGGAGGGCGCGGCCACGCGGCTCGACGCGATCGCGCTGCTGCGCGAGACCGCCTTCGACTGGGCGCAGCGCGACGCGGCGCAAGGGCATGACATCGGCCTGGCCGCCTTGCCCGAGTCGCCGCAGTACATCTGCGGCGAGGCCTGGGCCCTGCGCGAGCTGCTCGGCAACCTGATCGACAACGCCCTGCGTTATACACCGCCGGGCAGCGTGATTACCCTGGGCGCGGTGCGTCACGCGCAGACGCTGGAATGGTATATCGAAGACGACGGCCCCGGTGTCTCGGCGGAGGTGATGGCGCGCCTGCATCGCCCCTTCGAGCGTGGCGGCCGGCAGGACACCGAGGGCTCCGGCCTGGGGCTGGCCATCGTGGACTCGATCGTGCGTCGCCACGCGGCGCGGATGCAGGTCGAGTCGGCGGAGAAGGGCGGGCTGAGGGTCCGCCTGTTGTTTCCTTGTCTCACCCGACACGAGGAGGGGTGATGTCGATTCGTCGTGTGGCGTTCGCCTGGCTGCTGGGGGCCCTGGCGCCGAGCCTCGCCTGGGCCGACACCCCGCTCATCGTCGAGGCTGCGCTCGACAGGGAGGTCGCGGCGCCTCTGCTGGATGCCTTCGAGGCCGCCTATCCGCACATCCAGCTGACCTTCCGCGACCGCTCGACGCTCGAGGTCGACGCCCGAATCGCCGACACGAACGATCCGCCGGATGTCGTCATCAGCTCCGCCATGCCCTGGCAGATGGCGCGCGTCAACGAGGGCTACGCGCGGCGTCTCGACTCCCCGGCGGCGCGGGAGTGGCCGGCGTGGGCCAAGTGGCGCAACGAGGTCTTCGGCTTCACCTTCGAGCCCATCGTCATGGCCTATCGGCTGGATCTGGCGCGACACATGCTGCCGCCGACGACCCACGCCGACCTGCACACGCTGCTCACCCAGCAACGCGGAACGCTGCGCGACAAGGTGACGACCTATTCGCCCGTGCGCAGCGGCATCGGCTATACGCTGTTCCAGCAGGATGCCCGCTACACCACCCGGTTCTGGGACCTGGTGGCCGCAATGGGGGCGGCCGACGCCAATCTCGAGGCCAACACCCGCTCCATGCTCGAGGGGCTCAGCGAAGGGCGCTACTGGCTGGGCTACAACCTGCTCGGCTCCTACGCCATGCACTGGGCGCAATCGCATCCCGAGGTCTTCGTGCAGGTGCCGCAGGACTATTCGCTGGTGATGATGCGCATGGCGTTCATCCACCGCGACGCCCCGCACCCCGCGGCGGCCCGGGCGTTTCTCGACTTCCTGCTGGGCCGCGAAGGGCAACGTGTCATCGCCGGCGAGACGCCGCTGTTCAGCGTGCGCTCGGATGTGGTGGGCCCCTACACCGCCCAGCGGCTGCGCGACCAGGTCGGGGAGCGCCTGTACCCCATCCCGCTGAATACCTCGCTGCTCGCCTTCGTCGACCCCTCACGGCGCGCGGCGTTCATGGATCGCTGGCAGCGGGAATTCCGTCGCCTGACGCACCCCGCACCGGCCCCGAGCGCGGCCGCCACCGAACCGCGCATTGACAAACGCGCGCAACGTTGAGAGGACGGGGATAGGGGTTTATAATGGCGGATTAATCTTCCCCGCACCCGCTTTCCCCACAGGTGTCGCAACATGCTACGTATAGCGCAAGAAGCTCTTACGTTCGATGATGTATTACTCGTCCCCGGCTATTCCGACGTCCTGCCCAAAGACGTCAGCCTGAAATCCCGCCTGACTCGCGACCTTCACCTCAACATCCCGCTGCTTTCCTCCGCGATGGATACCGTGACCGAAGCCCGCCTGGCGATTGCCATGGCCCAGGAAGGCGGCATCGGGATCATTCACAAGAGCATGACCATCGCCGCGCAGGCGGCGGAAGTGCGCAAGGTGAAGAAGCACGAGAGCGTGATCGTCAAGGATCCGGTGACCGTCAGCCCCAAGGCGAAGCTGGCCGATCTGCTCGAGATGGCCGACGAGTACGGCTATTCCGGGTTTCCGGTGGTCGAGGGCGACACCCTGATGGGCATCGTCACCGGGCGCGACATGCGCTTCCGCCCCGACAAGGGCGACAGCGTCGCGGAAATCATGACGCCGCGCGAGAAGCTGGTCACCGTGCCCGAAGGCACCTCGCTGGACATCATCAAGTCCAAGCTGCAGGAACACCGCATCGAGAAGATCCTGGTGGTCGACGATCAGTTCCGCCTGCGTGGCCTGGTGACCGTGCGTGACATCGAGAAGGCGCGCACCTACCCGCACGCCGCCAAGGACGGCGACGGCCGCCTGCTGGCCGGCGCCGCCGTGGGCACCGGGCCGGAAACACCGGATCGCATCGCCGCGCTGGCCGAGGCCGGGGTGGACGTGATCGTGGTCGACACCGCGCATGGCCATTCCCAGGGCGTCATCGAGCGCGTGCGCTGGGTCAAGGAGCATTATCCGCAGGTGCAGGTGATCGGCGGCAACATCGCCACCGCCGCCGCCGCCAAGGCGCTGGCCGAGGCTGGCGCGGACGGCGTCAAGGTCGGCATCGGCCCCGGCTCCATCTGCACCACGCGCATCGTCGCCGGGGTGGGTGTGCCGCAGATCTCCGCCATCTCCGACGTGGCCGACGCGCTCAAGCCGTACGACATCCCGCTCGTCGCCGATGGCGGCATCCGCTTCTCCGGCGACCTGGCCAAGGCCATCGCCGCCGGCGCCAGCACGGTGATGATCGGCGGGCTGCTGGCCGGCACCGAGGAAGCGCCGGGCGAGATCGAGCTCTACCAGGGCCGGACCTACAAGGCCTATCGCGGCATGGGCTCCATGGGCGCCATGTCCCAGAGCCAGGGCTCCTCCGACCGCTACTTCCAGGACAAGAATGCCGGGGTCGAGAAGCTGGTACCGGAAGGCATCGAAGGCCGCGTGCCCTACAAGGGCCAGATGAGCGCCATCGTCCATCAGCTGATGGGCGGCCTGCGTGCCTCCATGGGCTACACCGGCTGCCACGATATCGACGAGATGCGCACCAAGCCGGAGTTCGTGAAGATCACCGGCGCGGGCTTCGCCGAATCCCACGTGCATGACGTGCAGATCACGAAAGAGGCCCCCAACTACCGGGCGGGCTAACTCAAGCTTGATGCCGGAAGCTTGAAGCTGGAAGTGGCCATGCCGCTTCCAGCTTTCGCATTTTCGGCCCTTGTTGCTTCTCAAAGGAACGCCAGATGACCGACATTCACGCCCACAAGATCCTGATTCTCGACTTCGGCTCCCAGTACACCCAGCTCATCGCGCGCCGCGTGCGCGAGATCGGCGTCTACTCCGAAGTGCGCGCCTTCGACATCAGCGAGGAAGAGATCCGCGAGTACCGGCCCAACGGCATCATCCTCGCCGGCGGGCCGGAATCCGTCACCGAGCTGGCCTCGCCGCGCGCTCCGCAGTGCGTGTTCGAGATGGGCCTGCCGGTGCTGGGGATCTGCTACGGCATGCAGACCATGGCCGAGCAGCTGGGCGGCAAGGTCGAGGGCTCGCAGAAACAGGAATTCGGCTATGCGCAGGTGCGCATCGACGCCGACAACGCCCTGCTCAAGGACATCAAGGACCATGTCGACCATGACACCGGACGCGCGCTGCTCGACGTCTGGATGAGCCATGGCGACAAGGTCGCCCAGGTGCCGGAGACCTTCACCGTCACCGCCTCCACCCCGAGCTGCCCGATCGCCGCCATGGCGTGGGAAGACAAGCAGTTCTACGGCGTGCAGTTCCACCCCGAGGTGACCCACACCCAGCAGGGCCAGCGCATTCTCGAGCACTTCGTGCTGGGGATCTGCCAGGCCGAGCGCCTGTGGACCCCGGCCCAGATCATCGACGACCTCTGCGTGCGCGTGCGCGAGCAGGTCGGCGACCGCCACGTGCTGCTCGGCCTCTCCGGCGGGGTGGATTCCTCCGTGGTCGCCGCGCTGCTGCACAAGGCCATCGGCGATCAGCTCACCTGCGTGTTCGTCGACAACGGCCTGCTGCGCAAGAACGAAGGCGACCAGGTGATGGAAACCTTCGCCAGCCACATGGGCGTGCGGGTGCTGCGTGTCGACGCCGAGGACGAGTTCCTCACCAAGCTGGAAGGCGAAAACGACCCCGAAGCCAAGCGCAAGATCATCGGCAACACCTTCATCGACGTCTTCGACCGTGAAGCTGCCAAGATCGAGGGCGTGGACTTCCTCGCCCAGGGCACCATCTACCCGGACGTGATCGAATCCGCCGCCAGCAAGACCGGCAAGGCGCATGTCATCAAGTCGCACCACAACGTCGGCGGCCTGCCCGAGACCATGAAGCTCAAGCTGGTCGAACCGCTGCGCGAGCTGTTCAAGGACGAAGTGCGCAAGCTCGGTCTCGAACTCGGCCTGCCGTACGACATGGTCTACCGCCACCCGTTCCCCGGGCCGGGCCTCGGCGTGCGTATTCTCGGCGAAGTGAAGAAAGAGTACGCCGACATCCTGCGTGAAGCCGACGCCATCTTCATCGAGGAACTGCACAACGCCGACTGGTACCACAAGACCAGCCAGGCCTTCGCCGTCTTCCTCCCGGTGAAATCCGTCGGCGTCGTCGGCGACGGCCGCCGCTACGAATGGGTCATCGCCCTGCGCGCCGTCGAAACCATCGACTTCATGACTGCAAGATGGGCGCACCTGCCGTATGAGCTGCTGGAGAAGGTCTCCAACCGCATCATCAACGAGATCAGTGGCGTCTCCCGCGTGACGTACGACGTCAGCAGCAAGCCGCCCGCGACGATTGAGTGGGAGTGATCGCTGGGGAGGGGTGTTGATAGACGCCTAGCTCGGCCGTATCGCCGGTCTCATACGAAAGCCTGCCATTACTGGCAGGCTTTTTTGTTGCACAACGTTACAAGCTAAGGCTAAATTTGATTAAGCCGTTGAGGCCGTGGCCGATAGAAGCGTATGAGGAAAAAAATTTATAAAATCTCTTTTTAAAGGTGAGGTATGAAAAATAGCAATGCGTTGGCCAATCTTTTTTTAGAAAGAAGTAAGTTTCTGTTGATAGGGTTGACGGGAAGAACTGGGTCTGGGTGTACAACTGCAGCGAATATTTTGAGAGAAAAAAATCCTATATTCCCTGAGATTTCTGACCTGAGGTATAAGGGAGAGTCTTTTTATGCGGGGCTGGATGCAAGAAGGTATGATATTGTAAAAAAATATGCTGCGGAAAACTGGAGGCCTTTTTTCTATATTAAAGTCAGTGACTTGATATCTGCTTACTTGATGACATTGACGTTGACGGACCTGTCGAAATTTATTGTCGAGTCATCTACGCACGATGATTTGCGTATATCGGGTGTAAAGAAAAGAATAAGAAATGGAGTTTATAATGATGCCTCAATGAGGCGTCTTCGTATGAAGTTGCCAAGAATATTGTGTGAGAAAAGCTATGAGGTGACCAGAAAGTCAGAGGTTCTTAGAGTTCTAGCTGGGGTGAAAAAATTTACAGAAATTTTCAAGCAGGAGTTGGATGAAATTCAAGCAGGGCTGTATGTAGAAACATATCAAGCTGCTGGAAATTCAATACGAAAAGTTGGTGCGGTTTCTTCAGAATTCAAGTGCAGACCTTTTGATCCAGATAAGGTTTTTGAACTTCCTAAAGCGATTAATAAATTCATAAAATCCGTCAGGGCTGTTTACGAGGAGTCGTTTATTGTAATTGATGCCATACGGAACCCATATGAGGCGAGGTTTTTTAAAGATAGATACTCTGCTTTTTACTTGGTGTCTATTAATGCGCCTGATGAAGATCGGGAGGATTATCTGAGCAGTATTAGGAAGTTTAATAAAGACCAGATAAAAAAGATTGACGATATTGAGTCTGGGAAGTATCCGGTAGAAAATGATGACTTTGTTTCTCAAAATGTAAAGAAATGCATAGAAATTTCAGACATACATCTTTTTAACCCGCGGAATGAGAGAGATAATAATAATATCCTTAAGTCCCAGTTAGCGTGGTATGTGGCGCTTATGGTGCATCCTGGATTGATTTCTCCTAGTTCGATGGAAAGGGTTATGCAGATTGCTTATACAGCAAAGACTAATTCTGGATGTATATCGAGACAAGTTGGTGCAGTAGTCACTGATAGTGATTCGTCAATAAAAGCGGTAGGTTGGAATGATGTGCCTCATGGACAAGTGCCTTGCGCTTTACGTAGTGTCGAAGGGGTGATTCGGAGTTTTGATGATGAAGTTTATAGTGAATATGAAAGGAATAATAAAGAGTTTAGGGAAAAGATTATTGAGGTGTCCGGATGGTATGAAGGGGCAGATTTAAAGGGTAGGAATTTATCATACTGTTTCAAAGATGTTAAGAATAGTGTTGACGGAAAAGGTAATCAAGTCCATACGAGGTCATTGCATGCTGAGGAAAATGCTTTTCTTCAGATTTCAAAATATGGAGGCATGAGCGTACAAGGTGGATCATTATTTACTACTGCTAGTCCATGCGAGTTGTGCGCAAAAAAAGCATTTCAATTAGGTGTTGAAAGAATAGTTTATATAGACCCATACCCAGGGATAACAAAAGTACATGTTTTGGCTAATGGGTCATTAAAGCCAAAATTGGTGCAGTTCAGAGGGGCGGTGGGTAGAGGTTACTTTCAATTATACGAACAAACTTTACCATACAAGGATGAGCTGGAGTATTTTGAAAATGGTGGCAAGCAAGAGTCTGGTAGGAAAAAGGATATAATGTCAAGTATTGAGACTCTAGAAAAAGAGGGCTTGATTAATAGCGAAGAGGTTGCGTCTTTTATGGAGAAGATTGGCTGAGTTTTTTCATGCGGGCATATCTGTGGCTCTTCGCAAGTTAGCATGAAATTGTAGGGTTCATTGAGGGCATTCAGGATAGAGAAACGGCGGTAAATCCAAATAAGCTGATGTTCGAATGCTTCAGTCTAGGGATACTGCCGTTTGTAATGCTCCGCTGATTTCTACGCACCCTGCACTGTTAATATGGGGAGTGCTCAGGGTGCCACGTAGTCCAGAGACGAATGTGGGGACTCTTCGCTGTATTACCGGATTCAGCGATTGATCACGCCCTAGTGTGGCCCAACAACTCAAAGCGACGGAGCCAGATGCACTTTTCCTTCAAGGAGCGGAAGAGGCACCCCACGAGGTCGTTCTATTCCGGCGTTGACACGGTGGGCGTTACGACGTCGGCATCCCAAGGCATTCTCCATTGCTCGGCTACTGACATCGCCAACTTAAGTAACCCTGCACTAATTTCGCTTCGAAAAGGCATGTTCTTCTTCATGCCATGTCAAAAAACACTCTAATTCCTGTTCAGTATGTCGCTGTCCGGGGAATACGCTCTTCCATAGCAAATAAAAATACAAGCTAACCATGAAAGCAACCAAAATGATTAGAGTCCAGCCGGATTTTATTAAATGCTCTTGGGTGCTCATGGCTACTGATAAGCCTGCTACTATAGAAACAGCGGCGCCAGCTAAAAAATCTAGTTTTGGGCGGCGACTTTCTTGAAGTTTTGACTCTGCAGCCAAAATTCTCCGAACCCTATTTATTGTATTTGAATCTATGCCTGCGCTTTGCAAATGGTGCCTAAATATTAGATATCGCCGAAATCGATGGTTAATCCCGAAATGGCGATCTAGCTGTCCATATGTATTCCTAATAGGGTGACGATCAATTATTCGAAAGCGGAAGATAAAAATCCCCATGCTTCCGAAAGCTAGCGAAAATATAAAAATCCAGCTGTTGTTCAGCCATATGCAAATAGTGCCTAATGCTAAAAATATTGCTGAAAGTCCTATGAAATACCAGCGGTCTTGTTGTTTAGAGGCAGTCCAGGCCGCATAGACCACCTTCCAGCTGGAAGCTTTCTTGAAGGCATTCATCACAACCACCGCAGGCTCTAGTGTATTGCGTAATGATTCGTCAGACAGCATGGCTATCGTGAATCTCCAAAAAAGTAATTAAATTAAAATAGAAAATCAATGGTTAAAGCATAGCTCCACCATGTATTCCTATCTACCATTATCCGGGCGGTCACTAAAGACGGTGAACCGTGCTGGTATATCTGCATGCTGCCCTCGGGCTTGCGTGCCTGCGCTGCTTGCGGCCGTGGCCGTCCATGATCCTGTGTCAGCTTGCGCTGCGCCGTGCTGATTACGATTTCGGGCAATTTCGCCCAAGTAATCGGAGCACGATCATGGCGCAACTGTCTTTTCCTCGTTCGGTTCCTCTCTGCCGGTACGTGACGCGCAGGGGCGCTACCTGCCGGCGTCGGTGGGCCAGGTTCTTGACGCCGCGCGCTAGGTCATAGATCAGAAAATACAGCGGGGTATGTTTTTCACCTCACCGGCACTCGTCAAAGAGTACCTATGTGCCAAGCTGGCTGGCTTTGAGCATGAGGTCTTTACGTTCCTGTTACTCTGTTCGCAGCATCGCCTTATCGATTACAGCGAGATGTTTCGGGGTACCATCGACAGTGTTTCGGTGTATCCGCGAGAAGTGGTCTAGGAAGCCCTGCGGCTCAATGCAGCAGCGGTGATCTTCTCGCACAACCATCCTAGTGGGAATCCCGAGCCGAGCCGCGCTGATGAAGCTATCACCATGCGGCTCAAGGAGGCGCTAGCACTGGTGGCACGTCATTGACGCCGGTAGCGACTCCACGTCCTTTGCAGAGCGTGGCCTGATCTGATCCTGGGGTTTGCCCCTTTTTTACTGCGCCAATTTTGCTACAGGGTTCTGCTGCGTTCGCGCTGACGAAAGCGCTTGATATAGGCATCATCAATCAAATCATCGGGGTCAAGATCCATTGCACAGTTGCCTAGCGAGGCGAGTGTCCGATCGGTGAGCCTGAAGTTTCTTGGTAGCCGACCATAATTTTCGGCGCTGTTCTCCTCAATAGCGGCGAACAGCGCCTTTATAAAATCCGCCTTTGACGAACGCGTTGCTTCTGTAGCGGCTTCGGTCAAAGGGTTGGTTGCGGTCAATTCGGCGTTCTCTGCATCTGACGCCAGTACCTGAACGCACTCGCTCAACGAAGGCCAGTATTTGAGGTCGAACTGTCCTCGCAGGACATCCAGGTGCTCTTGTACATATGACCTGAATAGATGGTTGTGCTGGGACGCCTTCTCGATTACGTCGCAAACGTGATAAAGGGTGTCACTGCTAAAGCCGGAAGTGTTATGAAGCTCAGAACGTCGCCCCAGAAGTTCCGCCAATTCAGCGACCTTTTTCGAAATTTGGCGATTGGTATTCGCCAAATCGTCTCGTGCGGCTCGTGCTTCCTTGATCTTATCTGGACTCCAAAGCGATGCTGCACTCAGAACCAAGCCAAGAAAAACGGTGAGAGCCGGGGGATGCCGGTGAAGCTTGGCGTGCAACTCTTCATAGACGTCCTTCATCTCGGGCCCACGATTTAGTAGCCGATTTGCAATAGCACTTTCGCTCGGCAGGATACGGTGCTCACGGTTGTATCTAATTTCCTCCCGCAGGCAATCTTCGCAAATGAGTTGTGGATTCACTATTTTCACTGAACTCATGATTGATCCTCAAGACTGTAGTGCTTCACAGCCTATTGGATTAAAGCGAATCTGTCGGTACCTGAATACGCTCTATCAAATGGGTTTTTAGGTACCTGCCTGCTAATGACTCGCTGGGCGTCCGGTCATCCCCATGGTTGGTCGCGTTGCGGATCAATCCTCGCTGCACGAGTCTCGCCCCCTTCGGGCCATGTCCTCGGCTTCGCCTGCGGGCCGCCGGTCGGATCACATGGTGCGCATCGAACGCTCCGACGGCGTGGCATGGAGGGACTGAGCATGAATCAGGACGAGACGGCCGATCAGGTCACGCCGCAAGCGGATAAGGTCGTCCCCGAGACCGTGACACTGCGTGCCCAGCCGCGCCCTGTGACGCGGCTGAATCGTCGCACCTTGGCGATCCTTACGGCGGCTTGGCGATCGTGCTCGGTGCCACGATTTGGTCGCTGCAGCCGCCTCAGCGGGGTCGGGATGATCAGACCGAGAACATGTGTCGGGCTCCGACGAGCTGGCGCAACTTCCTTCCGACTATTCCGAACTGCCGCCTGATTCACCGCCTGAGGTGCCAGAGTTGGGGCCGCCGTGGCCAGCTACTCGGCGCCTGGTCATGGCCCTGCCGATGCGCTACGCAAGGAGGAAGAGGCCGCGGCGGCTTCGTCACTGTTCTTCCAAACTGGCAACCTAGGCCAAGCCACCACGACAGCCGCAGTATCGCCGTCTTCGCCTGCTGCGACAGACATGGGCAACGCCTTGGCGGCCTTTGATCCGCTGGCCGCCGGGCCGGCCTCGACGTAGGCCCAGTCCACGGATCCCACCGCCGTACAGAATCGGCAGGACCAGAAAGAAGCGTTTCTGCAATCCGGAACCACGGAAACCCGCAATAACGGAGATCTGCAATTGCCCGATTCGCCGTATCAGGTCATGGCCGGGACGGTCATCGCGGCTGTCTTGGTGACGGGCATCAAGTCGGATCTGCCGGGCGATGTAATCGCCACGGTCACGGAGCCGGTCTACGACACGGCTACCGGCCAGCACCTGTTGGTCCCGCAAGGCTCACGTATCCTAGGACGCTACAACAGTAAGGTGAGCTATGAGCAGAGTCGGGTTCAAGTCGTCTGGAACCGCATCATTCTGCCGGATACCTCCTCGCTGACGCTCTACGGCCTAGCTGGTACTGACCCGGCAGGCTATGTTGGTCTGGAGGATGGCGTCGATTGGAACTGGGATCGTGTTTTTGCCGGTGCCGTGCTGACAACGCTGCTGGGTGTCGGCGCTGAACTGGCCGCACCGGAAAACCGGCAGGACGGCGACCGCGTCATCATCGCCGGTCGTGACAGCGTGCAAGACAGCATCAATCAGGTTGGTCAGGAAATGACTCGACGCAACCTGAACATCCAACCTACCTTGACGGAGCGGCCCGGCTTGCCGGTACGCATCATCGTCAACCGCGATCTGGTTCTCCGTCCTTACCAGCCACTGTTCTTCGGGCAGTGAACGTCACGATGACTACGACCCGAAAGCTACGTCTCGGCCCACTGCCCAGCTCCCGGACGACCAAGCTGACTTTCGCTTGCCGGCCAGCCTGAAGGCTGATCTCGACCGCTACGCCGCGCTGCACGCGGAGACCTAAGGGGAGCCAGTTGATGCCGTGACGCTGATTCCGCATATGCTGGAGGCGTTTATGGTGGGGGATAGGGGGTTCAGGGTGGGACGGATGAGCAAGGATGCATAGGCAGCATGTGTTTGTCAGCTATGAATGGTATTGTCCGATAGCGAAAGACAGTGATGCCCTGCTGGGCTCGGTTATACGTGGCAGGGAACATGGAGCGGATGAAATCATGGATGGTTTTGAAGTGATCGAGCCTTTGATTGGCGAAACTTGGGTGGTGGATGGTCGAGTCGCGGTATCACCACCAGGCGACACCGATGCTCTGTATATCCGACCGATGCTACACGAGAGGGGCATGGTGCCTTCTGGAACAAAGGTGCTGCACTCGCTGGTGCTCGACAACAACGTGCTGAGTGACATGACACAATGTCGGCGTTCGGCTAATATTGATTATTTGATTAGCCTACTGCGCTCGAAGCCGTTGGAATTGAATCCGACAATGGCAATGCTTGAACAGCGGCAGGGCTTTGTTGGTGCCAGCCAAGCTCTGCATGATTTTGCCGAATTGTTGGGAAAGCGATTTGGAGCGTGGGACGCAAAGAAAAACGCGAGTTCCTTTGATAAGGCTCTGGAGGACGCAAAATCCGGCCTCGCGGAAAATGTTACCTTGCTGTCGGGCTATCTGCCTGCCATTCTTTATCTTTATCACCAGGCAGGCAGTGCCGAATACAAGCTGGAGTGGCTGAGCGGGTTGGTCCGATCAGTAGATTTACCATTCCTGCAACTGCCTTTCTATCTAGCAGCCTTATTGTTCTTAGCTAAAGAGGAGCCAGCACTATTTCGCAAAAAGGTGCTTGTTAAGGTGCGAAAAGATACAAAATTGATGCCCAGTCTTGATAGGCAAAAGAAGTCCATACTCAATCTTGGGCATGATGTGATGCTACCGGCGGCGGCACTTTTTCCCGCCAATACCCAAGGCACGATGGTGTTCCCATACATCGCAACCCGCGACTACTTGCTGCAGGATTTCCTAGCAGAAGTCCGATGTGGCGCCGTCGTGATGCAACAGAATGGGGGAGCTAATGGTGCATGGGAGTTAAACCCGGGCGGTCGTCTTCACGAGAAGCTTGGCGCAGCGATAGCTCGTTGCCTGCCTCACCGAGAGCACCCAGGCTCCGAGACAGAGAAATCGATACGCCGCGGAAACCTCCGCGCATTCTCGGACAGCTATCTGGAAAAATGTGTGGCGTTGAAACATACCGCACCGCCTTGAACACAAGGCTCACCATCGTTGGCGGGGGCTTCTGTGGGGTGGCAGGCTGATGGTTTGGCTGGCATTGCCGACAGGCCGCTGATACCCGGCCGCCTTATAGGCATGGCTCTTCAATCAGGAAGCCCCACAATGATCACCACCCGAGCGTTACGCCTCGGTCCGTTGCCCAGCACCCAGGCACCCAAGCTGATCTTCACCTGTCCAGCCAGCCTACAGGTCTATGAGAATTGGTTGATGCTATGACGCTGATCCCGCACATGCTGGGGCCGATGTCAGGAAGCTCTCACAGTGCTCGGCATATACACCGTGGACTGAGGTTTCTGTGTAGGCTGGTCGGCTCTGATTAACCTCCTCGTCTAATGCGTAAAGTCCCGTGTCGGGGTGTTCTGTGGGATATCCTTGAAATTCAGCTAGGAATACTATATACGGTTGTTATTGATGGTTTTAAGCATATATATGGTGCATGGGGAGCCGTCCCGAGTCTTGTGCCTGGATGGCGGCGGGATGCGTGGTGTGTACCAGGCGACGTACCTCGATACCTTCGCACAACGGCTGTGCGACTCAGGTGGCGGTGAGGGCGATCTGGGACGAGCGACCAGCCTTAATGAATAGAACGCCCAAGACCTATTGGGGCTTGTCGATACCCTCTGGGGGCAGATACTGGTCATCGATGAGACGGGTACGGGAGGTATCGTCGATGCACGCCTGTGCTGATCTGACTCAGTATCTGTGGAGTGAGTGCCGAAGCGAATGCACTAGCCAATCCAGAAGTAGAATCTATGAACAGCAATTGATGGATTGAGCTTATGAGATTTCATCCTGATGGTCCCTCCATACCGGACATTCTTTTGGAGCGCTGTGATGCTGGTCGCGTAGTGTTCTTGTGCGGTGCCGGAGTCTCGTTGCCATCTGGTATGCCGACCTTTGTTGACCTCACTAGGCACGTCATAGAGTTCTTTGATCCGCCAGACGACTCAGAAGTCATGGTCGCATTTCGTCCATGGCTGGATGATCAATCAGCAGCGAATGTCCCACTTGACCAAATCTTTAACCTTCTCCACCTTGAATATGGAAAGGATGAAGTTAACGCCCTAGTTACAAAGCGGCTGAGTGCTCCCCTGGAATTCAAAGATTTTGGATATGAGCATAACCTGCTTAAGCGGATTTCTTCGAGTCAAAGCGGTGTGCCACAGATTGTCACGACGAATTTTGACCGATTGTTCGAGGTAGGGCAGGAAAGAGAGCATCTGGTCCGGCATGTGCCACCTGCTTTTCCCGACCTGAACTTTGGATCGAAGATAGAGGGAATCACGTATCTACACGGTCGGCTGGTGGAAGCAGACTCAGAGAGTCATCCCTATGTGCTGAGTAGCGCGGACTTTGGGCGTGCCTACCTCTCAGAAGGATGGACTACCAACTTCATTAGGCATCTCCTCGAACGATATACTGTGGTCTTGATTGGTTATCAAGCGGAAGACCCACCAATTAAATATCTTCTTCAGGGTCTCAACCATGACGGCCAGTATGACCGATCTAGACTTTATGCCTTTGACCGTGGGCTTCCTGAGGAGATCGAAGCCAAGTGGCGTGACCGAGGTGCCACAGCCATAGCCTATTCCGATCATCCGGATTTGTGGAAGAGCATGGAAGCCTGGGCAGATCGGGCCGACGATCCGCGCAGGTGGCGTGCATCCATAATCGCCAAAAGTCAGCAGGACCCGAAGGATCTGGCCCCTCATGAGCGTGGTCAAGTTGCTCATGTCCTTCGCACAGTGCAGGGAGCGAGGTTGTTCTCGGAGGCTGATCCGGTACCGCATCCTGAATGGGTATGTGTGATGGATGCGAATGTCCGGTCAGCCAAACAGAGCCGCGGCTATGGCGACGATGCTGAAGTTTTCGATCCCAGGGCTGCTTATGGACTCGATGACGATCTGAGGGATATCTCTGACGATGATCGCAGACAGGGTGTCAGTAACGACAATCTCCTTGTCTGGCGCGATGAAGACGACAATCCGCATGATTCTCATCGATTGGGCGGACGACAGGCTGAAGGTTTCGAGGTAACCCCGATAAGGCTTGGCCACCTCATCACCTGGCTCAGCAAGTCCATCGATAGCCCTGTGCTGGCTTGGTGGGTCATTCGACAGAACGGGCTGCACCCGCGACTGCTGCAACAGTTCGAGTGGCAAGTGGAACATTCGAAGGCTCTCAACGAGCGTGCTCGTCATATCTGGAGCCTGATCCTCGAACACCATCGAGACCCACGCAATCGTCAGTGGAATGGCGACTGGTTCGACTTGAAGAAACGGATCGATGCGGAGGGCTGGACGGCCAGTGTCCTACGGGAATTCTGGAAGGTTGCGACGCCGCGCTTGGAGATCAAGCCATCGTATGGCTTGGGGCAGACCAGACCACCGTGTGTACCCTGGGAGGAAATTCATCTCAGCGACCTCGGTCAATGGGAAGTCGTGCTCCTGGAACGGCACAACGAAGATTTAGACGTCCCCGACGATCTATTGCCACAGGTAGTTGGCATCCTGAAGGAACAGTTTACCGTCGCCTCAGGGCTACTGGGGGATATCGAGACCGTCTACTTCCAGACGCCGACCTGCTATTCGGACCGTGAGGTCGATGGGACAGAGCACATCACGGAAGCCGCGAAGGTCGTGACTTGGTTCGTCCAACTTTTTGACCGATTGGCTGCCAAGTGGCCAGAACTGGCGAATGCATATGCAACAACTTGGCCTACGGCAGACCGGTTCTTTTTCCGTAAACTCAAGCTGTATGCGTTCAGCAAAGCGGACGCCTTCGAGGCCTACCATGTAGCCGAAGAAGTCTTGTCCTTAGATCAGGAGACATTCTGGGACACCGATGTGGTCCGAGAGCTTCTTTTCCTGCTGGTGGATCGATGGGGAGAGTTCTCTCAGGAGAACCGAAATCAACTCATCGACCGCATCTTGACGGGCCCCGATCAGCGTTCCCACTGGTCTGAAGAAGAGTTTCCAGGGCTGCGGGACGAGTTTGCCGCCAGATATGCTCGGTATCTCGAACTACAGGGTTGTGAACTGACGGCTGATCGCAGTGAACGGCTTGCCGAGATGATCAGAAGTATTTCTGGATGGAGCGACGGCTGGGCGATCTCGACGGTGGTCGAGCGGGGCTCTCACACGGGCTGGGTTGGTACGGATGAAAAACCAGATTCCATCTTGGACCTTCCCGTCAACGAGGTGGTCTCCAGGGCAAAGGAAGACCTGAAGAGGGACTTTCACAGCTTCACCGAGAAGCGGCCCTTCACTGGTTTGGTGAAAGCCAATCCGCGAAAGGCGCTGTCTGCGTTGACGATTGCAGGAAAGGCTAACGACTACCCTGAGGCGTTCTGGTCGGCCATGATCAATGAGCTTCCCGTAGACATCTCGCCCAGGCTGAGACGGGTATTCCTGAACCGAGTAGCGCGACTCCCACATGTAGTTATCGCCAAACTGCGCCATACCTTGGGCCGATGGCTAGAAAAGGACTTGGTCGCGATCCTTGAGTTTGATGATGATCTCGGTTGGGCAGTCTACGATCACATCGTCGATGGCATCCTGAGCGGCGGAGCAAATGCAGCGAAGAGCGGGATTGGCGAAATCCGCCAAGGTGGAAAAGACATTCAACGGTCCCGGCGCACATTCGGCCATGCGATCAACGGTCCCATTGGCATGTGCGCTAAGGCCCTTTTCCACTCAGTGCCAGGGGAAAAAAAGGAAGCTGGTTCACTGATCCCAGAGCACATCAAATCCCGTGTCGAGCGCCTCTTTACGGCACCAGGTGAGGGGGCAGATCACGCCGTGTCGATAGTGAGCAGTAAGCTCAACTGGCTCATGTTCGTTGATCCCGCCTGGACTGAGGAACATCTTATTCCGATGTTGGAGTTCGAGCATCCAGCTTCGGAACCAGCATGGAATGGGTTTCTTCATAGCGGCCGAGTGCCTTGGCCGCGGTTGGCCGAGACCATCAAGCCGCTCTTGCTTGACCTCTTCCCGTGGGTTGAAGGGTTTTCTTGGGATCGCGATCTCTCAGAGGTGGCCGCCCAATGGCTAGGCTTCATGCGGGTGTTTCACCCGGGTGAACCAAGCGGTCTTACACGAGGCGAAATGCGCTCGATCTTTCGAGCGATGTCCGACGGTACTCGGAACCAGTTCATTTTCTGGTTGGGCCAGGTCGGACAGAAAAACGAGAATGGCTGGATCAAACACGTCATTCCCTTAATCAACGAAGACTGGCCGAGAGAACGCCGATACAGGACCACAGCATCGATGAGGGCGTGGGTCGGCCTGCTTGATGATACCGGCGATAGCTTCCCGGCCGTCTACGAAACGGTGAAGAAGTTCTTGGTGCCGGTGGAGACAAATGACCATCCGTTCTACCGGTTCACCCGAGAGATCAGTGATGAAAAGCCGATTACCGCTCTATTCCCTGAAACGACGCTGGATTTGATGAACAGAGTTACACCTCAGGTCCTCACCCGTCCGCCATACGAGTTACCGAAGGTACTAGCACTGATTGAGGAAACCGAACCTGAGCTGATATCAGATCCACGCTATTTGCGCCTTATCGATCTTGTTGAACGAAGCTAGGTCTCGGTATTCATGACCGACAACCCAGCTATGGATATGGATCCCTAGATTTCACGACCTCTCAAACAGTGAAGGTTTTCCATAAATAAATTGCAAGTTCTTGTCCGTAGTGACACCGAATAACCGTAATACGCACTGTCGATCCAGCGCTCTTAGTCAGTAAGTGCGCCAGACTTGAACGGCAATGTGACTTGTGCGAGAGCTCTGTGACGGCGGGATGGCACATCACATCGATAATTCCCTTCAAGCGGTAGAGGTGGTGTTTCTCATGGTATGGCTCCCGCAGGTTGTGCATGACTTGTTGTTTATAAAGATTTATTTTGACAGTAATAATGGAGAGGGAGTGAAGAAACGTCTCTCAGGGGCTATCGGTAGCGATCGAAAAGTCGACGTAACTTTATGGTTCTTATAAATTTACGTCGCATTGCCTATCGGTGGCTATCGGCGGCAAGCAGAAAAACCTGTCGGTAAAAGCGACGGTATCGCAAATCTCTCGAAGAACGACTCTCCCATTTACCGTCATGGCTATGGGGCATGACGGTAAAACTACGCCCATAACTTCTTATGATAACAAGGACTTAGGTGTTTGCTACGCTCCGGTAGTGGGTTGGTGTTCACAAGCTGACGCTACACTAGTCTGGTTCGAAGCCACTGTCTTGAGCATGCCTGCATCATGGCGCACTGCTCGCAACAGAACGACATGGTCGAGCCTCTGAGCAGAGCAGTGCGCATTGCCAACGCTTCGCAACGCCTCAGTATGCTATGCGGTCAATCGGTAACTAGATTAACCTTTAAGACTACCGGCATCCTTATAAGGTGTTGGGATAATCAAATGGCTTAGGATTTAAAATCCCGAGGCGCTTTTGCTGGCCAATAATGCGGCCGCAAAAATCATGACTAATCCACAACATCTGTTTACGAGGCGGGAGGAATACCGACGCAACACATTGGCCGCGCGGATGCCAAGCCACCCCCAGGTGACAAGAATTAAGCCGTCAATGATCAGGTAGGCACCCCCAAGAATGAGTATCTGCAAAGGTAAGCTATGGTCGGGCTCGATAAACTGCGGGAACAGAGCGCCAAAGAAAACGATCGCGAACGGATTAGACAGGGACGTAAAGAATCCTTGCCGGAACAGCGTCCAGCTGGATGTCTTAGAGCTGACGTCGTTGCTACTGAAGCTCGTGGATTCCGATTTTAAGATTTTTACGCCGGTCCAGACAAGATAAGCGACCCCCAACCACTTGATAACCGTAAATGTATAAGTTGATGCAGCAACTATTGCAGCTAGGCCGAGGCCAGCCGCAGCGATTTGGATAGCGTTTGCGAGCAAGTCACCGGCGATCGTGTTTGTGCTGCGATTCAGCCCGTGGTTAATGCTGTTGGATATGATGAGCAATTGGCTCGTGTCTGGTGGCGTCGCGAAAAAAACAGCCACCGTAAGAAGGTAGGCGACATAGGTTTCGACTGTCATTGCGGATATATTCTTAAAGTCTGATTTGCGTTCATGTCACACTCCAACGGAAGGCTTAGGCATCACAACAACGGGGCTGCCAGAAACTCCTGTCGGTAGTCGCGCTGTCCAACGCGACCCTACTCGCGCCGATGGAACGCTCCGGCGTGCGAGAACTTTCGTCGGCGTCTTCATGTTGTGCCACGGGCACTGAATACAAGATTTACCCTGGACGCTTTTCCCCATGTAAAGAGGGCCGCCTCGGTGCGAGCAACGTGCCGGCACAACGGCACGTAGTCCCTCGCCCACATCAGCCACAAAGTATCTTTCCTCGCCACATATAATTAGATCACCGTCTTTCTGATCGTCGAATGTTACCCACCTCATAAGAAACCTCCTTTCTGCGCTACGATAACGTCCTCGTAGAAAAAGTCGGGTGTCTGCACTTCTCTGGCGTCGGTGAACCCCACATCTTGTAGGAAGCCTGCTAGTTCATGCTTGTCGAACAGGTAACTGTACCGTGTTTGCTCGTATAGCTTTCCTTGGTATTCGACTAGGTTGAGCCACGTCTTCCGCCTCGCTGGCCAGTCGTAACGCATGTCCCATGTCGCGGTTGCTGTATGACCGTCAAGTGTGGCTTTTCCTACCGGCATGACATAGCGTTCGGTATTCTTTCGGTTGTTATTCTTCTGCAGACCAACGAAGAATCGGCCCCCGGGCTTTGTCAGCGTATAGAAGTTTTGCAGAACTTCACGTACTCGTTCGCAGATCGCGTCTGGCCCAGTGACCATCTCCTCAGCGCCCCAACTATCCATGAAGCCGATGCTTGCATCTAGACAGAGAACAGCGTCGAAACGCGACATGATGACATGTGATAGGTCTTGCCATTTCAGGCAAAGTACAGGGGCGGTCTTGCCAAAACCGCCACCGCTAGCGATGAGCGATCTCAGTAGATCAGGAGCTGCATCGGAGCACCAGATATTCTCGAAACCTTGTGCAAAGAGTTGCTGGCTCGGAAAACCCACGCCTGCTGCTGTGTCCATAATCGTTATGGATCGGTCCGCATCGTGGAGGAGGGCTTCCGACAGCCAGCGTGCGTAACTGTTCTTGTAGTCATCTGTGTGAAGCAGTTGCTCGCAGACTGTCCAGAGTTTCGTGAGCAACTCACGATCATCCACTAAAGTCGTTTTATTCATGTCAAACTCCTGAGATTTTGAGTGGGGTGTCACTAGCACGAATATGGGAAGCTTCGGCATCAACTATGTCTAAAAGCTTGGAAATGTCGGATTCACGCGTGGCTTCACTCGTGAATTGAGCTCGAAGCCAGTATTCACCATGAATTTCTGCACCGGTGAGATAACATTTATCAGCTACGGCTAGGTTCAACCTCAATTGGCGGTGCCCTGCACTCACATCTGAGCCGACATTTCGGTGTTGAAAGCAGACGATATTGAATGCGGGATTGGCGAACAGTTTAAATCTATGGTCCGCAGCGACCGCAGCAGCAAGCTTACATGCAAGATCGTGCATGCTTCTGATGCGCTCTGCGATACCGTCGAGCCCGTAGAGGATGAGTGTTAGGTAGACTTTCAATGCCGAAAATGACCTTGTGCATGACAATGTCCACTCGAGGCTTTCACTAGCTGTCTCGGATGGCCGGTCGGTGATTCCATCCAGGATGTAGCTAGCGCGCTCAAGGTCATCTGCAAGGGCTAGGTTCAGGTCTCGACGGCGGCGCATGAAGAGACACGCACATGGAGGCGAGACCCACATCATCTTATGAGGATCCCAGCTGAAGCTATCGGCGTGTTCGAGTCCCCTTATGTATCGCGCTAGTTCGGGAACGAGACGGCAGGCACCTCCATGGCAGGCATCGACATGCAGCCAAGCTCCGCAAGTGTCGGCGATTTGTCTGAACGCCGTTAGATCATCGAAGGCTCCGCATGCCGTAGATCCGGATGTGGCAACGATGGCTAAAATTGGCACACCTTCAGCCTTTACAGCGCTTACCAGTTTGCGAAGCGCCGAGGCTGAAGTTTGGCCATCAGGCATTACCGGGACACGGATGACATTGGTGGGTGATAACCCAAGGATCCGGATGGCTCTCTCAGCACTGTAATGTGCGTCGCTGCCAACGAATATCCGTGTAGTGCGGATATCGAGATCTGGGTTGTCACGTTCGAAGCGAATACGAGCACTCAATAATGCTGTCAGGACTGATTCGGATCCGCCATTGGTGAATGTTACGCATGAGTGTACGGGCATGTTGAAAAGTCCGAGAAGCCAAGACTGGACGTGTTTTTCGAGCGCAACCGAGATTGGCCCTGCCTCAAAGACACTGACTGTTGTATTCGTAGCTCCATTCAGCATGTCGGCGATGAGTGACGCAGCGTTTGGCGCTGGGCGTTGGTGTCCAAAATGCAAGGGATGACGGTAACTACGAATATGCTTGCTGAAGATTTCGGTGACGAAGCTTTCGATGGAATTTGGACCAAGGCTACGTCTAGGAATTTCAGCTACAAGGAGATCGCGAATAGCCTCTTCCCCGAGTGCCGAATGAGTTGGTCCTGAGACAGGTCGCATAAAGTTGGCAACCTCATCAGCTAGGGCTCGCACGAGCTGTGCACCGATATCACCATCACTTGGATATCTTGGCATCTGGATCATGTCGTTGCGCCTTTTGTTTTACGTCTCGCCGACACCGGTTTCCATGCGAGGAACTGGGCATAAATGGAAGGTCGGTAAGCACGGATTGATCGAACCATCGCTATACACGCTTCTCTGTTCAGAGGCTCGCTGCGACGCCCGTCTAGCCCCACTATCATCAGGAGTTGATCAAGTACTCCCAAGTCATCCTGCTGATCGTAGAAATCTACATCCTCCAACTCTTTCCCAGCAGCCCGTAACTCGAAGTAGGTCTTGCCCCAAGACACGTCTATACGGAGTGTGGTGGACGGAGGGGTAGCGAATGTGACTGGTACCTGCAGATCACGCTTTGCGTGGTAGCTAGCCATGTGCAGAACCCCGCGATCGTCAATCGTGTCACCGGTTGACCCTGCTGTCTGATGCCTCGATGAAAACCGGCGAAGCAAGGCCACGCTGGGACGAACTCGTCCCAGCGTGGCCGTAGCACTAAAAGAGAGTGTAAGCATGGTCTTTACACCTCGTGAGACTGAGGGTTCTGATGTAATTCCTTTGTCTCAGACTCAGCTACCGGTTGGTGGTACACACATTCATCAGAAGTCACGACGCTGCCATGTAGTCGATGCCGAGGGATAAACAGTATGTCTCCCGCGGTCAGAGATAGGGGGTCTCCGGCGAGAGGCCAAAAATCCATTTTGCCACTCTCAATGACGAGGAGGCGATGGTCCGGGTGTGTGTGCGTTGTTGACCGCTCTCCTGCACATTCTACAAATGTCTCCAGCGACACGTTTCGCTCACCATTGGTGATCTCGTGGTAGAACTTCTCAGCATTGCAACGATCGTTTTCTAGTCTTTCGAAGAAATCGAACTGTGCGATTAGGTCTGCATCAGCTAGTTCTTCAAGGAATTGAAATTCGAGGTATCCTCTCAGTATTTCGGAAGCAACTTGGTCGCCGAATCGCTCAAGGGCGGGAATGATAACTCTCTGAAGAGCCATTTCTCCATGGTGCTGATCAATGTGGTGGTGTTCATCGAAATACTTCGTGTTAACGCCGGCACCGAAAACTTTACGCAGCATCTCTGATTGTTTTTTTGTGACATTAACGAGACTGGCCTCAGTGTAGAAAAGAGCGCCAATGTACCTGAAAAATAGGCGCTTATTTTTTGTTATGTAATGAAAGTAATTTGTGAGGCACAAGGAAGTCGAATGATAGAATTGCCAATATGTATGAATATCCGGCGACAACCCTACTGATTGGAGGGTGTTCTCGAAAAGCGTGCTATGCTTGTTCGCGTGGACGCTCGCACCATATTCGTCAATCAGGATGTTGAAAATTGCAGATTGAATATCACCATAGGAGCCTGGGGCAACGCGTGCCATGGCTGAGGCTTCTGATAGGAAATCGGGCGCTAGCTGGATAAGGTAATGCTTCGCACATCTTTCAGGGTCACGTGAATTCAGAATGGCGGCGAGTACCGGGCTATTGTTGGCTTCTGCGTCGCGAGTTTCGGCCTGATCCTTCAGAAAGGATTTAAAGAATTCGATCACCGTGTCAGCTGTCCAAGGACCAGTGACTTCGACATCGTTTTGAAGAAACGAAAATGCTTTGTTTTCAAGAGCATGTCGTATAGATTCACCATGCGCAATATTCTCTGCTGAATAGAATGCCTGAAAATCATCCCAAAAGCCGTCGTATGCCGCATGCGGTAGAAAGACTCCATCGGCTTCGTAGATGTTGATAAGCAGGCGATGCGTTGATAGCGCGGAGTTACTGGCCTGCGTTCCGCGTGTCAGCGGACGCTCGTAATTGATGAAAGCGTTATCGAATGTTCGCGTCGGCCGTCGGTATGGGGTTTCGCCAAGCAGAACCTCGTTTTCACCAGCATCGCGGAAGAGGCGATTACTCGCATAACTGTGAACACTGTCGCTAAGAGGTATGCTCATCACTGCACTCCCTGTGTTTTACGTTGCGTGACTATAATAAAGTAGTTAAATTGAATAGACCCATGTTACGGATTTCGGACAAATGACTGCTCAAAACGGCCAAGATGTCTGGCACGAGGATATCCTCGATGATTCTGCAATTGCTGTTTTGTCTTACCCGATAGGGGAAATGCAGCGAGATCAGCTCCATAGTCACGGATATCACCAGATAGCGATGTGTGAGCAACCTGGAGCGACATTGCTTCTCGGTTCTCAGGTTGTCAGCATCCCATGGAATGGTGCTTTGCTGGTGCCGAGCGGTACCGATCATGCCCTGACGTCCGAAACCCGGTGCGTCATAAGGTGCATCTATTTCAAAGCTGCACTCCCGAGCACATCAATCGGATCGCTATTTCTCAATCGGCTTACAAAGGAGTTGATCAAAGAGATCTCTACGTCATACGTGACGGAGAGGTCGCGCCGGTTAATGGAGGCATGCCTATACGATCAGATTGGTCAGCTTCTATGGTCATCAGGAAGCGGGATGATGCCCCCATCACGCTCACTTAGGGTGATCTGTAAGCATATTTTTGACACACCCGAAGATGATACTCCTGTCGCAACGCTGGCAAAGGACGCAGGTTTAAGCGAGCGATCTTTGCGTCGTTTAGCACGTGACGAGCTTGGCTGCACTATTTCTCAGATTCGGACTCGGTGCCGAATCTACAAGGCTACTCAGCTATTGCAGGCTGGTGTTCCTGTGAAATTAATTGCGGCCGATGTAGGCTACCAATCCAACAGCGCTTTTTTTTCAGCATTTCGGGAGATAATGGGTATGTCTCCGGCCCGCTTCCAAGCAGAGTGTGCCGCTTCCCGTAGCCTCAGTCATTTACGATTAAAATGATGAAGGTTTTGGTGGTATGAAGGTCCGTCTAGCGAGCCAACAGGCAGCGCAGGCCAGCACTTTTCCGGTTTGTTAGAGGTTGATGTGGCACAGTACCAAGTGTAACATTTGGTACTTTTGACGGTTGGGTTATCCATATCTCGGTGCGTTGTTACTCAAGTCGCCCCTAAGGAAGTTCCACCATTCGCCCCAATTACCTAGGTAACCTAGCTAGCCGGCTCTCCGCATAATTATTCCCCTTATTCAGTAAAACTCACTCGATGCACTAGTCTGGTATTTTTTAACTTCGTCATGCAGCCATCGGCGGAAATGTGGAAAGCAGGAATGCATAGGGCGGTGCCGCGAACGAACCAGGTAGTGGCGCTTCGGCATTCTGATCCATTGACTGGCGAGCGTGACCAGGTCGCCTCGCTCCAGCCAGGGAGCCACGTGCGTGTAGCGTCCGAGCACCACGCCCATGCCGTTGACCGCCGCTTCCGTCAGCGAGCTGGTGTCGTGTAGCTCTATGCTTGATCGCATAGCCTCGCCCATTACCTCGTCTCCAAACCAACTCGACCAGAGATCGTCAGGGTCGGGGAGGCGAGGCCACCGTGCCGGATCTTGAGCATTCGAGCCCATTTGTGCGACCACATCTGGGCTGGCTACGGGGATTACCCACTCGTCAAAGAGCGGTTCCACCTCGATATCCGGCCAGTCTCCCCGCCCAAATCTCAGTGCTGCCGTGACATGCCCATGAGCGAGATCGCTTAGCTGACTGCTGGTCTCGATGCGAATGCGTGCGTCGGGACAGCGCAACTGGAACCGTTTGAGGCGCGGCATCAGCCAGCTGGAAGCAAACCAGGGCATGACACTCACGGTAAGTGGCCCTTCTTGCCCTGTCTCCGGGCGCAACGCCATTTCGATGGCCTCGATCGGATCAGAGATGCGGTCCTTGAATCGCTGCCCTTCACCCGTCAGCGCCATGCCATGGGGTGTTCTGCGCAACAGCTTGGCCCCCAGACGCTGCTCCAACTGGCGAAGGCGGTGGCTCACGGCACTAGGAGTCACGTGCAGCTCTTCCGCTGCCAGCGTCAGGCTGCCCGTCCTGGCGACAGCCAAAAAGCTCTGTAAGTGCACGATTTCTTTCATCTTTTGAGCCTAGTTCAAAGCTGATTGAAAAACTCTCGGTTGTTTTAACAGGGGGCATTTGTATATTTGTCGATGCCGCTAAAGGCAGCCCTATATGACTCGCTCTTGTGCGCCAGTGGCTCTGCTCTTTACAGAACCATGTACTGCTCGGGTAAGAGCCACTAATCCATTTTCTCACGCTGCTACAACATCATGGTCATTCCATGGTTTCTTGAAAAGTGCCTTTGTCGAGCCCCAGTCGATATAGAGGATCTATGCAAAAAACTAAATGGGTTTATACGTTCCTGGCAGTAGCGGTGCTGGCCATATCGACGACAGCGCCGCTGGTTAAGCTGGCCGATGCCACTGCGCCAGTGATTGCCTGCTACCGGATGCTTTTCGCGACTTGCCTGGTAGCGTTTCTGGTTCTGTTCGGTCGAGACTCCTTACTGAAAATAGATGGTAAGCGATTGGCCTATTGCGCGGTGGCTGGCTTTCTTTTAGGGCTGCATTTCATTACTTGGTTTTCCTCTCTAGATTATACGTCGGTGGCTAGCTCGGTGACCCTTGCCACCATGCAGCCTCTTTTTGCCTTCATCATTGGATACTTTCTCTACCACGAACGCCTGAACCGTGGCGCCGCGCTGGGCGCGATGGTATCGGTACTGGGAGGCATCATTATCGGTTGGGGCGACTACCGGGTGTCGGGGGTTGCATTATGGGGGAATTTGCTTGCTCTTTCTGCAGCGTTCCTTGCCACTGTCTATTTTTTCGTGGGTCAGCATGCGCTGAAAAGTGTCAGCCTCAATGTCTATACTTTCTATTGCTATGGTTTTGCCGCCATTGCCATTGCCTTGTACTGTTTGGTGACGGGGAATGCCCTTTCAGCCGTCAATCGAGATGATCTGCTCATCTTCTTTCTGCTCGCGCTGTTGCCGACCTTGCTCGGGCATTCCGTGCTCAATTATTGCACTCGGTTTATCAGCGTCTCCCTGGTCTCCATGGCGATGCTCTGCGAACCGGTTGGGGCTTCGGTACTGGCATGGCTGTTACTGGGCACATTGCCGACGGTGACTCAGCTTGTCGGTGGGGCGTTGACGGTTCTCGGAGTTCTGTACTTTCTCCGTAAACGCAGCAACTGAAATGCACGGCGCTTTTTGCTGAGTGCCCAGCGGGCCTTGGTTGATCAGTCGCCATCGTATGCAGCGATCATGACCGGCCATCTTGAATCCTATAGGCAGCACAGAACGCCGCCCGATCGGCGGCGTTAGTACCACGGGGGCGAGTTCACGAATCGGGGCAGGCCATTCCGTGTGCATGCGGTCGCTTCCATAGCCATGCCTGCACGCCCATGCCTGATAGCGCCACGACCCCGGCGACGATGGAGAGTGTATCGACAGGCATCCGCAGCGCCAGGGCGAGTCCGCCGAGCGAGGCGCCAAGGGCGCTGCCGAGATAGAGAGCGGATTCGCGTTCAGGGCCACCGCGAGATTGCCGTCGCCCTGTGGTTCGCGAGCTTTCATCAACTCGTTGTTCTGGGGCACCTGCAGTGCCCAGCCCACGGCACCCCAGAGCGCGATGGGGATCAGTGCCAGCCAGGAGCTGATGTCGAGTAGCAGTGGCAGGGCGATCAGCGCGATACCCAGCAGCAGCATGATGGAGAAGGTGAGCCTGGGACCCGAGAAGCGGTCGACCAGCGTGCCGATCAAGAAGCTGCCGAGCACGCCGCCTACGCCCCACACCCATAGATAGGGCGTTACCGAGCGCTCACCGTGCACATCGATCAGTGGCGCGATGAAGGTATACATGCCCAGACTGGCGATGGCGGCCAGCAGGGAGATGCCGAGCAGGCCGATGACCCGGCGGTCGGTCAGGATGGAGAGCTTGCGTCGCATCGGCACCACCTGGGTGGCGGGCATGGGCGGTAGGCGGAAGATCAGCCCAACCAGTGCCATCAGCCCGATCAATGCAATCAACCACAGGGCGGCTTGCCAGCCCCAGCGCTCTGCCAGTATCAGACCGAGAGGCACGCCGAGCACGGTGCCGCTCGCCATACCCCCCATGATGATCGAGATCGTCTTGCCGCGAGCCCCCGCCGGGGCCACGCCAACGGCCGCCGCAATGCCGATGGCGAGATAGGTGCCCGCCGCCATGCCGGCCAGTACCCGCCAGGCCATCAGGGCGGCGAGGCTGGTGGTCAGCGCGCTCGCGGCGTTGGCGATCACGAATAACCCCAGCATCAGGAACAGGCCGCCGCGCTGGCGATGCGCGGGCAGCAGGGCGACACACAATGGCGAACCCAGTCCGTAAGCCAGCGTGAAGGCGGTGACCAACTGGGCGGCCACGGATACCGAGACCGTAAAGTCGGCCTGAATCATCGGGATCAGCCCGGCAGTGACGTAAGAGGCCATGCCGAGCGCGAAGGCGCCGATGGCCACCAGATAGGTGGTGCTATGTGTTCCGCGTGTCATCTGTGCTTTCCTCGAGATGTCGAATAGCAGTGCAGGGAAGTACGCGGAGTGTGCGGTTGGCTTTAGAGGGTTACAATTTAACTGTTTATGCTATTACTAGAGGCAACAGAATGGCCCAGGAGAGAACGCTAGACCGCACGCGCCAGGAACTCGCCGAATTTCTGCGTACCCGTCGTGAGCGGATATCGCCCGAGTCGGTAGGCCTCCCGGCGGGATCGCGTCGGCGCACGCCGGGGTTGCGGCGAGAGGAAGTCGCGGCGCTCTCGGGCGTGGGAGTAACCTGGTACACCTGGCTGGAGCAGGGGCGCGAGATCGGTGTGTCGTCGACCTTTCTCGATAACCTGGCGCGAGCACTGCAACTGGACGCGGCTGAGCGGCGCCATCTGTTCCTGCTGACTCACCAGCGCCCGCCGGTCGAACCGGGCAAGACTTGGTGTCAGGTGCCGCCTCTGGTGAAGCGCCTGATGGATGACCTGACGACACGCCCCAGCTATGTGCTGAACCTGCGCTGGGACGTGCTGGCCTGGAACGACGCGGCGGCGCGGGTGTTCGGCTTCGACCGGCAGATCGCCGAGTATCGCAATCTGCTGTGGATGTTGTTCACCGACCCCGAGCTGCGCCGGGTGATCGCCGACTGGCCGGCCCAGGCGCCACGCATTCTCTCCAGCTTCCGACGCGACTATGCGCGAGCGGATGGCGACCCTGCCATCGTTAACCTGGTGAAAGAGCTCTCCGCGCACTCCCCCGAGTTCCGCCAGTGGTGGCACCGCCACGAGGTGGACGCCCCATGCCAGGGCGTGCGCGCGCTCGATCTCGATGGGCTGGGCAAGGTCGGCTTCGAGCACACCAGCCTCATCGTCGACGAAGGCCGGCACCTGCGCCTGGTGGTCTATGCCGTGCAGGAAGGCGATCCTCAGGCCGAGGCTTTTGCTCGCTGGGTGACTGGCGAAGGCGGGGGCTAGACTATGTCAGTCTTCGTGCCCCTCTCGTAGACCCGGTGAGCGCAGCGGACTCCGGGTGAATCCGCATATCTCAACTCGGTGGCCCTAAACCCCATTGACGTCCCCTCGCCAGCATGAAACGATGTGTCTCGTTGGTTAGCAAGTCGTATATGTCAGTTGTACTCGAATCGTTCGGTAGTCTGGTTATATCCCCTTGTTTGGCCCACTTCATCTGGGGTAGTACCCGGCAATTGTAGTAAAAGCGCTTTCGCGCTGAGGAATTCGAAAATGGCAACTGGCACAGTTAAGTGGTTTAACGACGCAAAAGGTTTTGGCTTCATTTCTCCCGCCGAAGGTGGTGACGATCTGTTCGTCCATTTCTCCGAAATTCAGGCTGAAGGCTTTAAATCCCTGCAGGATGGTCAAGAAGTCTCGTTTGACGTGACTCAGGGCAAGAAAGGCCTTCAGGCTTCAAACGTAAAGGCTCACTAACTCTGGGTTAGCCTGCGCTGTCGAGCCGCAAGGCTTCGAGCACCAAAGCCCGCTTCGGCGGGCTTTGGTGTTTCTGCGTGCTAGAAACGCGAGATTTCGCCTGACGTTGAGTTTCCAACATCGCTATTCACACCTGTCTCACCCACCTTCCACCCCACATGATGCACTTTCTTCCCTAACCACCAGGCCCATGCAGTATTAACGCCCCTGAGACCCCCGGTAGCAGCCATGTGCTTTACTATCGTTACCTTTTATTGATGCAGGAGGCTTCCATGATCGGCGGCTTGATAGGACTACTGGATGACATCGCCGCATTGGCGAAGTTGTCCGCAGCATCACTGGATGATGTGAGTGCTGCCGCTGGGCGTGCGACGGCAAAGGCGGCCGGGGTGGTGGTCGATGATGCGGCGGTGACCCCGCAGTACCTGCAGGGGGTAACGGCGGAGCGCGAACTCTCGCTCGTGAAGAAGATCGCGATGGGGTCGATCCGCAACAAGCTGATTTTTATCCTGCCGGTGGCCTTGCTGCTGAATCACTTCTTGCCCGGGCTATTGCCGATCATCCTGATGGTGGGGGGTACCTACCTGGCTTTCGAGGGCGCGGAGAAGGTCTGGCACAAGCTCTCCGGGGAGCAGGATGACGACAAGCCGTCGGTCGAAAAGGGGCCGGAGGCCGAGAAAAAGATCGTCAGCAATGCCATTCGGACCGACCTGATTCTGTCCGCCGAGATCATGGTGATCGCGCTTTCCGCCGTCTCCCATCAGGGATTCTGGTCACAGCTGGCGAGCCTGGTGGTGGTCGCGTTTTTCATCACCATTCTGGTGTATGGCGTGGTGGCGCTGTTGATCAGGATGGACGATCTCGGCCTGAAGCTCGCCCAGCGCGATAGTTCGGGGATGAAGAAGCTGGGCCGTAGCCTGGTGACTGCCATGCCCAAGGTGCTGACGACCATCTCGGTGGTGGGCACCGTCGCCATGCTCTGGGTGGGCGGGCATATCCTGCTGGTCAACCTGGGTGCCGATGGCACGGGCTGGTTCAACGCGCCCTATGCGTGGGTACACCATGTCGAGCAGGGCATCGCCGAGGCAACCGGTGGCTTGGGCGGCATGCTGGGCTGGAGCTTCAATACGCTGTGCTCTGCGTTGATCGGCTTTCTGGTGGGCTCGGTCGTCGTGGGTGTGCTGCACTTCATCCCCTCCAGAAAGGCGCAGACCGAATAGGTACGCGCCGGGAAGTACGTATCAGACCTCACAGAGCCCGCCACTCGGCGGGCTCTTTGTTGGGTCGAGATCCATGCGCTGCGCCGTACGGGCGGTGGCCCCTCGGGCCGGGATAG
Source organism: Chromohalobacter israelensis DSM 3043 (assembly GCF_000055785.1). GTDB lineage: Bacteria > Pseudomonadota > Gammaproteobacteria > Pseudomonadales > Halomonadaceae > Chromohalobacter > Chromohalobacter israelensis. Next base: position 847,191 of record NC_007963.1, read on the forward strand.
GCCATGGCTGCGCGCCATTCGCCGAATGGGCTGGCATGTGCTTTAAGTGGTAAGACCAGTTGTTGAGTACGAAAGTTTAATTGTTGACCACACGGAACCGCCATAGGGTTGATTGCAAGAGGGCTTGATGGCGCTTCCCCGCCAATGTCGAGCTTCGAAGCTTCGCTGATGCTTCAGTTAGAACAACGATGGCGTGTCATTGGTGCCAAGAGGTAAGACCAGAGGAGGATGCATGGCTGAGGAGACGACCCGAGGGAAGGGCGAGGAACTGCGCGGCGCCGAGAAGGTGTTCGGGTATTTCCGCGATCAGGTCCTTTCGGGGGCGCTGAGCCCCGGGGATCGTCTGCCCAGCGAGCGCGAGCTGTCGCTGACCCTGGGAGTGGGGCGGCCGTTGCTGCGCGAGGTCATGCGGTCACTCAACATGCTGGGCGTGCTCGATATCCGCCATGGCAAGGGGGCTTTCATCGCCCGCGCCAACTTCGGAATGCTGTCGGATTTCTTCACCTTTTATCTGGCCCAGGAGCAGAGCGCGCTCGATGACGTCATGCAGGCCCGTATCGCCATCGAGTGTCAGGCTATCCGCCTCGCCTGCGAGAGAGCCACGGATGCCGACATTTCCCGCATCGAGACCTGCTTCACGCAGTTGACGGAGACCGTGGACGACCCGGAGCTGGGCGGTCGCTCGGATTATGAGTTCCACATCGCCATCGTGGAGGCGAGCCACAGCCAGACGTTGATCACCCTCTACCACGCCATCTCCAACATGCTGCTGAAAAGTCACGTCGAGCGGCGAAGAACGACGGCGAACGCACCCGAGATCATCGAGAGCCACATCGACTCCCACCGCCAGGTGTTCTTGGCAATCGTCGAGGGCGATGGCGACCTGGCCCACCAGAGGCTCCGCGAACACTTCGCGATCGGCGACGAACTGCGCCGGCGAAGCATCATTGCTGCCCATACCAAGGGCAGCGCCAGCACGTACTCAACCGACAAATATAAGTGAGGCACGCATGTTCACGAGAATCGGCATGGGAGTGGCCACGGCGGCATTGGCGCTGGGCCTGACCACTACGGCATCCGCTGAAACCCTGCGCTACGCCCACGTAGGGGCGGAAGGCGACCTTCAAACCCGCTACGCGGCCGAAGCCGCCAAAGAGATCAACGAGGCGACCGACGGCAACATCTCGGTTCAGGTCTTTCCCGCCAGCCAGTTGGGTGGCGTGGCCGAAATGGTGGATGGGGTACGCATGGGGTCCATCGGCATGGGCCATCATGACTTTGCCTCGCTGGCTCGGATCGTGCCGGAGGCGGCTGTCTTCAATGCCCCCTACGTCTATCGCGATGCCGAACATGCCCTGAACGCGACAGCGCCGGAGTCGCCGGCAGTGCAGAAGATCAATCAGCAACTGATCGAAGAGGGTGGTGTTCGCATCATCGGCAGGATCTATCGGGGCAAGCGCCATATCTCTTCCAACTTCGCGGTCAAGACGCCGGAAGATCTCGACAACAAACCCTTCCGGGCCGTGCCGCTGGATCTCTGGGTCTCCATGGTCAAGGGCTTTGGCGCCACGCCGACACCCGTCGCGGTCTCGGAGCTGCCCACGGCACTGATGACCGGGCTGGTGGTCGGCCAGGAAAACCCGCTGACCATGATCAACGCCAACCAGCTGTACGAAGTCCAGTCGCATGTCTCGCTCACCGGCCACATGGATTCCGTGCTGGCGGTCTTCGTGAACGAGCAGGCGTGGCAGTCGCTGGATGAGTCGGATCGCAGCGCCATCAAGAAGGTGCTCGACGAGAAGGCAGAGCAGTCGCTGCAGTGGGCAGAAAGCTCGGAAGACGAGTTGGTGCAGACACTGACGGACAAGGGCATGACGGTGCTGGACGAGGACGACGGGCTGGACGTGGAAGCCTTCCGCGAGCAGGTGCGGGCCCAGGTCGACCAGGACTTTCCGAACTTCAAGCCCTACATCGATATGATCTCGAAGGTCGAGTGAGTTAGCGCCAGGAGCCCCGGCATGGGGCTCCTTGGCGAATGGTTCGTCAGTAAAGGAGTGTCGGCATGCATCTAGTCAGGAGGCTGCTGGAAGGGTTGTGCGCCTTGCTGCTGGCGGGGATCGTGCTGGTCCCGCTGGCGCAAGTCATCCTGCGGCAAGTCTTCACCAGCCCGATGGTCGGGGCGGAGGAGTTCACCCGCTTCTTGCTGGTCTGTCTGGTCTTCATGGCTTATCCGTTGGTAGTCGACAACGGCGAGAACATCGTCATGGCCGAGCTTCGCGAGTCGTTGCCGACATGGCTGCGCGGGCCCGTGAAGGTGGTGATTCTATTGTGCACGATCGCGGCCAGCGCCTTCATCGCCTATGCCACGGTCATCACCATGCAAGCGAACCTCGGCAATACCACGCCGACCCTCAAGATTCCGTTCTGGCTGTTTTTGGGATCGACATTGCTCGGGTTCAGTGCCGCATGCCTGTTGCATATCGTCCATGGCACCAAGCCACCCGCCGCTGACGCCGGACCCAACCAATAAGGGGTAATCATGGGCATTGCCTTGATCATCGGCTTCCTGGCCCTGTTCATTCTGGGGTTCCCGGTCGTTTATTCCATTCTGATTCCCTCCATTGGTTATGTGCTGATCGAGGGCTTTCCCAGTGGTCTGCTGGCCCAGCGCATCACCTATGCACTCGACAGCTTTCCCCTGGTGGCCGTGCCGATCTTCATATTCGTGGGCAACATCATGAATCTGGCGGGCGTGACCGAGCGCATCTTTCGTTTCGCCGATACGCTGGTGGGCCGGGTGCCGGGCGGGCTGGCACAGGTCAACATCTTCTCCAGCCTGATCTTTTCGGGGATGTCCGGCGCGGCACTGGCCGATGTCGGCGGGCTGGGCAAGATCGAAATCGAGGCTATGCGCAAGCGCGGCTTTGCGGCGCCTTTCTCCGCTGCCGTCACGGCCTCGTCGGCGGTCGTGGGGCCGATCTTTCCGCCGAGCATTCCCCTGATCGTCTATGGCTCGGTGACCAGTGTCTCCATCGTGCAGTTGTTGATCGCAGGCATCGTGCCGGCACTGATCTGCATCGCCTTGCTGATGGCGACGGCAGCCGTGCTGGCGCTGCGTGGCAACATGCCCCGTGCGGAACGCCGTCCCACCCTGGGGGAGGTCTTGTCGGCACTGCTGCCGGCGCTACCGGCGCTGCTGGCGCCGGTCCTGATGATCGCGGGGATGATGAGCGGCCTGTTCACCCCGACCGAAGCGGCGGCGGTCACGGCCGGTTATGTGCTGCTGGTCAGCGGGGTGGTGTACCGGGAACTGACCTGGGCGCACTTGTGGAATGCCATGCTGGTCACGCTTCGCAGTACCAGTGCCATCTTGATCATCGTCGCCGCCGCCTCGTTGTTTGGGTGGATTCTGGCTGTCGAGCAGATTCCCCAGGAATTCGCCGGCTGGATCCTGCAGGTCTCGAAGGACCCGCTGGTACTGCTGCTGATCGCCAACCTGATCTTCTTTGCGGTGGGCATGTTCCTCGATTCCACCACTGCCACGCTGCTGGTGGTGCCGGTGATTGCACCGCCCATGGTGCTGGCCGGTGTCGACCCCGTGCACCTGGGCATCGTGGCGATCTTCAATCTGATGATCGGCCTGCTGACGCCGCCCATGGGGCTGTCGTTGTACCTGATTTCGTCGATTGCCAGAATATCGCTGCGCCAGCTGCTGTGGGCGCTGATTCCCTTCTATGTGCCGCTGCTGACGACGCTGGCCATTATCACGTTTGCCTCGGACCTGGTGCTCTGGTTGCCCGGCATGCTTCGCTAAACAAAACCTGGAGTGGATATATGAAGATCGTCATCGGCTCGGATCATGCGGGCTACAGGCTCAAGGCCTCGGTGGTGGAATACGTGGAATCGCTCGGCCATGAAGTGATCGACGTGGGGTCGCACGATGACACCCCGGTGGATTTCCCCGATATTGCGAAGCAGATGGCCGGCAAGGTGACGAGTGGCGAGGCGGCCCGGGGCTTGATGGTCTGCGGTACCGGCGTGGGCGCCTCCATTGCCGCCAACAAGATTCGCGGCATTCGCGCCGCGGTGTGCCATGACATCCATTCGGCGCATCAGTGCGTCGAGCACGATGACGTCAACGTGATGTGCATCGGCGCGCAGATCGTCGGCCCCTGGCTGGCCAACGACCTGATCAAGGCCTATCTCGAAGCCGAGTTTTCCACCAGCGAAGAATTCCGCCGGCGCGTGGAAAAGCTGCATGCCATGGAGAACGATGGCTAGCACCGCAATCGAGAAGTTACCCAGGCCGCCGAGCGCCGGTCAGCGCTGGCGGCCACGAAATCCAACCAACCATCCAGCCCCTGCCCTGAAGCCGAACGCGTCGGTTATCACGTATCATGCAGTCAAGCCAACGCTTGCCTTTCGGGGCTGGCGCCTCACCGCCTGCCGGGGATCTCCTTGCCATGACACGCGTCGCCATCTTCGTGGATACCCAGAACGTCTACTACACCGTGCGCGAAGCCTACGGCAAACACTTCGATTACCGCCGGTTCTGGGCGAGGGCGACGGCGAATCGGGAGGTACTGACCGTGCGCTGCTATGCCACCGACAAGGGCGACGCGAAGCAGCGCGAGTTCCAGAATATTCTTCGCTCGATCGGCTTCGAGGTCAGGCTCAAGCCGTTCATCCAGCGCGCGGATGGCTCCGCCAAGGGCGATTGGGACGTGGGCATCACGCTGGATGCCATCGAGTACGCGGCACAGGCGGATGTGGTGGTGCTGGTCTCCGGCGATGGCGACTTCGACCTGCTGGCGGAGAAGATCCGCGAGGTGCATGGCAAGCGCGTCGAGGTCTACGGCGTGCCCAAGCTCACCGCCAATTCCCTTATCAACGCCGCGAGCCAGTTCATCCCCATCGAGGGCGAGCTGCTGCTGGGGTGAGGCGGCCAGCCGGCCCGCACCATCCGGCTGGCCCAGCGGTGGTTCGATCAACCGGCTGCTGATTCCGGCAGCTTCGCGATTACCTTGATTTCAAAATCGAAGCCATAGAGCCAGGTGACACCCACGGCGGTCAGCGTCGGATGAGGCGCGCTCCCCCAGAACTCCGGCACTACCTTCCAGGCCGTCTCGAAGGTCGATTCGGGGTCGACCATGAACACGGTGACATCGACCACGTCGTCGAAGGTGCACCCTGCGGCTTCCAGGATCGACGTCAGGTTGTGGAAGGCGAGCCGGACCTGCGCCTCCAGATCCGGCTCGGGGGAGCCGTCTTCCCGGCTGCCCACCTGGCCCGAGACGAATAGAAATCCATTGGATCGAATCGCCGGTGAATAGCGGTTCCGCTCGTAGAGCGCCTGGCGACCGGCCGGGAAAACGACGTCACGCTTGGTCATGTGCTGTCTCCGTCAGTGGGCCGCAGCGACCCGTGTCAACGATGGTGATAATTTAAGAGGCGGGCGGGCGCGGATAAACGCACCAGTCTGGTCATCACTGTTTGTCGAGCACGAACAATCTCGAGGCACCCGGGGGCGCCATTTCGGAATCTATTTGGGAAAGCCATGGACCGTTTCGATGCAATGCGGGCGTTTGCGCGGGTGGTGGAAACCGGCAGCTTCACCAAGGCCGCCGACACCCTGCACATGAGCAGGACCAGCGTCACGCAGCTCGTGCAGCAACTGGAGGCACGCTTGCGTGTCAGGCTGCTGAACCGCACCACGCGCAAGGTCAACGTGACCGCCGACGGGGCTGCCTACTATGAGCGCGTGCTGAGGCTGTTGGCCGACCTGGACGATGCCGAGACGAGCCTTTCCGGCGCTGCGAGCGAGCCGCGAGGCCGGTTGCGGGTGGACGTCCCCAGCCCGCTGGCGCGCATGATCCTGATACCGGCGCTGCCTGAGTTCCATGCCCGCTACCCGGACATCCAACTGGACTTGGGCGTCAGCGATCGCATGGTGGACATCATCGATGAGAAGGTGGATTGCGTCGTGCGCGGTGGCGAGCTGACCGACCAATCGCTGATGGCACGGCGCATCGGTGACTTGCCGCTAGGAGTCTATGCCTCGCCAAGCTATCTGGAACGCGCCGGCTCGCCCGCGCACCCCGGCGACCTGGAGAATACCCATCACCGCGTGGTGGGTTTCCTGGGGTCCCGGTTCGGCAAGCCCTTCGCCATGCATCGCCGGGAGGAGAGCATCAAGGTACAAGGCCGCTACGTCCTGTCGACGGACGATGGCAACAGCTACCTCGCGGCGGGGCTGGCCGGCCTGGGCATCCTGTGGCTGCCGGACTACATGGCCAGGGAGCATCTCGCCTCGGGTGAGTTGGTGGCCCTTTTCGAGGATTGGCGGCTCGACCCGATGCCGCTGTACCTGGCGTATCCGCCCAACCGGCATGTCAGCGCGAAGCTGCGCGTGTTCATCGAGTGGATCGCCGAGCTGATGGCGCGGCATGCGCCCGTCATCCATCCACCTCTTTCGTGACGGAGCCCGGCTGATGGCTCTAGACCGTGGTGGTCCGGTCGGCGTCATGCTCGGTCAAGTGTCAGCCCCGGGCGGCGTGCGATCTCGTTCGTGACGCTCCGCGAGCGGAAACGGCGGCAGCCAGTGTTCACGCCGAATGGTCCATAGCTCATAGGTCGGCATGAATCGATCGGGGACATCGAGCGTCCCCAGGTGGACTTCGACCTCGCCATCGCTCATCGAGAAGACCGACGAGCCGCAGATGGAGCAAAAGTAGCGTCCCTGGTACTCGTGCGGCTCGCCTTCGATGGTCACCGCTTCCGCGAGGTAGTCGGCGGCGGCATAGAAGAGCGCGCCGTGATGCTTGCGGCAGTCCATGCAGTGGCAGATGCCGACCCGAAGTGGCTCGCCATGCGCAGTGACTCGGATTTTGCCGCACAGACAGCCACCAGTTGATAATTTCATTGTCGATTATCCTGATGAATCAGAAACGTTGTCGCCTCTCGGCCCCTGCTCGAATCACCGATGCACCCGTCCAGGCGTTCGGACGCACCCTCGCGCCATCCTCGCGGCACAGGGACTGGCCGATAGGCGTTAGTCAGCCGTCTCCTGATTCGGCGCCTCCCGTGGTTGCAGCGCTTCTTTCTGTTCCGCCCATTTCAGCAGGGCATCCAGTGCCGGGCACAGGGCCTGACCCCATTCGGTCAGGCGGTATTCCACCTTGGGCGGTACGGTACCTGCGGGTAGACCTTGCGGGTCACGATGCCGTCCGCCTCCAGTTGGCGCAGTTGCTGGGCCAGCATTTTCTGGGAGATACCCGGGATCAGTTTTTCGAAGTCCGAGTAACGCTGTACCTTGCCGTCGAACAGGTGAAACAGGATGACCAGTTTCCAGCGGCCTTCCAGCAGTTTCAGCACGTCTTCGACGCCGACCGCCGCGGTCGAAGGGGTATAAACCTTTCTCATGAGTGCGTGACTTACTTTTGGGTGCGTTCTTGATGAAATGTAAGCCTAGGAAGAAGATGCCCATAGGGCAACTTTCCTGCGACGAGGACGACCATGACACTTTCCCTGTTTCCCGCCATTGCCACCTACTTCGAGGTCAGCAACGGGCAGGACGCCACCCGCCTGACCGACTGTTTCACGGCGGACGCTGCCGTGCTGGACGAAGGCCACATCCATCAGGGGCATGACGCCATCCAGGCCTGGATGGCCGGGACGAGAAAGGCCTTCGAGTACAGCGTGACACCCTCGGTGGTGACGCAAGAAGGGCACCGGGTGATCGTTGTCGCCGATGTCATCGGCAACTTCCCCGGTAGCCCGGTGCGACTCGAGCACCGCTTTCTGATGTCGGGTGACAGGATTCAATCTCTGGAAATTGGCTGATGGCGATGAGCCAGTGGGGCCACGTCGCATTCGCCATACGCGACACGATTGGGTTGAAGTACCGCTACGCACGGGTGTCGAGGAGAGCGGGCTCGATGTCCCCGTCGAGCCCGCAAAAGCCACGTATCAGCGCGCCTGTATGAACTCGAGCAGGTCGGCGTTGATCCGTTCGGGGTGCGTGGCGAACATGCCATGCGACAGGTCGGGGTAGGTCTTCAGCGTGCCGTTGGGCAGGAGCTTGACCGCCTTGTGGGCCGAGGCCGCGATCGGAACGATCTGGTCGTCCTCTCCGTGCATCACCAGCACGGGAATCGTGATCGCCTGGAGGTCGTCGGTGAAGTCGGTCTCCGAGAATGCCTCGATGGAGTCGTACTGGGCCTTGGCGCCGCCTTCCATGCCCTGTCGCCACCAGTTGTCGATCAGGCCCTGGCTGACCACGGCACCGTCGCGATTGAACCCGTAGAACGGGCCGGCGGGGATATCCTTGAAGAACTGTGCGCGATTGGCTGTCAGGGCGCTGCGAAAGCCGTCGAACACCTCCTTGGGCGTGCCTTCCGGATTGGCGGATGTCTGCAGCATCAGCGGGGTCACCGCGCCTATCAAGACGGCCTTGGCGACGCGGCCTGATTCTGCCCGGGCGACGTAGCGCGCGACGACGCCGCCGCCGGTGGAATGGCCGATATGAACGGCGTCTTTCAGATCGAGTGCGTTCACCAGCTCTGCCGTGTCGGACGCGTAGGTGTCCATGTCGTTGCCCGTATCGGTCTGATCCGAGCGCCCGTGCCCTCGGCGGTCGAAGGCGATGACACGGTAGCCCTGCGATAGAAAGAACAGCATCTGACTATCCCAGTCGTCCGCCGAAAGCGGCCAGCCGTGGTGAAAGACAATGGGCTGGGCGTCTTTGGCTCCCCAATCCTTGTAGAAAACGTTCGCACCGTCTCGAGTCGTAATGATTGCCATCTCTTTACCTTCTGTTGGTAGAAGCCGGATACCGATTTTCCAGGGGCTGGCGACTCGACAGGCGATGCTCGATTCTCGCAGTGGTTTCACCATCCCCGCTTGAACAGCCCTTGTAGATTAGCCTCCAACGACGTGAAGCGGTGTGTTCAGGAAGCGCTGTTCCTGCTGAAACGCAATGTTTTCGTCGACGACATGCGTTTCCTGTCCCGATCGCATTACCATACGTCAGTCGGCGGCTCCCGGGCGTGATCCTCGCGGAACATGTCGTGGTCCCGGTCGTGTCCGCCGGCATGGCGCCAGCGAACCGACCGCGGCCCTTTCAGGTACGTTTCACCTCGGGCGCTTGCCTGGCGCGGTCCTTGTCCTTGAAGGTCACCAGGAAGAGCAGCAGGACGGCGAGGGCGAAGCATGCGGGGAACAGCCAGATGCCTTGCCAGTCATGACCGCCAGCGGTGGCGTAGTGGTCGGTGACCAGGCCGGCGACCCAGAAGCCGATCAACATGCCGACCCCGTAGGTAGCCAGCGTGATCATGCCCTGGGCGGCACTCTGGAAGCGTTCGCCGGCACGTGCGTCGGTGTAGATCTGCCCGGAGACGAAGAAGAAGTCGTAGCACACGCCATGCAGGGCAATGCCGATCAGCAGCAGGTAGACGCCTTCACCGGCATCGCCGACGGCGAAGAGGGCGTAACGCAAGGCCCAGGCCAGCATGCCGACGATCAGCGTGATCTTGATGCCGAAGCGGTGGATGAACACCGGCAGCAGCAGCATGAACAAGACTTCCGAGACCTGTCCCAGGGTCATCTTGCCGGTGGGGTTGGCCACGCCGATCTCCGCGAGGAAGGGATTAGCGTTCTGGTAGTAGAAGGCCAGCGGAATGCAGATCAGTACCGAGGCGACAAAGAAGATCGCGTAGTTGCGGTCATTGAGCAGTTTCAGGGCATCGAGTCCGAGGATCTCCTTCAGCCCGCCCTTGCGGTTGTTTGCCTTGGGGGGCGTGGCGGGCAGGCTGAAGCAGTAGAGGCCCAGTGCCAGCGAGGCGATGGCACACATCAGGAAGGTATTGCGCAGCGCGCCGCCGGCGATGGCCTCGGCGCCGTCCCAGGAGAAGAGGTAGCTGATCGCCAGTCCGGCGAGGATCCAGCCGATGGTGCCCCAGACCCGGATCTTGGCGAATTCCTGCGAGGGATCGCGCATCTGGCGAAAGGAGACCGAGTTCACCAGCGCCAGGGTGGGCATGTAGAGGATCATGTAGACCAGCACCAACGGATAGAAGGTGGTGAAGTCCTGGGCGCGGTACAGACCGAACATCAGGGCGGCGCCGGCCAGGTGCAGCACGCCGAGGATGCGCTCGGCGTTGAAGTAGCGGTCGGCGATCAGGCCGATGATGAAGGGTGCGATGATCGCGCCCCATGACTGGGTCGAGAAGGCCATGCCGATCTGGCTTCCGCTGGCGTTCAGGTTCTGAGAGAGGAAGGTGCCCAGGGTGACGAACCAGCCGCCCCAGATGAAGAACTGCAGAAACATCATGATGCCGAGCCGTGTGCGTAGCATGGCGAACCCTCGTTATTGTGTGGTGGGTGTCAGTGCGTCTCGTCGAGCCCCAGCAGACGCCGGTTGCGCGCCGGGTCCGAGCCGGTGTCGGCGAAGTCGTCGAAGGACTTGTCGGCCCGCTTGATCAGGTGGCTGGCAATGAAGGGCGCGCCCTCGGCGGCGCCCTGGGCGGCATCCTTGAGGCAGCATTCCCATTCGAGCACCGCCCAGCCGTCGTAGCCGTATTGGGTGAGCCGCGAGAAGATGCCCTTGAAGTCGACCTGGCCATCGCCCAGCGAGCGGAAGCGACCGGGGCGGTCGACCCATCCCTGATAGCCGCCGTAGACCCCGCTGCGGGCGCTGGGCGTGAACTCCGCATCCTTGACGTGGAACATGCCGATCCGCTCGTGGTAGCGATCGATGAAGCCCAGGTAGTCGAGCTGCTGCAGCACCATGTGGCTGGGGTCGAAGAGGATCTTCGCCCGGGGGTGGCCGTCCACGGCGTCGAGGAAGCGCTCGAAGGTGGCGCCGTCGTGCAGGTCTTCTCCCGGGTGAATCTCGAAGCACAGGTCGACGCCCTGCTCGTCGAAGACATCCAGAATCGGCCGCCAGCGACGGGCCAGTTCGGCGAAGCCTTCCTCGATCAGCCCCGACGGCCGTTGCGGCCAGGGGTAGACGTAGGGCCACAGCAGGGCACCGGAGAAGGTGCCGTGTGCTGTCAGCCCCAGGCGACGGCTGGCGCGGGCGGCGAGCTTGAGTTGCGACTCGGCCCAGTGCCGGCGTGCGTCCGGCCGTCCATGCAGGTGCGCGGGGGCGAAGCCGTCGAAGAGTTCATCGAAGGCGGGGTGTGCCGCCACCAGCTGGCCTTGCAGGTGGGTGGAAAGCTCGCTGATCGCGACACCGGCCTCGGCGCAGCGTCCGGCCAGTTCGTCGCAGTAATGCTGGCTGTCGGCGGCGAGTTCGAGATCGATCAGGCGTGGATCGACCGTCGGCATCTGGACGCCACGATAGCCGAGCGAGGCGGCCCAGCGGGTGATGGTGTCGAGATCGTCGAAAGGCGGGTGGTCGTCGAGGAACTGGGCGAGAAAGAGCCCCGGACCCTTGATGCCGTTGTCGTGAGTGCCTGTCATGTCGTTGCCTCCGCGTCGTGCCGCTGGGAAGTGTCCTCGAGGGATGTCCACTTGGCGGTGCCGGCCTGGCTTTTCAGCAGGGCCTCGATGAAGGCCATGCCCCGCAGCCCCTCGTCCATGCCGGGAACGCCCTCGGCGGCGCCGCGATCGCCACGCCGGACGGCGTCGGCGAAGTCGCGGTAGAGGTTGGCCAGGGCCTCCAGGTAACCCTCGGGATGGCCGCCGGGCAGGCGCAGGCGCTGCAGGGCTTCCGGCGCCAGGCCGGGCTGGTCGATCCCCGCGCGCAGCACCCGCATGGGCTCATCAAGGCGCCGGTGAATCAGGGTGTTGGGCTCCATCTGCTGCCACTCCAGCGCGCCGCGATCGCCATACAGGCGGATCTTCAGGGCGTTCTCCTCGCCGGTGCAGACCTGGCTGGCCATCAGGGTGCCGCTGGCCCCTTCGGCGGTGCGGAACAGGGCGTCGCCGTCATCATCGAGACGCCGCTGTTCGCCATGGATGCCGAGGGCGGCGCAGAGCTCGGTGACCTGGTGTCCCGAGATGAACTCGGCGAGGCCGAAGGCGTGGGTGCCGATGTCGGCCATGCAGCCGCTGGCACCGGCGATGGCGGGGTCGGTGCGCCATCCCGCCTGCTTGTTGCCGGTGCCCTCGAGGTTGGTGCCGAGCCAGCCCTGGGGATATTCGACATGAATCTTGCGCAGCCGGCCGAGCTCGCCATCGCTGACCAGGCGGCGTGCCTGCCAGACCATGGGGTAACCGAGATAGGTGTGGGCGAGACCATAGAGGCTCTGACTCGCTTCGAGGGTGGCGGCGAGTCGGCTTGCTTCCGCCAGGGTGGTCGCCGCCGGCTTCTCGCAGAAGACATGGAAACCCGCCTCGATCGCCGCCTGGCTGATGGGCACGTGCAGGTGATTGGGCGTGACCACGACCAGCACGTCCATGCGCTGGTCGTCGGGTAGCCGGCGCTCGCCATCGATCAGTGACTGCCAGTCGGGGTAGAGGCGCTGTGCCGACAGGCCACAGGCTTCGCCGGTGCGGGCGTTGTTGCCGGGGTCGCGGCTGAAGCTGGCGCAGACCAGTTCGAGCTCGCCATCCAGAGCGGCGGCCAGGCGATGTACCCGGCCGATGAAGGCGCCTTCGCCACCCCCGATCATGCCCATTCGCACGCGTCGTTTTGCTGTTGTCATTCGTCCTCCACAGGGTTCGGCTGGACTGTCTCGACCGGTCTCATAGGTGAGTGTAACCGGTTACATTTCGCTGAAAGCTAGTCCGTGAACCGCACGGGTTCAATGAGACCTAGGTCGCAGGGAGGCGAACGGGAGTAGCGGTGAGCCAGGGGCGATGATGCAGTAGACTGGCCCGCATGATGGTGCCGAGGTAGGCGACGAGGGGAGGTAGACAGCCAGGCATGACCAATATTCGCAAGGTGGCCGAGCTGGCCGGTGTGTCGGTGGCGACGGTGTCGCGCGCCTTGAAGACCCCCGACGTCGTTTCGCCGGGCACGCGTGACAAAGTGTTGGCCGCCGTCGAGCAGGCCGACTATCGACCGAACCTCACGGCGGTGCAGTTCCGGTCGCAACGCACCCGTAACCTGGTGGTGCTGGTGCCGACCATCGCCAACACCTTCTTTTCCCAGGTGATTGGCGGCATCCAGGAAGCGGCGCAGCGGCGAGGGTACGGCATTCTGCTGTGCAATACACTCGGCGATGAACGTACCGAGCGGGCTTACGCCGGCCTGGTGTCGACCCGTCAGGCCGATGGTCTCATCCAGTTGCGCGCCTATAATCCCTTCACGGCCTCGGACGGCAAGGCGCGACCGCCGATGGTCAATGCCTGTGAGGTGCTCGACGAGGCACCGTGCCCCACCGTCAAGCTCGACAACCGAGCCGCCGCCCGGGCGGTGACCGAGCATCTGCTGGCACTGGGGCACCGCCGTATCGGCATGATCAAGGGGCCGCGCAACAGTCCCTTGACCCGGGATCGTCTGCTGGGCTTTCAGGATGCCCTGGCCGTCGCCGGCCTGGCGCCGGACGAAAGCCTCGTGTGTCCCGGTGACTTCACGCCATCCTCAGGGTACCGGGCGGCTGGCGATCTGCTGTCGCAAGCTGACCCACCCACGGCGATCTTCTGCGAAAATGATGAAATGGCCATGGGTGCCATGCGGCGCATCAAGGAAGCGGGGCTGCGGATACCTGAGGACATCTCGGTGGCGGGATTCGACGATATCGCCTTCGCTTCCTTCTGCGATCCTCCCCTGACGACCATCGCCCAGCCCGCCGAGGATTTCGGTCGCGAGGCCGTGGCCCTGTTGCTCGACATCATCGATGACCGGGATGGCGCAACGGGTGAGCATCGCATCATGCCCTTCGAGCTGGTGATACGCGAGAGCACCGGGCCGGCCGCTTGATCCCGGAGGCACGTGACGAGCCAGCTCATCTCCATCGAGGGCGATCTGCTGTTGGGTTGAGGCATCGGTGCACCATATCCACTGTGAGAATGTCCCTCGTGCGTGATCTTCGCGAGTAGCTCGGGCACCGAGCGTACCAAAGTGCACTTGGCACCGCCTGAATCACCGGTGTACCCAGTCCAGGTGCTCGAACGCGCCCCGAGCGTGATCCTCGCGGAACATTGCGTGGTCCCGATGCAGGCGGTCGGCGGCCTCGGTGGCGAATTCCACCATGTCCTCGGCGAACAGTGCCGGTGGGCCGATGGCATTGAGGATCGCGGGCTCGATGTCGTAGTCGAGCTTGCCGGATTCGTCCGAGAGGGCGTGCACGGTGGCAAGCACGCCGCCGCAGATATGGGCGTATTCCTTCCATTCACTCTTGGAGAGGTCGTCGAGGTCCATGTCGTCGCGGAACGGCGCGCGCTCGCGGGATAGATAGCTGTGCCCCTCGAACGTGACGTGGCCGTAGAAAAGATCGCCGCGTATCAGGTGCACGGCCTGGGCATGGCTGATGCGTTCGGCGAGGGTGTCCATTTCGTAGGCGGAGGGCGGTACCAGGCCGGACAGGGCGGAGCGCCGGGCCTGCTTGTACTCGATGATCAAGTCGTCCGTGCCGTCGCGCCGGGGGCCTTCGATCAGCACGTAATAGCGGTTGAGCCCCAGCGAGGCGGTGCCCTGGCCGAGACGTATCGCCACGTCCTTCACGTGCATGCCATGCTTGTCTCGTCCCTTGGCGCGTGCCGGCACGTCGATCTCGTTTTCCTCGACCAGCCGGTCGGTGATCGCCTGGAATTCGTCACGGCGCGACGAGATCGGCACCAGTTTCCTGGTCGGGCGGAAGCCGCTGCGTGTCTCGTTCAGGTAGTCGTCGGCGAGCCACTCGGCACGGTCTTCATCGGCGTCCTCGAACAGCTTGCGGATGAGCTTCGGCGCGTTGTCGTGACGCATTTCCTCATCCTGCTCGGTGCCTTCGCGCGCCAGCCGTTCCATCGTCTCGATGTAGCCCTGCACGAAACGACGCACGACCTTGACGCGATGCTTGTGCTTGAGCTCGCCCTCGGTTTCGGAGGCGATCATGAAGCCGACCGCGCCGCGTTTGATATCCCAGGTGAAGGGCGCGTAGTAGGCTTCGTCGAAATCGTTGACCGAGAAGATCGGCACGTTGTCCACGTTGGGCATGACGCCGAAGTTGCCGGGGTGAACGTCGCCGAGCGCGAGTACGGTGGGCATCCAGGCGTCGTCGCCGGCCATGTCGCGGTAGAACAACAGCGCCGTGCCGCGAAAGAACGAAAACAGCGAGTCGGAGAGCTGGTCGAACTTGGCGCCGGCTTCCTCGCAACCTTCCGCGATGCGTGTCTGGTGATCCTCGCGCAGCGTCTGGCGCACGTGCCGACGACGCTCGAACCCGGTCAGTGCGCGCGGGCGCAGCACGAACTCGCCAGCCGCCACTGCCTCGGCCAGGCGCTTGAAGGTATCGAAACGCGTCGCCACCACCGGCGCGGCGGCCTTCTCGAACGACTGCCGCTCGAGCGCCGCCGCCAGTTCCGCCTTGCTCATCTGCGAGCGTCCCGAGATCTCCTGCTGTTGCGCTTGCGCGTAGAGTGCCTTGCGCGTCGGTTCCGATTCCTGGCTCA
This sequence comes from Chromohalobacter israelensis DSM 3043, assembly GCF_000055785.1. Lineage (GTDB taxonomy): Bacteria > Pseudomonadota > Gammaproteobacteria > Pseudomonadales > Halomonadaceae > Chromohalobacter > Chromohalobacter israelensis. Next base: position 862,734 of record NC_007963.1, read on the forward strand.
TGCATCCCCCTGCCTGTCCTGGCTACCGTGGTGTCGTTGTCTCCTTGCCCATCAGCATGCACGACTTGGGAGGAGGGTGCATGTGCTGGGGCGTTAGCGGACGTCGAGCTCCAGGATCCGCCCACCGGCCTGCGTGAAGCGCTCGAGGTAGGCCGCGGGGTCCAGCAGTTGATACGGAAAGTAGAGCCCCGCGCGAACCGCTGGTTTGCCATCGAGGCCAACGAGCCTCTCGAGAAGTAGCGCGACCCCGAGCCCTGTCAGCGGCATCTGCCCTTCTGGGTGAGTCACTGCGTGGCGTGAGCGTAGTGGCTGCGCTGCCTGATCCTCGCCCTCGAGTTCGATGATGATCTCGGTGGACATCGGCTCGCCACGGCGGCGGCTCGAGCTGACACCAATGGCCAGGTTGAATTCAACGTTGGGGGCACCGGTGACGGTGGCGAGGCCGAACACGTCGTGAGGTGATAGTCCGGTCGCTTCCAGCATTGCCCCATCGGCGGCGCGGAAACGGGTCTCGAGATCGTCGCCGCTGCGCCAGACCCAGGCGCCGTTGCGGCGCGCCTGGACGGCAGGAAGGGCCTGCGTCTGACGCTCCAGGTCGTCGAAGGAGGCCGGGCCGCCTTCGTCTTGCTCGTCCAGCAAGGCGCCGATGCGAATCGTGTCGATGCGACGGAATGTCTTGGCGAACTCGAGCGCGGGAATCGTCGTCGCTCCCACCAGCCATTCGGTACCCAGTATCACCGGTGCAGCCTTCGGTCGGTGCATATAGGCGGCGATGTCGGGGCCGATTTCGGTCATGGCGGGGGACACGCTGAGATAGGGCACGCCCCGGCGTTGCGCGAATTGAAGCGCCGCAGTGGTGGTGTCGGTAAAAAAGATCGCGATGGCGCTGACCGGGCGCGCGCCGAGGCCGAGGTCTTGCGCGTCGAGGTCCACCGCCACGCCTTCGGCGTTGCCGATACCGGCGGCCGCTTGCTGGGCGCTGGCGAGATCGCGTCCACCGATCAGCAGGGGAAGTTCCGGATACGCTTCGCGCAGGAAGCGTGACACCTGTCGGCCGACGTTACCGGCGCCTCCAATGAGCAGGATGGGGTCGAGTGTCATGTCGGTTCTCCGGGTCGAGAGTTAACCTACTAAAGGTAGGTTTTTGAACATTAACCTACTCGTGGTAGGTTTTCAATCTGCCAGAGAGCATGGAAGAGGGGAGAACGTGAAGCGCAGTGCAAGCGAGACAGGACAGAAAACAGGCGCCAGGCGGCTCTCCGGGCCCGAGCGGCGGAACCAATTACTCGATACGGCGTTGCAGATCGTGCGGGAAGAGGGCGCGGATCGACTGACGCTGGGCCATCTGGCAGTGCGTGCCGGCGTCTCCAAGCCGGTCGCTTATGATCATTTCGGAACACGCTCGCAGCTTCTGATCGCGTTATACAAACTGATCGACCGCCGGCAATCGGAGGCGCTTCGCGAAACGCTGACGACCGAGGGCCGGAGCTTCGAGGAAACTGCGTCGCTGCTCGCGGCCGCCCACGTGCATTGCCATGCCGACACCAGCGGCGAGTGGCATGCCATTGGCGCCGCGCTGGCGGGAAGCGAAGAGAAAGAGGCGGTCTATCAGGAGTTGCTCGATGGCTACGTTCAGCTGGTCGTGGCGGTATTGCGGCCCTATTGCACGCTTGAGGAGACTGAGCTCGAACGCCGCTGTGTGGGCTTGATCGGTGCGGGTGACGCGCTGTCGGCGGCCATGGTGCGCGGTAACTGCAGCGAGGCCGACGCGGCGGAATCGTTCGCCGCACTGATCCGGGGTGGGCTTCGGGAGACGCCTTGATGCCGCATCGCAAACCTCACCTCCCCACCAAGATCTGCCCGGTGTGCCAGCGTCCCTTTGCCTGGCGCAAGAAGTGGGCGCGGGACTGGGAGAATGTCGTCTACTGCTCGGCTCGGTGTCGCCGCGAGAAGAGGGGATGTTGAGTTTGCATGATGCCTGGTTGAGCACCATCAGCTGACAGGGCACGCTTTGAATCGACCCAGCGCCTCCAGCAACCAGCACTGGGCGATATGCTCCTGCTTCAACCGTATAGCGGGCCCCAAGCGGTTCTCGCTGAGTGTTTCAAACACGTCACGTTCTGCTTCGGTCAGATTATCGAGTACGCAGGTGAACCGCTTGGCGTCCTCTTCCCGTCTCCGGACCGACCGATGCGCCTCGAGTAGTTCGCTGAGCAGACCGCAATGGGGTTCGATGATGTTTTTTACCTGCAGAAATTTCCGCTTGGTGTACTGCTCTTCCTCGTTGCCGCTGAGGGCGCCCTCGGTGCAGGCGCGCAGCAAATGATGGCAAGATGATCCTCACCTTGGGTAGTAACAACTTCTGATCGTGTGTGGGGATTCGGATGTCGTTCGCGAACAAATAAAGGGGCGTATGGTTTCGATTCAGGTGGGTGGCGAGGACAGGACCGCAGAGATCACCAATTGGTCGATCTGGAGCGATAAGCAAGAAGGCCTGCAACTGAAGTGCTCCTATGTGAACAAGGGCAAGGCCGTACACGCTCTCGACGACTGCGTCATCTCGCCCATTCGAGAACTGGGCGAGATGTTAATGACCAAGCCCCACAGCACGATCGTCACGCCCATCGCCAAGGCGACGATCTACGGTGAGCGGTATGCCGTCGTGCACTATCCGGATGCCGACAAGCCCTACGTCTACAAGATGGACGACATCGACTTTGATGCGTCGACAGCAATGAAGGGAACGCCGGTCTTTCGTTATTTCGAGGCAGTGGCGAATGCCCGAAAGGATCGTGCGAAGTCGAAGACCGACCATGAAATCGCTGCCAACGTGGTGCGCCAACTGGAAAAACTCCCTGCCAGTAACGACACCGCCTTGCAGGCCTATTGCACAGGATGCAATGGAGCGCTGGCGATGGGTCAGGGGCTGATCTATCCGTTCGGTCTGAACGCGAGCCAGCTCGCGGCGGTCGAGCAAGCCTTCCGCGCCCAGGTCAGCGTGATCGAGGGCCCTCCGGGGACTGGCAAGACCCAGACCATCCTCAACATCCTCGCCAATATCCTGCTGCGCGGACAGATTGTGGCGGTGCTGTCCAACAACAATGCGGCGGTGGAAAACGTTTACGAAAAGCTGGAGAAGTGCGGTTTGGGTCATCTGATCGCCAAGCTCGGCAACCAGAGTAACCGCCAGGACTTCTTCGCCGACCTGCCGCCTTGGCCATCCAGCGAGCCTGAACCTGCCCCGACTCTGGAGGAAATTCAGGCTCTACTGGGCCGCTTGAAGAAGCTCTTGCACGATCAAAATCGGATGGCGCAACTGCGAGTCGAAATCGATGAGTTGATCGTCGAGCGACGCTACCTGCAGCAGTGGCAGGCAGACAGTGGCGTGCAGGCCGCCGCCTCGTTGGACAAGTATGGGCTGACGCCGCGAAAGACCGCGGACCTGATGGCCTACCTGGCCCATCTCGGCGAGCAGCGCACCCGCCTCAAGGACCGCATCGAGTTGCTGTTCAACTTCAGGATTTTCCGCGCCAAGCCGTTCGCCCAGGGCGATACGCGCCTGGCTGTTTTCCATGCCCTGCAGATGCACTATTACGACAAGGCATTGCAGGAGAAGGAAGCGGAACTGCAGACGTGCCGCGAATCGCTGGCGAGAGAAAATTTCGAAGCCTCGCTGGAAGCATTGAAGACGGCATCAATGCGCCATCTGAAGCAGCATCTGCAACGCCAGACGCAGCCCTCGGAAAGTTTCGATGCCAAGACATACCGGCGTCAGCAGAAGTTCGATGCCTTCGTGCGGCGTTTCCCGATCCTGGGCAGCGGCACGCACTCCATCGTCAATTCGATCGCGCCGGGGGCCATCCTCGACTACGTGATCATCGACGAAGCCTCGTTGCAGGACATCGTGCCGGGCATCTTGGCGCTGGGTTGCGCCAAAAATCTGATCGTCGTTGGTGACAACCGACAGTTGGCGCACATTCCGGTGAAGCTGGACCTGCCGGCGCCCATCGACGCTTACGATTGCGAGCGATACAGCCTGCTCGATTCGTGCATCGAGGTGTTCAAGGAGACGCTACCCAAGATCCTGCTGAAGGAGCATTATCGCTGCCATCCCAGGATCATCCAGTTCTGCAGCCAGCAGTTCTACGACAACGCGCTGGTGCCCATGACGGAGGACAAGGGCGAAGCGCCACTGCGCCTGGTGGTGACCGCCAAGGGCAACCACACCCGCCAGAATACCAACCTGCGAGAGCTGGACTCCCTGCTCAAGCTGCTCGACGACGAGGGCGAGCCGGTCGGGCTGGACGGCGACGGGTGTGGTTTCATCGCGCCGTTCCGGGCACAGGTCAATCTCTCCGGCACGCATCTGCCAGCGGATTTCGTCAAGGATACCGTGCACAAGTTCCAGGGCCGGGAGTGCGACGAGATCGTCTTCTCCACCGTGCTGGACAAGAAACGCTACAACCAGGAGCGCAAACGGCTGGATTTCGTCGATGATCCGCGCATGATTAACGTGGCGGTGTCGCGGGCCAAGCACCGTTTCACCCTGGTAACGGGCGATGAGGTGTTCGCCGGAAACAACGGCCATATTGCGGCCTTGATGCGCTACTTTGCCTATTACGCTCAGGACGAGCAGATCGTGCGTGCGCCCGTGGTGTCGGCTTTCGACTTGCTTTACCGCGAGTTCGATCAATCCCTGGCGCGCTTGAATGCTCGCTTGCGGCCTGAGGATTCACGCTACAGATCCGAGCAGATCGCGGCGCAGCTGCTGCGCGAGGCGCTGTCCGATCCGTCATGCCAAGCGTTGATGTGTCACGATCAGGTCAAGCTGAATCAGATCGCATCACCTAGTAACCCGGATTTGACGCAGCGTGAGCGGGCCTTCATGGCGCGTGCCAGTTGCGATTTCGTGATCTATTTCAAGGTGGGCAAGACCCCGCTGGGGGTGATCGAAGTCGACGGTGGCTCCCATGACCGGTCCGATCAGGCGGCGCGGGACGCCTTGAAAAACAGCATCCTGGAGAAAAGCGGCATTCTCATCCTGCGTCTGCGCACCGTCGAGAGTTGTATCGAAGAGAGAATCGCCGACTTTATCTCCCCGTGGACGACCCCTGCGGTCGACGCGTAACGCAGCATCGTCCTGCGCATCTTCAGCGCCGCCCACAGCAGCAAATGCGTATCCAGTAGCAGATTTATTCAGCTCTCGAAGGACTCGGCAATGTCCGTTTCACCGAGGCGATCAAAGTCCTCCGGTACACGTATCTGCCCCTGGAGAAATCCCAGACGACGACTCTTTACGGGCTCCGGCGTATCCACCGCGGTCACCCGTGCCATTGGCTTGCCGGCCTTGGAGATAATGAAATGCTCACCCTTAGCGGCCTTGTCCACCAACTGGGAGAGGCGCGTATTGGCGTCGCGCATATTGATGATGTCCATGGCACCTCTGAGCTAAGACTTGTCTTCAAGCCCAGACAAATCACCGCCAAGTCGATCATAGTGCGGGTTAGGCTCCACCGGTATAGATAAAGAACATATCAGGTTGAAGACATCCATCATTATGCGGTTTCGTCATTCCAGCAGCAGCATGCCCTGCTCAATATCCGCGGCAATCGCCTCGCAGAACGACGTCAGGTCGCCGCGCCTGAGCGCCTGTGTCACTTCGCGATGATAGTCGTCGGCGATGCTCGATGCGCCCCAGCGCGTGCAGATGTAGCGCATGCTGGGACCATATTGCAGCCAGAGTATCTCGACCAGTGGCAACAGCACCTGCGATTGGCTCAGGCGGTAGATATGGAAGTGAAACTGGTAATTGCCGCGCATGTAGCTGACCAGGTCGCCCTGGGCGATGGCGTCGTTGATCTGCTCGTCGATCCGTTCCAGGGCCTCGATGTCGGCGACCCCGATATGGTCGAAGGCCTGGCGCGACACTTCGGTTTCCAGGTTCTTTCTGGCGAACAGGATTTCATGAAACCGGTCATGACTCAGCTCCGGGACGATGATCTTGCGGCTGTCGGAGAAGATCAGCGCACCCTCGGTCACCAGCCAGCGTATCGCCTCGCGGGCCGGCATGGTGCCGGTGCCGTATTTCGCGGCGATGCGCCGGATCGAGATCACTTCGCCGGGCGTGAAATCACCCTCGCAAAGACGCACGCGCAGGGCCCGGTGAAGCCGGGTCGAGGCGGTGTCGGGCGAAAAAGCCGTACGACTGGCGGTTGATTCCGTGGTCATGCGATGTGCCAGAGCCTTTTACGAAGTGGAAGTCCGAGCCAGGCGTTCCAGCTTAACGTAACTGGCGGGGGCAATCACGATACCGGCTTGCTTGTGGGGTTGATGGGGCTCTGCTAGTGTGATCACACATATGTGATCACACCGGACCATAACAAGATCGAGAGTCCCCTATGGCGCAGATATCGCAGGCTCCGTTTGCCCGCAGCACCGACCGCCCTCACGAGGACGCGGCCACCGACCGGGTCGAAGTGCTGTGCATCGACATGAACGGCATTCCGCGCGGCAAGTGGGTGCCCGCCGAACAGCTCGACAAGGTGATGGAGGGGCAGGTGCGCCTGCCGCTCTCGACGCAGTCGCTGGATATCTGGGGCGAGGACAACGATGCGCTGACCGGGCTGTCGCAGTCGATCGGCGACCCCGACGGGGTCTGTCACGCCGATGAGCGTACCTTGACGCCACTGCCCTGGGCCAAGGGCCACCAGGTGCTCACCACCCTGCACGATTTGAACGGCACGCCGAGTTTCATGGACCCGCGCGCCATGCTCGCCGCGGTCGTCGAGCGCTTTCGTCGCCACGGCTGGACGCCGGTGGTCGCCATCGAGCTGGAGTTCTACCTGCTCGATGCCGAGGCTCGGCACGCGCTCGAGCCGAGGCCGCCCGCGCCGCTGTGTCCGGGTGGGGATCCCCGGGGGCAGCAGCTCTACGAGCTCGAGACGATGGATGCGGTGGCGCCGGTCCTCGACACCATCCGCGCGTTCGCCCGCGCCCAGAACATCCCGGCGGATACGCTGATCGCCGAGTTCGGGCCGGGGCAGTTCGAGGTCAATCTCTGGCATCGCCCGGATGCCCTGGCCGCCGCCGACGATGCGCTGTACTTCAAGCGTCTCGTGGCCCAGGCCGCCCGTCATCACGGCCTGGCGAGCACCTTCATGGCCAAGCCCTACACCGATCAGGCGGGATCGGGCATGCATCTGCACGTCAGTGTGCTCGATGAAGACGGCAACAATATCTTCGATCGCGACAACGGCGCCGGACATCTCGACGCTGCCATCGGCGGCGTGATGCACAGCTTGCTCGATGGTCAGGCGATCTTCGCGCCGCACGGCAATTCCTACCGCCGCTTTCAACCCGACAGCTTCGCGCCGATCGAGTGCAACTGGGGGCGCGATCATCGCGGTGCGGCCGTGCGCGTGCCGGAATGGCAAGGCGCCGCGGCGCGTCTGGAACATCGCGTGGCCGGCGCCGATGCCAACCCTTATCTGGTCGCCACGGCGCTGCTGGGGGGCATTCTGCATGGGCTTGAGCAACGCATCGCGCCGCCACCGGCCATCGAGGACGAAGCCCACGCGCGGCAGCGCTCCGAGCATCTCACCCATGATTGGCTCACCGCGCTCGAGCGTTTCGCCGCCTCGCCGGCCATGGCCGATATCTTCGGCACGGCGTATCGAGATCTCTACGCCAGGATCAAGCGTCACGAGGCCCGGGAGCTCATGGCCAGGGTCACCGATGTCGACCGCCAGACGTATCTTTCCCGTCTTTAAGCTCTGTCTGAAAAATCGACGAGCGATGGCCAGACAAGGCAAAAATTGGCGAAAAAGCGGAGTTTACGCGGGGTAAATGAGTATTTTGACCGGGCTGGCGTTCCAGTCGATTTTTAACGCCGTATGGGCGAGCGCAGGCATTTTTTCAGACAAAGCGTAAGGAGCAGGCATGACCCAGCAACGCTGTGCTTCCTATTACACCGCATCGATCGTCCAGGAATCCGACTATCCGCGACTGGAAGGTGAGCATCGTGTCGACGTGGCGATCGTCGGCGGCGGCTTCACCGGCGTGGCCACGGCGGTCGAGCTGGCCGAGCGCGGCTATCGCGTGGCCATCGTCGAGGCCAACCGGATCGGCTGGGGGGCCAGCGGACGCAACGGCGGGCAGGTGACCGGCAGTCTCTCCGGCCAGGACGCCATGGCCCGAGAAATGCGCCGCACGCTGGGCGACGACGCCGAAAGCTTCGTCTGGAACCTGCGCTGGCGCGGGCATCGGATCATCAAGCAGCGGGTCGAAAAGTATGCGATCCCCTGCGACCTCAAGCACGGCCACCTGCAGGCGGCCTACAAGCCCAGCCACATCAAGGCGTTGCGACAGGATTTCGAGGCGTCGCAGCACCATGCCATCGGCGAGCATGTGCACTGGCTGGATGCCAAGGCGGTGCGCGAGGTGGTCGGTACCGAGCTCTATCACGGGGCGATCCGCAACGATTACAACATGCACCTGCACCCGCTCAACCTGTGCCTCGGGGAGGCCCGCGCGGCAGCAAGCCTGGGGACGCGGATCTTCGAGAATTCGCCGGTGGTGGATATCGAGCACGGCGATACGCCGGTGGTGGTCGGCGAGCACGGCCGGGTGACAGCCGACAGCGTGATCCTGGCCGGCAACGCCTATCACCGCCTCGAGCGCAAGCAGCTGAAGGGCAAGTTGTTTCCGGCATCGCTGGGCATCGTCACGACGGCGCCGCTATCGCCCGAACAGGTGCAGTCCATCGACCCCGAGGATCTTGCGGTCTATGACACGCGTTTCGTACTCGACTACTACCGACTGACCGCCGACAAGCGGCTTCTCTTCGGTGGCGGCGCCAACTACTCGGGGCGCGATTCACAAGACATCGCCTCGGAGTTGCGGCCGCGCCTGGAGCACACCTTCCCGCAGCTCGAGGGCATTGCCATCGATTTTCAATGGCAGGGCATGGCAGGCATCGTCATCAACCGCATTCCCCAGCTCGGCAAGCTCTCGGACAACGTCTACTACGCCCAGGGCTACTCTGGCCACGGCATCGCCACCTCGCACATCGTCGGCGAGATCATGGCCAATGCGGTTTCCGGCACGCTAGAGGAGTTCGATGCCTTCGCCAACGTGCGGCACATCCGCATCCCGCTCGACGACCGGCTCGGCAATGCACTGCTCGCGGCCGGCATGTGGTACTACCAACTGCTCGAAAAACTCAAATAGCAATTACTCGAAAACTGAAATAGCGGCGCTTTGGCGCCCGACAATTCGGCTTCCCGTCATTCACGAAGGCACAACAACAACTCCGCTGAGGTGAGACACGATGGAATATGACAATCCCCTTGTCCTGCTGCCCACGGCAATCGTCCTGATACTGGCATTGTGGACCCGACGGGCCCTCGAGCCCCTGGTCCTGGGGGCCTTTATCGGCACCTTGATGATCGATCCGGGCAATGCCTTGAGCAGCCTCACCGAGGATCTGCTCACGGTGATGACCAACGAGGATGTCGCCTGGGTCATCATGGTCTGCGGCCTGATGGGCAGCATCATTGCGCTGCTGCTCAAGTCCGGTTCCTCCCGCGCCTTTGCGGACAAGCTGATGCGCTATACCACCAGCAAGCCTCGCGCGCTGCTGGGCTGCTGGATCATGGGCATCATCCTGTTCGTCGACGACTACCTGAACTCCCTGGCCGTCGGTACCTCGATGCGCAAGGTCACCGACCGCTTCAAGACGTCCCGGGAAATGCTGGCCTACGTGGTCGACTCTACCGCCGCGCCCATCAGCGTGCTGATCCCGATCTCGACCTGGGCGGTCTTCTTCGGCGCGCTGCTCGAGAGCAACGGCGTGGCGCAGGATGGGCAGGGAGTGTGGACCTATATTCAGGCCATTCCCTTCATGTTCTATCCCTGGGTCGCCGTGATCCTGGTGCCGCTTTTCATCTTTCGCTGGATTCCTGCCTTCGGCCCGATGAAGAAGGCCGAGCAACGTGCCGAAAAACAAGGGCAGTGCGTGCCGCCCGGTGCCGAACATATCGATGACGAAATCGCCCATCTCGAAGCGGACACCCATGCGAAAGGCAGCATCTGGTCATTTCTGCTGCCCATGGCGTCGTTGGCTTTCTTTACCTGGTGGTTCGACCTGGATTTCCTGATGGGCATCTTCGTGACCCTGGCCGGCATGATCGTGGCCTTCATCGGGTTCAAGAAGCTGTCGCCCAGCCAGACCTTCGACAATATCCTGGAAGGCTTCAAGTCGATGCTGGATGCCCTGGCCGTGCTGGTGGCCGCCTTTCTCTTCAATGAGGTCAACACCTCGCTGGGGCTCGCCGATTACGTCATCACCACGGTCGAGCCGCTGGTCAGCGCGGAAATGCTGCCCTTCATCATTTTCACCGTCATGGGCTTCGTGTCCTTTGCTACCGGGTCCAACTGGGGCGTCTTCGTGATCATCCTGCCGATCGTCGCCGTGCTGGGGCAGAATCTCGGGGCCGACATGACGCTGGTGATCGGTGCCACGCTCTCTGCCAGCACCTTCGGCAGCCATGCCTGCTTCTATTCCGATGCCACGGTGCTGACCGCTCAGGCCAGCGGCTGCACTCCCTTCCAGCACGCCTTCACCCAGTTGCCTTATGCGGCCCTCGCGGGCTGTATTGCCGCCGCGGGGTATCTGGTGCTGGGCTACATGTGATCTCGGACGAGCGAATACGCCATGCACACTGACGCGCATAGCAACTTCTGGAGCACCACCCTGGACGAGCGGCCGGCGTCGCGCCCGCGCCTGACCGCGCATGTCCAGGCCGACGTGGTCATCGTCGGTGCCGGCTTCACCGGGCTATGGACCGCTTATTACCTGAAGCGCCTTGCCCCCGAGCGGGAGATCGTCGTGCTCGAGGCCGAGCGTGTCGGGCATGGCGCGTCGGGGCGCAATGGCGGCTGGGTGGTGGGTAACCTCGCCGGGCTGGAACGACACATCGGGGGCTTGTCACGTGAAGAGCGGCGAACCTGTTGCGGCGTGGTGGCCGATAACGTCGACGAGGTAGGTCGGGTACTGGCGCACGAGGGGATCGAGGCCGATTTCAACAAGGGCGGCGCGATCTATGCGGCGGCTCGCTACCGGGATCAGGTCGCCATCCAGCGCGACTACCTGCAGCATCTGCATGAGCTGGGTCACAGCGAGGCGAACTGCTACTGGCTGGATGCCGAACAGCTCTCGGAGAAGGCCCGGTTCAGAAACGGCCATGGCGGCATCTATCACCGCCAGGTCGCCACCGTGAACCCGGCCAAGCTGGTCGCTGGCCTGGCCGAGCGCGTCGAGCGCCTGGGCGTGACGATCCACGAGCAGAGCCGCGCCGAGACCCTGTCGCACCACAAGGTGAGCACGCGCGAAGGCAGCGTCGAGTCACCGATGGTGGTGTGTGCCACCGAGGGGTACGCCGACCGGTTCCTCGATTTCAAGCGCCACGTGATTCCGGTGCAGAGCCTGGTGATCGCCACCGAGCCGCTGTCGGAGGCCCGTTGGCAGGAGGTCGGCATGGCCGAGCGTCCCGCCTTCGCGGATGCCAGCCGGTTGATCAATTACGGTCATCGCACCGCCGACGGGCGCATCGTTTTCGGCGCCCGCGGCAACTATTATCTCGGCGCTAGATCCAAGGCCGACCAGGCGATCGATGATGGGGCCATTCGCATGCGGCGGGATCTGCTGGTGGATCTGCTGCCCGCGCTGGAGGGTGTCAGGGTTGAGTATGGCTGGGGCGGTTCGCTGGGCTTGTCGCGCAACTTCCGCCCGCATGCGATCCTCGACCGCGCCAGCGGCCTTGCCACCGCGGGAGGCTACGCCGGCGAAGGGGTGGCCGCCTCGCACCTGTTCGGTCGCACCCTGGCGGAGATGATCCTCGAGCGCGATACCGAGCGGGTGCGCATGCCCTGGGCCTTCAGCAACGCCAGTCATCGTCAGCTGATAAAACGCTGGGAAGTCGAGCCGCTACGCTGGCTCGCCGCGCAAGCGATCACCTTCAGCTATGCCGGAGAAGAAGCGCTGATGCGCCGCGACAAGCCGGCGCCCTTGCTCAAGCCCGCACTCAGACGCTTGAACGATCGCTTCGCCTCGATCATCGAGTAACGGCCGAGCCGGGCGCCCCGCGCCGGGGTCATCCATCCCCGGCGTATCCGTCCTCGGGCATCTCGGACTCGCCTTCAGAAGATGCCGTTTCCTCACTGGAGCCCGATGTCTCGGTGGCGGACTCCGCTGACGGTGCCTGGTCGTCATCTCGCGTCACCCGCCAGATCGCATTGGTCATGTCGTCGGCGACGATCACCGAGCCATCCGGCGCGACGGTGACGCCGACGGGGCGGCCGCGGGTCTTGCCGTCGTCGGTCAGGAAGCCGGAGACGAAGTCGACCGGGTCGCCGGCGGGGCGGCCGTTCTCGAACGGGATGAAGACCACCTTGTACCCCACGGGATCGGCACGGTTCCAACTGCCGTGCTCGCCGACGAAGACGCCATTGGCGAATTCTCCGCCCACGGCCGGGTTGGAGAAGTCGACGCCGAGCGGCGCGTGGTGCGAGCCGAGGCTGTAGTCGGGGGCGATCGCCGCTTCCACCTTCTCGGGGTTCTGCGGACGAACGCGCGGGTCGACATGCTGCCCCCAGTAGCTGTACGGCCAGCCGTAGAAACCGCCCTCCTGGATCGAGGTGAGATAGTCGGGCACCAGATTGGGGCCGAGTTCGTCACGCTCGTTGGCGACGGCCCAGAGCCGGTCGGTCTCCGGCTGAATGGTCAGCGCGGTGGGGTTGCGCACGCCGGTGGCATAGGCGCGATGTGCCCCGGTTTCCGGGTCGATCTCCCAGATTTCCGCACGGTTCACTTCCGCCGCCATACCGCGTTCGGTGATGTTGCTGTTGGAACCGATGCCGACGTAGAGATAGTCGCCGTCCGCGCTGGCGGTCAGGGCCTTGGTCCAGTGATGATTGATCTCCGACGGCAGCGGCGTGACCAGTTCCGGTGGGCCGCTGGCTTCGGTCTGGCCCGTTTCGTAGTCGAAGCGAACGAGTGAATCTTGATTGGCCACGTAGAGATCGTCATCCACCAGGGCGAGGCCGTAGGGCGCATTGAGGTTCTCGGCGAAGACCGTTCGTTCCTCGTATTTGCCATCATCGTCGCCGTCGCGCAGCAAGGTCAGCCGGTCGCCGCCCTTGACCGAGGTGGTGCCTTGCGACTGAATCAGCCCGGCGATGAAATCCTTAGGCCGCGATTTCGGCGCCTTGCCGCCGCCTTTGCCTTCCGCCACCAGGATATCGCCGTTCGGAAGCACCAACGTCTGACGTGGGACCTTCAGGTCGGTGGCGATGGCGGTGATCGTGTAGCCATCGGGTACCGTGGGTTTCGCGTCGCCCCAGGGGGCCTGCTCGGGCACCGTCATGTTGGGCAGAAGGCCTCGCTGCGGTTCGGGCAGTTCCGGGTCAGGACCGTACTCCTGGCCCGAGTCGGCGGCCTGGGCGCCGCCGGCGAGCAGCAGAAGCGAAAGGGGCGCGACGTAACGCATGCCAGTGGGCTTGGATGTTAGCTTCATGACTGACCTCCACGCTTGCGGCTGATGAATCCGGTCCAGACAGCGATGAAAGAGAGCACGGCAATGACGATGGAAAGCGTCAGTCCCGTCGGCATCATCGCCCAGGCGTCTCTGGCGTGGACCAGCGCGTTGACGCCGCCCAGCCCCCAAGTCACCAGCAGCAGCAGGAAGTAGACGACGGAAAGTCCTCGGTGGCCGGCCGAGCGAAAGATCCCGAGCAGTGCGCAGATCAGCGCCAGACCGCAGAACACCAGGCCGCCGGCGTTCAGCCAGGAAGCGAAGTGGCTCCATTGAATGTGATATGTCGAGGCGTAGGCATAGTCGCTCAATGCGGCGCCCAGAAAGAGTGGAAAGGCGCCCGCCAGCAACATGCCATGCAGCGGGTTCGGTCCACTTCGTATCGACCTTTCGGCAGTGGCCATCACGGCAAACTCCTTTTGCGGATCAGTGAAAGACACCTCGTCACACGAGGTCCGGAGGCGTGACGGGCGTGAGGTATCCCCGGCTGCAGTGTAGTTTGCTTATGCAGGCTTCACCAAAATAGCCGTTCCGATCCGCCGTATCGCGTCATCGTGTCGAGTCGCCGCCCCGCCGGCGCTTTTGCGTGGGCATGACACGCCGGCCCGCCTTCTTGGATCGGATGACGGGGAATGAAGACTGGACGCGGCGGGGAGTGGTGCGGTGTACTGCGAGCAATCACTAACCTGGGGCACTCCCAAGGCACAGGAACGGCCGGCTCGGGAGCGATCCGATATCGGGTGGCAGACATGGACGACTCACGCAATAGTTAAGGGATCTATGAAGAAAAATGGCGCATGGCGACTGTGGCTGATGGCTGCGGTGGCGTTCACGATGACCAGCCTGTGTGCGGCGCAAACGCCGGAAGAGGAGCGCGAGGAGAGGCGCTGGTTCGTCGTCGATTCGCTGAACGCGGGGCTGGGCGAACCACCCGATACGGTTGAGCGCGTGACGCCACGGGAGTTGATCCGCAGCTTTCTGACGCTGACCGAGAATGAGGATTTGGCGGCGGCGGCGCATGCCCTCAATCTTTCCGAGTTGACACCGGCGGAGCAGCGCAAGCGCGGCGGCCAACTGGCCAGGCAATTGGCCGAAGTGCTCAAGCGAGGCGAATTGCTGAAGGTTTCCGATCTCCCCGGGCGCCAGGATGCCGCCATCGAGGACCCCTCGGGTCAGCATCCCCAGGCGGGGGAGCCGCGTCGCAACCTCAAGCTGGCCTCCCTGACGGCCCAGGGCGAAACCTATGACATCCGCCTGGGGCGCTACCGGGTGGGTGACCAGGAACCGGTCTGGCTGGTCATGCCGGACAGCGTGTCTTCGGTGCCGTTGCTTTACGAGGAATACGGCCCCTTGATGTTCGAGACGTACATCCCGGAACGCTTCAAGGCCTCGTTCGGGGCGCTCAAGATCTGGGAGTGGATCGCCATCCCGGTCTTCCTGCTGGTGGTGGGCCTGATGGGCTGGTGGGTCTACCGTCTGGTCGGGGTGCTGGCACGCTGGTTGCCGGCCGGCGCGCCCAGCATCTTCACCGGTCGCATCAAGCTGCCCGTGGCGCTCGTCGTCATGTCGCTGGTGACCCAGATGCTGCTCGACTACGTGGTGTCGTTCTCGGCGGTGGCGACCTCATCGCTGCGGGTGCTGTTGATCGTCGTTCTGGCCTGGGGCGCGGGGACGGTGGCGTTGCGTTTCGTCGATACCCTGATGTTGCGACTGACGCGGCGGCTCATGGGGCAGATCGATGACTCCAAGCCCAAGGACGAACGCAAGCTGCTGACGACACTCTACGCGTTGCGCCGGATCATCATCCTGATCACGGTCACCGTGGTGTCGATCTATGTGCTGAGTCAGATCCAGCTCTTCGAGACGCTGGGCATCACCTTGCTGGCCTCGGCCAGTGTCCTGACGGTGCTGGTGGGCATCGCCGGCCAGGCCGTGATCAGCAATATCCTCTCGTCGTTCCAGTTGTCGCTGGCGAAGCCCATCCGCATCGGCGATCTGGTGGTGTTCGAGGGCCAGTGGTGCTATGTGGAGGGAATCTTCTACACCTTCATTCGCCTGCGGGTCTGGAACGACCGGCGCTTGATCGTGCCGGTCACCTACTTTGTCTCCCGCCCCTTCGAAAACCTGTCGGTCAAGAGCGCCAAGGAGTACCGGAGCCTGGAATTGATCCTGCACTTGAGTGCCGATGTCCAGTGCCTGCGGGAGAAGTTCCTGGAGTACGCGCAGGAAGAGGAAAACGTCGTCGAACACCACAAGCTGTCTTGCTACGTGACGGGGCAGACCGAGCGGGCGCAGACCGTGGTGTGCTATCTGATGACGTCGGACCCGTTCGCGGGCTGGATCGCCGAGATGAATGTGCGGGAGAAGCTGATGGCCTTCATCCGGGATCATCACCCCGAGTGGTGGCCGCGGGAGGTGACGGTCATCAGCGAGCGCGACGTCGCTCTCGGCGAGCGCTCGGAGCCCCCATCCGGCCATGGCGGCGGGGCTGCCTGAGTGAGCCAGCCGGGATCGCGAGCGCCGTCATCCGGTCTCGGGCATGGGCAAGGCGTTGGCCGCATCGTCTTCAGCCACCGCCGAAGCTGGCCTCGTAGAGGTCGCTGATCCACTCCAGGAAGACGCGTACCCTCGGCGAGAGGTGGCGTCTTTGCGGATACACGGCGTAGAGCGGCAGGCTCGGTTTTTCCCACCTGGGCAGGACTTCCACCAGTTCTCCGGTCTCCAGATGAGGCGTGAGCCGGAAACGCGGCAACTGAATCAGCCCGAAGCCCTCCAGTGCACTGACGACATAGCTATCCGCGTCGTTGACGGTGAGCCAGCCGCCGGTAGTGACGTGGCGTGTCTCACCGTCGACGATCACGTCGAGGGTCCTGTCCGGTGCATTGAACCCGGAAATGAAATGGACACCGTGATGGTGGCGGAGCGACTCGGGGGTGCTCGGCATTCCCATGCGTTCCAGGTAGGCCGGGCTTGCGCAGATGACTTGCTCGAGTGTGGCCAGTCGCCGGGCGACCAGGCTGGAATCCTCGGGCTCGCCGCTGCGCACGGCGCAATCGATGCCTTCACCGACGAGGTCGACTCGCCGGTCGCCCGTGGTGATGACCAGTTCCAGCAAGGGGTAGCGCGCGTGGAAGTCGTCGAGGTGTGGCAGCACGATGCGGCTGGCGTGCGTGCCATGCAGCTCGACGCGCAACACGCCGCGCGGGTTGTCCGCGATGGGCTGAAGCATCGCCTCGGCATCTTCGAGTTCCGCCAGCAGGTGAAGGCAGCGCTGGTGGAAGGCCTCGCCTTCCGGCGTCGGGCGTACCTGGCGGGTGGTGCGCTCCAGCAGACGCACCCCAAGCCGCGACTCCAGTCGCTGAATCGCCAGCGTCGCGGTGGCTCGGGGGATGTCCAGCGCGTTGGCCGCTCGGGTGAAGCTGCCGCTCTCCACGATACGCACGAAGAGCGTCATCGAATCGAACCGATCCATGATTGTTTATCTTGAATGAATGGTGTTGGCAGATTAGTCGATTTATCCAGGTCAGGAAAATACGAATACTGATGCCGTTTTCCAGTGGAAGACCCGCTGGAAAACGCCGGACATTCACCGATGCATTCGCAGCCGATAAGGAGTCGATTCATGACGAGTCGCGTACGCAAAGTCGCTCTGGTGACAGGAGCTTCCCGCGGTATTGGACGTGCCATTGCGTTGCAATTGGCCGCCGATGGATTCGCCGTGGCGGTGAATTACGCGGGCAATCGAGCGCTGGCCGAACAGGTCGTGGCGGATATCGAAGCCGCAGGCGGACGCGCTCTGCCGGTGCAGGCGGATATCGGGGACGCCCACGCCGTCAGGCGCTTGTTCGAGGAAACGCAAGACGCCTTCGGGCGGCTCGATGTGGTGGTCAACAACGCTGGCGTGATGCAGATGGCCAACATGACCGTCGACAACGTCGACATCCTCGACAGAACACTGGCGACCAACCTGCGCGGCAGCTGGCTGGTGATGTCGCAAGCCGCCGAGGTCCTGCGCGAGGGCGGACGCATCATTGCGTTCTCGTCCTCGGTGCTGGGCAAGTCATTCCCCGGTTACGGTGCCTATATCGCCAGCAAGGCCGGGGTCGAAGGCTTGGTGAGAGTGCTGGCCAACGAGCTGCGAGGGCGCGAGATCACCGTCAATGCCGTGGCGCCGGGTCCCGTGGCGACCGAGTTGTTCCTGGAGGGAAAGAGCGACGATCAGGTGCGATCGATCGCCAATCTGTCGCCGTTCGAACGTCTGGGGCAGCCTGACGAAATCGCCGAGGTGGTCTCGTTCCTGGCCGGGGCGCAGGGACGTTGGGTCAATGGCCAGATCCTGCGCATCAACGGTGGCATGGTATGAGCCGAGGCCAGCTGCCATGCCCCGTCATGGGCGCTGGATGCCCTCAGGCGTCGCCATGACCATGAGGGGTTTGCAGATAGGCCGGCCAGTGGCGACGTCGCTGCCGTAACAGCATGATTCCCCCGATCAGGGCGGCGACGAGACCGGCCGTGGCGCCGACGGACATCGCCCAGCGCGGACCGGCATGGTCGGCCAGCCAGCCGACGATGGGGGCGCCGAGCGGTGTGCCGCCCATGGTGATGGCCATGCGCAACGCCATGACCCGGCCGCGCATCGTCGGTTCCGTCGAGAGCTGGATCAGTGCGCTGGAGGCGGTCATGAAGGTCAGTGCGGCCAGGCCGGTCAGCATCAGGGCGACGGCGAAGACGTACGGGTTGGGGGCGAGCGCCGCCAGGCCGCAGAACACGCCGAACCCCAGGGTCGAGAGGCACAGCAGCCGCGTGCGCGGGCGTTCGCGCTTGGCGGCGAGTAACGCGCCGGTGACCGAGCCGACGGCCAGGCAGGAGGAAAGCAGCCCGTACTGTCCGGCCTCGCCGTGGAACACGCGCACCGACATGGTGGAAATGTAGACCGCGAAGTTGAGACCGAAGGTGCCGATGACGAACAGCATGAGCAGGGTGGCTTTCAGGTCGGGCCGCTGCCACACGTAGCGAAAGCCCTCCGTCAGTCCGCCGACGTGGTGTCTCGGGCGTGCGGTGGAGTGCAATTCGTCATGACGCAGCAGGCACAGCGATCCCAGCACGGCGGCAAACGAGGCGGCGTTGATCAGAAACACCCAGCCGCTGCCGACGGCGGCGATCAACAACCCGGCGACGGCGGGGCCGATCATGCGCGCGGCATTGAAGGAGGTCGAGTTGAGGGCCACCGCGTTGGCGAGATAGGCCTCGCCCACCAGGTCGTTGACGAAGGTCTGCCTGAGCGGTGCATCGAAGGCCGTGACGCAGCCCAGTCCCAGGGCGAAGGCATAGACCTGCCACAATGTCACTGCGCCCGTGACGGTGACCAGACCCAGCCCCAGTGCCAGCAGACCGAGCAACGCCTGGGTCACGAGGATCAGTCGGCGCCGGTCGAAATGGTCGGCTGCGTATCCGGTGAGGGGCAGCAACAGCAGTTGGGGGCCGAACTGCAAGGCGATGGTGATGCCCACGGCGCTGGCGTCGTGGGCGGTGAGCACGGTCAGCACCAGCCAGTCCTGCGCCACGCGCTGCATCCAGGTGCCGATGTTGGAGATCAGGGCACCGATCGCCCACACCCGATAATTGTAGA
Organism: Chromohalobacter israelensis DSM 3043; assembly: GCF_000055785.1. Lineage (GTDB taxonomy): Bacteria > Pseudomonadota > Gammaproteobacteria > Pseudomonadales > Halomonadaceae > Chromohalobacter > Chromohalobacter israelensis. The sequence goes on from NC_007963.1 coordinate 881,955, forward strand.
AGCGCAGCGAACGAAAAAGACGCGTGTCGCTCATGTCGCGCCCGACGTTCGGCGGGCGGAAGCGGCGGTCGCGCGGTACCTTGAGGGACGGTGCGGCAGTGTTGGTGTCGGCATGGGCAAAAGGTGTCGGTCGGCGGTGTCCTGAGTGAAAGGGGCTGGCCCGGGCGAGGTGCTCGCCTTCGAACGTGTCGTGACGCCGCGACGGCGTCAACCACCGTTGTACCATGTCCTGCGCTCGCGCATGATTTAGGCCATGGTGGTAAACGCTTTTCCCATGCACACAGATGCGAGGCGATCCGATGACCGAATATGCCGTAGTCGCTTACGACTACACCGACGATGATGCCCTGAACCGCCGCCTGGCCAACCGCGAGGCGCACCTGGCGGGCGTGCGCGCGCTGGCCCGGGAGGGCTGTTTCCTGAGTGGCGGGGCGATCCTGGATGACGATGGCAAGATGATCGGCTCCAATGCGCATTTTCGATTCGCCGATCGCCAGGCCTTGCAGGCGTGGCTGGACATCGAGCCCTACATGACCGGACGCGTGTGGGAGCATGTCGATATTCGCGAACTCAAACGCTTCGATCCCACGGCGTGAGCGCCATCATGCCCGAGACCCCGCTACCGCTGAACGTCGCCGTGCGTGAATGCCTGCAAATGGCACCGCCCACGGCGTTGCCGATGACCTACCACCGGCTTGCCGAAACGCTCGGCTTGCAGCCGCCGCGTACCATCGCACGCGTCACCCAGGCGCTGGAGGCGTCGATGCGCGAGGACGCCGCCGAGGAGCGTCCCTTCATTGCCGCGCTGGTGGTCAGCCGTCGTGCCCCCCACATGCCGGCACGGGGCTTTTTCGAGCTGGCCGTCGCGCTGGGGCGATTCCCCGACGATACCGCCCTGCATGCCCAGGCGTGGCGGGACGAATACCAGCGAGCCCTGACGCAGCGTGAATAAGCGTGCGCTTGTGTTGTCTTATACCTAAGTCTACGTTGAGGATTCGGGCCCGAGACGTGCCGGGCCTGGCATTTCTTCATACATGGACACCACATGGAGGTGAGCATGGTTCGCAAGGTCGCGATTCACGCACAGTCCCAGACACTGCCGGGCAGCGAAGCCGAGATGGACCCGCCGGCGGAAATGATCCGTCCCGGCTACCGGGGAGCGGCGAAGCTGGAAGGCAAGATCGCCTTGATCACCGGTGGCGACAGCGGCATCGGCCGCTCGGTGGCGATCCACTTCGCTCGCGAGGGCGCCGATGTGGCGGTGGTCTATCTGAGCGAGCGCGAGGATGCCGCCGAGACGCAGCGCCTGGTGGAGGCCGAAGGGCGCCGTTGTCATCTGATCGAGGGCGACCTGGCGGAAGCCGAGTTCTGCCGTCGCTGCATCGACGAGACGGTACAGGTCTACGGAGGGCTCAACATCCTGGTCAACAATGCCGGCACCCAGTGGGTGTGCCAGGACCTGACCGAGCTTTCCGACGAGCAGTGGCGTTCGGTGTTCGAGACCAACATGCACAGCCAGTTCTATCTCGCCAAGGCGGCGTTGCCGCACCTGGGCGAGGACGACGCCATCATCAACAACGCCTCGGTGAATGCCTATATCGGGCCGGACTTCCTGGTCGACTATTCGGCCACCAAGGGGGCGATCGTCAGCTTCACGCGGAGTCTCTCGAACCAGGTGGTGGGGCGTGGCATTCGCGTCAACGCCGTGGCGCCCGGGCCGGTGTGGACGCCGTTGCAGCCGGCGACGCTGGGCGCCCACGACCCTCAATGGCTGGAAGGCTTCGGCGAGGATACGCCGATGGGGCGTGCCGGACAGCCCAGCGAGCTGGGGCCGGTATTCGTCTTCCTGGCGAGCCTCGATGCTTCCTTCATCAGCGGCCAGACGATTCATCCCAATGGTGGTACCGTCGTTAATGGCTAATGACAGCCAACGTTTTGGTCACGCGAGGCGCGCAAGGCATGGCAGATGATAGGCACTCACCGGCACGGCGCTGGCTGGACGCCGACACGCATCACCACTGGCTGACCCGGGAAGGGTTGGGGCTGCTCGAGTTCCACCGACAGGCCCGCCTGTCCAGCGGCGGGTTCGCGCCGCTGGACGGCGATGGGAGGATTCCCGAAGGGGCGAGCGCGGACACCATGATCACCGGTCGCATGGCGCACAGCTATGGCTTGGCGGCGATGCAGGGCGTTCCCGGCGCGGCCGCGCTGGCCGAGCATGCCATACGTGCCTTGAGCGGCCTGCTGCGCGACGAACGAGACGGCGGCTGGCTGGCGGGGGATCCCGCCGCGATGGAGGATCGCACCAAGCAGTGCTACCTGCATCATTTCGTCGCCCTGGGGGCCGCGACGGCGACCCAGGCGGGCATTCCCGGCGCGCCGCGGCTGCTCGACGAGGTGGTCGAGGTCATCGAGACGCGCTTCTGGTCGGAGAACGAGCAGGCCTTCGTCGAGCGTTATGCGCAAGGGTGGCGCGAGCTGGCGGACTATCGCGGCGGCAACAGCAACATGCATGGCGTGGAGCTGTGCCTGGCGTTGGCCGACGTGCGCGACGAGCCGTATTGGCTGGATCGGGCGCTGGCCATCGTCGAGCGCCTGATTCATCGCCATGCCGCGCCTCGCGATTACCGCATTCTCGAGCATTTCCATGGCGACTGGGCCGAATGGCCGACGTTTCATGCCGACGAGCCGGACCACGACTTCACCCCCTACGGCGCCACGCCCGGACACGGCTTCGAATGGTCGCGCCTGATGCTGCATCTGGAGGCGGCGCTCGAGATGCGCGAACGTGAGGCGCCTGCCTGGCTGTTCGCGGACGCCGCCGCGCTGTTCGAGGCCAGCCTGCGCGATGGCTGGGCCCCCGATGGCGCGCCGGGGCTGGTGTATACCGTGGACTGGCATGGCCAGCCGAGCTCGCGCCGTCGCCGCCACTGGACCCATGCCGAGGCACTGGCCGCCGCCGGTGCCTTCCTGCAACGCACGGGCGAGGCGCACTACGAGCGCTGGTACCGCCACTTGTGGGACTTCATCGACACCACCTTCATCGACCGGAAGCGCGGCGGCTGGCAGCAGGAACTGGACCACCGCCTCGTCATCGACCCGGCGCAGGGCGACGTCAAACCCGACCTCTACCACGCCTACCAGGCCACCCTGCTGCCGCGTCTCCCCCTGGCGCCGGCACTGGCCGTGGCGGTGGCTAGACGAGGTGACTGAGTGTCAGGTAGGGGTACGCGATACCGATGCCGCTGGCGATGGCGAGCAACGCCATGCAGGCCCAGAGATAACCGGTGCGTCGTCGCTGTGCCTTGGCGTCGGCGGCTTGCCGCTGTTGCAACTGAGCAAGCTCGGTGCGCAGCGACGCGAGGGCCTGTTCGCCGTGTTTCGCGTGGTCGTCCAGCGCTCGTGTGAGCGTTGCCTGGCTTTCCTGGATGGCATGATCCAGTTGCCTTTCCCACGCGTGTCTGGTGTGAGCAAGCGTTTCGGCAAGCGAGGCGTGACGGGCCTGCACATCTGCCTTGTGGATCTCGAGTTCTCGGCGTAGCGCGTCGATCTCGTCCTGGGTCGTCTCCTCGAGCGTCGCCTTGACGCTTTCCAGACGGGAGGCCAAGGCCTCGTGCCGTTGCGCCTGCTGCTGGGCGGCGTGTTGGTGGCTGTCGGCCAGTTGGCGTTCCGAGAGGGAGAGGCGTTCTTGCAGTTCGGTGCGCGTGCGTTCGAGGGCCGTCTGCGTGCCTTCCCGCTGTTCGGCCAGGGCGGCGTCGACTTCCTGCATGCGCGCCGCGAATTCCTGCGTGAGGCGATCCCTGGCGGTCGTGACCTCTTCGGCGATGTCGATCAGCTGTTGCCCGTGCTCGGCGGTGAGACCCTGGACATTGAGCAGGTTGGTGACGTATTGGCGCAACTCGGTGGCCTGACGGGAGATACTGGCCTGATGCTCTTCCAGTTTGCGCGTGTGGTCGGCGAGCGACTCGGCCTTGTCCTTCAGGTCGCGCTGCTGCCGGCCCAACTGGTTCTGTTGTGACACCAGCTGTTGCGACTGCATGGTGCTGATCATCATCAGCTGAGCCAATGTCTTCGAGAACTCCGCCTGCAGCTCGTGAGCATCGAGTTGCGCGTCCTTCAGCTCCTTGCCGTTGAACAGGCGCCCCAGGAAGCCGCGCTGTTCATGCTTGTCGCGGATATCCTTGAAGTCGTCCAGGCGCTTGAAGGTCTCGTGAAACTTTTCGTAGATGTCCTGTATGTCGATGTGCTGAAGCAGTTCTTTCGGTGGCTGGGTCTTGGCGAGCTGGGCAATGACGTTGGACATCTCATGTTTCCTTGTGAGATCGGCCGAGAAGGCGGGTGAGGGCTGCATTGACGTCTTGCTGCGTGCGCGTGGCATTATCGAGGCTGGTGCGCGTGTCATCGTGTGTCGCACGCGTGGCTTCGGCGGTCCGGTTGGCATCGGCAAGTGCCTCGCCGGCCTCCTGCCAGTCGTGCGAGATGCTGTCGTTGAGGCCGAGCGATGCCCGGTAGCTCGCGGACAGCCGGAGTTGCACGTCGATACGCTCGGCCGTCTGGCGCATCAGCGATTGGTAGCCTTCCAAGGCATCGATCTGGCTGTTCAGGCAGGCGGTTCCCTTGTCGAGCATCCAGTCGATGATCGAATCGATGGCATACATCAGCAAGGCCGTCGCCAACCCGGTCAGCAGGCCGGTAAGGACCGGAGAGATGAAACCGGCGATTGGCGCCAGTGGCGGAATGCCGAGCAAGAAAGCGTTGAGAGACTCTTCCCACAGCATGCCGGCACCTAGCGTGAAAAGCCCGGCAACGCTTTTGGCAATGGCACGCAGCCGTGCCTCATGACTCATGCCTTCGGGTGGCCAGAGCATCATCTTCAATGCATCCCATAGCTGGTGGATGCCTTCACGGATGATGGTGACCACCTTGGCAGAGGTGGTGATGAGGTTGTTGATGAGGAAGGTGAGAAGGTTACTGATGAAGCCTTGCAGCCCGCCCTTGAAGAATTCGCCGAGGGCGTCCTTGAACTTGCCCTGCACGCGTCTGGCCACGCGCTTTATCGCGGCGGTCAAGCGTTCGAGCAGCGAGTCGGGATGCGTGCGGTCGTTGACCACCGACGCCACCTCGGAGAAGACACCGCTGACCAGTTCATGCAGCAACAGTCCCAGGGCGCGCCGCATGCCCGCCTTGCCGAATTCCCGGGTGCCGGTCTTGCCGAGCTCCTTGGCATGGTAAGCGACTCGCTCACCGGTATCGGGCAGGTGAGTGTCGATGGCGGTGCGCGCTTCTTCGACGAGAGGGCCGGTGCGTGTCTCGTCGTACCCCTGTTGTGCGGAGAGCGCTTCCTCGGCGGGCGCATCGCTTTTTCTGCGATTGTTCTCCAGCGTGGTGTAGTTCAGGTTCTTGTCCTCCGAGGCAAGCGTCTGCCGCCCCTCCGGAGTGCGCATCCAGCCGCCTTCCTTATGTACCTGCTTGAGCGGAATGGTGTGATCCAGTTCCGCATTCATGGCTTGCTTGCCGTTGGACGTTGTGCGCTTGGTCGGTGCCTGTTCGCCGGTATAGGCGTCCGTGAAGGTGTCGGCGTTCATCTCGCCCGCTTGTACGGCGTTGCGCTTCTTGTCTCGCTTGGCACCTTGGTAGTCGTAATCGTTCCGGTCGTATTTTTCCGAGGCCTTGGCGTAGATGTCCTGGTGGGCATTGTGCTGGGTGGTCACGTTGCCGCCGTCGATGTCATCGAACATTGCGGGCGTCAGTCCGAAGGGACCGATCAGCTGCTTCAGCGCTTCATCCCGACAGTGGTCCAGCAACGCCTGGATGCGTTGCTCCTTCAAGGCGTTGCGACGCTGCGAGGCCGAGCGATGCAAGGGGGTGTCCGACTGGCGTCGGTCGGATTCGTGCGGGGAGAGTGACCAGGATGACGGCGTGACATCGTTGTCGAACGGGGCAATGTACGGCTTCTGGAACGTGGACATCGTGGCGCCTTGTGTCGGTTCTCGTGGATCGGGCGCCATGGCGCACGAATGATAATTTACCCCGTGCCTTGGCGCGTTGTCATGATTTGTAACCAGGCGATCGTTTCATGTGACGGCATGCGCATTGAACCACCCGCCTCGCGTCCCAATGATTATCAGACTACCTTTCTAGGCGACTGGACGATCCCGCCGCCTGGCGAGATGAGATCCGACGCACTGACCAGGAGGCTGCATGAGCCAAGAGACTGAGTACACGCCACCCCGGGTGTGGGAACCGAAGGAAAGCGGCGGCAAGTTCGCGAGCATCAACCGCCCGGTCGCGGGGCCCACCCACGAGAAAGCACTCCCGGTGGGCAAGCATCCCTTCCAGCTGTATTCGCTGGCCACGCCCAATGGCGTCAAGGCGGGGGTGATGTTCGAGGAATTGCTGGCGCTGGGGCACCAGGGCGCCGAGTACGACGCCTGGCTGATCGATATCGGCGAGGGCGATCAATTCGGCAGCGGTTTCGTCGAGGTCAATCCGAACTCGAAGATTCCGGCGCTCATGGACCACAGCACCGACACGCCGACACGGGTGTTCGAGTCCGGCTCGATCCTGCTGTACCTCGCCGAGAAATTCGGGGAGTTCCTGCCCAAGGAGCATGCGGCACGCACCGAGGCGCTCAATTGGCTGTTCTGGCAGATGGGCAGCGCGCCGTTCCTCGGCGGCGGTTTCGGGCATTTCTACAGCTACGCGCCGGTCAAGCTCGAGTACCCCATCGACCGTTACGCCATGGAAACCAAGCGTCAGCTCGACGTGCTGAACCGGCACCTGGCGGAAAACCGCTATCTGGCCGGCGACGAGTACAGCATCGCCGACATCGCCAACTGGGCCTGGTACGGGCAATTGGTGCTGGGGCGTCTCTACGATGCCGCCGAGTTCCTGCAAGTCCACGAGTACACGCATGTCGTGCGCTGGGCCGAGGAGATCGACGCGCGTCCGGCGGTGCAGCGTGGGCGGATGGTCAACCGCACCTTCGGCGAGCCCGAGACGCAACTCCACGAACGTCACGATGCCAGTGACTTCGAGACCCGGACCGAGGACAAGCGTTAAGCCCTGCCTGCCGAGTGTCTGCACTCGGCCAGGCGGCATCAAGGGTTGCCCCGGGCGCTACTTCTCCAGCAACTCCGCGACCGAATCGATGATCTCGCGGGGACGGAAGGGGTAGCGCTCGAGATCGCCGCGCGTGGCGATGCCGGTCATCACCAGGACCGTGTGCAGCCCGGCCTCGATGCCGGCGATGACGTCGGTGTCCATGCGGTCGCCGATCATGCCGGTCCGCTCGGAGTGCGTGCCCAGCTTGTTCATGGCCGAGCGGAACATCATCGGGTTGGGCTTGCCGACGTAGTAGGGCTCGCGCTTGGTGGCGGCGGTGATCAAGGCCGCGACCGCGCCGGTGGCCGGCAGGGGACCCTCGGGGCTGGGGCCGGTGACGTCGGGGTTGGTGGCGATGAAGCGCGCCCCCGCGTTGATCAGACGAATCGCCCGGGTGATCGCCTCGAACGAATAGCTGCGGGTTTCGCCGAGGACCACGAAGTCCGGCGCGACATCGGTCATCACGAACCCGGCTTCGTGAATGGCCGTGGTCAAGCCGGCCTCGCCGATCACGAAGGCCGATCCGCCGGGGGCCTGATCGCGCAGGAAGGCGGCGGTGGCCAGGGCGGACGTCCACAGGCGGTCCTCGGGCACGTTGATGCCCAGGCGATTGAGTCTCGCGCTGAGGTCGCGCGGGGTGTAGATGGAATTGTTGGTGAGCACGAGGAAGGGCGTACCATTGGCCCGCCATTGGTCGATCAATTCGACGGCGCCGGGAAGCGCGTGATCTTCGCCGATCAATACCCCATCCATGTCCGTCAACCAGCAATCAATTGCGCGTTCGCTCATTGCCTCGTATCCCGTGTCCGAATCCATGCGCCCAGCATAATGGTAATATGACGCCGCCGCAGCCTTCGTGTCAGGCGTTGTGGCCGACATGGAGCGACACCATCATGGCCAAACACAGGGAGAAGGAGCGGTGAAAGCACTGCTGCATGCTTATTTGAATGCCTCGTTGATTCTGCGCGTCACGCTGGCGCTGATACTGGGTGTCGTGGTGGGCCTGGCAGGTGGCCAGAGCGTGGCCGACTGGCTGGCACCGTTCGGCGATCTATTGCTGCGCCTGCTGAAGTTCCTGATCGTGCCGATCGTGCTGTTCACCCTGCTGGTGGGCATCAACCAGGCCAGTGCCGGGAGCATGGGGCGCATCGGGCGCAAGGTGTTTTTCTATTACGTCGGGACCTCGGCGCTGGCGATCGTCGTGGGGCTCACGGTGGCCACGTTGCTGTCGCCCGGCAGCGGCATTACGCTGGACGACAGCGCCGAGGTATCGGTGCCCGAGAATCCCGGTATCGCGCAGGTAGTGCTGGGCGTGGTGCCGGACAATATCATCGGTGCCTTTGCCGAGCTGAACCTGCTGGGCATCATCTTTACCGCCATCGTCTTCGGCATTGCCTTGTTGAAGCTGCGCGCGTCCGAGTCCCACGGCGCGCTGGCCGAGCAGCTGTTCCGGGTCATCGAGGCGCTCAACGAGGTCACGCTCAAGGTGATGTCGGGGGTGCTGCATTACGTGCCGATCGGGGTGTTCGCCATCGTGGCCGGCACCGTGGCCGAGCAGGGAATGGCTACGCTGCTGTCGCTGGGCGACATGGTGCTGGTGCTGTACCTCGCGCTGGGCGTGCATGTCCTGCTGTATTGCGTCTTGATGGGCGTCTTCGGCGTCAAGTTGCGGGATTTCTTTCGCGAAGCGCGCACGCCGATGGCGACCGCCTTCGCCACCCAGAGCAGCTCCGGCACGCTGCCGCTGACGCTGGACGCGGCCCGGCGCATGGGGCTGTCGCGTGGGGTCTACGGCTTCAGCCTGCCGCTGGGGGCGACCATCAACATGGATGGCGCCGCCATTCGCATCGCCATTTCCGCCGTGTTTGCGGCCAACGTGATCGGCGCGCCGCTGGATTTTGCCAGCATGCTGGAAATCGTGCTGATCGGCACCCTGGTCTCCATCGGGACCGCCGGCGTGCCGGGCGCGGGCATCATCATGATCGCCACGGTGTTCTCCCAGGTGGGCCTGCCCATCGAGACGGTAGCGTTGCTGACCGCCATCGATGCCCTGGTGGGCATGGGCTGCACGGCGCTCAACGTCACCGGCGACATGGTAGGGGCGTCGATCATCGGGCGCAGCGAGCGGACACGGAATGCCGAGTGCGTCGATGCGCCGCAAGCGTAGTGCCCCGCGAGCCGGCGGTGTCCGCTATGCTCGTCGTCTGAATGTCAGGTGCGCCCAGGGGAGACGTCATGCAGCATGAAGAACAGCTCGATGCGACCGACCAGGCGGTCGGCGAGGCACGGCGCGACGTGGTCGTCGTCGGCGGCGGGGCCAGCGGCCTGGCCGCTGCCCGGGCGGCGGCCAGGCGCGGGCTCGCTGTCAGCGTGCTCGAGCGCGGGTCGCACGCGGGTGGCAATCTGCGCACCCATCGCGACGGGGCGTGGCAGGTCGAGGTCGGTCCCAACACGCTGGTGATGAAGCCGCCGCTGCACACGCTGCTCGACGAGCTGGGACTGCTCGACGAGGCCCAGCCGGCCAATCCCGATGCGCGGCGTCGCTATATCGCCTTCCATGGACGCCCGGTGGCCTTGCCCACTCATGTCCTCAAGGCGCCCGCCAACCCGTTGATCGGCCTGCGCGGCAGCTGGTCCGTGCTGCGCGAGCCCTTTCGGGCGGGGCCGCCACGCGACGAGGAAAGCCTGGCGGACTTCGTCGTGCGACGCCTGGGACGCCACGTGCTCGACCATCTGGTCGACCCCTTTGTCTCAGGCGTTTATGCCGGCGATCCCGCCCGGCTCTCCGCGCAGGCGGCGATGCCCCGGCTGGTGGCGCTGGAGCGCGAGTACGGCTCGCTGGTGCGAGGCGGGCTGCGCCGGCTACGCCAGTCGCGTCGCGAGCCGCCCGCCCTGCCACGCGAGTGGCGCGGACAACTGGTGAGTTTCCCTGCCGGGCTGCAACGCCTTGCTGAGCGGCTGGCGGAGGACATCGCCGATCAGCCCGGGGCGTCGGTACAGTGCGGCTGCGAGGTCGTCGCCGTGGGCCGCGAGGCCGACGGCTGGCAGGTGGAAACGGCCGCCGGCCAGCGCATTCGCACGCGCGAACTGGTGCTGGCGGTGCCGGCCCCCACGGCGGCGGCGCTGCTGGCCCCCCTCGACGCGGCCCTGGCTGCCCCCCTGGAGGAAATCGCCTATCCACCGGTCAACGCGGTCTCGGTGGGATTTCGCCGGGCCGACGTCGACCATCCTCTCGATGGCTTCGGCATGTTGATTCCCGGGGTCGAGCGGCGGCGTACGCTGGGGGCACTGTTTTCCTCGACGCTGTTCCCCGGGCGTGCGCCGTCGGATCATGTGCTGCTGACGGCCTTTCTGGGAGGCCGGCGCCAGCCGGAGGCCGCCGCCGGCGACGATGCGGAGCAGGTCGCTCAGGTGGTGGCCGATCTCGGCGATTTGCTGGGAATTCACGCCGAGCCGGTGTGGCAATGCGTGAGCCGCTGGCCACAGGCGATTCCGCAGTACGAGCGTGGGCACCTGGCGCGGATTGCCGCCCTGGACGCGGCTCTGGAAGCGCATCCCGGCCTCTCGCTGCTCGGCAACTGGCGTGACGGCATCGCGGTGGGGGATTGCCTGGAAAACGGCCGGCGTCTCGGCGAGCGGCTCGCCGAGACGCCGGATCGGCGCTGAGGGCCGGTTACAGGCGTACCAGCATCTTGCCGGTATTGCCGCCTTCGAAGAGCTTGAGGAAGGCATCCGGCGTGCGCTCGAGCCCGTCTTCGACCGTTTCCTTGTAGTCGAGCTTGCCCTGGGCCACCAGCGGGCCGACGTCCTTCAGGAAGGTCGGGTAGTGCTCCCAGTTCTGGGCGTCGGTGACGATGAAGCCTTCCATCCGTGCGCGGCGAATCAGCAAGCGGGACAGGTTGCTGGGGCCGGGGCTCGGCGTCTCGGCATTGTAGCCGTCGATCAGGCCGCACACCGCGATGCGTGCGCCGACACGGATATTGTCGAGCGCGGCTTCCAGGCAGATGCCACCGACGTTCTCGTAATAGACATCGACGCCCTCGGGGCTGGCGTCATGGAGGTCGGCGCCGAGTTGCCGGGCATCCTTGTCGCGATAGCTGACCGCGCGTACGCCGAGCGATTCCAGCCATTCGAGTTTTTCCGGTGCGCCGGCGATGCCCACGACATGGCAGCCCTTGGCCTTGGCCAGCTGCACGGCCAGGGAGCCGACGGCGCCGCTCGCCGCGCTGACCAGCACGCGCTCGCCTTCCTTGAGCTGGGCAATGCGATTGAGACCGGTCCAGGCGGTCATGCCCGGCATGCCGAGCACGCCGAGAAAGGCCTGCGGCGGCACCTCGAGGTCGGGAAGGGCCTGCAGGCCACTGCCGGGAAGCTGGGCGACATCGCGCCAGCCGCCCATGTGGGCGACGAGGTCTCCCGGAGAGAAGCGCTCGTCGCGTGACTCGAGCACCTCGCCGATGGCGGCGCCTTCGAGCGGTTGTCCCAGCGTGAACGGCTCGACATAGGTGGTCACGCCGTCCATGCGTCCGCGCATGTAGGGGTCGACCGACAGCCAGCGATTCCGTACCCGGACCTCGCCCGCCTCCAGCGCGGGCAGCGTCCGGGATTCCAGAGAGAAGACATCCCGCGTGGGCAAGCCCTTGGGATGCGAGTGGATGGTGAAATAGCGTGATTCCATGATGCCTCCTGTGCGATGCGGCGCATCGAAACGTGGCGCCTGTGCAGACAGAGATGGGCGCGATGACGGGAAGACGCAAGGGGCAGCGATGGATCTGGTAGGCTGTCGGCGATGCCCATCATTCGAGGATCTCTCATGAAACACGCAGTCGCGAGTCTGGCCATGCTGTTCGCCGTTGCCCTCATGGCCGGGTGTGCCACGCAGGAAGGCCCCGCCACCACACGGCCGGACGAGTCCCTGGTGAACACGTACTGGAAGCTGACGGCGCTGGACGGCGAGTCGCCCGACGTGGTCGACGGCCAGCGGGAGCCGCATTTCGTCCTGCATGCCGATCCGGCACGCGTCATGGGATCGACGGGATGCAATCGCATGATGGGCAACTACCGATTGGAGGCCTCCACGCTGCGTTTCATGGCGTTGTCCAGTACGCGCATGGCATGCCCGCACGGCGCATCGACCGAACGTCGTTTTCTCGCGGCATTGAACGCCACGACCGCGTGGCGGATCGAAGGCGAGCGCTTGTGGCTGCTGGATGCGCAGCACGAGACCCTCGCACGCTTCGAGGCGGTGCACTTGCAGTAGCCGCGAAGACCGAGATGCCGGACAGCGACCCCGACCTTGGTCTAGCGCATGATGCGGCAGTGTCGCGTGCGAGGCGGGGCGTCTGCACGGCGCATGTCGGGGCGATATCCATTGCGATATGCGGGTATCGTGACTCGGTTATTGGTGGGACTGGTGGGCGCCGTCTAGCGTGAAGGGGCGTGGCGATGCATGTCGCGTCGCCATGACGAGGCCCAGGAGGCGCGCACCATGTCTCGATTTTCAGGAATTTCACGCTTGGCCATGGGGGTGGGCATGACCTGCCTCGCGCTGAGCGCGGCACAGGCGAACACGATGCAAACGCAGTCCCCGTCGGTGGAAAAGGAATCTTTCGGACAGTTGCCCGATGGCCGCAAGGTCGAGGCGTACCACCTACGCAATGGCCATGGCATTGACATGAAGGTGACCACCTATGGCGGCATCATCACCTCCCTGCGCACACCGGATGCCGAGGGCGAGTGGGCCGATGTCGTTCTGGGGTTCGACAATTTGGCCGACTATCGCTCCGAGGCGTATCGCCAGTCCAACCCCTATTTCGGTGCCCTGATCGGGCGCTATGGCAACCGAATCGCCGAGGGGCGCTTCACGCTCGATGGCACGACCCATGAGCTGGCGACCAACGATGGTGCCAATCACCTGCATGGTGGGGAGCGGGGCTTCGACAAACGCCTGTGGACGGCGGCGCCTTTCGAGAACGACAGCGAGGTGGGCGTCGAGCTGACCTATGTCAGCGAGGATGGCGAGGAAGGTTATCCCGGGCGGCTGGAAACCCACGTGACCTACACGCTGACCGCCGACGACGAGGTGATCATCGATTATCACGCCACGACCGACAAGGCCACGCCGGTCAATCTCACGCAGCACAGTTACTTCAACCTGGAGGGCGAGGGCAGCGGCTCGATCGTCGATCATCGGCTGATGCTCAATGCCGATGCCTTCACGCCGGTGGACGACACCTTGATCCCGACCGGAGAGCTGCGCGACGTGGCGGACACGCCGTTCGACTTCCGTGAGGCCACCCCGATCGGTGCACGCATTGGCGCGGACAATACGCAACTGGCGTACGGGCAGGGCTACGATCACAATTTCGTGCTGATGCGTGACGCGACGGCGGAAGACGAACTGGTGCTGGCCGCCCGCGTCGAAGCGCCGGACAGTGGCCGCGTCCTGGAGATCGCCACGTCGGAGCCCGGTGTGCAGTTCTACTCGGGCAACTTTCTCGATGGCACGCTGATCGGCAAGCAGGGCAAGGCATACGAAAAGCGCAGCGGGTTCGCGCTGGAAACCCAGCATTTTCCGGATTCACCCAACCAGGCGGCCTTTCCCTCGACGATTCTCGAGCCCGGCGAGACCTATCAATCGCGCACGGTGTGGCGTTTCTCCACGCAGACACCGACGCCCTGAACCGTCGGTCACGGGCGGGCGTAATGTGCCGCCCAGTCCAGCGCGTCGGCCAGCGGCAGGGCCGGGCTGTAAAGGAAGCCCTGGCCCATGTCGCATCCCATGGCCACGAGCTTTTTCTCGGTGGCGTGATGTTCGACGCCCTCGGCGATTACCCGGCGGTCGAAGCTTTTGGCCAGCGCGATGATGGCCTGAACGATCATCTGGTCCTCGGGATCGTTCAGCATGCCGAGAATGAATGAACGGTCGATCTTGATTTCGTTGGTGGAAAACTTGCGCAAATAGCTCAGCGAGGCATAACCGGTCCCGAAATCGTCGAGCGACAGCTGCACGCCCAGTTGCTGGCACGCCTTGATGTTCGAGGTGGCCAGCCCCGCATCATCGAGCGCCGTACTTTCGAGAATTTCCAGCGTCAGGCGCTTGCGAAACGCCATGTCGTAACGACTCAGGGTATTGTTCAAGTGATCCAGGAATTCGTCGTTGAGGAAGTGCGACGGACTGAGATTGATGCTGACGGTGTAAGGCAGGTCGCGTTTCTGGAAGGCCTCCAGTGTCGAGACTGCCTGGCTGATCACGCTCTTGCCGACCTCGATATCGATGTTGGTATGTTCGATATAGGGCAGGAAACGCCCCGGGTAAATCAGCTCTCCCGATGGATGATGCCATCGTATCAAGCCTTCGAAGCCTGAGACGCGGCCTGTCTTGTAATCGATTTTTGGCTGGTAATAAAGGGCTAGCTGGTCGTCGTCGAGCGCGCGCTGTATTTGCGCGCCAATGGCAAAACGCTCCTGCTGCGAATGATGACTTTCCAGGTCGAAGAAATGGTAGCAGTTCTTTCCCGATTCCTTGGCCGTATACATGGCCTGATCGGCGTGCCGCAACAAGAGATCGCTATCCGAATCATCGTTCGGGTAGCGTGTAATGCCCATGCTGGCGGACAACTCGAGGGGATGACCGTGAATGTGCATGGGGCGTCGCAACTGGTCGAGAATATGCCGGTAGACCCTGGGGTGCTCGACATCGCGAAGGATGGCGACGAATTCGTCGCCGCCAAGTCGGGCGACCACGTCGTGATGCCGAACGGCGCCCCTGAGGCGATCCGCGACGCACTTGAGGACGTTGTCGCCGACGGCATGCCCCTGGCTGTCATTGATGCTCTTGAAGCCGTCCAGATCGAGAAAGCACACTGAAATCGACCCGCGCCGCTGTCGGACTGCCGCGAGTTCTTCCTGGAAAAGATCGTTCAGCAGGCGTCGATTGGGCAAGCCCGTGAGGCCGTCGATATTGATCGCCTCGTGCAGCAAGCGTTGCTTTTCCTGATTGGCGGCATCGAGGCGCTCGCGTTCGATCAACGTCACCACGGTCTGCAGGAAGGGCGACAGGAGCGTGGCGAGCGCCTGGCTGTACCCGCCACGGCGGTTGGCCAGTCCGATGAGTCCCACCACGGCGCCCTCGGTTTGCAACGGGATCCCCAGATAAGTCCGGATGGCGTCATGGCCCTCGGGAAAGGCCGGATGGTCCGAGATGGCGGGGGTGAGCTCGCGAATCGTGATATGTCGGCAGCGATAGGGGGCGCCGATCAGCACGTCGTCCTCGTCGAGTGGCAGACAGTCCTCGTCAGTCTCGGAGGAAAGATGACGTGATGTCTGATGATGCGCCATGCTCAACGAACGGGTGAGACGCAGGTAGGGGGCGTCGTCCGCCGGCGCATGCACCTCGCCGACGAACCCCATTTCGCTGCTCGTCAAACGCAGCAGTTCCGACAACAGGGTCTCGTACGCAGAGGACTTTCGATCGCCGTTCAGGAAAATGTTCTGGACGCGCTGAATGGCTTGGGTCATTTTTTGGGTATAGGCGTCGCAAGGCGTTGCAACGCTGGCGTAGGTGCTCTCCAGTGACTCTTCGAGCATTGCCGCGAGGTTGCGCAGGATGCTGAAATCCATATGTGACGCATCGCGCGGGGTGGAGTCGATCAAGCACAGCGTTCCGATCTTGAAGCCCGACGGATCGCGTACAGGAACGCCGGCATAGAAACGAATATGCGGTGTATCGGTGACGAGGGGGTTCTTGAAAAAGAGGGGATCGTTGGCGGCATCCTCCACCACGAAGACACTGTTTTGCTGGATCGTATAATCGCAAAAAGCATGTCGCCGGGGGGTGGCATCCAGGGCCAGGTTCTGTTTCGACTTGAACCATTGTCGTTTGGCATCGATCAGTGTGAATAACGTGGTATCGACCTGGTAATGTTGCTTGGCGATACGTGTTACTCGATCGAAACGTTCTTCCGGCGGTGTATCGAGAAGTCCTGTTTCCCGTAGTGCATGGAGTCGACGCTGCTCATGTTGTTTCGGCGTCACAATGCCATCCCCCGAGGTCTATAATGTAAAACCGCTGCGTCAATTCAGTGAAAGTTCATGCGAGGAGCCTAGCCGATGTGGCGTGTCCCTGTATCATGGAACTCCATGCACGCTGCCGTTCCCGAGGATGCGGCGGAGAGGTCACGGCCATCACCCGAATATAGCACCACGGATCGGATATAAATGGGCATGGAACGTCAGCGACCGCCTCGCGTGAGTGCCGGCGATGCTGCAGCGCTTTCGTCACGAGTGCCTACCACTCGTGAGTGCCTGCAATGGGCACGTTACGCACTCGAACGGCATCTTGCATTGCCCGTGCCGTCACCGCCTGGAAGGTCTGGAAGCGTCGTTCTCGGCGTGCTGGCCATCCCCAAGATATCCCGCTGCTTGCATGTTGCTCGATACTGAACACGTGCTCGTCTCCGTCCTGCGTTCGGTGAAGGCTGTGCGAGGTATCAGAACGCATGAAGGCAGGCTCATGAGCCATCCACTTCAGCGCACTGAATGGATAATTCAATATTAAAGTGAATAACGATTCAACGCGAATTGAATCATTGATTCAAATTCAGCGTATGAATGAAAAAACCATGTTCGCCGATCGCCTTAAAAAGGCGCTTCTCGCCGCCGGCTATGAGCCTCGTCCCTCGGTACTTGAACGCGAGTTCAACCTCCGTTACTGGGGAAAGCCGATTACTTTTCAAGCGGTGCGGCGTTGGCTGCGTGGTGACTCCATTCCGGCCCAGGACAAGCTTCAGGTACTTGCTGCCTGGTTGCGCATCGAGCCACACGTACTGCGCTACGGAGACGAGAACGAACGTGCAGGCCATGTGCCTCCCAGCAGCGTGGATGTGATACCGGCGGGCGGGGAGGAAGCCGAGGTGCTGAGAATTTACCGTAGTCTTTCCAGCGAGCAGCGACGAGTGCTGCGTCATGTCATTTTGACCTTCGCCAAGGCACATGTCGGCGAGAGCTCCTCGGGGTCGGGACAGTCGTGATCTGCAGGGGGGAATGTCAATGCGTCGTCATGCAAGCATGAGACGATGAAACTTCTCCATGGCGAAGATTGCAAAAAACTATCGTGGTTGGCGTCCTGATTGTTTCGTTTCGCCTGGAGGCCTCGTCATGCGGGGCCCGGCCGATGATCGGCGTCATTTCACGTGCCATCGGGATGGCGTGGATATCGATCACGGGAGGCAAGGGGGCCCAGGGGGGCAGGTAGACAGTGATGACGGTTGTTTCCTATACCTAACAGGGGAATTGGAGTTCCCTTCAGTCGATAGCACCATCGCGCCAGCGGTTCGTTTCCAAGGGAAGGACGTGGCGACATGCCGTGCCACATAGAAAACATGACGGGGAGAGACCATCGTGACGCAAGACAATCGCAAGCCGACGACGACAGATGCCGGGATTCCGGTCGCCAGCGACGAGCATTCGCTCTCGGTGGGCCCCGACGGCCCGCTCGTCCTGCACGATCACTATCTCATCGAGCAGATGGCGAATTTCAACCGCGAACGGATTCCCGAGCGTCAGCCGCACGCCAAGGGCAGTGGCGCCTTCGGCCACTTCGAGGTGACCGAGGACGTGAGCCGGTACACCAAGGCCGCCGTTTTCCAGCCCGGTACCAAGACCGACGTGCTGATTCGCTTCTCCACGGTGGCCGGCGAGCGCGGGAGCCCCGATACATGGCGCGACCCGCGCGGGTTCTCGATCAAGTTCTACACCAGCGAAGGCAATTACGACATGGTGGGGAACAACACGCCGGTGTTCTTCATCCGGGATCCGATGAAGTTCCAGCACTTCATCCGCTCGCAGAAACGCCGTGCCGACAGCAACCTTCGCGATCATGACATGCAATGGGACTTCTGGACGCTGTCGCCGGAGTCCGCCCACCAGGTCACCTGGCTGATGGGAGACCGGGGCATTCCCAAGACCTGGCGCCACATGAACGGTTATTCCAGCCATACGTACATGTGGGCCAATGCCCAGGGCGAGAAGTTCTGGGTCAAGTACCACTTCAAGACGGACCAGGGCATCGAGTGCCTGACTCAGGAAGAAGCCGACCGGCTGGCCGGGGAGGACAGTGACTACCATACCCGTGACCTGTATGAAGCCATCGAGCGTGGCGACTATCCGAGCTGGACGCTCTACATGCAGATCATGCCGTTCGCGGATGCGGATACCTATCGCATCAATCCGTTCGACCTGACCAAGGTCTGGCCGCACGACGACTATCCCATGATCAAGGTCGGCAAGCTGCAGTTGAACCGCAATCCGACCGACAATCATGCCGAGATCGAGCAGGCGGCCTTCGAGCCCAACAACCTCGTGCCCGGCATCGGCATCAGCCCGGACAAGATGCTCATCGGCCGCGTATTCTCCTATGCCGATGCGCACCGCGCGCGTCTCGGGGTCAACTACAAGCAGATCCCGGTCAATGCGCCGCAGGCTCCCGTGCACAGTTACAGCAAGGACGGAGCGATGCGCATCAACAAGGTGTCGGACCCGGTATATGCCCCCAACTCCAAGGGCGGTCCGGCGGCGGATGGCGAGCGTTATCCCACCGATTCCACCTGGGAAGCCAACGGGCAGATGGTGCGTGCGCCCTATGCCTTGCGCAAGGACGACGATGACTACAGCCAGGCCAATGCCTTGATCAACAAGGTCATGGACGATGCCGCGCGGGATCGCCTGGTCAACAACGTGGTCGGCCATGTCTCGGGCGGGGTCAAGGAACCGGTGCTGTCGCGCGTGTTCGAGTACTGGAAGAACATCGATGCCGAGATCGGTCGCCGCATCGAAGAAGGAGTGAAAGCGAACAAGGCCGGATAACGACGTATCGCGCCTGATTCGCTGGACTGACCGCACGGCCCGCTTCCCTTGAGGAGCGGGCCGTGTTTTTGTCGGGCGTGCCGGGGCGGGGCTTCCCTCGCATCGTCAGGCATGTGACGAGGCAGGGCGGCGGCCTTCAGCGCTTGGCATCGGCCAGTTGCTGGCGACGGTAAGCGCCCTGGCGTTCGAACATCCAGCCAGGGTACTCGGCGGGCAAGGCGCTTACCGCGTCGAGTTCGGCGAGATCCTCGGCGCTCAGTGCAACGTGCGTGGCGGCGATGTTGTCGTCGAGCTGGTCGAGGCGCTTGGCGCCCACGATCACGCTCGTCACCGCCGGCTGGTGCAGCAGCCAGGCCAGCGCGATCTGCGCCACGGAAACATCGTGCCGGGTGGCGATGCGGCGCATGACATCGACGCAGTCGAAGGCGCGGGCCTTGTCGACCGGCGGGAAATCGAAGGTGAGTCGGCGACTGCCGGCCTCGCCTTGATTGTCGCGCGTGTACTTGCCGCTGAGCAGCCCGCCCGCGAGTGGGCTCCAGACCATCAGCCCCAGGTTCTCGCTCTGGAGCATGGGGATCAGCTCGCGTTCGAGATCGCGCCCGGCAAGCGTGTAATACGCCTGCAGCGACTCGAAGCGTGCCAGGCCCAGGCGTTCGGCGATGCCGAGTGCCTTCATGATCTGCCAGGCGGCCCAGTTGGACACCCCGACGTAACGTACGTGGCCGTGTTGCACGAGCGTATCGAGCGCGCGGACCGCCTCCTCGATGGGCGTGGCGGGGTCGAAGCCATGAATCTGGTAGACGTCGAGGTGATCGAGCTGCAGGCGCTTCAAGCTGGCCTTGATGCCCTCCATGATGTGGTAGCGCGTCATGCCACGCTCGTTCACGCCGCCGCGCCCGGTTTCGCCGAACACCTTGGACGCGACGACGATCTCCTCGCGTGGCACGTTCAGGTTCTTGAGCGCCTGCCCGGTGATGATTTCGGACTGGCCCTCGGAATACACATCGGCGGTATCGATGAAGTTGATGCCGGCATCCAGCGCACGGCCGATCAAGCGCTCGGCATCGCCTTGCTGCAAGTCGCCGATCTGGCTCCAGAGTTCGCCCTGGCCACCGAACGTCATGGTGCCGAGGCACAGTTCGGAGACGAACAAACCGGTATTGCCGAATGGTTGATAACGCATGGGGGACTCCCTCCTGCAACGGCATGGACGAATTCGGGCATCGGCGTGCCTGGCGCCGACCATCCGTCAGTATGGACGTCATGACGAGGGGCGTGATGCACGATCCTGTCGAGTTCATGCCCGATACTGTGCCATCACGGGAAGTCGTTCCTGACGGCGAGGCGTATGGTCGGACATTGCGAAACGCCGGCATCGTCTATAGTGGAGCGTGCGCGATGCGGTGGTATCGCCTCTTGCATTCCAGCCGGCCAGACCGGTGCATCAGGGAGGAAACAGCGTGACAGTGGAAGCCTGCAAGTTGAACGCGCGCCGCGTGGCGTGCGGTGGCGTGATGTGGAGCACCCTGGCGGTGCTGGGTGGCTGCCAGGCATTGTCGTCGGGGACGGAAGGGCTCGAGCACGAGCGTGTCGAGACCAGTTTCGTCGAGCGCGACTGCCCGACCGGGCGTTGCGCGACCGTCGAGGTCCAGTCGTTGCGTTTTCCCGACGCGCCGCGCCTGAGCGAGCGGCTGCGTGACGAGCTGCTGACCATGGGCACGGGCATTACCGATGGCGAAAGCGAGATGCTGGCGCCGTCTTGGGAGGCGTATGCGCAGACGTTCTTCGACGAGGCCAGGGCGGCGCGCGAGCAGGTTCCCGAATTGCCGGGCTATCAGGCGCTCTTCGAGGCGGAGATCTACGACCGGCATGCCGATCTCATGACCCTCAAGCTCGACAGCTACGTGTTCACCGGCGGCGCGCATGGCATGCCGCTGACGGAATTCATGGTCATCGACGAACGCGAGCGACGGGTGGTGACGCTCGATGACATGCTGATCGACGGGCAGATGCCGGCCTATCGCGACGCCCTGACCCAAGCGCACCGGCGCTGGCTGGATGAGCAGCAGGCGGACGCCGACTTCGCCGAGACCTGGCCGCTGAGCATGAACCGCAACGTCGCACCGCTGGCGGGGGAATGGCGCGTGCGCTACAACGCTTACGACATCGCACCTTATGCCTACGGTCAGCCGGAGCTTCGCATTCCCGTGGAGGCCCTGGAAGGAGTCGTCAAACCTCGTTATCTGGAGCGCTGACGGGAGGCAGGGGCCACGCTATCGGTCGCCCGACGAGGCGACCGATATCGGCGGTCACGATCGAGAATCGTGCTCGGGTTTCCCTTTCTGGCTGGTCGAGGCCATGGCCTCGAGTTCCTCCTCGCTCATCGAGTCGTACATCGACTTCGCGGCACCGTCCAGGTCGCTGGCTTTCTGCTCGCCACGCCGGGCGGCAAGCGCGGCACCGGCGGCCATCTGCTGGGCCTGGGATTTGGCAGGCATGGCGTTACCTCTTCCTTGGTGACTTCCCAGGGAAGATAGTCGGCGTGACGGGGCCCGCCAAGCTTGCGACGGTGACAATATGTGTTGGCCCCCGCAGGGCAGGGGCCCGGTATCGTGCCTCACTCCCGGCGCTGCTTGAGCTGTTCCTTCAGGGAGCCCGGTACCTGCTTGATGATCAGGCGGTCGCGTTCGGCATCGAATTCGATGCTGTTGCCCAGCAGGTGGGAGTCGAAACTGATCGAGACGCCACTGGCGCGTCCCGTGAAGCGCCGAAACTGATTGAGCGTGCGCTTGTCGGGCGGGATTTCCTCGGAAAGGCCGTAATCCTGTTGGCGGATGTAGTCGTAGAATGCCTTGGGCTGCTGTTCGTCGACGAGTTCGGACAGTTCGTCGAGGGTGACCGGCTCGCCGCGCTTGGCCTGCGTACTGGCATAGTCGATCACGGCATCGGTTTTCTCGCGGCTGGCGTCGTCGGGCAGGTCTTCGTGCTCGACGTAATCGCTGAACGCCTTGAGCAGCGCACGCGTCTCGCCGCTGGCATCCACGCCTTCCTCGACGCCGAGCAGCTCGCGCAATCCCTCGGCGAATTTCTTGCCGCCGCGATCCTTGATCAGGGAGACGTATTGGCGCGAGGTGCCCCCCTGCCATTGGGCGAGATCGATGCGTGCGGCGAGCATCAACTGGCCGAGATTGAGCTGGGGCGTCTCGACCACCTCGAGGGCGCCATCGATGGCGAAGCCCTGGCGGTGATGAAGCAGTGCCACGCTCACGTACTGCCGCTCGCCATGCTGGTAATGGACGAACAGCAGGTGACCGCCCACCGACAGGTGAGCGTCGACCAGGTCGCGGATGCGTTCGGCCATCCGCGTGCTCCAGGTGACGAAGTCGGCGGTCTCGGCGAGATACTCGCTGAGGCCGGCCGCGAACGCGCTGCTGCCGGTATCGCCGAAGTGGCCCCAGGCCTTGGGCTTGGCATGGAAGCTGTCGTTGACGCCCGCCAGCAGGGCCTCGAGCTCGGGGGTGCTGGCCAGTGCCCGCTCGGCGCAGGTCAAGGTGGCGGGCGTCTCGGCATCGGGCTTGTCGAGTCGATGGATGATGCTGGTCAGAATCGGCATGGCGGCATCTTGATGAAAACGAAAACGGGCATGGTAACGCGCGGCGCCGATGATCTCTAAGGCGAGGTGCCGTGCGGCTCAGGGCTTGATGTTGTAGCCGGTTTTGAAGATCCAGGCGACCAGCGCCAGGCTCAAGGAAAGAAACACCAGGATCATCAACAGGCTGGCACCGAGGCTGACATCGCTGATGCCGTAGAAGCTCCAGCGGAAGCCGCTGACCAGATAGACCACCGGGTTGAGGAGCGTCACCGTCTGCCAGGCGGGCGGCAGCATGTCGATGGAGTAGAAGCTGCCGCCGAGGAAAGTCAGCGGCGTGATGATCAACAGCGGCACCAGCTGCAGCTTCTCGAAGCCCTCGGCCCAGATGCCGATGATGAAGCCAAGCAGGCTGAAGGTGAGCGCGGTGAGAACCAGGAACAGCAGCATCCACGCCGGATGATCGATGCGCAGGGGCACGAAGAAACTGGCGGTGACGAGGATGATGGCTCCCAGGATGAGCGACTTGGTCGCCGCCGCGCCCACGTACCCCAGGACGATCTCGACGTACGAGACCGGCGCCGAGAGCACCTCGTAAATGGTGCCGGTGAACTTGGGGAAGAAGATGCCGAACGAGGCGTTGGAGACGCTCTGGGTGAGCAGCATCAGCATGATCAGTCCGGGCACGATGAAGGCACCGTAGCTGACTCCCTCGACCTCCTGGATGCGTGAGCCGATGGCGGCGCCGAAGACCACGAAATACAACGAGGTGGAGATCACCGGCGAGACCAGGCTCTGCAGCAGCGTGCGCCACGCACGTGCCATCTCGAAATGGTAGATGGTGCCGACCGCGCGGAAATTCATGCGTCCTTCCTCACCAGGTTGACGAAGATTTCCTCCAGCGAGCTTTGCTCGGTATGGAGGTCCGTGAAGCGAATGCCCGCCGCCTGGATATCGTTGAGCAGGGCGTTGATCCCGTCGCGGTGCCTGTGCTCGTCGGAGGCGGCATAGGTGTAGACCAGTACCCGGCCGTCATCGGCAAGGGTCAGCGGATACTCGCTCAACGCGTCGGGAATCGCGGCGAGCGGCGTCTGCAGGTGCAGCGTGAGGCGCTTGCGGCCCAGCTGGCGCATCAAGGCGGCCTTCTCTTCGACCAGTACGATGTCGCCGTCGTTGATGACGCCGATGCGATCGGCCATTTCCTCGGCTTCCTCGATGTAGTGCGTGGTCAGGATGACGGTGACGCCGCTGGCGCGCAGATCGCGTACCACGTTCCACATGTCGCGACGCAAGGCGACGTCGACCCCGGCGGTGGGCTCGTCGAGAAACAGGATCTGCGGTTCGTGGGCCAGCGCCTTGGCGATCAGCACGCGGCGTTTCATGCCGCCCGAGAGGGTGATCATCTTGCTGCGCCGCTTGTCCCACAGGGACAACGATCTGAGCACCCGCTCGATGTGCGCGGGATCGGAACGCTTGCCGAACAGGCCGCGGCTGAAACTGACCGTGTTCCAGACCGTGGCGAAGGCATCGCTGGTCAATTCCTGCGGTACCAGGCCGATCTGCCGGCGTGCTGCCCGGTAGTCTTCGACGATGTCGTGGCCGTCGACCAGCACCCGGCCGGCACTGGCATTGACCAGGCCGCAGATGATGCTGATCAGCGTGGTCTTGCCGGCGCCGTTGGGGCCCAGCAGGGCGAAGATCTCGCCGCGCCGGATCTCCAGATCGACGCCCTTGAGCGCTTCGAATCCCGAGGCGTAGCGTTTGCTCAACCCCTGCACGGCGATGACCGAATCGGTGGTTTCCGACACGTCGGCGGTGGCGGCCTCGTCGAGGGTGGCGTTGGCGGTGATGTCGTGATTCATGCGATACCGGGCTCCCGTCGAGAGTCGCCGAGGCGTATCGGCACGCTGCACGCGTGGGGGCGGGCGCGCGCCGATGGGCGGCCAGATCGAATCAGCCCTGTAACTCGGCGTTGTGGTAGATGTTCTGCACGTCGTCGAGGTCGTTGAGGGTGACGAGCAGCTTGTCGAACATGGCCACGTCGTCACCGGCGACCGGCGTCATGGTCTGGGCCAGGAACTGGATCTCGTCGACCTCGAAATCGAGTTCGCCGAAGGCATCGGCGAGTGCCTGCTTGGTCTTGGCATACTCGGTATGCGGGGCGAACACGGTGATGCGGCCCGCTTCATTCTCGATGTCGGTGACATCGACATCGGCCTCCATCAGCGCCTCGAGCACCGCTTCTTCATCACTGCCGGCAAACGCCAGGATCGCGCAGTGGTCGAACATGTGGCTGACGCTGCCCGGGGTGCCGAGCTTGCTCTTGGCCTTGTTGAAGCAGGCGCGCACGTCGCCGAAGGTGCGATTGGGATTGTCGGTCAGGCACTCGACGATGACCATGCAACTGCCCGGCCCGAAGCCCTCGTAGCGTGCCAGCTCGTAGTCCTCGCCGCCGACGCCGCTGGCCTTGTCGAGCGCCTTGTCGATCACGTGGGACGGTACCTGGTCCTTCTTGGCGCGGTCGATCAGCCCACGCAGGGCGAGATTGCCCGCGGGGTCCACGCCGCCGGATTTGGCGCAGACGTAAATCTCGCGTCCGTACTTGCTGTACACCTTGGTCTTGGCGTCGGCCGTCTTGGCCATGGATTCCTTGCGGTTCTGGAAAGCCCTACCCATGTCATGCCCTTTCAAGTGGTTCGCAACGTCCAGAATTCTACGCAACATCGGCGTATGAGGCAGGTTTAATTTTGCGGCGTCTGGCGCGCGCGTGAAATAGGGTCCCGGTGCAGACGAGGCTATGCTTAATGCGTGCCCACCTGTAAGTTGGGGGGCTCCGTCCTCGCACTCACCACCGGAAAATGCGTATGTTGCCGCGACCCATGCCTATGCCGCTCACTTCCCGCGCCGTCGTTCAGGTCACGCTGTGGCTGTGCCTCGCCCTGATGCTGACGGGCTGCGGTATCAACAACATTCCCACGCTGGACGAGAAAGTGAAGTCCGCCTGGGCGCAAGTCGAGAACCAGTACCAGCGGCGTGCCGATCTGGTGCCCAACCTGGTGGAGACGGTCAAGGGCTTCGCCGCCCAGGAGCAGGAAACGCTGACGGCCGTGATCGAGGCCCGCTCCAGGGCGACATCGATCAACATCGATGCCGACTCGCTGGACGATCCCGAGAAGCTGCAGCAGTTCCAGCAGGCGCAGGGGCAGTTGACCGGCGCGCTGAGCCGTCTGATGGCGGTGTCCGAGCGCTATCCGGAGTTGAAGTCCAACCAGAACTTCCTGGCACTGCAGTCGCAGCTGGAAGGCACGGAGAATCGCATCGCCGTGGCGCGTCGTGACTTCATTCAGGCCGTCGAGGCGTACAACACCGAGATTCGTACCTTCCCCGGGCGGCTCTGGCATGGTCTTTTGTACAGTGACATGCCGATTCGCGAAACCTTTGAAGCCACGGCCGAGAACGCCGATCAGGCGCCTGAGGTGGAGTTCCAATGAGGCAATGTATCCGTCTGACGTGCTGGCTGCTGCTGTGGGCATGCGCCTTCGCTGCGCAGGCCCAGGAAATCGAGTTTCCCGAGCTGACCGGCCGGGTGGTTGATCAGGCCGATCTGCTGGATGCCGCCGACCAACGCGAGGTGAGCGAGATGCTCGCCGCGCACGAGGAGGAAACCGGCGAGCAGGTGGTCGTGGTCACGCTGCCCGATCTGCAGGGCGCGCCGATCGAGGAATACGGTTACCAGTTGGGCCGTCACTGGGGCATCGGCCAGGAGGGCGAGGACAACGGCGCTCTGCTGATCGTGTCGATGGAGGAGCGGGCCATCCGCATCGAGGTCGGCTATGGTCTCGAGGGTCGGCTGACCGATGCGCAATCGTCGGCGATCATCAACCAGGAAATCGCCCCCGCCTTCCGCGAGGGCGATTACGCCACGGGCATCGCCCAGGGTGCCGCGGCGATCGTCCGCGTGCTGGGCGGCGATCCCATGGCCGAGGCGCCGGCTGCCGGATCGGCTTCCGGGCAAGATAAGTCGCGCGATGTGGGCGGCGCCTCCGTGGCGTTCTTCGTCATGCTCATGATCGTCATGGCCATCGTGCGCGGCATCGGTGGTGGTGGACGCGGTGGGCGTCGTCGCGGACGCGGTGGTCTGCTCGGCGGTGTCCTGCTCGGCGGCGCCATGGGCGGCGGTTTCGGAGGCGGCGGTGGCGGCCTCGGAGGCGGCGGCTTCGGCGGCGGCGGTGGCGGTTTCGGCGGGGGCGGCGCCTCCGGTGGCTGGTAGATCAACGCAAGGTAGACAGCACCATGGCATTATTGAGCGAAAGCGAGCAGCAGCAGGTGCGCGATGCGATTACGCGCATCGAGCGTGATACCGACGCCGAGTTGGTCACCGTGCTGGCACCGCAGGCCGACGATTACACCTATATTCCGCTGCTCTGGGCGGGCATCTTGGCGCTGCTGATTCCCGGGGCGATCAATTACTTTCCGCAATGGCTGGGCGCTGCCGAGCTGCTGATCGTGCAGTGGGCGTGCTTCGCGGTGCTGGCGGTGGTGTTTCGGCTGCCGGCGGTGACGACGCGCCTGATTCCGCGCCGCGTGCGTTTCTGGCGTGCCGCCAACCTGGCGAGACGTCAGTTCCTCGAGCAGAACCTGCACCATACCCAGGACGGCACGGGGATGCTGATCTTCGTCTCCGAGGCCGAGCGCTACGTGGAGATCCTCGTCGATCGCGGCATCTCCAGTCGCCTGGGAGACGATACCTGGCAGGGGATCGTGTCGTCCTTCACCGAGCAGGTGAAACGAGGCCAGACGCTGCAGGGCTTTCTTGCCTGCATCGAGGCATGCGGCGAGCATCTCACGCGGCACGTGCCGGCCACGCACGAGCGGAACGAGCTGCCCAACCGCCTGATCGTGCTGGAATGACGATCGTCCCGCACGGCACGCCTCATGGCGTGTCGTCGCCGGTTTCCCCCTCCCAGTAATCCAGCGTATCGCTGCGCCGTACATAAGCGGTGAGTCGCCGCCGGTCGGCATCGCCGCCCGGGGCGCTACCGCTGAAGACGCCCAGCTTGCCGGAGTCCGGATACTCGACGACGTCCGGCTCGCGCATGGAACTCACCGCCAGGTAACGCAACGGCACGGGGCTGTCGGTCGCTGCGATCAACTGGTGGGCGTTCTCCTCCCCTCCCGCCGGGCAGACGACGACGTCACCGCTGGTGACAGGATAGCGGTCCTCGCCCCAGCGCAGTTCGCCCGAGCCGGCGAGAATCACGAAAAGTTCATCGTTGGCGTGATGGGCGTGGTGAGGCCAGGCGCGTTTACCGGGCGGTACCTCGATGAGCCGGGCGCCCAGGTGCGTCGCCCCGGCCGTGGCCGCGAAGGCGGCCTGCGCGGCCTCGAAATGAGGGCCATGGGTGTAGCGATCGAGCACGAGCTGATCGAGGGGGATGACAGGGGAGCGGGGCATGGAGGCGTCCTGATGAGCGATAAGCCACTATGCCGCGCCACGCGAGCATCGGCAATCCCGCCCGTGGAGGCAGCGGCGGGGGGCGCGAGGAGGTCGGTATCGGCGTGGCTGCCCTTGCCTCGCGACCAATCGTCACCATCATGAAGGAAGGACATTCACGATGTCGCGCCATGGCGTGGCCTCGTGGTAACGCTGGATGACCGTAAGGAGAGTGCAATGAACGTCGTGACGTTACGTCGCCCCGGTGGGCTGGACAAGCTCGAGCTCCATGAAGGCGAGGCGCCGGGCGAGCCGGGGCCCGGCGAGGTGCGTGTCCGCGTGCATGCCAGTTCGCTCAATTACCATGATTACGGCGTCGTCGCCGGGGCCATGCCCACCGAGGACGGTCGCATCCCCATGTCGGACGGTGCCGGTGTCGTCGACGCCGTGGGCGAGGGCGTCGAGGACTTCACCGTGGGGGATCGCGTGGTATCGACGTTCTTCCCCGAGTGGCTCGAAGGGCCGGCACGGATCGGCGACTTCACCACCACGCCCGGTGACGGTGTCGATGGCTATGCCCGCGAGCAGGTCGTGCGTCCCGCGACCTGGTTCACCCACGCGCCGCGCGATTACGATCATGCCGAGGCGGCCACGTTGACCACCGCCGGCTTGACCGCCTGGCGAGCGCTGGTGGTGGACGGCAAGCTCAAGGCCGGCGATAGCGTGCTGGTGCTGGGGACCGGCGGCGTGTCGATCTTCGCGCTGCAGTTCGCCAAGCTGATGGGCGCCACGGTGATCGCGACCTCGTCCTCGGACGAGAAGATCGCACGGCTCAAGGAGTTGGGTGCCGATCACACGCTCAACTACAAGACCGAGCCGGAGTGGGGCAAGCGCGTCAAGGCACTCACCGATGGCCGGGGCGTGGACCACGTCATCGAGGTCGGAGGGCCGGCCACGCTGCCGCAGTCCATCGAGGCCGTGCGCATTGGCGGTCACATCTCGTTGATCGGCGTGCTCACCGGACGCGGCGGCGAAATTCCTACCGCCAAGCTGATGGCCAAGCAGGCGCGTCTGCAGGGCTTGATCGTGGGCAGCCGGCGCGACCAGATCGAGATGATCCGCGCCATCGACGCCAGCGGCATGCGGCCGGTCATCGACCGCCGGTTCGCCCTCGACGAGATCGCCGACGCGTTTCGTCACCAGGAGGCGGGGCGTCACTTCGGCAAGATCTGCCTGGAGTACTGAGCGGCAGGATGGCTTACACCGACGCGAACGGCGACGTGATCGACCATCGTCGCCATCCGGAGTGCTATCGCATCGGACGCGGGGAGCAGGGCGTGCTCAACGTCGAGCCCTACAAGAGCGAGCTGTTGCCGCACTGGCGTTTCAAGACGCCTGACGTGGCGCAGGCGTCCGCCGATGCCCTGCTGGAGAAGTTCGCGGCGTACCGTGCGGATGACGACTTCGTGGGCATGGACATGGCGCGCAAGTTCCTGCAGATGGGCTATACCCGTGCGCGTCGCTATGCCAACCATCGCTCGGGGCGCAAATACGCCTCGCGCGATCGCTCCAGCCTGCGTGAAATCGAACCCGATGCCGAGAAGGCCGAGGCGGCGGCCATCTTCCACGCCGCCTGGACGCAAGTGAGGGAGGATGCCGCCTATCAGGCGGCCAAGGCGCGGCATCAACGTCGTTACCGGCGCCGCACGCGCGCTGCCACGTGAAGGCGACGCATGGGCGAAGCGATCAGGCGCCCTGGGTGCCGTTGCCTCGCCCCCGGCCGCCGCGACGCCGGCGTGGACGATTCTCGCCGCCGTTGCGCTCGCGCGCGGCGGGGTTGTCGTTGCCGCCTTGCTTGCCCGAACCGCTCTTGCGTGCGTCGCCGCCCCGGCGCTGACCGCCTCCCGAGGGCTTGTCGCTGCGCTGGCCGCCGCCACCGCGGGGGCTGGTGCCCTTGCCGCTGACGAGAGCTTCGCTGGGCTCGAAGCCGGCGATGGTCTGTCGTTCCAGCGTCTGGCGGATCAAGCGCTCGATGCCCGCGAGTTCCTTGCCTTCCTCCGCACAGACCAGCGAAATGGCATGGCCGCTGGCGCCGGCGCGTCCGGTCCGCCCGATACGGTGCACGTAGTCTTCCGCGACGTTGGGCAGCTCGAAATTGACCACCTGCGGTAGCTGGTTGATATCCAGGCCCCGCGCGGCGATGTCGGTGGCGACCAGGACACGAATCTCGCCGCTCTTGAAGCCATCGAGCGCCTTGGTGCGCGCGTTCTGACTCTTGTTGCCGTGAATCGCCGCCGCCTCGATGCCGGCCTCTTCGAGATGACGGCTCAAGCGGTTGGCGCCGTGCTTGGTCCGCATGAAGACCAGCACCTGTTGCCACTGATGTTCATGGATCAAGTGCGTCAGCAGTGCCGGCTTGCGGGCCTTGTCCACCGGGTGAATCCACTGGGTGACCGTCTCGGCGGTGGTGTTGCGCGGCGTGACCGAAATTTCCACCGGGTCGTTGACCAGGCCCTTGGCGAGTTGGCGAATCTCCTGGGAAAAGGTCGCCGAGAACAGCAGGTTCTGACGCTTGCTGGGCAGGGTCTTGAGGATCCGACGGATATCGTGAATGAAGCCCATGTCGAGCATGCGGTCGGCTTCGTCGAGCACCAGCACGTCCAGGGCATCGAAGTTCACGGCTTTCTGGCCGTGGAGATCCAGCAAACGGCCCGGTGTCGCCACCAGGATATCCACACCGCCGCGCAGCTTGGCGATCTGTGGATTGATCTTCACACCGCCGAAGACCACGGCGCTACGCAGCGGCAGGTGCTTGCCGTACGCTTCGATGTTGGCGCCGATCTGGGCGGCGAGCTCGCGGGTCGGCGTGAGAATCAGGGCGCGGACCTGCTTGCCGGGCGCGCGCGTGCCGGCGGCCAGGCGCTCGAGAATCGGCAGCGTGAAACCGGCGGTCTTGCCGGTGCCGGTCTGCGCGGCGGCCATGACGTCGCGTCCTTCGAGGACGGCCGGAATCGCCTTGGCCTGGATCGGCGAGGGTGTCTCGTAGCCTTGCTCGGCCACGGCATCCAGAATCGGAGCGGAAAGCCCCAGGGAGGTAAAGCTCATGAAATCGTCTCGGTGGCTGCGAAGTGGGCCAGAATAGGCGGGCAGCGGGTGTGCAGCTTACCGGATATGGGCCGAACGTGCCACTTTGGCCGTATGGACACGGGCGTGTGGCGCGCGAGCGTTGGTGTCACGCGGGGCCGAGCACCCAGGCGCGAAACGCGCGCATGGGCTCGGTCAGATGGCGGTGCTGGGGAGTCAGCAAAGACAGCCGTCCCCGACTGGGGAGCGTATGCGGCAGCGCTTGCACCAGGTTGTGCTGTGCCAGGTCCGCGGCGAGCAGCCGCGTCCAGCCCAGGGTCACGCCTTGGCCGGCCAGGATCGCGTTCATGAGCAACTGGAAACTGTTGGCGCGCAGGCTGTGCTCCGGCGTGCGCCAGGCCAGGTTCTGGGCCTGATACCAGCCTTCCCAGGTCAGCCAGTCATGATAGTGATCCTCCACCACCATCAGGGTGTGGCGCGCCAGCAGATCGTCGGCATCGCGAATGTCGCCATGTCGGGCCAGGTAGGCCGGGCTGCATACCGCGGCGACCTCCTCGTGGGAGAAGATCGCCTCGGCATCGAGGCCGGGGGGATCGACCTCGTGCGGGACGTGATAGTAGATGCCGAGGTCGAACTCGGCGAGGTCCAGGCGGTGAGGGTCCTCGACCGTCAGGATGCGGATCTCGATATGTGGATGCGCACGCTGGAAGTCGGGAAGCTGCCGCGCCAGCCAGATCGAGGCGATGGTGGGGCTGGAGGCCAGGGTGAGCTGACGATCGTCACCGCGCCGCCGCAGGCGCGCCGTTTCGTCGCGCAGGTCGCGCAACAGGCGCTGCACCACGCCGAAGTAGCGTTCGCCGGCGGGAGTCAGGCGTAGTCCCTCGTAATGACGCTCGAACAGCGGCCGGCCCAGGTCGTCCTCGAGCCGCTTGATCTGGCGGCTGACGGCGCTCTGGGTCAGGTGCAGTTCGCTGCCGGCCTGCGTGAAACTGGCATGCCGAGCGGCCGCCTCGAAGGCACGCAAGCACGCCAGCGGTGGTAACGCATCACGGGAAGACATAGACGTATCCGGGGCCATGAAACGACCCCGGAGCATAACATGCACGCTGCCGGTCAGATGGCCGTGCGTGGAATCTCGCGCTGCCACGATTTCTCGCTGACCAGCGTCTCGCCCTCGTGGGCGATCTGCTCGGCGCTGAGGTAGAAGGTGTCTTCGTCGCAGTGCAGGTGGTAGCGACTGGTCACCTCGACGGCGAACTGGCCGTCGCCTTCCTGGCGACCGGCGCGATAGACCCACTCGATATCGGCGCGGGTGCGCGTGGCATCATTCGGGTGACTGGTATAGACCTCCCTGGCCTTCTGTTCGACGCGCAGGCCGTGGTCGGTGAAGCGCACGTCGCCCATGTCGTCCTCGACGGTGACGGTCACCTCGCCGCTGCCGACATCTTCGCTGATGGTGCGCTTGGGCTGGCCGGCACGCAGCGTTTCCACGCGGCAGGGCGGTGCGCTCTCCGGTGGCGCGAACGGCATCGGCAAGTGGTCTGCCTTGCAGACGGGCAGCTCCAGCGTCGGTGTCCCGGCCTGAAGCGTGAGATCCGCGCGCTTTTTCGGCGACCACACCAGTGGAAAGCTGGCGCTGGAAAGGGCCACGCGAAGGCGGTGTCCCTGGGGCAGGCGATAGCCGATCAGGTCCAGCGGCAGGCGTACGTTCATCGGCTCGCCGGGGACCGGCGGCGTGAGCGTGCCCGGATCGTCGCGCAGGCCGAGATTGAGCGTGCCGTAGGTGATCAGCGCGCTCTCGCCGTTCGGCGCCACGTCGCAAAGGCGCACATGGAACTGGCCGCAGGCTTCGGCACTGGCGAGCGTCACCGCCACCGTGGGCTGGCCGAGAATGTCGAGCCCCGCGAGGTAGGGGGCGGAATCGAAGGTCAGCGACAGGCCATCGTCACGGCGCTGGTCCGGCGGAAAGTCGGCGCCGAACCACAGCGGAATGTATTCGCCCTGCAGTGCGCCGGCGGTCAACGGCGAGGCGATCTGCCGGTCGTTGCTCAAGCGGCCTTGGGCCGCCAATCCCTGGTCGCCGAGCACCAGTGACTGCGTCTCGACCTCGTCACTGGGCGCAGGCCAGCCGTGGGTGCGCACCCACCGCCCCGGGCGTTCGAGGTACTTCGGCGCGGGCGGTACGCCATCCTGCAGATAGAAGGTGCACGAGGGCTCGTCCATGATGCCGGTGTCGGTATCCTTGAGCCAATGATCCCACCAGCGCAGTGCCTCCTGCAGAAAGCCGATGGCCGGGTCGGGGATCGCGAAATGCGGATACTTGTGCATCCAGGGCCCGATCAGTGCCTTCTTGGGGCACGACAGGTGCTCCATCATTCGCGGAATGGCGTCGATGTAGGAATCGGCCCAGCCGCTGACCATATAGACAGCCGCTTCGATATCCGCGTAGTTCTCGCAGATCGAACCGTATTTCCAGTAGTCGTCGCGATGCTGGTGCTCGAGCCAGGTTTCCGCCAGCAGCGGCATGTTGTCGAGGCGGTGTTTCCACATCTCGCGCCATCGATCGCCGACCAGCGCCGGGTCGGGCACGGCGGCGGAGAAACTGAGCATGGTCGCCGCCCAGCCGAGATTCTCGAGCAGCATGTTGCCGCCCTTGTAATGGATGTCGTCGGCGTAGCGGTCGTCGGTGGAGCACAGCGTGATGATCGCCTTGAGCGGCTCGGGGCGCAGCGCGGCGAGTTGCAGGCTGTTGAAGCCGCCCCAGGAGATGCCCATCATGCCGAGCTTGCCGTCGCACCAGGGCTGGGCGGCGATCCAGTCGATCACCTCCAGCGCATCACGCTGTTCCTGGGGGGCGTACTCGTCCTCCATCAGCCCGTCGGACTCGCCGTTGCCACGCATGTCGACGCGCACGCAGGCGTAGCCGTGGCCGGCGAACCAGGGGTGGGTCAGCTCGTCGCGCACCGCCGTGCCGTCGCGCTTGCGGTAGGGCAGGTACTCGAGAATCGCCGGCACCGGCGTTGACTCGGCATCCTCGGGCAACCAGATGCGAGCCGCCAGGCGCGTGCCGTCGGCGAGCACGATCCATTGGTTCTCTATTTCCCGCACGCGGTGGGGGAAGTCATGCTTGATGTTCATGCGTCGTCCTTGGAGGCGTGAGAAGAGAGCGCGGGAGCCGCGAGGCGTTCGGGATGTTTCAGCCAGCGCCATAGCGAGCCGGAGGCCAGCAGGACGATCAACAGCGCCGGCAGGCCACCGAGGTTGGACAGCATCTTGACGCCGTCGATGCCCACGAAACTGACCATGACCCAGGACACGATGCCCACGATGACACCCCACAGGACCTTCATCGACACGCCCGTGTTGAGGTCCGAGTCGGCGGTCAGGCCGCGTATGCACAGGTTGCCGATGGCATCGGTCTGAGAGTCCGCTGCCGTGACGTAGGAGATGTAGGCGATGAAGAGCAGCAGGGGGATCCAGAGGCCGGCGAAGGGCAGCTGGCGGAACAGCTCGTAAAGCACGTTTTCCACGCCGCGGTCGTTGAGGATGGCGTGCAGGTCGACACCGGTGTGCGCCTGGTAATAGAGCGCCGCGCCGGAAAAGATGATGACCCAGACACTGGCGAAGAGCGCCGGATACAGCAGGTTGACGCGCAGGAACTCGCGTACCGTGTAGCCGCGCGAGATCTTGCCCAGGAACAGTGCCGCCATGGGTGCCCAGGCGAACCAGACCGCCCAGTAGAAGATCGACCACCAATGCGGCCACTGATCGTCGCCGGCGGCCCCGGTGAACAGGCTCCTGGTAAAGAAGTCATCGAGATAGACGCCGAAGGATTCCACGCCCAGGGACAGCATGAAGCTCGTCGGCCCCACCACGAAGATGAATACCCCCAGGATCAACAGGAGCACGGCATTCAGCGACGACAGGCGCGCGATGCCCTTCTGGATGCCGCTGGCCGCCGAAATGACGAAGGTCACCACGATCAGAGCGATGACCACGCCCAGGCGCAGGGGGCTGGTCTCGCCGCCCAGGTACTGGCCCGCGCCGCCGGCCAGCGTCAGGGCGCCGGTACCCAGCGACGAGGCCATGCCGGCCACCAGGGCGTAGAGCGAGACGGCGTCGATCAGACCGCCGAAGCGTTTCACCTTGGGGCCGAAGAGCGGCTCCAGCATGCTCGAGATCGAGAAGCGCAGGCGAAGATTGTAGAAGGCCAGCGCGAAGATCAGCGCCGGCACGGCATAGATGGCGTAGGGCGTGAACGACCAGTGCAGGAACATGGTCGACATCGCGAACAGCATGGCATCGCTGGAGCCGGCCTCCAGGCCCAGCGATTCGGGCGGCGCCATGAAGTGATACAGCGGCTCGGCGGTGGTCCAGAACAGCACCCCGACGGCCAGCGTGGTGCACAGCGTGATCGAGAACCAGCGCAGGCGGGAGAGCAGCGGCGTGGCGTCGCGTCCACCGATACGCACATGACCGAGCGGCGAGAAATAGACGATGACGGCCATCACCAGCAGGTACAGGCTACCCAGGCTGAAGAGCCACGAAAAATGCGTGAGAATGGCATCGTTGAGGGCACTGGCGGTAGCCAGGAAGGCGTCGAGGTCGACGTAACTGGCGATCACCGCGGCCAGCAGCACGAGAAAGGTCGGCCAGAATACCAAGGGCCGTAGCGACGTTTGCATCACCCAGTCTCCGTTTGTCGTTATCGTGTGGCGTCATGCGCCGATAGCATGGCATGCCACTTTACCGACACACTGGCCACCACGTTCAAACGCTGCCTGGTAATGGGGGTATGCACACGACGCATGGCACCACCCGAGTCGGCGGTCCCCCGGGTATCGCCGAAGGCACACGACGCAACGCGAGGCGCTCCGCCATGGACCCCGAGGATCTACACAAGCTCACCACCCGCACCATGCCGTTCGGCAAGTACGCAGGTCGCCCGATTGCCGATCTCCCCGGCCCCTATCTGGCCTGGTTCGCCCGGGAGGGCTTTCCGCAGGGGGAAATCGGGCGGCTGCTCGCCTTGATGCATGAAATCGACCACAACGGCCTCAACGCGCTGCTCGAACCGCTGCGCTGACGCTCATCCCGCGGTGGCAGTTCTGGCCTGCTGGCCCCGTCGCCGCGTATTGCTCAGGTAAATCAGCACCAGGGCGCCGGCGAGCAGGGCCAGGGCGGTATAGCGCGAGGCGTCCAGCGGCATGCGGGCGTTGCCCAGCCAGCCGAAGTTGTCGATCAACACGCTCATCAGCAATTGACCGGAGATCGTCGCGACCGTGGCGGCGGCGGTGCCGACGCGGGGCACGGCGAAGACGATGACGAGCATGTAGACCACGCCGAACAGGGCGCCGATCAACTGCCACTTGGGAACCGTGAACAAGGTCTCGCTGTGCGCGGGCTCGAAGAAGAACATCAACAGAAAGGTGACCAAGGCACCCGAGGCAAAAGTCAGCCAGGCGCTTTCCAGCACGCCGACATTGGCGCCGAGACGGCCGTTGATCGACGATTGCGCGGCGAGAGCCGCGCCGCCGACGAGAAGCACGAGAAAGATGAACGGCAGTAGCATGGGAGTCTCCTTACTGCATGAGCCCGAGGGCGGCGATGATCAATAGCAGGGCGAGAAGCCGGTAGCCGTCGACGGCGCGACGTTCGCTGCCCAGCAGCCCGAAGTGGTCGATGGCCAGGCTGGCGGCGACCTGGCCGCTGAGAATGCCGATCATGGTCGTACCCACGCCCACGAAGGGCGTGGCGATGGTGAGCACGACGACGTAGACCGGGCCGAGAATGCCGCCGGTCAAGAGCCAACGGGGTTGCTGGAACAACTGCCCCAGCCGGGGCCGGGCGAAGATCAAGGCCAGGGTCAGCAACAACCCGCCGACGAGAAAGATCGACAGGGTCGCCGAGAAGTGGCCGATGTCCTCGCCCAGGGGACCGAGCAGACCGGCCTCCATGGACAGGCCCATGCCGGCCAGCAGTACGGCCAGCAAGATGACGATGGTTTTCATGAGGAACCTCCGCAAAAGGAAGGCGACGATAGCGCCTTGCTCTTAGCGCTACAATGCGATGGTTTGGCATAGGTGAATTGCATTATGAGCAACTCGATCTCACTGGTGGCGCTGCGTTTGTTCGTACGCGTCGCGGCCACGGGAAGCTTTGCGGGGGCGGCGCGTCAGCAGGGGCTGCCGGCCTCGTCGGTGTCGCGCCATATCGCGGCGCTGGAAAAGGCGCTGGGTCAGCGGCTGCTCTATCGGCACACGCGTGCGGTGCGGCTGACGGAAGTGGGGGAGCGGTATTACCAGCAGGTGCGCGAGATTCTGGATACGCTGGATATCGCGACCGAGCAGGCGGCGGGCACGGCATCACAGCCCCAGGGGCTGTTGCGCATCAACGCGCCGGTGGCATTCGGCCGGCGGCATATCGCGCCACGCCTGGCGAGTTTCCAGGCCAGGTATCCGCGAATCGAGACGGAGCTGACGCTCAGCGATGCCTTCATCGACCCGGTGCAGGATGGAGTCGATGTCGTGGTGCGGGTGGGGGCCCTGAACGATTCCAGCCTGGTGGCACGTCGACTGGCCGAGCAGCACTTCGTGGTGTGCGCCGCGCCGGATTATCTGGCGCAATGGGGAATACCTGCCACACCCGAGTCGCTGGTGGAGCACAACTGCCTGATCTACAAGGGGACGCGAGGCGTCCAGCAATGGTATTTCCGGTCCGAGGGCGCTCGCCGGTATCAGGTGCGCGAAGTGCGCGGCAACTTGCGCAGCAACAACGCCGAGAGCCTGCTGGAAGCCGCCTTGCAGGGCCAGGGCATCGTGCTGTTCCCGACATGGCTGATCCACGCCGAGCTCGAGGCCGGGCGGCTGATACCCGTGCTGTCCGATTGGGAAGCATCCGGCGAGCCTGCCCCGCAAGGCATTCATGCGATCTTTCCGGAAAACCGCTTGCGCTCTTCCAAGGTGGCGGCGTTCCTGGAGGACCTGCAAGCGACGATCGGCGAGCCGCCGTATTGGGATGCTTGATGTCCGTGGTCTGCCTCGCAGGGAAGGCGGTATCTCTGGTCCGCAGACTTGCGCCACGCTGTCGGGCGTTCAGCCGGAGCCGCTGCCAGACAGTGTGGCGCTTTCGCGCTGGCCCTGAGCGATTATCGCGTCAAGGGCCCCGGTAGCGCGGTGATCAGGTCGGTTCGGCCTGACGTCCATCCCTGTGGGTACCTTGGGCCGATGCGGGCTCGGCTGCTCGACGCTCGTGGGTCTCTGTAAAAGTCGCCGTATGACGATCCAGGCCGCGCAGTTCCACTGTGATGCCGCGCTTGGGGGCTCCGTCGATGAAATGTGTGAGATCCTCGCTGATGTCTGGATCGATGAATTGAGTGGCCGAGGCGTCGATCACCAGATGACCGCCATCCGGTACCCGCGACAGGAAGTGGCGCAGCGATTGTCGATTGAGGAACGAGACCTCGCTGTTGAAACGCAGAAGCGCGGAATCGCCCTGCATAGTCATCGACATGGCTGAGCGATAGTGAGCCCGGATCAGGAAGTACAGTGCCACCACGATGCCCATCAGCACGCCGATCAATAGATCAGTAGCCAAGATCGCGACGATGGTCACGACGAATGGGATGAACCGTTGCCAACCCGCGCGATACTGCGTGGCAATCAGCGCCGGCTGGGTCAGTTTATAGCCGGTGAACAGTAAGATCGCGGCCAGTGCGGACAGCGGTATCGTCTCCAGCGCGAAGGCCAGGAACGCCACCGATACCAGCAGCAGTGAGCCGTGCACGAAGCTGGCCAGAGGGGTCCGGCCGCCGGCCT
Source organism: Chromohalobacter israelensis DSM 3043 (assembly GCF_000055785.1). GTDB lineage: Bacteria > Pseudomonadota > Gammaproteobacteria > Pseudomonadales > Halomonadaceae > Chromohalobacter > Chromohalobacter israelensis. The sequence goes on from NC_007963.1 coordinate 920,848, forward strand.
GGACGTTGGCCGAGCTACGTACGACCACCGCCGTCATCGGCAGGCCGCCGATCAGGCCACAGAGCGTATTGCCCATGCCTTGAGCACACAGCTCCCGATGCGTCGATGACTTGCGGCCCATCGGGTCCATTTCGTCGACGGCCTCGACGCTGAGCAGCGTCTCGAGGCTGGCGACCAGTGCAATGGTGATGGCCGACAGGTAGATGCCCGGCGCCAGCCAATAGCTCAGATCCGGGGATTCCAGCGAAGCCAGCAGCGCGACCGGTCCTTCCAGGTCGGGCAGGTTGACGTACTGCTCGGGCGACAACGCGAAGCCGGCCCCCGACGCCTGCACGGCCAAGCTCATAAGTACACCGACGATTACCGCCAGCAGTGGCGGTGGTACGATCGCCAGCTTCGGGTAGCGCTTGGCTAGCGGTGTCTCGAAGAACGCCAGAATCGCCAGACAGACGAGCGTGATGGTCAGCGCCATCGGCGAGAAGCCATCGGCGAGCAGTCCTGGCGTGGTGATGCCGGCCTCGGTATCGGCCCCGTGACCAATGGCTAGCGGTACTTGGGTGCCGATCAGGATCAGGCCAATACCGGCTAGCATGCCCTTGATCACGCCCGAAGGCACGAAGGCGCCGATGATGCCCATGCGGGCAAAACCGAGGCCGAGCTGCATCAGGCCGGCGAGGACTGTCGCATAAAGTAGGCCGCCATAGCCGTATTGCTCAATTATACCGAGCACGATGGCTGTCAGGCCGGCGGCAGGCCCCGACACGGATAGTGGCGAGCCGCTGGCGAGGGCGACGATAAGCCCTCCGACCATGCCGGTGATCAGGCCCGCCAGCGGCGGTGCGCCAGAGGCAATGGCGATGCCTAGACACAGTGGTATGGCGACAAAGAACACGACCACGCCGGCGCGTATGTCGCGCCCCAGGTACCGGGTATCGAAAAACGAAGCGTTGCTAGACATGGAAAAGACTCGTTAGGGCGCCTGGCAGGACCAGGCGCCGGAACTTTGAACATTCGTTAGCGGGGCATTGGGCGGCTCGGCTGGCCAGTGGTCTTCAGGCGGTTCCCACGCCACCACAGCCTTCATGGCCACAAACGTTGATATAGCGTACCCCCAGGACGGAAATGGCGTATTCCAGTGCACTCAGCAACGTCGGGTCTTCGGTGGCCACCAAGTTGGCCACGTTGCGATGCACGAACAGATCGCCGGGTGACGCGTTGCACGGTTGTTCGGCCGGGACGCGACTATCGGAACAGCCGTTCCAGAACGCTTCGGGGGGCTGACCGGATTGTAGTCGCTCGAAGTCGTCGGGATCCCGGCTCAGCATTGATTCGACCCAGGCCTGATTCTCAAGAAGAACACGTTCATGAAACTGCATGGTTAGAAGACCTTGTTGGCTCTTGGAGAATAGGACGTCATGCACATCGAATAATTTACGGCTATTCGAATAGTCGCAAGTTATGCCCTTGTATAGCCTGACATTGATGGCTTCGCCGAGTTCATGCGGTTAATAATTTTTCATTAACTTACAATAAATAACACCCGTGATGATGCCTGTTTCCGATGCGGTGGATCGTTGTACGCAGAGTCTTGCAAGGTATTGAGTGGCTAGGTGTTGATATCCCGAATGACGCAGTCAGTCTGAGAAATTATTCTCTTTTGACAGCCAGGGAACTTTTCCAGCAATTCATCCGGGGGCAGCAACAGGAAGGTTGGCCAGCAAAGCAAGGGGCCTAGCGATGCTGGCATCACCCAGCCCCCGTTTATCGTTATCGTGTGGCGTTGTGCGCCAATATCGTGGCTTGCCAGTCTCCCGATACCCGGTCGATGAAATGTTGTCTGGTAATGAGGGGATGCGTGCGCGTCATGGCGACGCGCATCGTTCTGGGCAAGCGGGTAGTTCGAGTGTCCTTTGTCTGCCTTACGATGGAGGTAGATTTTCCGGCCCGAAGGAGTCGGGCAGTAACTGCTCCATGGTGTAGTGCTTGAGCGGATTGCCGTCGCCGTCGAGGACGACGATGACGGTCGCCGGGGTCGCGAACTCGCGAATGCGCTGGCGGCAGTCGCCGCAGGGCGTGCACAGGTGATGGCCGGGTCCGATGACGTAAAGCGTGACGATCTCGCGCTCGCCCTGGGCGATCATCGCGCCGATGGCACCGGCTTCGGCGCAGAGCCCCTTGAAGTTGGCGCTTTCCACGTTGCAGCCCAGGTAATGCCGGCCGCTCTCGGCGATCAGCAGGGCCCCCACCGGGTGCCGGGAGTAGGGGGCATAGACGCTGTCGCGCACCGCGATCAACGCCTGGCGCGAGGCCTCGGAAAGAGGCGTGAAACGCGGCTCAGTCATGGGAGGTGTCCTCGTCGTCGCGCAACAGGCCCTCGAGAGTGATGGCCATCATGTCGTGAAAGCCGGTCTGGCGCGTCTGCGCATCGAGGGCTTCGCCCTTAAGGATATGATCGGAGACCGTGCACACGGTCAAGGCGCGGGCGCCGAACTCGGCGCACACGCCGTACAGACCGGCGGCTTCCATCTCGACGCCGAGCACGCCATGGCGCTTCATGACCTCGAACATGGCCTCGTCGGGCGAGTAGAAGAGATCTGCCGAGAACAGGTTGCCGACCTTGACGGGGGTGCCGCGTGCGCTGGCGGCGTCGACGGTGTGGCGGGTCAGCGCGTAGTCGGCGATGGCGGCGAAGTCATGCCCCTTGAAGCGGGCGCGATTGACGCCGGAGTCGGTGCAGGCTCCCATGCCCACCACGATGTCGTTGACGGCCACGTCGTCGCGCACCGCGCCGCAGGAACCCACACGCACCAGGCGCTTCACGCCGTAGTCGGTGATCAGCTCCTTGGCGTAGATGGAGAGCGAGGGAATGCCCATGCCGCTGCCCATGACCGACAGGCGACGGCCGCGATAGGTGCCGGTGAAGCCGAGCATGTTGCGCACCCGGTTGACGCACTCGACGTCTTCCAGAAAGGTCTCGGCGATGAATTGGGCGCGCAGCGGGTCGCCGGGCATGAGCACGGTGTCGGCGAAGGCGCCGGCGGGGGCATCGATGTGCGGGGTCGACATGGCGTCAGTCTCCTGTCGTCGAAGCATGAGAGGATGGGCCGGTCGGCGCGACATCGAGGAAGTCGCTGCCGTGTGCCATGGGCGAGAGACCGAAGTGTGTCGCCAGGCTCTGGCCGATATCGGCGAACGTCACCAGATGACCGTCATCATGGCCCAGTGGCCTGGGGGCCAGGCCGGCGCCGCTGGCAAGCACGGGGACTTGCTCGCGAGTATGGTCGGTCCCCGTCCAGGTCGGGTCGTTGCCGTGATCGGCAGTGAGGATCAGCAAGTCGTCGGGACGCAGCTTGGCGAGCACTTCCGGCAAGCGCCGGTCGAAGGCTTCCAGCGCCTCGGCGTAACCGTCCGGATCGCGGCGGTGGCCATACAGCGTGTCGAAGTCGACGAAGTTGGTCATCACCAGCGTCCGATCGCCTGCTTCATCGAGGGCCTCGAGGGTGGCATCGAACAGCGCGTCATGGCCGTGGGCCTTGATGACGTTCGAGACGCCGCAATGGGCGTAGATATCGCCGATCTTGCCCACGCCGAGCACCTTGCCGCCATCGTCATGCAGTTTCTGCAACACGGTGGGCGTGGGCGGCTCGATGGCGTAGTCGCGGCGGTTGCCGGTGCGCTCGAAGGTCTCGGGGGTCTCGCCGACGAAGGGGCGGGCGATGACGCGACCGATGTTGTAGGGCATCAACAGCTCGCGGGCGATTTCGCACAGTGCGTATAGGCGATCCAGGCCGAAATGGGTCTCGTGGGCGGCGATCTGGAACACCGAGTCCGCCGAGGTATAGACGATGGGCTTGCCGCTTGCGATATGGGCTTCGCCCAGTGTCTCGAGTATCGGCATGCCGGACGCATGGCAGTTGCCCAGCACGCCGGGCAACTTGGCCTGCTCGATCAAGGCTTCAAGCAGATCGGGCGGAAAGCTCTGCGTCTTGTCGGGGAAGTAGCCCCATTCGAACAGTGCCGGGACGCCGGCGATCTCCCAATGCCCGGAGGGCGTGTCCTTGCCCGAGGAGATCTCGGCCGCCGCGGCGTAGGCGCCGTCGAGCGTCTCGGGGGGCGTGATGCCCTCGGCCCACTCGCCGGTGGCGAGATGGTGCGCGTGATAGAGCCCGAGGCTTGCCAGATGGGGCAGTGCCAGCGGTCGGCCGGAAGCGGCACGATGATGCGCGATATGGCCCAGGGTATCCGCGCCGGCATCGCCGAACGCGGCGGCGTCCGGTGCGTTGCCGATGCCGAATGAGTCGAGCACGAGCAGGATGGCGCGGGTCATGACGATGTCTCCTGACGCAGGGTGGCGTGGATCAGCGCGGGCGGCACGGCGTGACCCGGTTCGCCCAGGGTGAATGCCTCGCGCAGACGCCGAGAGACGGCGTCGGCCTCGGCTCGGCTGGCGGCATGCAGGCGCAGCAGGGGCTGGCCGCGCTCGACGCGCTGGCCGAGCCCGGCGATCCGTGAAAGACCGACGCGATGGTCGATGGCATCCCCGGCGTTACGGCGACCGCCGCCCAGTTCGACGACGCCGAGCCCAAGCGCGCGGGTGTCGATGGCGTTGACGGTACCGGCCCGAGGTGCGACGACATCGGTCGTGAAGGGAGCTGACGCGAGATAGTGTTCGGGGCGTTCGGCCAGATCGCTCGGGCCACCGAGGCCATGCACCATGCGCGAAAAGCGTTCCAGTGCCTCGCCGGAGGCCAGGGCGGTTTCCAGACGCGTCGCGGCGTCGGCGGCATCGGCGGCGAGGCCGGCTTGCACGAGCATTTCCGTGGCCAGGGCATGGGTGACCTGGTAGAGGCGGCTATCGTGCCCGTCGCCGCGCAGCTCTTTATTGCGCCCGTCGCCGCGCACCTCTTTATTGCGCCCGTCCCCGCGCAAGAGGCGCAACGCCTCGTGGACTTCCAAGGCATTGCCGGCGCAGTCGGCCAGCGGCTGGTTCATGTCGGTCAGCAGCACGCTGGTGGGCGTGCCGGCGCCGCTGCCGATGGCGACGATGGCCTCGGCCAGTTCCCGCGAGGCGTCGGGCGTGGGCATGAAGGCGCCGTTGCCGACCTTGACGTCCATGACCAGGGTGTCGAGTCCGCAGGCCAGTTTCTTGCCCAGAATCGAGGCCACGATCAATGGCAGGGACTCGACCGTGGCGGTCACGTCGCGCACGCCGTACAGACGCTTGTCGGCGGGGGCGAGGGTGCCGGTCTGACCGATGATCGCCACGCCGACGTCCTTGACCAGCCGGCGGAAGAGGTCGTCGTCGGGGGTGACGTCATAGCCGGGAATCGCTTCGAGCTTGTCCAGTGTGCCGCCGGTATGGCCGAGTCCGCGCCCGGAGATCATGGGTACGTGACCGCCGCAGGCGGCGATCCACGGCCCCAGTACCAGCGAGACGAGATCGCCCACGCCGCCGGTGGAGTGCTTGTCGAGCACCGGGCCGTCGAGGTGCAGGTCGTGCCAGCGCAGGACCTGGCCGGAATCGCGGGTGGCCTCGGTCAGCGCGATGGCCTCCTCGCGGGTCATGCCGTTGAGCACGACCGCCATGGCGAAGGCGCCGATCTGGGCGTCGCCCACGCTGCCGTCGGCGACGCCGCGCATGAAGGCGTGGATGGCGTCGGCGTCGAGGGTCTCGGCGTCGCGCTTACGGCGGATGATGTCTTGAATGAGCATGACGGTGTCCGCGTTGTTGTTGTCTGCCGTTGAATGTCGATACCTGCCGAGGCGCGTTCAGTAACCGTCGCCGGGCGCCTTGGCCTCATCGCCCTCCAGCGTGGCGAGCAGGGCATCGAGCAGCCCCGAGGCGCCGAAGCGGAAGTGCGCAGGGCTGATCCATGCCTCGCCCATGATCCGTGCGGCCAGGTCGAGGTAGGCCTTGGCGTCCTCGGTGGTGCGAATCCCGCCGGCGGCCTTGAAGCCTACGTCGCGGCCACTGTCGCGAATCGTCTCGAGCATGATCTCGGCGGCCTCCAGGGTGGCGTTGACGGCGACCTTGCCGGTGGAGGTCTTGATGAAGTCGGCGCCGGCGGCGATGGCGATGTCGGCGGCCTGGCGAATCAGCGCGGGATCCTTGAGCTCGCCGGTTTCGAGAATGACCTTCAGAGTCGCGCCACCGCAGGCGTCGCGGCAGGCCTCGACGAGCAGGCGGCCGACGTCGGGGGCGCCGTCGAGCAGAGCTCGGTAGGGAAAGACGATGTCGACTTCGTCGGCGCCGGCAGCCACCGCGAGCCGGGTTTCCCGGGCGGCGCGCTCGGCGTTGGGGGCGCCGTCGGGAAAGTTGGTCACCGTGGCGATGCGTACGCGCCGGGTCAGGCCGATGGCATCGAGCTCGCGCTGGGCGTCCTCGATGAAGGCCGGGTACAGGCACAGCGCGGCGGGATGGCCGGCGGGCGTGTCCGCACGACGGCACAGCGCCTGGATGCGGGCGCTGTCATCGTCGTCGTTGAGCGAGGTGAGGTCCATCAGGGCCAGGGCCTGACGGGCAACGGGCTTGAGATCGGTCATGGGCGTGATTCCCCGAGTGGCATGCATCCGGGCGAAGCCGGGGCATGGGGCGATGAGTCGGTCGTGCTGCCGACCGTTGAGCCGGGCGGCGCGAAAGAAGTCACAGACATGGTAATGTCCTTGTATTTATCGTCGAGCCATCTTTGTTAATTTTCTAACAGAAATTTTGTGGCTAAGCTAACAAAATGTGCCGGAGAAGGGCGAGCGATCTCGTCGACCGGTATGCCGAGGGAGATGTGCACATGAATAGCCGCAGTGCGGCGCGCCTTCAATGGCTACAGGACACCCTGCGCGCGGAAGGCATGTTGCCGATTGCCGAGGCCGCCCAGCGCTGTCAGGTATCGGAGATGACCATACGCCGCGATATCGCCGCCAGCCAGGACACCATCGTCTCGCTGGGCGGGCGTTTGCTGCTGGCCGAGCATCCGCAGGTTGCCACCGGATACGACTTCGCCACTCAGCAGGACAGTTTCGCCCAGGCCAAGCAGCGCATGTGCGAGGAAGCGGCACGCATGGTCGAGGCCGACGACACGATCTTCGTGGACTGCGGGACGACGCTGATCCCGCTGTTTGCCAAGCTCGATCCCGATCTGCCGCTGACGGTGGTGACCTATGCCCTCAACGTCGCCAACGCCATCGAGCAACTCGCCTTGCCTCACGTGCGGCTGGTGTTGCTGGGCGGCCTCTATTATCCGGTGTCGCAATCCTTCGGTGGCGAGGAACTGGTCACCGCGATTCGTCGCCTGGGGATCAACAAGGCGTTCATTTCCGCCGCCGGGGTGCGTGTCGACAAGGGCGTGAGCTGCTTCCATTTCCACGAGGTGGTGCCCAAGCAGGTGGCTCTGGAAACCGCCGTGCAGCGTATCCTCATTGCCGACGAGAGCAAGCTCGATCGGGTGCGGCCGGCCTTTTTCGCCGAGCTGGAAGCGTTCGACGTGATGCTGACCAGCGGCGCTGCGGGCGAGACGCTGCGTGACACGCTGGCGACGCGTGCCGATCGCGCCTGGCCGACGGTCAAGGTGCTGTGATGGCGCAGCGATGGCGGGCGGCTGCCATCATCGTGTGCGGTAATTCACATCGGCGCGCGGGTGGCAGACAGCGGACATGACGTTTCCTCTCTCGCTGGCGTTTCTGGGCGTGGTGTTCGGGACTTCCGCGCTCTCCGGTGTCTTTGGCATGGCCGGTGGCCTGATCCTGCTGGGGTTCCTGCTGGCCTGGCTGCCGGCGACGACGGCCATCGCCGTGCATGGCGTGATTCAGCTGGGCGCCAACGGTTCCCGGGCCTTCCTGTCGCGGCATTACATCGATTGGCGCATCGTCGGCTGGATCGTGCTTGGCGTGATGCTGGCGGCGGGGCTGCTGGCCTGGCTGCGCTACACTCCGGACGAGCGCGTGGTGATGCTGTTGATCGGGATGCTGCCCGTACTGGTCTGGCTGCCGCGGCGCTGGTTCCGGCTCGACGTGTCCCGACCGCTGGATGCGGTGCTATGCGGCTGTGTCGCCGGAGGGCTGACCATCGCCGCCGGGGTGTCGGGGCCGACCATCGACATCGGCTTCGTGCGCACGCGGCTCGATCGCCGCACGGTGGTGGCATCCAAGGCGACGATCCAGGTCATCGCCCATGCGCTCAAGGTGGTGTTCTATTGGCAGGCGGCGCTGGCGCTGAGTCGCGGGGAATGGGGCTGGATCGCGCTGGCGATCCCGTTGAGCTTCCTGGGGACCCGCGCCGGGAATGCCATCCTGCGACGCCTGACCGATGCGAGCTTTCGAGGCTGGACGCGCTGGCTGGTCACCCTGGTGGGGGGCTATTACATCGTGCGCGGCATCATGGCGTGGTAGCGCTCGCGGAGGCCTGCGTCGCCAGGTGCGCTTCGAAGACATCGATGGGTGACGGGCGGCCGAAATAATAGCCCTGGTGATAGTGGCAGCCCAGGCGCTCCAGGAACTCGCGTTGGGCCTGCATCTCGACGCCTTCGGCGACGGACTTGAGCTGCAGGCTGTCGGCCAGCGCGACGATGGTCTTGACGATGGCTGCGTCGTTGGCATCGACGAGCACGTCGCGGACGAAGGAGACATCGATCTTCAAGGTGTTGAAGGGCAGGCGCTTGAGATAGGCCAGCGACGAGTAGCCGGTGCCGAAATCGTCCAGCGAGAAGTTCAGGCCGTGCTGCTTGAGCCGTGTCATCTTGTCGATGACCCCCTCGACATTGGCCAGCAGCAGGCTTTCGGTCAGTTCCAGCGTGAGCCGCTCGGCCGGCGCCCGGTGACGTGCAATGGTGTCCAATACCCGCGAGACGAAATCGGCTTGCTGGAACTGGCGCACACTGACGTTGATCGATAATTGCAGGTGGGACGTGGCGTCGTGGCGTGACCAGGTGGCGAGCTGCTGACAGGCCGTATCCAGCACCCAGCCACCGATCTGTTCGATGAGGCCCGTTTCCTCGGCGAGGGGAATGAAGTCGCCCGGCGAAATCATGCCGCGTTCGGGATGCTGCCAGCGAATCAGGGCCTCGGCACCGATGATCGTCCCCCGGGTATCCACCTGAGGCTGATAGAAGAGCTGCAACTGGTCGGTGGCGAGCGCCTGACGGAGTTCGGCTTCCATGCAGACGCGCACTTGAAGTGCCTGCTCCATCTCGGGGCGGAAGGCGCGACTGGCGTTGCCGCCTTCCTGCTTGGCGTGGGACATCGCCAGACTGGCGCGCTTGACCAGCTCGTCCGCCGACACGTCGCCGTCGCCGAAGCGGACGCCGCCCAGGCTGTGCGTCGTGGTATGAGTGAAATCGTCGAGGTCGTATACGCCGCCGATGGCTTGACGCACGGTGTCGAGGTGGCGGCTCAATGCCTCGTCGGCATCGTCGTGGGCACTCGGCAGGTCGGTGACGATCAGAGCGAATTCATTGCCGCCCAGGCGTGCCAGGTCATGCTCGTGGCGAGCGAAGCGCTTGAGGCGACGCGCGACATGCAGAAGCAGGGTGTCGCCGACGGCATTGCCTCGGGAATCGTTGAGCGCCTTGAAGTTGTCGATATCGAGCATGATCAGCGCGCCGCCCGGTCCCTGTGCGCGACACGCGGCTTGCAGGGCATCCAGGCGCGCGTAGAGCGTCTGGCGATTGGGCAGGCCGGTGAGGGTGTCGTGATGGGCGAGCCGGTGAATCTTCGCTTGCGCTTCGCGGTGAGCGCTCAGGTCATGAAGCGTGGCGACGAAGTGATGGACATTGCCCTGGCTGTAATCGACGCGATTGACGCTGACGCGCACGGGAAAAGCCTCGCCGTTCTTGCGTCGTGCCTCGATCTCGCCTTGCCAGTGGCCGTGCTCGACGACGCAACGCTGGATGTCTCGGTACGTCCGGGCGCTTTCGTGCGAGTGTTCGAGAATCGACAGTGGCTGGTTGCGAATTTCGTCGGGGGTATAGCCGGTCAGCGTCGAGAAGGTCCGGTTGCTGAGCACGATCCGGCCCCGGTGATCGAACAGCAGGAAGGCGTCGTTGATGGCGGCGATCACCTCCATGAGCTGCTCGCGCGACATGACGGACTGACGCTGATGGCGCTGCAGGCGCCGGTCGATGAATACCCACAGCCCGGCAACCATCAGCAGGAGAATGACGATGCCGCTGACGCTGACGCCCAGCCAGGACGCAGGCGTCACCGCGTGTTGAGGGGCAGGTGTTGGCGTGGGCAGATAGTAGGTGGCCGACATGGCAGTGTAGTGCATGCCGCTGATGGCCAGCGAAATGCAGGCGGCGATGCTGACCAGGCGGTGATCGAGACGGTTGAGGCGTCGCTGCCGCGCATAGCGGCGATGGATGAGCATCGCGGCGGCACCTAGCCCTATCGCGACCACCAGCGACATGACGAACAGGCCGATGTCATAGCGTACCTCCACGGGCATGCGAATGGCTTCCATGCCCAGGTAGTGCATGATGCCGATGCCCATGCCGAGCACGACGCCACCGACCAGAGAGTAACTCAGGCGCGGACGGGGCATCGCCATGATGCGCAGAGCATAGCCGCTGCCGAGCATGGCGGGGACGAGGGACAGCAGTGTCAGTCCGGCGTCGTAATGCATGGGCAGGGGCAGTCGCAGCGCCAGCATGCCGGTGAAATGCATGCTCCATACGCCGAGCCCCATCATGGCGGCGCCAGCCAGCAGCCATCCCTGGCGCTGCCATTTGCCGTTGGCTTCCTGCATGCGATCGCCGATGAGCAGGCCCAGACCTGCCGCCAGCCAGGCGACGAGACAAGACAAGGCGATGAGCTTGATGTCCCACTCCCCCTGAATGGTGTCTGGCAGGCCTTGCGATGTCAGAAATAGGGCCATGTCGTGCTTTCCTTGCCATGTCATGCCGAGAGAGGCTATCCATTCATCAGCCGGATGGTGATGAAGACGTTATCGGCATGTCGGGGCCGAAACTTCAGTACATGCCCTTTCGCGTTCATGGCGAGTGGGCGGAGCGAGACTGGCGATCGTCCAGCGGGCTCTGGCCGAAATAGCGCTTATAGTCGCGGCTGAACTGCGATGCACTCTGGTAGCCCACCTGGGTGGCGGCCTGGGCCACTTGATAGCCCTGCTGGGTGAGCAGCACGCGCGCCTTGAGCAGCCGCAAGCGTTTGAGGTACTGCATCGGTGCGAGCTGCGTGGTGCGCTTGAAGTGGTGGTGAAAGTGCGAGGCACTCATGTTGACGCGCCGTGCGAGGCTTTCCACGTTCAGGGACTGAGCGTATTGCTGGTGCAGGAAGGTCAGCGCTTCGGCGATGCGGGAATACTGGCCATGGTGGGCCACCAACTGGCGCAGCGATGCGCCCTGGGGGCCGCGCAAGGCGGCGAACAGCACCTCGCGGATGCGGCCGTCGCCCAGCGCTGCGGCCTGCTCGTGGTCGTGCAGGCAGTCGATCAGGCGCATGACGCTATCGCCCATGTCCGCATCCATGTCCACGGCTGCCATGGGGGCGGGCATGCGCGTCGGGGGCGCCGTGGGCAGGCGTCGGACCAGTTCGCCGAGCATGGCCATGTCGAGACTCACCGACAGGCCCAGCAAGGGGGCCGTATCGCTGGCATGGGTCTCGCATTCGAAAGGCAGCGGCATGGCCTGAATCAGATAGTGGCCGGCACCGTAATGGATGATGCGATCCCCGAGGTAGCCGGTCTTGTTGCCTTGCACGATGATGACCAGGCTCGGCTCGTACATCAGCGGCGTGCGCGCGTGGCCGCAGTGCGAGGTGATCAGCTGCACGCCGGGCAAGGGCGTGGCGGCGAATCCTTCCTGGGTGGCCAGCGGGGCCAGGCGCGAAGCCAGGCGGGCTTCCAGGCCATGATCGGCAGCAGGACTCGTGGCGTAAGGGGCTGGCAGGGTCATCGGCGTTTCCTCGACGGTAGCTGACGCCGCAACAGGATAACATCGTGCATGAAATTTGCCTTGTATCAGGGAAATCCTGCGGCGAGAGAGCAGTATCTGGCAAACATTGCACAGAATCGGGCATGGCCGAGATGCCGTGGCATGCCCACACTGTCGGGGTCCGCGATCGCGTCCTGGTGTCGTGTCAGCACGACCGGCGATCGCATTCACCATCGAAAGGATATTCGTTATGCCACAAGCCAAAGGATACGCTGCGCATTCCGCCGAGTCGGCACTCGAGCCGTACACCTTCGAACGCCGCGAGCCGCGTCCGGACGATGTCGCCATCGAGATCCTCTACTGCGGCGTTTGCCACAGCGATCTCCACTTCGCACGGGATGACTGGGGCATGGCCGCCTATCCGGTGGTGCCGGGCCACGAGATCGTCGGTCGTGTGACCTCGGTGGGCAGCGACGTTGCCAATTTCAAGGAAGGCGATCTGGTCGGTGTGGGTTGCATGGTCGATTCCTGCCGCCATTGCCAGGCGTGCAACGACGGCGTGGAACAGTACTGTGCCGAAGGCTTCACCATGACCTACGGCAGCCCGGACCGCCATGACGGCAGCCTCACCCAGGGTGGCTACTCCGACAAGGTCACGGTCAGCGAGCGGTTCGTGCTGCGCATGCCGGAAGGCATCGACCTCAAGTCCGCCGCACCGCTGCTGTGCGCGGGCATCACGACCTATTCGCCGCTCAAGCATTACGGCGTCAAGCCGGGCCACAAGATCGGCGTGATCGGCATGGGCGGCCTCGGCCACATGGGCGTCAAGCTGGCCAAGGCGCTGGGCGCCGAGGTCACGCTGTTCACGCGCTCCGAAAGCAAGGTGGCCGAGGCCAAGTCCAATGGCGTCGACCATGTGGTGGTGTCCACCGACGAGGCGCAGATGGCGGCGGTCGCCGAGACCTTCGACTTCATGCTCGACACCGTACCCAACCAGCACGATCTGAATCCGTACCTGCAGGCGCTGAAGTACGACGGCACGCACATCCTGGTCGGGCAGATGCAGCCGCTGGAGCCCGCGGTGATGGGCGCCAACCTGATCTTCCGCCGTCGCGTGCTGGCCGGTTCGCTGATCGGGGGGATTCCCGAGACGCAAGAAGTGCTGGATTTCTGCGCCGAGAAGGGCATTACCTGCGACGTCGAGATGATCGACATCCAGAACATCAACGAAGCCTGGGAGCGCATGCAGAAAGGCGACGTGCGTTATCGCTTCGTCATCGACATGGCATCGATGAAGAACGGCTGAGGCCGCGTTTCGGTGCCGACGCACCGATCGCGATAGACCGATCGTACTTGGGCGCGGGGATCTCCCCCGCGCCTTTTTCGTGTCTGGCAGGTTGCAGAATGGCCCATGAAGGGGGCAGTGCTGCCAGGAACCAGAGTGTTTCCAGGCGCTCTGGGCAGACGGCGTTACTGTTGCCAGTCGATACGGTTGTTGATGACCAGGCCGTCGTCTTCCATACGCATGCGTATTACGACGTTGTCGATGCGCTCGAATTGGTTCTGCATGGCATCGAGCTGCTCTTCGAGTGCTGCAGCGTCGTTGCCTGCGAGGTTGCCGAAGGCGTCGGCAAGCTGAAGCCACTTGGCGTACATGTCGCCGGAAAGCTTGACGTGCATCAGTTCGCCGGCCTCGCCGGTTTCTTCCTGAAGCAAGGACTTGAGCGTCGTCTGCTCGCCCTCACCCGTTGCCACGCCGAGTGCCTTGTCTGTCATGGCCAGCCAGGCCGGTGCATCGCCTAGCATCGCGGTGAGCTGTGGCGGCAGAGCTTGGGGTTCGCCGTCGTTGGAAAGGGAGAGTGTCGCGAGCCCGGGCAGCATGCTCTGGCCGATCGCCATCAACCCGTTGGGGTCGCTGGAGGCTACCAGCAGAGCGCCCTTGATGGCGGGCTGATCGCTATGCTTGGGCATCGTGAGCTCATCGATTACCAGCCGCATGCCGCGCAGGCTACCGAACGGGGGCATGGCCAGCATGTTGGCCTGACGGCCGAGTTCGTCCAGATCGTTGTTGAGTTCGGCGAGCGCCGAGCAACTGAACGGTGCGGTACGCACGTGTTGGATCTGTTGGGTCAGCAGGTCGCGCAGGTCGTTCATGGGCAGTGCGATCGCAAGGTCGAAGGGAGACTCAAGCGAGTCATTGCCCAGGCCCGGCAGTGTTGAAGTGAGCGAGGCAAGCGGGGCGGTGATATCTTCGGCCAATGACACATCGAAGCGTTGCTCGGTGCGTGCGGCGTCGAGCGTGGTGTAGCCGGCGCTCAGTCGCGGCATGCGCGAGGCTAGGCGCGTCGCATCCTCGCGGCAGCTCTGCGAAACCGGTTCTGGGGCCTGACCTTGCGTCTGCTCGGCGAATGCGCGAAAGGCCTGAATCATGAGATCCTGACTGCCGGTGAGCAAGGTCGCCAAGCGTGTCGTATCGACATAGCCCAGGCCGTAGGGCAGGTAGTCCTTGGCGTCGGCCAGCTCACTGAGGCGCTGGGTATCCTGCACGCTGCTGTCGGGCAGGCTCGTGCCTAACACTTGCTGCAGTGCGTCGTCATCCAGTTCGGTGGGGGCGACTGCCAGCACCGCCTGGCCGTCATGAACGGTACTCAGCAGTTGCAGCGGCGCCTCGCCGAGGCGTGCCTGGCGGTATTCCAGCTCGCCCTGCGTGCGGGTTTCCAGCGGCAGGCCTGCAGCGTCTGCAAGACGTTGCAGGAAAGCCTGGTAGCGCTCAGCATCGTTGATGCTCAGGCGCAATACCGGGCTCAGGCCCAGACCGTAGAGAGCGTTCTGACCGCCCAGGTCGACGCCGATCTGTTCGGCGACCTGCTGATAGTCCGATTTGCCGGCAAGCTCCTCGGCGAGTGCGTCAAGCACATTGGCGAGGGACTCGGCCTCGCCGTCGCGGCGCAGTTCTTCTGCGAATTGGCGCAGGTCGATACGCTGTTGCGCGAGTGAAGCGTTTGATGACGCCAGCGCGGCGTCGAGAGTCGCGTCGTCGATGGTTTCGAGGTTGGCGAAGAGAAAGGGGGTGTCAGCCGGAACATGTGCCAGTGGTGCGTCTGCCGAATCTTGTCCGCAACCTGCCAGAAGCAGGCTGCCGGCCATCACGCAGGCAAGTGAGATACGTCGTAACATGATGTTCCCTTGTATTCATTGATGGTCCCGGGCTCGGGCCGGGCGATGCCGGTATCGCAGCGATTGGCAGGCATGGGCGCGTATCGCGCCATGCCGCGCCACTCTTGAGTTGGTGGCTATATCGCTTGGGCGACGTCGATACCGGGTGGTGGCCCATGGTAACCGTTTGTCATGTCGGTAGCA
This sequence comes from Chromohalobacter israelensis DSM 3043, assembly GCF_000055785.1. Lineage (GTDB taxonomy): Bacteria > Pseudomonadota > Gammaproteobacteria > Pseudomonadales > Halomonadaceae > Chromohalobacter > Chromohalobacter israelensis. Next base: position 936,087 of record NC_007963.1, read on the forward strand.
TGCTCTCTACGTAGACCGGCGTGGCGATACGCGTCACTCGACCAGGCGCGTCAGCCCCTCCTGCGCCACCGAGGCCACCAGATGACCTTGACGGTCATAGATGCTGCCCCGCGAGAAGCCCCGTGCACTGCCCGCCCAGGGGCTGTCCATGTCATACAGCAGCCAGTCGTTGATGGCCACGTCGCGATGGAACCAGAGGGCGTGATCGAGGCTCGCGATTCTCAGTCTGGGATCGCCGAAGTAGGTGTCGTGCGAGACGAGGCTGGTGGTCAACAGATTGAAGTCGGAGCTGTACGCGAGCAGATAGCGATGCAGTGCGGCATCCTCGGCCAGCTCTCCCGCGAGACGGAACCACAGCCGCTTGCGGGGCATGTCGGTGACGCTGTCCGGCAGGTGCAGGAATTCGATGGGATGCCCGTCGAAACGCTGGACCTCGGCGCCGGCGTCGATCAGCGCCTGGGGCGACTCGAGGTCGGGCATGTCGGGCTGGTGGGAGAAGCCGGGTTCGGTGCCGTGAAACGAGGCGCTGCAGAAGAAGATGGTCTTGCCGTTCTGAATGGCACTGACCCGGCGCGTGGTGAAGCTGCCGCCGTCGCGTACGCGGTCGACCTGATACACTACGGGGCGTTTGGCATCGCCGGGGCGCAGGAAATAGCCATGCAGGGAATGGGCCCGACGGGCCGCTTCCACCGTGCGCGTGGCGGCGGAAAGCGCCTGGCCGAGGACCTGGCCGCCGAACAGCTGCGGCAGGCCGAGATCCTGGCTGTGGCCGCGAAACAGGTTTTCTTCCAGGGTCTCGAGGCCCAGAAGATCGACGAGGGTGTCGAGTGGTTGCGTCATGCCGGCATCCTTGTGAACGGTCGTTTTCATACGGTCGTTCCAATTCTATCAGCATACGGAGACGGCTTCGCGATGCGCAGCGATACCTTCTACATGCATCGTGCGCTGGATCAAGCGCATCGAGCGCTGGAGGCGGGGGAAGTGCCGGTGGGCGCGGTGGTGGTTGCACGCGACGGCGACATCGTCGGGACGGGCTTCAATGCGCCGGTGTCGAGCCATGACCCCAGCGCGCATGCCGAGGTTCGTGCCCTGCGGGATGCCGCCGAGCGCCTGGGCAACTACCGGCTTGAGGGGTGCACGCTGTTCGTCACGCTGGAGCCCTGCCTGATGTGTACCGGCGCGATCATCCATGCGCGCGTGGCACGGGTCGTGTATGCGGCCGCCGAACCCCGCAGTGGCATGGTCGAGTCGCGCGCCAATCTGTTCGCCCAGCCCTGGTTCAATCACCGCGTCGAGGTCGAGGGCGGCGTGCTGGCCTCGCGTGCCACGCACTTGCTCAAGGCGTTCTTCGCGGCGCGGCGCGAATGAGCGCGAGGCCGATGCCTAAAGCACCGGCGGAACGGTATTGAAGGGTGTCTGGGGGAAGGTGTCGTCGCGCTCGCCGAGATGGTGGAACTGACGGCGGCTGCGGTCCACGTAATTGAGGATCTCGTAGTAACGGCGAATGTTGCGCACGTAGATCACCGGCTCGCCGCCGCGTGCGTAGCCATGGCGCACCTGGCTGTACCACTTGCGCTTTTGAAGCAGTGGCAGGGCCTTGCGCACGTCCGCCCATTTATAGGGATCGCCGCCCTGCATCTCGGTGATCTTCTGGGCATCGTAGAGATGCCCCAGGCCCACGTTGTAGGCGGCCAGCGCCATCCAGGTGCGATCCGGCTCGGTGATTTCCTCCTGCAGGCGTCCCTTCACGTGAAGCAGGTACGTCGCGCCGCCTTCGATGCTTTGCTCGGGATCCAGGCGATTGGTCACGCCGACTTCGGCGGCCGTGTCGTTGGTCAGCATCATCAGGCCACGCACGCCGGTCGGTGACGTGGCGCGCGGCTTCCAGTGCGATTCCTGATAGCCCAGCGCGGCGAGCAGCTTCCAGTCGAAACCGGTGTCGCGGGCCGCTTCCTTGAACGCAGCCTCGTAGCGGGGCAGGCGTGCCTGGGCGTGGCGAATGAACAGGCGCGCCCCCACGTATTCGAGATAATCGTCGTGACCGAAGTAGCGTGCGATCAGCTCATCGAGCTGGCCGCTGGCGTGCAGACGGTCGATGAGCCGGTTGGCGGCTTGCAGCAGCGCCACGCCGCTGTCCTTGGGAAACGCCCAGACCAGGCTTTGCGGCGCCCCCAGCATGAATCCGTTTTCGACGTCGGGGAAAAAGAGCCGGTTGAGCTTGAACTGGTGTGCATAGACGACGGCGGCATCGAATTCGCCTTTCTCGACCATCTCGATGAGATCGGTGACTTCCAGCTCGTCGGTTTCCTGCCAGGTCAGTTCGGGCAGCGACTTTTGCAGGTCGCGCAGGGCGCGACCGGTGCCCGAGCCGCGCAGTGCGGCGATATCGAGCCCGAGCAGATCCTCCGGCGTCGTCGGGGCCGGAATGCCGCGGTGGTAGATGACCATGGGCTGCATCGACATGATGGGGCGACTGTAGAGAATGCCGGGTTCGGCCGGGTCGAGCGAGAGGGTGGCGGCGCCCAGGTCGGCGCGTCCGTCGCGCACGGCGCTGAGAACGTCGCCGATATTGCCGACGCTGTTCAGGGAGAGGCTGACATCCAGCGATTCCGCGAAACGCCGCACCAGGTCGTACTCGAACCCTGTCGGGCCGTGACGGCCTTCGTAATACGTGGTCGGGGTGTTGCGCGTGAACACCTGGATGAAGTCGCGCGACAGAATCGCCGACAAGGCCGCATCCGGTTCGTGGGAGGTACGGTTGTCGGGGATCAGCAGCGCCAGCAGGGCAACGAATGCCGTCGCCACGGGGCGCATGTAACGAAGCAGAGCATCGAACATACCGGTTCTGGTCAGCGATGAGAGGCAGCCACCTTAGCGGGCGTCGCGTCCGATGTCACCCGACGCCGATTCCACGCTCGTCGCTATCCTGCAACGGGTGGCTTCGCCCGTGAGCGGCTTTTCCATTATCATGGGGGCTCATTGGCCGCCGCCCGCGGCATCGTCTACCTGTTGTCCCAGAGGCCTATTCGACATGCTCGAACTGCGAGGAGCGCCCGCCCTTTCCGCTTTCCGCCATGCCAAGCTGTTAGCCGCGTTGCGTGATGCCGTGCCCGAGGTCGAGGCGTTGCACGCCGATTATGTTCACTTCGTCGACCACCAGGAGGATCTCGACGACACGGCGCGCGAGGTGCTGGCGCAACTGCTGACCTACGGGCCCGTGCGCGATGGCGCCGACACCGAGTCCGAAGGCCAGCTGTTTCTGGTCGTGCCGCGTCTGGGCACGTTGTCGCCGTGGTCCTCCAAGGCCACCGATATCGCCCACAATTGCGGCCTGCATCAGGTGCGGCGCATCGAGCGCGGCATCGCCTACCGCGTGACGCTGGGGGGCAAGCTCGACGAGGCGACGTTCGCGGCGCTCGTCGCGGTGCTTCACGATCCCATGACCGAAACGGTGCTGGCCGATGCCAGCGATGCCGCCAAGCTGTTCGAGCAGCACGAGCCGGCGCCGCTGGGGCGGGTCGACGTGCTCGAAGGCGGGCGCGAGGCGCTGGTCGACGCCAATGACGCGCTGGGACTGGCGTTGGCCGACGACGAGATCGACTATCTGCTCGAGGCCTTTCGCTCGCTCGATCGCAATCCCACCGACGTCGAACTGATGATGTTCGCGCAGGCCAATTCCGAGCACTGCCGACACAAGATATTCAACGCCGACTGGACCATCGATGGCGAGGCCCAGCCGCTGTCGCTGTTCAAGATGATCAAGAACACCCACGCGTGTTCCGGCGACGACATCCTCTCGGCCTACAGCGACAATGCCGCCGTGATTCGCGGCACGCGGGCCGGCCGCTTCTTCGCCGCTCCCTGGCTGCCGCACCAGGCGCGCGAGGCACGCTACGCGGCGACGCAGGAACCCATCCACATCCTGATGAAGGTGGAAACCCATAACCATCCGACGGCCATCGCACCCTATCCCGGTGCGGCGACGGGGGCCGGCGGCGAGATTCGCGACGAAGGCGCCACCGGCGTCGGCGGCAAGCCCAAGGCGGGGCTCACCGGGTTCGCGGTGTCCAACCTGCGTATCCCCGAATTCGTGCAGCCCTGGGAAGCCTTCGACTACGGCAAGCCCGCGCGCATTCAGTCGGCACTCGACATCATGCTCGAGGCGCCCATCGGCGGGGCGGCGTTCAACAATGAGTTCGGACGTCCCAACCTGAGCGGCTTTTTCCGTACCTACGAACAGGATGCGGTCGGTGCGGCCGGGATCGAGCGGCGCGGCTATCACAAGCCGGTGATGCTCGCCGGCGGCTACGGCAATATTCGCGAGGGGCACGTCGCCAAGGGTGATATACCGGTCGGTGGCAAGCTGATCGTGATGGGCGGTCCGTCGATGAAAATCGGCCTCGGCGGCGGGGCGGCGTCGAGCATGGCCTCGGGCGCATCCAGCGAGGATCTCGATTTCGCCTCTGTGCAGCGTGACAACGCGGAGATCGAGCGGCGCGCCCAGGAAGTCATCGATCGGTGCTGGGCGCTGGGCGACGACAATCCCATCTGCTTCATTCACGACGTAGGCGCCGGCGGGCTTTCCAATGCGCTGCCGGAGCTGGTCAAGGACGGCGACCGGGGCGGGCGTTTCGAACTGCGCGACATTCCCAATGCCGAGCCGGGCATGAGCCCGCTGGCCATCTGGTGCAACGAGGCCCAGGAGCGCTACGTGCTGGCGGTGGCGCCGGACGACCTGGAGGCCTTCGACGCGCTGTGCCGGCGCGAGCGTTGCCCCTATGCCGTGGTCGGCGAGGCGACCGAGGCCCACCATTTGTCGGTCCACGATGGTCACTTCGACACGTGTCCCGTCGACCTGCCGATGAGCGTGCTGTTCGGCAAGCCGCCCAAGATGTCGCGTGCCTTCGAGCGACGCACGCTGACGATGCCCAGCCTGGGGCTCGACAATCTTGATCTGCGCGAGGCGCTGGATCGGGTGCTGCGCCTGCCGGCCGTGGCGTCCAAGAGCTTTCTGATCACCATCGGCGACCGCTCGATCACCGGGCAGGTGGCGCGTGACCAGATGGTCGGGCCTTGGCAGGTGCCCGTGGCGGACTGCGCGGTGACCACGGCCAGTTTCGATACGCATGCCGGCGAGGCCATGGCCCTCGGCGAGCGTCCGCCGGTGGCTCTGGTCGACCCGGCGGCCAGCGCCCGCCTGGCAGTGGCCGAGGCCATCACCAACCTGGCGGCGGCGCCGATCGCCAAGCTCTCCGACATCAAGCTCTCCGCCAACTGGATGAGCGCCGCCGAGCATGACGGCGAGAATCAGGCCCTGTATGACGCCGTGCATGCCGTGGGCATGGAACTCTGCCCGCAGCTGGGCATCGCCATTCCGGTGGGCAAGGACTCGATGTCCATGCGCACCGCCTGGCAGGAAGAGACCGCCGAGGGCGAGCATGAAGACAAGAGCGTGACAGCGCCGCTGACGCTCAATATCACCGGTTTCGCACCGGTCACCGATGCCATGCGCACCCTGACCCCGCAGTTGCGCCTGGACCAGGACGAGAGCGACTTGATTCTCATCGACCTGGGCCAGGGGCAGAACCGGCTGGGGGGCTCGGCGCTGGCGCAGGTATACGGCCAGGTCGGGGATGCATGCCCCGACCTCGAGGACGCCGAGGACCTCAAGGCGTTCTTCTCGGTCATTCAAGGCCTCAATGCCGACGGCAAGCTGCTCGCCTACCACGATCGCAGTGACGGTGGCCTGCTGGTGACCCTGCTGGAAATGGCCTTTGCGGCGCGCGGCGGGCTGGAGATCAAGCTCGACTGGCTGATCGACGACGCCTACGAGGCCTTCGATGCCTTGTTCGCCGAAGAACTGGGGGCGGTGATTCAGGTCAATCGCCGCGACACCGAGTTCGTGCTCGCCCAGCTGGCCGCGGCCGGCCTCGAGACCTGCGGTGTGGTGGCACGGCCGCGCTACGACGATCAGGTCCGTGTCACGCTGTTCGAGGAACCGCTGCTGGAAACCACGCGGGCCATCGCCCAGCGCACCTGGACCGAGACCAGCTACCGCATGCAGGCGCTGCGCGACAATCCGCAGTGTGCCAAGTCCGAATTCGATGCCTTGCTCGACCTGCGCGACCCCGGCCTCTCGGCGCAGCCCAGCTTCGATGTCGACGAGGACATTGCCGCGCCCTACATCGGGCGCGGCGAGCAACCCCGTGTGGCGATATTGCGCGAGCAGGGCGTCAACGGGCATGTCGAGATGGCGGCGGCCTTCGACCATGCCGGCTTCGCGGCCGTCGACGTGCACATGAGCGATATCCTCGAAGGGCGCGTCGATCTGGCGACCATGAAGGGGCTGGTCGCCTGTGGCGGCTTCTCGTACGGCGACGTGCTCGGCGCCGGCGGCGGCTGGGCCAAGTCGGTGCTGTTCAATGACCGCGCGCGCGATGCCTTTGAAGGCTTCTTCCAGCGCGATGACAGCTTCTCGCTGGGGGTGTGCAACGGCTGCCAGATGCTCTCGCAGCTCAAGTCGCTGATCCCCGGGGCCGAGAACTGGCCGCGTTTCGTGCGCAACGAGTCCGAGCAGTTCGAGGCGCGCGTGAGCATGGTGCAGGTCGAGAAGAGTCCTTCGATCCTGCTGGCCGGCATGGAAGGGTCGCGCCTGCCGATCGCCGTGGCCCACGGCGAGGGGCGCGCCGAGTTCCGTGACAGCGGCCACTTGCGCAGCATGCAGACCAGTGACCAAATCGCCATGCGCTATGTGGACAACTACGGTCAGGTGACGACGCGCTATCCCGCCAACCCCAATGGCTCGTCCGCGGGCATCACGGGGCTGACCACGCCGGATGGCCGCGTGACGATCATGATGCCTCACCCCGAGCGCGTGGCCCGCGCGGTCACCAACTCCTGGCGTCCCGACGAATGGCGGCAGGACGGTGCCTGGATGCGGATGTTCCGCAATGCCCGGGTGTGGGTGGACTGAGGTTAATGCGCTTGTGCAGATGAAAGCCGGCTTGCCTTGGGGCAAGCCGGTTTTTTATGGCGCCATGACGCCGGCATTGCCATAGAGATGGGGCACTCGATGGGCCAGGGCAGGTGAGCTGAGCCGGGCGAGGCGGCAAGACCGCGGCGTTCGGCGTCGCGGCCTTGCGCTTGCCCGGTGAGGGGCGCGTTATTCGGGACGTGTGGCCGTGTAGAAAAAGCGTACCGACGGCTCATCGACGAGCAATGGGGCGCTGCCTTCCTTGAACGGCGCGTAGTGGGGCATCTGCATGTGGTGCTCGAAGGCGGCGCGGTCGCGATAGACCTCGTGCAGCACGACGAGATTGTCGCTGCCTTCCGGCGTCAGCACGTCGAATGCCAGGCAGCCTTCCTCATTGGCCAGTGATTCGTTGGCGTCGTTGTGGGCCAGGGCGAGAAAGGCAGGCACCTGGCCTTCCTTGATCCGGAACTCGGCGAGCACGACGAAATGCGATGTGGTCGAGGACATGTGACCTCCGCTGGAAAAGAAGATGATGAATGCCGGGTGGGCACCGAATCAGGCGTCTCGCGATGTGCCGGACGCCTCGAGATGCGCTTCCAGCTCGTCGAGGGTGTGACGATAGTCTGCGACGAGACGGTCGTAGCGCCCGAAGTCATGGCCGCAATCTTCGCAGAAGACATGATACTGGCCCTCGCGACCGGGCGGGAAACGCTTGGTGCGGCTACCGCATTCGGGACAGTCGGGGCTGGTGGGTGCTTGCATGGGACCTCCTGAGCGTCGGTGTTGCCGCGATTCGAGAACATCGTGACATGGCGTTGTACTCATGAAGTCGGGGCGCCCGGCACCAAGATCAAGGTGCCGACCGCCCCCGAGACCTTGCCGGCGATGCTAACATTCGCCTTTTGTTCCGTGGATGTCCCGCATGAGCGCGCCCTCGCTTCGCCCCTACCAGCATCAGGCCGTCGATAACGTCATCGCGCATTTCCGGCGCGGCGACGATCCCGCCGTGGTGGTGCTGCCCACCGGCAGCGGCAAGTCGCTGGTCATCGCCGAACTGGCACGGCTGGCACGCGGCCGGGTCCTGGTACTGGCGCACGTTCGGGAGCTGGTCGAGCAGAACCATGCCAAGTACCGCGCCTATGGACTGGAGGCGGACCTGTTCAGTGCCGGTCTGGGACGCAAGGAAAGCGAGCGTCAGGTGGTCTTCGGTTCGGTGCAGTCCGTGGTCAGGAGCCTGGAGCGTTTCGAGGCCCACGAAGCGTGGGGCGCGTTCACCCTGCTGGTCATCGACGAGTGCCACCGCATTCCGCCGGGGGCGTCGGCGGGCAAGGTCCGGGATGACAAGGGCGCGTCGAGCTATCATCAGGTGATCGCGCACCTGCGGCGCCACAACCCGCGCCTCAAGGTGCTGGGCCTGACGGCGACGCCGTATCGTCTGGGGCAAGGCTTCATCTACCACCGTCATCACCACGGCATGGTGCGCGGCGACGCGGATTGCTTCTTTCAGGATTGCGTGTTCGAGCAGCCACTGCGACTGATGGTCAAGCAGGGCTATCTGGCGCCGCCCCGACGCGTGGATGCCGCACTGTATGCTGAGGATGGCGAGCAGACCCGGTATGACTTCTCGCGGCTGTCGCCCGGTCGCGGCGGCGGCTTCGAGGAGGCGGAGCTGAACCGCGTCGTGCAGGGGCACCGGGCGACGCCGGGGATCATCGCCGAGGTCGTCGAGCAGGCCCGCGAGCGGCGCGGCGTGATGATCTTCGCGGCCACGGTGGCGCACGCGCGGGAAATCATGGGATATCTGCCGGCGCAGCAGGCGGCGCTGATCGTGGGCGCGACGCCGGGGCGGGAGCGCGAAGCACTGATCGAGGACTTCAAGGCGCAGCGGTTGAAGTATCTCGTCAACGTGGCGGTCCTCACGACCGGTTTCGATGCCCCGCATGTGGATCTGATCGCGATCCTGAGGCCCACGGAGTCCGTCAGTCTGTATCAGCAGATCGTCGGGCGCGGCTTGCGGCTGGCGCCGGGCAAGCAGGACTGCCTGATTCTCGATTATGCGGGCAACCCCTGGGACCTGTATGCGCCGGAGGTCGGCGAGCCCAGGCCCGATTCCGATGCCGAACCGGTACAGGTCGAATGCCCGGCATGCGGGCATGCCAATCTGTTCTGGGGCAAGCGCGATGGCGAATTGGTCATCGAACATTACGGCCGTCGCTGCCAAGGCCTGCTGGAAGACACGGACGGGCGGCGCCGGCAGTGCGACTTTCGTTTTCGCTTCAAGGTCTGCGATCAGTGCGGCGCGGAAAACGATATCGCCGCGCGTGCCTGCCATCAATGCGACGAGCGGCTGGTCGACCCCGACGACAAGCTCAAGGCTGCGCTGCGTCTCAAGGAAGCCAAGGTGCTGCGAGTCTCGGGGATGCAGTTACAGGCGGTAACCAATGGTCGCGGGCTGCCGCGCCTGAAAGTGACCTACCATGATGAAGACGGCGCCACGCTCGACGAGTGGTTCGCGCTGGAAACCGCCGCACAGCGTCGCGCCTTCACGCTGGCCTTTCTGCGCCATCACCTGCGGGCGCCGGGCAGCGACTGGCGGCCGGATTCGCCCGAGGCGGTGATCGCCGGCGAGCGGCGTCTCAAGGCCCCGGATTTCGTGATCGGACGCAAGGTGGGTCGCCACTGGCAGATCCGGGACAAGCTCTTCGACTACGCGGGGCGCTATCGCAAGGCCGATGATGCAGCGGACAATGGCTAGTTGAAGATGCGCTAATCACGCTAACGGTTTATGATGGAACGGTGACATTTACCCTGATGGAGAGACGGAAATGGCCTGGATGACCCCGGAAGTGACGGAAATCTGCATCGCGCTGGAAATCAACGACTACATGCCCGCCGAATTCTGAGGCGGCGTTGTATATCCATGTACTCGGGGCGGCCGCCGGTGGCGGCCTCCCTCAGTGGAATTGTCGTTGCGATGTATGCCGGCTGGCGTGGGCGGGCGACCCCCGTGTCACGCCGCGAACCCAATCCTCCCTGGCCGTGAGCGCCGATGGCCGCTCGTGGGCCCTGATCAACTGCGCCCCCGAGGTGCTCACCCAGATACGCGGGACCCCGGCGCTGTTTCCGCGTCAGGGGAAGCGTGACACGCCGATCGCCTCGATCTTGCTGACCAACGGCGACGTCGATCATGTCGGCGGTCTGCTGAGTCTGCGTGAAAGCTCGCCCTATCGTCTTCACGCGACGCCGGAGATTCATGCCGCGTTGCGCGACAGTCCGGTCTTCAACGTTCTCGCTCCCGATCATGTCGAACGTGTCGAAGTGGCACTGGAAGAGACCCTGACGCTCGCCGAGGGGCTCGAGGCGCGCATATTCGCGGTGCCCGGCAAGGCGGCGCTGTACCTGGAGGGCGAGGACCCCGACATCGGCAGCGAAGGCGAGGCCACCGTGGGCGTGGAGTTTCGCGTCGGCGCGCGGCGTGCCTATTACATTCCCGGTTGTGCCGCGATGAACGAACGCCTGGCGGCACGTCTCGAGGGCGCCGACCTGTTGCTGTTCGACGGTACGCTGTGGCGTGACGACGAGATGATTCGCGCCGGTGTCGGCCACAAGACGGGAAGCCGCATGGGGCACATGTCGATGTCCGGCGAGACGGGCAGCATGGCCGCGCTGTCGTCGCTGAACATCGGACGACGTGTCTTCGTTCACATCAACAACACCAATCCGGTCTTGATCGACGACTCCCCGGAGCGCCGGGAGGCCAGGCGTCACGGGTGGGAGATCGCCCACGACGGCATGGAACTGGAATGCTGATGAGTGATATTGAAACCCCGATCCACGAGGCGTTGAGCGCGGACGAACTGGAAGCACGTTTACGCGCGATCGGCGAGCAGCGTTACCATCACCGTCATCCCTTTCAGCTCATGCTGCAGAACGGCGAGCTGAATCGCCGTCAGGTTCAGGCATGGGCCCTCAATCGCTATTACTACCAGTCGATGATCCCGCTCAAGGACGCCTCGCTGATCGCGCGCCTCGACGATTCGGCGCTGCGCCGCGCGTGGCGTGCCCGGCTGGTGGATCATGACGGTGAAGCCGAGGGCGAGGGCGGTATCGCGCGCTGGCTGAAGCTCACCGACGGGCTGGAGCTGGATCGTGAGATGGTGGTCTCGACCCGGCGGATTCTGCCGGCCACGCGCTTTGCGGTGGAGGCCTATCTGCATTTCGTGCGCGAGCGCAGCGTGCTGGAGGCCATCGCCTCGTCGCTGACCGAGCTGTTCTCGCCCCTGGTGATCGGCCAGCGGGTCAGCGGCATGCTCGAGCACTACGACTTCGTTTCCGCCGAGACCCTGGCCTATTTCGAACCGCGCCTGACCCAGGCGCCGCGAGACGCGGAAATGGCACTCGATTACGTCAAGCGCCATGCCCGCCGACCGGATCAGCAGCAGGCGGTGCTCGACGCGCTGATCTTCAAGTGTCAGGTGCTGTGGACCCAACTGGACGCCTTGCATCACGCCTATGTCGCGCCCGGCCACGTGCCGCCCGGGGCCTGGGATGGCGACGCGCAAACGGAAACGTCATGACGGCAATTCAGGAAAGCGACATCGTGCGCCTGCCGCGCGGCGTCAGGCTGCGTGAAGATAAACGGCGGGGCGGCTGGGTATTGCTGGCGCCCGAGCGCGTCTTCCAGCTCGATGGCATCGCGCAGGCCGTGGTCGGCCAGGTGGATGGCGAACGCAGCGTCGGCACGATCATCGATCGGCTGTGCGAGACCTATCAGGCGCCGCGCGAACGCATCGCCCAGGACGTCACGGCCATGTTCGCGGGACTGGTCGAAAAGCGCGTACTGGAGGTGGCATGACACCTTCGCAGGCGCATGCCGTGCAGCCGCCCATGGGGATGCTGGCGGAATTGACGCACCGCTGTCCCCTGCAGTGCCCGTACTGTTCCAATCCGGTGGCCCTGGAGCGCCGCCGCCACGAGCTGGATACCGTGACCTGGCGACGGGTCTTCGCCGAAGCCGCCGAGCTTGGCGTGCTGCAGGTCCATCTCTCGGGCGGCGAGCCTGCGCTGCGTCCCGACTTGCCCGAGCTGGTGGCGGCCTGCGTGGACGCGGGCTTGTATTCCAACCTGATCACCGCGGGCGTCAACATCGACCGTGCCCGGCTGGAGACCCTGGCGGAGGCGGGCCTCGATCACGTCCAGCTGTCGTTTCAGGGCGCCACGCCCGAGGTGACCGATCATGTCGCCAACATGAGCGGCGCCCATGCACGCAAGCGGGCCTTCGCCGCCGAGGTGACGGACGTCGGACTGCCGCTGACGCTGAACGCGGTGATCCACCGCGCCAACCTGCATCAGATCGACGACTTCGTGGACCTGGCCGTGGAGCTGGGGGCGCGGCGGCTGGAGATCGCCCATGCGCAGTACTATGGCTGGGCGCTGGTCAATCGCGCCGCCCTGATGCCGAGTCGCGAGCAGGTCATGGCGGCCGTCGAGCGGGTCGAGGCCGCGCGTGAGCGCCTGCAGGGGCGTCTGGTCATCGACGCCGTGGTCCCGGATTATCATGCGCGTCTGCCCAAGCCCTGCATGAACGGCTGGGGGCGACAGTCCCTCAATGTGACGCCTTCGGGCAAGGTGCTGCCGTGCCATGCGGCGGAGACGATCCCGCACCTGACGTTCTGGAATGTCGCGGAGCATGCGCTGAGCGATATCTGGTACGACAGCCCGGCCTTCAACGCCTATCGCGGTACGCACTGGATGCCCGAGACCTGCCAGGACTGCGAGCGCAAGGAAATCGACTGGGGCGGCTGTCGTTGCCAGGCCTTGATGCTTACCGGCGATGCCGCGCAGATGGACCCGGTGTGCGAAAAATCGCCCTACCATGACGAGGTGCAGACCCTGGCGGTGCGTGATGCCTCGGGGACGTCCGAGTTCACCTATCGACGTTTCGCGCGGGCGACCGAAGGCGCCTGATACCTGCCTCGCGCCACGCGGGCGTGTTCGCTCCCCGGCGGCCTTGCTACACTGCGCGTTTGTCGAAGGTCGCGCCGTGAGGCGCAGTCGAGGAGAGGGTCCCGCGTGAGCGATACAGCCCAGCCCACCGATGCCGATACGGCGCCGGCCGTTGCCCAGGCGTCGGTGTTGGCGCGCCTGCACGACCAGCCCATCACCGAGCTGCCGGAAGATCTCTACATTCCGCCCGAGGCGCTGCGTGTCTTTCTCGAGACCTTCGAGGGGCCGCTCGACCTGCTGCTATACCTGATTCGGCGTCAGAATCTCGATATCCTGAGCATCGACGTGGCGGCCATCACCCATCAGTACATCGAGTACGTCGAGCTGATGCGGGCCCTGGAGATCGATCTGGCGGGCGAGTACCTGCTGATGGCGGCCATGCTGGCGGAGATCAAGTCGCGCTCGTTGCTGCCACGACCGCCCAAGGGCGACGACGAGGACGACGAGGACCCGCGTGCCGAGCTGATTCGCCGCCTGCAGGAGTACGAACAGTTGAAGCTGGCCGCCGAGGGGCTCGACGCACTGCCGCGCGAGGGGCGCGACTGGGTGGTGGCGCAAGCCGCGCTGCCGTCCCTGGAGACGCGCGTGATCCACCCCGAGGTCGAGCTGGACGAGCTCTTGCATGCCTTGTCGGGCCTGCTCAAGCGCGCCGAGTTTCAGCAGTCGCACCAGATCAGTCGTGAGGTGCTGTCCACGCGCGAGCGCATGCTGCGCATCATGGAACGGCTCGAGGGGCAGCGTTACGTGCCCTTCGAGGCACTGTTCACGCTCGAGGAGGGGCGCGCCGGCGTGGTGGTGACCTTCATGGCGATTCTCGAGCTGGCCAAGGAAGCCATGATCGATATCACGCAGAACGCTCCGCTGTCGCCGATCCACGTGCGCGCGCGTCTGACGCCGGACGTCGACGACGACGGCAGCGGGGCGGAGGACGACGATGGCGGAGAAAGTGCCTTCGCCGATGCCGAAGAGGAACCGCAATGAACGAGGCGCCCACGTCTCTCGACGAGGTCTGCGAAGCCGCGTTGCTGGCTGCCGGCGAGCCGCTGACGCCGGAGCGTCTGGAAACCCTGTTCGACGAGCGCGAGCGTCCCTCGCGCGGCGAGCTGCGCGACGCCCTGGCGCGTTTGGGCGAGCGCCTCGAGAACAGCGCCCTGGAACTCGTCGAAACCGCTTCGGGCTTTCAGGTGCGGATTCGTGCGCGTTTTTCGCCGTGGATCTCGCGACTCTGGGACGAGCGGCCGCAGCGCTATTCGCGCGCGTTACTGGAGACCCTGGCATTGATCGCCTATCGTCAACCGGTGACCCGAGGCGATATCGAAGAGGTGCGTGGCGTCTCGGTGAGCAGCTCGATCGTGCGTACCTTGACCGAGCGAGGCTGGATTCGCGTGGTGGGACAGCGCGATGTGCCGGGGCGGCCGTCGGTCTATGCCACGACGCGTACCTTCCTCGACGATTTCGGCCTCAAGACCCTCGATGCGTTGCCACCGATGCACGAGCTCAAGGAGTTCGAGGCGCGTTTCGAGGAGGCCCTGGGGCATACCGACGCGTCGTCGGCATCAGTGCGTGACACTCACGCCGACAACGCCGAGAATATGCCGCCGGACGACGATGCCCCGCAGGCATCCGAAGCCACGCAAGACATCACGACGACCGAGACGGTCGACGACCAGCACGCCGAGACGGCGTCCGAGCGGTCGGGATTGAGCTTCGCCGAACTCGAGGCTCGCCTGGCCGAACGCGCCCGCCGGCGCACCGAGCAGGCCGAATCGTCCCGAGCGGGCGACGACGCCTCCGCGGCGGACGCGGAACATTCATCAGACGAGACAACGTTCGATCCATGAACACGCCTACCGAGAAATTACAGAAGGTCCTGGCCCGCGCGGGCTTCGGCTCGCGCCGCGAGATGGAGACCGCCATCGCCGATGGCCGCGTCAAGGTCAACGGTCAGGTCGCCACCCTGGGCGATCGCATCGAGACACGCGACCGCGTCACCTTCGACGAGCGGCCGGTCAATCTGCGCGATGCCGAGGAAGTGCCCCGGCGCGTCATCATGTACAACAAGCCCGAAGGCGAGCTGTGCACGCGACGTGACCCCGAGGGTCGGCGTACCGTGTTCGAGCGCCTGCCGCGTCTCAAGGGCGAGCGCTGGATCGCCGTCGGTCGTCTCGACATCAACACCAGCGGCCTGCTGCTGTTCACCACCGATGGCGAGCTCGCCAACCGCCTGATGCATCCCGCCACGCAGGTCGAGCGCGAATACGCGGTGCGCGTGATGGGCAACGTTCGCCAGGAACACGTCAATGCCATGGTCGAGGGCGTGATGCTCGAGGATGGCCCGGCGCGTTTCACCGATGTGCAGGAATTCGGCGGCGAGGGCATCAACACCTGGTTCCACGTGGTGATCCTTGAGGGACGCAACCGCGAGGTACGGCGTCTCTGGGAATCTCAAGGACTCACGGTGAGTCGTCTCAAGCGTGTGCGCTACGGCAACATCTTTCTCGACAAGCGCGCCAAGGCCGGCGAATGGGTCGAGCTGTCGCAGGATGAGATCGACGACCTGGCGCAGCTGGCGGACCTGCCAGCGCGCAAGGTGCCCGAACTGACGCCCGACGAGCAGAATCGCTGGAGCCGTGACAAGAACAAGCGCCGTCCGGTCAATGCCATGCGCAAGCCGAAGTCGTCGCGGCGCTCGCGGTGAGCGCGTTCCCGGCAAAAAAATCTTGTCAATGTCGAGCGTTATCAGTACTATGTGCGCCCTGTCGGGACGGGTCGTTAGCTCAGTGGTAGAGCAGTTGGCTTTTAACCAATTGGTCGTAGGTTCGAATCCTACACGACCCACCATCGGCACATGCCCTTGATGGTGCGTCTCGAAGACCCGGCGGCGGGTCGTTAGCTCAGTGGTAGAGCAGTTGGCTTTTAACCAATTGGTCGTAGGTTCGAATCCTACACGACCCACCATTGCCGCCGTCGACTGCCTGCCAGGGCAGATTATGGGTCGTTAGCTCAGTGGTAGAGCAGTTGGCTTTTAACCAATTGGTCGTAGGTTCGAATCCTACACGACCCACCAGCATTCCACCCCGTCTCGCATGAGGCGGGGTTTTTGCGTTTCTGGGAACGTGTCATGCGCCACGGAGCCTTGCGGGTAACCCGGAGGCGGGACTGGCGAGCCGCGGGTGGCCGGCCGTATCATGATGGCGGGTGTGGCGTGTCGCGAAGAGATCGCAAGCGCCGCTTCTCGTTACGCAGGGGGAGCCCCTGCCAGTCGCAGTGGTAGACACGATGACGATCATGACACCGAAAGCGCCGGCCACAACGTCGCTGGCGCGTACCTATTGTCCCGCCGTGCCCAGTGCCCGGGCGCGCGCCCAGGCCGAGACGATCCAGCGCTTGCTGCGCGAGCGCGATGCCGTGCTGGTGGCGCATTACTATACCGACGATGCCATTCAACAGCTGGCCGAGGAAAGCGGCGGCTGCGTGGCCGACTCCCTGGAAATGGCCCGCTTCGGCGCACGGCACCCGGCCACCACGCTGGTCGTGGCCGGCGTGCGTTTCATGGGCGAGACGGCCAAGATCCTTTCCCCCGAAAAGCGCGTGGTCATGCCCACGCTGGAGGCGACCTGCTCGCTCGACGAAGGATGCCCGCCGGCGGCGTTCGCGGCCTTCTGCGACGCACATCCCGATCGCACCGTGGTGGTCTATGCCAACACGTCGGCGGCGGTCAAGGCGCGTGCCGACTGGGTGGTGACCTCGTCGATCGCGGTCGAGGTGATCGAGCACCTGCATGCCCGTGGTGAAAAGATCCTGTGGGCGCCGGACAAGCACCTGGGACGCTACATCCGCGAGCGTACCGGTGCCGACATGCTGCTGTGGGACGGGGCCTGCATCGTGCACGAGGAGTTCAAGGCACAAGGGGTGCTGGATCTGAAGAAGGTCTACCCCCAGGCCGCCTTGCTGGTGCATCCCGAGTCGCCGTCGGCGGTGATTGAGCTGGCCGACGTGGTGGGGTCGACCTCGCAGTTGATCCAGGCCGCGCGCGAGCTGGAGCAGCCTCAACTGATCGTGGCCACCGACCGCGGCATTTTCTACAAGATGCAGCAGGCGGTGCCCGAGAAGACGCTCATCGAGGCACCGACCGCGGGCGAGGGTGCGACCTGCCGCAGCTGCGCGCACTGCCCGTGGATGGCGATGAACGACCTCGACCGTCTCGAGCACGCGCTGCGCGAGGGCGGCGGCGACATCGAGGTCGAAGCGGGCCTGCGCGAACGTGCCCTCGCGCCGCTGGAGCGGATGCTCGCCTTCGGACGTTGAGCCGCGTCGCCAGGGGCGATCAGCGTGTCTCGGTGCGTACCACGCGCATCGAGAGATCGATGGCCTTGACGTCCTTGGTCAGCGCGCCGATGGAGATGCAGTCGACACCGGTCTCGGCGATCTCGCGCAAGGTCGCCTCGCTGACATTGCCGGAGGCTTCCAGACGACTGCGGCCGGCATTGCGGGCGACCGCTTCGCGCAGCGTCTCGAGCGCGAAATTGTCGA
This sequence comes from Chromohalobacter israelensis DSM 3043, assembly GCF_000055785.1. GTDB lineage: Bacteria > Pseudomonadota > Gammaproteobacteria > Pseudomonadales > Halomonadaceae > Chromohalobacter > Chromohalobacter israelensis. Next base: position 953,599 of record NC_007963.1, read on the forward strand.
GCATGATGGTGTCGGCGCCAGCCTCGAGCGCGGCGTCCAGCTCGTCGAGCGACTCCACTTCCACTTCCACCGGCAGGTCGCTGGCGATGCGACGTGCGGCGGTCACTGCCTCGGCGATGCCGCCGCAGGCGGCGATGTGGTTTTCCTTGATCAGGAAGGCGTCGTGCAGGCCGAGGCGGTGGTTGTGGCCGCCGCCGCAAGTGACGGCGTATTTCTGGGCCAGGCGCAGGCCGGGCAGGGTCTTGCGGGTGTCGAGCAAGGCCACGCCGGTGTCCGCGACCCGTGCGGCATAGTCGCGCGTGCGGGTGGCGGTGCCGGACAGCGTCTGCAGCAGGTTGAGGGCCGCGCGCTCGCCGGTCATCAGGCTGCGGGCGGGGCCTTCCAGTTCGAGGAAGACCTGATCCGGCGCGAGGGCGTCGCCATCGGCGGCGTGCCAGGTGAGCCTGACGCTCGGGTCGAGGCGGCGATAGAGCTCGTCGACCCAGGCGACGCCGCACAGCACGGCATCCTCGCGGGAGACGACGCGCGCCCAGGCCCACTGCTTGGCGGGAATCAACTGGGCGGTGATGTCGCCGGGGCCGACGTCCTCGGCCAGCAAGCGAGCGGCGCTGGTTCTGATGTCTTCCGCAAGAGCTTCGCGATAGTGCATGTCGGGGCCTTTGCTTGGGTGTGCGACAATACTCGCATTATATCGGGATGACGCCGAGGCGGTCAGGGGGTGTGCAGCCCCGTGTCACGGCGTATCGTCAGGTTGGCAGGAGCACGCATGCAAGTCGATCCTCATCATTGGCTGACGGCGGCGCGGCACGTCGCCTCGCCCAATCATAACGCACGGCCCGAAGACGAGGTGTCGGCGCTGGTGCTGCATTCCATCAGCTTGCCCCCGGGGCGCTTCGGGGGCGATGCCATCGAACGGTTGTTCACCAATCGTCTCGATCCCGCCGCGCATCCCTACTTTGCCACGATCCATGCCCTGCGGGTGTCGGCGCATGTGCTGATCCGCCGCGATGGCGAAGCGGTACAGTTCGTGGGCTTCGACCGCCGCGCCTGGCATGCCGGGCGCTCGCGCTGGTGGGACGGACATCGCGAACGTCGCGAACTCAACGATTTCAGCATCGGCATCGAGCTGGAAGGCGACGAGATTCACGCCTACCGCGAGGCACAGTATCGTTGCCTGGCGCGGGTGTTCCTGGCACTGCATGCGCGCTATCCCGCCTTGACGCTGGCGCGCGTGACCAGCCACGCGCGAATTGCGCCGCTGCGCAAGACCGACCCGGGGCCGGCCTTCGACTGGGCCTACTTTCGCCAGTGCGTGCAGGCGTTGACGACGCAGGCAAGCGATGCCCGGGCATGCGTGTAATTCCACTACATCGTGTAAGCCTTTGTCGCATGCCGAGGGCGATGCCGCTTTCCATGCCATGCATCAGCATTTTGCAACCCGCTTGCGACCTATCGAATTGGCAGCAGACAGCGTTTGCGGTATCTTCGTCGCCTGAATTCGTGCGTCTTGCACGCCCCGCTGTAAGGAAATTACAGAAAGCTTTCCCCGGAGACTCGGCCCAAAGAAGGTCGCGCCCGCACTGAAGAGCGCCACAGGCCCCATCGCGATGCGTAGACGGGCCAACCGACATACATGCTTCATTCGGAGAGACGTCTATGAGTCTGGAGGCAAGAGAAGATCTCGATCCGATCGAAACCACGGAATGGCTGGATTCCTTGGCCTCGGTCATCGAGCATGAGGGCGAAGAACGTGCTCGGTATATCATGAGTCGCCTGGCGGACCGCCTGCGTCGCGATGGCTCTTCACCGCCGTTTTCCGGGACCACGCCGCATCGCAATACCATCCCGATGCATCGTGAAGCCAAGATGCCCGGCGACATGTTCATCGAGCGCAAGATTCGCTCGGCCATTCGCTGGAACGCGATGGTGCAGGTGCTGCGCGCCAACAAGAAGCACAAGGGCCTGGGCGGTCACATTGCCAGCTACCAGTCCAGTGCGACCTTGTACGAAGTGGGCTTCAACCACTTCTTCCGCGCGGACAATGGCGATCACAAGGGCGACCTGCTGTACATCCAGGGGCACGTGACGCCGGGCATCTATGCGCGTTCCTTCCTCGAAGGCCGCCTGACCGAAGAGCAGATGGACAACTTCCGTCAGGAAGTCGACGGCGACGCGCTGCCGTCTTACCCCCACCCGTACCTGATGCCGGATTACTGGCAGTTCCCCACGGTCTCCATGGGACTGGGGCCGATCCAGGCGATCTATCAGGCTCACGTGATGAAGTACCTGCATTCGCGTGAACTCGAGGACATGAAGGACCGCAAGGTCTGGGCATTCCTGGGGGACGGCGAGTGCGACGAGCCCGAAACCCTCGGCGCGCTGCATCTGGCCAGCCGTGAAAAGCTCGACAACCTGATCTTCGTCATCAACTGCAACCTGCAGCGTCTCGATGGCCCGGTGCGTGGCAACTCGCGCATCATCGACGAGCTGGAAGGCGTCTTCCGCGGTGCCGGCTGGAACGTGATCAAGGTCGTGTGGGGCGGTCAGTGGGACCCGCTGTTCGAGCAGGACGCCAACGGCATGCTGCAAAAGCGCATGGACGAGGCGGTCGACGGCGAGTACCAGAACTACAAGGCTCAGGGCGGTGCCTACACCCGCGAGCATTTCTTCGGCAAGTACGAAGAAACCGCGGCGATGGTCAAGGACTACACCGACGAGCAGATCTTCCGTCTCAACCGGGGCGGCCACGACCCGCAGAAGGTCTATGCGGCCTACCATGAAGCGGTCAACAACGCGGGCAACCGTCCCACCGTGATCCTGGCGCACACCGTCAAGGGTTACGGCATGGGCGGCGGCAGCGGCGAAGCCGACATGGAAGCCCACCAGATCAAGTCGATGGATACCGACGCCCTCAAGGCGTTCCGCGACCGGTTCGGCATCCCGATCTCCGACAAGCAGATCGAAAGCGGCGATATTCCGTACTACAAGCCCGACGACGACAGCCCGGAGATGAAGTACCTGCATCTCCAGCGCGAGAAGCTCGGCGGCTTCTTGCCGGCACGCAAGAACGACTTCGAGGCGCTCGAGATCCCCGGGCTCGACGACAAGATGTTCGCGTCCCAGCTCAAGGGCTCCGGCGACCGTGAAGTGTCCAGCACGATGTCCTTCGTGCGCGTGCTCAACGGCTTGGTCAAGAACAAGCAGCTCGGCTCGCGGGTGGTGCCGATCATTCCCGACGAGGCGCGTACCTTCGGGATGGAGGGCATGTTCCGTCAGCTTGGCATCTACGCCGCCGAAGGCCAGAAGTACGAGCCGATGGATGCCGGTCAGATCATGTACTACCGCGAGGATCAGAAAGGCCAGATTCTCGAGGAAGGCATCACCGAAGCCGGCTCCATGTCCGCGTGGATCGCGGCGGCGACGGCGTACGCCAACCACCACCTGCCGCTGATTCCGTTCTACGTCTACTACTCGATGTTCGGCTATCAGCGTGTCGGCGACCTGGTCTGGGCCGCCGGTGACCTGCAGGCGCGTGGCTTCATGATCGGCGGTACCGCCGGGCGTACCACCATCAACGGCGAAGGCCTGCAGCACCAGGACGGCCACAGCCATATCCTGATGTCGACCGTGCCGACCTGCCGTGCCTACGACCCGTGCTATGGCCACGAGGTGGCGGTCATCCTGCAGGACGGGCTGAAGCGGATGTTCCAGGACAAGGAAAACTGCTTCTACTACCTGACCGTGATGAACGAGAACTACCCGCACCCGGAAATGCCGGAGGGCAGCGAGGAAGGCATCGTTCGCGGCATGTATCGTCTCTCGGAAGGCAAGAAGGACGGCCGCAAGAAACAGCCGCGCGTGCAGCTGTTGGGCAGCGGCACGATCCTGCGCGAAGTCGAGGCCGCCGCCGAGATGCTGGCGGAAGAGCATGGCGTGGTCGCCGACGTGTGGAGCGTGACCAGCTTCAACGAGCTGCGTCGCGAAGCGCTCGAATACGACCGCCTGCAGTTCCTCGACTACGATGAGAAGCGTGAGAAGCCGTGGGTGGTGCAGCAGCTGGATAGCGCCGAAGGGCCGGTCGTCGCCTCGACCGACTACATGAAGCTCTACGCCGACCAGATCCGCGCCTGGGTACCGAGCGACTTCCACGTGCTGGGGACCGATGGTTTCGGACGTTCCGACACGCGTGAAGCGCTGCGTCGTTTCTTCGAAGTCGACCGCTACTACGTCACCATTCAAGCGCTGCGCGCGCTGGCCAATCGCGGTGAGATCGACGTCAAGGTCGTCAACGATGCCATGAAGAAATACGGCATCGACCCCGCCAAGCCCAGCCCGCTGGTGTCTTGAGCCCCGTTGATGCCCTGGACCGAAGGGTCCCATCAGGGTGCCGTCATCGCCTAGGGGCGGTGGCGGCCATGGCCAGATTGCCTGGTCTGGTCGCGTCACCCGGTCGGCAGCGAGGACCGGAGCGACCAGACCGCCAGATTGGAAAGGAGCGCGACCTTGAGTAGCGAAATCATCAAAGTTCCCGATATCGGCGGCAGCGAAGGCGTCGAGATCATCGAGGTGACGGTGTCCGAGGGCGATGTCATCGCGCCCGAGGACACCATGATCACGCTGGAATCCGACAAGGCCAGCATGGACGTCCCCGCGCCCAAGGGCGGTAAGGTCGTCAAGGTGCTGGTCAAGGAAGGCGATACCGTCTCCGAGGGCGACGACATCCTCGAGCTCGAAGCGGAAGGCGGTGGCGACGACGCCGGTGATACCGCCTCTCAGGACGAGGAAGCGTCACAGGACGCGAGTGCCTCCGAAGAGCAGGAAATGGCGGCACCCGAAAAGGCGGCGCCGAAGAAGTCCGGCGGTGGCGGCAAGCGTACCGTCGAGGTCAAGGTGCCGGATATCGGCGGCAGTGAAGGCGTCGAGATCATCGAGGTACCGGTCAGCGAAGGCGACGAGATCGAGGCGGAAGACACCTTGATCACGCTGGAGTCCGACAAGGCGTCCATGGACGTCCCGAGCCCGTACAGTGGCAAGCTGGTCTCGCTGGCGGTCAAGGAAGGCGACAGTGTTTCCGAAGGCGATGTGATCGGCAGCATGGAGATCGCCGGCGAAGGCGGGGACGACGACGAGACCGACGCGGCACCGGCGGAAGACGACGCGAGCAGCGCCCTGGCGGAAGACGAGGCCGACGGCGATGACAGCGAAGAGGACGCAGGCGAAGGCGAGTCCGGCCGCAAGGAACTTCGCGTCCCCGATATCGGCGGCAGCGAAGGCGTCGAGATCATCGAGGTTGCCATCGGCGAAGGTGACGAGATCGGCGAGGAAGATACGCTGATCACGCTGGAGTCCGACAAGGCCTCCATGGACGTTCCCAGCCCCTACAAGGGCAAGGTGGTCGAAGTCTCGGTCAAGGAAGGCGACAGCGTTTCCGAGGGCGACCTGATCGGCTACATCGAGGTGGCCGGCACTCCGGTGGCCGGCGCGAAGAAGCCGGCCAAGAAGTCCGATGGCGGCAAGAAGTCCGGCGCCGAGAAAGCCGACGCCGGTCAGCAAAAGGCGACTGACTCCCGGCCGGCGCCGGCCAAGTCCGATGCCAAACGCGCTGCGCAGCCTGCAGGCGAGCCGAGTCCCGAGGCACGTCACAAGCACGGCGACAAGAAGACTGCCGGTGCGCACGTGCATGCCGGGCCGGCGGTCCGCATGCTGGCGCGTGAACTGGGCGTCGACCTGGCTCAGGTCACGCCCACCGGGCCCAAGAGTCGCGTACTGAAGGAAGACGTCCAGGGTTACGTCAAGAACGCCCTTCAGCAGCGCGCCAGCGGCACCGGAAGCACGGCCGCGCCGACGGACGGTGCGGGCATCCCGGCGGTGCCGGACATCGACTTCAGCCAGTTCGGCGAGGTCGAGGAAAAGCCCATGGGCCGCCTGATGAAGGCCGGTGCGGCCAACCTGCATCGCAGCTGGCTCAACGTGCCGCACGTGACCCAGTTCGACGAAGCGGACATCACCGAGCTCGAGGCCTTCCGCAAGTCGATGAAGGACGAGGCTGCCAAGCAGGACGCCAAGCTCACGCCGCTGCCGTTCCTGATCAAGGCCTGCGCCTATGCCTTGCAGAAATTCCCGCAGTTCAACGTCAGCCTGAAGAGCGACGGCGAGACCCTGGTGCAGAAGCATTACGTGCACATCGGTATCGCCGTGGATACGCCGGACGGCCTGATGGTGCCGGTGATCCGCAACGCCGATCAGAAGTCGCTGATCGAGCTGGCCAAGGAATCGGTCGAACTGGCCGGCAAGGCACAGTCGAAGAAGCTCAAGCGCGAGGAGATGACGGGCGGCTGCTTCACCATCTCCAGCCTGGGTTCCATCGGTGGGACTGCCTTCACGCCCATCGTCAACGCCCCGGAAGTCGCCATCCTCGGCGTCTCCAAGGCGCAGATGAAGCCGGTGTGGGACGGTGCGGAGTTCGCCCCAAGGCTGATGATGCCGCTGTCGCTGTCCTACGATCACCGCGCGGTCAACGGTGCGGATGCGGCGCGCTTCACGGCCTTCCTGGCCCAGGCGCTGAGCGATATTCGTCGCCTGTTGATGTAAGCGGACGCATGCGCATCTTCGGCATGCCGAAAGCGGCTCCCCTCGGGGAGCCGCTTTTTTTCGTCGGGTGCTTGACGAGAGGGGGCGTCCGGCGAGGAATACGGTCGCGACGAAAGTGCAACGCCTGGCCCAAGTCGATGAAAACAAGCGGTTTGTGCTCGATCGCGAACGGAGATCGCGGTGCGGGCGTGCTTGTGCCGCCTGAGCCGTGCAGGTATCGTCATGGGCCATTCCAGCGGCCATGACGAATGCGGGTGACATGCACCATGGTCGATAACGAAGACGGTATCCCTCGTTCAAGGAGCACTATCGATGCGTTTGATCTTGTTGGGCGCCCCGGGCGCAGGCAAGGGCACCCAGGCCCAATTCATCTGTGAGCGTTTCGACATTCCGCAGATCTCCACCGGAGATATGCTGCGTGCGGCGGTCAAGGAAGGCAGTGAACTCGGGCTCAAGGTCAAGGAGATCATGAACAGCGGCGGCCTGGTGTCCGACGATATCATCATCGCCCTGGTCAAGGAGCGCATCGCCCAGCCGGATTGTGCCAATGGCTTCCTGTTCGACGGCTTCCCGCGGACGATTCCCCAGGCCGATGCCATGAAGGAAGCCAACGTCAAGCTCGACCACGTGCTGGAAGTGGCCGTCGACGACGAGGAAATCGTCACGCGCCTGGCGGGCCGCCGTGTCCATCCCGGCTCGGGGCGCGTCTATCACGTGGACTACAATCCGCCCAAGGAAGAAGGCAAGGACGATGTCACCGGCGAAGCGCTGATCCAGCGTGACGATGACCGCGAGGCCACCGTGCGCAACCGTCTGTCGGTCTACCACGAGCAGACCGAGCCCCTGGTGCAGTACTATCGCGAGTGGGCACAGCAGGACCCGCAGACCGCGCCTGCCTACCATCGCGTGGAAGGCACCGGCAGCGTCGAGGCGATTCGCCAGCAGGTGCTGACGGCGCTCGAAGGCTGAGCGCGACCTCCAGCGTGAGCGCGGCCACGGCGCCGCGCGTATCGACGACACACGTCAAGGAAAGCGCGAAACCGCACGCGGGCCGCTTTGCCAATGGCTGGCGGCGCGTTTATAGTGCGGGCTCACTCGCTTTCCCGATGATTGCCGATGCCGACTCTTCTGGCCCTGGATGCCTCCACTAGTGCCTGTTCCTGCGCCCTGTGGCGTGACGGGCATGTCATCTCCCGCTATCAAGACGCACCGCGCCAACATACCCGGCTGTTGATGCCGATGGTCGATGACGTGCTGGCCGAGGCCGGCGCGACGCTGTCCGATCTCGATGCCCTGGCGTATGGACGGGGGCCGGGCTCGTTCACGGGACTGCGTATCGCGGCGGGCACGGCGCAGGGCTTGGCCTTCGCTCTCGATCGTCCGCTGCTCGGCATTTCCACCCTCGACGCTCTGGCGCTGGCGGCACACCGCCGCCTTCACGCCCGTTATGTGGTGGCGGCCCTGGATGCGCGCATGGACGAGATATACGCCGCTGCCTATCGCTGCCACGACGGCACGCTCGAGCCGTTGATGGCGGAGACCGTGCTGACGCCCGAGCGGTTGCGCCTGCCCGTGGCATCTCACGACGTCGACTGGGTGGGCATCGGTTCGGGCTGGGCCCTGCGCGAGCGGATGCCGGCCGAGGTCCAGGCTGCGCTGGGCCAGATCCTGAGCGAGCCGCAGCCTGCCGCCGAGGACATGGTGCAACTGGCGGCACAGGCCTGGGAAGCGGGGGAGCGTCCCGCCGCCGACGAGGCGGTCCCGGTGTACTTGCGCAATGAGGTGGCGTGGAAACGCGCCTAGGCGTTTCTTGCCCCCCGGAGAACAAGAATGGCGTGTTCGCACGCCCGTACGCAGCGTCATGAGTATCGTTGCTTCTAAGGACATTACATGGATTGGTTGCACGTCGTTGCGTTGGCCGTCATTCAAGGCCTTACCGAATTCCTGCCGATTTCATCATCCGCTCATCTGATTCTTCCCTCGCAGTTGCTGGGCTGGCCCGACCAGGGGCTGGCCTTCGATGTGGCCGTGCACGTGGGCTCCCTCGCTGCGGTGGTGCTGGCGTTTCACCGCGAGGTCGCGCATATCCTGCGTGACTGGGTGGCGCAGTGCCGAGGCGGGCCGGCAACGCCGGAAAGCCGTCTGGGCTGGGCGGTGATCGTGGGCACCCTGCCGGCCGTGGTCATCGGTTTCTTGCTGGAGAACGTCATCGAATCGTACCTGCGTGCCTCGCTGGTGATCGCGATCACCACGCTGCTCTTCGGCTTGCTGCTGTGGTGGGCGGATGTCCGGGGCAGCCGCCGGCATGCGCTGACGGCGATGACGTTGCGCAATGCGCTGATCATCGGGTTCGCCCAGGCGCTGGCGCTGATTCCCGGCACGTCGCGTTCGGGCATCACCATCACCGCCGCCCTGTTGCTGGGCTTTACCCGCCAGGCCGCCGCACGCTTCTCGTTCTTGCTGTCGATTCCCTTGATTCTCGCCGCCGGCTCGCTCAAGGGCGTCGAACTCATCGAGTCGGGGGAAGGCGTGGCGTGGGGGACGCTGGTCGCCGGGACCCTGATGTCGTTCGTGGCGGCATGGCTGTGCATCAAGCTGTTCCTGGCGGCGCTGGACCGCATCGGCATGTTGCCGTTCGTCATCTACCGTCTGATTCTGGGCATCGTCCTGCTGGTATGGGTGGCATGAGCGACGCCGTCGTCGCCGTGGGCGAGCCGCTGCGCGATCTGGCCGCGCGCCTGGGGCTTGCCTGGCAAGCCGAGGGTGATGCCACCGCTGCCTTGCGATTGGCGATGACGCCCGAGGGGCTGGCGTTGTCGGGCGAGGCACGGCACTACGGGGCGCCGATTCGGGTCGATTTCACCGCCGGCAAGGCCGCGCACCGGCGGCGCTTCGGCGGCGGTCGCGGCCAGCTGGTGGCCAAGGCGTGCGGGCTGGCACGCGGCGTGACGCCGAGCATCGTCGATGCCACGGCGGGACTGGGCCGAGACGCCTTCGTGCTGGCGACCCTGGGTGCCGAGGTGTTGTTGATCGAGCGTGTGGCGGCGATCTACGCCTTGCTCGAGGATGGCCTCGGCCGCGCGAGCGCGAATGCCGAGACCGCCGAGATCGCGGCACGCATGCGGGTGGCGCAAGGAGATGCCGCGCGTGAGTTGGCGAGCCTGGTGGCACGCCACGACATTGCGCCGCAGGTCGTGCACCTCGATCCCATGTTTCCGCATCGCGACAAGAGCGCGTTGGTCAAGAAAGAGATGCGTGTCTTCCGCGATCTGGCCGGCGACGATGACGATGCACCGCGCCTGCTGGAGGCCGCCCTGGATGTCGCCAGCCATCGGGTGGTGGTCAAGCGCCCCCGGCGTGCGCCGCCGATCGAGGGGCCGGCGCCGCATCACATGCTGGAAGGCAAGACCAGCCGCTACGACCTCTATGTCCATCGCAGCCTGAAGCCCGAGTGAAGGCGTCAGGCCTCCTGACGATGCACCAGTTGCGTCAGGCGGTGTCGCAGGCTGGGATCGAACAGCGCGCGCCCGCGCTCCTGGGCCTGCTCGAGGACGGCGTCATAACAGAGCTTGTCGCCTTCCCGCCATAACCAGCCCTGCGCCTCCAGGGTGTCGAGCAAACCGCTGAACAGGCGCTTGTCGAAGAACTCCGGTGCATTGAGCCCGGAGAGCAGCGTCAGGCGTTCGGCCAGCTGGCGGCTGTGTTCTTCCAGGGCGTCCCGCGTCAAGGTGCCGCTGCCCTCGCGCAGCAGGACGGCCAGCAGCAGATAGCCGCGCTCCAGCGTGGGCTGTACCAGCCGTCCCAGCAGGCGGAGATGCTCGCTGCTTTCCAGGTGACCGGCCGGCCGTTCCCAGTCCTGTGCGCTCTGGACCAACAGTCCTTCCGACGTGAGAGCGTCGAGGGCGCGGTGCAATCGGGCATCGAAGTCCTCGGCGGGCAGATGGAACTCATGCGCCAGCACGGGCCAGGTGGGACCGAGCAGGGCGCGCAGCTGGGCAAGGTCGAAGCGGGCGTTGTGCCGATAGGCGAAGGCGACCAGGGCCATGTCGATGAACAGGTGCAGGACGTTGTTGCGATACCAGGTCAGCAGCGTGGCCTGTTCCGGTGTGGCGAGCACCAGTTCGCCGAGCGCCTGTGGATGGCGCTCGATGAAGCCCAGGTGCGCCGCGTGCGCGATCCAGGCCTCGGGATCCCCCGTGGGCAGGGTGATGCGCTCGCCGCCTGCCAGGTGCTGTCTGAGGCGTGTCAGCAAGCGCATGTGATGCTTGAGAAGGTCGGCCTCCATGGCGTGATGCGAGGTCGCCAAAAGGCTGAGCGCTGTCAGCGAGATCGGCGTGATCGCCGCTGCCGCGTTGATGCGCTGTGCCAGCGTGGCGCCGAGCGTGGTCACCGCCTGGGTGAGCCAGTCCGGCCTGGCCTCCCGTCGATGCTCGCGCCATGCGGGCACGTGATGATCGAGAAAGCCGCTCAGTCGCAGTGGCTCGCCGATGTTGACCGTGACATGACCGTACGGCTGGCGCAGGCGCCGCACGACGCGCAAGAGGTCGAACGGCGATTCCTTCTTTTTGCGTCCGCCCCGGAGTTCCTTGAGGTAGCTGCCGCTTTCCAGCACCTTCTCGTATCCCACGTAGACGGGCACGAAGGCGACCTCGCGGCGGGGATCGCGGGCGAAGGAGCGCAGGGTCATGGCCAGCATGCCGGGGCGTGGCGTCAGCATGCGTCCGGTGCGCGAACGTCCGCCTTCGATGAAGTACTCCAGGGGGTGACCGCGCGAGATGAGGCGGTGGACGTATTCGTTGAACACGGCCGCGTAGAGGCGGTTGTCACGAAAGCTGCGGCGCAGGAAGAAGGCACCGCCTCGCCGCAGCAGCGGGCCGATCAACGGCATGTCGAGGTTGCGTCCCGCCGCGATGTGCGGCGGCATCAGCCCCTCGCGAAACAGCACGTACGAAAGCAGCAGGTAGTCGATGTGACTGCGATGGCAGGGGACGTATACCAGCTCGTGATCGCCGGCCAGTGCCTTGACGTCGTCGAGGCCATTGACGCTCACCCCGTCGTAAAGCCGATTCCAGAGCCGACGCAATAGCTGATAGAGAAACCGCAGTACCGGATACGACGTGTTGGAAGCGATTTCGCGGCCATAACGCAGGGCGCGTCGCGTTTCGCGTTCTTCACGGGTGCCGCGTGCGGTGGCGGCCTCGCGAATCGCCTGACGGACCTGCGGGCTGTCGACCACGCCGCGAATCAGCGTGTTGCGGTGGGACAGGTCCGGTCCCAGTACGCGGGCCCGCACGCGGCGAAAGTGAACGCGCAGCACGCGAGCCATCTTGCGCTGGGCGACCGGCAGCGGTCGCGTCTCGATCAGCGAGCGCAGCTGCAAGGGAGCGCCGAGGTGTACCTGCACGTGCTTGCCGTTGACCGCCATCGACAAGAGCCGGCGCAGTCGCCCTGTCCACTGCCAGCTGTCCGCGGCGAGCAGCTTCCAGAAGCCGAAATCCTTGCCCGGGGCGCGTCCCCAGAACACGCTCACCGGCACCAGTTGGATGTCCTGCTCGGGGTGTTCGGCCAGCTGTTCGAGCAAGCTGTCGAGGGCGAGCGAGCGTCGCCCGCGCACCTGGGTCAGTCCCCGGCTGAGGCGCGGCAATGCCACGCAGGCGGGAAGGCGGGCTCCGCCGAGGTCGATGTGACCGCGCGCGCGGGGCAAGCCTTCCCGGTGCGTCATCAGTTCCAGCGCCAGGGTGTCCGAGAGCGCGGGGTGGGGCAGCACGTAGATCGTGGGTCGTGTCGGGTCGAGCGGAGTGGCCTGTGCTTCGACATGGCGATATTCGAGCCAACGCCCGAGCAGGGCACGACACAGCCCGCGCAGTGGAGTGAGAAGCGTGTGAAGAACAGCCATTCGGTAGCCTTGATGGAACGCGAGGAAGCAGTATAGCCAGTCGAGATCGACTCGCCCAACGGCGCCGCTTTTCAAGGGCATGGCAAACGTGCGTCAATACTGAATCACGCGAGCCGCCGAGATCGGTCACCAAGGAGATACCATGCGCGGACGTTGGCAGGGAGGCAACCGGTTCACGTTGCTGCCGGAGGGGAAGCGATTTCTCCCCGAATTGTTTGCCGCGATCGAATCGGCGCAGCGCACGCTGTATCTCGAGCTGTACCTCATGGAATCCGGCACCCTGGCCACGCGCATGGTCGATGCCTTGTGCGCGGCGGCGCACCGTGGGGTCACGGTGCGCGTGCTGCTCGACGGCTACGGATCGATGAAACTCTCCCACGCCGATCGCCAGCGCCTGCGCGATGCCGGGGTGGCGCTGCGCTTCTTCAATCCCCTGAGCTGGCATCGCCTGGGGGGCAATTTGTCGCGCGATCACCGCAAGCTGCTGGTCGTCGACGACCGGCTGGCCTTCACGGGCGGTTTCGGTGCCGTGGATGCCTTCGTCGATGCCTGGTATGAAGTGGCCGTGCGCATCGAAGGGCCGGTGGTCGCGGACTGGATCGGCCTGTTCGCGCAGCTCTGGGAATCGCCCCTGACCCGTGGGCGCGCGGCGCGGTGTCGCTGGCCCGAACCCGCCCCCATCGCGGCGCTGCCGGACGACATGCGCGGGCGCATGATCAGCGGGCGGGGCCACCGGTATCAGGCGATTCGCCTATCGTTGCATCAGCGCATCGCCACCGCCGAACGTCGGCTGTGGTTATGTACGCCGTATTTCATGCCGACGTTCAGCCTGCGCCGTCGGCTGGTGCGGGCGGCGCGGCTGGGCGTCGATGTGCGTCTGCTGCTGCCGGGCTCGCGTCACGATCATCCCGGCATCCGTTATGCCGGGCAGCGTTTCTATGCGCGATTGCTGCGTGCGGGCGTGCGCATCTACGAGTTCCAGCCCACCTTCATCCATGCCAAGTTCGTGCTGGCCGACGACTGGACCTCGATCGGTTCGTGCAATTTCGATCACTGGAGCCTGCAGTGGAATCTGGAGGCCAATCAGGAAGTCGAGGACGTACGCTTCGCGCGCGACGTGGCAGCGCTTTTCGAACGCAACTTCGCCGCGAGCGAAGAGATCCATTGGGCGCAATGGCGTCGCCGTCCCTGGATGCAGCGCTGCCGCGAGTGGGTCTTCGGCACGCTCAACGGGTGGATGACGCGGCTGCGCTGACGATCGCCTAGCGGCGCCCCTTGCCGCCCGCGCCCCCGGCGGGTTTTTTCTTGCGCGGGGTGGGCTTGGGTTTTTCCTCGGGGACCCGGTAGTGCAGGTAAAGGTCCAGAATCAGTTCGGGCAGTTGCCTGACGAGTGCCTCGGCGCGCTCGGCGTCGCCGAGCAGCTCGCGCATGTCGGGTTCGTCGTCGAAGAGGCCCGATAGTGCCATGAAGGGCAGCAGCAGCTCCGCCACGCGGGCTTCGTCGTGTTCGAACCAGGCGCCTTCATTGAGAAACACGCCTTCCATGAAGCCGGCGCACCAGTCACCGATGGGCGTTTCTTCGGGCGGCAGGCCGCCGAGTTCCAGGTCGAAGGGCAGCTCCGGCAGGTGGCCGTGCTCGAGCGCATCGATGGCGTTTTGCTTGAGCGCTTCGCACAGGCCGAGCATCTGTTCGCGCTGCGCGGCGTCGGTGAATTGCGGCTCGCCGTGAAAGAGTTCGGCGATCCAGGTGGCCGCCGGGGTTTCGACCGGCGCGATCGCCAGGGCGACGAGAAAGCCATGCGTACCGATGAGGTCGAGAGCCTCGGGGTCGACAAGGTCGGACTCGAGGAAGTCGTCGAGGGTCTCGAGCGCTTCGTCGTCGAGCAGCGGCATGGGGGGCGACGTCTCGGACATGAAAAGCCTCTTGCAAAGGACGGTCGGTGAACGGTGGACGCATGTCGCGTTGAACGGCATTCTATCATCCCATGATGTCCGCCACCCTGCCCCCAGTCGATGCCTCCTGGCTGGCCTCGCTCGACGAGGCGACACTCCACGAGACGTTGCTCGCACGCGTCGAGGCGGCGTGGCGGGTCGCGCTGGACGTCCATCCCGATCTGCCCCGCCCTCGGGTATGGCTGGATCTGCGCGGCAAGGGCGCGGGCCAGGCGCATTTCACGCGTGGCGGGCTGCGCTTCAATCCGGTCCTGCTGCGCGAGAATCGCCAGGCGTTCATGGAAGACGTCGTGCCGCACGAGATGGCGCACTGGCTGGTCTTTCACCTCGATGGGCCGCCCACCCGTCCGCACGGTCATGAGTGGCGGACTGTCATGCAGCGCTTGTACGGGCTGCCGCCACGCACCACGCACCGTTTCGATGTCTCCCGGGCGAGTCCCGCCCCTTATGTTTACCGCTGCGGCTGCGACACCGAGCATCGTTTCTCCGCGCGGCGCCATGCTCGGGCCCGACGCGGCACGGCGTACCGCTGCCGATATTGTCGACAGCGACTGCGCTTCGTTGCGCAAAACGCTTGCAATGATGACGTAACTCAATGAATTAGAAAGAAAAATCGGTAATACCAAGGTCTAATAGGGAGCCAGGGGGGCTAGGGGTATATGCTGGTGACACATTCCTGGACGGTCACCTTGGCAAGCGTGTGGCCGATCATCCATTTCTCGACCCTTGCGAGGCAGTCATGACCGAACAGCAGAAAGTCTACCCGGTGGCGGAGGAGTTCGCCGCCAATGCCTGGGCGGATAACGAGACTTACCTGAGCCTCTATCAGCGCTCCGTCGACGATCCCGAGGGCTTCTGGGCCGAGCAGGCCGAGTCGCTGGAATGGTTCAAGACGCCGACCAAGATCAAGAACACGTCATTCGCGTCATCCAACGTGGATATCCGCTGGTTCGAGGATGGCGAACTCAATGCCTCCTACAATTGCCTCGACCGCCACCTCGAGACGCGTGGCGATCAGCCGGCGATCATCTGGGAGGGCGACGACCCGAGCCACGACAAGACCATCACCTACCGCGAGCTGCATGCTCAGGTCTGTCGGCTGGGCAACGCGCTCAAGGAGATGGGCGTCGGCAAGGGGGACACCGTCACGCTCTACATGCCGATGATCCCCGAGGCGGCGGTCGCCATGCTGGCGTGTGCCCGCATCGGGGCGGTGCACTCGGTGGTGTTCGGCGGCTTCTCGCCGGATGCCCTGGCGCAACGCGTGGTCGATGCCCAGTCTCGCGTGGTCATTACCGCCGACGAGTCGGTACGCGGCGGCAAGCACGTACCGCTCAAGGACAATGTCGATGCAGCGCTGACACGCGACGGCACCGATATCGTCGAGAAGGTGCTGGTGGTCCAGCGGACCGGCGGCGACATCGAGTGGCACGACGGTCGCGACGCCTGGTACCACGAGTGGGTCGAGCGCCAGTCGAGCGAATGCCCGGCCGAGCGGATGAACGCCGAGGATGCCTTGTTCATCCTGTATACCTCGGGCTCCACCGGCCGTCCCAAGGGGCTCAAGCATACCACCGGGGGCTATCTGCTCTACGCGGCACTGACGCACCGCTACGTGTTCGATTACCACGATGGCGAGGTGTACTGGTGCAGCGCCGACGTGGGGTGGGTGACCGGGCACAGCTACATCGTCTATGGCCCCCTGGCCAACGGCGCCACCACGCTGATGTTCGAAGGCGTGCCGAGCTATCCCTCGCACGGGCGTCTCGGCGAGATCGTCGACAAGCACGGCGTGTCGATTCTCTATACGTCGCCGACGGCGATTCGTGCCTTGATGGCGCACGGCGAGAACATCATGGACTCCAGCCGGCGCGACACTCTGCGCGTGCTGGGGTCGGTGGGCGAGCCGATCAATCCCGAGGCATGGAGCTGGTTCCACCGGGTGATCGGCAATTCGCGCTGCCCGATCGTCGATACCTGGTGGCAGACCGAGACCGGCGGGATCATGATCACGCCGCTGCCCGGTGCCACCGACCTCAAGCCGGGCTCCGCCACACGGCCGTTCTTCGGTGTTCAGCCGGCGCTGCTCGACAACGACGGCAACCTGCTCGAAGGCGCCACGTCCGGCAACCTGGTGATCCTCGACTCCTGGCCGGGGCAGGCGCGCACCATCTGGAACGACCACGAGCGTTTCGTGCAGACGTACTTCTCCGCCTATGAAGGCGTCTATTTCACGGGTGACGGCTGCCGCCGCGACGAGGACGGCTATTACTGGATCACCGGGCGCATCGACGACGTGCTCAACGTGTCCGGCCATCGCATGGGAACCGCGGAAATCGAGTCGTCCCTGGTGGCGCACAGCGCCGTGGCCGAGGCAGCCGTGGTAGGGTACCCGCACGACATCAAGGGCCAGGGCATCTATATCTACGTGACCCTGAGCGACGATGCCGAACCCAGCGAGGAATTGCGCAAGGAGCTCACCCAGTGGGTGCGCAAGGACATCGGCCCGATCGCGACGCCGGATGTCATTCAGTGGGCGCCGGGCCTGCCCAAGACGCGCTCCGGCAAGATCATGCGGCGCATTTTGCGCAAGATTGCCGCCAATGAGTGCGAAGGCCTGGGGGATACGAGTACACTGGCGGATCCGAGCGTGGTCGATGAGTTGATCGAGCACCGCGCCAATCGTTGATACGCGTTAGGGTGGGTAGCCTGCGTCGGTTCGCTCGACACGGGGCGGCACGCCAGCTCGCCTCGGGTGCCCACCCGACTTTCGCCGGCCGCTGGCCGGCTTTTTCGTGCCACCAGGAGCGTACGGGGGTGCGTCGACGCAAGGCTTGGGTATTGTCTACAGCATGGGGTAACATGCTGAAAACAAGAAGCGAACCCAATGCTTGCCGATGACAATCGCGGCACGACCGTTCGCTCCAGGGGGATCCGGAGGAGACTCAATGGCTTTTGCCCAGAAATTCATCGTCGCCGATGACCACCCGCTGTTTCGTGCCGCGCTCAACCAGGCGCTGCGCCAAGTGGCGCCGCAGGCCGAGATCGTCGAAGCCGATACCATGGAGGCGACCACCGACATGGTGCTGCGCCACCCCGATGCCGATCTGATTCTGCTCGATTTGCACATGCCGGGCGCGCATGGCTTTTCGGGCCTGATTCAGTTGCGCGGTCAGTCTCCCGAGGTGCCCGTGGTGGTCATCTCGGGAAGCGAAGAGCCGCCGGTGGTGCGCCGTGCCATCGACTACGGGGCCTCGGGGTTCATCCCCAAGTCGTCGTCGCTGGACGTCATCGCCGAGGCGATTCGCCAAGTGCTGGAAGGTGAGGTGTGGCTCCCCGAAGAGATGGTGGACATCCTCGGCGAGTCGAACGAAGAAGAGGCGCGCTTTGCCGAAGCCATCGCCTCGCTGACGCCGCAGCAGTTTCGTGTGCTCAACATGTTGAACGAAGGCTTGCTCAACAAGCAGATCGCCTATGAACTCAATGTCTCAGAGGCGACCATCAAGGCACACGTCACGGCCATTCTGCGCAAGCTGGGTGTGCATTCGCGTACCCAGGCGGTGATCGCGGCTCAGAAACTCGAAGTCGAACCGCCCAAGGTCGAATCCTGAGGCGCCTGGCGGCGACAGGCCGTCGAAAGGATGAGAAGTCGTTCCTGCCTCGTGGTGGGAGCGGCTTTCTTGTATCCGCATCCGGGACACGGAAAACCGCTTCATGAGTGCTGTTGACGGCGAAGAAAGTCGCGCATGGCGTTGACGGTTTCTTCGCTGCAGTGATGCTCGATACCTTCGGAGTCGGCGCGGGCGACTTCTTCGGGCACGCCGAGAGCGCGCAGGGCGTCTAGCACGACACGGTGGCGGGCGGTGACGCGCTTGGCGAGCGCTTCGCCTTCCTCCGTCAGAAAAATGCCGCGATAGGGGCGCGCCACGGCCAGACCGTCGCGCTTGAGGCGCGTGATGACCTTCGAGACCGCCGCCGCGCTGACGCCGAAGCACTCGGCGAGATCGCTGGCACGGGCTTCCCCCAATTGCGCATGCAAATGCGCAATCTCCTCGACATAGTCCTCGACCAATTCGGTCTGGTGGTCCTGGCGGACGCGCTTGAAATATTCGTGCTTGGGCTGTGACTTCATGCAACCCCTGCTTTCAGTGTCCCGTGAACGTAGAAAATAGCACGTACACGTTGAGTGCGACGATCAAAGTGCATACCACGGTGCCCACGCCGGTGACGCTCTTGCGGTTGACCAGGTTGCCCATGATCTGGCGATTGGCCGTGAAACAAAGCAAGGGGACGAGTGCAAAGGGGATGCCGAAACTGAGAATGACCTGACTGGCGACCAGCGCCTTCTGTTCGGAAATGCCCAGCATGATGACGGCCAGAGCCGGCAGCATTGTCACCAGGCGACGTAGCCACAGCGGTATGCTGACGTTGACGAACCCCTGCATGATCACCTGGCCCGACAGTGTACCGACAATCGAGGACGACAGGCCAGCCAACAATAGGGCAAGACCGAAGACATGACTGGCCGTGACCTGGCCCACCACCGGAGCGAGCAATAGATAGCTGTCACTGATGGTGGCGACGTCGAGGCGGCCGGTGGCATGGAACACGGCCGCTGCCATGGCCAGCATGCTGAGGTTGACCAGACCCGCAATGGCCATGCCGAGGATCACGTCGAGCCGATAATAGCGCATCAAGCGCAAGCGATGGGCGTCGTCCTTGACCTGAATTCGCTGCTGCGACAGTGCCGAGTGCAGGTAGATGACATGGGGCATGACCGTGGCGCCGAGGATGCCGGCCGCCAGGTACAGGGCATAGCCATCGGGAAACCCCGGGATCAGCAGCCCCTTGAGCAGGGGCGCCGGTTCCGGCCGACTCAGCACCAGTTCGAGAATGAAGCCACCCGCGACGGCGAGGATCATGGCGCCGATCAGGATCTCCATCAGGCGAAAGCCATAGCGGTAGAGGTGCAGGGCCAGATAGGTGATCGTGCCGGTGAGCAGGGCGCCTTCCATCAATGACAGGCCGAAGAGAAGGTGGAAGGCCAACGCGGCGCCGAGAAACTCGGCGAGATCGGTGGCGATCGCCACGATCTCCGCTTGTACCCAATAGCACCACACCAGCGGACGTGGATAGCGGGCGCGTATCACCTGAGGCAGGTTCTGACCGGTGGCGAGCCCCAGGCGGGCCGACAGCGTCTGGATCAGCATGGCCATCAGGTTGGCGGCCAGGACGACCCACAGCAGGGTATAGCCGTAGCGCGAGCCGGCTTCGATGTTGGTGGCGAAGTTGCCGGGGTCGATATAGGCCACGGCAGCGATCAGGGCGGGGCCGAAGAAGGCCGTCCAGCTCCAGCGCCGCGGCTTGCCGCTTAGCGTCGAGGCGGCCTGATCACGTATGGCGCTATCGGAAATCGTACGCAGCATGCTACCGGTTCTCATTTAACCAAGGTTTATCATGAGTCCTTAGGTTAAATAAAAGTGGCAGCACTATCCAATAGTCGAAGCATCGAGCGGCGATAGTCGACGGCTATGCAGGCGTCAGGCGTCGGCTTCTCCTAATGTTCCTGCCGCATGGCGCGATTGGCCTGCAGGGTACGCGTCAGCAGTGCACGCAGGGCGGCGGGCCGCACCGGCTTCAGCAGCAGCTGATAGCCGTTGCGACGCACTTCCTCGGCCACTTCGTCGGTACGGTCGGCGGTAATGACGATACCCGGAACGGGGCCATGGCAGAGCTCCTCGAGGGCCTCCAGAGCCATCAGCCCGGTGACTTCATTGTCGAGGTGATAGTCGGCGAGAATCGCATCCGGATCGCCATCCAGGTGGCGCAGGACCGACTTGGCCCCGCCGATGGAGGTCGCGGTGAACACTTCGCAGTCCCAGCCCTCGAGCATCGCCTTCATGCCCTCGAGAATCAGGGTCTCGTTGTCGATGCACAGCACCTTGGCGCCGGCGAGCTTGTTGCCGGGGCGGCGCGTCGGCGTTTCGTCGACGCCCTTTTCCTCCAGGCGCCCCGCCACACGCGGGACCGAGACCGAGAACACGGTACCGATATCGACCCAGGAACGAATCTTGATCGGATGCTCGAGTACCCGGCTCATGCGATCGGCGATGGAGAGCCCCAGCCCCAGTCCTTTCTCGCTTTCCTTGTGCCGCGAGGCCTGATCGAGCCGGCGGAACTCCTGGAAGATCTCCGCCTGCTTGGCCTCGGGAATGCCCGGACCGGTATCCCAGACTTCAATGCTCAGATTGTCGCCCTGGCGCCGGCAGCCGAGCAGCACGCGGCCCTGCTGCGTGTAGCGCAGGGCATTGGAGAGGAAGTTCTGCACGATACGGCGCAGCATCTGGGCATCGCTGTCCACCCAGGCGCCGGTGGCGACGACATCGAGGTCGAGGCCGCGATCCGCGGCCATGACCTCGAACTCGGCACGCAGCGGGCGCAGGATATCGGTCAGCGGGAACTGCGTGCGGCGCGGCGTGAGTGCGCCGGCATCCAGCTTGGAAATGTCGAGCAGGGTGCTCAGCAGTTCCTCGGCGGCCTGCAGCGAGTTGTCGATGTGGCTGATGGTGTGACGCAGATCGTCGGCGTCGACCTGCTGACCCAGTGCCGAGGTGAACAGGCGCGCGGCATTCAGCGGTTGCAGCAGGTCGTGGCTGGCGGCGGCCAGAAAGCGCGTCTTGGAGGCGTTGGCTTCCTCGGCGACTTGCTTGGCCTGACGCAGGGCCGACTCGGCCTCGGCACGTACCCGGTTTTCCTGACGCAGGGCGGCGTTGGCTTCCGACAGCGCCTGGGTGCGCTCGCGGACGCGTTCCTCGAGGTTCTCGTTGGTCTCGCGCAGGGCGATTTCCGCCAGGCGCCGTTCGGTGATGTCCTGGTAGAGCGCGAAGAACCCGAGAACGCCGTCGCCTTCTCCGAAGTGAGGCGTATAGGTGACCAGCATGTAACGCACGCCGCCGTCGCCGTCATCCTGGGAAATCTCGAAGCTCACTCGTTCGCCGGCCAGAGCGCGATGCATCCATGGCGCGCGCTCGCGAATCACCTGACTTGGCATGACGTTGTCGAAGCGCTCGCCGATGGCTTCGTTGCGGTCGATGCCCATCGCCGACTCGTAGGCACGGTTGGTGAAGAGGTAGCGGCATTCCTTGTCGAAGTAGGCGATCAGCGCCGGCACGTTGTCCGTGTAGATACGGATGTTGTTCTCGGAGCGTATCAGCGCTTCTTCGGTACGTTTTTGCTGCGTGATGTCCTGGTAGGTATAGACGAAGCCGCCCCCGGGCATGGGGTTGCCCTGTACCTCGAGTACCGTGCCGTCCTGGCGATAGCGCACATAGCGATGCGGTTGCCCCTGGCGAATGTTGTCCATCAGCAGCTCGACGTGCTCCTCGGGATCGCCGGGCCCGTACTCGCCATTGTGGGCGTTGTAGCGCAGGATCTTGTCGAACGGGGCGTTGACGCGAATCAGGCTGTCCGGAAAACGGAACAGCTCCAGGTAACGCTGATTCCAGACCACCAGACGTGCGTTCTGGTCGACCACGCTGATGCCCTGGTTGATGTTCTCGATGGTGGCCTGCAGCAACGCACGGTTGAACTCCAGCACCTGCGACGCTTCATCGACGATGGAGATGACATCCGAGATGCCGATGCCGCGTCCCTGTAGCGCGGAGTTGACGACGATGCGTGCGGAGGAGGCGCCGAGCACCGATGCCAGCAGGCGTTCGGTGAACTGGATGACATCGATTGAGGCGCGGGTGTTGTCGTCGACGGACTGGCCGCCGCGGCGGGCGTAATCGTCGAAGGAGCGCTGCACCTGGCCGCTGCCCAGGAAGCGCTCGCACAGAACCTTGAGATCGCCCACCGTCGTGGCGCCCGTCCAGGGGCGATTGACCGAGGTCTGGCGGGTTTCGATGCTGTCCACGAACAGCGACGCCTGGATGCGTTCGACGACGCGCTGTGGCGTGATCTGCGACACGAAGATGTAGCAGAACAGATTGAGACCCAGCGAGAGCATCACGCCATGGGTGAAGCTGTCACCCACGTTGAGCCCGAACAGGTGGGTCGGCGCGAGCCAGTCGAGGCCCAGCGGGCCGCTGGTCAGCCAGGTCATCGGCAGCAATTCGGCCTGGACCAGGGCCGGCAGCAGCAGGGTGTAGGCCCATACCGCGAAGCCGACATTCATGCCGGCGATCACGCCGAGACGATTGCCGCGTTTCCAGTACAAGCCGCCCAGCAGCGCCGGGGCGAATTGCGCCGCCGCGGCGAACGACAGCATGCCCGTGGAAGCCAGCGTGCTGTATTCGGCGATCAGGCGATAGAAAATGTAGGCGAGCAGCAGGATGACCACGATGGTCGCGCGACGCGCGCGCAGTACCAGCTTGCCGTAATCGCCCTCGGTGACGAACCAGCGCAGGCGGAACAGCAGGGGAATGATGATCTCGTTGGAGATCATGATCGACACCGCCACCGCGGCCATGATGACCATGCCGGTGGCGGCCGAGAGCCCTCCGATGAAGGTCAGCAGTCCCAGCCACTCGCTGCCTCCCGCCATGGGCAGCGCCAGCACGAAGGTGTCGGGGTCGACGTTGCCCTCGGGAAACAGCGTGAGGCCCGCCGCCGCGATCGGCAGCACGAAGAAACCGATGGCCGCCAGGTAGAGCGGGAACAGCCAGCGGGCGCGCTTGGCGTCGTCCGCGTGGGTGTTTTCGACCACCGCGAGGTGAAACTGGCGGGGCAGGCAGAAGATCGCCAGCATCGCCAGCAGCGTCTGTGCCCAGAAACCGTGGCCGAAATCCTGCTCCGTCAGCTGACGTTGCAGCTCCAGGTAGGTATCGGCACGCCCGAACAGGTCGCCGAGGCCGTCGAACATGCCCCAGGTGACGTAGATGCCGAGGACGAGAAACGCCACCAGCTTGACCAGCGACTCGAAGGCGATGGCATGGATGAGCCCTTCGTGGTGCTCGGTGGCGTCGGTGTGGCGCGTGCCGAACAGAATGGCGAACAGGGCCATGACGGCGGCGATATAGAATGCCGTGTCGCCGAGAACGGGCGCACGCGTGACATCGGCGCTGTCGGTGAGCACCGTGAAGGCCGAGGCCACGGCCTTGAGCTGCAGGGCAATGTAGGGAAGGGTGCCGATCAAGGCGACCAGGCTGGCGAAGGCGGCAAGCGACTGGGTCTTGCCGTAGCGCGAGGCGATGAAATCGGCGATCGAGGTCACGTTCTGCCGCTTGGCAACGCGAATCATCTTGGCCAGCACGGGCCAGAACAGCAGAAAGGTCAGAATCGGGCCGACGAAGATGCTGGCGAACGACCAGCCTGCCGTGGCCGCCTCGCCGACCGCGCCGTAAAACGTCCACGAAGTGCAATAGACCGCCAGGGCGAGACTGTAGACGATGGGGCGCCGCCTGCCCGGGCCGTGGCGCTTGGCCTGACTGTCCCCCCGCCAGGCGATGGCGAACAGCACGGCAATGTAGACCAGCGAGACAACGATCAATAACCAGCCAGCGAACATGGGACCTCCCTTATGTCTGCGGCCATTCTATGGTAACCCGCCGGCTCGCGTCAGTTCGTCGCTCATCGCTGCGCTCAGGGCGCCTCGCACACGGCTTGATAAAGTGCGTCGTCGGCACCGATCGTCTGCAAGGCCGCCCGGTTGGGCTGGCGCTCCTCGCCCTCCAGCGGCACCCATTCGCGCGCACTGCAGTTCATCAGGTAAGCCTGGTGCGTTACGCGTTCCAGGACCCGCTTTTCGAAGCGATAGAGGAAGAACTCCACCATGCGTTGACCGTCGGCCTCGAGGGTGCGCACATCGTTCCGATCGATCACCTCGAAGGCGACAGGCAGAGGAAATAGGTACGTCCAGGGCCGCCACCACATCGCATCGCGCTCGACATCGACGACCTCGGCGCTGTCGGGCAACTGCTGTTGCTTGGCGGACAGCCAGCTGTATTCGTAGTAGACCTGGTAGCCGAGCATCCCCACGCCGCCAAGAGCCGGCACGATCCAGCGTGGCAAGCGCTTCCCGCTGAGCTGGCGAAGGATCAACCCCACTCCTGCCGCGCCAAGGCCGGCGAATATCGCCGCGATCAATTGCCAAATCATAATGTCTCCCTGCAACGAAATCGGGCTTCCCCCTGGGAAGCCCGATAGTGTGATCCCGTGGCCCGGGCCCGCCGAGCCAGGGGGTATTATGGCTTAGTGATTGACGGCACCACCAGCACCTTTCGGGTAGCGCACGCTTTCCACCAGTTCCTGGATCTCCAGGGGCGGCTCCTCGGAGGATTTGGAGACGAGGTAGGCCACCGCGAAGTTGATGATGGCACCCACTGCACCAATCGAGAGCGGGGAGATGCCCAGTACCCAGTTTTCCGGAGTGTCGGCCAGGTTGTTGGTGCCGGGGATGAAGAACCAGCCCTTGTAAACGAAGATGTAGACAAGGGTGAAGGTCAGCCCCGACAACATCCCGGCGATGGCGCCCTTGTTGTTCACGCGCTTGGAGAAGATCCCCATCATCAGCGCCGGGAACAGCGAGGCGGCCGCGATGCCGAAGGCCAGCGCCACGACCTGTGCCGCGAACCCTGGCGGATTGGCCCCCAGGTACGTGGCGACCACGATGGCGATCGACATCGATATGCGTGCCGCTTTCAGCTCCCCGCGTTCCGTGATGTTGGGATTGATGGCCCCCTTTATCAGGTCATGACTGATCGCCGACGAGATGGCCAGCAGCAGGCCCGCTGCCGTGGAGAGCGCCGCTGCCAGGCCGCCCGCGGCGATCAGCCCGATGACCCAGCCGGGCAGGTTGGCGATCTCCGGGTTGGCCAGGACCAGGATGTCGTTGTTGACGGTCAACTCGTTGCCTTGCCAGCCGCGATCCGAGAAATCGGTGCTGTCGTTGTAGAACTGGATGTTGCCGTCGTTGTTCTTGTCCTCGAAGGTGATCAGCCCGGTTTCTTCCCAGGTCCGAATCCAGTCGGGACGGTCTCCGTAGGCGATGGCGTTGGAGGCGGCGGCGTCGTAATTCTCGACCTGACCCGCCATGTCCGGGTAGATGGTGGTCATCAGGTTCAAGCGTGCCATGGAGGCCACCGCCGGTGCGGTCAGATAGAGCAGACCGATGAACACCAGCGCCCAGCCGGCGGACCAGCGTGCATCGGCGACCTTGGGCACGGTGAAGAAGCGCATGATGACGTGCGGCAAGCCGGCCGTGCCGAT
The DNA here is from genome assembly GCF_000055785.1 of Chromohalobacter israelensis DSM 3043. Lineage (GTDB taxonomy): Bacteria > Pseudomonadota > Gammaproteobacteria > Pseudomonadales > Halomonadaceae > Chromohalobacter > Chromohalobacter israelensis. Next base: position 979,246 of record NC_007963.1, read on the forward strand.
CATCAGCGAGAGCGTGAACAGCACCATGTTGAGCTGGTTGTCGACCATGGCGGTGTAGGCGTTGAAGCCCAGTGCGGTCACGACCTCGTTGAGCTTGGCGAGCAGCGGTTCGCCCGACGCGCTATGGTCGGAGAACAGGCCGAGCGGCGGCAGCGGGTTGCCGGTCAGTTCCAGTGAGATGAACACTGCTGGAATGGTATAGGCGACGATCAGGACGATGTACTGGGCCACCTGGGTATAGGTGATGCCTTTCATGCCCCCCAGCACCGAGTAGAAGAACACCACGACGGCGGCGATGATCAGGCCGGTGGTCGCATCGACTTCCAGAAAGCGCGAGAACGCCACGCCTGCCCCCGCCATCTGACCGATGACGTATGTCAGGGACGCCACGATCAGACAGACGACGGCCACCATGCGTGCCGTACGGCTGTAGAAACGGTCGCCGATGAACTCGGGTACCGTGAACTTGCCGAATTTTCTCAGGTAGGGCGCCAACAGCAGGGCCAGGAGTACATAACCGCCGGTCCAGCCCATGAGGAAGGTCGAGTTGGCATACCCTCCAGCGGCGATGAGGCCCGCCATGGAAATGAAGGAGGCGGCCGACATCCAGTCGGCCCCGATGGCCATGCCGTTCGTGATCGGGTGGACACCGCCCCCGGCGACATAGAAGTCCTTGGTCGAGCCCGCCTTGGCCCAGATCGCGATACCGATGTAGAGGGCGAAGGAGGCGCCGACGAACAGGATATTGATGGCAAATTGACTCATGCTGGCTTACTCCTCGAGTCCGAACTTCTTGTCGAGCTGATTCATCTTCCAGGCGTAGAAGAAGATCAAGCCGATGAACGTCAGGATTGAGCCCTGTTGAGCGAACCAGAAGCCCAGGTCGGTTCCTCCGACGGGAATGCCGGACAAAAGCGGGCGTAGAAGGATTGCGCAGCCATACGAGACGAGTGCCCAGACGATCAGGCAGCCGGTTATTAGACGCACGTTGGCTTTCCAGTAAGCCTCGGCATTGGTTTTTTCATCTGCCATGGTGTGCTCTCCACTGGTGGGGACAGGTTGGTGTTGTGATTGAGAGTGTGCGAGACGCTTCAAAGCAATCGCAGGTATAGAACACTCGTGGAGACACGTCATTGATACGATAGTGGTGCCCGGCTTTTATCGAGAATAACGTTGTCTCGGAAGAGTCGTTGGCTACATGCGATTGCCCTCAATAGCCTTGCAATGATAGTGGCCAATTGCCGCGAAAAATGAATCCCATACTTTGGTATCACTACATTCGTTTACATTATTGTTTGTTTAAATTTTTACGTTTTTCATGGCGTTGTGTGGTATACGAGATATCGATAGCATGCTTATTAAAATATAGGTGAAGTCAGTTTTTAAGAACGGGTTTGAGGTTTTTTAAGGCGGCTCGCGAGGCATAGAACGATAGTCTAGGTGTCGCGATAAAAGCGTGGTTTGCTATTCTCGATCACATATTATCGATAGCGTTGTTCGGCCGTGTTACCGAAAAGTATAAGGAAAATAGAAGCGCTGATGATGACGCCAAGTCGTGCCAGGGTCGGCACGGGATGAGGGTACTACCATGGTCGATATCAATCTCTCGCAGCCGCCTTTCAGCCTGCTCGACGAGAAAGGGCGGCAGCGGGTTCGTGACGGTGTCGATCTCGCCTATTTTACCGAAAGCGAGATAATCCTCGATGCCGGCCAGCGGGGCGAGTGTGTCTTCTTGATTCACAAGGGCGAGGTGGCAGAGCTGGACCTCAACGCCAGCGAGGGAGATCGGCGCATCGGTCACTACACCGCGGGCGATCTGTTCGGGGCGATCAGCATTCTCAACGGCACGAGTCGCTATCGGTTTCAGGCCGAGCAGGAAAGTCTGTGTTACTTGCTGCCGCGCGCGCTGTTCGAGGACATTTGCCAGGCCTATCCGGCTTTCGACGATTATTTTCGTCAGCACCTGGCGGAGAAGGCCCGCTATCTGCTGGAGCGGCGAGCGGAAGGGGGCTTGAGCATGGCGCGTTTCATGCTGGCCCGGGTCTCGGAATGCATGCGCGATCCGCTGCTGGTGGAAGCGCGGACGACCATCGCCGAGGCGGTCACGCAGCTGCGCGACGGTCATGCCGATAGCCTGCTCGTCGGTCACGCCGGCCGTTATGGCATGGTGACCAAGACCGACCTGCTGGATGCCCTGGTGCAACAGGGGTTGCCGCATTCCGCGGAAGTCGGAGGCATCGCGCATTTTACGCTCGTGACGGTACATGCCGACGATTACCTGTTCACGGCGCTGGTGAGCATGACGCGCCATGAAGTGGCGCGCGTCGTGGTGATGGAAGGCGACCGACCGGTGGGGGTCGTCGAGTTGACCGATGTGCTGGGCTACTTCTCGAGCCGCGCGCATGCCGTCAGCCTCCAGATCGAGCAGGCGGAAGATATCGAGGCGTTGACGCGTGCCAGCGCGCGCCTGCCTCAGTTGATCCAGACGCTCATGGCGCAGGGCGTGAAGCTGCGCTTCGCCATGGAGCTGCTGGCAGCGCTCAACGGCCGCATCATCCACAAGGCATTCCGCTTCTTGATGCCCGAGGAGCGCCAGTCGCAGTCATGCCTGCTGGTCATGGGCAGCGAGGGACGAGGCGAGCAGATCCTCAAGACCGACCAGGACAACGCCCTGATCCTGGCCGATGGCAGCGACTGGCCCGAGATCGAGGCGTCGATGCAGAAGTTGACGGAGACGCTTGGCGCGCTCGGTTATCCGCCTTGTCCCGGCAACATCATGGTCTCCAATCCGCAGTGGGTGGCGAGCGAGTCGGCATGGCGCGGCAAGATCGCCCGCTGGGCCTCGAGCCGCGATCCCGATGCCTTGATGAATCTCGCCATCATGCTCGACGCGCATGCCATCGCGGGAAACGCCGGTCTGCTGGATGGGCTGCGCGAGCATCTGTTCGCGCGCGGTTCCCACGACGAGCTGCTGCTGTCGTACTTCGCCCGCGGCGTGCTGCGCTACTCCACGCCGCTGACGCTGTTCGGCACGCTCAAACGCCCCGAGCACGGTATCGATATCAAGAAGGGCGGGATATTTCCCATCGTGCACGGCGTTCGCACGCTGGCGCTGGAGCGCCGCATCGCCCCCACGTCGACGTTCGCGCGCCTTGACGCCCTGGTGGACGATGGCCGTCTCGACCGGCCGTTCGCCGATGACCTGGGCGAGGCGATGGCGTTGTTTTCCGAATTGCGGTTGCGCCAGCAGCTGGAGAGTCTCGAAACGCATGACACCTCGCTGGAACCCAACCGCGTGGTGGTACAGCGCCTCAGCGGGTTCGAGCGCGACCTGCTGCGCGAAGCGTTGCATACGGTCAAGGAATTCAAGCAACGGCTGTCTCAGCGGTTTCATCTCGAGTACTGACAGGCCCGCGATGCCTGATGCCGCGCCGCGGTCGGGTATCGCCCCGGAGCCATGACACGGGAGGTTGTGATGATCAAAGCATTGCGTCGTGCCGGGGACCGGCGGCGTCAGTCGGGCGGGCATCATGCCTGGCGCTTCGAGCCTTACGCTGGCAGCGAGGTCATTGCCCTGGATTGCGAGACGACCGACCTGGATCCGCGCCAGGCGGATCTGGTGGCGATCGCCGCGGTCAAGGTTCGCGATGGGCGCGTGCTGACCAGCGAGTCGCTGGACCTGCGCCTGCAGCGTCCGGATAGCCTCTCGAGCGATTCCATTCGTATCCACGGGCTGCGCGGTGTCGACCTGCTGGGGGGTGAGGCCTTGGGCGACGCCCTCAATACCCTGCTCGACTTCATCGGCAACCGTCCCCTGGTCGGCTGGTGCATCGACTATGATGTGGCGGTGATCAATCGACACTTGCGTCCACGTACCGGTTTCGACCTCCCCAACCGTACGATCGACGTGTGCCGGTTATACGCGCGTGAGCGGCGCCGCGCGCAGCCGGATGTCGAGCCGGATCTACGCTTCGAGGCGATGAGCGAGGCCTTGGGGGTGCCGGTGATGGGCCGGCACACGGCACTGGGCGATGCGGTGACGACGGCGTTGATGTACCTGCGCCTGTGTCGGGGCCAGGCAGCGAGCGCCTGAGTCGCGCGATGCGTGGGCGGTCGCTTCGCCGTACCGGCATGCGGTGGTAGCATAGGCGGCCTCATTCACCACGGCACTCTAAAGCGCAACCTTCATGCACGAACTCACCGGCAAAGACAAACTTGCTTTCAACAAGTTGCAAAAGCGCCTGCGGCGTCAGGTGGGAAACGCCATCGTCGATTACGGCATGATCCGTGACGGCGACAAGGTCATGGTGTGCCTCTCCGGGGGCAAGGACAGCTACACCATGCTGGACATCCTCATGAACCTGCAGCGCAACGCGCCGGTTGCGTTCGAGCTGGTGGCCGTCAATCTGGACCAGAAGCAGCCGGGGTTCCCCGAGCACGTATTGCCCGAATACCTGGAACGCGTGGGCGTGCCCTATCATATCGTCGAGCGCGATACGTATTCGGTGGTCAAGGAGAAAACCCCCGAGGGCAAGACGACCTGTGCGCTCTGCTCGCGGCTGAGGCGCGGCACGCTGTACGGCTTCGCCGAAGAGATCGGCGCCAACAAGGTCGCGCTGGGACACCACCGCGAAGACATGCTGGAAACCCTGTTTCTCAACATGTTCTTCGGCGGCAGTCTCAAGTCGATGCCGCCCAAGCTGCTTTCCGACGATGGCAAGCACATCGTCATTCGGCCCCTGGCCTACTGCCGCGAAGCCGATATCGCCGAATACGCCGAGTGGCGCGAATTTCCGATCATCCCCTGCAACCTGTGTGGCTCGCAGCCCAACCTCCAGCGTCAGGTGGTCAAGGAAATGCTGACGGAGTGGGAAGAAAAGCACCCCGGGCGGCTGGAAACCATGTTCAAGGCGATCACCAACGTGGCGCCGTCCCAGCTGGCCGATCGCGCCATGTTCGACTTCGAGGGGCTCGAAGACAAGCAGCGCGATTTCCTGGCACGGCGCATCGAGACCTTCGACGTGCTGGCGCGCGAAGCCTGAACCTCAAGCGTCGGCGCGTTCGCCGATGGGCGCCCCCCGGGCGATGCCTGCGAGACGTTCGGGGGCGAGCAGGGTGACCTCGCGCCGTGCCACGTGGAGCAGTTCGGCCTGTTGAAAACGGCTGATCAAGCGGCTGATGGTTTCCACCGCCAGTCCCAGATGGCTGCCGATGTCGATGCGTGACATGGGCAGGCGAAAACGCGTGGCTGACAGACCGCAACGCTGGAAGCGATATCCCAGGTCGAGCATGAAGCCGGCCAGCCGGGCTTCGGCGGTATGCCCGGCGAGCCGGCAGTGCAGGTAGCGGTCGTCGCGAATGTCGCGGCTCATGCAGCGATAGAGCTCCCGGCGCAGGGCGGGCAGCTGGGCGGAGAGCACGTCCAGCCGGTCGAAGGGGATCTCGCACAGCGCGGTGGTCTCCAGCGCCGTGATGGTGCCGGGATGGCCGTCGCCGGCAACGCCCTCCAGTCCCACCAGCTCGCCGGGCAGGTAGAAATGCGTGACGCGCTCCTCTCCCTCGGCATGCACCACCTGCTGCTTGAGGCTGCCGCAACGTACCGCGAACACATGATGAAAGGGTGTTCGGGGGTCGAGCAGGGTCTCGCCACGTTTGAGAGGTGCGCGCCGCCGGATGATGGCATCGAAATCCTCGAGGTCGTCGAGCCTCAATGCCAGCGGCAGGCACAAGGAATTGAGCCGGCATGTCTGGCAGTGCGCGTGCATTGGCGAAGCCTTTATGTCGCTGTCGGCGGTCGGGACGGTCATGGCGTTTTCTCCTGGGACGCGCGCTACCTTAGGGTAGCCCTTGAGTCCCGTCAAAGCTGCATCGCGACCCATTCGATCATGAAATAAGATACCTTGCATATGAGTTTCGAGATTGCCTATGCCCAGGCGCCACGTACGCTCGAGGCCTTGAGCGCCGACGGGGTGCCGGCCGTTGCCGGGGCATGCCATTATCATCTGGAAACGCTGGGGCCGCTCGAGGTGAGGGGAGAGCCTCGTGCCGGTCGGCTCTTGCTGACCCATGGCGCCGGCGCCGGGCAGACATCGCCTTTCATGCAGCATCTGCGCGAGGCGCTGGCACGACAGGGCGTGCAGGTCTGGGCCATCGACTTCGCGTACATGCAGCGCATGTGGCGCGAGGGGCGAAGGCGACCTCCACCGCGGATCGACAATCTGGTCGATGAGCTGGCGGCGTGGCGTGCCGCCGTGGAAACGCTGGCCAGGCCTGCCGATGTGCCGCTGTGGCTAGGGGGCAAGTCGATGGGCGGTCGGGTGGCGAGTCTGCTGGCGGCGCGTGAGGGCGCGCCGGGGCTCGCCTTGTGCGGCTATCCCTTTCACCCGCCCGGCAAGCCCGAGCGCACCCGGCTGTCGCACTGGCCGCAATTGACCTGTCCCGTCCAGGTGTTGCAAGGCACGCGAGATCCGTTCGGGCGTGACAGCGAGGTGCGTGAATATGCCTTGCCCGAGACGGCACGGGTGCACTTTCTCGAGGATGGCGACCACGATTGGAAGCCACGCCGACGCACCGGACGCGACCAGGCGTCGTTGATCGAGGAGGCGGCGGAAACGCTGGCGGCTGCCATGGCGCCAAGTGAATGAATCCGATGAACAAAATCGGTTGACTTTCCACCGTCGCTCTGTAGAATGCAGCGCCACGTGTCCACGGGTGGTTAGCTCAGTTGGAAGAGCACCAGCCTTACAAGCTGGGGGTCACTGGTTCGAGCCCAGTACCACCCACCATCTCGCGAAATTCGTTTCGGATGATGGGGAGACGTGCAGAAGAATGCAGCGGACCGGTAGTTCAGTTGGTTAGAATGCCGGCCTGTCACGCCGGAGGTCGCGGGTTCGAGTCCCGTCCGGTCCGCCAGTTCTTCATCAGGAAATCGGACATCGCGCAGTCAGCGTTGTCATCAGTGGACCGGTAGTTCAGTTGGTTAGAATGCCGGCCTGTCACGCCGGAGGTCGCGGGTTCGAGTCCCGTCCGGTCCGCCACGATTTCCCGTCATCGCCCCGTGCGGTGCACCGCAAGAGCAAGCAGTATGCGATCCGGGTGGTTAGCTCAGCTGGTTAGAGCACCAGCCTCACATGCTGGGGGTCACAGGTTCGAGTCCTGTACCACCCACCATTCCAAGACATTGGAATATCACGGACCGGTAGTTCAGTCGGTTAGAATGCCGGCCTGTCACGCCGGAGGTCGCGGGTTCGAGTCCCGTCCGGTCCGCCACGATCGCCATCGGCCAACCCCGAGTCATCGACTTGGGGTTTTGTCGTTTGGGCCCTGCCTTTTCCCTGTTTCTGATCGAGACCTCGCTGACGACTCCCTTTCGGGTGCCGTGTCGTCGTGTGCCTGGCACCAGGCAAGTGCCTGTGGGTAGACCTCGGTGGCGGCGTGGGGGTGGGTCAGCATGTCCAGATGGCCATAATCGCGTGTCAGGCCGCTGGTGCGTCCCAGCAGGCTCAGGGCGTGCCGGTGTGGCCCGCATTCGTCGATGAAGCGGGCGACATCGCGGGGATGTCCCAGCGCCCGGTCACGGCTGCCGGCCAGGTGCAGTGTCGGTGGCAATCCCGTTTGTGCCAGGGCCTCGGCATAGTCGAAACCGTCCTCGGGATCTCGCCACGCCGTATCGCGCACCCAGGCAACGCTGTGTGCATGACTGGCGGCATATTCATCGTCGCTGCCCCAGCGCAGCCGGCGCGCCGGCAGGTAGCCGCACAGGCGACGCACGGCGGGTGCCAGTCCTTTCCAGATCACGTCGATGTAGAGCCATTTGCTGGGATTCTGGACCCGTACCCGGCGCTTGGTGCCGAAGTAGACCTGGCTGGCGATGCGATCGCGGCTGCCGGGCACGCGCGCCAGGTGGGCGGCGATCAGTACACCGCCCCAGGAATGCGCCATGACATGACAGCGCGTCACGCCGCCGAGCTGACAGCACCTGGCGAGCGCTGCGGTGATCTCCTCGACGATGACGTCTCGCTGCGAGAAGGAGACCCCGCGCGCCGGACGTGGCAGGGCGCTGCCACGTCCGCGCTGGTCGATCACCATGACGTCGCGCCCTTGCTGCGCCAGCCACGGCGCCAACCCTTTGCCGCTGCGACTGTGGAAGATGCGTCCCGACTCGATGGCACCATGCCAGCACAGCACGGGGAGGCCGCGTGGATGCGTCGGCCGAAAACGGGTGAGGTGCAGTTCGCCGCCGCTGGCGATGGCGATTCGGTGTCGGGAAACCTGATAATCCATGTAGGCCTCGTACATCGGGTGAGGGTGAGCGACGCAGCCGTGAAGCGATTGACGCGAGACGGAGCGCGGTCTGCGCCCTTGGTCGGGATTGCCACCCGGGACGCCTTCATGACACTGTTCATACAGTTGTTTGAAAATGTATGGTGATTCGACACCGAGTGCAAGCGAGGACGCGCCGTGACCCAGTATCCGCATCTCTTTCGCCCGTTGACGGTCGGGCCCGTGACGCTGAGCAACCGTATCCTGATGGGCTCGATGCATACCAACCTGGAAGAGGCGCCCGATGGATTCGTTCGCCTGGCGGCGTTTTATGCCGAACGGGCGCGTGCGGGCGTGGCATTGATCGTGACCGGCGGCATCGCCCCGAATCGCGAAGGCGCCGTCTTCGAGGGCGCCGCCAAGCTGACCGAGCCGCGGGAGGTCGAGGCGCACCGCGAGGTGACCCGGGCGGTCCACGCCGAAGGGGGGCACATCTGTCTCCAGATCCTGCATGCCGGGCGTTATGCCTACTCGCGCTCGCTGGTGGCGCCATCTCCGCTCAAGGCGCCGATCAACCCGTTCACGCCGCGTGCGTTGAGTGGTGGCGAGGTGATTCGGCAGATCGAGGATTACGTGCAGTGCGCTCGTCGGGCACGGGAGGCCGGGTACGACGGTGTCGAGGTCATGGGGTCGGAAGGCTACCTGATCAATCAGTTCCTGTGTCTGCGCACCAATCGTCGCGACGACGAGTGGGGCGGCGCGTTCGCGAACCGCATGCGGTTCGCCGTGGAGATCGTGCGTGGCATACGCCGCGCGCTGGGCGATGACTTCTTGATCATCTTCCGGTTGTCGATGATCGATCTGGTCGAGGAAGGCAGCAGCCATGACGAGGTCGTGATGCTGGGGCGTGCGATCGAGGCGGCGGGCGCCAACCTGATCAATACCGGCATCGGCTGGCACGAGGCGCGAGTACCTACCATCGTCACCAGCGTGCCGCGAGCGGCGTTCACGGCGGTGACGCGACGCTTGCGCGACGAACTCGATGTTCCGCTCATCGCGACCAACCGCATCAACATGCCCGATGTCGCCGAGCGCGTGCTGGCCGAGGGGCATGCCGACATGGTGTCGATGGCCCGCCCCTTTCTGGCCGATCCCGAATGGGTCAGCAAGGCCCGCGACGGGCAGGCGGCGTTCATCAACACCTGCATCGCCTGCAACCAGGCCTGTCTGGATCATACCTTCCAGGGCAAGCTGACCTCGTGTCTGGTGAACCCGCGTGCCTGTCACGAGACCGAGGTGATTCTCGCGCCGGTGGCGTCGCCGCGCGATATCGCCGTGGTCGGTGCCGGACCGGCGGGACTGGCGACCGCCGTGTCGGCGGCGCAGCGCGGCCATCGTGTCACGCTGTTCGAGCGCGAGGCCGAGATCGGCGGCCAGTTTCGCTACGCGCAGCGCATTCCCGGCAAGGAAGAGTTTGCCGAGACGCTGCGTTATTATCGCACCATGCTGGCGTCGCTGAACGTACGGGTGTGCCTGAACACGCCGGTCGATGCGTCTCGCCTGGAGCTCTTCGACGCCGTGGTGCTGGCCACCGGGGTCAGGCCCCGCGACTTGGCGTTCCTGCCCAGTCACGATCCGCGGGTGGTGGATTACCCCACGGCGATCCTGCATCCCGAGCGGGTCGGTCCCCGCGTGGCGATTATCGGTGCCGGTGGCATCGGCTTCGATGTCGCGGAACTGCTGACCCATGGCGATCATCCCGCCTGCGATCGCGAGGCATGGTGCGCCGAATGGGGCGTCGATCTGTCGCTGTCGGCGCGGGGCGGACTCGTGACCCCGCGCACGCCGCCGGTGGCACGCGACGTCATGCTGCTCCAGCGCAAGGCCAGCAAGCCTGGCAAGGATCTGGGCACCACCACCGGTTGGGTACATCGCGTGTCGTTGCGGCAGCGGGGGGTGCGCATGTTGAACGGCTGCGAGTATCGTGGTCTCGACGCGGCCGGGCTGCATATCGTGCGCGAGGGCGTCGAGACATGCCTCGAGGTCGACTCGGTGGTGGTGTGCGCCGGACAGGTATCGGTGACGGAGCTGGAGGCGCCGCTGGCGGCGGCAGGTTGCGAGATTCATGTCATCGGCGGAGCACAGGAAGCGGCGGAGCTGGATGCCAAGCGGGCCATCGATCAGGGAGTGCGACTGGCGGCGCGGCTGTAGTCCTGGCATGCAAACTGCCTGCATCCGTCGATTTTCATGTATGGCTCACGAGGGCCTGAGGGGCGGGCTTCCTGTCTGTGGCGGCGTTGAGTAGACTGGATCGGGACGCAATTTTTTGCATGATAACGGCAGGCGTTGGCACCCGGCGTCTTCCGTTGCATCGGCAAGCGTCTTTCTTTTCGCCACCCATAAGGATACCAAGGCATGGAACCCGACTGTACGCCCCGCTTTCTGGCCAGCGACAACACTTCGGGCATCTGTCCTCCCGCGCTCGACTACCTGTTGCGCGCCAACGCCTGCGATGACCTCGCCTATGGCAACGATGCCTGGACGCAGAAGGCTGCCGATCGTTTCCGCGATTTCTTCGACTACGACTGCGACGTGTTCTTCGTCTTCAACGGCACGGCAGCCAACTCCCTGACGCTGGCGGCCATGGGACAGAGCTACCATAGCGTCATCTGCCATGAGCTGGCGCATATCGAGACAGATGAGTGCGGCGGGCCGGAATTCTTCTCCAATGGTGCCAAGCTGCTCACCTGTGCCGGGGCTGACGGCAAGTTGACGCCCGAGGGAATCGAGTCGCTGGTGATGCGGCGCAGCGACATTCATTACCCCAAGCCGCGCACGATCTCGCTGACCCAGGCCACCGAGGTCGGCACCGTGTATACGCGCGATGAACTGATGGCGATTCGGGCCATGGCGGATAAACACGGGTTGCACGTGCACATGGACGGCGCGCGCTTTGCCAATGCCTGCGCGTCGCTGAAGGCGACGCCGGCGGAATTGACCTGGCAGGCCGGCGTCGATGCACTGTGCTTCTCGGGCACCAAGAATGGCCTGCCGATGGGGGAGGCGGTGGTCTTCTTCAATCGCGCCCTGGCGGAAGATTTCGATTATCGCTGCAAGCAGGCGGGACAGCTGGCCTCCAAGATGCGCTTCATCGCCGCGCCCTGGCTGGGGCTGCTGGAAAGTGGCGCCTGGTTGAGCAATGCCGAACATGCCAATGCCATGGCACGTTATCTGGCGGAGGGCTTTGCCGCGCTGCCGGGCGCCCAGCTGATGTTTCCCGCCCAGGCCAACAGCGTTTTCGTGACGCTGCCGGTCACGGTGCTCGAGGCGCTGCGTGAGCGCGGCTGGACGTTCTACACGTTCATCGGTGCGGGCGGTGCACGTTTCGTGTGCGCCTGGAACACCACGCAGGCCTTGCTCGATCGCCTGCTCGACGACGCTCGCGAGGCGTTGGCCGCAGCGTAACAGGTACCGACTGGGCGGCGAATGTCTCGCGGACCGCCCAGTATCTTCCCTTTTCCATGACTTTCAACGAACCAATGGCCGTTCGATGGGCTCTTATAGACAGGGCCGGGCGGCTGCGTTGAAAGGAAAATGCGTATTGCACCACCCGTTTCCCCTCCATCTGTCTACGCTGATACATAGCCAGTCCCGAATCCGAGGCGCGACCCCGTGTCGTGAAAGGAGGCGTTTGATGAGTATCTTCGATCATGTCCAGAATCGTTACGAACGCGTTCAACAGGAGGAACTGAGCCTTCAGGAGTATCTGGAGCTCTGTCGTCGCGAGCCCGGCGCATACGCGACTGCAGCGGAGCGCATACTCGAGGCGATCGGCGAGCCGGAAGTCATCGATACCGCCAGGGATTCGCGGCTGTCGCGCATTTTCAGCAACAAGGTCATCCGCCGTTATCCGGCGTTTTCCGAATTCTACGGAATGGAAGAGGCCATCGAGCAGATCGTGGCGTACTTTCGGCATGCCGCGCAGGGCCTGGAAGAGAAGAAGCAGATTCTGTATCTCCTGGGGCCGGTGGGGGGCGGCAAGTCCTCGCTGGCCGAGCGCCTCAAGCTGCTGATGGAGCACGTACCGTTCTATGCCATCAAGGGCTCTCCGGTGTTCGAGTCGCCGCTGGGGCTGTTCTCGCCGGAGGAGGATGGCGAGCTGCTCGAGAAGGAGTACGGGATTCCCCGTCGCCAACTGCGGTCGGTGATGTCGCCCTGGGCCGCCAAGCGCCTCAAGGAGTATGGCGGCGATATCTCGCAGTTTCGCGTCGTGCGGCTCTACCCCTCGCGTCTCAATCAGATCGCGGTATCCAAGACCGAGCCCGGGGACGAGAACAACCAGGACATTTCGTCGCTGGTGGGTAAGGTCGACATTCGCCAGCTCGAGCTTTATTCCCAGGATGATCCCGATGCCTACAGCTTCTCCGGCGGCCTGTGCAAGGCCAACCAGGGATTGATGGAATTCGTCGAGATGTTCAAGGCGCCGATCAAGGTGCTGCATCCCTTGCTGACGGCGACTCAGGAGGGCAACTACAACCCCACCGAGGGCATGGGGGCCATTCCCTTCGACGGCATCGTGCTGGCGCACTCCAACGAAAGCGAGTGGCAGACGTTTCGCAACAACCGCAACAACGAGGCGTTCCTCGACCGTGTCTACATCGTCAAGGTGCCCTACTGCCTGCGGGTGACCGAAGAGATCAACATCTACAAGAAGCTGCTCGAGCACTCCTCGCTGAGCGAGGCGCCCTGCGCGCCGGACACGCTGCGCATGCTGGCGCAGTTCTCGGTGCTCTCGCGTCTCAAGGAGCCGGAGAATTCGAGCATCTACTCCAAGATGCGGGTCTACGACGGCGAGAACCTCAAGGACACCGATCCCAAGGCCAAGTCGATCCAGGAATATCGCGATGCGGCGGGGGTCGACGAGGGCATGGAGGGGCTGTCGACACGCTTCGCCTTCAAGATTCTCTCCAAGGTGTTCAACTTCGACACGCATGAAGTGGCCGCCAACCCGGTGCATCTGCTGTACGTGCTGGAGCAGCGGCTCGAGCAGGAGCAACTGCCCAAGGAAACCTTCGAACGCTATCTGCGTTTCATCAAGGAGTACCTGGCGCCGCGTTACGTCGACTTCATCGGCAAGGAAATCCAGACCGCGTATCTGGAATCGTACAGCGAGTACGGCCAGAACATTTTCGATCGCTACGTGACCTACGCCGATTTCTGGATTCAGGACCAGGAATATCGCGATCCCGAGACCGGGGAGCTGTTCAATCGCCAGGCGCTCAACGAGGAGCTGGAGAAGATCGAGAAGCCGGCGGGAATTTCCAACCCCAAGGATTTTCGTCACGAGGTGGTCAACTTCGTGCTGCGGGCGCGGGCTCAGAACAATGGCATGAATCCCAGCTGGCAGTCCTACGAGAAGCTCAAGGGTGTGATCGAGAAGAAGATGTTCGCTAATACCGAGGAACTGCTGCCGGTCATTTCCTTCAACGCCAAGGCCTCGACGGCCGACCAGAAGAAACACGAGGACTTCGTGGCACGCATGGTCGAGCGTGGCTATACCGAAAAGCAGGTCCGCCTGCTGTCGGAATGGTACCTGCGGGTGCGCAAGTCCCACTAGGCAGCATGACGTGACCGACGACAGGGGAGCGGGCGGCGTGCGGATGCCGCCTTGCCCTGCGCCCCGCGCTCACAGGAGGTCGCCATGACCTACTTCATCGATCGACGCGCCAACGCCAAGAACAAGAGTGCCGTGAATCGCCAGCGTTTCCTGCAACGCTATCGCAGCCATATCAAGCGAGCGGTGGAGGAAGCGGTCAATCGCCGCTCGATTACCGACATGGAGCGCGGCGAGAAGATCTCGATCCCCGCCAAGGACATTTCCGAGCCGGTCTTTCAGCATGGCCCGGGCGGGGCACGCACGATCGTAAGCCCGGGGAACAAGGAGTTCGTCGAGGGGGATCGCCTGCGTCGGCCGGGCGGCGAAGGGCGCGGCGGTTCGGGCGAGGGAAGTGCGTCCAACCAGGGCGAGGGCATGGACGAGTTCGCGTTTTCCCTGAGCCGCGAGGAATTTCTCGATTTCGTCTTCGATGGCCTGGCCTTGCCCCATCTCGAGCGCAAGCAGCTGCGGGATCTCGACGAGGTGCGCCCGGTGCGTGCCGGGGTGACGCGGGACGGCGTGCCGTCGCGGATCAATATCGTGCGCTCGATGCGCGAGGCGCAGGCGCGCCGCATCGGCATGCGCGCGCCCATCAAGCGTGCTCTGCGCGAAGCCGAGGAAGCCCTGGAAAGCGAGGAACGCAAGGACCCGGTGCTGCGCAACCCGGCACGAATCGGCGAACTCAAGGCCGAGATCGAGCGCCTCGAGAAGCGGCTCGAGGCGGTACCGTTCATCGATACCTATGATTTGCGCTACAACAATCTCATCGATCAGCCGCAGCCGTCCAACAAGGCGGTGATGTTCTGCGTCATGGACGTTTCCGGCTCCATGACCCAGGGGCACAAGGATATCGCCAAGCGCTTTTTCCTGTTGCTTTATCTCTTTCTGGAGCGTAACTACGAGAAGGTCGAACTGGTGTTCATACGCCACCACACGGCGGCCAAGGAAGTCGATGAAGAGGAATTCTTCTACTCGCGGGAAACCGGCGGAACCATCGTGTCCAGCGCCTTGACGCTCGTCGACGAGATCATCGCCAAGCGCTACTCGCCGGCGCAGTGGAACCTCTATGTCGCCCAGGCCTCGGACGGCGATAACTGGGACGACGACTCGCTGACCTGTCGCGACCTGCTCATGACGTCGCTGATGGCCAAATTGCAGTATTACACCTACGTGGAGATCACGCCGCACTCGCACCAGGCCTTGTGGGAAGAATACGAACGCGTACAGGCCGCTCACCCGAGCCGCTTCGCCATGCAACAGATCGTCGAGCCGGGGGACATCTACCCGGTCTTCCGCAAGCTGTTTCGCAAGCGCGTCGCATCGTGACGAGCAAGCTCAGGAGGTGACATGAGTCCATCCCCCATCGCTACCGGCTCCGACTGGAACTTCGAGATCCTGACGGCCTACGAGCGTGAAATCGCGCGTTTCGCCAAGGAATATCGTCTGAATACCTATCCCAACCAGATCGAGATCATCACGTCCGAGCAGATGATGGATGCCTATGCCAGCGTGGGCATGCCGGTGGGCTACCATCACTGGTCGTTCGGCAAGCAGTTCCTGTCCGTCGAGCAGGCGTATCGGCGTGGTCAGATGGGGCTGGCCTATGAGCTGGTCATCAATTCCGATCCCTGCATCGCCTACCTCATGGAAGAGAACACCTTGATGATGCAAGTGCTGGTCATGGCGCACGCCTGCTATGGCCATAACTCGTTCTTCAAGGGGAACTACCTGTTTCGCACCTGGACGGATGCCTCGGCGATCGTCGATTACCTGGTGTTCGCGCGCAAATACATTGCCGAGTGCGAGGAGCGTCACGGCGTCGGGGCGGTGGAGCAACTGCTGGATGCCTGTCACGCCCTGCAGAACTACGGCGTCGATCGCTACAAGCGGCCCTCGCCGATCTCCTCCGAGGAAGAGGCACGTCGCCAGCAGGAGCGGGAAGCCTACCTGCAGGCGCAAGTCAACGCCCTGTGGCGAACCATCCCCGAGCAGGCGACACCGACCGCGCAGAGGCCGGACGAGGATGGCGATGATCCGCTCGGGCTGCACCAGCACGGCCGCTATCCCGCCGAACCTCAGGAAAACCTGCTGTACTTTCTGGAGAAGAATGCTCCGCTGCTGGAGTCATGGCAGCGCGAGGTGGTGCGGATCGTGCGCAAGCTGGCGCAGTATTTCTACCCGCAGCGTCAGACCCAGGTCATGAACGAGGGGTGGGCCACCTTCTGGCACTATACGTTGATGAATCGCCTCTACGATGAAGGCTTGATCGACGAGGGCACGATTCTCGAATTCCTGCACTCGCACACCGCGGTGATTCAGCAGCCGGGGTTCGACAGTCCCCATTTCAACGGCATCAATCCCTACGCGCTGGGGTTCGCCATGTTCTCGGACATCCGTCGGATCTGCGAGGCGCCGACTGACGAGGACCGCGAATGGTTCCCGGACATCGCCGGCAGCGACTGGCTGGATACGCTGCATTTCGCGATGCGCAACTTCAAGGACGAGTCGTTCATTCAGCAGTTCCTGTCGCCCCGGGTGATCCGCGACCTCAAGCTGTTCAGCCTCGTCGACGACGATCGCGATGAGATGCTCACCATCAGTGCCATTCACGATGAACGCGGCTATCGCCGCGTGCGCGAGGCCCTCTCGGCGCAGTACGCGCTTTCCCTGCGCGAGCCCAACATCCAGGTCTGGGAAGCCGACATTCGTGGCGATCGGTCGCTGACGCTGCGCCATGTTCAGGACCGTCGGCGGCCGTTGGGCAAGACGCTCTACCCGGTGTTGCGCCATCTGCATCAGCTGTGGGGATTCCCCGTCAAGCTGGAGTCGGTCGAAGACGACGAGGTCGTGCGCCACTATCAATGGCCACTGCCCGGCGACGAGCGCGAGGGGGCATGACGCGGCGCTAGCCGCAGCGCCCAAGGCTGATATACTGAGCGCGCGCCGTCGATGCCATGTCGAAAAATGGCAGAGTGACAGTGCATCCTGAGTGCCCTGGCTGCGTGGCCGGGTGCGATGTTCCGAGTGCAGCGGGAGAGTCTCATGCAAAGCGCGGTGATCCTGATCGACGTGGAGAAGGGCCAGATCAATGCGGTGGCCCAGCGGCTCGCCGAGCTGGAAGGCATCAGCGAGGTGTTTTCCACCTGTGGCCGCTACGACCTGGTCGCGATCGCGCGCACGCGTGATTTCGAGTCATTGGCGCAACTGGTGACCGAGCGTCTGATGCAGGTCGAAGGCATTCACGACACCGAGACGCTCAATGCCATGCAGGTGCATTCCCGGCACGACCTCGAGACCATGTTCTCGCTGGGATGGTAGTTCCCGCCACGACGCGGCCCGCGAGGGCCGCCGATCTTCCGTTTTCGTCACTGCAGGACAAGGACGCGTCATCGGCATGATCGCCGTTATTTCCTATCAATTTCGGCGCCTGGTGCGTGGCGCAGGCATTTCCCTGGTTTTCGCCGTGGTCGGCTCCGGTCTCTGGTATTGGCAGGAGCGTGACGTCCGCGATCAGCTCAGCTGGATGGGCGTCCCCGAATGGCAGGCGACGAGCTGGCAGGGCTTCAACAGGGTGCTGCGCAACGACGGCTTCCTGGTCGGGTGGTCGGACATTCGCGTCAGCCCCCTGTGGGCCAGCTACATGCTGAATGAAACGGCGGAGGCGCCCATCGGCGATCGGCCCAGCGGGTTCGAGCGCGACTGGCGCTCGCTGTGGCCGGTGACGTCGGATCAGTACACGCGCAGTGGCTATGATCGTGGCCATCTGGCCCCCAACTACGCGATCGCCCGCGTCTACGGGCGCGACGCCCAGCTCGATACCTTTCGCATGACCAATATCACGCCCCAGCGCCCCGATCTGAATCGGCGCGTATGGCAGCGCCTGGAAGAAGTCGTCATGGACGACTTTCTGCCGCGTTTCGGTCGGCTTCAGGTGGTGACGGGGCCGGTCTTCGACGAACGCTTCCTGCACCGGATCGGGTTCACCCAGGTGCCGGCGGCGTTCTACAAGATCATCGTCGTGCCGGGCGAGCACCCGCGGGCACTGGCCTTTCTCGTGCCGCAAACGGTGCATGGCGACGAGCCGCTCGATCGCTTCCTGGTGAGCATCGACGAACTCGAGGCGCGGACTCGTCTCGACTTCTTTCCACGTCTGCCCGAGGCGGTCGAGACGCCGCTGGAGTCCCATATCGAGACCCAAGGCTGGGGGCTGGAGCGTGTCGCGCGACGGCCGGGGCGCTTCGACTAGACGACGGGCCGGGCAGAAGAGCCAATGAGCGGGGGAGGAGGTTTCCGCGTGATATCGGCACGGGGCGATGACATCACCGGGTGGCCGGGGGAAACGGGCAAGTCAACGGGAAAACGACCGCATTGCCGGCAAGGCAAGCGTTCGATGGGGAAATGCTGCAGACGGGAATCACGATCGGAAAAGCGTCATGCGCGATGGTGCCCAGGAGAGGACTTGAACCTCCACGTCCGTAAGGACACTAGCACCTGAAGCTAGCGCGTCTACCAATTCCGCCACCTGGGCGCGTCATGGCTTTACCGATACTGATGGTGCCCGGAAGAGGACTTGAACCTCCACGTCCGTAAGGACACTAGCACCTGAAGCTAGCGCGTCTACCAATTCCGCCATCCGGGCATTTTGCCTCGCTTGCGATCTCGCCAGGAGATCGATGGTGCCCAGGAGAGGACTTGAACCTCCACGTCCGTAAGGACACTAGCACCTGAAGCTAGCGCGTCTACCAATTCCGCCACCTGGGCGAGGCGCGTTGTATCATACCCATTTTTCGCGGGAATGCAAGCCATGAAGTCACATCCGCATGTGGCGACGCACATGACGGACATGGTTGGGTCGACTGGCTGTGCCCGCTATACTGGCGTCATGATTGAATTTCATAACAACGCCATCGGCGCACCCTATTCGCTTGCCGGCTCGCTCGTAAGGAAGTCATTACCATGAATCATTGGAAACTCAGTGACGATCCGCATGCGGAACGTGAAGCGAGTAAATACGATAATCCCGTCCCCAGCCGCGAATACCTGTTCGCGCGCCTGGAGGAGTACGGCAAGCCCATCACCCCCGAAAACCTCAGCCGCATGCTGGCGGTGGACGACGAGGAACGGCTGGAAGGCGTACGCCGCCGGCTGGCCGCCATGGAGCGCGATGGCCAGATTCTGCGCAATCGGCGTGGTGCCTACGCCCTGATCGACAAGCTCGACCTCATCCGCGGCCGGGTTCAGGGGCATCGCGACGGCATGGGCTTCTTGATCCGCGAGGATGGCAAGAAGCCCGATCTGGTATTGCCGCCTCGCCAGATGCGGCGTGTCTTCGACGGCGACCAGGTGCTGGTGCGCATCAGCGGCCGCGACCGGCGCGGTCGCGACGAGGCGACCATCGCCGAGGTGCTGGCGCGCAACACCCAGTCGCTGGTGGGGGTCTACCGCCAGAATACCGCCGAGTTCGGGGTATTGATTCCCGAGAACTCGCGGATCTCCCAGGAAGTGATCGTGCCGCATAGCGCCAGCGGTGGTGCCCGCGACGGCCAGATCGTCGCGGTGCGCATCACCCAGCAACCGGCGACGCGGGTACAGCCGGTCGGGGAGGTCACCGAAGTGCTCGGCGAGCGCATGGATCCGGGGATGGAAATCGACATCGCCATCCGCAGCTACGAGATTCCCGCGGAATTTCCGCCCGAGGTGCATGCCGAGATCGCCGACATGTCGGCGTCCGTGGCCGAGGCCGACAAGCAGAACCGGATCGATCTGCGCGATGTGCCGCTGGTGACCATCGACGACGAGTCTGCCAAGGACTTCGACGATGCCGTCTGCGCCTGGAAAACCAAGTCCGGGAGCTGGAAGCTGGTAGTGGCGATCGCCGACGTCTCGCACTATGTGCGTCCGGGCAGCGCCCTGGACCAGGAGGCGATCACGCGCGGCACCTCGGTCTATTTCCCCGGCCAGGTCGTACCGATGCTGCCCGAGCTGCTGTCCAACGGGCTGTGCTCGCTGAATCCCGAGGTGGACCGCCTGGCCCTGGTCTGCGAGATGAATATTTCGCCGAACGGGGCGATCAGCCGCTACCGCTTCTACGAGGCGGTATTCCAGTCGCATGCGCGCCTGACCTACAACAAGGTCGCCGCGATCCTCGACGACGAGGGGCCGGAAGCCGACGCCCTGCGCGAACAGTACCGGAATCTCGTGCCCTCGCTGAAGAACCTGAAAAGTCTCTACACGATCCTGCGCGAGGCACGCGAGGCGCGTGGTGCCATCGATTTCGAGACCACCGAGACGGAAATCATCTTCAACGAGGCGCGCAAGATCGAGAAGATCGTGCCGCGCTCGCGCAACGATGCGCACAAGATCATCGAGGAATGCATGCTGGCCGCCAACGTGGCGACCGCGCGCTTTCTCGACAAGCACGATCTGCCGGCGCTGTATCGTATCCACGAGAAGCCTTCGCCGGAGCGCCTGGACAAGCTGCGCCTGTTCCTCAACGAGCTGGGGCTGTCGCTGGGCGGCGGCGACGATCCTACGCCGCAGGACTATCGCGACCTTGCCGAGGCGATCAAGGGACGGCCGGATGCCGACGTCATCCAGACGGTAATGCTGCGCTCGATGAGCCGCGCGGTCTATTCGCCGCAGAACGACGGCCACTTCGGTCTGGCCTATCCGGCTTATGCGCATTTCACTTCGCCGATTCGCCGCTATCCGGATCTGCTCGTGCATCGCGCCATCCGCTCGGTGATTCGAGGTCCGCGCCAGACCAATACCGTACTGCGTGCCGAGGGTGCGCCGGTGGAGCCGCCCAGCAAGTGGGCGCCGTACACCTTCGAGCAGATGCTCGAACTCGGCGAGCATTGCTCGATGACCGAGCGGCGCGCCGACGACGCGACACGTGACGTCGAGGATTGGCTGAAGTGCGAGTTCATGTCCGACAAGCTCGGCGAGATCTTCGACGGCACCATTGCCTCGGTGACGCAGTTCGGCGTCTTCGTGCGCCTCGACGATGTCTATGTGGAAGGGCTGGTGCACGTCACGTCGCTGCCGTCCGACTACTACCACTACGAGGCGGAAAAGCATCGCCTCAAGGGGGAGCGCAGCGGCATGTCCTATCGCCTCGGCGATGGCGTGACCGTGCAGGTGGCACGCGTCGACCTGGACGAGCGCAAGATCGACTTCGAACTGGCCGACGACAAGCCACGCCCGCATCGCTCCAACCGCGGCCGCAAGAAGCCGGCGTCTGGCGGTGCGTCGACACAGGGCAAGCAGGGGGCCGGGCAGGACGGCAATGCCACCAAGAAATCGCGCGACGGCAAGCCGCGCCGGCGTTCTCGGCGTGGCAAGGGAGACAAGCGCGGATGAGCGCCGGACACCGGAAAGTGAGGCCTCATGAAAGGTAAGTCGTCCCGGACGCGCGTCGCGACGCCCGAAGGTCTGGATGCCGTCTACGGCGTACATGCCGTGCGTGCCTTGTTCGAGCGTGGCCAGCCGCCGCGCGAGCTGTGGATCCAGGAGGGGCGCGCCGAAGCGCGCCTGGAAGCGCTGGTGGCGCTGGCGCGGCAGGCGGGCGTCAAGTGCGCCGGTGTGGCCCGCGAGACGCTCGATGGCGTGGCCAGAGGCGCCGTGCATCAGGGGGTGATCGCCTTTGCGCCGCCGCTGCAGGCCGAAAGCGAGGAGGCGTTATGGTTTCGCCTCGGCGCCTGGCAGCAATCGTCGCCGCCCTTGCTGCTGATCCTCGACGGGGTGACCGACCCGCATAATTTCGGTGCCTGTCTTCGCAGCGCGGATGCGGCGGGCGCGCATGGCGTCATCGTGCCCAAGGACAAGGCCGCGCCGCTCAATGCCACGGTCCGCAAGGTCGCCTGCGGTGCCGCCGATGTCACGCCCGTCTATCAAGTCACCAACCTGGCGCGGGCCATGGGTCGGCTCAAGACTCATGGGGTCTGGATCGTGGGTACCGCCGGCGAATCGGCGCAGTGCCTGTACGACATCGATCTGGCCGGGCCGCTGGCAGTGGTCATGGGCGCCGAGGGCAAGGGCATGCGCCGCCTGACCCGCGATGCCTGTGACCTGCTCGCCAAGCTGCCCATGGCCGGCAGCGTTTCCAGTCTCAACGTGTCGGTTGCCACCGGGGTCTGCCTGTTCGAGGCCGTTCGCCAGCGTCAGTCCTCGTGACGTCGGCCATGTAGCCCTTCGTGCGAGACGAGTTGCAAGCACGAGGGGCGATCACTACAATTGTGCGGTTCTCCGGGCGTCGCTTGCGCGTGCCCTGGAGACACCGAGACTTTTCTCCTTGCTTCTCGCGGCCCTCGAAAGGCACGGGCCCCGTGGAAGCTGTCAAACCGTAAGGAGCTATCATGCGTCATTACGAAATCGTGTTCATGGTCCACCCGGATCAGAGCGAGCAGGTGCCGGCCATGGTCGAGCGCTATACCGGGCTCGTCACCGAGAACGGCGGTACCGTGCATCGTCTGGAAGATTGGGGTCGCCGTCACCTGGCCTACCCGATCAACAAGATCCACAAGGCCCACTACGTGCTGATGAACATCGAGTGCAGCGGCGAGACTCTCGACGAGATCGAGAACATCTTCCGTTTCAACGATGCCATCATCCGCAGCCTGGTGGTGCGTTGCAAAGAGGCGATCACCGAAGCGTCTCCGATGATGAAGCCGGCTGAAGAAAAGCCGCGTCGTCGTGAAGAGAAAAGCGAGCGGCCGCGCACCGAGCGCAACGAAGAAGCCCCCGCTGACGCCGAAGCCAACTGATCCGATCTCTGGAGGATAACCCATGGCACGCTTTTTCCGTCGCCGTAAGTTCTGCCGCTTCACCGCCGAAGGCGTGAAGTACATCGATTACAAGGACATCGATACACTCAAGTCCTACATCACCGAAACCGGCAAGATCGTGCCCAGCCGCATCACCGGTACCAAGGCTCGTTACCAGCGTCAGCTGTCCACGGCCATCAAGCGCGCTCGCTACCTGGCGCTGCTGCCCTATACCGACAGCCACCAGTAAGACGAGGCGACTCGCGCGATGCTGGCACTGGCCCGTTGGGTAATGCGCGGTACGCCGCAAGCGGCTGTCACGGCCCTGATTGCGGCGTTGATTCCCTGGCTGTTCTGGCTGAGTGCCGCCGTGGCCGCACTGGTAACATTGCGGCGTGGCCTGGGCCCCGGGCTTCCGGTGCTGATCGCCGCCGCGCTACCGGCCGGCTGGTGGTGGGTGCAGGGGGATGCCGTCCCGCTCGCCAGCGTGTTGCTGGTGACGTTGATGGCGACCATCCTGCGCGCTCGGCTGCGCTGGGGGGACACGCTGATTGCCGGCACCCTGGTATGCGCGGTGCTGGTCCAGATCGGCATCTTCCTGCCGCCGGGCGGCGCGGGACCGATGCTCGAACAGGTACGCCAGAACTCGGCGGAAGTCGATGGCATGCTCACCGAGTTGAGCGCGCAGGGCGTTTCCACCGAGCAACTCGCGGGGATGCTGATCAGCGGGATTACCGGACTGGTCGTGCTGCTCGCGGCGATTGCCTGTCTGGCACTGGCGCGAAGCTGGCAAGCCGGATTGTACAATCCGGGGGGCTTTCGTGAAGAGTTCCACGCACTGCGCCTGAGTGCCAAGGAGTTGCTGCTGCTGGTCGGCGTGGGGGTGCTGGGACTCGTGTTCGCCATGCCGATGGCGACCATGCTGGTCTGGGTGCCGCTTCTGGTCGCGGGAGTCGCACTGGTCCATGGCTGGATTGGAATGAAGGGGATGAGCGGGTTCTGGTTGGTCGGCTTTTATGCACTGCTGCTGACGACCTGGCCCACGATTCTGATTGTGCTGTTGCTGGCCGTTGTCGATACTTTTGCGGATTTCCGCGCACGCCTGGCCCGCAACCACTGATGAGAGGTTAACGAGATGGACGTCATTCTGCTCGACAAGATTGGCAAGCTGGGCAACTTGGGTGATCAAGTCGCCGTCAAGGCCGGTTACGGCCGTAACTACCTGGTGCCCTACGGCCTCGCCGTGCCGGCCACCAAGGAAAACGTTGCCGCTTTCGAAGCGCAGCGTGCCGAGCTCGAAGCGCAAGCCGCCGAACGCAAGGCCGAAGCCGAAGCGCGCGCCGCGCAGCTTTCCGAGATCGAACTGTCACTGGTCGCCAAGGCGGGTGACGAAGGCAAGCTGTTCGGCTCGATCGGTCCGCGTGACCTGGCCGACGCCCTGACCCAGGCGGGTCTTGACGTGGTCAAGAGCGAAGTGCGCATGCCGGAAGGCCCGATTCGCAAGACGGGCGAATACGACATTACGCTGCAGCTGCACGCGGAAGTCACCTCCAGCGTTCGCATCGTGGTCGTGGCCGAGTAAGCGCCATACCGCCAGGCGACATGCCGGAATGGGGGCGCGAAGGGAAACCTTCGCGCCCTTTTTGTGCCAGGGCGGCGTATGCCACGGATGCGCTTTCGAGGGTGCAACGGCAATGACGTCGCGGCATCATATCAGTGGCCGAGACGGTGAGCGTATCCCGTTCGCCGGCCTTCGATACCGACCGGTCAGGAAACGAGCATGAGCGAATACGTCGAGCACGACCAGGAAACCGCTGCCCTCAAGGTACCGCCGCACTCCCTGGAGGCCGAGCAGTCGGTACTGGGGGGGCTGATGCTGGAGAACAGCGCCTGGGATACCGTCTCGGAGCGTCTCTCGGCCGACGATTTCTATCGCTACGAGCATCGACTGATCTTCAACGCCATGGCCCAGCTCGCCGATGCGGGCCATCCGCTCGACGTGGTCACGCTGTCCGAAGCGCTGGAAAATCGCGACCAGCTGGAAAGCGTCGGCGGTCTGGCGTATCTGGCCGAACTGGCACGCAACACGCCTTCGGCGAGCAACATCCGCGCCTATACCGATATCGTTCGCGAGCGGGCGACCCTGCGCAAGCTGATACAGGCCGCTCATCAGATCGCCGACGGGGCGTTCGCGCCGCAGGGGCGTCCCGCCGATGAACTGGTCAACGAAGCCGAGCGTCTGGTCTTCCAGATCAGCGAGGATCGTCCCAAGACCGGCGGTGCGATCGGCATGAGCGATCTGCTCAGCAAGGCCGTCGATCGCATCGACGAACTGTTCAACATGCAGGGTGAGATGACCGGCCTGTCGACCGGCTTCCGGGATCTCGACGAGATGACCTCGGGGCTGCAGCCGTCTGACCTGGTGATCATCGCCGGCCGGCCGTCGATGGGCAAGACGACGTTCGCCATGAACGTGGTCGAGCATGCGGTCATTTCCAGCGACAAGCCGGTGGTGGTGTTTTCCATGGAGATGCCCGCCGATGCCCTGATGCTGCGCATGCTCTCGTCGCTGGGACGCATCGACCAGACCCGAGTGCGTACCGGCCAGCTCGAGGACGAGGATTGGCCACGTCTGACCTCGGCGGTCAACCTGCTCAAGGACAAGCAGTTGTTCATCGACGACACTGCCGGCCTCTCGCCCAACGAGATGCGGGCGCGGACGCGGCGTCTGGCACGCGAGCACGGCAACATCGGGCTGATCATGATCGACTATCTTCAGCTCATGCAGATTCCGGGATTCTCCGAGAACCGCACCGGCGAGATCTCGGAAATTTCGCGCTCGCTCAAGGCCCTGGCCAAGGAGTTCAATTGCCCGGTGGTGGCTCTCTCGCAGCTCAACCGCTCGCTGGAGCAGCGTCCCAACAAGCGTCCGGTGATGTCCGACCTGCGCGAGTCGGGGGCCATCGAGCAGGATGCCGACCTCATTGCCTTCGTGTATCGCGACGAGGTCTATAATCCAGACAATCCCGACAACAAGGGGTTGGCCGAGTTGATCATCGGCAAGCAGCGTAACGGGCCGATCGGTGCCGTGCACATGGCCTTCATCGGCAAGTACACCCGCTTCGAGGACCTCGCGCCGGATAGTTACGGCCAGCACATGGGCGAGTGACGACGGCGCGGGCAAATGCACGGGGTATGCCTTATAATGCCCGACCCGCAAGTGAACAGGAGGGGAGATGGCGAGCGGATTTCAACGTGGCAAGAAGCGGACCCCGAAACTCGAGGGGCGTGGCCAACTGGAAAGCGTCGAGCGTGAAGGGCCGTTCAAGGAGTGGTTGGGGATGCCCGATCTCTACCGTTATACCCTGGTCGTCGACGGTACCACCTATAGTTATCAGACCGAGGACGCCGAGCTGCCTGTCTCGGTGGGCGATCGTGTGGTCTTCCGCTACAAGGAAACCCGCGCGGGCAACTGGGTCGACCGCAACTCGCTGGGCGTAGCGATCGACCCTTCCACCTACCAGCGCGATTCGTGATGCGCTGATCCGGCTGGGTGTCGAGGCGGCGCGGCCGGCGCGCGCCGCGGCATGGCCGGTGTCACATGAACGTCATGGGGAATTGGCCTAATGGGGCCATGACCCATCCGTGCCCTCCAGCTTCCACTACCGAGGCGACCGATCCGAGTCTGTCGGCCATCGTGCGGGAAGGGCGTATCGACGTCCATTTTCAGCCGATCGTGGCCATTCGGTCGGGGCGTGTCTTCGCCTACGAGGCATTGTCGCGTGGCCCGCACGATACCGTATACGCGCATCCGCTGACCATGTTCGAGGCGGCACGCAAGCAGTCGCTGCTCGCCCCGCTCGAAGCGGTATGCCGTCATCGTGCGATCACGGCCTGGGCCGACCAGGAGCTCGATGAACTGTTGTTCATCAACGTGTCGCCGGAAGTCCTGCTCGATCCAAAACACCGCAGTGGCGAAACCCTGCGCCTGTTGACGCGACTCGGCATTCCGCCGCATCGCTTGGTGATAGAGCTCACCGAGCAGTCCCCGGGCATCGATCCCGATCTCATGGCGGAAGCCGTGCGTCACTATCAATCGATGGGCTTCACGATCGCGCTGGACGATCTGGGCGAGGGGTATGCCAGCCTGCGTCTGTGGTCACAGATTCGCCCCGACTTCGTCAAGCTCGATCGACATTTCGTCAGCGAGCTGGATCGCGATCGCGTCAAACGCCGGTTCGTGAGGGCGTTTCTGGACGTTGCCCATGGCGTGGGGTCGCGTGTCATCGCCGAAGGCGTGGAGCGGGAAGAAGAGCTCGATTGCCTGCATGCACTGGGGGCGGATTACTATCAAGGCTGGTTGTTCGCGCGGCCGTCGCCGACACCGAAAGCTACGCGTCTTGAGTTGAACGAGCGCCTTGCCCAGCTGGCCGCACGGCAAGAAAGCCCGCTGCAGGAGTGTGTGGCGCGACATGTCTGCAAGTGGCAGCCTGCGCTCGCCATGACGGTGACCGTCGCCGAAGCGAGCGAACGCTTCAGTGCCGCGCCGGACGTGGCAGCGATGGCCGTGGTGGACGACCAGGAAATGCCCATCGGCGTCTTGACGCGTGAAGCGGTGATGGCGCTGGTGGGCAAGCGCTTCGGCTTCGACCTGCACGGTCGCGACCCCGTGACCAGCGCGATGCACGTGGCGCCGCTGTGCGTCGAGGTCACGGAGCCCCTCGATCAGGTATCGCGCAAGGTGACGGGACGCGACAGCGACCAGCGCGCCGAGCCTTTCGTCGTCACCCAGCGCGGCCGCTACGTGGGCATGGGACAGATCGTGGCATTGCTGCAGCAGATCACCGAGCAGAAGGTGGCGATCGCGCGTCAGGCCAATCCCTTGACGCAATTGCCGGGCAATGCGCCCGTGCGTGCGGCGCTGGATGCCTTCGTTCGTGCGCGGAAATCCTTCGTGGCCTGCTATCTCGACCTCGATCACTTCAAGCCGTTCAACGACCGCTTCGGGTATGCCCTGGGCGACCAGGTGTTGCTGGATGTCGCCGGCACGCTGGGCGAGGCCAAGGGGGCGCATGATTTCCTGGGGCATCTGGGCGGCGATGACTTCGTGCTGTTATTGGCGCCTCGAGAACGGCTGCAGTGTTTCCTGGCGGCGATTCAAGCGGAGTTTTCGGCGCGTGTCGCCTCGCGGGTGCCGGCTGCCGTGGTCGAGGAGGGCGGTTTCACCGCACAGGACCGCTTCGGGCAACAACGCTTCTTTCCGCTGCCGCGGCTCACGGTGGCGGCCTTGAACGTGCCGGGCGGGCTGGCCCCCCAGAGTTTCGGCGATTGCTGGGGACCGCTCAAGCAAAGTGCCAAGCGTACCGAGAATGGCCGCCTGGTCGTGCGCATGCGGGGAGAAACCTTCGCCGCGTCGTGATGTCGGAGAGGAAGCATCCCGCATCGTCGTCAAGGTTCGTGTCATCAGTGGTGCGTCCGGCAAGACGCGCCGCGCGTTCCGTTCCATACTCATGGATACATCGCGCATCGACACATTCTTGTCATCGAGAACCGTCACGCTGAGCGTGCATCGTGGGTGCACGATGGACAAGCATCATCATTACCTGCCGCAGGAGGCAACATGGATATCAAGGAACTCAAGCACTTCGTGCAAGAGAAGGACAATTTCGAAATTCGCGTCATCAGCCACGCGGGGAGCCGCTTGTACCGGGTCGACGTGGAAGACGTCGAAGGTCAGCACCATCCGCTGACACGTGGCGGCAAGCCGATGCTGTTTCGTGCCCTGGACGACGTCTATGCCGAGCTCAAGCGCGCCGGCGTTCACCGCGCCTATCTCGTGCAGTGGGTCGCCCATGACGAGGCGATCGGCCGCGAACCGAATTACCAGTCGCCATTGACCTCACGCATGCCGCTGGTGTTTTGACCCCATAGGCGACTGCACTCCACGCTGCCGTTGCGACGGCCTCATTCACCCCACGTTGCGTTTCCCTTATCCGCCCGGCGACATGCCGGGGCCTGGGTGCCGAGGCACCGGGCATTTTCCTCCCCTCGAAGTTCACTCGCCGTAGTCGCTTGCATGCTGGCCTTGCCCGTAAGGTGGCGTCCATGTCAGCGAGTCGAGAAACGTGTCCGCCTGTTGGCGTAACGCCTGGCGCTTGTGCGCCGACATCTTGTCGAGCGTGCCGTATATGACCCGCATGCGCGGATTGTCGGCGAGCTGGTCGGCATGACGCTCCAGGAAGCGCCAGTACAAGGCGTTGAAGGGGCAGGCGTTCTCGCCCACGCTCTGGCGCGGGTCATAGCGACATTGGGCGCAGTGATCCGACATGCGGTCGATATACTTGCCCGAGGCGCAATAGGGCTTGGAGCCCAGGTAGCCGCCGTCGGCGTGCAGCACCATGCCCAGCGTATTGGGCAGCTCGACCCATTCGCAGGCGTCGGCGTAGACCGCGAGGTACCAATCGCACAAGGCCGCAGGGCGAACGTCGCAGAGCAGCGCGAAGTTGCCCGTGACCATCAGGCGCTGGATGTGATGCGCATAGGCATTGTCGTGGGTCATTTCGATGGCGCGCTGCAGGCAGCGCAGATCGGTATCGCCGTCCCAGTAGCACCGGGGAAGCCCGCGGGTGGCGCCGAGCTGGTTCTCGCGCTTGTAGGCGGGCATACGGTGCCAATAGATGCCGCGAACGTATTCCCGCCACCCCAGTATCTGGCGAATGAAGCCCTCCACGGCGTTGAGTGGCGCCTCGCCACCTTGCCAGGCGTCCTGTGCCGCCTCGCATACCTCGCCGGGGGACAGCAGGCCGATATTGAGTGCAGCGGAGAGCCTGGAGTGAAAGAGATAGGGCGCCGTATCGCTGATGGCATCCTGGTAGGTGCCGAACGCCGGCAAGGCCCGGGCGACGAAGTGGCGCAGATCGGCAAGGGCCTGGCGTCGGGTGACGGGCCAGTTGAAGCCCTCCAGGCGTCCGACGTGATCGGCGAAGCGTTTCTCGACGAGTGCCAGCACCTCCCGGGTGACGGCATCCTGGCGATGGCGAGGCGGCGAGGGTGGGGATGGCGCGTCATCGATGGGGGCACGATTGTCGCGGTCGAAATTCCACTGCCCGCCGACCGGTGCGTTGCCGTCCATGAGCAGCCCGGTGCGTCGACGCAGCATGCGATAGAAGTCCTCCATGCGTGGCCGTTTGCGGCCTTCCATCCAGGCATCGAAATCGCGGTGGGAGCAGAAGAACCGGGTGTCTTCGACGATGCGCCAGCGTGGCGTTCGATCCTGCGCCTGCCGCGCCTCCATGGCCTTCAGCAGACGCCACTCTCCTGGCCGGGTCACGTGAATCTCGTCGCAGCCTTGCCGTTTTGCCAGACGTTCCGCCTCTGCGATCAGCGAGTGCCGGTTGTCGGGATCGTCGAGGGTCGAATAATGCACGCGATACCCCCGCTGACGCAGCTCGGCGGCGAAATGCCGCATCGCGGCGAGCATCATGGCGATCTTCTGCGGGTGATGGGGGACGTAGCGCCCTTCTTCATCGACCTCGCAGAGAGCGACCGTCGCCCCTGGCGGCGCATCCTGCAATGTGGGCAGCGTCAGGCTGAGCTGGTCACCGAGCACCAGTCGCAATGACTTGGACATGAGTTATCCAGATATTGTACAAATTGTCTTCATAGTATAACGCGATAAGCATAATATGCCCGTCGCTTGTTACACTGCCTGACACGGTCTTTTATAGGAGAGGTTTCATGGGGTCAGCACCCTTTGGTGTCATGCTCGTCAATCTTGGCACGCCCGAGGCCCCCACCACGTCGGCAGTACGTCGCTATCTGGCAGAGTTCCTGGGTGACCCGCGCGTCATCGACCTGCCGCGCGTCAAATGGTTGCCGATCCTGCACGGGATCATCCTGCGCATACGGCCGCCGCGAGTGGCCAAGGCCTATGCTTCCGTGTGGCAGGACGAAGGCTCGCCGCTGCTCGCCATCGGGCGTCGCCAGCAACGCGCGCTCAAGGCACGCCTGGCGGCGCGGCTGGGGACCGACATTCCCGTCGAGCTGGCGATGACCTACGGCAAGCCGAGCATGGAGGAGGCCGGCCTGGCGCTGCGCGATGCCGGTGTCGAGCGCATCCTGGTGTTGCCTCTGTACCCGCAGTACTCCGCCACGACGACCGGTGCCGTCTTCGACCGTCTGGCGCGTGCCTTGTCGCCCTGCCCGCATCTGCCGGAGCTGCGTTTCGTGCGGGATTACCACGATCATCCGGCTTACATCGAGGCACTGGCGGAAAGCATTCGCGAGCACTGGGAGACGCATGGCCGGCAACCACGTCTGTTGTTCTCGTACCACGGCATTCCCAAGCGCTATGCCGAGGCGGGTGATCCTTATCCGCGTCACTGCGAGACGACCAGCCGGCTGGTCGCCGAGGCGTTGGGGCTCGAGCCCGAGGCGTGGCAGCAGACCTATCAATCGCGCTTCGGGCGCGAGGAATGGCTCAAGCCGTATACCGACGACACGCTGAAAGCCTGGGGCGTCGAGGGGCTCGAAGGCGTCGATGTGATCAGCCCGGCCTTCGCCGCCGACTGCCTGGAAACGCTGGAGGAACTGGAGGTGGAGAATCGCGGTTACTTCACCGAGGCGGGCGGCGGTGACTACCGCTACATCCCTGCGCTCAACGACCGTGCCGCGCATATCGACATGCTGGCTTCACTCGTCGAGCAGCACACTCAAGGCTGGTAGGTCATCGGAGCTGGCCGGCAACGCGCCCGAGCGGGTCTACCGCTCGGGCGCGTTCACGTGAGGGGTGGGTCAGGGAAGCTTCGAATCGCCCTGCGGGGCTTCCTCGATGCTGTGTTCCTCGTCTTCCTGCAGTTCCTGGGGGTTGCCGCGCGTACGAGGGTCGCGAGCGAGCTTCTGGTGCAGGGCGCTCTTGCTCAGCATGTGCGCCGAAACCGGTGCCGTGATGAACAGGAAAATGGTGATCAGCAGCTCCTGCAGGCTCGGTCCGGCATCCAGCAGGCTAAAGTAGGCAATGGATGCCAGCAGTATGCAACCGACCCCCAGCGTGGAAATCTTCGACGGACCGTGCAGACGCATGTAGAAATCCTTCATGCGCGTCAGGCCCAGCGACCCGATCAGGGCGAAGATGCTTCCGGTGATCAGGAAGAAGGCGATGACGCCTTCCATCACGGTATATAAAGCGATCATGCGTTGCCTCCGCTATTCAATGATATCGCCGCGCAGCAAGTACTTGCAGACCGCCACGGTACTCACGAAGCCGAGCATCGCGATGAGCAGCGCTGCCTCGAAGTAGGTCCGGTGGCCCAGCCAGATCCCGAAAAGCACGATCAGGGCGATGGAGTTCACGTACATGGTGTCCAGCGCCAGTATGCGGTCGGGCAGGCTAGGGCCGACCGTGGCCCGGTAGAGGTTGAGCAGGATCGCGATCGCAAACAGCACCGCGCTGACCTTCAGAGCGAAATCTAGCATTCGAAGATCTCCTTGAGCGGACGTTCGTAACGCTCATGGATATGACGAATCATGTCGTCGATATCGTCCACGTCCAGGGCGTGAATCAACAGCGTCTTGCCATCCATGCGCAGATGGGCCGACACCGTGCCGGGCGTCAGCGTGATGGTGCTGGCCAGCATGGTGATCGTGAAGTTTTCCTGGAGCTCCAGCGGGTACTCCACGAATGCCGGACGCGCCCGCCCGCGGGGATCGAGAATGACCTTGGAGGCTTCCAGGTTGGCAATGATGATGTCGAGCAGGACGCGAAAGAAGTAGCGCACCAGGAGAAAGGGCTTCTTGACCCGGGGCTGCGCTTCCCAGAAAGGCTCGGTGATCACCGGAATGACGATCGCCAGCACCCCGCCGAGCAGCCAGTGTCCCAGGGCGACGCTGTTCATCAGCAGCAGCCAGACGACCAGCAGCAAGACGGACAACAGTGGCATGGGGAGCCACTTGCGAGGACGAATCATGTGTCACCTCCCGTCGCCCCGCGGGCGATGATGGCCTGCACGTAGGCGTCGCGATCGAGCAGCTGCGCCGCGGTGGCCTGGGTGAATTGAGTGATCGGACCGGCGAACGCCACCATGAGCGGCGCACAGAGGATCAGCATCAAAACGCCGGCGCCGCGCAGCCTGCCAAGCGAGCTGCCGGTGCGCTCGCCCGAGGCACGCCAGAAGATGGTCGAGCCGGTACGCGAGAGTGCGATCAACGACGCGAGGCTGCTGATCAGCAGAATCGGCCACAGCCAGACCTGTTGGGCCGGGGTGGCGGCCTGCAGCAACAGGGCCTTGCCGAAGGCACCCGACAGCGGCGGCAGCCCGGCCATGGCGATGGCACCGGCAAAGAAGAGCAGGCCCAGGATGGCCGGCTGCCCCAGAGTGCGCGACTGCACGATGCGTGCCCCCGCCTTG
Source organism: Chromohalobacter israelensis DSM 3043 (assembly GCF_000055785.1). Lineage (GTDB taxonomy): Bacteria > Pseudomonadota > Gammaproteobacteria > Pseudomonadales > Halomonadaceae > Chromohalobacter > Chromohalobacter israelensis. Next base: position 1,012,335 of record NC_007963.1, read on the forward strand.
CCGCGTTGCTGAGCGATGGCATCCACCAGCAGGAACATGCCGCCGCTGACCAGCGTGGTGTGAATCAGGTAATACAGCAGCGCGCCGAGGGCCGCTTCGCTTTCCATGCCGACGCCGGCCAGCAGCGTGCCCACGGAAATCAGGATCAAGTAGGCGACCTGGGTGCGCATGTCGCGTGCCGAGAGTACGCCGATGGCACCCAGCGCCAGGGTCGCGAGCGCCAGCCACCACACCCAGGGGGTTGCGAGGTTGGCCAGAAGGCCGGCTTGTTCGCCGAAGATCAGCGTATAGACGCGAATGATCGCGTAGACACCGACCTTGGTCATGATGGCGAACAGCGCCGCGACCGGCGCGGGTGCGGCGGCATAGGCCCGTGGCAGCCAGAAATACAGCGGCAGCATGGCGGCCTTGAGCCCGAACACGATCAGCAGCAGCAGGGCGCCTGCCTTGACCAGCCCCACGTCGCCGGCATCCAGGGTCGGAATGACCGCCGCCATGTCGGCCATGTTGAGGGTTCCCGTGGTGCCGTAGAGCACACCGAGCGCGATCAAGAACAGCATCGACCCGAGCAGGTTGAGCGCCACGTAGTGGAAGCCGGCGTGGGTGCGTGCCTTGCCGCCACCGTGCATCAACAGGGCGTACGAGGCGATCAGCAGCACCTCGAAGAACACGAACAGGTTGAAGGCGTCGCCGGTCAGGAAAGCGCCATTGATCCCCATCAGCTGCAACTGGAACAGCCCATGGAAGTTGGAGCCCTGCTCGTCATCGCCGGCGCAGGCATAGAGCAGGCTGCCGAGCGCGAGGATGGCGGTGAGCATCACCATCAAGGCGGACAGTCGGTCGAGCACCAGGATGATGCCGAAAGGGGGTTGCCAGTCGCCCAGGGCGTAGTAGCGGATCACGCCATCGCTGCTTTCGGCGACCAGCAGAATGCCCACCACCACCAGCGCCGCCGTGGCGATCACGTTGGTGGTGCGACGCAGTGTCAGCGCGCCGCCGCGATGGATCAACAGCGTGACCCCGGCCAACAGGGGCAACAGAACCGGCAGGATGATCAAGTGCTGCATCAGGACTTGTCCTCCCGCGGCTCGTCGATACGGTTGCCGTTGACGTGGTCGCTGCCCACGTCGCCGCGCACGCGCATGGCGAGTATCACCGAGAACGCGGTCATCGCGAAGCCGATGACGATCGCGGTCAGCACCAGAGCCTGCGGCAGCGGATCGGTATAGCCGCCGCCGCTATCATTGATCACGGCGGCGCCGTCCGTGGTCAACCCGCCGGTGGAAAACAGGAAAAGGTTGACGGCATAGGACAGCAACGTCAGGCCGACGACGACGGGAAAGGTACGTCCGCGTAGCGACAGGTACAGCCCGCTGGCGGCCAGGATGCCCGTGGTGGTCGCGAATAGCGCTTCCATCACGCTTTCTCCTTCTGCTTGGAGGGACGGTGCGGCGTGGTCACCTTGCCCAGGTTGGCAAGGATCATCAGCGTGGCACCGACCACGGTAAGGTAGACACCGAGATCGAACAGCATGGCCGTGGCCAGCTCCACGTCCCCGATCAGCGGGATATGGAAATGGCCGAAGGCCGAAGTCAAGAACGGATAGCCGAAGACCCAACTGCCCAGCCCCGTCAGCGCAGCGATGGCCACGCCGGAGACGGCTATCGGCTGATACTGGAACGACAGCCGCTGCTGGGCCCATTCGACGCCGTGCGCGATGTACATCAGGATCAGCGCCACGGCCGTGACCAGGCCGGCGATGAAACCGCCGCCCGGCGCATTGTGACCGCGCAGGAAGATGAACACCGAGACCAGCAGCGCCATCGGCAGCAGGGTCTGGGAGACCGATGCCAGGATCATCGGGTAACGATCCGGCGACCACGGCCGCCCTTCGCTATCGCTGGAGGGCATGAACAGACGCAGGCGATTGAGCAGCTTGTAGATTCCGATGCCGGCGATGCACAGCACGGTGATCTCGCCCAGGGTATCGAAGCCACGGAAGTCGACCAGGATCACGTTGACCACGTTGTGGCCACCGCCGCCGGGCACGCTGTTGTCGAGGAAAAAGTCGGAAATCGAGGTCAGCGGCCGGGTCAGCAGAGCATAGTTGAGGCTGGCCACCACACCGCCGAAGCCTGCCGCGAACAACACATCGCGCACGATGCGTGAGGCGCTCGACTCCTTGGGCGTCTTTTGCGGCAGGAAGAACAGCGCCAGCATCAGCAGGATCACGGTGACCACCTCGACCGCGAGCTGGGTCAGCGCCAGGTCGGGTGCCGAGAAGCGGGCGAACGCCAGTGACGCCATCAGACCGACCACCGAGAGCATGATCAGCGAGATCAGGCGGCGGCGATGCAGGAAGGCGGTCCCCAGACCGGCGAAGCAGGTGATGATGGCACCCACGGTGACCATGGGGTCGGCCGGTTGCATGGCGACATCGCCCTGCAGGGTATCGATACTCATCAGCCCCATGCCGGCGACGCCCAGGGCACTGATCACGACCCACAGCATGTAGCGTTGCAGGGAACCGTTCTCGAGGGTGTCGATGCACCATTGCGTGAACCGCACCAGGCGCTGCACGGCACCTTCGAAGATCGTCAGCGAGTGCCGCGAGGGGAACTGGCGATGGAAGGTGAACAGGTGCTGACGCAGCAGATAGACCGCGATGCCGCCGGCCAGGGCGATGGCACTCATCAGCAGCGGCAGGTTGAAACCGTGCCAGATGCTCAGGTGCAGCTCGGGAGCGGCGCCGACAAGGGCGGCATCGGCGGCGGCGGTCAGCAGGTCCGTGGTGGTCAGCGCCGGCAGGATGCCCACCACCACGCAGATGATCGCCAGGATCAGAATTGGCAGGCGCATGGGGAAGGGCGCCTCGTGAGGCGTCTTCTCGAGCTCGCGCGGCTTGCCGTCGAAGAAGGTGTTGCGAACGTAACGCAGCGAATAGGATGCCGCCAGGATGCTGCCCACCGTGGCCAGGGTCGGAATCAACCAGGCCAGCCCGCCGAGCAAGGGTGTTCCGAGGGTTTCGGCGAGCATCATCTCCTTGGAGAGGAAGCCATTGAACAGCGGCACGCCGGCCATTGACGCTGCCGTGATCGCCGCCAGTGCGGTGGTCATCGGCATGTAGCGCCACAGGCCCTTGAGCTTGCGAATATCACGCGTGCCGCACTCATGGTCGACGATGCCCGCGGTCATGAACAGCGCCGCCTTGAAGGTGGCGTGGTTGAGAATATGAAAAAGCCCCGCGACGACCGCCATTCGGCTATCGAGGCCGAACAGCATGGTGATCAACCCCAGGTGACTGACGGTCGAATAGGCGAGAATGGCCTTGAGGTCGAGCTTGATGAGCGCGAAATAGGCACCGTAGAGCATCGTCACCAGGCCGGTCAGGCTGACCAGATACAGCCATTCCTGTGAACCGGCGAGTGCCGGGTGCAGGCGCGCCAGCAGAAAGACGCCGGCCTTGACCATGGTGGCCGAGTGCAGGAACGCCGACACCGGCGTCGGGGCGGCCATGGCTTGTGGCAGCCAGAACTGGAACGGGAATTGTGCCGACTTCGTGAACGCGCCCAGCAGAATCAGCAGGAGCGCCGGCAGATACCGGGGGTCGTCGAGGATGACGTCACGACTGTCGAGCACCGTCTGCATGTCGAAGGTGCCGACGATCTGGCCGATCAGGATCAAGCCGGCGAGCAGCGCGAGTCCCCCCATGCCGGTGACGGCCAGCGCCATGCGGGCGCCCTTGCGTGCGGCCGATTGATGATTCCAGAAGCCGATCAGCAAGAACGACGACAGGCTGGTCAATTCCCAGAACATCCACAGCAGGATGAGGTTGTCGGCCATCACGATGCCCAGCATCGCGGCCATGAACAGCATCAGGAACGCGTAGAAGCGCGGCATGCTGTCCGCCGTGGACAAGTAGTGCCGTGCGTAGAGGATGATCAGCAGGCCGATGCCGAGAATGAGCAGCACGAACATCAGCGACAGGCCGTCCAGCCGCAGGGCGAGGTCCAGGCCCAGTGCCGGCACCCACGAGAAGGCCAGGCGAGGGACGTCGCCGGCGAGCACGCCGGGCGCCTCGCGCAATGCGATCAGCAATGCGACGAGCGGCATGGCGGCGGTCAAGAGTGCACATTGATGACGTCGGTGATTCGAACTCAACAATGGCAACAGACTGCCGAGCAGCGGCAGTAGCACGATCAGTAGCAATGACATGCAACTTGCTCTTGTCGTTTGGAATTTGGGGGCACCCGATACCGCCGGGCGGAGGCTCGGATACGAGTATGGACGGAGGTGACGCGAACGTCAGTCGCGAAAAGCGGGGGGATCCGTCAGGTACGGGCGTCTGACGCCGCGCGGGGCGAGCATCCAGGCGGGGGTGCGGTCGGTTGCATCGCCGGCTGGCAAGAGTGACAGACGATGGGCACCGTAATGGCAGGGCGCGCGCAACGGCAGATAGCCGTGCAGGTGATGTCCTGTCATGGTGTCTCTCCTCCTTCGGGACGCTTCGGCGCGGGGCTGTGCGTACAGCGGCTTGTATTGCTTGATGTTTGGTTGCGTCGGGCGCCAAAACGAGATGATCGATCGAATGTACCACGCCGCTTCCCACCCCCGCTATAGCTTGTGTGGCGAAAGATGCAGCGATGCATGTTTCAAGGCAGGTCACGGCATCCCCGGCTGACGATCCTTGGCGCGGAGTCGTCGGAAAGCGGCTCTCGAGACTGGTGACCGCCGCGCTGGCTGAGTAGCATGAGCGCATGCCGGCACGCGATGCCCGCCGGTGTGCCACGGCGGCGCGTTCCTGCAAGATACGCGCCGTCATTATCGTCGTCACAGGATCAAGGACCGACACATGAAACGACCCTTTTGCAGCCTCGCATTGGGCCTTTGCCTGGCGGGATGCCAAGGCGTGGCGACCAGCGATGCCGCCTCGGTCGACACCGCCGACGCTGCGCCGTCGTCCAGCAGCGCGCCGACGACCGTCAGCGAAGGCCAGGTCGCCTCCCGGGACGCGCATCAGGACTTCGCCGCCTGGGTCGCGGCGTTTCGTCAGAAGGCCGCGAGCGCCGGTATCGACGAGGTCACGCTTGCTGCCGCCTTCGATGGGGTGAGGTTCCAACCGCGGATCATCGAGCTCGACCGTTCTCAACCGGAATTCAGCAAGCGGGTGTGGCGCTACCTGGATACGGCGGTATCCGAGCAGCGCGTTCGCCAGGGACGTGAAAAGCTCACTGCGCACCGCGCCGCCGCGATGCGCGCGGAAAAGCGTTACGCCGTACCGGCCGAAATCCTGACCGCGATCTGGGGCGTGGAGAGCAATTACGGCAGCCATTTCGGCAGTTTCTCGACCATCGATGCCTTGTCCACGCTGGGGTACGAGGGGCGGCGTCAGGCGTTCGCCCGCGAGGAACTGCTGGCGGCCCTGGAGATTCTGCAAAGTGGCGACATCGATCGCGATCACATGCGCGGCTCCTGGGCAGGTGCCATGGGGCACACGCAGTTTCTGCCGTCGAGCTTCCTCGCCTATGCCGTTGACGCCGACGGTGACGGTCGCCGCGACATCTGGGGCAGCATCGATGATGTCATGGCCTCGACCGCGCATTATCTCGAGGAAGCCGGCTGGCAGGCGGGACAACCCTGGGGGGTGGAGGTCATGCTGCCCGACGGGTTCGATTATTCGCAGACCGAGCTGTCGGTGCGTCATTCCAGCGCTGCATGGCGGGCACAGGGCGTGACCGCACGCGAGGGAGCCTTGCCGACGTTCGATGCGGCCTCGGTGATCGCCCCGGCGGGCGCGCGTGGCCCGGCCTTCCTGGTGGGGCCCAATTTCCGCGCCATCATGCGCTACAACGCGTCGACCAGTTACGCCCTGGCGGTCGTGACGCTGGCCGAGCGCATCGCCGGCGGCGATGGTATTCAAGGCAGCTGGCCCCGTGAGGTCGAGCCGTTGTCGCGTACCCAGATCAAGGAAATGCAACGTCGCCTCAATGCTCTGGGCTTTTCCACCGGCGGCTCGCCGGATGGCATCGTGGGGCCCAATACCCGCAAGGGGCTGCGCGCTTATCAACGCAGCCAGGGCGCCATACCGGATGGCTTTCCCACGCCTGCACTGCTCGAGGCACTGCGCGACGCAACCGCGCGGTAAGCGTATCGCTCAGGCGGTCGCCGGCAGAGGTGCCGCGATCGCCTGCGGCGCTGGAGGGAGCGGCTCTTTTCCTCGATCGTCGTCCAGTGTCGCGGAGAAACGCTCGATGGCGGCCACCACTTCATTGGCTCCCTGACGAATGCGCTGAATCGTCCTGCCGGCCTCTTCCGCACGCCGCACTCCGCTTTCCACACCGCTAAGACAATCGCGCATCCCGGCATCGGCATGCTGGGTCAGCTCACGCAGGGTATCGGTCGTCGACACGATGTCGCGGGTGGCGTGCGCCGTGCGGGTCGAGAGCGCACGCACCTCGCGGGCGACCACCGCGAATCCTCGGCCATGTTCTCCCGCGCGTGCCGCTTCGATGGCGGCATTGAGTGCCAACAGATTGGTCTGCTCGGTGATTTGCTGAATATTCTCGATGACCGCATTGATGTCCTGCGAACGCCGTGTGAGTTCGTCGATGACGGTGGAGGTCTGGCGAATCCGCGCCTCGATGTGGCGGATTTCCTCGACGGCCTCGCCGATGATGCGTGCGCCGTCGGTTGCGCTGACGTCAGTGTCGGTGGAAATGCGATAAGCCATGCGGGCGCTGTCCGATTCCGCCTGATGGCGCTCGATGCGCTGGGTAATATCGGTGGCGAACTTGATGATCTTGTACAAGTTTCCGTCACCGTCGAAAACCGGGTTGTAGGTGGCCTCGAGCCACAGCGTCCGTCCCCGGCTATCGAGGCGCTTGAACTCGCCGGCAATGAATTCTCCGGCATTGAGGCGCGTCCAGAAGTCTCGGTATGCCTGGCTGCTGGCGTACTCGGTCTCGCAGAAAAGACGATGATGCGCCCCCACGACCTCTTCGAGCCGATATCCCACGGCCGCCAGGAAGTTGGCGTTGGCAGTCAGGATATCGCCCGCGGGCGTGAATTCGATGATGGCCGTCGAGCGATCCAGGGCATCGAGGCGGCTGCGCATGTCGTTCTCGGCACGCACCTTGTCGGTGATGTCGCTGGCTGTCTTGACCACGCGCTTGACCTCTCCCGAGCGCCCGATGATCGGCGTATACGAGGCTTCAAGCCAGACAGTCCGTCCTTCCTTGCCGATGCGCTTGTAGCGCCCGGTCATGTGCTCGCCATGCGCCAGACGCCGCCAGAAGTCGCGGTACTCGGCGCTTCGTGCGTGAGCCGGTTCGCACAGCAGGCGATGATGCTGCCCTTGAAGATCATCGAGACGGTATCCCGTCATCTTCAGGAAATTCTCGTTGGCATCGAGGACCGTTCCGTCCGGATGGAAGTGAACGATGGCGGTGGCGCGATCGAGTGCCTCGAGCGTGGCGGTGTCGCGGCGATGCTGGCGGAAACGGATCATGGAACCTCCATGTCATGGATGGTGAAAGATTCGTTACTGAATGTTTACTTTTGTTGCAGAATACCTGGCTGTGGTGAGAAAGCGAGCAGATTTATATGTACAATAGTTGTACATTAAATATAGTGATGTCCAGTTTTTTAGCGCGCAGCATCGTCGGCCCACCACCTTGCGGTGATGGGCGGTGCGTGGAGAGGGGGGAAGGAGGCGAGAGTCAGGCGTGAGCGGCGTGCGATGTGGTGGAGGCGTGATCGGCGTCGAGGTGGTGCCGGGTGGAAGCGACATGGGCAATGGCGCTGACGACGTCGTTGGCCCCGGCACGAATTTTATCGATGGCGTGTCCTGCTTCCCCCGCCATGCGGACGCCGTTCTCCACGCTGCCCAGGCAGGCCTGCATGCCACCGTTCACTTCCTGGGTGAGATCGCGCAGGCTGGCAATGGTGGCGGTGATGTCGCGGGTGGCTTGCGAGGTGCGTATCGACAGCTGGCGTACTTCGTGGGAGACCACCGCGAAGCCACGACCATGCTCGCCGGCGCGTGCCGCCTCGATGGCGGCGTTGAGCGCCAGCAGATTGGTCTGCTCGGCGATGTCGTGAATGCTTTCGATCACCGCGTTGATGTCGGCGGAGCGCTGCTCGAGGGTTGCGAGCTGTTGCGACGTGGTGGCGACCTGATCGGCGATACGCCGAATCTCGGTGACGGTGTCGTTGATGATGCGCGAGCCGTCGTTGGCGGAGGTTTCCGTGTTCGACGAGATGCGATAGGCCATGCGCGCGCTTTCGTCTTCTCGCGTCACGCGGTCGGTGATGTCGGTGGCGAACTTGACCACCTTGTACAACCGCCCCTCGGCATCGAAGACCGGGTTGTAGCTCGCCTCGAGCCACAGTGTCCGGCCTTGCCGGTCGAGACGCTGGAACTGCCCCGACAGGAATTCACCGGCGTTCAGATGAGCCCAGAAATCGCGGTATTCCTGGCTGGCGGCATAGTCCTGCGCGCAGAAGATCCGGTGGTGGACGCCGCGGATCTCGTCGAGGGTGTAGCCCACCGTGTTCAGGAAATTGTCGTTGGCAGTCAGGATGTGCCCGTCCGGCGTGAACTCGATGACCGCCATGGCCCGGTCGATGGCGTTGAGCCGACTGTTCATCTCCTGTTCGTCGCGCACTCGTGCGGTGATATCGGTCGCTGTCTTGACCACGCGAACCACCTTGCCGTGACGGTCGCAGATCGGACTGTACGACGCTTCCAGCCAGAGGGGCTGGTCGTCCCGGGTCCGGCGCTTGAAGCGCCCGGCAATGAATTCGCCTTGCCGCAGCCGCTCCCAGAAGGCTGCATACTCGTGGCTCGCGGCCAGATCGGGGGCGCAGAGGCGACGATGATGCTCGCCGATCAGGTCATCGGCACGATATCCGGTGGCCTCGAGAAAGTTGGCATTGGCAGAGAGAATGCGACCCTCGGGCGAGAACTCGATGACGGCCATGGCGCGGTGAATGGCGTCGAGCACGGTGGCATGGGGCGGCGACGAACGGAATAAGGCCATCTCCTGCGTTCCTTTTTTTCTTGGTCGAACTCTGGGCGAGTCGCTGGTGATTCAGAGGATGCTTGCATGGCACGTCGAGTTGCTGACGGCATTGCAGCCAGTATCGACAGTATTGGACGAGCTTTTAGGCAGGGACCAATCCGGTGCGTGAATAAGCAAACCGAAGACAAGTCAGGAGAGCGAGCCGCACGGAAGGCTCGTCCGGCTAGAAAAGTCGTGCGAGCAGCGCGGTCACGGCGGTTTCGACGCGCAGGATGCGCTCGCCCAGGTGGACGCCGGTGAAGCCCAGGGCCTGCAGGCGTTCGACTTCGTAAGGGATGAAGCCTCCCTCGGGGCCGACTGCCAGCGTGACCGGTTCGGCGAGGCCTCGCGGGCAGGTCTCGGCCATGCCGGGGTGGGCAATCAGGGCACGGCGGCCGGCCAGTTGCCCAGGAAGGCGGTCCTCGATGAACGGCTTGAAACGGGGCTCGAAATCCAGATGCGGCAATTGCGTATCGCGAGCCTGCTCGAGACCGAGCAGCAGGTGATGCCGGATCTTCTCGGGCCTGAGCTCGGGGGACTGCCAGTAGCTTTTTTCGACGCGTCGAGTATGCAGCAGCGTCAGGCGTTTCACGCCCAGGGCGGTGACATGTTCCAGGGTGCGTGCCAGCATGCGGGGGCGAGGCAACGCCAGCAGCAGATGCACGGGCAGGGGCGCGGGGGGATCGCGGTCCAGGTGGATCTCGAAGACGGCGCCGGCGGCATCCAGCGACAACAGTCGGCCGCGCCCCCAGCGACCGCCCAGAAGGCCGACGCTGAGTTCGTCGCCGGGTTCGGCGCGTTGCACGTCGCGCAGATGACGCAGGCGTTCGGGGTCGCTCAGACGGACGTGTCGGGTGTCGAGTCGATCGCGGTCGTCGAACAGAATGAGGTTCATGTGGGCTCCACCAGTGGTGGGCACATTTTACTATCGTGGTCGTGTGCTGTCGCGGCTGGCTTGCGCTGGGCGGTCGTCGGTGCACAATGCAATAAAGCCACCGTAAGGAATCCGCCGTGCGCGTGATACGCAAATATGCCAATCGGCGACTCTACGATACGCAGCAGAGTCGCTATGTGACGCTGGAAGACTTGCGCCACCTGGTGCTCGAAGAGGAAGCGTTTCGGGTCGAGGATGCCAAGAGCGGCGAGGATCTGACGCGTACCATCCTGCTGTCGATCATCACCGAGCAGGAGCAGCGTCACGACAACGACGCCGATGTCTTCTCCAACGCGCTGCTGGAGCAATTGATCCGTATCTACGCCATGGCGCAGCCCTTGCCGCTGGCGCGCTATCTCGAACAGGGCACGCAATTGATGCTGGAGCAGCAGCGTCGCATGCAGGATCAATGGCAGCAGGCGATACGCCACTCGCCGGTGGAGACGATGCGCGAGCTGGCCGAGGACAACCTGCGTTTCTGGCAGCGCATGATGCGCCAGCACCAGACGCGCGACGACGACACCGAGCGCTGAGGGCTGGTCTGTCGCGGCGCGCGCTTTCTGACATAATAGTCGGATCATTTTCGTCATAGCTCCATAAGGTCGTATCCAGATGAAGGTTTTGATCATCGGCGGCGGTGGCCGCGAGCACGCTCTCGCCTGGAAGGCAGCCCAATCCCCGCGCGTCGACGCCGTTTTCGTGGCGCCGGGCAACGCCGGCACCGCGCGTGAGTCGAAGCTCACCAACGTGGCGATCGACGCCACGGACCTTGCCGGTCTGGAGGCGTTCGCGAGAGACAACGGCGTCGACCTGACCATTGTCGGCCCCGAGGCTCCGCTGGTCGAAGGCGTGGTCGATCGTTTCCGGGCCGCAGGGCTGGCGATCTTCGGCCCGACACAGGCCGCCGCCCAGCTGGAGGGATCCAAGGCCTTCGCCAAGGATTTCCTCGCCCGGCATGCGATTCCCACCGCGGCCTACGCCACCTTCAGCGACGTCGAGCCGGCGCTGGCCTACGTGCGCGAGCAGGGGGCGCCGATCGTCATCAAGGCCGACGGGCTCGCCGCCGGCAAGGGCGTGATCGTCGCCATGAGCGAGGCGGAGGCCGAGACGGCGGTGCGCGACATCCTGGCCGGCAACGCCTTCGGTGACGCCGGCGCCCGGGTGGTGATCGAGGAGTTTCTGGAAGGCGAGGAAGCCAGCTTCATCGTCATGGTGGACGGCGAACACGTGCTGCCCATGGCCACCAGTCAGGATCACAAGCGTGCCGGAGATGGCGACACCGGACCCAACACCGGCGGCATGGGCGCCTACTCGCCGGCGCCGGTGGTGACCCGGGAGGTCGAGAAACGCATCATGGACGAGGTCATACTGCCCACCGTGCGCGGCATGGCCGAAGAGGGACACCCCTATACCGGCTTTCTGTACGCTGGCTTGATGATCTCCCCGCAAGGTGCGCCCAAGGTGATCGAGTACAATTGCCGTTTCGGCGATCCGGAAACCCAGCCGATCCTGCTGCGCTTGAAGTCGGACCTGGTGGGGCTCTGCCTGGCCGCGACCCGCGGGCAGCTCGCCTCCCAGCAGTGCGACTGGGATACCCGCGCGGCGGTGGGCGTGGTCATGGCGGCGGGGGGCTATCCCGGTGATTATCGCAAGGGCGACGTCATCGAGGGGCTCGACGGTGCCGAGGCCGTGGGATGCAAGGTCTTCCATGCCGGGACCGCCCTGCGCGACGATGGTCGAGTCGTGACCAGCGGCGGTCGCGTGCTATGTGTGACGGCCTTGGGCGCGCGCGTCACGGTGGCGCGCGAGCATGCCTACGAGGGGGTCGCGGCGATTCATTGGCAGGATGCGCTGTATCGTCGCGACATCGCGCATCGCGCCGTGGCGCGAGAGCGCGACGCCAACACCTGAGGGCACGGGGCATCACGCCCGCCAATCTAGAGCGACGAGCAGGGTGACGCGACATGGAACCGGTACGATCGAGCATCGCCGGCCGCGCGGCCGGCATGACGGGCCACGGGTCAGGCCCTACGCGATACAGGGAGACGCGGCATGTCGCGTGAGTATCCGATCATCGCGGTGACCGGCTCTTCGGGCGCTGGCACCACCACCGTCAAGCGGACGTTCGAGCGCATGTTCGCGCGCGAGGACATTCACGCGGCGTTCGTGGATGGCGATGCCTTTCACCGCTACACCCGGGACGAGCTGGCGCGCATCTTCGCCGAGGAACCCAGCCGCAAGGCCGAGCTGTCGCATTTCGCGGTGGAAGCCAACCTGCTCGACCGCCTCGAGGGACTGTTTCAGGAATACGGCGACCTGGGCGTGGGGATGCACCGGCACTATATCCACGCCGAGGACAAGCAGCGCATCGAGGCCGGGTGCCAGGTCGGCACGTTCACCGAGTGGGAGCCGCTGCCCGGCGGTACCGACCTGTTGTTCTATGAAGGGTTGCATGGCGGGCTGGTGACCCACGAGTACGACATCGCCAAGCACGTCGACCTGCTGGTGGGCGTGGCGCCGACCATGAACCTCGAATGGATACAGAAGATCCATCGCGACACCAAGCTGCGCGGGCATTCCCAGGAGTCGGTCATCGACACCATTCTGGGGCGCATGAACGATTACGTGCGCTACATCCAGCCGCAGTTCTCGCGCAGTCATATCAACTTCCAGCGTGTACCGACGGTGGATACGTCCAACCCCTTCGAGGTGCAGGACATTCCCACCGACGCCGAATCCATGGTGGTGATCCGCTTTCGCGATCCGCACTCGGTGGACTTTCCCTATCTGCTGACGATGATTCGCGACTCCTTCATGACGCGTCCGCACACCCTGGTGGTGCCGGGCGCGCGCATGTCCCTGGCCATGGACTTGATTCTGTCGCCGCTGGTGACGCAACTGCTGGATCAACGCCGTTTCCGCTAGACGGTTACCGACATCGATTTTCGAAGAGGAAGCCTCATGGAGTGCCTGTTCTGCAAGATGGTGAATCGCGACATCGAGCCCGATGTCGTCTACGAGGATGAACACGTGCTGGCGTTCAACGACATCAACCCGCAAGCGCCGACCCATGTACTGATCATCCCCAAGAAACACATCGCCACGCTCAACGACATCACGCCGGAGGATCTGACCCTGGTCGGCCGGCTGCAGCACACCGCCGCCACGCTGGCCCGCGAGCTGGGGTTTGCCGAGGACGGCTACCGCGTGGTGATGAATTGCAATGACCACGGCGGACAGTCGGTCTATCATATTCATATGCATCTGATGGGCGGTCGTCGCTTCACTTGGCCAGCGGGCTGACCGTCACGCGCCAGCGCCGTGCGCGTGTCTTCCGAGCGATGGACGCATCGATGCTGCCGGGCCGCTCGACGAGTGGCCCGGTTTTCTGATGCCCGCGCGTTTTCCCTTTACGGTTCGACGCATGGAGTAATACGTCTCATGTCCCGTCAGCTGTCCCGTACCGACAACTTGATCCACCAGTTCGATACCATCTTGCGCACCCTCGTGCCGCATGCCGCCACCGCCTCGCGGGCGAACCCCGCCGCGGGCACGCAGGACAAGGCGATGAGCGATGCCGAGCGTCGTCATGCCGCGGGCTTGATGCGCATCAACCACACCGGCGAGGTGTGTGCCCAGGCGCTCTATCAAGGACAGGGGCTGACCGCCAAGCTGCATGAAACCCGCGACCAGATGGAGCAGGCCGCGGCCGAGGAGATCGATCATCTGGCCTGGTGCGACGAGCGTCTGCGCGAGCTCGACAGCCGCACCAGCTATCTCAACCCGGCGTTCTATGCGGCCTCGTTCGGCATGGGCGCGTTGGCCGGCAAGCTGGGCGACAACATCAGTCTGGGGTTCGTCGCCGCCACCGAAGAACAGGTCGGCCGTCATCTCGACGATCACATGCACAAGCTGCCGATGGGGGATCGTCGCTCGCGGGCGGTGCTCGAACAGATGCGTACCGATGAAGCGCACCACGAACGCTGGGCGCTGGAGGCGGGCGGCGCCCGTTTTCCCGCGCCGCTCAAGCTGGGCATGCGCCTGATGTCCAAGGTGATGACCAAGTCCGTCTATACGCTTTGACGCACGCACCGGCCATGTCACGCGTGCCGGACACGACATCGCCCCTGTCGGTTGCCTTGCCGACAGGGGCGATGTGTTTTTCCCGCTTCTTTTTCGTCCACAGCGCGCTTGCGATCGCGCGTCCCCGGTGTCAGTCGAGATTGCGCGAGTAGAAGATCTCCAGCATCTCCTTGCGGAGGCGATCCTCGATGTCGCGGGCTTCCTCGAAGGTGAGGTCGCGGCGCGTGCTGCCGAACAGATAATTGTCGAGGTCGAAGTCCTTCAGCAACATCTTGGTGTGGAACATGTTTTCCTGATAGACGTTGACGTCGACCATCTGGTAGGCACGCTTGGTGTCTTCCGCCAGGTAATCCTGGATGGACGTGATGTCGTGATCGATGAACAGCTTGCGCCCGTCGACATCGCGGGTGAAGCCACGCACGCGATAATCCGTGGTCACGATATCGGAATCGAAACTGTGAATGAGGTAGTTGAGCGCCTTGAGCGGGCTGATCATGCCGCAGGTGGACACGTCGATGTCCAGGCGAAAGGTGCTGATGCCGTTGTCCGGGTGCGACTCCGGATAGGTATGCACCGTGACGTGGCTCTTGTCGAGGTGGCCCAGCACGGTCTGGGGGAGCGGCCCCGGTCCCGGTTCGATATGTTCCGGGTCGTGCTCGTCGAGTTCGTGCTCGGCGATGAGGATGGTCACGCTGGCGCCGTGGGGCTCGTAATCCTGACGCGAGATATTGAGCACGTGCGCACCGATGATATTGGTGACGTCCTTGAGGATCTGCGTCAGGCGTTCGGCGTTATAAAGCTCGTCGATGTAATCGATGTACGCCTTGCGCTGCTCTTCCGTCTTGGCATAGCAGATATCGTAGATGTTGAAGCTCAGCGAGCTGGTCAGGTTGTTGAACCCGTGGAGTCGGAGATTATCGGTCACGTCCGAGCCTCCCAGTTGGCAGGTTGATACTGAACCCGACGAACAGGCGCCGGAACCCGAGCAGATGCGTATGAAGGAAGGCGCGTATTATGCACATCCGCCATGACCGGCGCATCTGTCGATTGCAATTTCTTTCAGGTCGCCGTGTTCGATGCCGCCGTGGAGTGCGTCACGCCTCGACGATTTCGTAGGAGTGCGTCATCTCGACGCCGCCGCGGGCGAGCATGATCGAGGCGCTGCAGTACTTGTCGGCGGAGAGTTCCACCGCGCGCTTGACCTGGGCTTCCTTGAGACCATGGCCGGTCACCGTGAAATGCACGTGAATCTTGGTGAACACCGCCGGAGTGCCCTCGGCACGTTCGGCCTCGACGCTTGCCACGCAGTCCGTCACCGGTGCCCGGGACTTGTCGAGAATCTGCATGACATCGAACGAGGTGCAGCCTCCCAGTCCCATGAGCATCATTTCCATGGGGCGTGGTCCGGTATTGCGACCGCCGTTTTCCGGGTTGCCGTCGATCACGACGCTGTGTCCACTGCCGGCCTCGGCGACGAACTGGCGACCGTCGGTCCACTTGATGCTGGCTTTCATTGATTGGGTGTCCTCGTCTGTCGTGCATGGGCCGCCGATTCGGGCGGCGTTACAGGGTGCCGCGCCCGCGCGCGGCGTCAAGAGGTGGCGTCTGTGCGGGCGCTTCAGGAAGCGGTGCGTCCGGGCGCGGACCGCGCGTCACGGGCGTCCTCCAATGTGGGGACATTCCGCGACGATATCAAACGCCACGCAGATGCTCGTCCAGGGTCGCGAGGCGCTCGGGCGTGCCTACATCCACCCAGCCGCCGCGATGGTGCGTGCCGCCCACGCGGTCTTCCACGATGGCCTCGCGCAGCAAGGGTGCCAGTTTTGCCGGGACGTCGTCCGGCAATCCGGCGACCAGCGCGGGGTCGAGTATCGCCAGGCCCGCATAGGTCAGGCAGGCAGCGCCATCGAGCCGCACGCGACCGTTCTCGTCCAGGGCGAAATCGCCTCGGGCATGGTGCACGGGGTTGTCGACCAGGATCAGGTGGGCGAGATCGTCGCCGAGGCGGGGAAGCGTCGCCAGGTCGATATCGCTCCAGACGTCGCCATTGAGCAGCAGAAAGGGCGCATCGCCCAGGGCGGGCAGGGCGTGTCGCAAGCCCCCGGCCGTCTCCAGCGGCGTGGTCTCGTGGCTGAAGGTCAAGGATACGCCGAAGCGCCGGCCGTCGCCGAGTGCTTCGACGATCTGGTCGGCGCGATAGCTGACGTTGATCACGATATCGGTGATGCCGGCGGCCGCCAGGCGCTCCAGGTGATGCACGATCAGCGGCTTGCCGGCCACCGTCAGCAAGGGCTTGGGGCAGTGGTCAGTCAAGGGGCGCATGCGGGTGCCGAGGCCGGCGGCGAGGATCATGGCCTTCATGACGCGCTCTCCTCCCGCGTCCGGGCGATGCCATGATGCTCGAGCGCGCGCTGCAGTGCCGGCGTCAGGGTCGTCTCCACCCAGGCGAGGAAAGCGGCATGCTCGGGCACTGCCTCGAGACCGTGGCGGAGGTGGGCCAGAAAGTGCGGCAGGCGCGCCAGGTAGCGTGGCTTGGCGTCGCGCAGCGCCAGGCGGCAGAAGATGCCCAGCACCTTGAGGGAGCGCTGGATGCCCATGGCCTCTACCTGACGCGTGAAGGTGGCGATGTCGCTGTCGGCGGGCAGCCGACCATCCGCCACCGCCCGCCGATGAAAGGTCTCGATGAAGGTGTCCATGCGTTCGCGCGACCACAGCCGGTAGCGTCCGCGCAACAGCGAGACGAGATCGTAGCTGAGAGGGCCGCGCACGGCGTCCTGGAAATCGATCAACCACAGCGTGTCGTCGCGCACCATCAGGTTCATGGCGTCGAAGTCGCGATGAACGGCGACCCTGGGCTGGGCGAGGGCGCTATCGATGAGCGCCTCGCGCAGCGCGGGCCACTCGGGCGGTGCGGGAATCTCGAGCAGGCGCGACAGGCACCAGTCGGGAAACAGATCCAGCTCGCGCCCCAGCAGGTCGCGATCGTAGGCGGGCAATGCGGCACTCGGCGCCTGGCGCTGCACGTGTTCGAGCAGGTCCAGGGCGCGCGTGAACCAGGTGTCGGCCGCGGCCTCGGTGGTCAGGTGCTGATGCATGACGTCGTCGCCGAGATCCTCGAGTTCGACGAATCCCGCCGCGAGATCCACCGCATGCAGGGCAGGAACGGGGAGCGAGGCGGCGCGCCAGTCGCGGGCGATGTCCACGAAGGCCCGGCTGTTCTCGCGTTCGGGCGGTGCATCCATGAGCACCCGCGGCGTACCGTCGGGCAGGTGCAGGCGGTAGTAATGGCGAAAGCTGGCGTCGCCGGCGACCTGTTCCAGTCGGCAGTCGCCGAGGGGCAGGTCGTGTTGCCGGGCGACCCAGCGTTGCAGGGTCTCCGCGCGCTCGTTCATGCGGGCTCCTCGTGGGTTGCGTGTTGACGGGCCTGGTTCGCCGCCGCATGCTGGGCGTCGACTCCCTGGCGCGTCCTTCGCCTCGTCGCATCGCGTCGACGATCAAGGCGTCGCGTGGTATCTGCGTGTGTCGCGTGCCCCTCGCGAGGCAGACGCACGCGACAGGGGCTGTATAATACCGATTCCACTCGGCAAGGACACAGAGGACCATGGGCAAGCGACTCTTCTGGACTGCCCTCTCAGGCTTGATGGTGAGCGCTGCCCACGCGGCGCCTCCCGCCCCCCTGCCCGCGCAGCAGCTCGATTGGCAACCCTGGGGCGACCAGGCGCCGAATGGCGCGCTGTGCAGCGGACGTTACGTCGAACCGGGCTATCGGTTGTCCGCCGGTGATACGCCCCGGCAAGTGCGCACCGATTCCGCTACCGCCGCCTACGGCGATGGCGGCGCCACCGTGCTCGCCGGCGAGGTGGTGCTGCGCCGCGACGATACCCAGCTCGAGGCGCCTCGCGTGCGGGTCAACGCGGAGCGCGATCGAGCCTTCGCCGAAGGCCCGACGGCGGTTCGCTATCCCGGCCTGCTGGTGCGTGGCGGTGACGCGAGCATGGCGCTGGACGGCGATGCCGCGCAAGTCGACAACGCCCACTACGTGATCCACGAGCAACGCGTGCGCGGCGATGCGATCGAGCTGCAGCGTCTGCCGGATGGCCGCTACCGTCTCGACGATGCCAGCTTCACCACCTGCGAACCGGGGAACCGCCTGTGGCGCATGGTGGGCAGTGACGTGACCCTGGATCGCGCCGAAGGGTTCGGTACCGCCACGCACGCACGCCTGGAAATGGGCGATGTGCCGGTCTTCTACTGGCCCTGGCTGCGCTTTCCCATCGACGACCGCCGGCAAAGCGGTTTTCTGTGGCCGACGCTCGGCTTCTCGGGCGATGGACTGGATTATACCCAGCCTTATTACCTCAACCTGGCGCCCAACTACGACGCCACCCTCTCGCCGCGCTGGATGAGCGAGCATGGGACCATGCTGGGCGGCGAATTCCGCTATCTGTTCGGCAGCGACCAGGGCACCATCGAGGGGGCGTACCTGGCCAGCGACAAGGGCGGCGCCAGCGACAACCCCAACGATCCCGACGATGCCTTCGAGGATGAGTCGCGCTGGTACATCGACTATCGCCATGCGGGGCGTTTCTCGCCGCGCCTGGACTATCAGCTGGCCTACGGGGCGGCGAGCGACGGTCGTTACTTCGATGACTTCGGGCGCGATTTCGCCGAGCAGGATACCGATCATCTGCTGCGCCTGGCACGTACGACCTATCGCGGCGATACCTGGCGACTGGACGCGCGCGCGCAGGGCTACCAGAAGCTCGATTACCCACTCGACGAGGACGACAAGCCGTTCTACCGCCTGCCGAGCCTGAGCGCCGACGCCCGCTGGCGCCAGGACAGCGGCTTCTATCAGGAGTGGAATTCCAACGCGACCTATTTCTGGCGCGATCTCCACGGCGTCGACAGCCAGGGACGCTGGACGGACGAGGAAACCGGCAATCGGCGCACCATTCCGCTGCGCGAGGCCGCCAACGGGTCGCGCTTGCATCTGACGCCGGCCCTGGGATGGCGGGCCGAGCCCAGTTGGGGCTTTCTCGAGCCGCGCGCGCAGCTCTGGCAGTCGAGCTACCAGCTCGATTACGGCAACCGGCAGACCGACCGCGACGAGAACCCCTCGCTGGTGGCGCCGGTCCTCTCGATGGATTCGGGATTGATCTTCGAGCGCGATACCTCGCTGTTCGGTAGCGACTGGCGCCAGACGCTGGAGCCACGGCTTTATTACGCCTATGTGCCGGAGCGCGACCAGAGCGATTTCCCCGACTTCGATACCAGCGAGCGGGCCGTGTCCTGGGGGCAGCTGTGGTCCCCTTACCGCTTCACCGGCGCCGATCGTCTGGGAGATGTCAACAAGCTGTCCTACGGCGCCTCGACACGCTTCCTGGAAGACGATACCGGGCGCGAGCGCCTGTCGCTGTCGGTGGGGCAGAGCAGCTACTTCTCCGATCGCAACATCGACATGAACGGCGATCCGGACACCTTGCCGAACAAGGAACGCAACTATCAGGACTGGTACAACGCCACGCGGGATCGTTCGCCGGTGATCACGCAGCTCGACTGGCGGATCAGCGAACGCTGGCGTAGCCGTTATGCCTGGTTTTACGATGCCGACCGCAGCGTGACCGAAAAGGCCTCGGCGTACCTGCAATACAACGATCCCGCGGGGCATGTGTTGAACCTTGGCTACAGTTGGCAACTCGAAGGGTTCGAGCCGGCGGATGATGCCGAGGATCGCCTGGGCTACAACCGCGAGGATTACGACGTGTCCTTCGCCTACCAGGCGACGCCGAGCCTGGACCTGATCGGCCGTTTCTTGTACGACAACACCAACGACCGTGCCATGGAGCAACTGGCGGGGGTGCAGTTCAATGACTGCTGTTCGGCGGTGCAGCTGGTCTGGCGTGAATGGATCGAGGACAACGACACCGCCAATACCATCGATGACGACTATACGGACCGCGGCGTATTCTTGCGTTTCGTGTTCAAGGGTCTGGGTGGCGTCGGCCAGGAAGCCGACACCTACTTCGAGGAAGCGATTCCCGGCTACCGGGCGACGCGCTTCTGATCCACGCTGGCAGGTATTCACCGTCGGTGCTCGCGCCGACCACAAGACAGTAACGTAGAGAGGACTTCATGCGCTTGAGATCGTTCGCCTTTCTGGGCTTCATGCTGCTGGTGGCGATGGCGCCATCGATGGCGTCGGCGCAGCCCCAGCCGCTGGACCGCATCGTGGCGGTCGTCAACAAGGATGCGATCATGCAGAGCCGGCTCGAGGATCGCGTCACGCAGGTGCGCCGCCAAATGGCGAGCCGCAACGTTCCCGCGCCGAACGAGGCGGATCTGCGACGCCAGGTGCTCGACCGCATGATTCTCGAGCAGATTCAGCTGCAGATGGCCGAGCGCGCCAACTTGAGCATCGACGATACCCAGCTCAACGCGACCGTGCGGGGTATCGCCGAGGACAACGGCATGTCGATGGACGAGTTCGCCGATGCCCTCGAGGAAGATGGCATGTCCCTGGCCTCGATGCGCGAGCAGGTGCGTCGCGAGATGCTGTTGCGTCAGGTACAGCAGAGCCAGGTCGCGAGCCGCGTCAACGTCACCGACCGCGAAGTGGAACGTTACCTCGATCAGCAAGGCGAGACCGCCGATACCGCGTATCATCTCGCCCACATTCTCGTCTCGGTGCCCGAGTCGCCCACGCCCGAGCAGGTCGAGCAGGCACAGGCCAAGGTGCGTGACTTGTATCGGCAGTTGCAGAATGGCGCCAACTTCGCGCAGCTCGCGACGGCCGAGTCCGACGGCCAGCAGGCGCTGTCGGGCGGCGACCTCGGGTGGCGGCGTGGCGATCAGCTGCCCAGCCTGTTCGCCGACGTGGTGCCCACGCTATCCAACGGCGAGGTCAGCGAGCCCATTCGCAGCCCCAGCGGCTTCCATCTGGTCAAGCTGATCGATACGCGTGGCCAGCAGGGCGAGCAGAAGCGCGTGGTCACCGAGAACCGTGTGCGCCATATCCTGATCGGCACCAACCCGAACCGCAACGATCAGCAGGCCGAAGCGCTGGCCCGCGACATACGTCAGCGTATCGCCAATGGCGAGAGTTTCGCCGCGCTGGCACAGGAATACAGCGACGACGATGGCAGCGCCCTCGACGGCGGCGAGCTGGGCTGGACGCGTCCCGGCCAGATGGTGCCGGCGTTCGAAGATGCCGTGAAAGCGCTGGATGTCGGTGAACTGTCGCAGCCGGTACGTTCACGCTTCGGGTACCACGTGATCGAGCTCGAGGATCGGCGTCGTCAGGACGTGACCCGCGACGCGCAGCGCGAGCAGATTCGTCAGACGCTGTTCCAGCGCAAGGTGAGCGACGAGATGGAAGCCTGGACGCAGGAAATCCGCTCCGGGGCCTATATCGACAACCGCCTGGAAGACGGCCGCCAGTGATGGCCTCCTCCCCGCTACTGGCCCTGACCACGGGGGAGCCCGCGGGGATCGGGCCGGATCTGACGCTGGCCCTGGCCGCGTCGTGGGGGACGCTCGAAGCACGTGTCGTGGCGGTCGGCGATCCGGCATTGCTGGCCGCGCGTGCCGCGCGCCTGGCGCTTGACGTACGCATCGTGCCGCTCGCCGACGGCGACCCGGTGCCGTCCCCCCGCGACGGGGTGCTGCCGGTGTGGCCCGTGGCCCTGCGCGCACCGGTGGAGGCCGGGCGCCTCGATCCTGCCAATGCCGGCTATGTGCTCGAGACGCTCGATGTCGCCATCGCCGCGTGTCGCCAGGGGCGCGCCGATGCCATGGTGACCGCTCCCTTGCACAAGGGGGCCATCATCGAAGGCGGCTATCCCGACTTCACCGGCCATACCGAGTATCTGCGCGATGCCTGCGATGTCGACGAGGTAGTCATGCTGCTGGCCACCGAGCGCACCGAACCGGCATTGCGCGTGGCGCTGGCCACGACGCACCTGCCCTTGCGTGCGGTGGCCGATGCCATCGACGCCGGCGGGCTGCGGCGCGTGCTGACGATCCTCGAGGCGGACCTGCGGCGCCGCTTCGGCATCGCGCGGCCACGCATCCTGGTCTGCGGTCTTAACCCGCATGCCGGTGAAGATGGCCATCTGGGCGTGGAGGAGCGTGATATCATCGCGCCGACACTCGCGGCGATGCGCGGCGAGGGCCTGGACCTCGTCGGCCCCCTGCCCGCCGATACCCTGTTCACGCCGCGCCATCTGGCCGATGCCGATGCGGTGTTGGCCATGTACCACGACCAGGGCCTGCCGGTACTGAAGTACGCCGGTTTTGGCGAGGCCGCCAACGTGACCCTGGGCTTGCCGTTGATTCGCACTTCCGTGGATCACGGCACGGCGCTCGATCTGGCCGGAAGCGGCCGGGCCGAGGCCGGCAGCCTGCGCGTGGCGCTCGATGTCGCCGTCCGCATGGTCCGTGGTGGCACGTCTCGCCCCTGAATGCCCGATTTCCCCAAGGAACACGCAACGCCCATGTCCAATCGCCCTCCGGCCCATCAGGCCCGTAAACGCTTCGGCCAGAATTTCTTGCGCGACACCGGCGTGATCGATCGTATCGTTCGCGTTATCGCGCCGCGTTCCGACCAGCGGCTGATCGAGATCGGCCCGGGTCAGGGCGCCTTGACCGAGCCGTTGCTGGACGCCGTCGGTGCACTGGAAGTCATCGAACTCGATCGCGACCTGATACCCGGGCTGCGGGTGCAGTTCTTCAATTACCCCGACTTCGTCATCCACGAAGGGGATGCGCTGCAGTTCGATTTCGCGGCGCTGGCTGCGGAGGGCGAGACGCCCGGCAAGCCTCTGCGGGTCATCGGCAACCTGCCCTACAACATTTCCACGCCCCTGATCTTCCACCTGCTGACGGCGCGTGGTGCCATCGCCGACATGCACTTCATGCTGCAGCGGGAAGTGGTCGAGCGTCTGGCCGCGACGCCGGGCAGTGCGGCCTGGGGGCGCTTGTCGGTGATGACGCAGTATCATTGCCGCGTGGACAATCTTTTCGTGGTGCCTGCGGAAGCCTTCACGCCGCGTCCCAAGGTGGAATCGGCGATCGTGCGCCTGATACCGCATGACGAACCGCCGCACGTGGCCCACGACGAGGCGCTGTTCGGCGATATCGTGCGCGAAGCCTTCGGTCAGCGGCGCAAGACGCTGCGCAACAATCTCAAGACACGCCTCGACGACACGGCCTGGGCGGCGCTGGACATCGATCCCGGCCGTCGTCCGCAGACGCTCAGCGTCGAGGAATTGGTACGTATCGCCAACCATGTGGCGGAGACGGCACCATGAGCGAGCTCGTCGAGCACATCCAGGTGCATGTCGAACCCGAATACCAGGCGGGAGAGTCCGCGCCCGGCGACCAGCGTTACGTGTTCAGCTACACGATCACCGTGCACAACCGGTCGGCGCATTCGATCCAGCTGCTGGCGCGTCACTGGAAGATCACCCAGAGCAGCGGCAAGGTGCAGGAAGTGCGTGGCAAGGGGGTGATCGGACAGCAGCCCTTGATCGGCCCCGGCCAGCAGTTTCGCTACACCAGCCGGGCGGTGCTCGATGGGCCGGTCGGGGTGATGGAAGGCAGCTACACCTGCCTGGACACCACCGAACAGCGCGCCTTCGAGGTGCCCATCGCGGCCTTTCGTCTCGCCGGCCCCAATCAGGTGCATTGATCGGGGGAGGGGGCGGGCCTGCAGGCCACCAGGCATGAAGGGCAGTCCCCGGCTTGTTCCAGCCACCAAGACCGTTCAGGAGAGACTATGTCGACGTATGCCATCGGCGATTTGCAGGGATGCCACGCGGAGTTCGAGGCCTTGCTGGAACGCATCGCCTTCGAGCCGCGCCGTGATCGGTTATGGCTGGTAGGCGACCTGGTCAACCGCGGCCCGGGGTCGCTGGCGTGCTTGCGCGCGGTCAAGGCGCTGGGGGACAGCGCCCGCGTGGTACTGGGCAACCATGACCTGCACCTGCTGGCGGCGGCGTGGGCCGGCGCCCCGCTGAAGCGTTCCGATACGCTGGCGCCGATCCTCGAGGCCGACGACCGCGACGAGCTGCTCGACTGGTTGCGTCGGCAGCCCTTGCTGGTGCGCGATGACGAGCTGGACGCGGTGATGACCCATGCCGGGCTTCCGCCGCATTGGTCGGTGACGCAGGCGGCCGAGCATGCCGCCGAGGTCGAGCGAGCGTTGCGCGGCGAGGCGGTGGGCGACTTCCTGGCGGCGATGTATGGCAACTCGCCGGCCCGCTGGACCGACGAGCTGGAGGGGATCGACCGCCTGCGGGTGATCGTCAATACCTTCACGCGCATGCGCTTCATCGCCGCCGACGGCACGCTCGACTTTGCCGCCAAGGAAGGACTGGACAGTGCGCCCGAAGGTTTCGCGCCCTGGTTCACCTATGCGCGAGACGATGATCCTCGTATCGTGTTCGGTCATTGGGCGGCGCTGCAGGGGGCGACGCCCGGCGCGCGGGTCCGTGCCCTGGCGCTGGACACCGGCTGCGTGTGGGGCGGTGCCTTGACCGCGCTCGACCTGGTCAGCGGCGAGTACCATGTCGAACCGGCCCACGCCTCACGCTGACACCTGCCATCCGAGGAGCGTTTTGATGACCCAAGAGACTGCGTTTACCCATCTCGCGCCGAGCACGCTCGTGCATTGGCTCGACACGGCCTGCGAGCTGACGCTGGTCGATATCCGTGATCCGCTGAGTTTTTCCCAGGGACATATCCCGGGCAGTCAGCACCTCGACAATACCAGCGTGGCGGGGCTGCTCGAGCGTACCCCCCGCGAGCGCCCGATGGTCGTGGTCTGTTATCACGGTCATTCCAGTCAGCAGGCGGCCAATTGGCTGGCGGGGCAGGGGTTCAGCGACGTCTATAGCCTGGATGGCGGCTTCACCGACTGGGCCGCGCGCCATCCCGATCGTGTCGAGAGCTGAGACCGTGAAGCCCGATGATGCCCTCGAAGGACTCGACGTCTATCGCGTGGGCGGCGCGGTGCGTGACGCGCGCCTGGGGTGGCCGGTCACCGACGAGGACTGGGTCGTGGTCGGCGCCACGCCGGAGGCGCTCACGGCGCGGGGGTTCGTCCCCGTCGGGCGTGACTTCCCGGTGTTCCTGCATCCCGTCACCCATGAGGAATATGCCCTGGCGCGCACCGAGCGCAAGCAGGGTCATGGCTATACCGGTTTCGTGGTCCATGCCAGCCCCGAGGTGACGCTGGAAGAGGATCTGGCGCGCCGCGACCTGACCATCAACGCCATGGCCGAGGATCGCGACGGCCGGCTGGTCGATCCGTTCGATGGCCGGCAGGACCTCGATGCCCGCGTGCTGCGCCATGTCTCCGAGGCCTTCGTCGAAGACCCCTTGCGTGTGTTGCGCACGGCGCGTTTCTGGGCACGCTACCGTGAGTTGGGGTTCGTCATTGCCGACGATACCAAGCGTCTGATGCGGGGGCTGTGCGACAACGGTGAAATCGCTCACCTGGTCGCCGAGCGCGTGTGGCAGGAGACCGTCAAGGCCCTGGGCGAGCCTCACCCCATGGCCTACTTCCAGGCGCTGCACGAGTGCGGTGCTCTTGCCGTGTGGATGCCGGAACTGGATGCCTCCGACATGCTCGCGCGTGGCGAAGCGGCCATGGCGAGACTGCCCGCCGGCGGCGAGCCTTCGCAGTGGCGCTGGGCGCGCCTGCTCGAAGCACTGGAGGACGAGGCGCGCGAGGCCTTGTGCGAACGCCTGCGCGTGCCCAATGCATGGCGGGATCTGGCCCGCCAGGTGGCACGTACCCGCGCGCTGCAGCGGCAGCACGGCGATGGCGGGTTGGAGGGCTCCGACGTGATGGCCTGGTTCGATGCCATCGATGCCTGGCGGCGGTCCGAGCGTGTCGCGCCGCTGCAGCGTTACCTGGCGATGGAAACGCCGGCGCTGGCCGCATGCGTCGATGAGGCCTGGCAGGCCGCGAGTGCGATCCAGCCGCAGGCGTTGCTCGAGGAGGGCTATCGCGGCAAGGCACTGGGCGACGCGCTGGCACAGCGGCGTCAGGCCCGTATCGATGAGGTGGTCGGGCAGTGTAACGTGTAAGCCCTGGCCGTGATCGCGCTGCGTGCCACGGAAAGAGACACACCGCGATATGCAAACGCAGAAGGGGCCATCGAGGCCCCTTCTGCGTTCTGCGTTTCATGCGATGCATGACGAGAGATTACACGAACAGCCCGATGATCAATGCGGCGGCAAGCCCCACCAGACCGATCAGGGTTTCCATCACTGTCCAGCTCTTCAGGGTCTGTGCCTCGGTCAGGCCGAAGTATCGGTTGACCAGCCAGAAGCCGGAGTCGTTGACGTGACTGAGCACCGTGGCGCCGGATGCGATGGCGATCACGATCAGTCCGAGCACCGGACCTTCCAGCCCCAGCGTGGAGATCAGCGGCGCCATCAGTCCGGCGGCGGTGATCATGGCCACGGTAGCAGAGCCTTGCACCACGCGCACCGCGGTGGAGATCAAGAAGGCGAGCAGAATCGGCGGCAGGGCACTGTCGGCCATCAACTGCCCCATCACATCGCCGACGCCGGAGTCGATCAGCATCTGCTTGAAGACGCCGCCGGCACCGGTGACGAGGATGATGATACCGGCCGGCTCGAGGGCCTTGGTGGCGACTTCCATGACGTTTTCACGGCTCATGCCGCGGCGCGTGCCGAGAAACACGAACGACAGCAGCGTCGCCAGGGTGAGCGCCACGAAGGGATGGCCCACGAACGCCAGAGTGGCGACGAGCGGGTTGTCATCGGCCAGCACCGCGCCGGAGACGGTATTGAGCACGATCAGGACCAGGGGCAGCAGGATGATGCTCAAGATCAGCTTGAAGCTCGGCAGGCCGGTGCTGTCGATTTCGCTCTTGGGCAGCTCCATGTACTCGGGAATCCGGGCATCGATGTGCTTGGCGATATAGCGCCCGAACAGGGGGCCGGCGATGACCATGGCCGGCAGACCCGCCATGGCGCCGAACAGAATGACATAGCCCAGGTCGGCGCCGATCAGTTCCGCCACGGCGATCGGGCCGGGGGTCGGGGGGATGAACGAATGGGTGACAGCCAGCCCCGCCAGCAACGGGATACCATAATAAAGGAGCGAGCGCCCGGTACGCCGTGTCAGGGCATAGACCAGCGGTACCAGGATGATGAAGGCGACATCCAGAAATACCGGAATGGCGACCAGGAAACCGGTAACCCCCATGGCCCATTGCGAGCGATTCTCTCCGAAACGGTCGAGCAGGGTGCTGGCCAGGCGGTCGACGCCCCCGGAGACTTCCAGCATCTTGCCGAACATGGCGCCCAGGCCCACCACGGTGGCCACGAATCCGAGCGTGCCGCCCATGCCGTCCTGCACGGATTGCAGGATGGCGTCGAGGTCCATGCCCGTGGTGAGGCCCACGATGAGGCTGACCGTCAACAAGGCGACGAAGGCATGCAGGCGCAGGCGCATGACCAGATACAGCAGCAAGATGATGCCGCCCAGCGCGGAGAGGAGCAGGGTAGTGGCGTTATCCATGTGTTCGAAACCTCTAGTGGAGGCGCGACCGGCAACGAGGGATGCGGCGATGGTCGCGTTGTGCCTTGGCGTCGGATTTAGGAAAATGAATGTTACCGGTAACATTCCGTTCGCAACAATGCTCCGAAAGGCGAATACAGAAACGAGGAAACGCGACCATGCAGGAGTCGACGGGCAAAACTCAGCGGATCATCGTGATGGGTGTGTCGGGGTGCGGCAAGACCTCGGTCGGCGAGCGCCTGGCGGCGGCGCTCAACGGGCGCTTCATCGACGGTGACGACTATCACTCCGCCGCCAGCGTGGCCAAGATGGCGCAAGGCGAGCCGCTCGACGACGACGATCGCGCGGGCTGGCTGTCGCGCCTGGCCGACCTCGTGGGAGAGGGCCGCGACAACGATGAGACGCTGGTGATCGGCTGCTCGGCGCTCAAGCGCGAATACCGCGATCGCTTGCGGCGTGGCGATGCCGCGCTCAACTTCGTGCACCTGGCCGGTACGCGGGACGTGCTGCTGCAACGCCTGCTGGCGCGTCGCGACCACTTCTTCAAGGGCGAGGCAATGCTGGACAGCCAGCTGGCGACGCTCGAGGCGCCCGGCGCCGACGAAGCGGTCACCGTGGATATCGATGCCACTCTGGACGAGGTGGTCGCGCTCAGTGTGCAAGGCCTGGCACGCGGCAACGCCGAGCGCGCGTCCTGAGGTCGGTGCCGCGCCGTTCGTGCCGACGGTCTTCGCTGCGTCAGGTGCTCTGGCGCAGGACGATCTCGAAGCCCATGTCGTGGCGGCACGGCTCGCGGGGCTGGCCCCGCAAGCGCGCGATCAGCGTGCTGGCGGCACGTTCGCCGATGGCGCGGCGCGGTGTGACGACGGTGGTCAGTGTCGGCCAGGTGGCGTCGGTGATGTCCAGGCCGTTGAAGCCGGCCAGCGCCAGTTGTCCGGGCACGTCGAGGCGTCGACGCTGGCACTCGAACAAGGCCCCTGCCGCCAGATCGTCATTGCAGCAAAACACGGCATCCATGTCCGGCCAGCGCTCGAGCATCGCCGAGAGCAGCTCTCCCCCCAGGCGGTACGAGGACGGACGCGGGGTCGTCTGGCAGCGTTGCGTCGAGAGGCCGGCCGCCTTCAAGGCATCTTCCCAGCCCGCCAGGCGCAGTTGCACGCGGTAGTCGAGGCGCGCGCCGCAAAACCCGATGCGTCGATAGCCGGCGGCGATCAGCGCCTCGCCGATGGCGCGTCCGGCCGCACGTTGATCGAGTCCTACGTTGATGTCCAGCGGCGTCTCGGTGAGTTCCATGGTTTCGACCACCGGTAGCCGGGCACGGGTCAGCAGGCGCTGGGCATGATCGGTATGCCGGGTACTGGACAGTACGAAGCCGTCGACGCCGTAGGCCAGGAACGTGTCGATCAGGCGTTCCTCCTCGAGTATCGAATATCCGGTATGGCCGATGAGGACCTGATAGCCCGCCTCGCGCAGCCCTTCGTCGACCCCGCGCTGCACGTCGGAAAACACCGAATTGGAAATCGACGGCACCAGCAGTGCCACGCTCAGGCTGCGTCCGCTGGACAAGGCGCCGGCCTGGCGATTGGGTATGTAGTCCAGCACCTCGATGGCTTCCTCGATGCGCAGCCGGAGGGTCTCGGACACCCGTTGGGGCTCGCGCAGGGCGCGCGACACCGTGACTTTACTGACGCCGACGCGTTCAGCGATATCCTGAAGCGTGACGCGACCCGACGAACGACGCGGCATGTCTCTTCCCCATCCCCTTGTCCTGTTATGCCGCGATGTTAGCGGTAACGTTCCAGGAGATTAGCATCTCGTGCTGGACATGACTGTTGGGCCATGGTCGCAAGGCGGGTGCGTCGGGAAGGCGTCAGAAAGACAACAGCAGCAGGATCAAGGGCGGCGAGAGCAGCGACAGCAGGAATCCGTTGACGATGGCGATGGGGACGCAGCTCACCCCGCCGTGCTGCTGGATGACGGGCAGGGTGAAGTCCATGGAGGTCGCGCCGCCGTAACCGATGGCCAGCGGCGTGGCGCGATGGATGACCAGGGGAATGAGCAGGAAGGCGAAGAGCTCCCGCGCGAGATCGTTGAAGAACGCTACGCCGCCCAGCACCGGGCCGAGCTGATCGCCGATCAGGATGCCGGACAGCGAGTACCAGCCGAACCCGGCGGCCATGGCCAGGCCCTCGTTCCAGCGCAGATCGAGCAACGGCGCGGCCAGCAAGCCGCCGAGCAGCGAACTGAGCGCGACGCAGATCGCGATGGCCAGGCCGTGACGGTTGAGCAGAATCTGCTTGAGCGGCATGCCCGAGTTGCGCAACTGGCAACCGATCAACGCCAGCAGCAGGTAGAGCGCCCATTCCGCGAGAGGCTCCGCCCAGGCATGCACGACCCGAAGCTCCCAGTGCCGGGCGGCCGCGCCGAACAGGATGCCCAGCACCACCACGCCTGCCAGCGACAGCGAGCCGG
The DNA here is from genome assembly GCF_000055785.1 of Chromohalobacter israelensis DSM 3043. Taxonomy (GTDB): domain Bacteria; phylum Pseudomonadota; class Gammaproteobacteria; order Pseudomonadales; family Halomonadaceae; genus Chromohalobacter; species Chromohalobacter israelensis. Next base: position 1,042,447 of record NC_007963.1, read on the forward strand.
CCAGCGCCGCGCCGGTACTGGTCGGTGCGTCGGCGACGCGCGGCGACTCGCCGGCGCGCAGGCGGCTATGGCGCGACAGCCAGACCAGTGCGAGGAGGTTGAGCGGCGTGATGATCGCGAACAAGGTCGCGGCCTGGCCGCTCATGCGCGATAGCTGGCCCAGCAGATCCTCGAGGCCGGCGAGGCTGACGCCCATCAGGAACAGGATGATGTAGACCGAGGCGTTCACGCCGCGCTCGATCAGGGCCAGAACGCCGCGATGACGAATCGGGATGAGATAGCCCAGGATCAAGGGCAACAAGATCAACAGCAATCCGGCCAGCATGCTCGCTCCAGGTAGAAATCCACGAAAGCTCGCCACTCTATGCGAGCGTTCGCGGCGACGCAAAAGCTTTTGCTTATGGGCGGTTAGCGCGTTTCATCCCGGTCCAGCTCGGTCAGTGCCATGCGACTGGCGAGTTCGCCGTCGCGGTAATATTCCACGGCGATCAGCAGGCCGGGCCGCTGGACGGAAAAGGCCAGGTGCAGGCGCCGGTCGGGCTTCTCCGGATTCCAGCCCTCGACCCAGCGGGCCTCGAACGCGCCGGCCGGCACGTCGAGCGTTTGCGGGGCGCCCACGTGATAGGCGAACGCCTCGGGGCGGCCTTTATGATCGGCATACGCCAGCCGGCATGGCGGGGCGGCGGCGCGCTGGCAAGGGGCCGTGTCCAGCCCTCGGGAAAGGATGAACAAGGCGCTCTGACGGTCCGGCAACGTGGCCAGCTCGCGCGCGGACAGGTGATAGCGCTCGCCCAGGCCGAACAGGGTGAAGCCGCTGGCATAGTGCCAGGCTTGCACGCCGTCGTCCTGGAGGCGGAATTTGCCGCGTTCGTAGCCCTCGGCGGTGAGCACGCTGGCACGCATTTCGCTCTGCCAGTCGTTCCCGCCAAGGTGGCTCAAGCGATGCTGGACATCGGCATCCGGCCAGCCGTCGAGGCGCAGGTGGTAGGTGGCGTTGAAAGGGGCTGGCGTGGCCTGGGCGTTGGCAGCGACGCTCAGGCCGCTCAGGACCATCACCAGTACCGGCATCACCAGGCGCGACAATCCGGGCATGGGTTCCTCCGCCGTGGGGCTTTGAACATGTGGCAATGCATGAAGCCGGCAATGGATGGGGGAGCGAGGCGTGACAGGCTTTCGCGTGCGATGCGCCGCGTCAGGCGCTACGCTGAAAGCAGCGGCATGGTATCACTTTTCTCTTCCCTTTCAGGAGGCTGACGCATGGCCAGCATACTGTTGATCGCCGGGGATTTCGTCGAAGACTACGAAATCATGGTGCCGTTTCAAGCGTTGCAGGCGATGGGGCACAACGTCGAGGCCGTCTGCCCGGACAAGAAAAAGGGCGACAGTATCAAGACGGCGATTCATGACTTCGAGGGCGATCAGACATATTCCGAGAAGCCTGGTCACCATTTCAGCCTGAATGCCAGTTTCGCCGATATCGAGGCCTCTCGCTACGACGCCCTGGTGATTCCGGGCGGGCGTGCTCCTGAATACCTGCGTCTCGACGAGCGTGTCCTGGCACTGGTGCGCCATTTCATGGAAGCCGACAAGCCCGTTGCCGTCATCTGCCACGGCGCGCAGCTGCTCGCTGCCGCGGTATCGCTGAGCGGGCGGCGTGTTTCCGCCTATCCGGCCTGTGCGCCCGAGGTGCGCCTGGCGGGCGGCGAATTCGCCGAGATCGCAGTCGATCAGGCGGTGACCTGCGGACGCCTGGTGTCGGCCCCGGCGTGGCCCGCGCATCCCGAATGGCTCAAGCAGTTCAACGCCTTGCTGTGAGGGTGCCGGACAGGCGTCGCTGCGGTGCGTATCCGGCGGGGCGGCAGTGCCGCCCCGCCGGGCATCAGGTCATGGCGTCGAGATCGTCGCGAGTGGGGAGCGCCGAGTAGGCGCCGGGGCGCGTCACGGCGAAGGCGCCACAACGGCAGGCCAGTTCGACGGCGCGTCGCAGGCGGTCTTCGTCCTGGCACCAGTCGCTGAAGGTCGAGGCGGTGACGTCGGCCGCGGCCAGCTGTGCCAGCAGCCCGCCGATGAAGGCATCGCCGCCCGCCGTGGTGTCCACGGCGCGGACCTGCGGTGGGTCGATATGCAGGACCTGCCCGAGTCGGTGCACGGCGACCGGGGCCGGCCCGTCGGTGATCACGATCAGGCGCACGCCTGCCGCCAGACGCCATTGCAGCCAGGCCTCTGCCTCGTGATCGCCGCGCAGCAGATCCAGTTCCTCGCGGGAGAGCTTCAGCAGGTGGGCCTGGTCGAGCAGGGCGGTGACCCGACCGATATCGACACGTGCGTCGGGCCACAGGTTGGCGCGCAGATTGGCATCGACGCTGACCAGGGCCTCGCCGCGTCGCGCGATCTCGGCTATGCTCAGCGTGGTCTCGGCGATCGCTTCATCGGTGAGGCTGTTGCTGCACAGATGCAGAATCGTCGGCTCGGCGAAGATACCCGCGGGCAAGTGCTCGAGCCGATAGAGCAGATCCGCCGCCGGCGGCCGGTAGAAGTCGAAGCGCCGCTCGCCGTGGGCATCGCGCGAGACGAAGGCCAGGGCCGTGCGCGCTTCGCGGGTGCGGCACACGTCCTCGACCATGACGCCATGGCGCGCGAGCTCCTCGACCAGGAAGTCGCCGAAGCGATCCTCCCCGACCATGCCCAGAAAGCGGCTCGGCAGCCCCAGGCGGGCACAGGCCACGGCGACATTGGCGGGCGCACCGCCGGCATAGGGCGTGAAGGTCTCCGGCAGGTCGTCGGCCGCGCCATCCAGGCGATTGGACAGCATGTCGACGAGTGCCTCGCCGAAGGCAATGAGCGGGGTCATGACGTCTTCCCTCGTGATTTCTTGTTGTTGTCCGATGCCTTGGCGTCCGGCGTCGAGGCGGGAAAGTACTCGCGGACCAGCGACAGCAGCCCCTGGGTCGAGGCATCGAAGTCTCCGACGTTGGTGTCGATGCGTTCGCTGATTTCGCCGGCGATGCGCTTGCCGAGCTGCACGCCCCATTGATCGAAGGAGTTGATGTTCCAGATGACGCCCTGGACGAATACCTTGTGCTCGTACAGGGCAATCAGTGCGCCCAGGTTGCGGGGCGTCAGCTCGTCGAGAAGCAGTGTGCTCGACGGGCGATTGCCGGGGCAGCTGTAGGGGTCCAGCTGGCTGCCGTCCTGGCTGCCTTCCATGAAGGCATTGGCCTGCGCCAGCATGTTGGTGAGCAGGGCGAAGTGATGATCCTCGAAGCCGGGTTCGGGCTTGAGCGAGGCGATGAAGTCGATGGGCACGTAGCGGGTGCCCTGATGCAGCAACTGAAAGAACGCGTGCTGCCCATTGGACCCCGTCTGTCCCCACACGATGGGGCCGGTCTTGTAATTCACCGGCTGGTCGAAGATGTCCACCGACTTGCCGTTGGACTCCATGTCGAGCTGCTGGAGAAACGACGGCAACTGATGCAGAGCCTGATCGTAGGGCACGATGGCATGCGTCTCGGCGCCGATGAAGTTGATGTACCAGATGCCGATCAATGCCATCAGGACCGGCATGTTCTCGGCGAAGGGCGCTTCGATGAAATGGCGGTCCATCTCGTGGGCGCCTTCGAGGAGCTCCATGAAGCCGTCGAAGCCGATGGAGAGCGCGATCGGCAGGCCGATCGACGACCACATCGAGTAACGCCCACCGACCCAGGCCCAGAACTCGAAGACGTTTTCCTCGCGAATGCCGAATTCCATCGCCGCCTTGCGATTGGTCGACGCGGCGATGAAGTGGGCGCCGACATCGGCGTCCTCGCCGGCATTGTCGAGAAACCAGCGCCGCGCGGTCTTGGCGTTGAGCAGCGTTTCCTGAGTGGAGAACGTCTTGGTGGAGACGATGAACAGCGTCGTCGCAGGGTCGAGGCGCTGGAGGACCTTTTGGATGTGCGTGCCGTCGACGTTCGAGACGAAGTGGAAATTGAGCTCCGGGTGGCGGTACTTGAGCAGGGCGCGACAGGCCATGTTGGGCCCCAGGTCCGAGCCGCCGATGCCGATGTTGACCACGTCCTTGATCCGCTCGCCGCTGTATCCCTTCCACTCGCCGCTGCGCACCGCTTCCGAGAAGCGCTTGATCTGCTCGCGGGTGCTCTGGATCTCGGGCATGACGTCCTTGCCGTCGGCATAGACGGGCTCGTCGCCGAGATGGCGCAGGGCGGTGTGCAGTACCGGGCGGTCCTCGGTGACATTGATGATGTCGCCGGAGAACATCTGGGCGCGACGCTGCACCAGGGCCGAATGGTCGGCGAGCTCGATCAGCTTGGCGAGTACCGCGTCGGAGACATGATGCTTGGAGTAGTCCAGAAACAGGCCGCCGACGCGGAGGCTCATCTTCTCGAAGCGTTGGGGGTCGGCGGCGAAGTAATCACTGATGCGGTCGTCGAAGGTCTCCTGCTTGAGGCGTTCGAGAGCGCGCCAGGTGACGCTGCGCGTGAGTTGGAACATGGCGTCATCCTTCTTCATGAATCGAGCGGCATGACCTACGCGGGTCGGATGGATGAATCGTGTCAGCTTGGTGTCGGCGTCACAATGGGCCTTCGACGAAAGCCGCATGTGCCATGCCGTTCACGGCACACGATGACTGCGAGCCTCCTCGAGCAGTGCGAACCAGGTCGCACGGTCCAGCGACAGGCTGCTATCCCGGTGCAGCGCCTGGATGTGGCTTTCCTTGAGGGTGCCGATGACCGGGGCGGGATGTCCCGGCAAGCGGCGCAGCCAGGCCAGGGCCAGTCCGGCGGTGCTGGAGTCGAACGTCTCGGCGAAATGCGCCAGCGCACTGCCCAGCACATCCTCGAAGACCAGACCGCCGCCCAGCGGCGACCAGGCCATGGGGGCGAGGCCATCGGCGATCACGGCATCGTAGAAGCCATCGAACAGCACTTCCGGGCGGGCCAGCGACAGCTCGAACTGGTGGGCGCCGAGCGGATGACGCATGGCGGCCTGGAGCCGCCGCCACTGCTCGGGCAGGAAATTGGACACGCCCACCGCGCCGATCTTGCCGGCATCGATGGCGGCATCCAGCGCGGCGGCGGTGGCATGGGCATCGAGCAGGGGGTCGGGGCGGTGGAGCAGGAAGTGATCGAGACGCTCGACCCCCAGCTGGGACAGCGAGGCGTCGATGCGTTCTTCCAGATAGGCGGGCGAGGTGTCGTAGTGCTTGACGCCGAAGCGCGAGTGATCGCGGGCGGGAAGCACGATATCGGCCTTGGTGATGACCTTGACGCGGGACTTGAGCGCCGGCCGCCGTGCCATGGCCTCGCCGAAGAGGCGTTCGCACTCGCGATTGCCGTAGATGTCGGCATGATCGAACCACACCAGGCCCTCGTCGAGGCGCGCCTCGATCCAGTCGGCCAGGCGCGTGGCATCGGCCAGTTCGGGGCGCTCGTGAAGGCGCATCATGCCGAGTACGAAGGGAACGTCGAACGCCAGCTCATCGCTCATTGCGCAAGATCCTCTCGGGTCAGGGTCGTGGCCAGGAGGTGCTGGGCGCCGGGCACCAGCCATACGGGGTCGACGCGCGTACAGGCCGCTTCGACGCACAGGAAGTGGAGACCTGCCTCGGCGGGCGTGTCGCCGGGCAACTGGCTGTCGGGATGCCAGACCACGGTGGAGTCGCTGCCCTGCTTGGCGATTCTGAGGCGACGCTCGTCGTCGTCCAGGATCACCGGGCGGTTGGATTCGTAGATGCGATCGAGCGGACCGCGAACCCCGAGTTCGCCTTGCTGGTGCGCCTCGGAAAAGTCGCGGCGCTTATCGAGGTAGCGGGCACCGGCCAGTCCCTCGACACGACACTGATGCACGTGAGCGACGGCGAAGTAGGTGTGTAGCGCGGCGGTCAGCTTGACTGGCGTTTCGCCGCGATGCTCGGTGATCAGTTCGACGTGCAGGCGCTGGGCGCTGGCATGGATCATCACCCGGGGCGTGAGTTGCTCGTCGAGGGAGGCGGTCGGCGACAGGTGTACCTCGACCCCTTCGTCCTCGTCGTCGACGCCGTCGAGCCGCCACTCGGCCTGGCGTGCGGTGCCGTGCATGGGACCGCGGCCGTCGGGGGATTCATCGGCGAACCAGGGCCAGCATACCGGGATGCCGCCGCGGATCGTGCCGGGCAGCGCCTGTGGCGTGGGAGTGACCCACAGCCAGCCATCCTCCTTGCCGGGTGCCGGCCGGGCGTCTGCCGCTCGTCCGGTGGCAGGGGCGAACGGCAGATAGTGCAGTACCTGGGCGCCCTGCAGGGAGACCGCGAGTTCTCCCCAGGCCGTGTTGAACAACAGCACGCGACGGCCTTGCCATTCGGCCTCGCGTTGCCCCTTCGTCGCGTCGAGCAGTTGACGCAGGGAGTCGGGGATCATGTCACCTCCTCGTTGTGTAATGCTTCGCAGGCGCCCAGCAGCCCATTCCAGGGTGCCGTGACCACCCACACGGGAATGTGGGCAGTGTACGCGTGCATGCGCCCTTTGTCGGCGAAAGCATCGCGGAAGTGGCTGTGCGGCAGCCAGTCGAGCAGTCGCGGCAGAATGCCACCGCACAGATAGACCCCGCCGCGCGCGCCGAGCATCAGGGCAGCGTCGCCACTGACGTCGCCGAGAATCTTGAGGAATCGCTCGAGGGCGTTGCGTGCCAGGGGATCGCCGGCCCGGGCCGCGCCGGTGACCTCCGCCGGGGTGTTGTAGCGCGCGACCTGCTTGGCCAGTTGAGCATGCGCGCGGTACAGGTCCAGAAGCCCCTGGCCGCAGAGAATGCGCTCCACCGAGACGCGCCCGTAGCGTGCCTGAAAATAGGCCAGCAGGTCACGTTCGTGTTGATCGGTGGGGGCGAAGGAGATATGGCCGCCTTCGGTAGGCAGCGGAATCCAGTCATGCTGACCGGGAAAGAGCCCCGCCATGCCAAGGCCCGTGCCGGGGCCGAAGATCAAGCGCGTGCACCCCGGCGCGGCCTCGCCGTCCCCGAGCGCGACGAGTTCGTCGTCCGCCACGTGGGGCACGCCCAGGGCCTGGGCGGTGAAGTCGTTGATGACCTTGAACAGGGTGAAGCCGAATTCCTCGGCGACCTGGCGTTTGGAGAAGCGCCAGGCATTGTTGGTCATGCGGACCTCGTCGTCGTGCACGGGGCAGGCGAAGGCGAGGCAGGCTTCCGTCGGCATCTCGGCGCCCACCTCCTTGAGGTAGGCGCGAATCGCGTCGGACAGCGAAGGATAATGCGCGCAGGGCAGGGTTCTGATGTCATGAAGGTCGAACGCCCCCGGCGTCACCAGGGCGAAGCGCGCATTGGTGCCGCCGATATCGCCGATCAGTGCCGGTCGGGTCATGCGTCCTGCTCCACCCGCGAGGCCTGGGTGGGCTCCAGCGCTTGCGCGTCGAAACCGCCGAATACCGAGGCGCCGTCTTCGGCACCGCCCACCAGGGCGCGGAATCCGGCGAACAGTTCACGCCCCAGGCCGTGATGGTGATGGTCGAGGTCGGCCGTGGCATTGTCGCGTGCCTGCCACTCGGCGTCGCCGACCAGGGCACGAAGCTCTCCGTTATCGGGGTCGAGACGAATCACGTCGCCGTCGCGCAACTTGGCCAGCGGGCCGCCGTCGACGGCTTCCGGCGTCACGTGAATGGCGGCGGGCACCTTGCCGGAAGCGCCCGACATGCGTCCGTCGGTCACCAGCGCGACCTTGAAACCACGGTCCTGCAGCACACCCAGGTAGGGCGTGAGCTTGTGAAGCTCGGGCATGCCATTGGCCCGAGGCCCCTGGAAGCGCACCACCACGACCACGTCGCGGTCCAGTTCGCCGGCCTCGAACGCCGCCTTGAGCTGATTCTGGTCATCGAACAGACGTATCGGCGCTTCGACCACGCGGTTCTCCGGCTTGACCGCCGAGATCTTGATCACGCCGCGTCCCAGGTTGCCGTCGAGCACGGCCAGGCCGCCAGTGGCCGCGAAAGGATTGGCCACCGGCCGCAGGACGTCCTCGTCGAGGCTCGCGCCGGGGCCTTCGCGCCAGACCAGCTCCCCATCCTCGAGGAAGGGTTCCTGGGTATAGGCGTGCATGTCGGTACCGAACACGGTGGGAATGTCGGCATGGATCAAGCCGGCGTCGATGAGTTCGCGGAACAGGAAACTCATGCCGCCCGCGGCCTGGAAGTGATTGATGTCGGCCTTACCGTTGGGATAGATGCGCGTCAGGCTGGGGACCACGCTCGAGAGCTCGGCGAAATCGTCCCAGGTGATGGTGATGCCGGCGGCGCCGGCCATGGCGACCAGGTGCATGGTGTGGTTGGTGGAACCGCCGGAGACCAGGAGGCCGACCATGGCGTTGACGATGGCGCGGGCGTCGATCTGCTTGTAGAAGGGCCGGTAGTTGCCGGTACTTTCGGCATGACGAATGGCCTGCTCGGTGGCATAGCGGGTCAGCGCTTCGCGCAGAGGCGTGCCGGGATTGACGAACGAGGCGCCGGGCAGGTGCAGCCCCATCATCTCCATCATCAGCTGATTCGAGTTGGCGGTGCCATAGAAGGTGCAGGTGCCGGGGCTGTGGTAGGACTGGGACTCTGCCTCCAGCAGCTCCTCGCGACCGACCTTGCCTTCGGCGTAGAGCTGGCGGACCCGGGATTTCTCGTCGTTGGGCAAACCGCTCTTCATGGGGCCGCCCGGCACGAAGACGGCAGGCAGGTGGCCGAAACGCGCCGCGCCGATGAACAGTCCGGGCACGATCTTGTCGCAGATGCCCAGGAAGAGGGCGGCATCGAACATGTTGTGCGACAAGGCCACGGCGGTGGACATGGCGATCACGTCGCGCGAGAAGAGCGACAGCTCCATGCCCGGCTGCCCCTGGGTCACGCCATCGCACATGGCCGGGACCCCGCCGGCGAACTGGGCCGTGGAGCCCATCTGACGGGCGGCTTCCTTGATGGTGGCGGGAAAGGTCTCGAAAGGCTGATGCGCCGAGAGCATGTCGTTATATGACGACACGATCGCCAGGTTGGCGCTGTTCATCAGCTTGAGGCGGTCCTTGTCGCCGCTGCCGCAAGCCGCGAAACCGTGGGCGAGGTTGCCGCACGAGAGCTCGGCCCGGTGCACGCCGCGCCGCTGCTGTTCCTGCATGTGCTGTTCGTAGAGCGCGCGGCGCGGGCGCGAACGCTCCTCGATCCGTTGGGTGACGCTGGCGACGGTCTGATTTAAGGACATGGTCGAACCTCATCGAGTGTCGGGGTGGTCATGTAGGTAAATTTAGCAAAAAAATACCTTGATGGTCGTGCGTCTTTCGCCCAAATTAAGGGAATAGTTGTAGTATTCTTCCAAAAGATGTCTATCGTATCCTTGGGTTCACGCCAATCAAAGAGAGGAAGCCATTATGACGCTGCGAGTTGCAATCAATGGGTTTGGGCGTATCGGCCGTAACGCCTTGCGGGCTCTCTACGAGAACGGTTATCGAGATCGCATCGAGGTCGTGGCCATCAATGATCTGGGGGACCCGTCGCTCAATGCCCACCTTCTCAAGCATGATAGCGTGCATGGGCATTTCATGTTCGACGTGACGCATGACAGCGAGTCGCTGAGCGTCGATGGCGATCGCATCCGCACGCTCTCCGAGCGCGACCCGGCAGCCTTGCCGTGGGCCTCTCTCGATGTCGACCTGGTGATGGAATGCACCGGGCTGTTCACCTCGCGTGACGCCGCCGCCAAGCATCTCGATGCCGGTGCTCAGCGGGTGTTGATTTCCGCCCCCAGTGGCGATGCCGACGCCATGGTGGTGTTCGGGGTCAACGAGCATGTGCTGACCAGCGAGCATCGGGTCGTCTCCAACGCTTCCTGCACCACCAATTGCCTGGCACCGGTTGCCAAGGCACTGCACGAAGGCGTGGGCATCGAGAGCGGCTTGATGACCACGGTGCACGCCTATACCAACGACCAGAACCTGTCCGACGTCTATCACAAGGATCCGTACCGGGCGCGCAGCGCGACCCAGTCGATGATCCCCACCAAGACCGGTGCCGCCGCGGCGGTGGGCAAGGTGCTGCCCGAGCTCGAGGGCAAGTTCGACGGCCTGGCGGTCCGCGTGCCGGTAATCAACGTGTCGCTGGTCGACTTGACCTTCACCGCCGGTCGCGAGACCACCAAGGAAGAAATCAACGAGATCGTCGAGAAGGCGGCCGCCCAGTCGCCGGTGCTGGCGTCCAATGCCCAGCCGCTGGTGTCGATCGACTTCAACCACGATGCCAACTCGTCCACGTTCGATGCCAATCACACCCGCGTCAACGGACGCCTGGTCAAGGTGATGGCGTGGTACGACAACGAGTGGGGCTTCTCCAATCGCATGCTGGATACGGCACTGGCCATGCACGCGGCCAAGTAACGCGGCAGTCGGTGACGTAACCACCCCGTGTGGGAGCGGCCGGACATACGTCTCGCGCACTCACGGCTCCGCTCGATCGTTGTCCGTTCGCTCTCGCCCCTTGCGGCATCGATGATGCCGGGGGAGTCAGGCGCCCCGGAAGGGCGCCTTTTTTTGTGCGCGACGCTCAAGATTCGACGCCCGAGGTCGATGTGGAAGGTAACGCGTCATCGAATGGCCGCCGTCGGATTGCCTCTTGCGCGACGATGCTCAAGCTCCTGTAATGAGTGATGTCGCCATGTCCGGATTGTCAACGCTTAGTGGTCGGGTTTCGCTACCGCCCTGTGTTAGACTGTGTGGGCATGCATTATTTCTCATCAACGGAACGGCATCATGCGCGATTTTGTGCAACAGGCTCATCGGCTGGTCGGTGTCATGCTGCGCGATGGACACCGCAATCGCCAAGGCAAGATTACGGGGGTCGATCAGTCGCGCGACACGCCAGCCGTCTATGTCGCATGGACGGGTCAAGCCCGCTGCGAGCGCGTGACGCTGAGCATCGAAGAGCTGCGCACCCTGGTGTCGGCCTATCTCGAGACCCATGATCGCCGACCCGTTGATCAAGCCGAGCCGGAGACCTCGCCGGAGCCGTCTTCACGCCGGCGTGCCGGCATGCGGTAATCCGCTTGCGCCTTCGTCGAATCAGCGGTCGCGTGGGTTCGTCACGAAGTCTGGAAGTGGGGCGATGACTCATTATGGACATACCGGCCGCGAAGAATTTCTCCACCTTCCCCAGCGAGTGCGATGCATTGTTGGCGACCTCTTCCGCCATTTTCTATGCGACCGGTCCCGGCTGGTGGCGCCATGACCTGCATTACGTCAGCCATAACGTCGCGCAGATGATCGACGCGTCACGCGAGCGCCTGCGCGAAGCGCCCGCGCTGTGGATGGAACGCATGCAGGACGCCAGTGGTGTCGAGCAGCGTCTGTTCACGGCTCTCGAGGCGGGCGAGTCGCGCATACGCTTGCGCTACCGGATGACGTGCGATGATGGCAGCGAGCGCTATCTGCAGGACGATATCGCTGTCCACCGCGACGCCGCAGGAGAGGTCGTGGAGTTGGTCGGCGCCCTTGTCGACATTACCCGGCCCGACTCCGTCCAGGCACGCCTCGAGGCCCTTGCCGAAAGTGAGCGGCATTATCGCTTCATCGTCGAAAACGTCAGCGATGCCATCGTGCTGATGGATGCCGAGGGCGCGTGCCGTTTTGCCTCACCGTCGATTCAAGACATTCTCGGCCACCGTGCCGAGCGACTGCGTGGGCGCGGGCTGCTCGAATTGCTGCCCCCGGACGATGCGCCGCGCGTTCAACGTCTGATCCACGACGCCTCGTTGCACGGCGAACCGCTGCGCATGGAATTGCGCATGCGCCACCGACTCGGCCATTACGTGTGGCTGGAGACATGCTGCTCCCCCTCTTTGAATGCCGACACTGGGCGGTACGAGTGGATTCTCGCCGTGGCGCGGGATATCACCGATCGCAAGCATCGCGAGTACCGTCTGCAGGAACTGTCGACCACCGACAGCCTGACCGGGGCACTCAATCGTGGCGCCTATCTGAGCTGCTTGCGCAGCGGGCTGGAAGCTGCCGATCATGTTGCCCAGCGCATGTCGCTGGTGATCTTCGATATCGACCATTTCAAGACGATCAACGACACTTGGGGACATGCCGCCGGCGATCTGGTGCTGGCGTGCGTGGGGGAAATATGTCGCACGGCGTTACGCGATCAGGACGTCTTCGGGCGTATCGGCGGCGAAGAGTTCTCGTTGATGCTGGCCGGGCAGTCATTGAACGACGCGGCGCTGCTCGCCGAGCGGTTGCGCAAGAAGTTCGAGAGCGTGCGTGTCGAGTTCCACGGTGAATGGCTGAGTTTCTCGGTCAGCTTCGGTGTGGCGGAGCGCCAGACCAGCGAGGGCGTGGAGTCCTTGTTGCACAGAGCCGACATGGGGCTCTATGCCGCCAAGCGCAACGGTCGCAATCGGGTACACCAGGCACCGGCGCAAACGGCGTAAGCGCCGACGATATCATCAAGAATCAAGGAGAAACGCATGCCACGTATCGGAGGGAAGAACATGGTGCGGCTGCTATTGGCCTGTTGCCTGGGGATGTTGAGCCTCGGTGCCTGGGCGGAGACGGTGGAAGGTCCCAAGGTGGTCGGCGAGACGTTCGAGTATTCCACGGGCGGGAAGACCTATCAGGGGTACCTGGCTCGCAACGTCAATGACAACGAGCCGCGGCCGGCGGTATTGCTGGTGCACGAATGGTGGGGACTCAACGATTACGCCAAGTCGCGTGCCGACCAGCTCGCCGCCCTGGGGTTCGTCGCCCTGGCGGTGGACATGTACGGCAAGGGGCAGACCGCCACGCATCCGCAGGATGCCAAGGCGTTTTCCCAGCGCGTCATGAACGACTGGCCAACGGCACGTGCCAGTCTCGAAGCGGCCATGGCCAAGCTTCGCAAGGAGCCCTACGTGCGTGATGGCCGCATGGCGGCGCTGGGCTACTGTTTCGGCGGCGGTGTGGTGATGAACATGGCGCTGGCGGGCATGCCCATCGACGCCGCGATCAGTTTCCATGGCAGTCCCACGCAGGCGGTTTCCTCGCCGCAGCCGTTCGACGGCATCGTGCAGATCCACAATGGCGCGGATGATGCGCTGGTGGAAACGCAGGCGCTGGAGTCGATGGCGCAGACCTTGAGCGACGAGGGTGCCGAGGTGCGGGTCGTGCAATACCCCGGCGCCAAGCACGGTTTCAGCAATCCGCATGCCGATGTCGAGGCCGAAGAATTCGAGTTGCCGCTGGCCTATGATGCCGCAGCGGATGCGGCATCGTGGCAGGCGGCGTTGGTGGCGCTGGACCGCGCGCTGAACCGGGACGACGCGGAATAAACGCCGGGCGGCGGGTCGATGTCTCGCCGCCGAGGTGCGTCAGGCGCGCCGCGAGAGTGCCAGGACACGCTTGGCGAGCTCGATCATGTCGGGGTCGCCGGTATTCTTGTCGGGCACGTCCGAGAGCTTGATGACCGGCATCCAGTGCTGCCCTTCCGGGCGCGCCTCGGTCATCTTGATCACCATGTTCATCGGCGTGACGCCGACATCGTTGGTGAAGTTGGTGCCGATGCCGAAGGCCGTGGTGATGCGGCCGCGACAGAAGGCGTCGATGCGTTCGACGCGCTCGGGCGTCAGGGCGTCGGAGAAGATGATGGTCTTGGTACGCGGATCGATTCCCATGCGCTCGTAATGAGCGATGGTGGCGGCGGCGAACTCGAGGGGGTCGCCGCTGTCGTGACGCACGCCGTCGAAGAGCTTGGCGAATTTCTTGTCGAAGCTGTCGAAGAAGGTCGCCGACGTGAAGGTGTCCGTGAGCGCGATGCCCAGGTCGCCACGGTACACGTCCACCCAGTGCTCCAGGGCGAGGCTGTTGGCCATCTTGAAGCCGAAGCGGGCGCCGTGGAACATGAACCACTCGTGGGCGTGCGTGCCGATCGGCTTGACGCCGTGGCGCATGGCCAGGTGAACGTTGCTGGAGCCGGAGAAGGTATCGCCGCCGTGGTGGCGCAGCGAGGCCACCACACGGTCGTGCACATCGTAGGAATAGCGCCGGCGGGTACCGAATTCGGCGATCTTGAGCCCCAGGCGCTTGTAGTGTTCGATCTTGTCGCGGGTGCGCATGTCGATGATGGCATCCGCATCGCGCTTGCCGTCTCCCATGCGGTACCAGATCTCGCTGATCAGCGCCATCAGAGGGACTTCCCACAGGATGGTGCGGTACCAGAGGCCTTCGATGCGCAACTCGAAGCGCTCACCCTGCTGGACGATGTCGACCTCGCTCGGGTCGTACCGGAACCCCGAGAGGAAGTCGAGATACGTCGGGTCCAGGTAGGGGCAGGTGCGCTCCAGAAAGCGCTTTTCCTCGACGCTCAGGGAGAGGTCTGCCATGGCATCCACCGCCTCGCGCAATTGCTCGCCGAAGCCCGGAGGGAAGGCATGCTCCCCCCGGTTGATGAATGCATAACGGGCTCGCGCGTAGGGAAAGCGCTTGATGACCGCGCTTTGCATGGTGAACTTGTAGAAATCGTTATCGAGGAGCGAATCCAGCATCGTGCATCCTGTAGCGCGAGGTTCCGAAATAGGAGCGCCAGCTTAGCGCAGCGGCGGCGAGGGCACCACTGTCGTGCCGTTCGGGGCGGCTCACATGATCGCCATGACGCCGAACATCGTGATCATGAAGCCGCCGAACAAGAGCAGGCCCGCGATCGAGAGCAGCAGCAACAGGTAGCCCAGGATGAGGGCCGCCAGCGCCCAGGCATCGCCTTGTTCACCGCTGCGGCGGATCTGGCGCCGGGCAAGATGTCCGCAGACGACGCCGCCGAGTGCCCCGGGCAGCACGAAGATGCCCAGTACGCTGAGCGCGAAGGCGACCAGCGCCATGCTGTTGATGTGTCCCGAGGGCGGCGGTGTGGCGGGCGTGATGCGGGGCATCGCTTGCTCCAGAAAAAGGTTGGCCTCACCCTAGCACGAGGGGCGACATTCGGGAATCCGCGTAGGGAGGCGTGACGATGGGCTTGACGGTGCGCGAGTTGAGCGGTGTGGGTGATGTGCCGCGCGAAACCTGGAATGCCTGGCTCGGCACCGAGTATCCGTTTCTTCGTCACGAATTCATGCATGCCCTCGAGTGCAGCGGTTGCGTGGCAGCCGATAGCGGCTGGACGCCTCGTCACCTGGGAGTGTGGCAGGACGAACGCCTGGTCGGCGCGTTGCCCCATTACCTCAAGGATCACTCCTTTGGCGAGTACGTGTTCGACTGGAGCTGGGCCGACGCATGGGAGCGGGCCGGTGGGCGATACTATCCCAAGCGGCTGAGTGCCGTTCCGTTCACCCCGGCGGTAGGGCCTCGCCTGGCGCTGGAGGCCGGGGTGTCGAAGGAGGCGGCCGTGCGTGCGGTGGCGGCGTTTCTCGAATCGCATGGCGAGACGCTGTCGAGCTGGCATCTGCTGTTCGCCGAGGCGCCGGAAGTGGCGCAGTGGCAGCAGGCATGGCCGGCGCTGCTGCGCCGCGATGCGATACGTTTCGAATGGCGCGATGCCGGCTACGGCGATTTCGATGGCTTTCTGGCCGCGATGGTGAGCAAGCGGCGCAAGGAGATTCGTCGTGAACGCCGCAAGGTGGCCGAGCAGGGCCTGACCCTGCACCGTTTGACCGGTGATGCCATCGACGACGCGGCGCTGGCCCACTTTTACCGCTGTTACTGCGCGACCTACTGGGAGCGTGGACAAATGCCCTACCTCAATGCGGCGTTTTTCACGCACTTGCGCGATACCATGAGCGAGGCCTTGCTGCTCGTCCAGGCGCGCCAGGGCGATGTCCCGGTCGCCGCGGCCCTCTATCTGCGAGGCGGCGATACGCTTTATGGACGCTATTGGGGGAGCGACGTCACGGCCGACTGCCTGCATTTCGAAGCGTGCTATTACCAGGGCATCGAGTACTGTCTGGAACAAGGATTGCGTCGCTTCGATCCCGGTACCCAGGGCGAGCACAAGCTGACGCGCGGCTTCTTGCCCGAAGACAGTGTGTCGCTTCACTATTTACCGCATGCCGGGTTTCGGGAGGCGGTCGCGCGTTTCTGTGACGAGGAGCGGCGTGCCATGGCGCATTATCGTGCGGCCTGTTTCGAGCGCCTCCCTTTCCAGCGCGATGAGTGAGCCCGCGACGTATTCGGCGTGCGTGGCATGGCCTACCTCAATAGACCCTGTCTCATGGCACCGGCCTCGAGACGTGACGTAAGGAAAACAGGGACATGACGTTCTTTGCCGAGGCGGCGGTGTTGCTGGGAGCGGCGATCATCGCCGTGCCATTGTTTCAACGCCTGGGACTGGGCTCGATCCTGGGCTATCTCGCCGTGGGGCTGCTGCTGGGGCCCTCATTGATCGGCTTCATCAGCGAACCGGAGGAAGTACTGCATTTCTCCGAATTCGGCGTCGTGATGTTGCTGTTCATCATCGGGCTGGAGCTGGAACCGTCGCGCCTGTGGGGGATGCGGAAACGCCTGTTCGGACTGGGCCTGCTTCAATTGTTCGGCTGCGGCGTGCTGCTGACGCCGATCGGCCTGGCGTTGGGCCTGAGGTGGGAGCTGGCGGTACTGCTGGGATTGATTCTGGCCTTGTCCTCCACGGCCTTTGCCCTGCAGGTGCTCAACGAGCAGCGTCGCCTGGCCACACCGCACGGGCAGACGGCGTTCGCGATCCTGCTCTTCCAGGATCTGGCGGTGATTCCCTTGCTGGCCTTGCTGCCGCTGTTCGCGGGTGGGGTGAGCGCACAGGGCGGCGACATGTGGCTCGACATCGGCAAGGGCGTGGGCATGGTGCTGGCCGCGATCGTGTTCGGTCGTCTGGTGTTTCCCCGCGTGCTGGCGCTCATCGCGCGTAGCGGCGTGCATGAGGTCTTCACCGCCGCGGCCCTGTTCCTGGTGCTGACCCTGGCCTTGGTGATGGATTGGGCGGGCCTGTCCATGGCGCTGGGCGCCTTCCTGGGAGGCGTCATGCTGGCGGACACGATTTATCGCCATGAACTGGAAGCCAACATCGAGCCGTTCAAGGGCATTCTGCTGGGCCTGTTCTTCATGGCCGTGGGCATGTCGGTCAACCTGGCGCTGGTCTTCGACAATGTCTTCTGGGTGCTGGGAATCACCCTGGTGCTGTTGGCGGCCAAGCTCGTCATCATCGCCCTGGTGGGCATGGCGGCACGCTTGCCGCGACAAGAGATTCCGCGCCTGGCAACGGTGATCGCGCAAGGAGGGGAGTTCGATTTCGTGCTGCTCAGCGCGGCGGTCAGCGCCGGCGTGTTCGATCAGCGCATCGCCAGCCTGTGCATCGCCGCGGTGACCTTGAGCATGGCCTTGACGCCGTTCTTGTATCGTGGCGGCAACCACCTCGCCGACCGCATGCGGGAGACCCGCCCTTACGACAACGATTTCGGGGACGAGACGCCTCCCGTGCTGATCGCGGGGCTGGGGCGTTTCGGCCAGATGGTGGCCCGTGTGCTCAAGCTGCAGGACATCAGCTTTACCGCGCTCGACCCCAACATCACGCAAGTGGAATTCATACGGCGCTTCGGCTCGCGTATCTACTACGCCGACGCCACGCGGCTGGATGTGCTGCGCTCGGCGGGACTGGAACACGCCCGCGTGCTGGTGATCGCCGTCGACGACGAGGAGGCGGCGCTGACCATCGCCCGGCAGGTGCGTACTCACTATCGCCAGGTCAAGGTCTTCGCGCGTGCGCGCAACCGCCACCATGCCTGGCAGCTCATGGAAGCCGGCGTCGATGCCGTGGTGCGCGAGACCTTTGCCTCGAGCATGGAGATGAGCGTCGAGGTGCTCAAGGGACTCGGCTACCCGGGATCCAATGCCCTGGATGCCGTGCGCACGTTCCGCGACTTCGACAATCAGCTGTTGGCCAGGACCTTCATGCATCGGCATGATTCGGAAGCGTTGATGGCGACGGAGCGCGCGGCCATGGCGGAGTTCCAGACACTGTTCCAGCAGGAACTGGGCCAAGGCCGAGGGCAGGAGGAGGCCGCCGAGCCCTCGGACGTGTCGGTCGAAACGTCGACCGAGGACGTTCGGCGGTAGATGGCGGTCGCGTCGCCGCGCCGGTCTTTCACAGACGAAAACGAGGAGAGCCGACATGGAGCAGTCACTGAGCACGTTGCTGGCGTCTTTGGAGATCGTCCCCTTGGGAGAGCCGCAACCATTGTCCGGTGGCGATATCGCCGAGGTCGCGCGGCTGGAGACGCGCCAGGGAGCGCTCGTGGTCAAGCGTGACGAGGCCGCCTCGCTGGCCGCCGAGGCCGAGGGGCTGCGCGCCTTGCGTCGAGCGAATAGCGGGCTGATCGTCCCGGAGGTCGTCGCTCAGCAGGACGAGTGGTTGATCATGGAGGCGCTGCCTCAGGGCGGCAAACGAGATCCCGCGCGTCTCGGCGAGGGATTGCGCACACTGCATGGCGTGACCGGAGAGCATCACGGCTGGCCGCACGACAACCACTGCGGTCCTACCGCGCAGCGCAACACGCCCTGCCGCGATGGACGAGCCTTTCAGCGCGACCATCGTTTGGTGCCCCTGGGCGAGGCCTGTGCCGAACGCGGCTTGCTGTCCAGCGCGACCCGCGATGCCTTGCTGGATGTCGCCCAGCGACTCGAGAGCTGGTTGCCCGACAGACCGGCGTGTCTCGTGCACGGTGATCTGTGGTCCGGCAACGTGCTGACGACGCCACGCGGGCCGGCGATCATCGACCCGGCCGTCTATTACCATTATCCCGAGGTCGACCTGGCGATGTTGACCCTGTTCGGTGCGCCGGGGGAGGCATTTTTCGAAGCCTACTGGGATGGCGACAAACCCGCCGACTGGACGCGTCGCGAAACCCTGTTCCAGCTCTACCCGCTGCTCAATCACCTGTTGCTTTTCGGTGGCGCGTACCGCACGGCCGTGGAGCGTGCCATCGCGCGTCTTGCCGCCGACTAGAGCGGGATGCAGCGGTTCCCGGCGTCTTCTCGATGCCTAGGCGCGCCTGACGCCATGCCACAAGCGTCGCCACCAGCCGGCACCGGGCGAACGCCGGCGTGACGACAGGAAGGCGGCGATCGCTGCCGCTTGCGCCGGTCGGTCGAGCATGGGGGCGTGCCCGCAATCCGGGACCTCGACGATGGCGAGGCGGGGCTGATGGTGCTGCATGGTCGTCAGCGTGGCGGACGACAGAATGTCGGACTGCGCGCCGTGGATCGCCATCACGGGGCAGTGCAGTGCCCTCCAGGCCGCCCACAGATCGCGCGGCGTGTCGTGCACGAATTGCTCGGCGATGCGGGGATCGAAATGATAGCCCCAGCTTCCGTCGGGCAAACGGCGGGCGCTCTCGAGAAGCAGGCGTCGCCATACCGCTTCACTCTGGATACCGAAGCTTTGGTAATGCGTACGCATTTCCCGCTCGAGATCCTGCAGGCTCGTGAACCGCTGCGCCGCGATGAAATAACTCGCGAGGCGCTGCATGCCGGCGGTTTCGATGGTGGGACCGACATCGTTGAGGATCAGTGCCGAGATGCGCCGGCGGTGGGTGTCGTCGGCCGCGAGCAGGAGTCCCAGCAGCCCGCCCATCGACGTACCCAGCCACGGCACGTGTGCGAGCTTGAAGTGATCGAGCACCGCGATGGCCACATCCATGTAATGTGAATAGAGATAATCGTAGGCAGGGAACAGTGACCAGCTGGAAAGGCCTCGCCCGGGGGTGTCGGGGGCGATCAGGCGCCAGTCGGGGCCGAGCAGACGCGCCAGGTGCGCGAAATCGCCGCCATGGCGCGACAGGCCGTGCCAGGCGATCAAGGTGCGCGGGGCATTCGGGTGCCAGATGCGCACGGCGATTTCCAGCTCGCGATGCTTGAGAAGGACCAGTTCATCCACGACGCTTACCTAGAGGCGGTGACGTCTCCAGTATAGAAGCGATGCTGCATTGCAGCAGGACTTCACGGTCGTCGCGTGACGAGGTAGAACAGGTTGTCGATCGCTTCGCCGCCGCTTTCGCGCAGTGAAAAGCTGTCCGGTGCACGCAGCCAGTCGTGAACCAGGCCGCCGATCATCGAGTGCAGCATCAGTGTGGCGACGTCGGGCTGGATATCATCGATCAGCAGGCCGTCGTCGTGGGCTTGCTGGAAGCAGCGGCGCACGACTTCACGACACTCCGAGGCCAGGCGATTTTGCAGTTCCACGGGGTTGATGTCGCTGATGAACTCGCAACGGTGCATCAAGATGGTGTGCACACGGCAGGAACGTGGTCGCTCGAGCATCTCGAAGGCATGCAGGGTGGCCAGGCGCAAGGTATCCAGCGGCCCCAGGGTCTGACGCTCGGCGGTGATGTCGTCGATGATCTGCTGCAGCGGCATCTTGACCCGGTCGAGCATCGCGTGGAACAGGTCGGCCTTGTTCTTGAAGTGCCAGTACACGGCGCCGCGGGTCATGCCGGCGTGACGTGCGATGTGCTCGAGCGACGTGCGCGAGACGCCCTTGTCGAGGAAGACATCCTCGGCGGCGTCGAGCAGGGCTTCTCGGGTTGCCTCGGCTTCGGCTTTGGTTCTGCGGGGCATGGCGTGGTCTCGTTGATGACTCCGGCCTCCCGGCGATGCGTGATGGCCGGAAGGCGAGATTTTTTCGCCATCATACCCTAAGTGCATGGCATTTACATTCATGTATGTATGCGTGTAGTCTTAGCCATCATTGATCTAGATCAAACAAGGTAAAACACCGATGGAATCCACGACAGGGAATGATCGCCGGGGCCTTCTGGCCGTGGCATTGGCGGGCGTTCTGTTGATGGGCTGCAGCAGCGACGACGAGGCCCAGCAGCAGGCAGGCGATACTTCCCCGCCACCGAAAAAGGCGCAGGTCATGGAAATGACCAAGCGCGATATCGCGCTCGACAAGAGCTATCCCGCCATGCTGCGCAGCGATAACGAGGTGACGGTCGTGGCACGCGTGAGCGGAACTCTCGAGGAGCGTCATTTCGAGCCCGGACAACAGGTCGAGAAGGGCGAGAGTCTCTATACCATCGAGCCGGAAATCTATCAGGCGACCGTGCGTCAGCGCGAGGCGGATCTGCAGAGCGCCCAGGCCGATGCGGAGCTGGCGCAGACCAATGCCGACCGTTATCAGCGGCTGCTCAAGCAGAACTCGGTCAGCGTGCAGCAGCGCGATCAGGCCCTGGCCGACCTCAAGGTCGCGCGTGCCAGCGTGGCCCAGGCACAGGCGGCGCTCGACAGTGCGCGCATCGATCTGGATTACACCGATGTCGAGGCGCCCGTGTCGGGCATGATCAGCCTCAGCGAGGTCAATGTCGGCAATCTGGTGAACGATGGCACCGAATTGGCGACCATCACGCCGCTCGATCCGTTGGAGGTCCGTTTCCAGCTCCCGCAGGAAGAAGCCTTCGAGTTGCGCCGTCAGCGCCAGCAGCAGGGCAAGGAGGCGGTGACCGCCGAGCTGGAAATCCCAGCGTTGCCGGGGCAGACCCTGGAAGGACGCGTGGAATTCCTGGGATCGCGGGTCAGCGAGAGCACCAGCACGGTGCAGGCCAATGCCTTTTTCGACAATCCCGGCGGGCTCTTCCTGCCCGGTCAGTTCGTGCGCGTCAAGCTGGAAGGCCTGAAGCGCTACGATGTGTTCGCCGTGCCGGAAATCGCCGTGACGCAAGGGCTGATGGGCCCGCAGGTCTATGTGCTGAGCGATGAGGGCAAGGCGCGCACGCGTACCGTGCAGCTCGGTGACACGGCCGGCCCATGGATGATCATCAAGGACGGGCTCGAGGCGGGAGACCGCGTCGTGGTCAGCGATCCGGGCAACATCAGTGCCGGTGCGGCCATCGATCCCCAGCCTTTCGACGGCGATGCCGAGGCGCTTTCCGACACCGATGGCGAGAGCCGGAAGGCGCCGCCGAATGCCGAGGCGTCGCCGGATGCGGCGAATCAGGGTCAGCAGGCAAGCGGAGCCTGACGGATGAATATCTCCAACTTCTTCATCAAGCGCCCGGTCTTCGCCACCGTCATCTCGATCATCATCGCGGTCATCGGCTTCATGGCGATGCGCGTGCTGCCCATCGAGCAGTATCCGAGCGTCGTGCCGCCGACGGTATCGGTACAGGCGACGTACCCCGGCGCCAACGCCGAAACGGTCTCGAAGACCGTTGCCGCGCCGATCGCCGAGGCGATCAACGGCGTCGAGGACATGATCTACATGACGTCGACCAGCGCCGACAACGGGTCGATGCGGATGAACGTCTCGTTCGACATCGGCAGTGACGGTGATATCAACACCATCAACGTCAACAACCGTGTCCAGCAGGCGTTGTCCCAGTTGCCCGAGTCGGTGCAGTCACAAGGGGTCACGGTCGAGCTGAGTTCGAGCAGTATCTTGATGTTGGTGGCGCTGACCTCTCCCACGGGGGAGTACAACAACATCTACATGCAGAACTACGCCACCCTCAATATCCTCAACGAACTGCGCCAGGTACCCGGCGTGGGCGAGGCCGAGGTGCTCGGGGGCGGCGAGTTCGCCATGCGGATCTGGCTCAATCCGGACAAGCTGGCACAGTACGACATGACGTCGGCCGAAGTGGCCAGCGCCATCCGCTCGCAGAATACCGAGGTGCCGGCCGGTTCGCTGGCCCAGGCGCCCCAGGACGATCCGCGGGCCTACACCTATACCATCACGGCGCCCGGACGTCTGGCTGACGCGGATCAGTTCCGCGATATCATTCTGCGCACCAACAGTGATGGTTCCTCGCTGCGCTTGAGCGATGTGGCACGTGTCGAGCTTGGTGCCTCGTCCTACTCGGTCAACGCCAACATGAACGGCGCCACCATGACGCCGATCATCATCAACCAGCAGCCTGGCGCCAATGCCCTGGAAACCGCCGAAGCCGTCAAGAGCAAGATGGACGAGCTCTCCGAACGCTTCCCGCCGGGGCTCAAGTACGAAGTGCCTTACGACACCACGCTGTTCATCGACGCTTCGGTGGAATCGGTGTTCCACACCTTCATCGAGGCGCTGCTGATCGTCGCGGTGATCGTGTTCATCTTTCTGCAGAACTGGCGCACCACCATCATCGCCATGTCGGTGGTGCCGGTATCCGTGGTCGGCACCTTCGCGGGCCTGTATCTCTTTGGATTCTCGATCAACCTGCTGTCGCTGTTCGCCATGGTGCTGGCGATCGGCATCGTGGTCGATGATGCGATACTGGTGGTGGAGAACGTCGAGCGATTGCTCGAGGAAGACCCCGACATTCCCATACGCAAGGCCGCCATCACCGCGATGAAGGAAGTCAGCGGCCCCGTCATCGCGACGTCGTTCATCATGGCGGCGGTCTTCATACCGGTGGCGTTCCTGGGCGGCTTCACGGGGCAGATCTATCAGCAGTTCGCGCTGACGATCGCGATTTCCGTGGCGATATCGGCGGTCGTCGCCTTGACCTTCACGCCAGCGATGAGCGCGCTGTTCGTCAAGCACAAGGCGCAGCTGGGCAACTCCAGGCTGGCCCGTGCCGCCTCGACGCCTTTCCGGTTGTTCGACCGTTTCTTCGAGTGGGTCACCCGAGGGTACATGGCGGTCGTGCGCCTGCTGGTGAAAGCCTGGGTGCTGACGCTGGTGCTGGCGGCGGTGATCATCGGGTTCTCGTACTGGCTGTATCAGCAGAATCCGTCGACGTTGATACCCGAGACCGACCAGGGGATCGCCATTGCCAGCATCACCCTGCCGCAAGGCTCGTCCGTGGCGCGCACCACCGAGTACATGGACAAGTTGAGCAGCGAGATAGAACAGGACCCTGCGGTGGCGTACTCCACGGCGGTCGCGGGCTACGACATGCTGTCCAGCGCAGTCAATACGGCCAAGGGCGTGATGTTCATCACCCTCAAGCCCTGGAGCGAGCGTGACAAGTCGGTCGAGGACATGATCGCCAAGATCAACAAGATCGCCGCCGGCCTGGATGGTGGTACGGCCATGGCCTTCAACATGCCGCCGATCATCGGCTTGTCGACCACGGGCGGCTTTACCGGGTATCTGCAGTCCTATGGCGGGGCCGATTCCCAGGAGCTGATGCAGGCCGCGGGCAAGATCATGCAGGCCGCCAATCAGCGTCCCGAGCTGGCCCAGGTCTTCACGACCTTCGATGCCTCGGTGCCCTCGTATCGGGCGCGTATCGACCAGGAAAAGGCCCTCAGCTACGGCGTTTCCATCAGCGATCTCAACACGACGCTCTCGAACACGCTGGGCAGCGGTTTCGTGAACTATTTCACGTACCAGAACCGCAACTTCCAGGTCTACATGCAGAACGAGGACACGTTCCGGCAAACGCCCGATGACCTGAACAAGATCTTCGTGCGTGGCGGCGATGGCGAGCGGATCCCGATTTCCGAGTTCGTCACGCTCGAACGGCAGTCGGCGCCCTCGGTGGTCACGCGCTTCGGGGTGTATCCGTCGGCGCAGTTCCAGGGCGGTCCCGCGCCGGGGTACAGTTCGGGACAGGCGATTGCCGCGATGCAGGAAGTGGTCCAGCAACAGCTCGGCAACGAGTGGGGCATGGGCTGGACGGGGACCTCCTTCCAGGAGGCCAATGCCGGCAATGCCGCGACCATCGCGATCACCTTCGGTATCTTGATGGTCTTCCTGATCCTCGCGGCGCAGTACGAAAGTTGGGCCTTGCCCCTGGCGGTCATCACGGCCGTGCCGTTCGCCTTCATCGGCTCCATCGGCGGGGTGGTATTGCGTGGCCTGGATACCAGCGTCTATGTCCAGGTCGGCATGCTGGTGGTGGTCGGGTTGGCGGCCAAGAACGCCATCCTGATCGTCGAGTTCGCCGAGCTGCAGCGACGCGAGTACGGCAAGTCGATCCGCGATGCGGCGATCACCGCCTCGGAGCTGCGCTTCCGACCGATCGTGATGACGTCGCTGGCCTTCATCTTCGGTACCTTGCCGCTGGCCATCGCCAGCGGGGCCAACGACACCAACAGCCACCATATCGGTACCACGGTGGCGATGGGCATGGTCTCGGTGGCCGTGCTGGCCAGCTTCTTCGTGCCGTCGTTCTACGCGATGATTGCCAACGTGCAGGAGTGGCTGCAGCGCAAGCGTGGGGTGTCGCCCCAGCATGACGACGAAGACGGCACGGCAACGTCCGAGTCGACGTCCCCCAGTCGTTGACCTTCGTTGTCATCGATCATGGCCAGGGCTTTCATGCCCTGGCTTTTTTATGTCATGACACCGGTTGGTTACGGCGCGCGGCTAGGGCACTCTGTGGACATTCATGAAATACGCGAGGTGAGCATGCTAGGCGGTGCGACACGTTGGGGCCGAGGGCTCGTTCTGCTCTGTGCGCTCCTGTTCTCGGGGTGGGCATGGGGGCAGGCCGCTTCCCCCTTGTCGTCTCTCGCCGGCGGTGGAGGGCAGCAGGAAGACGCTGCGCCGTCGCCCGAGCAGGCGCGTGAATCGCTGGATGGCGTGATCTCGATGCTCGAGGATCAGCAGCGCCGCGAGGCCCTGCTGTCGCAACTGCGTGAGCTGCGCGCCTCGCTGGAGGGCGTGTCGAACGAGAGCGATCCGCGAACGCCTAGCGGGCTGCTGGGTGCCATCGCCGACTCGCTGACCTCGCTGGGCGAGTCGGGGGAGGCGGTCACGCCGCTCGAATATTGGCAATCAATGGGCGAGCGGGCGGGCAATACCCTGATGCAGCGTGTCGCATCGCTGGAGTCGGCACTGCATCTGATCGGCGATTTCGCATGGGTGTTGAGCCTGTGGGGCGGCAGCGCGGCGTTGCTGGTATTGCTGGGACGAGCCCTGGCCAAGCGCATGAACATGCAGTTGGCGCTGTCGGCCGAGCCGAGTACCTGGATGCTGATTCGCCACATGATACGCCGCTTGCTGCCCTGGGGGCTGGCCTTTGCCTTGACGCTGGGCGTGGTGCACGGCATGGCCTCCACACTGGGCATGACCCTGGCGATGGTGATCGCGTACCTCACGCTCTGCGGTATCCTGTTCACGGCGGTCTGCGAGGTCGTGTTCTCGCTTTTCGCCAGCGGGCACCGTCGGGTGGCGCTGCGTATCCTGCACCGTCGTGCGCACCGCTGGCTATTCGCCATCGGTGCACTGGTGGCGCTGGGGGACGCGGCGAATGCGTCGGAGCTGCAGGGCGCACTGGGCGCGCCGCTGGCGGAGCTGGTCTCGATGCTCGCCAATGTCGTGGCGGCGTTGCTGACGGGCGCCTTTGCGGTACGCTTCAAGCGGCCCGTGAAGCACTTGATCCGCAACCGTCCTTACCGCTATCGGCGCGACAAGCGCGCTTCGAGCGAATTGATTCAGCTCGTCGGCGCGCTGTGGCATGTGCCGGTATTGCTCATGGTAGTGGTATCGCTGGTGGCGATCCTGACCTCGCAGGGGGACTCGCGCAGTGTCTTCGCCAAGGCGATCGTCACCGCGGGATTGCTGGTGGTGACCCTGATCGTCAACGGGCTGGTGCATCGTCATTCCGAGCAGCCTTCCAAGCAGCGGCGCCAGTCGCAGTATCGGCGACGCCTGGTGCGCTTCGGCTACACGCTGGCGCACCTGGTCAGCTGGGCGGCGTTCGCCGAGCTGGCGATGCGTGTCTGGGGATTGTCGCTGCTGGCGTTCGGCAGTGACGAGGGCATCAGCCAGCGCATAGGCCAGTCGTTGCTCAGCATCGGCATGACGCTGCTGCTGGCCTGGCTGGTCTGGATCCTCGCCGATACCGCGATCGAGCGCGCGCTACTGTCGTCCAAGCGAGGGCGCAGCGGAAGAGCCCAGAGCACCCGCGCCCAGACCATCACGCCGCTGATACGCAATGTCGTCTTCGCGACCATCGTGATCATCGCCTTCATCGTGGCGCTGGCCAATCTGGGCGTCAACGTGACGCCACTGCTGGCCGGGGCCGGTGTGATCGGCCTGGCAGTGGGGTTCGGGGCGCAGACCCTGGTGCAGGATCTGATCACGGGGCTTTTCATCCTCATCGAGGATTCGCTGGCCATCGACGATTTCGTCGATCTGGGCGGTCACATGGGAACGGTCGAGGGGCTGAGCCTGCGGACCGTGCGCCTGCGTGACCTGGATGGCATCGTGCATACGATCCCCTTCAGTCAGATCAAGGGGATCCAGAATTTCTCGCGGGAATTCGGGATTGCCTTGATGCGCGTGCGGGTCGCGCATCACATGAAGGTCGACGAGGCCATCGCGGTGGTGCGCGACGTGGCCGAAGACCTGCGCCGCGACCCGATGATGCGGCATTATATCTGGTCGCCGCTGGAGCTGCAGGGTGTCGAGAGCTTCGATGCCGGCGCGGCGATACTGCGTTTCCGCATGCGGACCGCGCCGCTGATGCAGTGGGACGTGGCGCGAGCCTTCAATCTGCGGCTCAAGCGGCGCTTCGATGAACTGGGACTGGACGTGGCGATGCCGCGCATGAGCGTGAGCCTGGAGTCTCCCATTCCCGAGGCGTCCGGGGGCACCGCCGCATCGGCCTCGCGCTCGGTGGGCATGCCTCAGGCCACGGGCGGCCCTGCGGAAGAGGCGCCTCCCGGTACCGGCTGAGAATGCGCCATGCCGCGGTGACCGGCATGGCGGCGGGGATTGACGCACGTCATGCCGGCACCGTTAAAGGTATGCAGGAAGCGGCCGATGCTCATAGGATGCTCGCACGCCACGCGGCACGTATATCCACAAAGAACAACCCGAAGGCCAGGAGCCGGCATGGCATCATCGCGTTTTACGCCCTTCGAGCGCTTGTTGCTCACCAGCCGTAACGAGGCCGATACGGCGGCGTTATTGTTACTGGCGTGGTTGGCGATGAGTGACGGCCAGGAGACGCTCAGCCCCCGCAAGCGGGCGTTGCTCGACGAACTCACGGGGGATTTTCGTCACGATCATGGGCACCAGCTGCTCGTCGACCTCGCCAGTGGGCCGGATTTCGTGGCCTTGCAACTCGCGGCGGAAGTCCTGCAGCGCTATTATCGGGGACCGCGTCGGGAAACCTTCCTGCGCCAGGCGATCCATATCGCGACGCACGACGGTGGCATGGCGGCGGGGCAGCACCATGTCCTGCGCTTTTTGGCCGACCTGCTCGGTGTGATGCCCGAGACGTTCGGCGTGCTGTTTCGCGATGTGGCCGGTTATCCTCTGGAAAGTCCGCAGGACTTGAGCAAGGCGCATTACTGGCAGTCGCGAGAGGGGGCTCGCGATCAGGACTCCGAGCAGACCTCGCGACAAGGCGACGAGCGCGAGCACCGCGAGCAAGCCGACAGCGAGAGCGGCGAGAAGGCGCGTCGCTCCTGGGGGCGTCGCAAGCGCCATGAGCGGCAGCACGGGCATGATCGGGGAGAGCGTGAACAAGCGCACGAACGTGAACGCACCCACGACCGCGGGCGTGATCATCGGCGCTGGCGGCGTGATGGCGCAGGGCAGCACGATCAGGCGAGTGGTGACGGGCAGTCCCGGCATGGCGGCCACGAGCGCAAGCGTCACGAGGGGTTCTCGCATGACGGCATGTGCGGCGATCGCTCGACGGCACATGACGAAAAGGCACAGCGGGCGCTGGCCGTGCTCGGGTTGATGGGCAATGCCCAGAAGAGCGAGGTCAAGCGCGCCTATCGGCGCCTGGCCCAGAAATATCACCCCGATCGCTACCATGCGCAGAGTCAGGAGGCGATGGCCACGGCATCGCTGCGCTTTCAGCGAATCAAGAACGCTTACGACTATTTGATGCGACAGCATGCGTGATATTTATCGACGGTTGGGATTGCACGTGTCGGCCAGCGACGCGGATATCGCCCGGGCTATTGCGCGTTGCGAGAACAATGCCGTCAAGCGGGACGCCGAAGAGGTGCTGCGTGTCGAGTCGCGCAAGCGTGAATACGATCAGCTCTATGGCACCTTGACCGGCATCGGCCTGCTGCGGGCACGCATGGGATTGACCCATGCGCCCTACTGGCGGGGAAGCGAGGCCAATGACTTCTCGATCAGCGCGGACGACGAATACGCGCGCTACGCGGAGTTGAAAGCGAAAATGGAGCGAGCCGCACGCGTCTATGACAACTGGCAGCGGGTGCGGCGCATCCTGCGCTGGGGCCTTGGGCTGCTGCTGGCCGTGGGCATCGCGGCGGCCATCGCGGCATATGCCTGGGACGTCATTCCCACCGGGGGCATGTCGTTGCCGAGCCTCGAATCTCTCCCCGCAATCTCATGAGCGCTTCCTCGGTCAAGAGGCCTGGGGCGCGACACGGCTGCGGCAATTAGTCGCTTCTATTTCTCCTTTTTTTGCTTCAGAATGCCGCCCCGTCGGCCCTCCCTGCGCGAGCGCGATGAGGGCGACACGACGCAATGGGTGTGTGCATTGATGGCGCGTCATGAGCCATCGCCGACATGTCCAGTACGTCCAACCTTCAGAGCGCATCACACTCGTGTCATTGGCAGCCGGGAATCGGTGGCTGATCGGGATGCAGTCGTTGGGCGTTTCCAAGCGGTCGGCAACGTGATTGCCGGGCGCTTGGACACGCGCCGAGCCGCTGGGTTCCGTTGGTGAAAATGCCTCCCCGCCCGACTGCTGGAGTAACGGGTCGCTAGCGGAGGAAATCATTCAATGAGCAAGCGCTGCAACGTCTTCCCATGCTTGAGTGAGGCCATGCAATGAGAATGAAGAAGAACCTGGGATGGCTCGGTATCCTACCCCTGATCGCAGTGTTGCTGAGTGGCTGCGACGCGGCGCTGGTGGATCCGAAGGGCCAGATCGGGGTGGAACTGAAGTCGCTGATCATCACGGCCTTCTGGCTGATGATGATCGTCGTGATTCCCGTCATCGTCATGACCGTGGTCTTTGCCTGGAAGTATCGGCACAGTAACCACGCTGCCAAGTATCTGCCGGACTGGGCGCACTCGAACAAGATCGAGGCAGTCGTCTGGCTCGTGCCCTGCGTGATCATCCTGTTCCTGGGGATCATCACCTGGAAAACTTCACACTCGCTGGATCCGCACAAGCCGATCGAGTCGGATGCCGACACCATGGAAGTCCAGGTCGTCGCTCTGGATTGGAAATGGCTGTTCATCTACCCCGAGCAGGGGATCGCCACGGTCAATGAAGTGGCCATGCCCGTGGATGTGCCGGTCCACTTCCGCGTGACCTCGGCCTCGGTGATGAACTCGTTCTTCATTCCCACGCTGGGCAGTCAGATCTATGCCATGGCCGGCATGGACAACGACGTGTACCTGGTGGCGAACGAAGCGGGCGTCTACGACGGCAAGTCGTCCAACTACAGTGGCAAGGGCTTCTCGGAGATGACCTTCGATGCGCGCGCCATGTCCCAGGATGACTTCGAGGCGTGGGTCGACGAAGTCGGACAATCGTCCGAAACGCTTTCCTATGACGGGAGCTATCAGGAGTTGGCGGAACCCTCCACGGATCATCCGGTGGAATATTTCTCCGACGTATCGTCCGGCCTGTACCACGACATCGTCGACAGTTTCCACGGTGGCAATGGGCAAGGTGGACACGGTGGCGGTCATGGCGAGACGACCATGAGCGCAGAGGCAGCGGAGTAACATTATGTTCGGAAAACTTGGACTCGACGATATTCCCTATCACGAGCCGATCATCGTCGTGACGGCCATCGCCATGGCGCTCGGTGGCTTGCTCGTCGTCGGCGCGCTGACGTACTTCAAGAAGTGGAAGTGGCTGTGGACGGAGTGGTTGACTTCCGTCGACCACAAGAAGCTGGGGATCATGTATTTCCTCGTGGCCCTGGTCATGCTGCTGCGCGGCTTTGCCGATGCCATCATGATGCGGACCCAACTGGCCATCGCGGCGGGTGGCTCCGAGGGGTATCTTCCGCCTCACCATTACGATCAGATCTTTACCGCCCACGGCGTGATCATGATCTTCTTCGTCGCCATGCCCATGGTCATCGGCCTGATGAACCTGGTGGTGCCGTTGCAGATCGGTGCGCGTGACGTCGCGTTCCCGTTCATGAACAACCTGAGCTTCTGGCTGTTCGTCGCGGGCGTGGCGCTGACCATGATTTCGCTGCTCATCGGTGAGTACGGGCAGACCGGCTGGTTGGCCTACGCGCCATTGTCAGGGATACAGTACAGTCCCGGCGTGGGGGTCGATTACTGGATATGGGGTCTGCAAATATCGGGGATCGGGACCACTCTGACGGGGATCAACTTCTTCGTCACCATCCTGAAGATGCGTACCAAGGGTATGACGATGTTCCGCATGCCGATCTTCACCTGGACGTCGCTGTGCGCGAACATCCTCATCATCGCTTCTTTCCCGATTCTGACCGCGACCATCGCGCTGTTGACGCTCGATCGTTACCTGGGGACGCACTTCTTCACGAACGACATGGGCGGCAACATGATGATGTACGTCAACCTCATCTGGGCCTGGGGCCATCCTGAGGTGTACATTCTCATTCTGCCGGCCTTCGGGGTGTTCTCCGAGGTCATCGCGACCTTCGCCAAGAAGCGCCTGTTCGGTTACAACACCATGGTCTGGGCGACGGCCTGCATCACCATCCTGTCGTTCATCGTGTGGCTGCACCACTTCTTCACCATGGGGGCGGGCGCCAACGTCAACGCTTTCTTCGGCATCGCGACGATGATCATCGCCATCCCCACCGGGGTGAAGATCTTCAACTGGCTGTTCACCATGTACCGTGGCCGCCTGGAGTTCACCTCGCCGGTGCTGTGGACGCTGGGCTTCATCATCACCTTCACCATCGGTGGCATGACGGGTGTGATGCTGGCGGTGCCCGGTGCGAACTTCGTGCTGCACAACAGCCTGTTCGTCATCGCTCACTTCCATAACGTCATCATCGGCGGCGTGGTGTTCGGCATGCTGGCGGGCCTGACCTACTGGTTCCCGAAAGCGTTCGGCTTCAAGCTCGATGAAAAGTGGGGCAAGCGCTCCTTCTGGTTCTGGATCGTCGGCTTCTATCTGGCCTTCATGCCGCTCTACATCCTGAGCTTCATGGGCGCGGTACGTCGCATGCAGTCCTATGCGAACCCCGAATGGCAGCCGCTGATGATCGTGGCGTGGGTCGGTGCCGTGTGCATCCTGTTCGGTATCGCCTGCACCGTGATCCAGTTCATCGTCAGTATCCGCGATCGCAAGAAGAACGCCGATATCACGGGCGATCCGTGGGATGCGCGTACCCTGGAGTGGTCCACGTCTTCACCGGCGCCGTTCTACAACTTCGCGCATCTGCCCAATGTCGGCTCCATCGATGCCTTCTGGGAAGCGAAGAAAGAGAAAGGCATGGCGGCGGACAAGCCGACGCAGTACGAAGACATCCACATGCCCAGGAACACCGTGGCGGGACCTGTCATCGGTCTGATCAGCATCGCGTTCGGCTTTGCGCTGGTCTGGCATATCTGGTGGCTGGTCGGTGTCAGCGCGATTGGCATGTTCGTGGCCTTCATGTTCCGTGTCTTCAACGACGATATCGACTACTACGTCCCGGCGGCGGAAGTCGAACGCATTGAGCGCGAGCACCACAAACGGCTGGAGATGCAGGCGTAATCATGACGACGCAAACCTTGAATCAGCATGACGCTCATGCCCATGACGGGCATGAGCACCACGATGCCGGTGGCATGAAGGTATTCGGCTTCTGGGTCTACCTGATGAGCGACCTGGTCATCTTCGGGAGCCTGTTCGCGACCTATGCCGTGCTCATGAATGGCACGGCGGGCGGACCTTCCGGGGCGGATATCTTCGAACTGCCGCTGATCCTGATCAGCACCTTCCTGCTGCTGTTCAGCAGTTTCACCTATGGCATGGCCGTGTTGGCCATGAACGCGGATCGCGTGTCCCAGGTAAGAGGGTGGTTGATTCTCACCTTCTTCCTGGGGGCCGGCTTCATCGGGTTGGAGATCTATGAATTCCACCACCTGATCGCAGAAGGCTTCGGCCCGGATCGCAGTGCCTTCCTGTCGTCCTTCTTCACGCTGGTGGGTACCCACGGTCTGCACGTGACCTTCGGTCTGATCTGGATGCTGGTGATGATCGTGCAGCTGTCCACGAAGGGGCTCAACGACATGACGCGCCCGCGCATCATGTGCCTCAGCCTGTTCTGGCACTTCCTGGACATCGTGTGGATCTGCGTCTTCACCTTCGTCTATCTGATGGGAGTCCTGTAATGAGCGATGCACATACTTCCCACGACGGTGGCAACCACGGCAGCGTCAAGTCCTATGTGATCGGGCTGATCCTGTCCATCGTGCTGACGATCATTCCGTTCGGAATGGTCATGAGTGGCGGTTTCGAAACGATGACCGTCGTCGTGACGATCTCGATCATGGCCATCTTGCAGGTCCTGGTGCAGTTGATCATGTTCATGCACCTGGACTTCAAGACCGAGGAAGGCTGGAACGCAGGTTCCTTCATCTTCACGGCCCTGATCCTGGTCATCCTGGTGGGCGGTTCGCTGTGGATCATGCAGAACCTGCACGCCAACATGATGCTCGGTGGGTGAGTCGTCTGGCGTGATGCTCAAACCCTTCGTCTCCATCACCAAGCCGGGCATCATCTTCGGCAATCTGATTTCCGTGGCCGGGGGGTTCTTCCTCGCTTCACAAGGGAGCGTGGATGGTGGGCTCTTCCTGGCCACGGTCATCGGCATTGCGCTGGTGATTGCCTCGGGGTGCGTGTTCAATAACTACATCGATCGCGATATCGATCGGCTCATGGAGCGCACCCAGGGGCGTGTCACGGTGCAGGGCTTGATCCCGCCCGGCGTCACCCTGGCCTACGGTGGTGTGCTGGGGGTCGCGGGCTTCTCTGTCCTGTGGTTCGGCACCAATGCATTGGCGACGGCGTTCGCTCTGCTCGGTTTCGTCGTCTATGTCGGGTTGTACAGCCTGTATCTGAAACGGCATTCCATCTATGGGACGCTGGTAGGCAGCCTGTCCGGCGCGGCACCACCGGTGGTGGGCTACTGTGCCGTCAGCGGGCAATTCGACCTGGGTGCCTTGACCCTGCTCTTGATCTTCTGTCTGTGGCAGATGCCGCATTCCTATGCGATCGCCATCTTCCGCTTTCACGACTATCGCGCGGCGTCGATCCCCGTGCTGCCGGTCGAGCGCGGTGTACGGGCGGCGAAGCATCATATCTTCTGGTACATCCTGGCGTTTCTGGGGGCGACCCTGATGCTCACGCTGGGAGGCTATGCCGGGTATGGTTACTTCGCGGTCGCGGCGGCCATGGGGCTTTACTGGCTCGTCATGGCGCTTCGCGGCTATCGCGCCGGTGACGATCAGGTCTGGGCCAAGAAGGTGTTCATCTTCTCGATATTCACCATCACGGCACTGAGCATCATGATGTCGATCGACTTTCAGGTCACGGAGACCGAAGTGCTGATGACATCGCTGCGTTGATCCCGAACGTGCTCCGATACTGAAAAGCCACGCTGTAACAGCGTGGCTTTTTTCGTGTTGCCGACGTCTTGCGGCTCACACCTTCCGATAGAGCGTTTTTCCCGAGCGGCGGAAGCGTTCGGCCTGTTCCTCCAGGCCTTGTTCGATGGCCTCCTGGGTGTTCTCGAGCGGGTCGCTCCAGTCCCCCTCCCGGGAGACGGCGTCGCGCACTTCCTGGCTGATCTTCATCGAGCAGAACTTCGGTCCGCACATCGAGCAGAAGTGTGCCACCTTGGCCGAGTCCTTGGGCAGTGTCTCGTCATGGAAGGCGCGTGCCGTATCCGGGTCGAGCCCCAGGTTGAACTGATCTTCCCAGCGAAATTCGAAGCGCGCCTTGGACAGCGCATTGTCGCGGCGTTGCGCGCCGGGGTGCCCCTTGGCGAGGTCGGCAGCATGGGCGGCAATCTTGTAGGTGATGATGCCGGTCTTGACGTCGTCCTTGTTGGGCAGGCCCAGGTGCTCCTTGGGGGTGACGTAGCAGAGCATGGCACAGCCGTACCAGCCGATCTGTGCCGCGCCGATGCCCGAAGTGATGTGATCGTAGCCGGGGGCGATATCGGTGGTCAGCGGTCCGAGCGTGTAGAACGGCGCCTCCTCGCAGCACGCCAGTTGCTTGTCCATGTTCTCCTTGATCAGGTGCATCGGGACATGGCCGGGGCCCTCGATCATCACCTGCACGTCGTGCTTCCAGGCGAGCTGCGTCAACTCGCCCAGGGTTTCCAGCTCGGCGAACTGGGCCTCGTCGTTGGCATCGGCGATGGAACCGGGACGCAGGCCGTCACCCAGCGAGAACGCGACGTCGTAGGCCTTCATGATCTCGCAGATGTCCTCGAAGTGGGTGTAGAGGAAGCTTTCCCGGTGGTGGTACAGGCACCACTTGGCCATGATCGAGCCGCCCCGGGAGACGATGCCGGTGACGCGCCTGGCCGTCATCGGCACGTGATGCAGGCGTACGCCGGCATGGATGGTGAAGTAGTCCACGCCCTGTTCCGCCTGCTCGATCAGGGTGTCGCGGAAGATCTCCCAGGTCAGGTTCTCGGCCACGCCGCCGACCTTCTCCAGCGCCTGATAGATCGGCACCGTGCCGATGGGCACCGGCGAGTTGCGGATGATCCATTCCCGCGTCTCGTGGATGTTCTGGCCGGTGGAAAGATCCATGATCGTGTCCGCGCCCCAGCGGATGCCCCAGGTCATCTTGTCGACCTCTTCCTCGATGGACGAGGTCACCGCCGAATTGCCGAGGTTGCCGTTGATCTTCACCAGGAAGTTGCGGCCGATGATCATCGGCTCGGACTCCGGGTGGTTGATGTTGCAGGGGATGATCGCCCGGCCGCGGGCGACTTCATCCCGCACGAATGCCGGCGTGATCTCCTCCGGAAGGCGTGCACCGAACCCCTGGCCCGGGTGCTGGTGGCCGAGGATGCGTTCGACTTCCTCGGGACCCAGCGCCTGACGACGCTGATTCTCGCGGATGGCGATGAACTCCATCTCCGGCGTGATGATGCCCTGGCGCGCGTAATGCAGCTGGGTGACGTTGCGACCTTCCTTGGCTCGCCGCGGCGTGCGGGTCAGGTCGAAGCGCAGCGGTGCGAGCCTCGGGTCGTTGGCGCGGCGCTGCCCGTAGCGACTGGTGGGGCCGTCGAGCCATCGAGTGTCGTCGCGCTCGTCGATCCAGTCCTTTCTGAGGGCCGGGAGGCCCTTGCGCAGGTCGATGGCGCACTCGGGATCGGTGTACGGCCCCGAGGTATCGTAGACCAGCAGCGGTGGATTCTCTTCGGCGGCGCCGGAGGTCGTGGTCGGCGACAGGGCGATTTCACGGAAGGGGACGCGCAGGTCCGGCCGCGAGCCCTGAACGTATCGCTTGCATGAACCGGGCAGCGGACGAATGGCCGAGGCATCGACGTGCGCGGTGTCGGAGAGAAACTGAGGGGATGTCATATGTGCTCCAGGACGAGACTTGGGTCAAGCCGGCGCACAGCGCAGGAGAGGAAACCGGCATGGGCGTGTCGTCGTATCCCGCGGTCTCCGCTTGATCCCTACGCCGGTACTAGCCGGATCAGGTTCGTCGGGATCCGTCGTGGCGCCGCGCTTCGTATGAGTCGCGGCGCAGGACGATCTCAGCCGGTTCCACCGGCACCCCGTCAAGCTATCGGCTAGAGTGTAGCAAGCGTCGCCCGGGATGAAAGCCCCCTATCGTGTAACGAGGCGTGGGTCCCGTATATTTTTTAGCGTGCTAGTTTGTTCGACGGAATGCAGCGTTCAAGGAGCAATCGCATGAAGATCGGTTTCATTGGACTGGGTGCCATGGGACGTGGCATGGCGAGTCAGCTACTCGAGGCAGGGCATGAGGTCACGGTGTGGAATCGCTCCACCGAAGCCGTCGAGGCCTTGACTCGGAAAGGCGCCAAGGCAGCCAAGACGCCTGCGGATGCGGCGCGTCACGAGGTGCTGATCAGCATGCTGGCAGACGATCAGGCGGCGCATCAGGTACTGATCGAGAGCAAGGCCGTCGAGGCGATGAAAAAGGGCAGCGTGCATATCAACATGGCCACGGTGTCGGTGGCCTTTGCGCGTGGCATGACGGCACTGCACGACCGCCTGGGCGTGGCCTACATCGCCGCGCCGGTGCTCGGACGTCCGGACGTGGCGGCAGCGGGCAAGCTCAACATCATCGCTGCCGGTGATCCGGCCCAGCTCGAGCGGGTCAGGTCCGTGCTCGACGCCATGGGCCAAGCCGTATGGCCATTGGGCGAGTCGCCGGAGCGTGCCAACGTGGTCAAGATCGCGGCGAACTTCATGCTCGCCACCGCCATCGAATCGATGGCCGAGGCCTCGACGCTGACACGTGCATACGGCATCGAGGCCAGCGATTTTCTCGATGTGGTCACCAATACGCTCTTCGCCTCACCGGCCTATCAGGGCTATGGCAAGATGATCGCCGAAGCACGCTTCGAGCCCGCCGGCTTCACGATGCGCCTGGGCCACAAGGATGTCGGACTGGCCCTGCGTGCGGGAGACGAGCGGCATGTCGCCTTGCCGCTGGGTAGCGCGGTGCGCGATCGGCTGCTCGATGCCCTGGCGCACGGCGATGGCGAGAAGGACTGGTCGGGGCTCGCCGAGGTGGCCGCGCGCCAGGCCCACCTGGACACGCGCTAGCCCGCCCTCATGGCGTCAGACGATACAGGCCGGCCTCGCCGCTGTCGGAGGTGAAATACAGCGCTCCATCGTGGTAGGCGACCCCGGTGGGGCGGGCCCAGCGCTCGCCATTCTCCGCCTGGAAACCGCTCACCAGGTCGGTCACCGTGCCTTGGCGGCCGTCGGTCGCGAGCCGTATGCCGACGATCTTGGGCGGTCGCCGAGAAGCGGGGCCGCCGGCGGCCTGGGTGGCCCAGCTGCCATGGATGGCGCTGATCATGTCCAGCTTCCAGGGGTTGTCGGCGGGCAAGAACGTCAATCCCATGGGGGCGCTGCGGGCGGCGAAGGTAGCGACCGGCGGTGCGAGCGCGTCGCCGGGTGTGGGGGGCGTCGAGTCGATGCAGTCATCGCGCTGCCAGGCACCGTCGTTCCACTGATACCACGGCATGCCGTGAAAGCTGCCGGCCTCGGCGCGCACCAGCAATTCGGGGGGCGCCTCGTAGCCCCAATGGTCGGGGCCGTTATTGTTGAGATACAGCACCCCTTCGGGGCTCCAGGCCATGCCGATGGGATTGCGCAGTCCGCCGACATAGGGCGTCCATTCGGGCGTCGACCGTGTCGGGTCGAGCGCCATGACACCGCCTCGGCGATCCTCGAAGGCAACGTCCTCCGAGACGCGCTGCGGCGAACAATTGCCTTGAATGCCGAGTGCCACGTAGAGCCGTCCATCGGGCCCCGCGGACAAGGTGCGCGAGCTGTGCCCGCCACCGCCGGGCAGAGCGGCAACTTCTTCGAACGCCACGTCCTCGAGACGCCGATCCGGCGCATAGGACGCGCGCAGCAGCCGGTCGGTCGTGGCGACATACAGGTATCCTCGATGCACTACGGCACTATGCGGATAGCCGGACAGCGCCACTTCCGCATCGACGCTCGTGTACGGCGGCTTGAGGCGATACAGGCGTCCCGCCCGGGTGCCGATGAACATTTTATTGTCGGGACCGATGCTGATCAGGCGCGGTGCACTCAGCGAGACCAGATGGGTCAGAGTGGCGCCCTCGGGCACTTGCGCGCGCTGTTCGCTGCCCGCCACGGATGTCGGTGTCAGCGACTGCGCCTGGCCGAAAGCACTCATGATGGCGCCGAGCCCGAGACCGAGGCATGCCAGTGAGCCTCGGCCGAGCCGGTGGAATGCGGTTCGCAGGGGCATGGACTGCTCCTTGGACTGGGGTCGTTCTTGCCCAGTGTAGACGCCCGGGCGCCATCGGACCCCGTTCGGACGACATGCATGCGACGCTCGGTGATCGGGCGGGTGGCAGCCAGGCCTAGTAGATGCGGAAACGCTTGAAATCGGGGTCCTGGGCGGCCTGCTGCGGTGTCTTGCGAAAGCGTTTGTATTCCCACTGGTACTGGGCGGGATCCAGGGCGATGGCGTCTTCCACGCTGGCGTTGACGCCAGTGGCCGACTGCGTTTCGTCGCTGGCGTACACGCGGTCATCGGCGGCCAGAAAGTGGATCGCGAAGCCCTCGCCATCCGGCAGACGCCGGGCAATGCCGGTGACCACGCGCGCCTCGGTGCGAGCGACCAGCTTGGGCAGCAGGGTGGCGGTATAGGCGGGGCGCTGGAAGAAGTCGGCGAACACGCCGCTGCCCCAGCTGGGTTCCTGGTCCGGCAGGATACCGACTGCCTCGCAGCGTTTGAGTGCCTTGAGCAGCGACGCCACGCCCCGGGGATTGGTCGGCACGAGCTGAGCGCCCATGCGCTCACGCCCGCCACGAATCACAGGATCGAGGGCGGCGATCTTGGGCGGTTCGTACATGGCCGTGAACGGAAAATGGCTGGAAAGCCAGAAGTTGAGGACCTCCCAGTTGCCGAAGTGCGGCGCCAGCACGATCACGCCGCGTCCCTGGGCGCGGGCGTCATCGAGCAGCTCGCGTCCGTGGACCTGGCGGATGGCGGTTTCGACGCGGCTCGGGGCGGCCATCCAGGCGAACCCCAGCTCCAGCATGGTCGCTGAGGAATGCACCAGGCTGCGGCGCGTCAAGTCGCGGCGCACGGCGATCGTCATGTCGGGATAGACATGCTGGAGGTTGGCGCGCGTGACCTCTCGTTCGCGACGACTGAGCGCCAGGATCAGCGGCCCGATCAGGCGTGCCAGTTGCCACAGGCGGCGCGGCGTCAATCTGGCGAGGCCACGCCACAACCCGGCGATGGCACGCGCACGCAAGGGGGGAGAAACATCGTTGGATTTCGAACTCATGACATCATCGGTGACGGCAAGCCGTTGGGCTCGCATTATACGGATTGTGCACCATGCGCCGAGGCGCATGGTGCCGGTTACCAGAGCCAGCTATCGACATTCGCGGGCGCGCGATGTTCGTTGAGCGCCTGAAATCCCTTGACGCAGCGTACCACTACCCAGATGGCGAGCAGTACGTAGAGCACGAAGCCCACGGCGATCAGGCTCAACACGGAAGCCAGCACGAAGTACAGCACACCGATCCAGAAGGTGCGGATCTGATAGCGATAGTGAGCATCGAGCCAGACGGGGCCGTTGCCGCGATAGACATACGCCATGACCACGCCGATCAAGGGCGTGATGCCCACGGCGAATCCCGCCAGGATCAGGACGTAGATGATCAGGGCGATCTTGCCGTCCGCTGGGCCTTGCGGGTCGCGCTCGATGGGGGACGTGTCTTCCTGCATGGGCGGTGCCTCCTGTCATGTCGCTTCAGCGGCGACGCGGACGAGAAATCTCGATAAGGTTACCGTCTGGATCGCGTACGTAAAGTGACGACCACGTCTCGATGTCGTCTGGTGTCGCCCCAGGGGCAAGCTCCATGGGAATGGCCAGGGCCTCGAGGTGTGCCTTCACCTCGGCGAGGGGCAGAGAGCTGCGAAAGCCGAGTGTCTGGCTGCCGGGGACGGGCGACTCGGCCGGACGTGCGGCGGAGGCCTCGGGGCCATGCAACCGCAGGGCAAAGCCATCCAGACACAGATCGGTGCGCGTCGCATCGTGATAATGGGCGTCGAGACCCAGCACGCGTGTGTAGAAATCGATGCTGAGTTCGAGGTCGGTAACGGTGACCACCACATGGTCGATGGCATTGAGCATGGCGAAGTGTCCATAGCATGAGGTGCACGGAAAGTGACGGTCTTGCCGCGAGGGCAGGGATATCATGCACGTTCGATGCCCGTGTCATCCAGTCGGAAGAGCGCGATGACGTTGCATGACGGTTCGCTGGCGGATGACGAACGAAGGAGATGCCCCGATGCATGACGGTGAGCCGGTCTGCCCCTTGTGCGCAATGCCTCATGCCCGGCGTGTGGCGGGGGCGCCACCGCGGACGTATTACCGCTGTCCAAGATGCGCTTTGATTTTCGTCTCCCCGGCGTCGTTGCCCAGTGCCGCCGAGGAGCGCGCGGTCTACGATCTCCACCAGAACTCCCCCCACGACGCGGGATATCGTCGCTTCCTGTCGCGCCTGTGCGACCCGCTGCTGGAACGCCTGCCTCCCGCCGCACAAGGGCTCGACTTCGGCTGTGGTCCCGGGCCGACGCTCTCGGTCATGCTCGAAGAAGCCGGGCATCGCATGGCGTTGTACGACCCCTTCTACGCGCCGTTTCCCGAGGTGTGGCAGCGTGAGTTCGATGTCATCACCGCCACCGAGGTGGTCGAGCATCTGCATGCACCGGGAGACGCGTTGGCCGAGGTGATCGCGCGATTACGTGTCGGGGGCTGGCTGGGGATCATGACCCAGCGCAGTGACTTGGTGCAGGACCTGGCTGCATGGCGCTACATGCGCGACCCGACTCATGTGTGCTTCTTCGCCGAGCGCAGCTTTCACTATCTGGCCGAGCGTCATGGTCTGTCGGTGAGCTTTCCACGCAACGACGTGGTCCTCATGCAGCGCCTTCGGAGCTGAGTCCGAAGGCGCGTGGCGCGTCACATGGCGTGTCGCGGTGCCTTGTGCAGGGCGGGCAGCATGTCGTCGAGCACCGCCACCTGTGCCGGCGTGAAGATTTCCTTCAGCGACTGTCGATAGTCCTCCCGCGCCGTCAGCCAGGCGTCGCGATCCGGCTTCCCGGCATTGTCACGCCACTGACGCAGCGTGTCGCGGAAGGCCGCGCGGGCATCCCGAAAGTCGGCGCGCTGGGCGTCATCGAGTCGCCAACTGTCCACCAGGGCCTCCAGCGTTGCCTGATGCTCGCGCACGGGCCTTTCCTGGCGTTCGGAGTGTGGGGGCGTCAGCAGGGCCAGTACGCGCAGCTGTTCGCCACTGAGCACCGAGTGCAGACGCTCGCGAAGGGCGTCGCGCATCTCGCGCCTGGCCTCGTCACGTGCCTCCGGGCTATCGAACGTTTTCGCATGCAGGGCCCGACGCTGTTCTCGCATCGAGGCAAAGGCTTCCTGCAGCGACTCGCGTTGGTCATCGCCGAGTTCCCAGCTATCGAAGAGTGCGTCGTAAAGCTTCCTGGGAGAGGCGTGATGGTGCCGGTCGTGGCGCTCGGGGCGAGGGGGCGGCGGTGCCGCGGTCAGCCGCAGGTAGGCTTCCAGCGCATCGACCTGCACCGGGTCGAGGGTATCGGCGAGCGTTTCCTGATAGTCGGCGCGCAATGCCGCGAGACGTTCTTGCCGCTCCGGCCTGGCCGTGTCGTGCAGGGAGCGGCGTTGCTCGCGATACGCCTGGGTGGCCTCCTTGATGCTATCGCGTTGAGCGTCGTCGAGCGGCCAGCTCGC
This sequence comes from Chromohalobacter israelensis DSM 3043, assembly GCF_000055785.1. Lineage (GTDB taxonomy): Bacteria > Pseudomonadota > Gammaproteobacteria > Pseudomonadales > Halomonadaceae > Chromohalobacter > Chromohalobacter israelensis. The sequence continues at coordinate 1,084,760 of NC_007963.1, forward strand.
CAGTAGCGTATCGATCTTGGGAGCCGGAGGCGCCGGACTCGCCTGGGCCGTGGTGCCGATCGTCAGAGCGCCGAGAGCGAGGGCAATCAGCCAGCTGCGTGATGTCAAAGCTTGCATGGCAAGGCTCCTATGGGGGGACCTCGGCAGTATCCTGCGATGTCGTGCAAACAGCTTGCAGGCATCGCGCAAGCAGCGTGCAAGTGATGATTTATTCGATTTTCGTTTTCGAAATTTTCGTGATGGCGAGGATGTTGCTGAAATGCAAGGACATGCAAGCGTCACTCGGTGCGGGAGTGAATAATGCCTGCGATATCGTCATGTAAGCAGCTTCTTGTTCTGCATGCTTCTTCCTGGCTGGATAGATGAACGCTATGGTAGCGATTGGAAACTTTATTATTGCGTTCATTGTTAGCTTGCTATATAGTTTACGCAACGTTCGAAAGCGAACATTGACACAGACAGTCAAGGAGCAAGTCCATGAAAGCACGTATCCTGATCTCCGCTATTGCACTCGCCGCACTGCCGGTGGCCGCACAAGCAAGCTTTGCCTCCAGCGAAGCCTTGCAGGTCAACCATGAGGCCCTGAATGTCGGCCAGCCGGTCACGCAATTCTCCGTCGACTATCAGCAGCTGGATACTTCCGGCGCCGACAGCGTGGGCATCGCGAAGGCCGAGCATTACATCTCGGTCACCAACACCAAGCAGACCGACCTGCCCAGCAACACGGCGGACCAGCCGAAACTCGGCCATCGCGCCGACTGGTAAGCCGCACGGATGTCGCCTTCGGGCGGCGTCATGTTCGCTGGCACATCGAAAACGCCCCCGCTGCGACCCGCAGCGGGGGCGTTTTCGTGTGTGCAGCGCGTGGTGCGCAGCAGTGCCGGGTTGGTGGAGTGCCCCGTCAGGAGTCGGGCTGGTATTTATACCCGACGCCATATACGGAATGGATGATGTCGCGCTCGGGATAGGCATCGGCGATCTTGCGGCGCAATTTCTTGATATGACTGTCCACGGTTCGCTCGGAGACGATGCGATGGTCGCGATACATGTGATCCATCAATTGGTCGCGCGAGAAGATGCGTCCGGGCGCCTGCATCATGACCTTGAGCAACTGGAATTCGACGGCGGTCAGGCCCAGGTCGGTGCCTTGCGCCAGGGCGCGCCAGCCGTCCTCGTCCAGGCTCAGCGGTGCTGGCGTGGCGGCCTCCTCGGTCTGGGGGTGCAGGCGGCGGAGCACGGCCTTGACTCGTGCCACTACCTCGCGCGGGCTGAACGGTTTGCAGATGTAGTCGTCGGCACCCAGCTCCAGTCCCAGCAGTCGGTCGACCTCCTCGACACGTGCGGTCAGCATGATCACGGGCAAGGCCGGGTACTGATCGCCGATCCGGCGGCACAGGGTCAAGCCGTCGGTGCCGGGCAGCATCAAGTCGAGCAGTATCAGGGCCGGGGCATGATCCGCAAGCCACGGCATGACCTCGTCGCCATGTGCCAGGTGATGCGTGGCATAACCGCTTTGCTGGAGGTAATCGGCGACCAGGCGCGCGATCTTGGGTTCGTCCTCGACGATCAGAATGGTGTCGTTCATGGCTGTCTCCAGGCGTGGCTCATGGCATGTCGTGCTCGAGAACATCGTCGTCGTGACGCACCGGGAAGGTGAGCGTCCAGCGAAGTCCCCCAAGCGGCGATGCCGAGGGGGTCAGCGTGCCGCCATGCGCCGTGACCAGCGCATTGGCAATCGCCAGACCCAGGCCGCTACCGCCGCTGCGTCGGTTGCGCGAGCCCTCGACACGATAAAGACGCTCGGTCAGGCGCGGCAGGTCGGCATCGGCAACGCCGGGAGCGCTGTCTTCCCACGTCATTTCGATGCGGTCGGCATGGCGCATGAGGCGTATGCGCAGCTGTCCCGGTGCATCGGTATAGGCACAAGTATTGCTCAGCAGGTTGCTCCAGAGCTGGCGCAGACGCTGGGGGTCGGCACGCACCGGTGCCGGGGCCGTGCCGATCTCGGCATCGAGCGTGATGCCGCGCGCGCCCAGCCAGCCTTGCGCTTCCTCGAGACGCCCACGCAAGAGCGCTGCCAGGTCGTGTGGGGCGAGATAGATATCCAGTGCGCCCGCATCGCTTTGCGCGAGCAGACGCAGATCGTCCACCAGGCGTTCGAGTTGAGCGACTTCCTGCGCCAGCGAGGCCAGCGTGTCGTCACCGAGCGGACGTATGCCGTCCTCGATCGCTTCGATCTCGCCGCGCAGCACGGCGAGAGGGGTGCGCAACTCGTGGGCAATGTCGGCGACCCACTGCTGACGATGGCGGCGATTGGCCTCCAGTGTCTCGGCGAGGACGTTGAAGTCGGCGGAGAGACGGGACAGTTCGTCACGCCCCCGCTCGGGCAGGCGCACGGTGAAGTCGCCCTGGGTCATGCGCCGGGTGGCCTCGGTCATTTCCCTGGCACGCCGGCCCAGCCACCAGGCCAGGCCCGCGGCCAGCAGCAACGAGGCGACCGACAGCGAGGCGACGATGATCGTCATGTTGCGCAGCTGACGCTGCAGGAAGACGCGATCCATGCGTGCCATGAGCTGTGCCGGGGGAAGATACCCCAACTGGCCGACGGTCTGCCCTCGATGCTGAATGTCGATGAAACGCGGCTGCGGTGGCGGCTCCTCGCCCGGCGGCGGCGTGCGCGGTGGCAGCGGGCGGCCGATGACGACGCGGCCGTCGGCGTCGAGCACCACGAAATCGCGGGCATCGCTGAGCTCACGATCGATTCCGCTGGGAGGCTGACGCTCGCCCGGCCACAATTGATTGCGTACCAGCCGATGCCAGGCGCGGGGGTCGTCGCGCAGCCAGCGCCAGTCACCATGCTCCTGCCAGCGCTCGGCGAGGGCGGTGGCCGGGGTATCGGCGCGATTCGCCTGAGTGCGCTCCAGGTAGTCGATAAAGCCCTGATCGAGACTGCGTGCGATGAGCAGAAAGCTCATGCCGCCGATCAGGACATTGGTCAGCAGGATCGCCGCGAACAGCTTGAGGCTGATGCGTGCGATGCGGGGACGCTTGAAACGCAACCGTGGGCTCATGGCGGGCTCGTGTCGGGCAGTGGGCGGTGCCGGCCGGACAGCCTGGTGACGGCTGACCATTCGGCCAGCATGGCAAGCGCTCGCGCAAGGAGACGTCATGCAATGTGCAATCAATATGCAACGACGATGGCGCGCCAGGTGTCAGTCGGGGCGCGACACCGGGCGGCCGTGCCAGTCGAAGGTGACCGGCCACAGGTGCTGGTCTCCGGCCGTGAAGCGTGCCCAGAGTTCGGCATAGGTGCGGCCGTTCTCGGGGTGGGGCGTATCTGGCAGCAGCTCCGCGAGAGGCCACAGCACGAAGGCGTGGTGCAGGATCTCGTCGCGCGGCAGCTCGACGCCATCGATGTGGCCGCACTGGTCGCCGACCGTGAGCAGGTCGATATCCAGGGTGCGGGGGCTGAACTTGGGGCTTCCCGGCAGTCGCCCGTTGGCAGCTTCGATCTCCTTGCACCAGGCCTGCAGTTCGCCGACCGGGCGCGTGGCATGGAAGGCCGCGACCAGGTTGTAGAAATTGCGCCCATCCTCGAAGCCGACCGGCTCGCTTTCGAAGACGCGCGAGACACGAGGCTCGCCGAACGTCTCGGCAATGGCATCGAGGCAGGCCAGGACGTGGCGCTCGCGATCGATGTTGCTGCCGATGCTTACCGTCACCAGTGTCATGCCTGCCCCCGTGTGATGCGTACGCCTACGCTTGCGGCATTGGCGACCGCGCCGGGCTTGCGCACGCTCAGTCGCAGCCAGTCAATCGCGAATTCCTGGCGCAGGGTGTCGGCAAGCCGCTCGGCGAAGGTCTCGACCAGGGCGAAATGGTGGGCGTCGGCGAAACTGGCGATGCGCTCGCTGATGGCCGCGTAGTCCAGGGTCAAGTGAATGTCGTCGGCTTGTGCGGCGGGCCGGATGTCGGTGGCCAGTTCGAGATCCAGGTGTAGCCGTTGTCGAATGGTGCGCTCCCAGTCATAGACACCGATGACGGTGTCCACTTCCAGCGCCTCGATCAGCACGTGATCCACGGCGTGTCCTCACTCTCTTAGCGGGCGGTCATGTCGTGAAGGATCGTCGACACTTCACGGCGTCGCAAAGCGTCGATTGTACGCCATGGAGGTGGCAGAATCATGGTCAGGGCACATCTCGTTGCCGCCTATTGAGGGAGAGCCGCTCGTGTCATCACCGCTGCCCATGACAGCTCTGGTCCTGGCCGGTTACCTGAGCGGGTCGCTGCTTGGCGCCGTCTGGGTGTGTCGTGCGCTCGGCAGGCGCGATCCTCGCCATGCCGGGTCGCGCAATCCGGGGTTTTCCAACGTGCTGCGACTGCATGGCGTCGTGCCGGCCGCGCTGACGCTGGGCGTCGACGCGGCCAAGGCAATGCCGGTGCTGTGGGTCGCGCAGCGCGAAGCGCTGCCGATATGGGCGCAGGGAGCCGTGGGCCTGTCGGTGCTGGTGGGGCACAGTTATCCGCTCTGGCATCGCGGGCGTGGCGGCAAGGCCGTGGCGAGCGCCTTCGGGGTCTTGCTGATGATCGCGACCCCGGTGGCCTGGGTCTGCGCCCTGTGCTGGGCGCTGCTGGCCTGGCGTTCGCGCACCGCCGCGGTGGCATCACTGGCCGCGGCCCTGCTCGCCCCTTTGGCCAGCTATTGGCTGGCGCGTGAGGCGACGCTGGTGGTGAGTGTCTTTTCGGCCCTGGTGCTGGTACGTCATGCCTGGAACATTCGCCGCCTGGGGCAGGGGGGCGAGCCCGGCCTGAAGCGCGAGGAGAGGATCAAGCCGCCGGAGGAGTGAGCGACGCCAGCGGCCAGCGCGGCGTGGCCTGCATCGTCGCGTCGTCGCGCTCCCCGGCCAGCAGGCGTTGTGCGCCGACATAAGCGATCATTGCGCCGTTGTCGGTGCAGAAGCGTCCGCGCGGGTAGAACGCCTGGGCCTGGCGCTTGGCGGTTTCCCGGTCCAGGCGCTCGCGCAGGCGATGATTGGCGCTGACGCCGCCGGCCACCACCAGCCGCTTGAGGCCCGTGGTGTCGAGGGCGCGCCGGCACTTGATGACCAGCGTGTCGACGACGGCTTCCTCGAAGGCGCGCGCGATGTCGGCGCGGTCCTGGTCGCTGAGGGGGCCCGCCGCCTTGAGCTGGTTGGCGGTGGTCAGGGTGTGGGTCTTGAGACCCGAAAAGCTGAAGTCGAGTCCCGGCCGGTCGGTCATCGGGCGCGGAAAGCGAAACCGGGTCGGGTCGCCGCGCTCGGCGAGCTGGGCGACGTGGGGGCCGCCAGGGTAGGGCAGTTCGAGCATCTTGGCGGCCTTGTCGAAGGCCTCGCCGGCGGCATCGTCGACCGATTCGCCCAGCAGCCGGTAACGGCCCAGGCCGTGGACCTCGACGAGCTGCGTGTGCCCACCCGACACCAGCAGGGCCACGAAGGGAAAGTCGGGCGGCGCGGCCTCGAGCATCGGCGCCAGCAGATGGCCTTCCATGTGATGCACGCCGAGTGCCGGGATGTCCCAGGCGCGCGCCAGGCCGTGCGCGGTGGAGGCGCCGACCATCAGCGCGCCGACCAGGCCGGGGCCCGCCGTGTAGGCGATGGCGTCTAGCTGGTCGCCGCGCAGCTCGGCGTCGTCGAGCACCTGGCGAATCAGCGGCAGCAGCTTGCGAGTGTGATCCCGCGAGGCGAGTTCCGGGACCACACCGCCGAATTCGGCGTGCATGGCCATTTGGCTGTGCAGCGCATCGGCGATCAGGCCGCGCTCGGTGTCATAAATGGCGACGCCGGTTTCGTCGCAGGAGGTCTCGATGCCCAATACCCGCATGTGTCGTCACTTCCCCGCTGGCACGTGAAAGTCGCCATTCTACGCTTTTCCAGGGCCGTGCGGCAGGGGCGGTGGCAAAGGCTTTGCAAAGCGCTGCCACGGCGACTAGAATATTGCGTTCTGCAAGACTGGGTCGTGCACCCGTCATGCCGTTCGGCATACGCTGAACACGTGCTGACAAGGTGTGCGTGCAATCCGAACTCATCTTTCCCTAAGGTAGGTGATTGGTTAATGCCTTCTGTTAAAGTACGTGACAACGAGCCGTTCGACGTCGCTCTGCGGCGTTTCAAGCGTTCTTGCGAAAAAGCTGGCGTTCTCTCCGAAGTCCGTCGTCGCGAGACCTATGAAAAGCCCACTGCGGTTCGCAAGCGCAAGGCCGCCGCAGCGGTCAAGCGTCATGCCAAGAAGTTGCAGCGCGAGCGTAAGCGTTTCGAACGGTTGTACTGATCCGTACTGTGAAGTGACTTCGGTCGCTTCCTAGAGGGACGCCAAGCGGCTGCCATCGGGTGGCCGCTTGTTTTTCCCGGCCCACCGTTTCCGCGATGCCTGGCTCCGCGATTCCCGCGATACAGACAACGTTTCGTCGAGCGCCTCCCCGCCATGGCTGGACAGATCCCCCAACGTTTCATCGATGATTTGCTGGCTCGTACCGATGTGGTCGAGATCGTCGGCGAGCGCGTTCAGCTCAAGAAGGCCGGTCGCAACTACAGCGGTCTATGCCCCTTCCACCAGGAAAAGTCGCCCTCGTTCACCGTCAGCGCCGAAAAACAGTTCTACCACTGCTTCGGATGTGGCGTGCACGGCAATGCGCTACGCTTTCTGATGGAATTCGATCATTTGCGCTTTCCGGAGGCGGTCGAGCAGCTCGCCTCGCGGCTGGGGCTGGACGTGCCGCGCGAGGGGGCTGACGACCCTCAGGCTCAGCAGCGCGAACGGCGGCGCGAGGAGGCGGTTAACCTGCTCGAACTGTCGGCGAGCTTTTTCCGCGAGCGCCTGGCGATGTCGGAAGGTGGCGATGCACGCGATTACCTCGAGCGTCGCGGGCTTTCCGCCGATATCGTGCGTGAGTTCGGGATTGGTTTCGCCCCGGACAAGTGGGAAGCGCTCAAGCGGCACCTGACCGAGCGCGGCATCAGTGATGCGGTGCAGATCGAATACGGCTTGTTGGTGCACCGCGAGGATTCCGGGCGCAGCTACGACCGTTTTCGCAACCGGGTGATGTTTCCGATCCGCGACTGGAAAGGGCGCACCATTGCGTTCGGCGGTCGCGTGCTCGGGGACGCCAAACCCAAGTACCTGAACTCGCCCGAGACTCCGGTCTTCCACAAGGGGCGCGAGCTGTACGGGCTTTACGAGGCGCGTCAGGCCAATGCGCGCCTGGAGCGGATGCTGGTCGTCGAAGGCTACATGGATGTCGTGGCCCTGGCCCAGTTCGGGATCCGCAATGCCTGCGCCACGCTGGGCACTTCGCTCAGCGAGGACCATCTGCAACGCCTGTTTCGGCTGGTCGGCGAAGTGGTGTTCTGCTTCGACGGCGATCGCGCCGGGCGACAGGCGGCGCGCCGAGCGCTGGAGACGGTGTTGCCGTCGATGATCGATGGGCGCCAGGTGCGGTTTCTGTTTCTGCCGGAGGGCGATGATCCGGATAGCCTGGTGCGTCGCGAGGGCGCGGAAGCGTTCGAGAATCGCGTGCTGTGCGCCGCGCCGCTTTCGGAGTTTCTTTTCGACCAGGCCGCGGAAGGGCGCGATCTCCAGCGGATCGAGGACCGGGAGCGCTTTGCCACGGCGGTGTTGCGTGCTCTGGAGCGCTTGCCCGAGGGCGTGTTGAAATCCTTGCTGCTGCGCGAGCTTTCGCAGCGTACGGGCGTTGAGCAGGCCAATTTTCAGGCCTTGCTGGCGCGTGCCGACACGTCACAGGCGCCGCATGACGAGGGTGCCGATGAGGCCTCGAGCGCTCCTGAGGACGCAGGCGAGACGCCCGCGAGGAAGGCGGGAGCGCGTGATGGCGCCTTGGGGCTCGTCGGTCGTCTGCTGCACCTGCTGGTGCATGAGCCCGCTCTGGTGAGTCGCTTGCCCGAGTCGCTCGACTGGTGTCCCGACGGTGTGGGTGACGGGGCGCTATGTCATGAGGTAGTGCGTCTGATCCGCGCCGGCGGTTATCGCAACGCGCAGGTCCTGCTGGCGCATTTCCATGGCACGCCCGAGGGGGAGCGGCTGGCCTGGCTGGCGCGTCGTGAACTCTTGATGCCCCGCGAGGCACGAGGGGCCGAGGTGGAGGGCCTGGTCGACGGGTTGCGTCGACGCCACTCGCAGCGCTCGCCACAGGAGGAGTATGACGCCCTGCTGGCACGGACGCAGGCGGGGGAGTGTCTGTCCAGGGAAGAGCGTCAGCGGCTGAACGAGTTGCTGATGGAGCTCAAGGGAGGCGCTCGGCCGCCATGAAACGGCTTGAACGGATGCCTGGCGCGACGGGTTGAATTGCCGCAAAACGTCGCCATTTACTAGGCAATATCGAAAAGGTAGCCGAACACACTAGCACACCTGGATGACAAGACAAATACGACACTGGCAGTAAAATGCCCATAGCGGCTATACTGGCAGGCTTAGCAGCGTTTCGATCCGTTCACCTCCAGGTGCTCCATTGTCGAGATAGGGTTTCTATGGCTGGAAATACGCAGCAGTCACGTCTGAAGGAGTTGATCGCCCAGGGTAAGGAACAGGGCTTCCTGACCTATGCGGAGGTCAACGACCACCTTCCCGAGGATATCGCCGATCCCGATCAGGTGGAAGACATCATCGCGATGATCAACGACATGGGTATCAGCGTCGTCGAGGAAGCGCCTGACGAAGATACCCTGATGATGTCCGATCAATCCGCCGACGAATCGGCGGCGGAAGAAGCCGTCGCCGCGCTGGCCGCGGTGGAAAGCGATGTCGGCCGCACCACCGATCCCGTGCGCATGTACATGCGCGAGATGGGTACGGTGGAATTGTTGACGCGCGAGGGCGAGATCGAAATCGCCAAGCGTATCGAGGAAGGCACCCGTGAGGTGATGTCGTCGCTGGCCTATTTGCCTGGCGCCGTGGACTCCATTCTCAGCGCTTACGATGCCACCCAGGATGAAGAAGCGCCGGGCCGGCTGTCCGACCTGTTTTCCGGCTTCATCGACCCCGACGAAGGGATTCCCGGCGTGGCCGAGGCGGAGGTGCCCGAGCCCGAGCCCGAGCCGAGCGCCGCGGACGGCGATGTCTCCGAGGACGATGACGAGGCCGAGGAAGAGGAAACCGGTGGTGGTCCGGACCCCGAAGAAGCGCGGGCACGCTTCGAGCAGATCCGTGAGCAGAACGAGCGCGCCAAGGCCGCGATCGAAGAGCACGGGCTCGGCTCGAAGGAAGCCAGCGCCGAGCAGGCCCGTCTGGCCGAGCTGTTCTCGCCGATCAAGCTGGTGCCCAAGCATTTCGAGCGTCTGGTGGGCCAGGTGCGGATCAGCGTCGAGCAGATCCGCGGCCAGGAAAAGGCCATCATGCAGATCTTCGTGAAGCAGGCCAAGGTGCCGCGCAAGACCTTCATCGGGTCGTTTCCGGGCGCCGAGTCCGACCTCGAGTGGCTGGACCGGTTCATGGCCAAGCACACCAAGTTCGCCGATCGTCTCGAGCCGTTCCGCGCCGACATCCAGCGTGCCCAGCGCAAGATCGGCTTCGAGGAAGAGATGGTCCTGCTGCCGGTCTCGCACATCAAGGAAGTCAATCGCCGCCTGTCGATCGGCGAGGCCAAGGCGCGTCGCGCCAAGAAGGAAATGGTCGAGGCCAACCTGCGTCTGGTCATCTCGATCGCCAAGAAGTACACCAACCGTGGCCTGCAGTTCCTGGACCTCATCCAGGAAGGCAACATCGGCCTGATGAAGGCGGTGGACAAGTTCGAGTATCGTCGTGGCTACAAGTTCTCGACCTATGCCACCTGGTGGATTCGTCAGGCGATCACGCGGTCGATCGCCGACCAGGCGCGCACCATCCGTATTCCGGTGCACATGATCGAGACCATCAACAAGCTCAACCGCGTGTCGCGGCAGATGCTGCAGGAGATGGGGCGCGAGCCGACACCGGAAGAATTGGGCGAGCGTCTCGAGATGCCCGAGGACAAGGTGCGCAAGGTGCTCAAGATCGCCAAGGAACCGATCTCCATGGAGACTCCGATCGGCGACGACGACGACTCGCATCTCGGCGATTTCATCGAGGATGGCACGATGCTGTTGCCGATCGACTCCGCGACCGGCGAAGGCTTGATCGAGGCGACCCGCAACGTGCTGGGCGGTCTGACCGCGCGCGAGGCCAAGGTGCTGCGCATGCGCTTCGGCATCGACATGAACACCGACCACACGCTGGAAGAGGTCGGCAAGCAGTTCGATGTCACCCGCGAGCGTATCCGTCAGATCGAGGCCAAGGCACTGCGCAAGTTGCGTCACCCCTCACGCTCCGAGCCGCTGCGCACCTTCCTCGACGAGTAAGTCGGGCAAGGGCGCAAGCCGGATATGAAAAACCCGCGAGGTCCTCCTCGCGGGTTTTTTTGGTCGGTCGTGGCGTTGTCGTCAGGCGGCGCGGGCGCGACGGCGCAGCAGGAGCACCAGCTCGATGCAGGCGAAAAAGAGCAGCATGTAGCCCGCCAGTTCGGTGACTTCCTCGGCGGCGTCCTTGATGACGCGCTGGTAGTGGTCGCCCAGCATGGCTTCCCAGAATTCCGAACGACCGTAAAGCCGCGAGAAGACGTAGGTGGTGAGAAAGCCGGCGGTGAACATGCCGAGTCCCAGGCTGTTGGAAATCGACTTGAATTCGGCGACGAAGGCGTGGCGCTGACGGATGACCACGAACAGCGCCGGCACCACCACCAGGGTCACGATCACCTGCCAGGCGCCGTCGAAGACATAGCGGTCCAGCCAGTAGTCGTTTTCGCGCACGTAAGAGGCGAACAGAAACGCGCCCATCAGCAGGCTGACATGGGGAATGGCCGACGGGCGGCGATGGAGGTAGCCCATCATCACGGCGCCGAGCAAGAGCAGCGTCGACTGCATGAGTTCGGTCAACGACGTTTCGGTGAAGCGGTCGACGCCCGACTGGGCATCGAGCATGACGAGCTGCATGGCCCCAGCGACGAACAAGATATAGCAAAATGCGCGAAAGCAAATGGCCTTGAAGCTGATGGTGGCCTCGGAGGGAAGTGGCGAGTTAGTCATACGGCGTCTCTGGCGTTCGTCTGGGCGGCGATGCGGCTTGTGTTGGCGAATGCGTAATTTTAGCAAGAAAACGAATTTTTGGAAACGCTGTTTCTTATCCGCGCGTGGCGCTTTACAGAACACACGGCGGCTTTCAGACTACCGGCATTGCCCTTGCCAGTGCCGGAGACCAGTCGCATGCAAGCAGAGTTGCTGGAAATTCGTCAGCACATGGGACAGTTCCCGCCCTTCGACCAACTGTCCGATGACCTGCTCGACGAGCTGGCAGGACAGGTCGAGGTCGGGTACTTCCAGGCTGACACCGATATCTATCGCCATGACGATGCCGTCGAACACCTCCACTATATCCGTAGCGGGGCCATCGACCTGTATCGGCGCAACGGCGACCTCTACAACCGCTTGAGCGAAGGCGATATCTTCGGTCAGTTCGACCTGCTGCGCGATCAGCGCGTGCGTTTTCCGGCGCGTGCCATCGAAGACACGCTCATCTACTTCATCCCCCATGCCATGTTCCGTCGGCTGTGTGAACTGGACGAAAACTTCGCCGATTTCGTCGAGGTGGAACGTCCGCGCCTGGAGGCGACCGTCGACCAGCAGCGCAAGGGGCACGAGATGCTGGTCACCAAGGTGCGCAAGCTGGCCTCACGTGCTCCGGTGATGGTGGAGAGCGATGCGACGGTACAGGAGGCGGCACAGCACATGGGCGAGCACAACGCCTCGTCAGTGCTGGTGCTGGCAGCTCCGCAAGCGGATGACGATTCGCACGCCTTCACCCTCGATGATGGCCGCTCACGCCGCATGGTGGGTATTCTCACCGACCACGATTTGCGCAACCGGGTGCTTGCCGAAGGACTGCCGGCGAGCACGCAGGTGGGGCAACTGATCGACGATCGGCCGATCACCATCCAGTCCGACGAGTCGGTCTACGAGGCGATGCTGCGCATGCTGCGCAACAACATCCACCACTTGCCGGTACTCTATCGCCGGCGACCGATCGGCGTGCTGCATCTGTCCGATATCGTGCGCCACGAAACCAACAGCAGCCTCTATCTCGTGGATAACATCTTCCGCCAGCCCAACGTCGAGGCCCTGGCGGCCTTGAAGGGGGACGTGCGGGCCGCATTCGTGCGCATGGTCAACGAGGGCGACAACTCGCAGATGGTGGGCAGCTCGTTGTCGAGCATCGGGCGCAGCTTCACGCGGCGTCTGCTGGAGTTGGCCGAGGAAGAGCTGGGGCCGCCTCCGGTGCCGTATTGTTTCATGGCGCTGGGGTCGATGGCGCGCAACGAGCAATCCATCGTCACCGACCAGGACAACGCCCTGGTACTCGATGACCGCTTCGACCCGGAGCAGCACGATGCGTACTTCCTGACGCTGGCCCAGCGTGTCAGCGACGGCCTGGCGGCCTGCGGATACAGCTACTGCAAGGGCGACGTCATGGCCACCAACTCGCGCTGGCGGCAACCGCTGCGCGTCTGGCAGCAGTACTTCAGCGACTGGATCGACAACCCCAACGCCGAGCGGCTGCTGCACAGCTCGATTTTCTTCGACCTGGACAGCGTGCACGGCGAAGAGGCTTTCGCCGAGCGCTTGCAGGACCTGGTTGCCGAGCGTGCCTCCCAGCGCCCGCGCTTTCTGGCCGCGATGGCCCGCAATGCCTTGAATCGTACGCCGCCGCTGGGGTTTTTCCGCACCTTCGTGATGGAAAAGGACGGCAAGCAGAACAATACGATCAACTTGAAACGGCGCGGGACGGCACCGCTGGTCGACCTGATTCGCGTACACGCGCTGGCCTGCGGATCTCGCGCACAGAACTCGTTCGAGCGACTCGAGGACATCGCCAAGACACGTCTGCTGGCCGGTCACTCCGGCGAGCGGTTGCGCTATGCGCTGGAGTTCATTGCCATGGTGCGGATTCGCCACCAGGTCATCGATATCCAGGAAGAACGCGAGCCGGACAATGACATCGAGCCCGAAAACGTCTCGGACAGCGAGCGACACAACCTCAAGGATGCCTTTCAGGTCCTCAGCAACGCGCAGAAGTTCCTCAAGTTCCGTTATCCCATGCCCTCGCAGAAGCGCTGATCGCTGAATGAAAAGATCGTCCTCACGCCATTCGAAAACGCCTGCCACCTGGGCGGACTATTTCACCGCACGTCGCGAGCAGACACGCGTGCCGGCACTCGAGCGGTATTTCGCCGCTGGCGCGCCGGCACCGGACACGCCGCTTGGCGAGGTGCCGATGATGGCCATGGACATGGAGACCACCGGTCTCGATGAACAGCGTCACGCCATCGTCAGTATCGGCCTGGTGCCGTTCGACCTGCGGCGTATCCGCATGGCGCAGCGCCGGTACTGGATCGTGCGCCCGCCGCGCCCGTTGAGCGAGCGCTCGATCACTTTTCATCACATCACTCACACCGAGATCGAGCAGGCGCCGGACCTCGACGAGATCCTCGACGAGCTGCTAGAGGCCATGGCCGGGCATGTCATGGTGGTGCATTACCGGCATATCGAACGCACCTTTCTGAATGCGGCCGTCAAGGCGCGGCGTGGCGAGGGGATCCACTTCCCGGTGATCGATACCATGTCGCTGGAAGCACGCCTGCACCGCCAGCCCTTGTGGGCGCGCTTTCGGCGCTGGATGGGGCGTCCACCGGCCTCGATCCGGCTGCCCGACAGTCGCACGCGCTATGGGCTGCCGCCTTATCAGGCGCACCATGCCCTGATCGACGCCCTCGCCACTGCGGAGCTGCTGCAGGCACAGATCGCGCATCACTATCGCCCGGACACGCCGTTGAGCGAGGTATGGAACTGAACGCGGCAGGAGCTTGGCGAGACGGTATTTGACGAGACGATATTTGACGAGACGACAGCCGGACGAGTCGCGGACCGACGTCGCAACGCAAGAAGGCGGCCCCTGGGGGCCGCCTTCTCGTTCAGCACGAACCGGTGCGTGGCATCAGGTGCCGCGTGGTTCGCTCATCAAGCCCTTGATGATGGCGTAGCAGCCCGCCAGGAGCACCAGGGTGAAGGGAAGGCCGGTGGTGATCACTGCGGTTTGCAGTGCGGTCAGGCCGCCGCCCAGCAGCAGGGCGATGGCGATCGCGCCCTCGATCAAGGCCCAGAAGATGCGCTGGGGCTTGGGAGCGTCGACCTTGCCGCCGGCTGTGATCGAGTCGATGACCAACGAGCCCGAGTCCGAGGAGGTGATGAAGAACACCATCACCAGCACGATGCCCACGAACGAGGTGATCGCGGTCAGCGGCAGTTGGCCGAGCATGGTGAACAGCTGCAGCTCCAGTGCGGCATCCTTGACGCCTTCGAAGCCCTGGTTGATGTACTGGTCGATGGCAGTGCCGCCGAACGCGGTCATCCACAGGATCGAGACCAGCGTCGGCACCAGGAGCACGGCGATCAGGAACTCGCGCACGGTGCGGCCACGGCTGACGCGAGCGATGAACATCCCGACGAACGGTGACCAGGAAATCCACCAGGCCCAGTAATACGCCGTCCAGCCTTGCGTGAAGCCGGTATCTTCACGTCCGAAGGGATTGGACAAGGCGGGAAGGTTCTGGACGTAACCCCACAGGTTCTCGAAGAAACCGGTGGCGATCAGCAGGGTCGGGCCGACGAAAATCACGAAGACGAGCAGCAGGAAGGCGAGCGCCATGTTGAGCTGCGACAGACGTTGTACCCCCTTGTCGACACCGGCCACGACGGACATCAGCGCCACCAGCGTGATACCCAGGATCAATATCACCATGGTGACGTTGGTGTTGGGCGTATCGAACAGGTAATGCAGACCGGCGGAGGCCTGTGAAGCGCCGAGCCCCAGGGACGTTGCCAGACCGAACAGCGTGGCGAAGACCGCCAGGATATCGATGACGTGGCCGGGCCATCCCCAGACGCGCTCGCCGAGAATCGGATAGAAAATCGAGCGCATGGTCAGTGGCAGGCCCTTGTTATAGGCGAACAGCGCCAGGGACAGTGCGACGATGGCGTAGATCCCCCAAGGATGCAGGCCCCAGTGGAAGATCGTCGCGGCCATGCCAAGTTGCATGGCGCCTTGCTCGTTGCCGGCCATGCCACCCAGGGGGGCGCTCGAGCCGCCTTCGAACGAGGTTCCGAAATGCGTCATCGGCTCGGCCACACCGTAGAACATCAGCCCGATGCCCATCCCAGCCGCGAACAGCATGGCGAACCAGCCAGCATAGCTGAAGTCGGGCTTGGCGTGAGCGCCACCCAGTCGGACTTTTCCCATGGGCGTGAAAATCAGTGCGACGGCCAGTACCACGAAGATATTGGCGGCCAGGATGAAGAACCAGTCCAGGCTGCCCGTCAAGAACGAGAACATGGCGTTGAAGATCGGTGCCACCTGGTTCTGAAACGCCAGCGTCACGATGACGAAGAACAGAATCATCAGTGACGAGATCGTGAACACCTTGCCGTGTAGATCGAAGTCGATGCCGAACTTCGACGAGGTGATGTTGTCCTGACCAATGACGTAATCGGTATCGATCAGATTGGCCGGCCCATCCGGGGCCGGCACGCCCTCGGAGCCGTTATTGGGCTCTTGGGCCGCATCGTCCTGCGAACGTTTTTCCATGAGAATTCTCCGTCTCAGGTAAGCGTCGGTTGCGTCGTTGACGCGAGATATGCCTTATCGGCAGTTAGCGTATTGTACTTAAGAAGTCTGCAGAGTTGAGTCCTTTTTGCCAGCTGGACCTTAAACGTTTCCTCCTGTTCCTTGCAAAACGCCGCTGTATGGCGGCCTGGCTCAATGGGCAGTGCTGCGTGCAGCCTCTTCGACGATCCAGTCGTGTACCGCACGCACCCGGCGGTCGTCCAGTGCGCCGGGATGGTACACCAGCCCGTACGACTTGCCGGTGGCGACCGTGCCGGCGAAAGGCGCGATCAGGGCGCCGGTGTCGAGCTCGTTGGTAATCAGCGTGCGCCGGGCGATGGCGACCCCCATGCCGGCGATGGCCGCTTCCACGGTCAGGTGGTTACGGTTGAACGTGTAGCCGCGTTGCACGTTGACCGACGCGGCACCGAGGGCATGCAGGTAGTGCTCCCACTCGGCGTAATCATGGCTGCCGCGCCACGCGGTGACATCGTGCAGCAACGGGTAGTAGCCCAGGTCATCGGGACGTACCAGGGGCGGGCGACGGCGCAGCAGTTGCGGCGAGCACACCGCGAAGATCTCCTCATCCATCAGCGTGGTGATCTGGAAGCCGGCATAACGCCCGTCATTCAGGTCGATGGCGAGCTCGAACTCGCCTTCGCGCAATGAGAGGTTGCTGTCCTCGGAAGCGACGTGCAATTCAATGTCGGGAAACCGCGCCTGCAGGCGAGTGAGGCGCGGCATCAGCCATTTGGCGAGAAACGACGGTACGCAGCGCAGGCGCAGCACGCCGCTCATGACCCCCGTGCGCAAGCGGCGTACCTCTTGTCCCACGGCGTCATAGGCCTGATCCACCACGGCGGCCAGGCGTTGCCCTTCGTCGGTGAGCTCCAAGCGTCTCGGCAAGCGCCGGAAGAGCTTGAATCCCAGGCGTGTCTCGAGCTGCTTGATCTGCTGGCTGACCGCGCCCGTGGTCACGTGAAGCTCCTCGGCGGCCCGGGTGAACGAAAGGTGTCGTGCGCTGATCGCGAAGACTTTCAGCCAGGCATGGGTCTGGGCGTGCAAGGTGCGGCTCATGGTTTAGGCAATCTAAATCTTTGTCGATTTATTCTCCGTTGCCCGGCACTCGGGCTGGCTTCAAGCTAGAGTCAATGTCAGCGAATGGCAAGTTCGTTTAGAAATTTTGATGCATGACCACCCCGAGGGATCACGTTATGGCGATCAGTGTGTTCGATCTGTTCAAGGTGGGGATTGGCCCGTCCAGTTCGCATACCGTGGGTCCCATGCGTGCCGCTCACGATTTCGTCGAGGCATTGCGTGCCCGCGATGCGTTGTCGCGCGTGACTCGCGTCGAGGTTCATCTTCACGGATCGCTCTGCGCCACCGGCGTAGGCCATGGTACGGACCGTGCGGTGATCATGGGGCTCATGGGCGAGCGTCCCGAGAGTATCGACCCCGACATCGTGCCCGCCTGCATCGAGGAACTGCACGAATCGCAGACCCTGCTGCTGGGCGGCCTGGTGCCGATCTCATTTCCCTGGTCGCGGGACATGCAATGGCACGAGGACTCGCTCGACTATCATCCCAATGCGCTGCGCCTGATCGCGCATGCGCACGACGGGGAGTGCTATCGCAATACCTATTATTCGGTCGGCGGCGGCTTCGTCATCGACGAGGCCCAGGCCGCCAATGGCGCGCTGGACACCGACACCACGACGTTGCCCTATGACTTTGCGACGGCGGATGAGTTGCTGTCGCTGTGCCGCACCCATGGATTGCGCATTTCCGAGCTGATGCTCGAGAACGAGAAAGCCTGGCGCGACGAGGCCAGCGTCCGCGATGCGCTGTGGCATATCTGGGAGGCGATGAAAGCCTGCGTCGACAACGGCCTGCGGCACGATGGCGTCCTGCCCGGCGGGCTCAACGTCAAGCGCCGTGCCAGTGCGCTGCATCGGCGTCTGCAAGCGGCCAAGGACGACACCAGCGTGATCGCCTCGACATTTTCGGCCATGGACTGGGTCAACGTCTTCGCCCTGGCGGTCAACGAGGAAAACGCCGCCGGCGGGCGCATGGTCACCGCGCCGACCAACGGGGCGGCGGGCATCGTGCCGGCGGTCTTGCACTATTACATGCGTTTCCAGCCCGGTGCCTGCCAGCGCGATGTCGTCGACTTCCTGCTGGCGGCGGGAGCGATCGGCATTCTGTGCAAGAAGAATGCCTCGATTTCCGGCGCCGAGGTCGGCTGTCAGGGCGAGGTCGGATCGGCCTGCGCGATGGCCGCCGCCGGACTGGCCGAGGTCATGGGCGGAACGCCCGCCCAGGTGGAGAACGCCGCCGAGATCGGCCTCGAGCACAACCTGGGATTGACCTGCGACCCCATCGGGGGCCTGGTGCAGGTCCCTTGCATCGAACGCAATGCCATCGCCTCGGTGAAGGCGATAAACGCCGCGCAGATGGCGCTTGGCGGCGATGGCGAGCACTTCGTTTCTCTCGACCGGGTCATCCGCACCATGCGCGATACAGGGCGTGACATGCAGGACAAGTACAAGGAGACCTCGCGCGGCGGCCTGGCGGTCAATGCCATCGAATGCTGAAGCCTGCTTGCTCGATCAACCCTTTGGGACGCCGCTCGGCGTCCTTTTTTTTGTTTCGGGATCGCGCCGTCGCGCCTTGTATGGTTTTATTTCGTCGGAACATGTCGGGCACCGGCGTTCTTCTGGATGCCCGACGCACCATCTAGGGATCGAGAAGATAAAAGGTCGCTCATGAGCGAAAACGATAGCTGCATCATCCGCCATTTTCGGCACTACGCCAATCTATCCGACAGCGATGAGGCCTTGCTGGATTCGCTGGAGCGTGAGCCACGTGAGGTCGCCCGTGGCGAGTCACTCTGGCAGACCGACGATCCGGCGGGTCGGTTCTGCACGCTTTCCAAGGGCTGGGCATACTCCTTCCGGGATATGGAGGACGGCTCGCGTCAGATTCTGGAGATCTACCTGCCGGGCGACGTCATCGGTCTGCGCGAGTTCGCCTTTCATGAACGTCTGGCGGGCGTGACGATGATCGACGACGGTGTCGTCTGTGACTTCCCGCATCGGCGCTTGATAGAGGTGTTTCGCGAATCCTTCACGCTGTCGATGATCTTCTTCGCCGTGTCCTCGCATCAACAGGCCCTGCTGACCGAGCGCCTGGTCAATCTGGCACGGCGCAGCGCGCGTCAAAAGATCGCGCACTTGATCTACGAAATGTACATGCGCCTGCAGCGCATCATGCCGCATTCCTCGCGGCGCTTTCGCCTGCCGCTGTCGCAGCAGCAGCTCGGCGATGCGCTGGGACTGACCTCGGTACACATCAGCCGCACCCTGAGCGGCTTTCGCGAAGAGGGCATCCTGCTGCGTGACCGCCAGTGGGTGGAGCTGCTCGACCCCGACGCACTGGCGCGTGAGGGCGAGTTCGCCGGAAGGTACCTGCGCGATGGTCTGGGACCGTTATCGGGGGAATGAACCTTCCCCTTGAAGCGTCGCCGGCAGGTGATCGACCAGAAAGTCGACGAACTGACGCACCTTGGGCGACAGGTGACGATGCCGTGGATAGATGGCCCACACCGCGGTGTCGGTGAATTGATAGGCCGTCAGTACCGGCACCAGTTCGCCCCTGGCCAGGTGCGGCGTGACATAGTAGTCGGGCAGTTGCGCCAGTCCCAGCCCCTTGAGGACCGCATCGAGCAATGCCGGCCCGGAGTTGGCCCGCCAGCGACCATCGACGCGGACTTCACGGCGGTGACCATTGATTTCGAACAGCCAGCTGTCACGCGATCCACGCAGGCAGTTGTGGTGGGGCAGTTCGGCCAGCGAATGGGGCGGGGCGGCCCGCTCGAAATAGGCCGGCGAGCCGACCACGTACTCGCGGCGTTCGCACAGGCGCCGCGCGATCAGACTCGAGTCGCGCAGTACCCCCATGCGGATGGCCACGTCGAAGCCTTCCTCGACCAGCTCGACCCGACGGTTGGTGAAGTGCATGTCGATCTCGAGCTGGGGGTGGCGACACTGGAAGTCGTTGACCAACGGGGCGATGTAACGCTCGCCGAAGGTGGTGGCACAGGTCAGCCGCAAGGTGCCCTTGGGCCGAGACTGGAAGTCGACGATGGCCTCCTCGGCCTCGCGAAAACCGTCGAACAGGTGGCGGCAATGCCGGTAGTAGAGCGCGCCGGCATCGGTGAGGCGCGTCTGGCGCGTGGTGCGATACAAGAGCGTCGTGCCGAGCTGGCTTTTGAGTTGCCCGATCAAGCGGCTCACATGGGACGTGGAAACCTGCAGATGACGGGCCGCGGCGGAAAACGTGCCCAGTCGGGCAACTTCGATGAAGGCTTCGATGCGATCCCAGCGCTGCATTGTTGCTCCATGGCAATAATGTTGTGACGTCGTAAGCATTTATCCAGGCGCGCCGACTGCCTAGACTGGAGGGGTTAACCCCGCGCGCCTGGATTGCCTTTGCTGGTGCCTCGCGCGCCGCCACGATCGACGAAGGAGAATGCCTGATGAAATCACGCGCCGCCATTGCTTGGGAAGCCGGCAAGCCGCTGGAACTCGCCGAGATCGACGTCGAAGGGCCCAAGGCCGGCGAAGTCATGGTTCAGATCAAGGCGACCAGCGTCTGCCATACCGACGCTTACACGTTGTCCGGCGCCGATCCCGAGGGCAACTTCCCGGCGGTGCTGGGCCATGAAGGGGCCGGGATCGTGCAGGAAGTCGGCGAGGGCGTCACCAGCCTCAAGCCCGGCGATCACGTCATTCCGCTTTATACCGCCGAGTGCGGCAAGTGCAAATTCTGTCTCTCCGGCAAGACCAACCTGTGCAGCTCGGTCCGCGCCACCCAGGGCAAGGGCGTGATGCCCGACGGGACCTCGCGCTTCTCCAAGGATGGACAATCGCTGCATCACTACATGGGCTGCTCGACGTTCAGCGAGTACACCGTGCTGCCCGAGGTCTCGCTGGCCAAGGTCTCCCCGGAAGCGCCGCTGGACAAGATCTGCCTGCTGGGCTGCGGGGTGACCACCGGTATCGGCGCGGTCATGAACACCGCCAAGGTCGAGCCGGGGGCCACCGTCGCCGTGTTCGGTCTCGGCGCCATCGGCCTGGCCGTCATCCAGGGCGCGGTCATGGCCAAGGCGAGCCGCATCATCGCCATCGACGTCAATCCGGACAAGTTCGACATGGCGCGTCAATTCGGTGCCACCGACTTCGTCAATCCGAAGGATTACGCGGATCCCATTCAGCAGGTCATCGTCGACTTGACCGACGGCGGTGTCGATTATTCCTTCGAATGCATCGGCAATGTCAATGTCATGCGTTCGGCGCTGGAGTGCTGCCACAAGGGGTGGGGCGAGTCGATCATCATCGGCGTGGCCGGCGCCGGCGAAGAAATTTCCACGCGTCCGTTCCAGCTGGTCACCGGGCGCGTCTGGAAGGGGTCCGCCTTCGGTGGCGTCAAGGGCCGCAGCGAACTGCCGGGCTATGTCGACGACTACATGAACGGCAAGCTCAAGATCGACGAGTTCGTCACCCAGGACATGCCGTTCGAGCAGATCAACGAGGCGTTCGAGCTGCTGCACGCCGGCAAGAGCATCCGCACCGTGCTGCACTATTGATCCATCGCGCCCGGTACCGCGCGAAGAGCATCTGATTTATCGCGCCCGATGCCGCGCGACAGGCGCTTGACACGCGCCTGTGGTGATTCATCGCGTCCGGACGCCTCGCGACGTCGTTCCATCCGCCGGCGGCATGATGCCGCCGGTTTCTCAGGGAGAGCATCATGACCATGTCCGAATCGCTGGAGCTGGTCTCCGCCACCAAGTCGTTCGGCGGCTGGCTGAAGCGCTACAAGCATCACTCGCGTGCACTCGACTGCGAGATGATCTTCTCCATCTACCTGCCGCCTCAGGCGGAGACCGACAAGGTGCCGCTGTTGTGGTGGTTGTCGGGGTTGACCTGCAACGACGAAAATTTCATGCAGAAGGCGGGGGCGCAGCGCGTGGCCGCCGAGCTGGGCATGGCCATCGTCTGCCCGGATACCAGTCCGCGCGGTACCGAGCTTCCCGGCGAGCATGACAGCTATGACTTCGGCTCCGGCGCGGGCTTCTACGTCAATGCCACCCAGGCGCCGTGGTCCAAGCATTACCGCATGTACGACTACGTCACCGAGGAACTGCCGTCGGTGGTGCGCCAGCATTTTCCGCTCAATGGGCGTGAAGCGATCAGCGGCCACTCCATGGGCGGTCATGGCGCGCTGGTGCTGGCCTTGCGCCAGCCCGGTCGCTACACCTCGGTGTCGGCGTTCGCGCCGGTGGTCAACCCGATCGTCTCGCCCTGGGGGCAGAAGGCCTTCACGGCCTATCTCGGCGAGGATCATGGCAAGTGGACGCAATACGACGCCTGCGAACTGATCGCCAAGGGGGCCTCGCGTCAGCCGCTGTTCATCGACCAGGGCGAAGCGGACAACTTTCTCGAGGAGCAGCTCATGCCCGAGCGCATCGAAGCCACCTGCGAGAAACACGATCATCCGCTGACGCTGCGGCGTCAGCCGGGCTACGATCATAGCTATTTCTTCATCGCGACCTTCATCGAAGAGCATTTGCGCTATCACGCCGAGTATCTGCACCGCAAGCGCTGAGCGCGGACAGCCCGCTCCGGATATCGCCCCGCTCGATGCGGGGCGATTTCGTCGACGCGTACGGGGATGTCGTTTTTGATAGCGTAAGGCGACGCTTTTAGATACGTTGTCAGGGCGCCACCCGGTCACACTCAAGGCGTTGGCCCCATACCCACAATGACAACACATCCCTGGTGAAGCATTACCAGTGGCTCCGAACGTGACACGAAGGAGAACCGCTGATGACCCTGACGAGCGATCGCCTCGCGACGCCTGCCACCCCCAAGGCGCCCCTGCGTCTGGGTTTTCTGTTGATGGACAATTTCACGTTGATTTCGCTGGCCTCGGCGGTGGAGCCGTTGCGCATGGCCAACCAGCTCGCCGGGCGCGAACTCTACCAATGGACCACCTTGAGCGCGGACGGCGAGGCAG
The DNA here is from genome assembly GCF_000055785.1 of Chromohalobacter israelensis DSM 3043. Classification (GTDB taxonomy): domain Bacteria; phylum Pseudomonadota; class Gammaproteobacteria; order Pseudomonadales; family Halomonadaceae; genus Chromohalobacter; species Chromohalobacter israelensis. The sequence continues at coordinate 1,107,554 of NC_007963.1, forward strand.
TACGTGCCAGCGACGGCTTGCTCATCACCCCCGACAACGGCATGCATGCCCCCCTGGAACTCGACATGGTGTTCGTCTGCGGCGGCGTCGGCATTCAGCGCCATGTCACGCGTGAGCATGTGTTGTGGCTGCAGGCCCAGGCGCGCCAGTCGCGACGCATCGGCGCCTTGTGTACCGGTAGCTGGGCGCTCGCCAAGGCGGGGCTGCTGGATGGCTACGAGTGCAGCATTCACTGGGAGTTCCAGGCCGCCGCCCAGGAGGCTTACCCGCACGCCACGCTGACCACGCGGTTGTTTTCCATCGACCGCGACCGGGCCACGGCCTCGGGCGGGACCGCACCGCTGGACATGATGCTGACGCTGATTGCTCGCGATCATGGTCGCGAATTGTCGGCGGCGATCTCCGACATGTTCATCTGCGATCGTGTGCGCGGCGAGCAGGACCAGCAGCGCGTCCCGCTGCGTCATGTGCTGGGCACCAGTCAACCCAAGCTGCTCGAGATCGTCGCGCTGATGGAAGCCAACCTGGAAGAGCCCATCGCTCTCGACGAGCTGGCGCGCTATGTGGACGTCTCCCGGCGTCAGCTGGAGCGCCTGTTCCAGAAATACCTGAGCTGCTCGCCGTCGCGTTACTACCTCAAGTTGCGATTGACCCGGGCCCGGCAGTTGCTCAGGCAAACCTCGATGTCGATCATCGAAATCGCATCGGTGTGCGGGTTCGTGTCCACGCCGCATTTCTCCAAGTGCTACCGCGAATATTTCGGGACACCGCCCCGCGACGAACGCGTGACGCGCCTCAACAGTGCCAGCGTGACGCTGGCGCCCGCTGCGCCGTCGGACGGGCACGACCCCTATGTCGCGCCGCGTGCCTCCAGTGCCATGCAGGCGCTGGCCCAGGCGCAAGGCGAACCCACCTACGCCAGCGTACGCCTCGTGTAGAGTCTCGCACTCCCGCCGCTTGGCGGCATGCCCGGCATGCCGCGTTCTGGGGCCGTCCGATGCATCGGGCGGCCCCAGTGCGTCATGCACGATGCCGGCGCGTGACGCATTTGGAATTTTCCTCGTCGCTTCCAAGCGTCGGCGGCCCCGGGGCCGGGGCTATGCTGGCCGCATGAAGCCATCCCCGGAGCGACGCACATGACCGCGCAATCACTGCACGACGACGCCATCGTCATCGATGGCCTGATCATCGCCAAATGGGGCCGCGATCTCCTCGAGGACATGCGCCGGGGCGGACTGACCGCCGCCAATTGCACCGTCTCGGTATGGGAGGGGTTCCAGGCCACCGTCGACAACATCGTCGAGACCAATGCGCTCCTCGCGGCGTGCGATGATCTGGTGCGACCCGTGCATACCACCGCCGACATCATCCGCGCCAAGGAAGAAGGCAAGACCGGCATCATCTACGGTTTTCAGAACGCCCATGCCTTCGAGGATCAGATCGGCTACGTCGAGGTCTTCAAGAAGCTCGGCGTGGGCATTGTGCAGATGTGCTACAACACCCAGAACCTGGTGGGCACCGGCTGCTACGAACGCGACGGCGGGTTGTCCGGCTTCGGTCGCGAGATCGTCGCCGAGATGAATCGCGTGGGCATGATGTGCGACCTATCCCACGTCGGTGAGACCACTTCCCGAGAGGTCATCGAGGCCTCCGAGAAACCGGTCTGCTATTCCCATTGCCTGCCTTCCGGCCTCAAGGAACATCCGCGCAACAAGTCCGACGAGGAACTCAGGTTCATCGCCGACCATGGCGGTTTCGTCGGCGTGACCATGTTCACCCCCTTCCTGCGCGCCGGGGTCGACGCCACCGTCGACGATTATGTCGAGGCCATCGAATACGTGATGAACATCGTCGGCGAGGATGCCATCGGCATCGGCACCGACTTCACCCAGGGCCAGGACCAGGCCTTTTTCGAATGGCTCACCCACGACAAGGGCTACGCCCGGCGCCTGACCAACTTCGGCACCATCATCAACCCCGAGGGCATTCGTACCATCGGCGAGTTTCCCAATCTCACCGAGGCGCTCTTGCGACGCGGCATGAGCGAGCGACAAGTGCGCAAGATCATGGGTGAGAACTGGATGCGTGTTTTGAAAGAGGTATGGGGCGCCTGAGGGCAATACTTCTGCATATAAGGGGCACCGGGGGAGGCCGAAGAGGAGGTCCGATTCCAGGGAGGGAATCGCTAGCGTACAGGGATGTATCCACAGCGCCTCCTCCAGGCCTGCCGCCGTCAAGTCCCAGCCAGAAAAGCGCCAAGACAACGATCTCGAGGATTACGACCGTGACCAAGATGGCCCCCGAACTGCCCATCGAGGTGGATAGAGAAACCGGCGTGTGGACCACCGACGCCCTGCCGATGCTCTACGTGCCCCGCCACTTCTTCATCAACAACCACGTCGCAGTGGAAGAAGCGCTGGGCGTGGAGACCTACGCGGACATCCTCTACCACGCCGGCTACAAGAGCGCCTGGCACTGGTGCGAGAAGGAGGCCGAGCTGCACGGCCTGGAGGGCGAGGCGGTGTTCGAGCACTACATGACGCGTCTCTCACAGCGTGGCTGGGGGTTGTTCATCACCGAGGACATCGACCTCGATGCCGGCACCGCCCAGGTACGTCTCGAGCACAGCGCCTTCGTCTATCAGCTCGGCAAGGTCGGGCGCAAGATCGAGTACATGTTCACCGGCTGGTTCGCCGGCGCCATGGACCAGATTCTCGAGGCCCGAGGCAGCGATCTGCGCACCGTCGCCGAGCAGACCCAGAGCGCCGCCGAGGAAGGCTGCGACGTCGGCCGCTTCACGGTCGTTCCCCGTCATATCCTGGCAGGCTGAGGTTACCGAGATGGCATTCGATGCGTTGTTCAAGCCGATCGAGATCGGCAATCTCACCATACGCAACCGCGTGGTCAGCACCGCCCATGCCGAGGTTCACGCGACCGATGGCGGCATGACCACCGAACGTTACGTCAAGTACTACGAGGAGAAGGCCAAGGGCGGCTGCGGATTGTGCATCTGCGGCGGCTCCTCGCCGGTATCGATCGACAGCCCCCAGGCCTGGTGGAGTTCGGTCAACATTTCCACCGACCGGATCATTCCGCACTTCCAGAACCTGGCGGACGCCGTGCACAAGCATGGCGGCAAGATCATGATCCAGATCACCCACATGGGCCGCCGTTCGCGCTGGGACGGTTTCGACTGGCCGACACTGCTGTCGCCGTCGGGCATTCGCGAGCCGGTGCACCGCTCGACTTGCAAGACCATCGAGGAAGAGGAGATCTGGCGCGTCATCGACGATTTCGCCCAGGGCGCGCGTCGCGTCAAGGAGGGCGGCCTCGACGGCATCGAGCTGTCGGCCGTGCACCAGCACCTGATCGATCAGTTCTGGAGTCCGCGCGTCAACAAGCGTGAAGACCAGTGGGGCGGCAGCTTCGAGAATCGCATGCGCTTCGGCCTGGAAGTCCTCAAGGCGGTACGCGCCGAAGTCGGCGACGACTTCGTGGTCGGCCTGCGCATCTGCGGCGACGAGTTCCATCCCGACGGCCTGACCCACGACGACATGAAGCGGATCGCCGCCTACTACGATGCCACCGGCATGGTCGATTTCTTCGGCGTGGTCGGCTCGGGATGCGACACGCACAATACCCTGGCCAACGTGATTCCCAACATGTCCTACCCGCCGGAGCCGTTCCTGCACCTGGCGGCGGGCGTCAAGGACGTGGTCAGCGTGCCGGTGATCCATGCCCAGAACATCAAGGACCCCAACCAGGCCAGTCGTATTCTCGAGGGCGGCTACGTCGACCTGGTGGGCATGACCCGCGCGCACATCGCCGACCCGCATCTGATCGCCAAGATCCAGATGGACCAGACCGACCGGATCCGGCAGTGCGTGGGCGCCAACTACTGTATCGATCGCCAATACCAGGGGCTCGACGTGCTGTGTATCCAGAACGCCGCCACCTCGCGCGAGTACCTGGGCCTGCCCCACGAGATCGCCCCCAGCGACGGGCCGAAGCGCAAGGTAGTGGTGGTCGGCGGCGGTCCGGGCGGCATGGAGGCGGCGCGCGTCGCGGCCGAGCGCGGCCACGAGGTCACGCTGTTCGAGGCCGCGGACCAGATCGGCGGTCAGATCACGCTCGCCGCCAAGGCACCTCAGCGCGACCAGATCGCCGGCATCACCCGCTGGTACCAGCTCGAGCTGGCACGACTCAAGGTCGACCTGCGCCTGGGTACCCGTGCCGACGAGGCGACCATCGCCGACCTGCGGCCGGACATCGTGGTGCTCGCCACCGGCGGCCAACCCTTCCTGTCGCAAGTGCCCGAATGGGGCTATGACGAGGATCGCGAACGGAGCCTGGTCGTCAGCACCTGGGACATTCTCAGCGGCGCCGTCGAGCCCGGCAAGAACGTGCTGATCTTCGATTCCATCTGCGAGTTCGCCGGCGTCTCGGCGGCGGATTACCTGGCCGACAAGGGGGCGACGGTCGAGATCGTCACCGACGACATCAAGCCGGGCGCGGCGGTCGGCGGCACCACCTTCCCGACCTATTACCGCAGCCTCTACGAGAAGGAGGTGATCATGACCTCCGACCTGGCGCTGCACAGGGTCTATCGCGAGGGCGATGCCCTGGTCGCGGTACTCGAGAACGAGTACACCGGCGCCCAGGAAGAGCGGGTGGTCGACCAGGTGGTGGTCGAAAATGGCGTGCGACCCGACGAGGCGCTCTATTACGCCCTCAAGGATCAGTCGCGCAACAAGGGGCAGGTCGACATCGAAGCGCTCTATGCCATCCAGCCCCAGCCCGCGTTGGCGACGCTGGACGACGATGCCGATGCCGGCTTCGTGCTGTTCCGACTGGGCGATTGCACGGCGCCGCGCAATACGCATGCGGCGATCTATGATGCCCTGCGGATCTGCAAGGACTTCTGAGGAAAGCTATTGCGCTCGGCCAGGCGTTGTTGAAGGTCGACTCGTCATGCTCATGGAACACCCAGTCCACTGCGCTGACTCGTCGACCTTCGCCTAACCTGGCCGTCGCTCATGACGCTTTCCCACCCAGGAAGCACGAGCCGCACCGATAACAATTCCATGTTCGTGAGGTGAGCCGACATGCTCGATATCCTCCTGCCGATCCTGATCTTTTCCGCCCTGGCGCTGGCGGCGATCGGCGCCGTGCGGCGCATTCGCCTGTGGCGTCAGGGGCGGCCATCGCCGGTGCCCGTGCTCCGCGGTCTGGCGGCGGTACCGCGTCGGTATCTGGTCGACCTGCACCACGTGGTGGCGCGCGACAAGGTGATGTCCAACACTCACGTCGCCACCGCCGGCGGCTTCGTCGCCGCCATGGGGCTGGCGATCGTCGTCCATGGCCTGGGCCTTGCCGAGGGCGTCCTGGGCTGGTTGCTGCTGGCGGCGAGCGCGACGATGTTCGCAGGCAGCCTGTTCGTCGCCCGGCGTCGGCGGAATCCTCCGGCGCGCCTGTCGAAGGGGCCCTGGATGCGTTTGCCCAAGAGTCTGATGGCGTTCTCGCTGGGCATCTTTGTGGTTACCCTGCCGGCGGTGGGTGTGCTGCCCGCCGACGCCGGTGGCTGGCTGGTCGCGCTGGTGCTGGCTGCCGTGGTGGCCTGGGGCCTGGCCGAGCTGGTGTTCGGCATGACATGGGGCGGGCCGATGAAGCACGCCTTTGCCGGCGCCCTGCACCTGGCCTTCCATCGCCGGCCGGCGCGCTTTTCGGACAAGCGCGGGGGCGAGGGCCGCTCGACCGGGCTCAAGGCGCTGGACCTGGACGACGCCGACGCGCCGCTGGGCGTCGAGAAGCCCGCCGACTTCACCTGGAACCAGTTGCTGGGCTTCGACGCCTGCGTGCAGTGCGGTCGCTGCGAGGCGGTGTGTCCGGCCTTCGCCGCCGGCCAGCCGCTCAATCCCAAGAAACTGGTGCAGGACATGGTGGTGGGCATGGTCGGCGGCAGTGACGCCCGCTACGCCGGCAGTCCATACCCGGGCAAGCCGGTCGGCGAGCACGCCGGCGACCCCCACGGGCCGATCGTCGCCCGCGAGGGCACCGCCCTGGTCGACGCCGAGACGCTGTGGTCGTGCACCACCTGTCGCGCCTGCGTCGAGGAGTGCCCGATGATGATCGAGCATGTCGATGCCATCGTCGACATGCGCCGCCACCTGACCCTGGAAGAAGGCGCGACGCCCGGCAAGGGCGCCGAGGTCATCGACAACCTGATCGCCACCGACAACCCGGGCGGTTTCGATCCCGGGGGACGACTCAACTGGGCGGCGGATCTCGACCTGCCGTTGATGGCCGACGTGGAGCGCGCCGAGGTGCTGCTGTGGCTGGGCGATGGCGTCTTCGACATGCGCAATCAGCGCACGCTGCGTGCCTTGATCAAGGTGCTGCGTGCTGCCGACGTCGATTTCGCGGTGCTCGGCAATGAAGAGCGCGACAGCGGAGACGTGGCACGCCGTCTGGGAGACGAGGCCACCTTTCAGTCGCTGGCGCGGCGCAATATCGACACGCTGTCGCGATATCGCTTCGAGAGTATCGTGACCTGCGATCCGCACAGCTTTCACGTGCTCAAGAACGAATACGGCGCCCTCTATCCGCAAGGGCAAGACGCCGACTACCCGGTATGGCATCACAGCACTTTCATCAATCAGTTGATCGAAAGCGGGCGGTTGCCGTTGGCGCCGGGACAGGCGCAGCGCGTGACCTACCACGACCCCTGCTATCTGGGCCGCTACAACGGTGAATACGAAGCACCGCGCGCGGTGCTGCGCGCCCTGGGCATGGAGCTGGTCGAGATGCAGCGTTCGGGATACCGCTCGCGTTGCTGCGGCGGCGGCGGTGGCGCGCCGATCACCGACGTTCCCGGCAAGCAGCGTATCCCCGACATGCGCATGGGCGACGTGCGCGAGACTCAGGCCGAGCAGGTCGTCGTGGGATGTCCGCAATGCACGGCCATGCTCGAAGGCGTTGTCCCACCGGCGGGTAACGAGGCGACCGCCGTCAAGGACATCGCCGAGATGGTTGCCGCCGCGCTGGATAACACGCCACCGGCGACACCCGCGTCGCATGACACTGCGGCCTCGCAGGCCACGGAGGAGGTGCTGTCATGAGTCAATTACCGCGTCGCGATCCGCGCCAGGAATGGATCGCCCGCAATCGCCTTCACCCTCGCCACGAGGAGGTGCTCGCCGCGCTGGGCCAGGGGGCGACCAGCGAGTGGCCGGGACCCAATGGTCTGATGCGCAAGAATCCACATCGGGTGGGGTTCATCGGCCCCAATGGCATAAAACGTATCGACCGTAGCGGTACGCAGCAGGGCGCGGGCGGTGGCAAGGCATCGGCGTCGGTCGCCGGGCACAAGCCATTGACCGAGATCGCCGAGCCGGCTTTCCTGGTCGCGGTAGTGCCGGACATGACCGGCGGTCGCCTGAGCGGGCATGACAAGGATCTGCTCGGCCTGGCCCGCCGGCTCGCCGATGCCGATCCCGCGGCACAGGGGGCCGTGTTGGCCGTGGTCTTTGGCTCCCACAAGGAGACGAACCTGGGCGAGGCGGGCGTCGACCGTCTGCTGCATCTCGACTCACCGGAGATCGCGGGCTACGCCCCCGAGGCGCGTGTGGGGGCCCTGATCACGGTCGAGCAGGCCTGGACGCCACGTCATTGGCTGCTGCCGGATTCCAAGCTGGGCGGCGGAGAGCTGGGAAGGCGCCTGGCGGCGCGTCTCGGCGAGCGACCGGCGACGGGCATCTGGCAGGTCGAGGCGGATGCCGAGTCGGCCACGGGCTGGCAATGCACCGCCCGGGGCGCGGCCGGGTCGCTGGATATTCGACGCCCCTTGCCGCGCATCGCCCTGGCCCTGGCCGAATGTGCCGAGCCGGTCAGCGAAACGCGCCACACCGCCGCCGAACTGGTCTTGCCCCAGCCGTTGCCGTCGACCTTGTCGCGTATCCAGGATCTGGGGCAGGTGAGTGTCGATCCCGCCAGCGTTGCCTTGTCCGAGGCTGAGTTCATCCTCGCCGCCGGCAACGGCGTGCGTGATTGGGACGCCTATCACCGTGCGGCAAGCGTGCTGGGGGCCACCGAGGGGGCGTCGCGCGTGGCCGTGGACGAGGGATACATGCCGCGCGATCGGCAGGTGGGTGCCACGGGCACCTGGGTCACGGCGCGCGTCTACATCGCAGTGGGCATCAGCGGGGCCATCCAGCATCTGCAGGGAATCCAGCCGTGCGAGAAGGTGATCGCGATCAACATGGACCCGAGCTGCGACATGATCAAGCGTGCGGATCTCGCGGTGATCGGGGATTCGACCCAGATACTCGAAGCGCTGGTCACCCTGGTGTCGCAAGCGCGGGAGGAGAAACGCGATGCAGCCTGAATCTGCCATGACGCCAGCACTCGAAGTGACGGTACTGGTTTCCATCGGTCGTCACCCGTTGACCGGCCGGGTGCGGCGTGCCGACCAGGATGCCCGTGGCGTGGAACTGGCACGTTCCTTGGCGGATGCCGAGGTCCGCTTGCTGCATGCCGGTGAATGCAACGAAAGCAGCGAAGCGGCACTGCGTGGCTATCTGGGGATGGGGTTTTCCGAGCTGGCGTTGATCGAGCAACCGGAGGGTGCCGATGTGCTGCCCGCGCTCGCGGAAGCACTGGATGCGACATCGCCTCACTTGGTGATCACCGGTGAGCGTGCCGAACGGGGCGAGGGATCGGGCCTGTTGCCGTACCTGCTTGCCGAGCGTCTTGGCTGGCCTCTGGTGAGCGGCCTGGCGGCGGTGGAGAGCGTCGAGGATGGCATGGCGACCTTGCTGCAGGCCCTGCCGCGAGGTCAGCGGCGGCGACTCAAGATCCGCCTGCCGGCCATCGTCACCGTCGATGACGCGGCCCCGACGCCGCGTCAGAGCGCCTATGGGCCTGCCCGGCGCGGCACGCTGGAGTCGTCGGCGGGCGAGGTGTGCAATGACGATGAATGGGCGACATGGCAAGTGCAGCCCGCACGTCCACGCCCCAAGCGTCTCAAGATCGTCAAGGCCGCCTCGGCGCGGGACCGTTTCAAGGCCGCCGCCGCCAAGGCCGAGGGGACTGGCGGGCAGGTGTTGACGGACGTGACCCCGACGCAAGGCGCCGAGGCGATCCTGACGTTGCTGCGTGACGAAGAAGTACTGCGTTGAGGGGCAGTGCAAGCGCCGGCTCGAGGCCCGGCACTCGCGCCGGCATTAGCGCCGGGCTGAAACAGTACGCTCGTGCTCGGGCAGGCCGCTGGCCAGCACGATGCTGACGATGCCACCCGCGAGGGCCACCCACAGCGGCGCGACGGGTGCCCAATGCGCGGCGACGGGCCCCAGCAGCATCACGCCGAGCGCAGCCAGGGCATTGGACAGGCCCAGCGCCATGCCAGACCCCAGCGAGCGGTTTTCAGGCAGGATGTCCTGGGCGATGAGGATGCCCAGCGGCAAGGTCGCGAACAGGCTGACTCCCAGCACGCCGAGCACGATCCACAGCCAGAGGCCCTCGGCCAGCAGGAAGGCCGCCAGCATGATGACCGAGAGGCTCATGGCGACCATCAATACCGGACGACGGCCGAAGCGATCCGAGAGCCGCCCGCCGCCGAGGTTGCCGATCACGCCGACGACCAGCATGACGGTGATGAAGCCGGCCCCGGTGGTGAGAGAGCCGCCGGCCTGGGTCCACATCAGCGGCACATAGGTTACCACCGAGAGAATCATCAGCGAGCGCAGGGTGGAAAACGCCACCAGGCGTGACAGGGGGCCGGCGTGCCGGCGCCAGGCGATGGGCGTGGCGTTCGCGGCGCGGGGTGGCAAGCGGGGCGCCCAGCGCAGCATGAACGGCAGCGTCGCGAGCGCCGGCAGGGCCAGGAGCCACAGATATTCCAGGCCCCATTGCACCACTACCCAGCTCGCCAGGGCCGGCCATACACCTCGCCCCACCTCGCCGCCGACCATGAACACCGACATGGCGGTACCGGGGCGTTCACCGCCCAGTTGGCGAATGCCGGCCAGCGCCTGGGGATGGAAGAAAGAGTTGGAAATGCCGATCATCACCAGGATGCCGATCAGCGGCCAGAAGCCGGAAGCGAAGCCCACCAGGGCGCCGCCCAGCGACGAACCGGCAAGCCCCAGGGCCACCATGACGCGACCGCCGACACGGTCGGCGAAGAGCCCCACCAACGGTTGCAAGGCCTGGCCCATCAGCAAGGCCGCCATGATCGTGCCCGCCAGGGCCACCGAGAGATTGAGCGAGATCAGGATCGCCGGCAGCACGCCCGGCAGGTAATTGGCGGCGCCGTCGTTCAGAAAGTGCGCCCAGCTCATGCCGGTCAGGCGAGCGGGAGAGGACGGGGAACGAGGCGAGGCGGTGGCGGTCGAGGCCTCCATGGTGAACTCCGGTGGTGGTGGGCGGCGGCAACGTCCCCGGGCTGGGCGTATTTCTCTCATTGCTTGAATAACACGCCCTCGGGACCGTCACAAGTCGCGCTCATGGCACGAGCGCGAACGGTCACCAGGGCATGGCGGGCACGGCAATGTCTCGTTTGGACATGGCGATGACTCGCTGGGAACAGTCCGCGCCGACAAGAAGGCTATGGTCGAAGAGTGGCGTTCTCGTCGCCACGCCTCTCCCTATAAAACCAAAGGACAAGAGCCATGAGCACAGCCAACCGTGGCGTCATCTACATGGGCGCCGGCCATGTCGAGGTTCAGCCGATTGCCTTTCCCGAGCTGGCGCTGGGGGATCGCAAGTGCCAGCACGGCGTGATACTCAAGGTCGTCACCACCAACATATGCGGCAGTGACCAGCACATGGTGCGCGGGCGTACCACCGCGCCCGCCGGCATGGTGCTGGGACACGAGATCACCGGCGAGGTCATCGAGTGCGGTCGCGACGTCGAGTTCGTCAGTGTCGGCGATATCGTTTCGGTTCCTTTCAACATCGCCTGTGGGCGTTGCCGCAACTGCAAGGAAGGGCAGACGGGCATCTGCCTCAACGTCAATCCGGCTCGCCCGGGTGCCGCTTACGGATATGTCGACATGGGCGGCTGGGTCGGCGGCCAGTCCGAATACGTCATGGTGCCCTATGCGGACTTCAACCTCTTGAAGTTCCCCGATCGCGACATCGCCATGGACAAGATCCGCGACTTGACGTTGCTCTCCGATATCTTCCCGACCGGTTTTCATGGCTGCGCCACCGCCGGTGTCGGCCCCGGCAGCACCGTTTACATCGCCGGTGCCGGACCGGTCGGGCTGGCTGCGGCGGTCTCCGCCCAGCTGCTGGGAGCCGCCTGCGTCATCGTCGGCGACATGAACCCGCAGCGTCTCGATCAGGCCAAGAGCTTCGGTTGCGAGACCCTGGATCTGCGCCAGGACACGCCCATGCCCGACATGCTGGAGCCGATCCTCGGTGAACGCGAAGTGGACTCGGCGGTGGATGCGGTGGGCTTCGAGGCGCGCTGCCATGGCCACAATCATGCCCATGAGCAGCCGGCCACGGTGCTCAATGCCTGCATGGACGTCACCCGGGCCGGTGGCCAGATCGGGATTCCGGGACTTTACGTCACCGAAGATCCCGGCGCGGACAGTGAGGAAGCGCGGCACGGCAACCTCTCGATGCGCCTTGGGCAGGGCTGGGCCAAGTCCCATTCCTTCCACACCGGTCAGTGCCCGGTAATGAAATACCACCGGCAACTGATGCAGGCGATCCTGTTCGACAAGGTGAACCTCGCCGATGCGGTCAACGTCGAGATCATCTCGTTGGACGATGCGCCGCGTGGGTATGCGGATTTCGATGGCGGCGTGGCCAAGAAATTCGTCATCGATCCGCACGGCAGCGTGGCCGCCTGAGCGGCTGGCGCTGGCCCCGGTGCAGGACCGCGGCCAGTGCCGTCATGCATGCCATTCGCGACTGACACCATGGTCTACCCGACATCGCCCCGCCCGGGTGCCAATATGCCATCAGGCGCCCGCTTCAGGGCGGGGCAGCCGGTACCCGGAAGGCGTCTTCCATGGCGGTCCGCCACGTCGGCAGCGCTTTACCGGGCCAGTCAGTGCCTACCGATAACAACGAGCACGCCATGACCGTCGAGACTCTCACTCCCAAGCGTCGCTTTCGCAACAAGCTCCGCGGACGCGACCTGCCCCCCGTCGCCCTGGCGGCGCTTCGCCAACTCCTCGGCGACGAACGCGAGGACGGTGAACGGCGACGCCGCGATCTCCTGATCGAGCATCTGCACACCATCCAGGATGCCCAGGGCCACCTCTCGCTGGTGATGCTTCGCGCGCTTGCCACCTACATGAATCTGCCCATGGCCGCGGTCTACGAGACGGCGACCTTTTACGCTCACTTCGATGTGGTCCATGACGATCAGTCGCCACCGCCCGAGGTGACGGTCCGGGTCTGCGATTCGCTGTCCTGCCGGCTGGCCGGTGCCGAGGCGCTCAAGGCAAAGCTGGCGGCCGGCGTCGATCCGGAAGCGGTCCGGGTGGTGCGAGCCCCTTGCATGGGGCGCTGCGACACCGCGCCGGTGGTGGAAGTGGGGCATCATCACGTGCGCTTCGCCACCCATGAAGGGGTGGCCTCGGTGATCGATACCGGTCATTACCATCCCGAGGCGATTCTCTGGCAGCGGCTGGCGGATTATCGCGCCGAGGGCGGCTATGCATTGCTCGCCGACTGCCACGCGGGACGCGTCACGGTCGAGGCGTTGATGCAGGCGCTGGAAACCGCCAATCTGCGCGGCCTGGGCGGCGCCGGCTTCCCCACCTTCAAGAAATGGACCTTCGTGCGCCAGGAAGCGGGGCCGCGCTACTGTGCCATCAACGCCGACGAAGGCGAACCCGGCACCTTCAAGGACCGCGTCTATCTGGAACGCTCGCCGCACCGCTTCCTCGAGGGCGCCCTGGTCAGTGCCTGGGCGGTGGAAGCCGAGGCGCTCTACATTTACCTGCGCGACGAGTATCCGGGCCTGCACCGCGTATTGCGCGAGGCGATCGCCGAGCTCGAGGACGAGGGCCTGGTGGTGCCGGACTATATCGTGCTGCGGCGCGGTGCCGGTGCCTATATCTGCGGCGAGGAGTCGGCGATGATCGAGTCGCTGGAGGGCAAGCCCGGCAAGCCTCGCCATCGGCCGCCCTTCGTCGCCCAGAGAGGGTTGTTCGATCGTCCCACGCTGGTCAACAACGTGGAAACCGTCTACTGGATCCCGCTGATCTGGCAGCGCGGTGCCGAGGCCTTCGCGCGCCAGGGCCGCCACGGTCGGGTGGGGCTGCGCAGCTTCTCGGTCTCCGGCCGGGTCAAGCACCCCGGCGTGCACTTGGCTCCGGCGGGCATCACCCTCGAGGAGTTGATCGAGGAATATTGCGGCGGCATGGCCGAGGGGCATCGCCTTGTCGCCTACCTGCCCGGCGGCGCCTCGGGCGGCATCCTGCCGGCGTCCAAGGCGAACGTGCCGCTGGACTTCGACACCCTGCAGGCGTACGGCTGCTTCATCGGCTCGGCGGCGGTGATCGTGCTGTCCGACCAGGACGATCTGCGTGCCGTCGCCACCAATCTGCTGGCCTTCTTCGCCGACGAGTCCTGCGGTCAGTGCACCCCTTGTCGGGTGGGCACCGAGAAGATGCTGACTCTGCTCGAGGGCGACGAATGGGATGCCGCGACCCTGACGCGCCTCTCGCAGGTGATGATGGATGCCTCCATCTGCGGCCTCGGGCAGGCAGCGCCCAATCCGGTGCTGGGGCTGCTCAAGGACTTCCGCGGTGAACTCGCCGCCCAGAACGTGATCGTCAAGGGATAAGGGAGACATGGCATGAGCAAGCAATGCTCGAACACAAGCTTCACCCTGACCCTGGACGGGGTGGCAGTAAGCGCCACTGCCGGGGAGACGCTCTGGCAGGTGGCCAAGCGTGCCGGCGAGAGCATTCCTCACCTGTGCTTCAAGGATGCCAGTGGCTACCGCGCCGACGGCAATTGCCGCGCCTGCATGGTGGAGATCGAGGGCGAGCGTGCCCTGGCCGCCAGTTGCCTGCGCGAGGCCGCCCCCGGCATGGTGGTCAAGAGCGCCAGTTCAGAGCGGGCCCGCACGGCGCGGGAAGGCGTCATGGAGCTGCTGCTGGTCGACCAGCCGGTGCGTGACGACAGTCCCGACCGTTCCAGCCACTTCTGGGCCATGGCCGATCAACTGGCCATCGATGCCACGGGGGTGCGCCGACGGCTACCGGCGCGGGCCGAGAGAGAGGCGACCACCGTGCACCATGTGCACCTTCCCGAGCATTCGCGGCGCGCCTCGTCGACCCGTGACGCCAGCCATTCGGCCATGAACGTCAACCTCGACGCCTGCATCGAGTGCAATCTCTGCGTGCGTGCCTGTCGCGAGGTCCAGGGCAATGACGTCATCGGCATGGCGCATCGCGGCGCGGCTTCCAAGATCGTCTTCGATTTCGACGACCCCATGGGCGATAGCACCTGCGTGGCCTGCGGCGAGTGCGTTCAGGCCTGCCCGACCGGGGCACTGATGCCGGCGACCCTGGTCGACGAAGCGGGGCGCGGCGATTCCCGGGTGGCCGACCGCAGCGTCGATTCCGTCTGCCCCTACTGCGGCGTGGGCTGCCAGCTCACCTACCATGTCAAGGACGACGCGATTCTCTTCGTCGAAGGGCGCGAGGGCCCTTCCAACCAGAACCGGTTATGCGTCAAGGGCCGCTTCGGCTTCGATTATCCGCGGCACCCGTCACGCTTGACCACGCCACTGATCCGCAAACCGGGGGTGCTCAAGGGGCTCGATCCCGATTTCGATCCGGCTCAGCCACTGACCCATTTCGTCGAAGCGAGCTGGGAAGAAGCGCTGGAGCTTGCCGCCGGCGGACTCGCCGACCTCAAGGCAGCGCACGGTCCCGATGCCCTGGCTGGCTTCGGCAGCGCCAAATGCTCCAACGAAGAAGCCTGGCTGTTTCAGAAGCTGGTACGCACCGGTTTCGGCTCCAACAATGTCGACCATTGCACCCGGCTGTGCCATGCCAGTTCGGTGGCGGCACTGATGGAATGCATCGGCTCGGGCGCGGTGACCGCCTCCTTCATGCAGGCGCTTGAGGCCGATGTCGTGATCCTCACCGGCTGCAACCCGACGATCAACCATCCCGTGGCGGCCACCTACTTCAAGCAGGCGGCCAGAAACGGCACCAAACTGATCGTCCTCGACCCACGCGGCCAGGCACTGGATGCCTACGCGCATCGGAGCGTGCGTTTCACGCCCGGCGGCGATGTCTCGCTCTACAACGCCATGCTCAACGTCATCATCAGCGAGGCGCTCTATGACCAGGCCTATATCGATGCCCACACCGAGGGCTTCGAGGCACTCAAGGCCTATGTGCGTGACATGACGCCCGAAGCGATGTCGCCCGCCTGCGGCGTCGAGCCCGAGCTGATTCGCGAGCTTGCACGGCTGTATGCCCAGGCCGAGCGGGCGATGATCTTCTGGGGCATGGGCATTTCCCAGCACGTGCATGGCACCGACAACGCCCGCTGCCTGATCTCGCTGGCGCTGGCCTGTGGCCAGACCGGCCGTCCCGGCACCGGCCTGCATCCGCTGCGTGGCCAGAACAACGTCCAGGGCGCCTCCGATGCTGGCCTGATTCCCATGGTGCTGCCCGACTATCAACCGGTGGGTGACGCCCAGATGCGCAGTGCCTTCGAGGAACTGTGGAACTCGCCGCTGGATGCGACGCCTGGGCTCACGGTGGTGGAGATCATGAATGCCATCGCTGCCGGTACCATCAAGGGGATGTACATCCTCGGCGAGAATCCCGCGATGTCCGACCCGGACCTCGATCACGCCCGAGAAGCACTGGCCAAGCTCGAGCATCTGGTAGTGCAGGACCTGTTCGTCACCGAGACCGCGCAGTTCGCCGATGTGATCCTGCCGGCCTCGAGCTGGCCAGAAAAGGACGGCAGCGTGACCAACACCAACCGTCAGGTGCAGCTCGGTCGCGCTGCGGTGCCGCTACCCGGTGAGGCGAAGCCCGACTGGTGGATCATCCAGCAGCTCGCCAATCGCCTGGGCCTGGACTGGCATTACACGCACCCGCGCGAGGTGTTCGACGAGATGAAGCAGGGCATGGCGTCGCTCGATCACATTTCGTGGGCCCGTCTGGAACGCGAGAGCTCGGTGACCTATCCCTGCCCCGCCGAGGATGCTCCCGGCGCTGATGTGGTGTTCTCCGACGCCTTCCCCACCGCGAGCGGGCGGGCGACGTTCACGCCGACCCGGCCACTGCCGCCGGATGAGCCCATCGATGACGACTATCCCACGGTGCTGATCACCGGGCGCCAGCTGGAACACTGGCACACCGGCTCCATGACCCGGCGCACCCGGGTACTCGACGACCTCGAGCCCGAGGCGGTTGCCAGCCTCGCGCCGTCGGAATTGGGGCGCCTGGGACTGTCGCCGGGCGAGGCGGTCACCATCGCCACTCGGCGTGGCAGCATCACCCTGAAGACGCGCGCCGATCCCTTGATGCAGCCAGGCATGGTGTTCGTGCCGTTCTGCTATCTGGAGGCGGCGGCCAATATCCTGACCAATCCGGCGCTCGATCCGTTCGGCAAGATTCCCGAGTTCAAGTACGCCGCCAGTCGGTTGCATCGCGCCGAGGTGGCGATGGCGCTCGACGGCTGATCCGGGGGCGTGTCGCAAACGCATCCGGCCGTGACGTTTGCAAGTACCCCGTGCCAGGAGGGACGGGGCTACCATCGCGTCATACACAGACACGTCGCCGTGCCATGACAGCGCACGGGGATCGCGCAGGAGAGGTGCCATGCAACGTTATTCAGGCTTCGGCCTCGTCAAGCACGCGTTACGCCACCACGAGGATTGGCAGCGCCAATGGCGCAATCCCACGCCCAAGCCGGGGTACGACGTGATCATCGTCGGCGGCGGCGGGCACGGTCTGGCCACGGCGTACTATCTGGCCAAGGAGCACGGCATCACCAATGTGGCAGTGCTCGAGAAGGGCTGGCTGGGCGGCGGCAATACTGCGCGCAACACCACCATCGTGCGTTCCAATTACCTGTGGGACGAGTCGGCGGCGCTCTACGAGCATGCGATGAAGCATTGGGAAGGGCTCTCTCAGGAACTCAACTACAACGTCATGTTCTCCCAGCGTGGCGTGTTGAACCTGGGCCATACCCTGCAGGACATGCGCGATATTCAGCGCCGGGTCAACGCCAACCGACTCAATGGTATCGACGGTGAGGTGCTGGATGCCCAGGGCGTGCAGTCGCTGGTGCCGATCATGGACTGCTCGAAGCATGCACGATATCCGGTCATGGGCGCGTCCTGGCAGCCGCGCGCCGGGGTGGCGCGTCACGATGCCGTGGCCTGGGGCTATGCCCGCGCCGCCGATGCGCTGGGCGTCGACCTGTTGCAGAACACCGAGGTCACCGGCTTCAAGATTCGCGATGGGCGGATCCTGGGCGTGCATACCAACCGCGGCGACATCGAGGCCAAGACCGTGGGCTGCGTCACGGCAGGCAACTCCAGCGTGCTGGCCCGCATGGCCGACCTCAACCTGCCGCTGGAGTCGCATCCCTTGCAGGCGCTGGTCTCCGAGCCGCTCAAGCCGGTACTCGATACCGTGGTGATGTCCAATCACGTGCACGGTTACATCAGCCAGTCCGACAAGGGCGACCTGGTCA
The DNA here is from genome assembly GCF_000055785.1 of Chromohalobacter israelensis DSM 3043. GTDB lineage: Bacteria > Pseudomonadota > Gammaproteobacteria > Pseudomonadales > Halomonadaceae > Chromohalobacter > Chromohalobacter israelensis. Next base: position 1,125,257 of record NC_007963.1, read on the forward strand.
TCGGTGCCGGCATCGACGGCTACAACGGCTACGGCCAGCGGGGCAGCTATCCCACCGTCGAGCACACCTTGCAGGCCATCGTCGAGATGTTCCCGATCTTCTCCCGGGTGCGCATGAACCGCCAGTGGGGTGGCATCGTCGATACCTGTCCGGATGCCTGTCCGATCCTCTCCAAGACCAAGGTCAAGGGGCTCTACTTCAATTGCGGCTGGGGTACGGGCGGCTTCAAGGCAACGCCGGGCTCGGGGCATGTCTTCGCGGCCAGTCTGGCCAAGGGCGAGATGCATCCCATCGCCGCGCCGTTTTCCATCGACCGCTTCCACAGCGGGGCGTTGATCGACGAGCACGGCGCCGCTGGCGTCGCGCACTAGGGCTCGTCTGAAAAGTCGACGAGCGATTATCAGACAAGGCAAAAATGGGCGAAAAGACGGAGTTTACAGATCGTAAATGAGTACTTTGAGCCTATTTTTAACGCCGTATGATCGAGCGCAGGCACTTTTCAGACAGTGCCTAAGGGAGAGCCACCATGTTCCATATCTATTGCCCCTATTGCGAAGAATTGCGCGAAGAAGAGGAGTTTCATCCCAAAGGCCAAGCGCATATCGCTCGTCCCGAGGACCCGGACGCCTGCAGCGACGAGGAATGGGGCGACTATCTGTTCTTCCGCGACAACCCGCGCGGCATCCATCACGAGATGTGGCTGCACGCGGTGGGTTGTCGCAAGTTCTTCAATATCACGCGCAATACCGTGAGTTACGAGATCCTCGAAACCTACAAAATGGGCGAGCAGCCGACGGTAGGCGCCGAGCATCTGGCGCGTGAAGAAAAAACCGCGAGCGTGCAGGCTGCCGAGGGCGGCCAGCAGACCGTGGGTGCCAGTGACGCCGCTCTGGCGTCGGTCAAGGGAGCACAGGCATGAGCCAGACAGCATCACAGTCCAACCGCCTGGCGCAAGGCGGCCAGGTCGACCGCACGCAGACGTTGACCTTTACCTTCAATGGCCGCACATACACCGGCCATCCCGGCGATACTCTGGCCTCGGCCTTGCTGGCCAATGGCGTGGACCTGGTCAATCGCAGCTTCAAGTACTCGCGCCCGCGCGGCACCGTCGCCGCCGGTGCGGAAGAACCCAACGCGGTGGTTCAATTGGGCGCCACGGAGGCGACCCAGGTGCCCAACGTGCGCGCTACCCAGCAGGCGCTTTACGACGGCCTGGTCGCGAGTAGCACCAACGGTTGGCCCGACGCCCAGCGCGACATCATGCGCTGGGTCGGCAAGCTGGGCAGTCCGTTCATGCCGCCGGGGTTCTATTACAAGACCTTCATGGCACCGGCCTCGATGTGGATGACCTACGAAAAATACATCCGCAAGACGGCCGGTCTGGGGCGTAGTCCGACACAGCCCGATCCGGATATCTACGACCACATGCATCGGCATTGTGACCTGCTCGTCGTCGGCGCCGGCCCTGCAGGCTTGAGCGCGGCGCTGGCGGCGGCGCGTGCCGGGGCCCGGGTAATCCTCGCTGACGAACAAGAGACGATGGGTGGCTCGCTGCTCGATACGCGCGAGACGCTGGACGATCAACCCGCCGCTCAATGGCTGAAGACGACATTGGCGGCGCTGGCGGAACACGACAACGTCACCTTGCTGCCGCGTACCACCGCGCATGGGTATCACGATCATCATTTCGTGACGCTTCACGAACGCCGCACCGAGCACCTGGGCGATAGTGCGCCGTCTCAGGATGGTCATCGCCAGGCGCGCTCGCGGCTGCACCGGGTACGTGCCGGCCAGGTAATCCTGGCGACCGGCGCACATGAGCGCCCGCTGGTGTATGCCAACAACGATGTCCCCGGCAACCTGCTGGCTGGAGCGGTGTCGACCTACATTCGCCGCTACGGCGTGGTGCCCGGCCAGAAGCTGGTGCTCTCCACCAGCAACGATCACGCGTACCGCGCCGCATTGGATTGGCAGGAGGCCGGGCGCGAGGTGGCGGCTATCGTCGATGCCCGCACCGCGCCGGAGGGCGATCTCGTAACGCAGGCCAAGGCGGCGGGCATCCGCGTCATCACCGGCAGTGCGGTGATCGAGGCCAAAGGGGCGCAGCGCGTCTCAGCGGCACGCGTGGCGGCCATCGACGTGGACACCTTCACGGTCACCGGAAAAGTCGAGACGCTCGAGTGCGACACCATCGCCAGCTCCGGCGGCTACAGTCCGGTGATCCACTTGGCCTCGCATACCGGCGCGCGTCCGGTATGGAGCGATGACATCATCGGTTTCGTACCGACTACCGTGGCGGGCGTCACGGCGACGGGCGGTGCCCATGGCGTCTATCCGCTGGGCGAGGTGCTGGCGGACGGCGTCGAGGCCGGCGTTAACGCAGCGACGGCACTGGGCTTCGCTGCCACCGTGAATGACGCGGACCTGCCACATGTCGAGCAGCGCCATGAAGGCCCGGCCTGCGCGCTATTCCAGGTGCCGCATGAGAAAACCACGCTGCGTGCGCCCAAGCAGTTCGTCGATCTGCAGAATGACGTCACCGCCGGCGCCATCGAGGTGGCAACGCTCGAAGGGTTCGAATCCATCGAGCACGTCAAGCGCTACACCGCCATGGGCTTCGGTACCGACCAGGGCAAGCTGGGTAATATCAATGGTATGGCGGTCGCCGCACGCTGCCTGGGGCAGAGCATTCCCGAAACCGGCACTACGGTATTCAGGCCCAACTACACACCAGTGACCTTCGGTGCCGTGGTCGGACGCCACTGCCGCGAGCTCTTCGATCCCGAGCGCTACACGCCGATGCAGGCCTGGCACGTTGCTCAGGGCGCCGAATTCGAAGACGTCGGGCAGTGGAAGCGTCCTTGGTACTATCCTCGCAAGCGCGCCGATGGCGGACTCGAAACCATGGCGGAAGCGGTGGCCCGTGAGTGCCGCGCGGTTCGCGAGGGTGTGGGCATTCTCGACGCCTCGACGCTGGGCAAGATCGATATCCAGGGGCCGGATGCTCGCGAGTTCCTGGGTCGTATCTACACCAATAAGTGGCAGAAGCTGGCGCCTGGTCGCGTGCGCTACGGACTGATGTGCGGCGACGACGGCATGGTGATGGACGACGGCACCACCAGCTGCCTGGCCGAGAATCACTTCCTCATGACCACCACCACCGGCAACGCCGCGCCGGTGCTGGAATGGCTCGAACTCTGGCACCAGACCGAATGGCCAGAACTCGAGGTGTATTTCAACTCGGTCACCGACCACTGGGCGACGATGACCGTGACCGGTCCCGAGGCGCGCAAGCTGCTCACCGACTTGACCGATATCGACCTCGACCGCGAGGCGTTCAAGTTCATGGATTGGCGCGAGGGGCATGTGGCGGGTGTACCCGCGCGGGTGTTCCGTATTTCCTTCACCGGGGAGCTGGCCTTCGAGATCAACGTCCAGGCGCACTATGCCATGCACGTCTGGGAAGCGTTATTCGCGCACGGCGACAAGTACAACCTGACGCCTTACGGCACTGAGACGATGCATGTGTTGCGTGCCGAGAAGGGCTTCATCATCGTCGGCCAGGATACCGATGGGTCGGTGACGCCCGAGGATCTCGGCATGCACTGGGCCATCGGCTATGACAAGCCGTTCCCGTGGGTCGGCAAGCGGGCGCTGACGCGCTCCGATACGCGTCGCGAAGGGCGCAAGCAGCTCGTCGGCCTCAAACCCAAGGACGCGAGCGTGGTGCTGGAGGAAGGCGCGCCGGTCGTCTTCGATCCGAAACACGCCATCCCCATGCCCATGGCTGGCCACGTGACCTCGAGCTACTACAGCCCGACGCTGGAAAGCGGCTTTGCCCTGGCGGTGGTCAAGGGTGGCCATCAGCGCATGGGGGAGAGCGTCTATCTGCCGATGGCCGATGGGCGTGTGCATGAAGCCGAAATCGTCGGTACCCAATTCGTCGATCCCAAGGGAGAGCGCCAGCATGTCTAACTCGGTCCATGTCTACGACGCCCGTGCCGATCACGCTACCGTTACCGCCGAGTCGCCGTTGGCGTACTCCTTCCAGCGCAGCGGCATGCCGGCGCCTGGAGAGGAAGGCCGTGCAGTGATTGGCGAGCGAGCGTTTCTGGGGCATCTCATCCTGCGTGGCGGTGCCATCGTCCTCGACGAAGCGCTACGCGAGGTACTCGGTATTGGTCTGCCCGGGCGCCCTAATTCGCTCACCGTAGATGCCGATGGGCAGCGCTCCGTGCAATGGTTGTCGCCCGACGAATGGCTGCTGATCGTGCCCGGCGACGAGACCTTCGGCCTCGAAACACGGCTGCGCGCGCATCTCGGCGGGGCGCATGTCGCCATCGTCGACGTCAGCGCGGGGCAGACGCTGATCGAACTCTCCGGGGAGGCGGCGCATGAAGTCCTGATGAAATCGACGGTCTATGATGTCGACCCGCATGCGTTCACGGTAGGCAAGGGCGTGACCACGCTCTTCGCCAAGACCAACGTCATCCTGCGTCGCCCGGACGAGGCGCGCTGGGAAATCATCGTGCGGCGCAGTTTTGCCGACTACGTATACCGCTGGCTGCTCGATGCCGGCGAGGAGTATGGTATCGGTGTCACACGAGAAAGCCATCATGAGGCGTAAAGATGCCACCTGGATCCTCACCGCTCAGTGCCCCAGCCGCCTGGGGACTGTCGACGTGGTCACGCGTTTCTTGAAGGAGTGTCGCTGCTACATCACCGAGCAGCAATCCTTCGATGACCGCCACGGTGAGCGCTTTTTCATCCGCACGGCTTTCCAGCCCGAGGAGACGGATTTCGACGCCGATACCTTCCAGGCGGCGTTCGCCGCCCGCGCGGCCGAGTTCGACATGGTCTTCGAGCTGACCGCGCCGGAGGCGCGCATGCCGGTGGTGATCATGGTGTCCAAGGCGGATCATTGCTTGAACGACCTGCTATACCGCTATCGCACGGGGCAACTGCCGGTGACGATTCGTGCGGTGATTTCCAATCATCCGGATCTCGAGCCGCTGGTCGCTTGGCACGATTTGCCTTATTACCACCTGCCGATCACGCCCGAGACCAAGGCCGAGCAGGAAGCCGAGGTGTGGCGAGTGATCGAGTCCACCGGGGCGGAGCTGGTTATCCTGGCGCGTTACATGCAGGTGCTTTCCAGCGAGCTGTGCGAGAAACTCACGGGCAAGGCGATCAACATCCACCATTCGCTGCTGCCAGGGTTCAAGGGCGCCAAACCTTACCATCAGGCGTTCGAGAAAGGCGTCAAGCTGGTCGGTGCCACCGCGCACTACATCAACGACGATCTCGATGAGGGGCCGATCATCACCCAGGGCGTGGAGCCTGTCAGCCATGCCGATGACCCCGAGGACCTGGTCGCCAAGGGACGCGATATCGAATGCTTGACCCTGGCGCGGGCGGTATCGCTTCATCTGGAGCGACGGGTGTTTCTGCATGCCAGGCGTACCGTGGTCTTCGCGCGCTGACGGAGGCGAAAGCGGGAATTTTTCCAGCGTTCTCCTAATCTAAGGATGACGGGACGGCAAACGACAACACCGCCCAACGACGGCCGAGTACCCACAACCACAAGCTTACGTAGTGTTTCCCTGACGCGAGGAGGGTGAGCCATGATGATCGCGGACCTGATCGACGGCGACGACTTTCGCCAACGCCTGCAGGCACTGGGTGTCCGGATTCCCGACGGGGCCTGCCCCGAGACCAGTGCCCGGATGGCCGCCTGCAAGTACAATGACGTCGGGGTGGAGGGGTTGCCCGAGGCCATTCAGCACATGATGCAGCACAGCGATGAAATGCTGCCCTCGGTACGCCAGGCGATCGAAACCCATCTGCTGCCTCGTTTGCGTACCTAGAGGTATCCTCGCTCGGGCATTCGGCCTGTTATGAGGATGACAAGGCACCAGTGCAAAACGGGAATGCCCCACCACGCATGCATGACATGTATCGCGTGGTGGGGCATTTGTCCGATACGCACCGTCAGAGAAACGCTCAGCCCTGAACGATGTGCAATGAAGGGGCTTCTGCGTCCAGTCGCGACAGCATCGTGTCGCTGTACCAGTCGACGAAGTCGATCACGCCGAATTCGTAGGTCCTGGAGTAGGGCCCCGGCTGGTAGGCGACGGAGTTGATGCCGCGCTGGTTTTCCTCGGCCAGTTGACGGTCCTGGTCGGTGGTGGCGTCCCACACCTTGCGCATCCATTCCGGGTCGTAGTCGACGCCTTCCTGGGCGTCGCGATGGACCAGCCACTTGGTGGTCACCAGTGTTTGCTGCGGGCCCAGCGGCAGTACGCGGAAGACCACGGCATGATCGCCCATGAAATGGTTCCATGAATTGGGCAGGTGCAGAATGCGCAACGACCCCATGTCGGGGTTCGGCAGACGTCCCATCAACCGCTGGCTGGCCGGGCGCCCGTCCATCGTCATCGAGACGACGCCCTCGATCATCGGCGTGCGGGTCAAGCGGTTGCGCTTGCCGAAGCGCTTGAGCGCCCAGGGGACCTGCTGCTGTTCCCAGTGCGCCTGCTGGCGGGCGACCAGGTCGCGGTAGGCGGGCGTGGCGCGAGGGTCGTCGGTGTCATCGTATTCGATCAGCGAATTGAGCAGCTCCGGATGCGCACCGTTGCAGTGATAGCACTCGCGGTTGTTCTCGATGACCAGCTTCCAGTTGGCCTGCTCGACGATGTTCGACTCCGCCGCCACCTTGACGTTATCCATCTCGTAAGGCGCGAGATAGTCATCGAGCGTGGCCAGGAAATCGTCGATGGCCGGCGGCTGATCGGCCAGGCTGACGAAGAGGAAGCCACCGGCGTGCGTCACTGCCACCGGCTTGAGGCCGTGGGCACCGAGGTCGAAATCCTCGCCCATGTCCTGTCCCGCGAACAGCAGTCGGCCGTCGAGTTCGTAGGTCCACTGATGGTAGGGGCATACCAGCTTGGCGACCTTGCCCTTCGCCTGGGTGCAAAGTCGGGATCCCCGATGTCGGCACACGTTGTGGAAGGCATGGATCGTGCCCTGATCGCCGCGCACCACGATGATGGGATTGTCGCCGATCTGCACGGTCAGGTAATTGCCCTTGGCGGGAATTTCGCAGGTCATGCCGACGAACAGCCATTCGTGCTCGAAGATCTCGCGCATTTCCAGCGCGAACACTCGTGGATCGTTGTAGAACGGCTGCGGCAAGGAATGGTCGCCTTGCCGCTGGCGCAGCATGTCGGCGGTCGCGTCACGCGCGGCGGCCAGGGGATCGTCTAATGCGGATGTGGCGAGCAGATCCATGAAGGCATCCTCTTCGTGCGCCGGTTCGATAACGGATGGCGCCAATGACATTGAATGGGGTATGCGTGAGAGGCGCGAGTGACAAGGAGTGTGGCGTATCGCCACTCAAGCGAATTGTCTGCTCGCGACACCGGCCGATGCAGTGACGACGCCCATCGAAGACAGCGACTGCAAGGCGTGGCCGGGGCTGGCATGCGTGAGTCGTTGGCAGGCAAGTGGCCACTGAGCCGCATGATCACAATGCGCTGAAACGTCGGATACCGTCGCGCGACCAGGTAGACTTTCCATGACCCAGAATTTCTTCAATCCCGTCACGACCCAGACCTGGACGAACGGGCGCCACAACGTGCGCTGCGTGAAGGTCATCCAGGAAACCTGGGACGTTCGCACTTTCTGCTTCATGGCCGATCAGCCAGTGCTGTTCTTCTTCAAGCCGGGGCAGTTCGTGACCCTGGAGCTGGAGATCGACGGCGAAGCGGTGATGCGGTCCTACACGATCTCCAGTTCGCCCTCCGTGCCCTACAGCTTTTCGATCACCGTCAAGCGACTGCCCGACGGGCGTGTCTCCAACTGGCTGCACGAAAACCTGCAGGTGGGCAGCGAGCTGGTGGTGCACGGCCCGGTCGGGGATTTCAATGTCATCGACTATCCCGCCGACAAGGTGCTCATGCTGTCCGGCGGGGTCGGCGTCACGCCCTTGATGTCGATGACGCGCTGGTTCTTCGACACCAACGCCAATGTCGATCTGCAGTTCGTGCACAGCGCGCGCACGCCTCGCGACATCATCTTCCACCGCGAACTCGAGCACATCTTCTCGCGAATTCCCGATTTCCGGCTGCATATCGTCTGCGAGCGTGGTGATGAAAGCGGCGAACCCTGGGCGGGATTCCGCGGCTACCTGGCGCAGGCGATGCTCGAATTGATGGTGCCGGATTACCTGGAGCGCGAAATTTTCTGTTGCGGGCCCACGCCGTACATGAAGGCCGTCAAGCAGGTGCTGAAGAGCAACGGCTTCGACATGAGCCACTATCACGAGGAGTCGTTCGGGGCCACGCCCGCCGATGTCCGGGCGGATGTGGAGGAACTTGCCGAGCAGGCCGAGGCGGAGATGGAAGCCGTCGATACCGCCGACATGCTGCAGGTCGAATTCAGCAACAGTGGCAAGAGCATTCGCATCATGCCCGAAGAGACCGTGCACGCCGCCGCCGCCAAGCTGGGCCTGCACATCCCCAAGGCCTGTGGCATGGGTATCTGCGGTACCTGCAAGGTCAAGAAGCTTGCCGGCGAGGTCACCATGGAGCACAACGGCGGTATCACCGAAGAGGACGAGGCAGACGGTTATATCCTGAGCTGCTGCAGCACGCCCAAGAGTCATGTCGCCATCGAGTTCTGAGGCCCGGCATCGATACATAGGCCCGGCATGGCCGGGCGCTCAGCGTGACTCCGGGGAGGGTGTGCCCAGACGTTCGGTCGCTCGGGCGTGGCGGAGTTCACCGCGCGCCTGACGGGCGATCTTCCAGCCTCCGGATAGCGAGAGAAAGGCGAACACGCCGCCCACGATCAGGTCGGGCAAGGCGTTGCCACTGCCGAACACGCCCAGCGCGGCGAGCAGCACGGCACCGTTGCCGATGACATCGTTACGGGTGCAGATCCACACGCTCTGCATGTTGCTGTCGCCCTCGCGATAGCGCATCAACAGCACCAGCACTGCCAGATTGGCGAACAGCGCCAAGAGCCCTACCGCGCCCATGGTCGGCGCATCCGGAAAGCTGCCGGCCAGCAGGTTGTGCAGCGTGACGCCGAGTACCACGACACCGAAGCCAGCCAGCGTTGCTGCCTTGATCAGCGAGGCTCGGGCGCGCCACACCAGTCCCATGCCCAGAACCCCGAGGCTGATGGCGTAGTTCGCCGCATCGCCCAGGAAATCGAGCGAATCGGCCATCAATGAGGTGGAGTCCGCCTTCACGCCGGCCAGCATCTCGACCCCGAACATTAGCGCGTTGACCACCAGCGCGATCCATAGCACGCGCCGATAGCGTGGCGTCGCTTCGGGGGAGGGAGAGGAACCGCAGCAACACGCCATACAAACCTCATCATCGTGAACCGAATTGATCCTTGCGACTCTACAACCCTGGAGTGCACTCCAGGTCAAGCATGGTCGAAATGTGACAGTAATTTGAACGCGCAATCAAAATTCTGAATAATGAAAAAGAGAAATTTGGATAATAAATCAACATCAGAGGGATCTCATGACACATACACGATGGCATCTCGCGCCGCTGGCGGCGCTGACGCTGGGAGCGTCCACCCTGGCCCAGGCCGACGTCAGTGTGACGCGCGGCGCCACTGACATTCCCGATGGCGAGGCCAACCACGCACAGGACATCACCATCGCCAACGACCAACTGGCCTTTGCGCTGGCCGTCGAGTCGCGGCCACCTTGGGGCGTGCCGCGCGGGACGCTGGTCGATCTGGCGGCGGTCAAGGATGGCGAGATCGATCTGGACCGTGTCGCCTTTGCTGACTTCATTCCCAACAACTGGTCAGCCTGGCCCAATGACGGCAAGGAGGTCGAAGTCGTCGAGGAATCCGCCGAGCGCGCGGTGATCCGCGTCAGCCGCAATTTCGGCGAAGCCATGGTCACCACGACCTACACGCTGGAAGCCGGCAGCGATCGTGTGCATCTGGAAACCGTGCTCGACAACCAGGGCGACGAACCGCTGGAAGCGATTCGTTCCGGCTTCACGCTGTGGCCGGATACCGGGTATCTGTTCGGCGTGCCCGGACTGGGCGATGCCAAGGAAACCGAGGCCAGCGACGCGCTCACCGATCGCATGGTCGCCTACGACCGGGATTGGGCCTTCGCTCTGCATGCGCCCTATTTCGATCGTATCAATTACGAAGGCCAGGACATGTACCGCGAGCACAGCCTGAAGTCCGGCGAGTCGCGCCGCTTCGAAGGCTGGCTGCAGGTCGTGCCGGAAGGCGACCTGGCACCGGTGGTCGCCAACGAGATCGAGCGCAAGCAGCAGGACAGCGGCGAGATTCACGGCACGCTGCGCGATAGTGACGGCAATGCACCGCCCAATGGCGTGGTGATGATCGAGAAGGAGGGCGCGCCCTACGCCTGGACGCTGGCCGATGATGGCGAGTTCTCGATGTCGCTGCCGGCGGGCGAGTATCGGGCCTACGCCACGGCGGAAGGTTTCGCCAATGCCGAGCCGGTCGCGCTGGAAGTCACCGACGGCAGCGAGCGCGAGTTGAACTTCGATGGCATGCGCGGGCCCGGCACGCTGTCACTGGACATTCGCGGCACCGAGAACGACACGCCGCGCGATGCGCGTCTGACGATCCTCGAAGGCCAGCAGCCGCCGGTAGAGTTCCTCGGCAAGCAGACCTTCTTCACCGAACTGGACCCCGCCGGTCACGCCGAGCTCAAGCTGGCGCCCGGCGACTACCGCCTGGCCGTCAACGCCGGTGCCGGCTTCACCGCACGCCAGCAGACGCTGGAGGTCAGCCTGGAGACCGGAGAAGAGATCGACAAGACCGTCGAAATCGAGCGTCTCGTCGAACCCAACGACGATCACTGGTATGGCGCCGACCTGCATCATCACGCCAACGTGCTGGAAGGCACCACGCCACCGACTACGGTGGTGCGTGCCCAGTTGGCCACGGACCTCGACCTGACCTTCATCAGCGATCACGACTCCACGGCCAATCACGACACTTTCCGCAAACTCTCCGCCGAGCGCGGCGTGCCGTTCATTCCCTCCATCGAGATCTCGCCCTCCTGGGGGCACATGAACCCCTTCCCCATCGAGATGAACGGGGAACTCGAGGTCGACCCCGGCACCGACGACGTGCAGGAGATCGTCAAGGACGCACACCGTCTGGGCGCCGAGGTGGTGCCCATGAACCACCCGTACAACGCCTACGGCTATCTCAGCAATCTGGGCGACGGCAAGGTACCCGGCGGCTTCACGCCTGGTTTCGACCTGCTCGAACTCAATGCCGAAGTGGACAACGAGCCGACCATTGCCGCCGCGCATCGCTTCTGGGATCAGGGGACGCGCCTGTACTTCACCGCAGGCACGGATACCCACGATGCCTGGAACGATCTCACCGGCCGCATTCGCATGATGGGGCACGTGCCCGGCGAACTGACCCCACGCGCTTTCGCCCGTGCCCTCAAGGATGGTCATGGCTACGCGACCCAGGGGCCGTTGCTGTTCCCCGAGAAGCACATGTTCGGCGACAGCCTGCGCCTGGTGGAAGACGCCAAGGGCGAATGGACGGTGAACGCCACCGCCGTCAACGACCTGGCGGAAGCCCGCCTGATCGGCCAGGGGGGTGAGGTGCTCGCCACCCAATCGCTCGACGGCACCGACGCGACGTTGACCTTCGAGATTCCCGGTGATGCCAAGGGCTGGGTCGCGCTGGAAGTCGACGATGCCGATGGCGACACCGCCTGGACGAACCCGCTGTGGCTCGAGCGCCGCAGCAAGGCCGATTATCTCGGTCACGATGGTACCAACGAAGGCGGCGCTGACGAGGAAGACGCCTGATCGCGAGATCCGGCACGCGTCACCATAACCACGATAACGCTCCGCCAAGACCCCTGTTCAAAGGGGCTTCAAGGGAATGCCACGCCTTCGGGCGTGGCTTTTTTGTGGGCGGCTGGCAGGAACTGTGTGAGGATCTCACCAAAGTCGGCCACGCTGACATTGGCGACAGGGCATCGCGGGCTCTTTCCGTCGAACTCATGGCCGCGATACCGGTCCGTGTTGGTGGGAGTCGTCAGGGAAGCCGCGTCGCATGAAAAGCGTGCGCTTCGGTCGGAGATCACAGGAGGAGCCAGGGCATGAATGCAAGCAAGATACTGCAGCAGTTGATGCAACAAGCCGGCGGTAGCCAGAAGGGCAGTGGTGTCGATGTGAAGGGGATGCTGGACGGTCTCTCGAAACAGCTGGGCGGCAGTGGTTCACACGGCAAGTCCAGCGGCGGGAACGTGGGTGGCTTCGATATGAAGAGCCTGCTCGGCGGCGGTGCCCTGGGTATGCTGGTCGGCTCCAAGCGCGGCCGCAAGATGGGCGGTAAAGCACTCAAGTACGGCGCGATCGCCGGTGTCGGCGTACTGGCCTGGAAAGCGTGGCAAAATGCGCAGAACAAGGGCGCGGGCAGCGCGACACAAGAGGCTGACGAAGGCGAGCGTGTCGAGGCGCTCGACGGCGAGTACCAGGAGCGGCGTAGCCTGGAACTCTTGCAGGCGATGATCATGGCGGCTCGAGTCGATGGCCACATCGACGAGCAGGAACAGGCGCTGATCACCGAACAGATCGACGCCCTGGGGGCAGACGACGAGATGCACCGCTGGGTCGAACAGCAATTGAAGGCGCCGCTGGATGCCCAGGCCCTGGCCCGTGAGGCGGACTCGCCCCAGGCGGCGCGGGAGATGTATTTGATCAGTGTCGCCGTGATCGACGAGACCACGCCGATGGAGCGTGCCTGGCTCGATCAACTGGCCAGCGAGCTGGGGCTGTCCCCGGAGATGGCCGCCGAGCTTGAACGCCAGGCGCAGCAGGCCGAGGCCGGTTAAGCCCGAGCCTTTCAGCGATGCGACGCCGCCAGGGTGCCCCCGGCGGCAATGAACAAGCTGCCAGTGGTGCGGTTGAACAACTTCACACGGCGCGGGCTATGAAACCAGCGTCCGATGCCCGAGCCCATCGTGGCGTAGCTCGACATGGTGGTGAGGTCGATGGCCAGCCAGGTCAGCGACAGGATCGCGAATTGGGGCAGTTGCGGGGCGCCGAGATCGATGAAGCCGGGAAACAGCGCGCCGAAGAAGAGCAGGTCCTTGGGATTGCTGATGCCCACCGTAAAGCCGCGCCGAAACAACTCCAGCCGCCCGGTACGCCCGGCTTGCACCGAACTCGCCGACGGCGTCTCCGTCGGCGACGTCGTCACGGGCGCCCGCCAGGCCTGAATGCCAAGATAAATCAGATACGCCGCGCCCAGCCCCTTCAGCAGCATGAAGGCCAGTTCCGAGGTGGCGAGAATCGCGCCCAACCCCAGCGACGAGAGCCCCATGAGCACCAACGACGCCATGGCTCCGCCGATCACCGTCGCCAAGGCGCGCTGACGGCCATGGCGTAACCCGTGGTGCATGCATAACAGTGCCACCGGACCGGGAAAGGCGATCAGTGCGGCGATAACGCCGACATAAGTGAGCCACGTCGTCAGCTCCATGGGGGAATCTCCGTTCATGAGCGGTTGCATACGGCCGCCAAATGGGCTCGCATGGCCACCGTATATTCGCGACGGCCGATCAAACGATGATATATCAATTTACTACGATAAAAAGCGCCGCGCTTCCCCGTTGTGTCTACACGATGACACCGTCCAGCAACACCACCGGGCTTGGAGATCGACCTTCGTCGGGCATAGAGTGAAAGCGGGACGCCACGCGTCGACGTGGCGATCACGTTTATGCGCCTCTCGAGGGCGCCGATGCGGAGGGAATCGCATGAGCAGTCACAGTAACGTGGCCGAGATCATCGTCGAGACACTGGCGGAGGCTGGCGCCAGGCGCTGTTACGGCGTCGTCGGCGATACCATCAATCACTTCACCGATGCCATTCGACGCAGTGATGCCCTGGAATGGGTGCATGTGCGCCATGAAGAAGTCGGCGGCTTCGCCGCGGGGGGCGAGGCCTACATGACGCGGGATCTGGCGGTATGTGCCGGTACCTGCGGCCCCGGCAGCCTGCATTTCGTCAATGGGCTGTTCGAGGCGCATCGCAGTGGTTCGCCGGTGGTATTGATCGCCTCCCAGGTGGCCACCAAGGATGCCGGTATCGGTTTTCCGCAGGACGTCGACCCCAGGGCCATCTATTCACAGTACAGCGTGTTCTGCGAGTCGATCGTCAATCCCGAACAGGCACGCCGCATGACCGCGCTGGCCGCCCAGTCGGCACTGGCCAATAACGGGGTGGCGGTGCTCGTCGTGCACGGCGATATCTTCACGCAGACACCGAGTCAGGACCTGCCGTTTCGCGCGCATCGCTTCGACCCCATCGTGCGGCCCAATGCCGAGGAATTCGTGCCTGCCGTCAAACAGCTCAATAAGGGAGGCAAGATATCCATCTTCGCCGGATTTGGCTGTGAGCACGCCCGCAGCGAGGTCATGGCCCTGGCGGCCAAGCTCAACGCGCCGATCGCCTGGACCTCGCGCGCCAAGGACTTCATCGAACCCGACAATCCCTTCGAGGTCGGCATGACCGGCGTGTTCGGTCTGGCAGGCGGTTATCATGCCGTGGCCGAATGCGACACGCTCCTGCTGCTGGGCTGCAACTTCGCCTGGGGGCAGTTCTATCCCGAGAAGGCCACCATCATTCAGGTGGATATCGACCCGCAGCAGATCGGCAAGCGTCATCCGGTGGACATCGGCCTGGTCGGCAGCGTGCGTGATACCTGCCTGGCGCTGGCCAAGATGATCGATGAACAGACCGATACCCGTTGGCTGGATAGCTGCCGCAAGCAGTACCAGAAAGCGTTGACGCATGATGCTCACGAGTCCCGCGACGATACGCTGATCCACCCGCAGGAGCTCACCCTGGCACTCAATGCGCATGCGCCCGACGATGCCTTCTTCACGGCGGACGGGGGGAGCCCGATGGTCTGGATGCTGCGTCACATTCGGGCCACCGGCCGGCGTCGTACGCTTTCCAGTCTCGTTCACGGCACCATGGCCAACGCGTATCCGCAGGCGATCGGCATTCAAAAGGCCTTTCCCGAGCGGCAAGTCATCGCCATGTGCGGTGACGGTGGCCTGACCATGCTGATGGGAGACCTCTTAACCCTCAAGCAGGAGAAGGTGCCGCTCAAGATCGTCGTCTACAACAACAGCTCGCTGGGCTTCGTCGAACTGGAACAGAAGGTCGAAGGTCTGCTCGACAGCTACACCGATCTCGAGAATCCCGAATTCGACAAGCTGGCGCAGGTCATGGGTATCTGGGGCAGGCGAGTGGAGGAGTCGCACCAGCTCGAACCCGCCATCATCGAATGGCTCGCCCATGAGGGGCCGGCACTGCTCGACGTGAAGGTCAACCGGATGGAACTCGTCATGCCGCCCAAGGTGGAAGCCGGACAAGTCGCCTCTACCGCGCTCTACTCCACCAAAGCCGTTCTCAACGGGCGCATGGAGGATGTCGTCGACCTCGTCAAGAGCAACTTCTTCAAGCGCTGAACGCGTAGCCAAGTCAATGCTCACTCACGACCGGGCACCGCCAGGTGCCCGGTTTTTATGTGCTGAGCGACGATGAGGCACCTTCAAAGTGAGTCATTACCCACCTGGCCTCGGCCCATGACCTCGACCACACTCATGCCAAGCGCCAACGCGAAGGAGGAGTGTGGATGATGCGACCGGGGTTTCTCTGTGCGACATGCGGGGTGCAGTATCCCGCGAGCGAGGTGCCGCCGTCGCGGTGCCCGGTGTGCGAGGACGAGCGCCAGTACGTGCCGGCATCGGGGCAGCAGTGGACGACGCCGACGGCCCTGGCGGCGGGGCATACCAATACCTTTCGCGAGATGGTGCCGGGGCTTCTGGCGCTGGGCACGGTGCCGAAGTTCGCCATCGGCCAACGGGCGTTCTTGCTGCGCACGCCCCACGGCAATGTGTTGTGGGATTGCCTGAGTCTGCTGGATGCGGCCACGGTTACGCTGATCGAGGCGTTGGGCGGACTCGAGGCCATCGTCATTTCGCATCCGCATTACTACGCCACCATGGCGAGCTGGGGTCGTACCTTCGGGTGCCCGGTGTACGTGCACGCGGCGGACCGCGAGTGGATCATGGCGCCGGACGAGGCGCTTTCCCCATGGCAGGGCGAGACGTTGGAGGTGCTGCCCGGCGTGACGGCACACCGGCTGGGTGGGCATTTCCCCGGGGCCAGCGTGCTGCACTGGGAAGCGCGCGGTACGCTGTTGACCGGGGATACGCTGCTGGTCACGCCGGACCGCATGGCATCCTTCATGTGGTCGTACCCCAACAACATTCCGCTGCCCGCCAGTGAGGTGGCACGTATCGGCGAGCGCTTGCAGCGTCTCGACTTCGAGGCCGTCTACGCGGCATTCTGGCACAGTGAGATCACCGCCGACGCGGGGCCGGTAGTGGCACTATCGGTGGCGCGCCATTGCCAGGCACTGGAAGGCGGTGGGACGACGTGAGCGCCCACTCGGATGGCGACGATGGACACCCATGAACGGAGACGATGTCATGAAGTTGTATCTCAAGCCGGGCAGCTGTGCGATGGCGGTGCATATCGCGCTGGAAGAGGCGGAGTTGACCTACGAGATCGAGACGGTGGATCTGGCCACCAAGCAGACGGCCAGCGGCGAGGATTACCTGACCATCAATCCCAATGGCTACGTCCCCGCCCTGGTGCTGGATGACGGCGAGGTGATGACCGAGGCGGTCGCGATCCTGCTGTATATCGCCAACCTCGCGCCGGAGGCCGAACTGGCGCCATCTCCGGGCAGCAAGGCCTATTTCGAGCTGTTGAGCCATCTGGTATTCATTACCACCGAGCTGCACAAGAACTTCAGCCCGTTCTTCAAGCCCAACAGCGGCGAGACGTGGCGCGCCATGGCCCAGAAGAACCTCAACGCGCGGCTGTCACTGATGAACAAGCACCTGGCCACACGCGATTACGTGGCGGGCGAGCGTTTCAGCGTGGCGGACGCCTACCTGTTCACGGTACTCAGCTGGTCCCGGGTGGTGCATGTTTCGCTGTCGCCGTGGCCCCACCTGGAGCGTTTCGTGGCGCGCATTGCCGAGCGCGAGTCGGTCCAGTGCGCCATGCAGGCCGAAGGCTTGAAGTGAGCGATCGCTTGCGCTCGGCCCGTTGCGATCAGCCATGATCGCGTGGTTCGGTGTCGCTGACGTCGATGTCCACCTCGACCATCATGCCTGGGCCGATCAGCTCGGTCGGTCCGTCGTCGAACCGAATGCGAACCGGCAGGCGCTGGGTGATCTTGGTGAAATTGCCGGAGGGGTTGGGATCCGGCAGCAGTGCGAACTGGCTGGTGGCGGCGCGCCCGATGACGCTGACATGCCCCTTGAAGATGGCGTCGGGGAAGGCATCGACGGTGATCGCCACCGGCTGGCCCTGACGCAATTCGCCGATGTCGGTTTCCTTGATGTTGGCTTCGACCCACAGCTTGTCGGGGTCGTGCATCATCAGGATCGGTTGTCCGGCACTGACATACTCGCCCTGATCGACCAGCGTCTTGTTGATCACACCGTCGCTGGGACTGGTGATATGCAGGTCGTCGAGGCGTAGACGCTCCTCGTCGCGCTTGGCTGCGGCCGACGCCAGGTCGCGTTCGGCGATCTTGACTTGCTGGCGCAGCACATCGGGGTTGGGCAATGGCATCTGCGAGCCGTTGATGAAACCGACTCGGGCGTTGTCGGCCAGCGCCTGATTGACCTGCACTTCCTGCTGCGCCTGGGCATGCTCGGCGAGTGCGGCTTGATAGGCATAGTAGTCCTGATCGCGCCGCTGCTCGGAAACCGAGTGTTTCTTGTACAGAGCATCGGCGCGCTTGAAGTCACGTTCGGCTTCAGTGAGTCGTGCCTGTGCGGCTTTCTCGGCGGCCTTGCTGGCGTCGAGCTCCTGTCGGGTCAGATTCATACCGCCCTCGAGCTGCTTTTCGGCCATCGCCAGCCGTGTCTTCTCGTAGTCGAGTCGCGCACGCTGGGCGACGACGTCTGCCTCGAGGGAGGCCAGGCGGCGTTCATCGGGTGCGCTGTAGAGCGTGGCAATCTCATCGTTTTCGACGAGCATGTCGCCTTCGGTCAGCGTGAAGTGGGTAATCCGACCGTCCAGGCGGCTGCTCACGGTGATCTGATCGGCCATGACGCGGGCGTCCTGAGCGCTGACGTGGGTCATGCGGTGGGCGATGGCGAAGCCCAGCCACACCAGAAAGAGCACGACGATGATGGCGAGAAGTAGCCATTTGGCACCGCGTGGCAGACGTCGGTGGGATGTTGGAGGCGTTGAGGCGTCGTCGGTCATGCTGGTGTCGTGGGTCATGACAGTGTCCTTGGTCGAATCGGACGTCGCGTGGACATCCTGGTCACTTGGGCTACTTGTTCTCTTGAGCTATTTGGTCATCTGGGTGTCGTGGCGCGCCAGCGACTGAGGAGCAGCGATGGAATCGCGACGATGAACAGGCTACCCGTGAGCACCCAGAAGCCGTCTTGATAAGCGAGGATCGATGCCCAGATCGTCTCGATGCGCTCCATGAGATACCCGCCCATGGCGCCTTGCTGGGTGGCGGAAGAGCCCAGATGACCGGCCAGCTCTGCGAGTTTGTCGAGTTGGAGGTTGGCGAGCGCGTTATCGGCATTGACCCCGGCATTGAGTTCTTGACCGTGCTGGGCTGTTCGTCGGTCGAGCAGAATGACCAATGCGGCCGTGCCCAGTGCGCCGCCTAGCTGCAACGCGAAATTGATCGCCCCGGAGCCGTGGCCGGTCAGATGCCGGGGGAGGCCGGCAATGGCGTTGGAAAGTGTCGGTGGCGGGAACGCGGCCATCCCGATGGACAGAATTCCCATCGCCGTCGCCAGATACGTGAACGAGGTGTTCCAGTCCATCTGTGCCATCAGCCACACCGCATACATCGTGCAGCCCAGCCCCGGCACAGTGAGCCGATGCGGTGGGTGGCGGTCGCTCAGCCAGCCGACCAGCGGTACCAGCACCCCCAGTACGACGGTGGAGGGCAGGAAGATCTGTCCGGCGGTGATCGGACTGTAATGCAGCACCGACTGCACGAATTGAGGCAGCAAATACATGATGCCGTAGAAGGTGCCACCGAACAGGAACATTGCCAGAGTGCCGGCCACGAACACGCGATTGCGGAAAATCGCCAAGTCTATCAATGGGTGCGCGGTGCGGTTCTGCCAGACCACGAACGCGGCGCCACAGACGAGGGCGACGAGGAGCAGGCCCGGCACGCGAGGATCGTACCAGCCCCAGCGCTGGCCGTTGGAAAACGCCGCGAGTAGTGAGAAAACCGAGACGAATAACAGCACGACGCCGGCCCAGTCGAAGGGCGGGCGCGGGCCCTTCTGCTCCCTCGAGGGCAAGAAGAAATACCCCATCGCCGCCGCCGCCACGCAGATCGGCAGGGTCACGAAGAAGACGTAGCGCCAGGTAAAATGCTCGACCAGCCAGCCGCCGATCACCGTGGCCAGCGTCAGCGGTAGCCCCAGACACATGCCGTACATCGCCGTCGCCATGCCACGTCCCTCGGGCGGGTAAGCCGCGAATAGCGCCTGCATCGCCACCGGGCGGATCAGACCCGTCATACCGCCCTGTATGACGCGCGCGGCGACGAGCATGCCCATGCCTTGCCCTAGGCCCCCGAGAAACGAGGCGGCGATGAACACGACCAGCAAGCCAATGAAGGTGGCGCGCTGACCGACGGCGGAGACCAGCCACGGCGCGACGAGCAGCGAGACGGTCGTCGAGGCCAGAAAGCCGGTCGATAGCCACTGCACCTGGGAATCGCTCATGCCGAACGCGCCTTTTATGTAAGGCACCGCCACATTGACGATGGTGATCGACATGCCCAGGGCGACGAGTCCCAGCATCACGGTCAGGGTGACCCACAGGCGGTAGCGGGGGCCGTAGCGTTCGAAGAGCCGATCGACCTGCGTCATGCGCGACCACCGACGCAGAGGGAGCGATGGCACCGGGGGGCGGGTGCCAGCGAGAAAGAATGCAAAGCCTTTTCCTTGTGTGTCGTGAACGTTACCGAAAGCGGACGGATTGTCGCTGAGGATGCAAGCAGGCGAATCGATAACGTGACGATATTTTGTTGGCTAAGGGATTATGACGGCTTTGCAAGTCGTCTTTCAACGGGCTGATCGTCGGAGTTGATAAGACAGGGCGCCGGTAGACGTGATCAACGCGAAGCCAGCGCCTGGAGTCGTGCCAGCGTCTCGTCGCCCAGTCGGCGCGTGAGGGTCTCGGCGTCGCCGTGGGGGGCCAGTGCCGCTGCCTGGCCGGCCCACAGCGATGAGAAGTCGCCACGCCCTTGGGCCTCGGCGGCTTGCTTGAGCGGGGCAAGCGCGCCACCGGCGGTGGGAAAGGGCGGAGCGGCTGGCGAGAGAGGGCCAAGTGCGCGAATCACTCGATTGACGAGGCTGCGCGCCGGGCGACCGGAGAACAGGCGGGTGACGACGCTGTTGTCGTCGCGGGCCTCGGCCAGGGCGGCGCGATGAATGTCGCTGATCAGACTTTCCGGCGTGGCCAGGTAGTAGGTGCCGAGCTGCACGCCGCAGGCACCCAGCGCGAAGGCGGCGGCGACGCCGCGTGCGTCGCCGATGCCCCCGGCGGCGATGACGGGCCGGTCGATGGCATCGACGAGCTGCGGTACCAGCGCGAAGGTGCCGGGCTGGCGGGCCATGGCGTCGGCCACCGTGTCCGCGCGGGTATCCTCGAGAAACGCGCCGCGGTGCCCGCCGGCTTCGAGCCCCTGGGAGATGATGATGTCCGCGCCGTTGGTGGCCAGCCAGCGCCCCTCGGCGACGGTGGTGGCACTGGCCATGACCGTGGCGCCGGTGGCTTTCACGCGAGCCAGCAAGGGCGCGTCCGGCAAGCCGAAATGAAAGCTCACGACCTCGGGACGCAGACGCTCGACCAGCACGCACTGGACGTCGTCGAAGGGCGTGCGTTGGGCGGCCGGCGCGGCATCCTCGGGGTCGAGCCCCGCCTCGCGGTAGAACGGTGCCAGGCGTTCGCGCCAGGCGGCTTCGGCGTTGGGGTCGGGCGGTGACGGCAAGTGGCAGAAGAAGTTGAGGTTGAGCGGGCCGGTGGCATGCTCGCGAAACCGTGTGACCTCCCGCTCGATGCGTTCGGGGGCGAGCATGGCGCAAGGAATCGAGCCCAGCGCGCCCCCTCGACTGGCGGCGATGGCCAGTGTCGCGTCGTTGGCGCCGGCCATGGGGGCCTGGACGATGGGCAGTTCGATGGCGAGGCGGTCGAGCAGTTCACGTTGCGGCCACATGGCGATGCTCCCGGAGATCACGGTAAAGGGCGGCGACCCTGGTATCAGGACTGGCACGACCCATGATCGAATGAGCGGGGCGGGGTTGCAAGCACTCTAATATGAAGGTCATGCCGCAATACTTTGGTATTACGCCTCTGGTCTTGGACGTGCAGGGTGGCGCCCGGTGATCAAGGTACCGAACAGATTGATATACAAAGCCGTATCGAATGTTCCGAACACTGGCATTGGCTGGCCATGAGAACACGCAGTAGGTTGGCGCCGCGAGAAGCAGCAGGCCTGATATACTCGTTCGTCATGATGCTGCGACCCCATAAGGCTAACGCATGACGCGGGATTGGTTGCGCAGGGGACTGCGCTTTTTGCTGTTCGCGATGCTCGGCTTCGTCGGGCTGTCGGTATTGCTGGTGCTGGTGTTTCGTGTGGTGCCGGTCTTCGGTTCGATGGTGATGCTGGAGCGCAAGGTCGAGTCCTGGGTGAGCGGCGAGCCGGTCTCGATCCAGCAGCAGTGGCGGCCGTGGAATGCGCTATCCGACAACGCCAAGCTGGCGGTGATTGCGTCGGAAGATCAGCGCTTTCCCATGCATCACGGCTTCGACTTCAACCAGATGCAAAAAGCGCTCGATGCCTGGTTCAGCGGCGACAGCCTGCGCGGCGCCAGCACCATCAGTCAGCAGACCGCCAAGAACCTGTTCCTGTGGACCGACCGCAGTTGGGTGCGCAAGGGCCTGGAGGCGTGGTTCACGGTGCTGATCGAGTTGTTGTGGCCCAAGGAACGCATCCTCGAGGTCTATCTCAATATCGTCGAATGGGACCGGGGCGTGTTCGGTCTCGAAGCCGCCGCCCAGCATTACTTCGGGGTCAGCGCCGATCGGCTCAGCGCGGCCCAGGCCAGTCGCTTGGCGGCGATTCTGCCCAACCCGCGCGAGTGGAGCGCGTCGAGGCCCTCGTCGTATATCGTCAAACGTAGCCAGTGGATTCAGCGGCAAATGCGTCAGCTAGGCGGCAGCGCCTACCTCGAGCGCCTATGAGCGTGGGCGAGGGCCTTGCCCCGTCCTTGCGGTTGCCAGATTAGAAAAGGAGCCCTCATGTCCCCCACCTCCATCGCCATCGTCGGGTTCGGCAAGATCGCCCGCGACCAGCACGTGCCCGCCCTGCACGACAACACCGCGTTCTCGCTCGACGCTGTGGCCAGTCGCAATGCCTCGCTGGAGGGCGTCGCGCATTTTCGCGATATCCAGACGCTGCTCGACGAGCGACCGGACATCCAGGCCGTGTCGCTGTGCGCACCGCCACAGGTGCGCTACCGCCAGGCGTGTGCGGCCATCGCGGCGGGCAAGCATGTGATGCTGGAGAAACCGCCCGGGGCGACGCTCAGTGAAGTGGAAGACCTGCGCGCCCAGGCCGAACGCGCCGGCGTGACGCTGTTCGCGACCTGGCACTCGCGGTACGCCGCTGCCGTCGCTCAGGCGCGCGATTGGCTGCGTGAGCGCCACGTCACTGCCGTCGATGTGCAATGGAAGGAAGATGTGCGGCGTTGGCACCCTGGGCAGGAGTGGATCTGGGAAGCCGGCGGTCTAGGGGTATTCGACCCCGGCATCAACGCCTTGTCGATCATCACCGCGATTCTGCCGGAGGCGTTCTTTCTCACCCAGGGCGAACTGGAGGTGCCGGCCAATCGGCAGGGACCGATCGCCGCCACTCTGGCCTTCAGCGACCGCCGGGGCGCCGCGATTCGTGCCGAGTTCGACTGGCGCCAGACCGGGCCGCAAACCTGGGACATTCATGTCGAGACCGATGCCGGGCCGTTGGCGCTGACCCAAGGCGGCAGTTGCCTGCGGATCGGGGACGAGATCGTGCTGGAAGGCGACGACGTCGAGTACCCCGGGCTCTACGCGCGCTTCGCCGAACTCATCGCCCGGGGCGAGAGCGACGTCGACGTGGCGCCGCTACGCCATGTCGCCGATGCCTTCCTGCTCGGCAAGCGTGTCGAGGTCGAGGCCTTTCACGAGTGAGCGTCTCGGTGCTCGCGAATGAGGTCGCGCAACGCCGACATCAGCGCCGCTGCGCCGGGCGATAGGCGCTGTTCGCGCAGACTGACCAGCCCGTAGGGCTGCACGCTCAGCGCCTCGGGGAAGGGCAGGATGCGAAAGCGCGGCTGGTCGCAGAGCAACTCGGCGACTTGCCGCGTGGTTACGGTCACGGTGTCGGATTTATCGACCATGGCCAACGCCACCAGGATGTCCGGTGTGTCGATGATCTGGCGCGGCAACGCCACGCCATGATGCAGGAACAGGTGGTCGACCCGTTGACGCATCAGCGCGCCCGGAGGTTGCAGGACCCACGGATACTCGACCATGGCCTCGAGATTGAGCGACGTGCGGTCGGCCAGCGGGTGCCCGGCACGGCACACGAAGCACAATGCCTCTTCGCCGATCTCTTCGAAGACGAAGTCGCCCGCCGGCAGCGTCGAAGGAATGCGCGCGATGGCGAAATCGAATTCGCCTTCCACGAGGCGCGGAATCAGTTCGTGGCTGACATCGACATCGATGCTCACCTTGAGGTTGGGTCGGTCGCGGTGCACGCGTTCCACGGCGCTGGTCAGCAGGGTGACGGCGGGCGCCATCACCGTTCCCACCGACACGCTCCCCGCGCTTCCCGCCTGTAATGCATTGAGTTCATCCCCTGCCTGATGCAGCGACGACAGGATGCCGCGCGCATGACGAATCACCGTCTCGCCGTACCAGTTGGGCGTGATGCCGCGAGGATGGCGCTCGAACAGCGCCAGGCCGAGTTGACCTTCGAGTTCCCCCAGCAGCTTCGACGCCGCGGGCTGGCTCATGCCCAGGCGCTCGGCGGCACGATGCAGATTGCGCAGGTCGTCCAGGGCGATGAACAGCTGCAGATGGCGCAACTTTAGTCGCACCCGCATGAACCAGTCATGGGGTAAAGGGCTCATGGTGTCTGGCCTCGCATAAAATTAATAACAAAATGTATATCAATAATTCTGTCAAGTGGCATTAGCCGGTTATTTCGCTTGTGCCTATTGTTCAGAGTCTGAAAAAACCGTCTTTGACACAACAACAACCCGTTCACGGGACAGGAGAACGCCGGATGTCATTCACGCTATCCACCCCGCGCAAGCTACTCGGACTGGCCGTCGGCATGGCGCTCAGCGCCAGCCCGCTATTGGTCCAGGCGCAGAGCGACGACGAGGTCAAGATCGGCTTCATCGTCAAGAAACCCGAGCAGGCATGGTTCATCAACGAACAAGACGCCGCGACCCAACTCGGCGAAGAGAAAGGCTTCGAGGTGGTGCGTCTGTCCGGCGAGGATGGCCAGGAAGTGCTCAGTGCCATCGATAACCTCCATTCCCAGGGAGCCGAGGGCTTCGTGATCTGTCCCCCGGATGTGCGTCTGGGGCCGGCGATCATGAACCGTGCCGAGCAATACGGCATGAAGGTGGTGACCGTCGACGACCGTTTTGTCGGCGGTGATGGTGAGCCCATGGAGGAGGTGCCGCACCTGGGGATGTCCGGCTACAAGATCGGCGAGCAGGTCGGCAATGCCATCGCCGAGGAGATGGAACGTCGCGGCTGGGACCCGGAGGAGGTCGCGGCGCTGCGCATCACCAACTACGAGCTGCCCACCGCCAAGGAGCGTACCGACGGGGCGACTGCCGCGCTGCTCGACTCGGGCTTCAAGGAAGCCAACATCTTCGATGCGCCGCAGCAGAACACCGATACCAGCAGTGCCTTTGCTGCGGCCTCGCCGGTCTTCTCCAAGCGCAGCGACTTCGAGCATTGGGTGATCTACGCGCTCAATGAGGAAAGTGTGCTGGGCGGCGTGCGGGCCAGCGAGCAGTACGGGCTCGATCCCGACCAGGTCATCGGCGTGGGGATCAACGGCTCCGGTGCGGCCTTTGCCGAGTTCTCGCGCGAGACGCCCACCGGCTTCTACGGCACCGTGGCGGTCAGCTCGACCATGCATGGACGCCAGACGGCCGACAATCTCTACCAGTGGATCACCGAGGGCGAGAAGCCGCCGGCCAACACGGAAACCACGGGCAAGCTGATGACCCGCGACAACTGGGAAGACGTTCGGGAAGAGCTGGGCTTGTGAGCGTCGCGCCCGCGGTCAACGCGCGGGCGCTCCCATGTTTTCGCAGGAGTCCTGTATGTCAGAGGCTTTCTTACGCTTCGATGGAATCAGCGTCGAGTTTCCCGGCGTCAAGGCCCTCGACGAGGTGAGCTTCTCCGCGCGTGCCGGGGAAGTGCATGCCTTGATGGGGGAAAACGGCGCCGGCAAGTCGACGCTGCTCAAGGTGCTCAGCGGCGTCAATCGGCCCTCGTCGGGCCAGCTGTGGATCGACGGCCAAGCGCATGTCTTCGCCAATGCGCGCGAGGCGCTGGCGCACGGTATCGCGATCATCTACCAGGAACTCACGCTGTCACCCAATTTGTCGGTGGCCGAAAACCTGTTGTTGGGACAGTTGCCCGAGCGCCGGGGGTTCATCGACCGACGAACCATGAAGGCACGTGCCCGCGAGATTCTCGAGGAGCTGGGCGAGGGCGACATCGACCCGGCGACCAAGGTGCGGGAGCTCTCCATCGGGCAGCAGCAGATGATCGAGATTGGTCGGGCGTTGCTGCGCGACGCGCGGATCATCGCCTTCGACGAGCCGACCAGCAGTCTCTCCGTGCAAGAAACGCGGCAGCTCAAGCGCATCGTCGCACGACTGCGTGACGAGGGGCGTGTGGTGCTGTACGTCACCCATCGCATGGAAGAGGTCTTCGAGATGTGCGATGCGGTGACCGTGTTCCGTGATGGTCGCCACATTCGCACCCACGAGACGCTGGAAGGGCTCGATCACGACATGCTGGTCGGCGAGATGGTCGGCCGACAGATCGACGACGTGTATGGCTTCCGTCCACGCGACATCGGCGATGTGCTGATGCGTATCGACGGCCTTCAGGGGCGCGGGGTCAACGAACCGGTCAATCTGGAGGTGCGACGCGGCGAGGTACTGGGGTTGTTCGGCCTGGTGGGGGCAGGGCGTAGCGAGCTGATGCGACTGGTCTGCGGCGTGGAAAAGGCCAGCCGCGGGCAGGTCGCGTTGCGGGGCGAGACGCGTGTCTTTGCCTCGCCGCATCAAGCGATCCGCGCAGGCATCGCGATGTGTCCGGAGGACCGCAAGTCCCAGGGGATCTTCCCCGTGGCCAGCGTCTCCGACAACCTCAACATCAGTTGCCGGCGTTTTTTCCGTCGCTGGGGCATGTTCCGGCACGCCGCACGCGAGACCGACAACGCCAAGACCTACATTCAGCGCCTGAGCATCAAGACGCCGAGCCATCGCACGCCGATCAATACCTTGTCCGGCGGCAACCAGCAGAAAGTGATTCTCGGTCGCTGGCTGGCCGAGGAGATCGACCTGTTCGTGATGGACGAACCCACGCGTGGCATCGACGTGGGGGCGCGTCGCGATATCTACGCCTTGTTGTACGACCTGGCGGAGCAGGGCAAGGGGGTGATCGTGATCTCCAGCGACCTCGCCGAGGTCAGCTCGATCTGCGATCGCATCGGCGTCATGCGTGACGGCGTCCTGGTCGACATCGTACCGCGCGAGCAGGCAACCCAGGCGCGTCTGCTCGGTCTGGCCTTGCCCGCATGAGCCGCTCATTCATGACAATACCAAGAGATGGATCGCCATGAGCACAGATAAACTGGCTGCCAGCGACAACACGTCATCGGCACCGAAACCCCGTGCCAAACCGCTACGCACCCTGCTCGACACCTCCGGCCTGATCGCCATATTCCTGGTGCTGTTCGTGGCCCTGGCGCTGTTCGTGCCGGACTTCCTGACCGGGCGAAATATCGTCGGGTTGCTGCTCTCGGTGACCTTGATCGGCACCATCGCCACGACCATGATGATGGTCCTCGCGCTCGGTGAGGTGGATCTTTCGGTGGCCTCGATCGTGGCCTTCACCGGGGTCGTGGCAGCGGTCGTGACCTCGGCCACCGGCAGCGTGTTCGTCGGCGTGCTGGGGGGCGTGGCCGCCGGCGGTGCGGTGGGGGCGTTCAATGGCTTCGTGGTGGCCAAGTTCGGCATCAACTCGTTGATCGCCACCCTGGCGGCGATGGAGTTCGTGCGCGGCCTGGCGTACATCACCTCCGGCGGCGACGCGGTGATGGTGACCGTGCCGAGCTTCTTCAGTCTGGGGAGCGCTTCTTTCCTGGGGCTGACCCTGCCGGTGTGGACGATGATCGTGTGCTTCGTGATCTTCGGCATCGTGCTCAACATGACGGCCTTCGGTCGCAACACCCTGGCCACCGGGGGCAACGCCGAAGCGGCGAGCCTGGCGGGGGTCAACGTGCGTCGCCTGAAAATCGCGGTGTTCGCGCTGCAGGGCGTCGTCGCCGGGGTCGCCGGGGTGTTGCTGGCCTCGCGCATGGGCCTGGGCGATCCCAATACCTCCATGGGGCTGGAGCTCGCGGTGATCTCCGCCTGCGTGCTGGGCGGCGTGTCGCTTTCCGGCGGGGTCGCCTCGATCACCGGCGTGCTGGTCGGCGTGCTGATCATGGGCTGCGTGCAGAACGCCATGGGGCTGCTCAACGTACCGACCTTCTATCAGTACCTGGTACGCGGGGCGATCCTGCTGCTGGCGGTGATGTTCGATCGCTGGAAGCAAACCCGGCGCGCCAAGGGATGACGATGCCGGAAAGGGCACCGCGTCTGCGCGGCAAGCATGTCTTCATCACCGGGGCCGCGGCCGGCATCGGCCGGGCCATGGCCGAGGCCTGCGTTCAGGAAGGTGCGCGCGTCTCGCTGGCGGATATCGATCTCGAGGGCGTGCAAGCCGTCGCCCGGCAACTGCGCGATACCGGCGGGGTGGCAGTGGCGATGAGCTGCGATATCGCCGAGCCCGCGTCGGTGGACGCGGCGCTCGAGGCGGCTCGGGGAGCCCATGGGCCGATCACGACCCTGATCAACAACGCCGGGCGCAACGTCTTCCACACGCCGCTTGAAATGCCCGAGGCTGCCTGGCAGCGCTGCATGTCGGTGGACCTGGAGGGCGCCTGGCATTGCGCGCGCGGTGTGTTGCCGGACATGCTCGCGCAGGCGAGCGGCAGCATCATCAACGTGGCCTCGACCCATGCGTTTTCCATCCTGCCGGGTTGCTTTCCCTATGCGGTGGCCAAGCACGGTCTGATGGGGCTGACGCGATCGCTGGGGATCGAATATGCTCGACAAGGCGTTCGCGTCAATGCCATCGCGCCGGGCTATATCGCCACGCCCGCGGTCGAGGCACACTGGCAACGATTCGACGATCCGGACGCGGCCAGGCAGCGGATCGAGGCGCTGTTGCCGCCGGGGCGCCTGGGAGCGCCGCGAGAGGTCGCCATGACCGCGGTCTTTCTCGCCTCCGACGAGGCACCGTTCATCAACGCAAGCTGTATCACCATCGATGGCGGGCGCAGCGTGGTCTATCACGATTGAGCGACCCACCGTCACCGATTCGACCTTCAGGAGAGCCCATCACATGCAACTCGCACAAGCCCGGAACGACAACGGCGAGCGTTTCGTCCTGGTCATCGAGGACGATCCCACCCAGGCGCGTCGCCTGGATGACGTGAACAGCGTGCATGCCCTGGCGCTCACCGCGCTCGATCGCAAGGTCGGGCTCGCCGCGCTGATCAAGGAATGGCCCGGGGATGCACGTGTCGATGCCGTGGCCCTGGCCGACAAGGGGCAACTGCTGGCGCCGCTGGATCATCCCGACCCGGCGCACTTGCTGGTCACCGGCACCGGGCTGACGCACCTGGGCAGCGCCGAGGGCCGCGACAAGATGCATCGTCAGATGAACGAAGCGGATCAGAGCGACCAGCCGCTGACCGATTCGATGAAGATGTTCCGCAAGGGGCTGGAAGGCGGCAAGCCCGCCCCCGGCGATTTCGGCGTGCAACCCGAGTGGTTCTACAAGGGCGACGGCGGCATCGTCATGGCGCCGGGCGAGGCGCTGCGCATGCCGCATTTCGCGCTGGATGGCGGCGAGGAACCGGAAGTCGCCGGTCTCTACCTGATCGACAACGACGGCGTGCCACGGCGCATCGGCTATGCGCTGGGCAACGAGTTCTCGGACCACGTCACCGAGCGCGAGAACTACCTGTACCTGGCGCATTCCAAATTGCGCGCCTGCTCTTTCGGCCCGACGCTGCTGATCGACGAGTTGCCCGATGACGTGCAAGGCACCTCACGCATTCGTCGGGGCGACGAGGTGCTGTGGGAAAAGCCGTTCATCTCCGGCGAGGCCAACATGTGCCACACCCTGGCCAATCTCGAGGCGCATCACTTCAAGTATGCGCAGTTCTGCCGTCCGGGCGATGTCCATGTGCACTTCTTCGGCACCGCGACGCTGAGCTTCAGCGACGGCATCATTCCCCAGCCCGGTGATGTCTTCGAGATCGACGCCAAGCCGTTCGCCCTGCCGCTGCGCAATCCGCTTTCCAAGGACGCCGTCGCGCCGGCACCAAGCGTCAAGCCGCTGTAACGTCTCGCCTCGAGACACCCATGCTCACGGCAACGGCCGCTGGAATCTTCCAGCGGCCGTTGCGGTTGGGGAGGTGGATGCGTGCGACTCAGTTCATCGCCTGGGGCAGATACAGCGCGATGCCCGGGAAGAGGTGCAGCAGCACGACGGCGAGGATCATCAGCAGGAAGAACGGCAAGGTCGCACGGGTGATGGTGACGATGTCCTTGCCGGTCAGCCCCTGAATGACGAACAGATTGAAACCGACCGGCGGCGTGATCTGCGACATTTCCACCACGATGACCAGGTAGATGCCGAACCAGATCAGGTCGATACCGGCGGCATCGATCAGCGGCATGATGATCGAGGTGACCAGCAGGATCAGCGAGATGCCGTCGAGAAAACACCCCAGTACCAGCAGGAAGAGTGTCAGCACGACCAGCAGCATGGTCGGAGACAGCCCCATCTCGGCGATGGCGTTGGCGAGCTGCATGGGCAGTTGCGTGAAGCTCATCGCCGAGGAGAGAAACGAGGCACCGGCGATGATGAAGGCGATCATGCAGGCGGTGCGCAGCGCCGCGAAGAGCGAATCGAGGAAGATGGCCTTGTCGAAATGGCCGTTGCCCCGCGCGATCGCCATCGACAGCACCACGCCCACGGCGGCGGCTTCGGTGGGCGAGGCCAGCCCGCCGTAGATGCTGCCCAGAATGCCGCCGATGAGCAGCAGCAGCGGAATCAGCTGCGCGCTATTGCGGAGCTTCTGCCCGAACGGCATGTGGGCCGCGCCTTCACCGGCACGCCCCTGGCGGTTGCCGACCAGCAACGACCAGCCGACCAGGTAGGCCATGAACAGCCCGAGCAGCAACAGGCCCGGCAACACGCCGGCGATGAACAGACGCGAGATCGATTGTTCGGTCACCACGCCGTAGACGATCATCATGATCGAGGGCGGAATCAAGAGTCCCAGGGTCGATGCGCTGGCCAGCGTGCCGATGGCCATGTTGCCGTCGTACCCTCGCCGCTCCAGTTCGGGCAGGGTCATCTTGCCGACCGTGGCACAGGTCGCCGCCGAGGAACCGCACACCGCGGCGAACAGGCCGCTACCGATGATGTTGGAATGCAGCAGGCGTCCGGGCAGGCGGTTGAGCCAGGGCGACAGGGCGCGAAACATGTTGTCGGCCAGACCCGAGCGGAAAAGGATTTCTCCCATCCATACGAACATCGGCAGCGCGGTCAGGTCCCACCCGTAACTGGCGCCCCAGAAATCGGACGCGAGAATCGGCCCCGGGGCGAAGCTGCCGAAGAACGTCAGCGCGACCCAGCCGGTGCCGAGCAGGGCGAAGGCGATCCATACGCCACCGCCGAGCAGTAGCGCGAGCGTCAATATCGTGACGAGGCTGAGCGTCAGCATGCCAAGGCTCCCTTCAGCGAGTGATGGATCATGCGTCACCGTCCCGTGGCGCGGTCGCCACATAGGAAGCCGGCGCAGTGAGGGCCGTGTGCAGGGTGCCCCACAAGGTCTCGATGAGCGCCAGGCACATCAAGGCGATACCGACGACGAGCACGCTTTGCGGCATCCACAACGGAATGGCGAGCAGCCCCGAAGAGACATCGCCGTATTCAAGGCTTTCGCGCACCAGGCCGACCAGTTCCCAGGTCAGCAAGAGACTCAAGGCCAGGGCCACCAGCAGGCAGAGGGTCTCGACCCACACGCGCGCGCTGGGCGGCAGGCGCGAGATGACCAGAGTGACGCGAATGTGAGCGTGGTGCGTGAAGGTGTAGGCCATGCTCAAGAACGTGGCGCCGACCAGCAGGTAGGCCGCCATTTCCGAGACACCGGCAATCTCGATGCCCAGGCGAGTGCTGCCCATCAGGACCAGCAGGGCGTCCAGGCAGCGCAGCAGCACCTGCAGCGTGACGATGGTGCAAATGGCCAGCATGCAGGCTGCTGCCCCCCAGGCACCGAGGCGGTAGAGTCTGTCGAGTCGATAGGTCATGTCGGTCACTCACGAGTGCGAGGGTGAGGACGGGCCCCGCTCGCCGTCGATGACGCGCGGGGCATGCAGGACGAGTCACGAGGTGTGTGCGATTATTCGGCGGCCTGGCGCTTGCGATAGCGCTCGATCAGCGTCTTGGCCTGTTCGCCGGCACGCGCTTGCCAGTCTTCGAAGAGCGAGTCGCCGGCGGCCTTGAGGTCCTCGGCCAGGCTCGCGTTGGGCTGGGAAATGCTCACGCCATGCGCTTCGAGGGCCTTGGCGCTTTCCGCGCTGTCCTCGCGACTGGCCTGCCAGCCGCGACGCTCGGCTTCGGCGGCGGCGTCGAGCACGGCTTGCTGGGTCGCGTCATCGAGACGGTCGAAATCCCGCTTGTTGACGAACACGATGTTCTTGGGCAGCCACAGATTGGCATCGCTGTAATGCGAGACGTAATCCCATGCGGACATCGAATTGCCGGTGGAGACGGAGGTGATCATGGCATCCACGCGGCCGGTGCTGAACGCCGTGGGGATGTCGGCTTCCTCGGTTTCGGTGGGAAGCCCGCCAAGGTTTTCGACGAAGCGCTGGGTATTGATGTTGGGGGCACGCACGCGCAGTCCCTCGAACTGCGAGGCATCGGTCAGCTCGAAGTCGGTATAGATGCCTTGCGCGGGCCATGGCACGGCGTAGAGCGGCATCAACCCTTCCTCGGCGAACATCTGGGTAATGATCGGCTTGGAGGCCTGCCACAGGTCGTAGGCGTCTTCATACCCGTTCGCCAGCCCCGGCAGCGTGTCGACCTCGTAGATCGGCGATTCGTTGGACAGCGAGGAAAGAAACACCTCGCCCGCCTGCACGGTACCGCGTCGCACGGAGGGCTTGATCTCCGAGTGCGCGATCAAGGAGCCGCCGCTGTGCACGTTGATGGACAAGTCGCCGTCGGTGGTCTCGGCGACATCCTCGGCGAATTGCTTGGTGTTCTGGGTATGGAAGCTGGCATCGCCATAGGGCGTGGCGAGATTCCATTGTGCGGCCATCGCGCCGCCGGTCACGCTGAGCGAGCCTAGCGCCGCCAGCCAGGCGAGAGAGTGCATCGTGCGCATGCTGGGTTCCTCATTGTTATTGAAAGGAGGTGTTCGAATGCGTTGCTCAAGGTGCCTCGCAAGACGAAATCATTCTTCAAGTGGCGGCGTGTCGGCGTCAAATCGTTAATTTTGATGTCAAGTATCGACATACCCTTTCATGCTGGCGGGCGATGATAGTTTGCCATGATCCTGGGCATAATCGGTCGCGCACTGCTTGGCCAGACGGGCGACGCTGGCGCAAAAACTGGGATAGTTGGCGCTGCGCCAGATGGCGTCGTAGATCATCGGTGGCAGCGGCTCTTCCAGCGTGAGCCGCACCAGACTGCCGCTTTCCACGGCATCGCGCACCGTGGCCACGGGCAGGACCCCGATGCCGACGCCCTCGATGCTCATGCGCATGATGGTCATCAGGGTACTGGTGCGATGAATGCGTGGCGTGTCGATCCCCAGTGCGGTCAGGTAGGCGACCAGTTCGCGGTAGGGGCGTGCCTGTTTGCTGAAGGAAATGAAGGCCGTCTCGGCGAAGGCGGCCGGCCCGCCGCGTTGCAGCGTGGCGGCCATCTCGGGCGCCGCGAACATGCCCATCTCGTAGGTGCACAATGGTGTCTGGATGGCGCAAAGTCCGGGGGCGACGCCGTCCATGGCGAACAACATGTCGAGATCGTTCTCGGCCAGCCGTTGATGCAGAAACGGCGAGATATCGACCGTCAATTCGATGGTCAATTGCGGGTAGCGCTCGGCCAGACGGCGCATGAAGGTCGGACACCAACTGCTGGCGATGGTCTCGATGACGCCCAGGCGCAGGGTGCCGGAAAACGACTCCTCGTCCTGGAACAGCCGCATGGCTTCCTCGCGCCCTTCGAGCAGGCGTTCGGCGTAGGTGAAGAACTCACGGCCACGCAAGGTGGGTTGCACGGGCCGCGCCGAGCGGTCGAGCAGCGATTCGCCGACGCTGTCTTCCAGGCGGGTGATGCGATCCGAGATCGACGGCTGGGTGAGGTACAGCTTGGCCGCGCCCTTGCGGAACGAGCCAAGGCGCACCACCCAGACGAACGCCTCGAGTTCCTTGAAATCGAACATCGGTGATCCTGCGCGTGTCGCCGCCCGGATCCCCGTGCGGCGAAGAAAGAACGGCGCCCGGGTTACGCTTTCTTGAACAGCTGCGTTTCGCGGTCCTTGAAGGCCTTGAACTCCAGGGCATTGCCGGAGGGATCGTAGAAGAACATGGTGGCTTGTTCGCCGGGCTCGCCCTTGAAGCGCACGTAGGGCTCGATCTCGAAAGTCACGTCATGGGCGCGGAGCTTGTCGGCCAGGGCTTGCCAGGCGGGCATTTCCAGCACCACGCCGAAATGCGGTACGGGCACGCCGTGACCGTCCACCGGGTTCTTGTGGCTGGTGACGGGATTGTCCTTCAGTGCCGGATTGAGGTGGCAGACGAACTGGTGTCCGAAGAGATCGAAGTCGACCCAGCTGTCCGAGGAGCGCCCTTCGGGGCAGCCCAGGAAGTCGCCGTAGAAACGCCGTGCCTCGTCGATGTCACGGACCTGAACGGCGAGGTGGAAAGGATCGCTGACAGCCATGGTGGTCTCCTCGGAGTCTGTTGTGATGGGGCCATGCAGAGGATGATTCTTGAGCCCGCCAGCGGCCGGCGTCAACTGCTTTCCTGCCGCCTGCCTCAAGATGAAAGGTTGCGCCGATATCACGCATCACGAAAAACGATTGGACCGGGCCGAGCGGGCTTTCTTAGAGTGAAACGCCGCATTCGTGAAAGCCGACGACAACAAGCAGAGGTCACGTTCATGCCCCTACCGCTTCTCAATTGCGACATGGGAGAAAGCTTCGGCAACTGGAAAATGGGCCTCGACGACGAGGTCATGCCCTACGTCGACTGCGCCAATATCGCCTGCGGATTCCATGCCTCGGACCCCGGCATCATGCGTCGCACCGTGGCATTGGCCGTGCAGCATGGCGTACGTGTCGGCGCGCATCCCGCCTACCCGGATCTGCAAGGCTTCGGACGCCGCTCGCTGGCCTGTTCGCCGCGTGAAGTCGAGGACATGATGCTGTATCAGATCGGCGCGCTGGAGGGCATGTGCCGCGCCGAAGGGACGCGTGTGGCCTACGTCAAACCGCATGGCGCGCTGTACAACGACATGGCCCGCGACCCGGAGCTTCTGCGCGGCGCCATGCGGGCGGTGCTGGCCTACGATCCCGAACTGCCGCTGCTGGCCATGGCCACGGCGGACCCGGCGCCGATGCGGGCGCTGGCCGAGGAAATGGGCGTGACGCTGTGGTTCGAGACCTTCGCGGACCGGGCCTACGACCCCCAGGGGCGTTTGGTGTCGCGGCGTGAGCCCGGGGCGGTGCACCACGATCGCGAGGCCATCGTGGCCCAGGCGGTGACGCTCGCCAGGGGAGAGCCGTTGACGGCCAACGACGGCAGCTTGCTGCACCTGCCGGCGGATACCTTGTGCGTGCATGGCGACAACGCCGAATCGGTAGCTGCCGTACGCGCCATTCGCGATGCCTTCGATGGCCTGGCGCGGGAGTGAGCCGGTGAACGACCCGAAAATCGAAACGGTGGGCATGGACACGCTCATCGTGCGCCTGTTCGACGGCATCGATGAAGCTCACATGCCATGGATGCTGGCCGCCGATCGCGCTCTGCGCGAGGCCTTTGGCACGGCATTGATCGACCTGGTGCCGTCCTACACCACCTTGCTGGTGCACTACGACGTGGCGCACCTGACGCTGCCGGCGGCCCGTGCCCGGGTGCGCGAGGCGCTCGACGGCTTGTCGCCGACGGCCGAGCGTGAAGGGCGGCGGCATGTGATCCCGGTGTGGTATGACGTGAGTGTCGGGCCGGAACTCGAGCGCATCGCCGCCCGCCTGGGCGTGAGTCATGACCAAGTCGTCGCACGGCACTGCGCGCGCGATTACAGCGTCTTCGCGCTGGGCTTCGCACCGGGGTACGCCTTCATGGGGCGTCTCGACGAAGAGCTGGCCACGCCACGCCTGAAGACGCCCCGCCAGAAAGTCGCCGCCGGCAGCGTGGCCATCGCCGAACGCCAGACGGCGGTCTATCCCACGCTCTCGCCCGGCGGCTGGAATATCGTCGGGCGCACGCCCGTGGCCCTGTTCGGAGACGACCGGGAAGGCTACAGCCTGTTCCGGCCGGGCGATAAAGTGCGCTTCGAGGCGATTTCCCGCGAGGCCTTCATCGAGCAGGGCGGCGACCCGACACCGCTGGCAGAGCGCGGCGATACACCGACGGAGGAACAGGCATGAAAGGGTTGGTCGTCGAACGCGCGGGACCGTTGGCGCTGATTCAGGATGGCGGGCGCTTCGGCGTGCGTCACCTTGGCGTGACCCAGGGAGGCGCCGCCGATTGGGTGTCGCTGGGCTGGGCCAACTGGTTGCTGGGGAACGCGCCTCAGGCCGCGGGGCTGGAGATTACCGTGGGCGGCCTGACGCTCTGTGCCGAGACCTCGGCCACGCTGGCCCTGACGGGCGCGGATCTCGGTGCCACGCTCGACGAGACGCCGCTGGCACCGGGGGCCAGTTTCACCATCGCACCCGGCCAGCGCCTGGCCTTCGAGCGTCCGCGTGCCGGTCTCCGCGCTTATCTCGCGTTTCCCGGCGGGCTCGAGGCGCCCTCCGTGCTGGGCAGTGTGGCCAGCACGGTACGCGAGGGCCTGGGCGGTCTCGAGGGGCAGGGCGGGACGCTTGGCGAGGGCGACAGGCTGGTCTGGTCGGGCCATGGCGAGCCCGGACGCCGTCTGCCGGATGACGCCAGCACCCTGCCGGGCGAAAACCCGCATCTGGCCCTGGTGAGCGGCGCGCAGATCGCCGGCTTCAGCGGTACCAGCGTGTTCGAGGCGTTCAATGCCGCCTGGACCGTCGACCAGCGTGCCGATCGCATGGGCGTGCGACTGACCGGCCCCGAACTGCGCTACCTGGGGGCGGGCATGGTGTCGGAAGGCATTCCCCTGGGAGCCGTTCAGGTACCTGCCGACGGCCAACCCATCATCCTGCTCAACGACCGCCAGACCATCGGCGGCTATCCGCGTCTCGGCGCCCTGACGCCACTGGCGTGCGCGCAACTGGCGCAATGCGTGCCGGGCACGCAGTTACGCCTGAGGCCGGTCACCGCCAGCCAGGCCCGCGAGGCGCATTTACGGCAACTCGCGCGCTGGCGCTGACGAAGACGCGAGTGGCGGAACGTCAATCCCGTTCCGCCGCTCGCATCGGCATCTGATCGATGAGGTGATAGACCGTCTCCGGTGCCACGAACCCCTCGAGTTGCATCTTCTTGCCGCCATCCTTGCCCACCAGCACCGTGGTGAGCGGCATGTCGTCGCGCAGTGCCAGAGCGTCCAGCAAGGCCTGGGTCTCGAAGCGCGTCATGGGCATGTCGTTGCGATAACCGCGTCCGTTTTCCACCCGATACAGCAGCATGTCGCGTGCCTGGAACTTTGCCTGGCTCGCGCCGAGCAGGGTCCGCATGCGTTGGTAATCGTCGTCGCGATCCGGCGAGACGATCACCAGCGGCCGGAAAAGACCGTGATCGGTGATCAGCGGATTGGCGGGGTCGGCCGCCTGGGCGGTGCCCAGTACGGGCAGCACAACGAGTAGCAAGGCAAACAGCACGGTGCGCATGGCATGACTCCTGTGAGGACCTTGCCAGTATGGCAGAGCCTCGTGGATGCTGCGGGCGCGAGTTTTATTTCCCTATTTGCAAATTTATTTGCAAAAAAGGTCGACCGCTGCCTATTCTGGACACTGAACCGAGCCAGACGAATGCGCCAGGAGCCTGCTCATGCCCGCCGATACGCCCGTTCTGCCGCCCCGGCGCTACGCCGATCTGCAACTGTTGGCGCTGCGCGCTCGGGATGGGGATGTCCCCGAGCTGAAGCTGTCCGCCAAGGGGGTGGCACTGCTCGAGGCGTTGCTGGCCCAGCCGGAGGCGGTGAGCCTGTCGAGCATCTCGCAGCTGGCGCAGCGTCATGGGGTTCACCCTTCCCGCTTGACGCGCCTGTCGCATGCGCTCGGCCTCGAGGGGTTCAAGGCGTTGCAGACGCTGTTCCGCGACGACCTCAGCGATAGCGCCTTTTATTCCACGCGCGCTCAGCGTCTGCTCGAGTTCGGTGAAACGCCCCGTGCCGAAGGCGCCGAGCTCGCCGATGACCGCATGCTGTGGCAGCAGGAAATGCAGAACCTCTCGGCGGCGGTCGAGGCGCTGGATACGGCACAACTGGCGCGGGCGGCGGTTGCCATCCAGCGAGCGCGACGCGTGCATGTGGTCGGGCTGCGTGCCAGTTTCGGGGCCGCGCATTACCTGGCGTACTACCTGGACTATCTACGCGATGGCGTGCAGCTGGTCTCGCCCCAGGCGGGCGTGAGCGTCGAGCAGGCCCTGCGGCTGGGTGAAGACGATCTGGTGATCGGCATCGCCTTTCGGCCCGAGTCGCGAATGAGCGTCGATTACTGCCGGCTGGCCGTAGAGCAGGGCGCCTCGCTGCTCGCCTTGACCAATCACTCCGCCTCGCAACTCGCCGCCCTGACCGAGCTGACGCTGCTGGCGCCGGCCGAAGGGGCATTCTTCTTCAACCCCATGAGCAGCCTGTTCATGCTCGTGGAACTCCTGTTGTCCCGCGTGGCCCGCGACATGGGACACGACGCGGTGCTGGCCCTGCGTCAGCGCGAGGCGCTGATCTCGCGCTTGCATGTCGAATGACACCACCGCGCCCTTGCGCTCCTATTATCGCGTGCACCTAGGCCGCGCGTACCCAGGCACCTAGACCATTGCCGGAGAATGACATGACCGCCCCTGCCGCCGCTCCCGAATCCACCACCAGCGCCGCCGAATGGCTGAATCGCGGTTACGCCGAGGCCCCCGGCGCCACCGCCGCCTCGGATACGCTCTTGATCAACGAGCAATCGCGTCAGCTCGAAACGCAAGGCCGACGCATCATCAAGTTCGGGTTCGGCCAGTCGCCGTTCCCGGTATTCGCTCCGGCGGTGGCGACACTGGCCGAGCACGCTGCCGACAAGGCCTATCTGCCGGTACAGGGCACCGCCGCGCTGCGCGAGCAGGTGGCGGCGTTCCATCGCCACATGGACGGCACCGACTGGCGGGCCGAGCGGGTACTGGTGGCGCCGGGCAGCAAGCTACTGCTCTTCGCGCTGATGAAGGCCCTGCCGGCCAGCGAGATCCTGATCCCTGCGCCGGCCTGGGTGTCCTATGCCCCGCAAGCGCGCTTGGCGGGGCAGCACGCGGTACGCCTGCCGGCGACCTTCGAAAGCCGCTGGCAGATCACGCCGGAGCAACTCGACCGCTATTGCCGCGAACACGGCCCGGCCCGGCGCTTGCTGATCCTCAATGCGCCCGGCAATCCCACGGGGTTGTCGCCCGACCCCGAACATCAGCGTGAACTGGCCAGAGTGGCCAGGCGTCATGGCGTGCTGGTACTGGCCGACGAAATCTATGGCCCGCTCGATCATCGGGGCGCGCATCGGGCATTCGCACTCGATTATCCAGAAGGCACGCTGACCACCAGTGGGCTATCCAAGTGGTGCGGCGCGGGCGGATGGCGACTGGGCGTGCTCAACGTGCCCGAAGCGCTGGGTGCCGACTTGCTGGCACGTCTGATCGGCATCGCCTCCGAAACCTGGTCGAGTGTGACCAGCCCGGTGCAGGCAGCGGCGGAGACTGCCTACGCCGTGACGTCGGCCCAGGCGGCGTATCTCGAGACGCAGCGGCGCTGGCTGGGGACGATAGGCCGCTGGTGCGCGCAACGTCTGGAGGCAGCCGGCGTGCGCACGCATGCACCGGACGGCGGTTTCTATCTGTTTCCCGATTTCGAAGGCCACCGCGAGGCATTGCGGGCGCGGGGCATCACCACCAGTGCCGAATTGACGACGCGTCTGCTCGACGATGCCGGCGTGGCGCTCTTGCCGGGAAGTGCCTTTGGCTGCGACCCTAGTGTGCTCGCGTTACGTCTGGCCTATGTAGATTTTGATGGTACGGATTTGCTCGCACGAGCATCGGTCGACGTCGAGGCGGCAGAGGCCGATCTCGCCCTGGCCAAGATACGTGAAGGCATCGAGGCCATCGTCGGATGGCTCGAGACGAACGGTTGATGACTCGCCGTATTGATGAAACGGCGCATTGATTACACGCAGTAACACGAAAAGTTGAACTCACTTCGTTCGTGGGCGTCAGAGTGTCCACGTACACGCAAAACCTGGAGGTATACATGCAACGGATCACTGCTTTTGTATCAGCGGCCATGCTGACCACCGGAATGGTAGCGGCACCGGCGGCAATGGCACAGCAGGAAGACCCGGCAGCGAGCGGTGCTGGTCAGACCCAACAGGGGGCGGCAGCACAGAACTTCTCCGACGAACAGCTTCAGCAGTTCGCTGATGCGTCTCAGGAAATCGCCAAGGTTTCTCAGGAATATACGCAGAAGCTGCAGAACGCTGAAGACGAGTCGGCTCAACAGGATTTGCGTCAGGAAGCAAATGAGGAAATGGTCAGCGTCGTCGAAGACAGCGGCATGAGTGTCGAGGACTTCAACGCCATCGGCCAGGCGATCCAGCAGGATCCCGAGCTCATGCAGCGTGTCCAGGGCATGGTGCAAGAGCAGCAGTAAGTGAATACGGTATCACCCGCGCGGTGATACCGGTGTCGATGTCGAATCGATACGACCTTCGCGGAAAAGGCCACCTTCGGGTGGCCTTTTTCGTGGCCGGATGCCCGGGGCTGCACCAGATGCCGGGCGGTTCCGAGCACAGAGCAATGCGAATACAGGGCAATACGGGTAAAGGGCAATAAAAGAGGCCTGCCGAGTGGCAGGCCTCTTCCAGTTCAGGCAGCGGGTGACGAGTCACCCGTCGAGCCATGATCAGTTGCTGATGGCGTCACTGGCATCGTCGAGCAGGTCGGCCGTGGCCGACTTGGTGCTCTGCCAGGCACTTTCCGCGCCTTGCTTGGTGTTTTCCCAAGCCTGGCGAGCCTGTTCCTGGGCGTTCTGCCACCAGTCGTTGTCGTATTCGGGCAGTTTGGCCACATCGTCGCGCGTCATCTCGAGCGTGACGCGATAATCCAGATCGTCGAGATCGTCGCCATTGTGCGTTTCCAGGGTGAAGTCATCGCGGTCGATCACGCGATGGGTATCGCCGAGATCGAGCACGCCGCCGGTCTCGATGACCAACGCCTGCACGCTCATGTCTTCGCCGAGCAGCACGTCCTCGACATCGCCGACGTCTTCATCGGGCGTTTCCGCGAGGAATACATCGGCATCCATCAGCTCGTCGGCCGAATACAGCCCCTGCGGCTGCGTCTCGGATTGCGCGAGGGCCGCGCCCGTCAGGCTCAGGCCACCGATGAGAATGGCGGTTTGCGTCATGCGGTACATTGAGTTGCGCATGGTGAAGCTCCTTCTTCGTGATTCTATGAATTCGATGGGGTAGTGCCCGCGTCCGATCTGGTCAGATCGAACGCGCCCAATCGTCGGCGCACTTTTCGGCTTCTTCCTTGCTGATACCGTATTTGGTCTGCAGCTTGCCGATCATTTGATCGCGCTTGCCGGCAATCTGATCGAGTTCATCGTCGCTCATCTCGCCCCAAGAAGCCTTGGCCTTGCCCTTGAGTTCGGTCCAGCGACCTTCGATTTGATCCCAATTCATGGCGTTCCTCCTGAACGGTTGCCAATTTGCGAGCGCTTCCTGCGCGTCGCACATTACGCAGAATAACAGAGATTCATGCTGTGACAATTATATGGCCAGACGCTGCCAGACCAGCTACCCAGGCCGTCGGGGGCATATCTACATGAACAGCGCGAGCAGTACCGGCACGTAGATGAAGGCGAGCAGGGTCGAACAGAACACGAGACTGGCGACGTACGCCGGTTCGCGGCGCGAGCGCTGGGCGAAGAGGTAGTTATAGACTGCCACGGGCATGCTCATTTGCAGGATGAGCACGCTCTGCGCCAAGGGCGGAAGGTGCAGTGCCCAGCCCACGCCGAAGGCCACGCAGACGGCGAAGGCCGTGCGCAGCAGGCTGAAGGCGAGCCCCGAGGACAGGCTGCGTACCTGGATGTTGGCCAGCGAGACGCCGAGGGTGATCAACATCAACGGCACGGTGAAGCCGGAGATCAGGTCCACGGTGTTGTCGATCCAGCGCGGCAGGTCGGTATCCGTCAGCAGAATGGCCACCGACAGGAGGATGCTGTAGACGGTAGGCGTGCGCAGCAGGCTCTTCAGGGGATTGCTGCGGCTGATCATCATCACCCCGAAGGTGAACTGTACCAGGGCGACCGTCACCATCACGGTGATGGCATAGGCGAAGCCTTCCTTGCCGAAGGCGTAGAGCGCCACCGGCAGACCCATGTTGCCGGTGTTGGGGTACATCATGGGCGCCAGCAGGACGCGCCAGTCCTTGCGCAGCAGCAGCGCCATCAAGACGGTCGCCAGCGCCATGATGACGAGCACGGCCAGCGTGCTCAGCATGGTGCGCCCGAAGGTATGGGCATCGATGTTGGCGCCGGAGAGCGAGGCGAGGATCAACGACGGCGTGCCGACATTGAAGACCAGCTTGGTGACGAAGTCCGTGGGATACGCGTATCCCAGGCGTACCCAGCCAAAACCGATGGTGGCACCCACGAAGACGGGGGCCATGACAGCGAAGAGTTCGGCGAGCATGCGCGAGCCTGATTGAGTGTCGGCGCCCGGTGCGTGGCGGAGTCGGGCGAGAGGTTGTGAACGCGAACGATAAGGTCGCGGAATACGCCACACGGGCGCTATTGTCGCCAATCGTGGTAATGCGTTGCAACGTGAACGCGAAAACGAGAATCCTTTACCTTGACGTGGCGCGCGAATTGGCAAGAATCGTGGGCCACGCTGACATTCATCGGCGTCGCGTTCGCGCGACGCGTCGCCACCTTGGGGCTTGCATGGAATTATTGCGCGTCGTGTATCGCGACTATCGCTGGCCGTTCATCGGCGTCATGGTGCTGAGCCTGGCCAGCGCCGGATTGGGCATCGGCGTCATCGCGTTCATCAACCAGCACCTGATCGAGGCCCAGGGCGCTCCGCAGTGGGTGTTGCCGCAGTTCCTGGGGCTGATCGCCCTGTTGCTGGCGGTGACGCTCGGCTCGCAGCTGGCGCTGACCACCCTGGGCCATCACTTCGTCTATCGGCTGCGCGGGCGGTTGATCAAGCGCATTCTGGATACCGATATCGAGCGCATCGAGCGGCTGGGCAGCGCGCATCTGCTGGCGAGCCTGTCGAGCGACGTACGCAATATCACCATCGCCTTCGTACGGCTGCCCGAGCTGGTGCAGGGCGTGATCCTGACGCTGGGCTCGGCCGCGTACCTGGCCTGGCTCTCGCCGGGCATGCTGCTGATCACCTCGCTGTGGGTGGCGGTGACAGTCGTCGGCGGCTGGTACCTGGTTTCGCATGTGTATCGCCATCTGGGACGCGTGCGCGAAACCGAGGATCGCCTCTACAAGGACTACGAGGCGGTGATCGATGGCCGCAAGGAACTGGCCCTCAACCGCGACCGCGCCAGGGCGCTCTACGAGGATGTCTACGAGCACGATGCCAAGCAGTATCGTCATCACATCATCCGCTCGGACACCTTCCATCTCAGCGCGGTGAACTGGTCGAACATCATGATGCTGGGGGCCATCGGGCTGGTGTTCTTCCTCGCCAATGGCCTGGGATGGGCTAATACCAACGTGGCGGCCACCTACTCGCTGACCCTGCTGTTCCTGCGCACGCCGCTGATTCAAGCCGTCGGGGCGCTGCCCACCCTGCTGAGTGCCCAGGTCGCCTTCAACAAGCTCAAGGACCTGGAGCTGGCCGGTTATCGCGCCGAGTTCGGCGACAGTGCCGCGCATGGCGATTGGCAGACCCTGGAGCTGCGCGGCGTGACCTTCGCCTATGCCGCTGGCGAGCATGGCCGCGGCTTCGAAGTCGGCCCTGTCGATCTGACGCTGTCGCGTGGCGAGCTGGTCTTCTTGATCGGCGGCAACGGCAGCGGGAAGTCGACGCTGGCACGCCTGCTGACGGGCCTTTATCAACCGGCCAGCGGCGACATACTGATCGACGGGCAGCCCGTCGACGCAGAAGGGTGGCACGCCTTCCGCAGTCGTTTCGCGGCCGTGTTCACCGACTTCCATCTCTTCGAT
This sequence comes from Chromohalobacter israelensis DSM 3043, assembly GCF_000055785.1. GTDB lineage: Bacteria > Pseudomonadota > Gammaproteobacteria > Pseudomonadales > Halomonadaceae > Chromohalobacter > Chromohalobacter israelensis. The sequence goes on from NC_007963.1 coordinate 1,169,407, forward strand.
CGCGTGATGGGACCGGGAGGCGAGACGCCCGACACGACATTGGCGGAGAGCTGGATCGAGCGCCTGGGCATGGGCGAGAAGCTGCATTTCGACGGCTGGCGGGTGACCAACACCCAGCTTTCCCAGGGGCAGCGCAAGCGCCTGGCACTGCTGCTGGCGGTTGCCGAACAGCGCGACATCCTGCTGCTCGACGAATGGGCGGCGGACCAGGATCCGCAGTTCCGGCGCATCTTCTATCGCGAACTGCTGCCCATGTTGCGCGACAGCGGCAAGACCGTGTTCGCCATCAGTCATGACGATCACTACTTCCAGCACGCCGACCGCTTGCTGGAGATGCGCGCGGGCCAGTTGAGCGAACTGACCGGCGAGATGCGCGAGCGTGTCAGCCGCGACGCCGTGGCACGGCTCGAGGACACATCGGACAACGTGTGAGGGACGGCAGGCTACCTGCGGCGGCTGCCACGCTCATGCCAGTCACGCTCATGCAGGTACGATCTGGGTGGCATGCCAGACGAGACTTTCGGTGGGGCCGTCGTCCAGATCGGAGCACATGTCGACGCGCAGGATCGCCGTCGTTTCGCATACCGTCCGCAGCCGACCATGCGCGCCACCTTGCTCCCATTGCCACAGGATGCACCGCCGCTGCTCGTCGCCGGTGTCGTCCTGTAACCTCAGGTTGGCCGCCGGGTAGCGTCGTTCCAGGAAGCCCAGGGCGGCAAGCTGGGCGCACTGCTGCGCCGGTGTCAGTCGGGAGTCGCCGCGATAGCCGGGCAGAAAACGACGGTCTCGTGCCTCCGCTTGCAGGAAGGGTAATGCCTGCTGCGGCGTGATGCGGCCGTACTTGCGGACCGGCGAGAGCAGCACGAGGCTGGCGGCGAAGCGGCAGCCGCCCAGATGACTGCTTTCCCAGACATCGAAAGGCAGCTCGTGTGCCGCAACGGTCCGGGCCAATTCCTTGTAGGTTCGGTAACCGTACCTGGCGCAGCACTTGTCCTTCTTGCCGTGGGTGCAGCACAGCAACAGGTCGCGTTCGACCTGTGCACCTTCCCATGCCGTCAGCGGCGCCCCTGACTGCCACGCGGCCAGAAACGTCTCCAGCTCCCCGCGAGGCACGACGAATTGCCGGCGTTCGGGCATCAGAAACACCTGGTGGCTCTCGTCGGCCTGCTCACGTCGGTGAATCAGATTGACCCGCCGCTCACCGGCGGTGATGGCGTCGAGGGTTTGCATCAGGCTTTCCGGCATGTCGTGGGCACGACGCAGGTTGCGTGTCCACTTGGCGCGAGGCCAACTGATCAGCAGGTTGCGCTCGGCGTGGGCGGCACTGCCGGCCAGTGGGTCGCCCTGTTCGAGGCCGAGATCGGCGCAGAAGGTTCGCTTCATGAGGCATGCTCCCGCTGGATTTCGGGGCGTCGCGCTTCACGAGAACGTTGTGCAATGCAAAGGCGCATGTCGGAAAAACCCTCGCGTTCGAGTCAGGATCTTGTCGTGCCGTCTACCGTGAGTGATCGCGATGGCGATACAACAGGTAGACGAAAAACGGCGCCCCCACGCCCGAGACGAAGATGCCGGCGGGCAGGTCCTTGGGCAGGAAGGCCACGCGGCCCAGCAGATCGGCATGGAGGACGATCAGCGCCCCGACCAGGGCAGTGACGGGCAATCGTCGCAGGAAGTCCTGGCCCACCAGGCGGGCGGCGATATGCGGTGCGATCAGGCCCACGAAGCCGAGGCCACCGGCAAAAGCCACGGCCGTGCCCGCCAGTATCACGCTGCAGCCCATCAGCAACAGCCGACAGCAGGGCAAGTTCACGCCCAGACCTCGAGCCACGTGATCTCCGAGCGCCATGACACTCAGGTGGCGGGCCTGCGACAGACACAAGGGGACGGTGACCAGCAACCATGGCAGCATGCCGAGGACATCCTGCCATTGAGCGGCGTAGAGGCTGCCGGTCAGCCATACATAAGCCGTCATGGCGGCGGTATCGTCGCTGATCACGATCAGCAGGGTCGTCACCGATCCCGCGGCGGCGGAGAGGCCGATACCGACCAGTACCATGCGCATGGGCGTGATACCGTGCTTCCAGGCCAGCGAGAACATCAGCAGAGCGGACAGCAAGGCGCCCAGCAATGCGGCGGCCGGCAGCCAGTGCACGCTTAGGGTGGTGCCGAACAGTGCCAGGAAGATGACGGCGCCCATGGCGGCTCCGCTGGTGATGCCGATCACGTCCGGCGATGCCAGCGGATTGCGCACGATGCCTTGCAGGATGGCGCCGGCCACGGCCAGAGCCGCCCCCGCCAGCACGGCCAGCAGGATGCGCGGCAGGCGCAGCTCCCAGACGATGAAGGCGATCTCGCTGTCCTGTGGGGCGAACAATGCCTGTCCGACTTCATGCAGCGAGGTGGGAAAGCTGCCAAGGCGCAGGGAAAGGCCCATGCTGGCCAGCAGCACCAGTCCGAGAAGCCCCACCATGCTCGAATAACGAAGCGCCCGGTTCCCGACGATGCGATCGACGGCTGTGGTCAAGGCAGGGGAATGCGTCATGGTCGTGCCTGCTGCCTGCGTGCCAGGTAAATGAAGAAGGGGGTGCCGATCAGGGCGGTCATCACCCCGACCGGCACATCCTGCGGCGGCATCAAGAAACGCGACGCCACATCGGCCAGCAGCAGCAAGCAGGCTCCCAGCAGAGCGCAGGCCGGCAGCAGCCAGCGGTGATCGAACCCGAACAGTCCGCGTGCCATATGGGGAACGATCAGTCCGACGAAACCGATCATGCCGGTCAGCGCGACAGAGCTTCCGGCGAGCAGGATCACCACCAGGCCGAGCAGGAGCTTGATGGTGCCGGCATGCATGCCCAGGCTCGTGACCATGTCATCGCCCAGCATCAAGGCGTTGGCATGTCGGACCAGCAGCATGCACAGCAGCAGGGCGATGCCGAAGAGCGGCAGCAGAGGAACCACGAGCGAAAGCTCGCGCCCGGATACGGAGCCGGCCAGCCAGTACAGCACGCTCTCGAAGCTCTGATGGTCGATGATCAGCAGGCCCTGGCTGAAGGAGACGAACATGGCCGTGACGGCCACGCCAGCCAGTACCACCCGCAGTGAGGAGGGCCCGGCACGGCCGCCCCCGCGACTCAACATCAATACCAGGCAGGCCGCGACGAGCGCTCCCAGAAGCGCCGCCCAGACATAGTCCGCCGGCGCGTGCAGCGGCAACAACGCAACGGCGATGACCACGAAGCACATGGCCCCGGCGTTGATCCCCAGAATACCCGGCGATGCCAGGGGGTTGCGGGTCAGGGTTTGCATCAGAGTGCCGGCGATGGCCAGGCTCGCGCCCACCAGGACGGCGATCACGGCGCGTGGCAGGCGTTCCTTGACGATGATGATGTGCGCGACCCGGGAAGGATCGTAATGCAGCAAGGTCGCGATGAAGGTCGACGGCGGGAGCTCGGTGGTGCCCAGCATGACGCTCGCCGCGAAGGTCGTCGCCATCAGCACCAGGCCGGCCAGCAGCCCTGCAAGGCGTGTCGTTCGTCGCGTCAGCATGTGGCCGATTCCTCGTTCTTTTCCCGAGAGGGCGAGGCGCTCTCCTCGACGCTGCCGGATCGACAGCCAGCAGTTAACGCCTGCGTACGGGGAAGGTCGAGTCCATAGTGGGTATACAGATCATCCAGCATGGCATTGGCGGCCAGGATGCCGCCGCCCATGATCCAGTCCACGGCGTCTACCTCGAAGACACGGTCGTTGCCCACGGCATCCAGTCGTGCCCAGAGAGGGTGGGAGGTCCAGTGTCGATAGTTGCGGGCGATGGCGGGGTCGTTGGGCTCCAAGAGCACGAAGATCACGTCGGCATTCATGACCGGGATGCTTTCTTCACTGGTCAGTTTCATGCCCCAGCCCCGGTCGTGAAGGGTATCCGGCTGCGTGAAGCCCAGTTCATCGAGGATCGACCCGGCAAAGCCCGTGGAATAGATACGCACATGGTCGCTCTTGAAACGGATCACGGCAGCCTTCTGTGGCCAGGCGTCACCCAGTTTTTCGGCGATCTTGCGGCGAAAATCGGCCACGCGGTCGTCCCAGTCGCGAAGCAATCGATGGGCGCGAGTTTGTCGGCCGGTGGCCTCGGCCATCATGGTCAGGGTGGCCTTGAAGTCGAAGACGCTGTCGGTGGCGATCGTCGGCGCTATCTTCTCCAGCAGCGGCCGGACCCGCTCGTGGCGAAAGCGCGTGGCCACGATCAGGTCCGGGTCCAGCCAGGCGACCTTCTCCAGGTTGGGCTGGGTCTCCAGACCGACGTGTTCCACGCCGTCGAGGGCGTCACGCAAGTAGCGATACATGGGTTTTTCCAGCCAGGAGTCGACGACACCCACAGGCGTGATACCCAGTGCCACTGCCGTGTCGGTCGCGCCCTGATAGAGGGTGACGATGCGTTGTGCCGGGGCAGGCAGGCATGTCTCCCCGAAGGCATTGGCAACACTGTGCATGTTCTGAGCGTTGGCAGTGACGACACCGGGAATGAGGGAAACCAGCAGCATGGTCAACCACTGGCGGCGGATCGGCATGGCAGCCTCCTGGCGTATGCGTGTTGTCGAGCGACGTCATGCGGCGCCGCCCGACAAGCCTCGTCCATCAGCGGGTATTGCTCAGAAGTCGAGCTGATAGCTCAGGGTGAAAGTGCGTCCCCGGCCCTTGAAATATAGGTCGTCCTCAAGAGCCTCCCCTTGGGGGAACGATTGTGAGTAGTAGGTGAAGTAGTCCTTGTCGGTGAGGTTTTCCACGCCCAGGCTGGCACGGCCTATGGGAAGGCGATAGGCCAGGGAGGCATCGATCAGGCCGTAGCCGTCGAACTCGAGCTCGGGATCGTCGAAGCTGCGATCACGGTAGTAGCTGTACTGCAGGTAAGAGGATAGCTTTTCGTTCCAGGCCGCGCTCCAGGCGAGCTTGAGGGTGTCCGGGGCAAGGTCTCGGCCCGTCAGTTTGGTATCCACGCTGCCATCACCGTCAGTGTCCGACTTGCCCTCGGTGTGCGTATAGGAAAGCCGCAATTGATGAGCATCACTCACCTGCGCCTCGCCGGTGATCTCATAGCCCTGGATCTCGGTCTTCTCTCGCTTGACCCGGTAGTTATTCTGAGCATCCGGTTCGATGCGTTGGCCAAGGTCGGAGTTCGACTCATAATAACTCAGCTCGAGCCCGTAGCGGTCCCAGTCGAAGCGCGCCCCGATCTCGCGATTGTCGGTGACGATGGGTGAGAGGTCGACTCGGGTGTCGACGTCCTGGCCGGGCTCGCTGACACTGCGCAGCACTCGGCCGACATCGGGCATGCCGAAACCTTCGGAGTAGTTGGCGTAGAGCTGGGCCCAGTCGGTGGCTTGATAGACGATACCGGCATTGAACAAGGTTTCGTCGAAACTGGGGTTGCCGCCACCCACCGAGACCAGGTCGTTTTCGACACTGGTACTACGGTCTACCGTCGAGTAATCGTCGACGTTTAGCGTAGCATGCTCCTGGCGAGCCCCGGCATGCAGGCTCAGAGCTTGGGTCAGGTCGTAGTCCCCTTGGAGGAAGACCGCATAGTTGCGGAACTGGCTCTCGGGTACATAGCTGCGGTCGGTCTTGACCAGCACCTGTTGGGTCTCGTCCTGCAGCAGGTCCAGACCCGTGGTCAGCTTGAGGCGGTCGTCGAGCAGTCCGTCGCGGCTTAGAGTGAACTTGGCCCCGACCTTGTCGGACTCGTTGCGTGTGTGGTCGTACCGGGTATTGCCCGCGTCGTCCTGGTAAGGGAAGGAGCCGAGGCCAGTGGCACCAAACTGGGCGCGGAAACGCTGGGTGTAGAGTTGGGCATCCAGCTCGTTGCCTAGCCAGTCTTTGTTCGAGTAGGCCAGCCTAGCCGTGGTGACCCTATTATAGCCTGGGTCGTTAGCGGGGTTGCCTTTTTCGGCCGTAGTCGCTACGCCTTTATCGCGATCACCGGACACCGGCACGTAATCGTCGCCGACGTCGAGGTCGTAATGATTGAGGGAGAATTCGACGTTCTGATCGTCGTCGATCCAATAGGCCGCCTTGGCCATCAGGTCGTAGCTTTCGGAGTTCTGGATCTCGCCATGGTAGGCCATGCCGACGATCTCGTCGTTGCCATCGTAGAAGACACCGCGTTTTTGGCGGCTAGCGGCGACCATGTAGTCCCAATCGCGGGTCTGGCCGCTGAGACGGTAGTCCAGCTTGTGGCCGAAACCTTCCGACTCGAAATCGTCGTCACTGGTCAAGCTGACGCCGACATGCTGGCTTACCCCGGCGCCTTCAGGTCGCCTGGTCACATAGTTGATGATACCGCCGGTCGCACCCAGGCCATGCTCGGCGCTGGCGCCGTATATGACTTCGATACGCTCGACCATGGAGAGATCGATGGTGTAACTATCTCTTCCCACGTCGCGCAGCGGATTGGACTGAGGAACGCCGTCGATCATGAAAAGGGCCGAACGACCGCGGAAGGTCTCGCCGGTATTGTTGAGCTTCTGGCGGCTAGGCGAATAGGAAGGGATCAAGTTACTGAGCACCTGGCTGGGATCCTGGGTGATCGCCAACTGCTGCTCGATCTGCTCGCGGGTGATGATGGTGACCTTCTGCGGGGTCTCATCTTCGCGACTCTGGTTGCGGGTGGCAGTGATGACCAATGGGTCCAGCCCGTGATTCTCTTGGGAGTCCGTGCTCGTTGAGTCCTGGGCCAGTGCCGTGGCGGGTAGAGCCGAGACGAATACCCACGGGAGCAGCGATAGCTGCTTGAGACGTGATCGCTGTAAGTCTTGCATGGTGAACCGGTATCCCCTTGCTGTGTGCATTGTCGCTATTGTTGCCATCGAGTGATGTCATGCCGGGGCGAGGATACTAATGAGAATCCTTTTTGTTTGCAAATTGAGTACGGATGATCCCTTGTGGCGATACGAACAAGGCGTGTCACGGTGTGGCGGCAGGCGGCAGGCGGCAGGCGGCAGGCGGCAGGCGGCAGGCGGCAGGCGGCAGCAAAGGCTGCTAAGCGTTGAAGGTTCGTTATTGTGAAAACAAATCACAATTCTTATCATGTGCGAAAGGCTTTGCTCCAAGCTTCGCTCCTGTCATCCGCTAATAACATGCCACAAGGAAACTCGATGTCCCGTTCCCGTCCCTCGCCCCTGCCTTTCAACGTGCTGTCGTCGCCGGCTCGCCGCATGGCGATGGCGACGCTGCTGCTCGGCTGCCCGCTAGCGGCGCAGGCACAAGACGACGTCGCCCAGAGCGATACCGTGGTCGTGACCGCGACGGCGCTGAAGGTTGCCACGCCGCCCATGGAAACCCCGCGTGCCGTGTCCCAGGTGGGACGTGAAGAACTCGACAAGCGTGCCGTCAATAGTTACGACGAGACCTTCCGCTACCGCAGCGGGGTGCAGTCGGCACCTTATGGCAGTGACAACGGCGTCGACTGGTTCAACATTCGCGGTTTCAGCGGCGAGGATTCGACTTATCAGGATGGATTGCGCCTTTTCCGCGAGGGCGGCTATTTCTGGTGGGTGACCGAGCCCTTCGGCCTCGAACGTGTCGATCTGCTCAAGGGGCCAGCCTCGATTCTTTACGGTGAAGCGCCTCCCGGCGGTGTGGTGAACGCGATCAGCAAGCGGCCCACCGAAGAAGCGCAAGGGCTGTTCGAGATCCAGGGGGGTAACAAGGATCATCGTCAGGTCGGTATCGATACCTCCGGTCCGGTCGCCGGCACCGACGACATGCGCTATCGCATGGTGGGGCTCTTTCGCGAGGGCGATGGAGAGCTGGATCACACCGACAATCAGCGAGTGTATCTGGCACCGAGCCTGGCGGTGGATCTTTCCGACGCCACCACCGTGACCTTTCTGGCCAGCTACATGAAGGATCATGGTACGCCCAGCAAGGGCTTTCGACCGGTGGCGGGCTCGCTGGAGGGCACCGAGTTCGGGCATATCGGCCGCGAGACCAACCTGGGAGAACCGGATTACGAGCGTCAGGAACGCGAGCAGATTTCCCTGGGCTATGAGCTCGAGCATGATATCGACGAGACCTGGCAGTTCCAGCAGAATCTGCGCTACAACAGCATGGACTTGCTACTTCGCTCGCTCTCTCCTTTTACCGCGCTCAATCCGGACGGCCGCACGGTGGGCCGTTACTTGACGTATCGCGATGGTAGCTACGATTCCTTTACCGTGGACAATCGCCTGGTAGGCAAGTGGTTTACCGCGAATACTGAAAATACGCTGTTGCTGGGGGTCGATTACCAGCACTTCGATGTCGATTATCAAAACGGTGATGGCACGGGGGACTTCTCGGGTTTCGATGTGTTCGATCCGGAGTATGGCAACTATTCGCCAGGCACCTTGCAGTACCAAGCCGAAGAGAAAAAGGAGCAGATCGGCGTCTACATCCAGGATCAGTTGCGCCTGGGAGACCGCTGGATTCTGCTGGGTGGCGTGCGTCACGACTCGGCTAGCGTGGAAAGCTACAGCGACGCTCCCAACGCGTCGGATTATGATGAAACCGAGAACCAGCTGTCGTTCAGCGGCGGCGTGATGTATCTCGGCGATTATGGTGTCTCGCCTTATCTAAGCTACAGCGAATCATTCAGCCCGCAAGTCGGGCGCGGGCCGGATGGTCAGGCCTACGAACCCAGCGAGGGTGAGCAATGGGAAGCCGGGGTCAAGTACACGCCCGATTGGCTGGATGGTTACATGACCGCCGCCGTGTTCGACCTCAAGGAAACCAATACCCTGTATACGGATGCGCAGTTCATTCAGTCGCAAGGCGGTGAACGTCATTCACAAGGTTTCGAGCTGGAAGGTGTTGGCTATCTGACCGAACAGCTCCAGCTGACGGCTTCTTACACTTACCTGGATACGACTATCGAAGATCCCGAGCGTGGGGAGTTCCGTGCCGGCTTGACGCCGCGTCACCAGGCCTCGCTATGGCTGGATTACGGCTTTGAGAGTGGTGCCCTGCAAGGGCTGGATGTCGGTGCCGGGGCGCGTTATGTGGGCGAGAGCGTCAATGCCGCTCCCGATCGTGACGATGAAGTCTCTTCCTATACCGTGTACGACGCCATGGCCAGCTACGAGATCAACTCTGCGTGGACGGCACAGGTCAATGTCACCAACCTGACGGACAAGGAGTACATCCGCGGGTGCGACTCCTGGTGCTACTACGGCGAGTCACGCAGCGTGATCGGTAGTCTCAAGTACCGTTGGTAAGCGGGAAACTTTAAGACGCCGGAAAGAGGCGAGAAGAAAATGGCCCGAGGTGCTGCAAGGCACCTCGGGCCTTTTTTATGTCTGCTTTGCTTCGGTCCGGAGCTGTGGTCGAAGTGCTGCTTTCCTAGCCAGCCTCGCGGCCGGGCAAGGGCTCTACGCGCGAAAGCTCGGCCAATTGCGTCATCGAGCGATCACGAACTGCAACAAGGCCGATGACGAATGCCGCAATCGGTATCAGTGCGAGTACGGTACTGATACCGACGCCCAGTCCAGTAACCTGTGTGAAGTTACTCAGCACAAGGTACAAGATGAACGCCAGCAGCAGGCAGGCAATCAAGGGAACTAGGCGTGTCGTCACGCCGCGTCCCGGCGCGAGATGCGGCGAGCGGTAGAAGAACACCGCGGCCGCGACAGAGGTCAGGAGCATGAGGATAACCATGCCGACGGTGGCAATGCCGGCCATCGAGCCGAACACGCCGACCAGCGGGCTCGCACCACTGAGTGCGCAAAGGGTCACCAGCACGATAGCGGTTGCTGTCTGGAACAAGGACGATATGTGGGGTGAGCCGTGCAAGGCGTGACTCTTCGCGAAGAAACGGGGCAGGATGTCGAAGTTCGCGAGAACGAACTGGTAGCGTGTCACAATGTTATGAAACGACAGGATGCAGGCGACGAGGCTGGTGAGCAGTAACACCTCCATGATATCGGTGAGGACACGACCGGTATAGAAGCGGGCTGTGTCGAGTACCATGTTGCCGCCGTTGTTGAGGTAGTCATTGGCCACCCCGTATACGGTATCTGGGCCCCATGCATAGACCAGAAACCAGCAAGACAGCGTATAGAATCCCCCGATGATGAACACTGCCCAGTAAGTGGCCCGCGGGATGGTACGGCTCGGGTCACGAGCTTCATCGCGAAAGACTGCCGTGGCTTCGAAGCCGATGAAACCGGTCACGCTGAACAGCACGGCGATGCCAAACGGCCCTGTACTGCTGGACGTTGCAGGTATATCGGCAAGACTGGTCAAGGCACTGCCTGAGGGTTCGAATGCAATGGCGGCATTCATGACCAGGACAACGCCAATTTCGAGGATGAGTGCCACGGCAAGCACTTTCGAGCTGAGCTCGATGTTTCGATACCCCAATGCGGCGACAAGCACGAGAGCCGCCCCGGCATATAGCCACCAGGGAATTGCCGGCCCTCCGATATTGCTCACCGTATCGGCTGCCGCCCACCCGAAAAATCCATAGATGCCGAGTTGGATGGCGGAGTAAGTGATCAGCGCCACGAATGCCGTAGCCTGACCGGCGCGAGGCCCGAGTCCGGTTCCAACGTAGGTGAAAAAGGCCCCAGCCTCCTTCACATAGGGCGTCATCGCCACGAAGCCGACCGAGAACGCGAAAAGCACGAGCGAGGCGAACGCGAAACCCAGCGGGGCCATTGCGCCGTTGCCTAGCCCGATGGCCAACGGCGTATTGCCGTTGACCACAGTCAGTGGAGCCGCGGCAGCCACGACCATGAACACGACACCCGCCGTGCTCAATTGTCCAGATAGTCGGTTTCTGTTGTTCGAGGATGCGGTATAGGGATTGCTGTTGTTCATTGTGGATCCAACTCCTTCTTGTGTTGTTGTTAGGAAGCGCCCTCAGAGCGGCGCCAGAAAACCTCAATCGTTACGTTCTCCTATGCTGATACCGGCCCGGCGTAGTAACGGCTCGAGCCGTTCCGGATCGAGAGCTGGGCACCAGCCCTCCGGCTTTGCCATGGGCGCTCCCCTGGCCATGCACATGGCATTGAGGACGGCTTCGTCCGTCGCTTGCACGACCGCCATGTAGAAGTCATCGAAATACTCGTCGTTCATGTGGTGCATCTGTTGCCGGGCCGGCCCGAGCTGGGGCAAGGGACCCTCGTTCGCCGTGCTGAAGGCCAGAAACATATCGCCTGAATCGTTGCCGCCGGGGCTGCCGGAGCGTGCGATACCCAGTCCGGCGCGTTGGGCGAGGCGCTTGAGCTGATGGGGCAGCATGGGAGCGTCTGTCGCGATGACGGCGATGATGGAGCCGCGTTCGCGATTGAGCTCTTCGGGCAAGTCGGCATCATGCAGTGCCTCTCCAACAGGCACGCCTAGTACGTTCAACCAGTCCCGCTTGCCGTGGTTGGCCTGGACAAGCACGCCCAACGTGTAGTCCTGTCCATCGATGCCGACACGGCGCGAAGCGGTACCCGTACCGCCCTTGAAGCCGTAACAGATCATGCCGTTGCCGCCGCCGACGTTTCCCTCTTCTATGGCGCCGCCACTTGCGCTGGCGAGGGCGGCGTGGACATGGGCGGCTTCCACGTGCTGACCGTTGATGTCATTGAGTACGCCGTCATAGGTCTCCGCGACCACGGGCATTGCCCACAGGTGGTGTGCGTCGAAAGTCTGCGCGTAGGTATCGAGCATCCAGCGTGTCGCGGCGTGATGAACGATGCCCACGCTATGCGAATTGGTCAGGCATATCGGGCCGACGAAATAGCCGCCTTGCTCGATCCAATGCGTCCCTGTCATTTCCCCGTTGCCGTTGAGCGCATGAAAGCCGGCCCAGACAGGAGCAGGCGTGTTGCTTCGGGTGCGCGGCAGAATGGCGGTCACGCCGGTCTTGATGGGCCGTCCGTTTTCGGCCGTTCCATCAATCGTTTCATAGCCGACCAACACGCCCGGCACGTCCGTAATCGCGTTGTTCAAGCCCGGTTCGCCGGGCAGCGGCAGCCCCATCTCGCGTGCTCTCATTCGCTGCATTGAAATGATCTCCCCCCGATCAGTGCTAAAATCGCCTCGTCGACGCCTTGCCTCGGCAAGAAAGTGGAGCGCCTCTGTCCGATAGCCGAAGATCGGCCTCGGTCCGTCCACGGGATACCCCTCTTTCTTTTATGACATATAAATACCAAATGCAATGTGGGTGACATTGAAATGTCAAGATCGCAAGCTGCCGCTCATCTGGCAAAAGAAGTCGATGCGCTGAAAGGCGGGCTGTCGCCTGCGGAACGCGCGCTCTATTCGACGCTGCAGGCGAATCTCGAGAATCTGGCGTTTGAAACCGGCGCAAGCCTCGCTCAGAAAAGCGGTGTGAGCCCGAATACCGTGAGTCGGTTCATGCGGCGTCTGGGGTACAAGGGGTTGAGCGGGCTGAAATCGGCTTTGCGCAACGAGCTACGCTCGAATTCACTCCTGAACGCCACGCTGATCGAGCGTGTGGCGCAGCAGCCGGCCGACCTGACGACTCATCTCAATGCCGAGATCGAAGCACTGAAGGCCTTCGCCGAACAGCTCACCGGCCAGCATTGGCAGGACATAGTGCAGCGCGTGAGTGACGCCGAACGCGTGTTCGTGTGTGGGTTCCAGACGGTTCGCGGCCTGGCCCAGGATTTCGCGAATCGCTTGGCGCTCGTGCGCCCAGGCGTCGAGTTTATCGATCTGTACAGCGGCGTATTAGGGCAGTGGATGGACAGCCAGGACGTGCGTTGCTGTGTGATCCTGATCGACATTACGCCCTATGCCGAAGCCGGGATCACGTTCGCCAATCACTGCTTGGCCCATGACGCGGACCTCGTGGTGTTCAGCGACGAATATGGCATAGCACGTTATATCGATACGCCTCATATCATCAGCATGACCACCGAGACCGGCTTGATCCTCGAATCCACCGGTGGTCTGACGAGTGCCCTGAATGTTCTGTTGCACTGCGTGGCTGCAGACCACAAGGAAGAATTGCGGGAACGCATGGAAGCCTATCGCGCCCGAGTGCAGCAACTGAGGCTGTATGCGAAGTAGAGGGGGCGAAAAACGCAAGACGCGATCGAATGGCCCGAGGTGCTGGCAGGCACCTCGGGCCATTCGTTTTCTCCGTCCCTCGGGCCATGATCGGCTCGTGGCTGGCTTTCCGCCGTTTCTTCCACAGCGCTACAGTCGCCGCAGCGTCCACATGAAGTAGGCGCCGCCGAGCAGGGAAGACATCAAGCCGGCGGGAATTTCCTGGGGGAACAGCCACTGGCGCCCCAGCCAGTCGGCCAGCACCATCAAGAGCGCCCCCAGCAGGGCGGCGGCGAGCAGGTGCGCGCGTGCACGCGCCGCGCCCAGCAGGCGTGCCATGTGCGGCGCGAGCAGGCCGACGAAGGAAAGCGGCCCGACCACCAGGGTGGCGGCGGCGGTGAGCAGGGCGACCACGCCCAGCAGAGCGAGACGCGCCCGGTCGACATTGACGCCCAGCGCGCGGGCGCTGGAGTTGCCCATCGGCAACAGATCCAGCCAGCGCGACAGGGACTGCATCGCCAGCGTCAAGATCACGGCGCTTGCCGCCACGGCGACGGCCAGCACGGTGTCGACGTAATAGGTCGAGCCGGACATCCAGGCGAGCAGCTGCTGCGTGCGCGGGTCGCCGTTGGCCAGCACGATGCTGCGCAGGGGATCGAACAGAGCGGTGATGGCGATCCCCGTCAGCAGCACGCGCTCCGGTTGAAAGCCGCTGCGGCGGTTGATCAGCAGCAGCACCCCGAGCGTCGCCAAGGCGCTCAGGGTGCCGGCGATCAGTAGCATCGGCAGGCCCACACCGGGCACGAGCATGACCACACCGATCAGGCCGATGGCGGTGCCGCCACTGATCCCGACGACTTCCGGACTGGCCATGGGGTTGCCGGTGACGCGCTGGATCAGCGTGCCGGCCAGGGCCAGTAACGTCCCGGCACCCGCCGCCGCCAGGGTACGCGGCAAGCGCCATTCGTGGGTGGCTTGCCACACCGACCACGAGGGCAGGGCCCAGCCTTGGCCGTCCTGGCCGAGCAGCAGGGATGCCGCGAGCGCGACCAGCAATGCCAGCCCCAGTGCCAGCTGCAGGCGCATCGGATGCCGACGACGTGGCGCCGCCAGCATGGGGGCGGTCTGGGGGCGATCGCCGCCGAGCTTGAGGCGCGGAATCAGCCAGAGCAGCAGCGGGGCGCCGAGGGCGGCGGTGGTCGCGCCGGTGGGAATCATCGTCGGCAGTGCGCCGGAAACATGCTGCAGGAGCTGGTCGGTAGTGGTCAGCAGCAAGGCGCCGAGCAGCGGCGCCCACAGCAAGCGCTGAGGCAGCGTGCGCGCCCCCAGCAGGCGGACGATGGCCGGTGCCGCCAGGCCAATGAAGCCGATGATTCCCACCACGCTGACGACACAGGCGGTGATGAAGACCGCCAGCCCGAGGCTCAGCAAGCGCAGATGCCTGAGCGAGACCCCGAGGCTGCGGGCGTTGACGTCGTCGAGCTCGAGAATCGCCAGCGGGCGCAGCATGAGCGCGGCCAGGGCTAGCGCGATGAGCAATCGCGGGAGCAGGTAGAGCACGCCGTCCCAGCTGTTCTGCGAGAGCGAGCCCGCGCCCCACACCATCAGGCCGCGCAGCTCTTCCTGATGGAAGAGGATCAGCGTGGTGCTGACCGCGCCCAGGTAAAGGTTGACCACCAGCCCCGCGAGCACCACCACCATGGGTGCCAGGCCGCGTCGCCAGGCCAGCGCGAACACCAGCCCCATGGCCAGACCGCCGCCCGCCACGGCCACCCACTCGCGGCCGAGAACGAGCAGTCCCGGTGCGAACAGAGTGGCGAGCAGCAGGGCGAGCTGTGCACCGGTGGCGACGCCCAGGGTCGTGGGGGCGGCCAGGGGGTTGCGCAGCACCTGCTGCATCAGCACCCCCGCGATGCCCAGGGCACCGCCCGCCAGCAGAGAGATCGTCCAGCGCGGCAGCCAGCTGTAGTGCGTGAGTACTTGTTCGATATTGCGTTCGTCGGGCACGAACAAGGCTTGCGCCCACTGTGCAGCCGGCAACTGCGTGGCCAGCGAGTAGCCACTCAAGGCCAGGCAGGCCAGGCCCAGCAGCACGCACAGGCGTGCCGGGGTCATCACGACATGAGGAAACGGCAAGGAGCGAGAGATCCAGTCACGCATCGGGTGCCTCGCGGTGGGCAGCGGTGCGAGGCGTCTCATGCAGGGCCTGGGTCAGGTTGTCGGCGAAACGCCGTGCCGAAGGGGCGCCACCGAAGCTCCATACCGGTGGCAGCGTGAGAACGTCATCGCGACGCACGGACGGCAGGTGTTGCCAGAGCGCGCTCGTCTCGAGGCGTTCCTCGACGCCCACGGGCATTGGATCGACCACGACCAGGCGAGCGTCGTCCAGCCCGGCCAGGGCTTCCAGGCCTACCATGGAGAAGCCCCAGTAATTGGTTTCCCGCTGCCACGCGTTCTCCAGCCCCAGGCGCTGCATGACGGCGTTATAGAGGCTATGGTCGCCGAACACGCGCACATGGCGGGCATCCATGAACTGCACCACGAGCAGGGGCCGTGCCTTGGCCGCGTCGCTCAACCCGTCCCGCAGCTCGGCCAGGTGCGCCTCCAGCGAGGCGAGCAGCGTGTCCGCGCGCTCCTCGCGATTCACGAAGGCGGCGATTTCACGGGTGGCTTTCTCGAGTCGCGTCCACAGGTCGCTGCCCGGCGTATACAGTGCCACCGTGCTCGTCGGTGCGATACGTTCGAGGCTTGGCTTCAGGGTGCTGAACATCGGCGAGATCAGAATGCGGTCGGGCGACAACTGGGCCAGCAATTCCCGGTTGGGTTGCGCCCGCAGGCCGATGTCGGCCACCTCGGCGGGCAGCGTTGGCGCGCCGACCCATTCGCGGTAGGCGTCGGTTTGTGCCACGCCCACGGGCGTCACGCCGAGCGCCAGCAAGGTTTCGGCGATGGTCCAGTCGACGGTGGCGATACGCGGTGTCTCGGCATTGGCGACATGGGACCAGACCAGCAGCACCAGCGTCAGCAATGTCATGAGCCGCGAGCGACGCAGGCCTTCACGGTTGCAAAATGGCCTCACATCGACTCCCTAGTGCAAGACGGCGATGGGGTGCTCGCCGCCGGGGTGGGACATGACACGCATGGGGATGCCATAGATGGCTTCCAGCGTGCTATCGCACATCAACTCGCGGGGCGCGCCCTGGGCCAGGACCTGCCCGCTGTGCAGGGCGACCAGATGGTCGCAGTAACGTGCCGCCATGTTGACGTCGTGCAGCACGATCACCACGCCCAGCCCCAGCTCGCGGCACAGCGAGCGCACCAGGGCCAGGACTTCCACCTGATGGGCGATGTCCAGCGCTGCCAGCGGTTCGTCCAGCAGCAGAAACCGGCTTTCCTGGGCCAGCAGCATGGCGAGCCAGACGCGCTGCCGCTCGCCACCGGAGAGAGTGTCGACCAGCCGGTCGGCGAAGGCCTCGGTGTGGGTCAGTGCGATGGCGCGTTCGATCTGGGTCTTGTCCTTGCCGTTGAGCCGGCCGAGCAGGCCGTGCCAGGGATAGCGTCCGAATCCCACCAGCTCGCGGCCGGTGAGGTTGTCGGCGCCGGGCAGGTGCTGTGGCAGGTACGCCACGTGACGGGCGAACTCGCGCGTGCCCCAGTCGGCGAGTGGGCGCTTGTCGAGGCGGATCTCGCCTCGGCTCGGGGCCTGCTGCTGCGCGAGGAGCTTGAGCAGGGTCGACTTGCCCGAGCCATTGTGGCCGATCAGCCCATACACCTTGCCTTCCTCGAAGGCGAGGTCGGTGGGGTGCAACAGGCACTGGCCGTTGACCTCGAAGCTGGCAGCGTCGACGTTGAACATCAGGTGGACCCCAAGCGGGAAAAGCGTAGGGCGCAATCGTAATTCAAATAAGAACGGTTATCAAAACTCTCGGCGCCGTCATGTCAGGCGTCAATGGCTTGGCGACAGGCGCGCAACGCTTGCTCGATGTAACGCCCGGCCATGCGTTCCGATACCCCGAGGCGGGCCGCGATCTCGCGTTGAGGCAGTCCCTCGAGGCGATGCCACAGCAAAGCCTGACGCACGTGCCGAGGCTGCCGTCGCAGGCAGGTGCGTACGCACGCCAGGCGCTGGGCCTGGCAGACATCGGCCTCGGGGCAATGCCGTGCGCAGGCGAGCCCGGTGGTGGTGTCTTCCAGGGGGATCGTCTCGGGCCGGGCCCTGGCCTGGCGCTGATGATCGATCAGCAGGTTGCGGGCAATGCGGAACAGGTAGGCGCGAGGATTGGCGAGCGGCTGAGTGAGTCTCGCGCGCTGCAGCCGCAGATACACGTCCTGGCAGAGGTCGGCCGCCAGCTCCGGCGTATCCAGCTTGCCGGCCAGATAGCCGACAAGCTCCCGGGAATGCTCCATGAACAGTCTATCGAGTGTATCGACCATATGTCGGGTCCGTCCGTGGGTAGCGTCGCGTGATGGCGTCATGCCGTCTCGGCGTGGCGCCGGGCATCGTCCGTGTCATGTGCGTGTGGTCGCCAGGGGGCGATCGGGTTGTCCAGCTCGCCGACCAGCTGCAGGTTTTTGGACGGATCGGCGAGGTCGATCATCTGCCGGTTGTTGCCCAGTTGCAGGCGGTTGAGACAAGAGCGCGCGAAGGTCGGCGCGAACAGGTCGTGACGCGCGAATTTATCAGCGAATTCGGGATGGCGACGCTGGTAATCGAGAATGCATTCGGCGACGCCGTGCCAGAAGTCGGATTCGGTGAAATCGCCCCGTGCCTCGCCATGCTCGACCATGATCGGGGCCAGGTAGCGAAAAAAGCAGTCGAAGGTATCGGTGAACAGCGACAGCACCTTGAGGTGTTCCGGCACGGCCACGGCCAGGCGTTTCACGCCTTCGGGAAGCGCGGCGTCGGGGCCCATGATCGCGCTTTCCTCGGCGATGTCCTTCATGATCGCGCGCACCGGCACGTGGGCATCGAGCTGCAGGATCACGTTTTCGCCGTGGGGCATGAAGACCAGATCATGGGCGTAGAAACAGTGCAGTATCGGCGTCAGGTAGGCGGTGAGATAACGCCGTAGCCAGTCGCGGGGCGCGAGCCCCGAGGCCTCGACAAGCGCCGAGAGGAGTGCCTGGCCGTCCTTGTCGCGATGCAGCAGCGCGGCCATGGTCATCAGGCGCTGACCGGGCGGCAGATGATTGAGCGGACTTTCACGCCACAGGCAGGCGAGCATCTTCTTGTGAGGGCTGTCACGGGCGACGGCATCCTCGAAATAGGCGTTGCGATACCCGATGGCGGCTTCCTCGCGCAGCAGGGTGAAGCCGTTGTCGGCCAGGAAGGCGTCGCCGTCGAGCAGTGCCTTGAGCCATTCATTGATGGCCGGTGTCGCCTGCATGTAGTAAGGCGAGAGGCCGCGCATGAAGCCCATGTTGAGGATCGAGAGTGCCGTCTTCACGTACCGGCGCCGGGGCCGCGAGGTGTTGAACAACGTACGGATCGATTGCTGGGCACGGTAGCGGTCGTCGCCGGTACCCAGGTACACGATGCGCCGGTTGGCGATCTCGCTGGCAAAGCTGGTCGCCAGCTTGTTGTGCCATTGCCAGGGATGCAGCGGCATGAGCAGGTACGCGCCAGGGTCCAGTCCCCATGCCTGCAAATGGCGGTGGAAGCGTGCCACGGTGTCGCGGCCCAGCTCCTGTTCGAGCAGTTCGGTGTAGGGCAGATCGCTCACGCTGCTGAATTCGGCACACTGCGTATGCACGGCCAGCCACACCAGATGGATGTCGGCGCCGGCCTCGGGAGCGTAGGCATGGTAGTCGTCGGCGTCGAAGCCGATGCGTCCGTTGTTGGCGACGAAGCTCGGGTGGCCCTCGGTCATGGCGCTTTCGATGGTCTGGAAGTCGCCATGGGCCAGCTCGGCCGCCGTGAGTCGCTGATGCGCCTGCTTGTAGGCACTGCCGGACAAGGTGCTGCCGATCTCCTCCAGATACACGGGAAGCGTCTCGTCGTCGAGGCCGAGTACGGCGCTGAACTCGATGATGAAACGTTGCGCATCCAGCTCGGCGGGCTCGTCGTCGACGATCTTCGCGAGGGAGCCGGGGGCGATCCACCAGTGATCGAGCTGCATGCGACGCGCCCGGAAGCGGTAATGGCCGTTCGCACCGGGAATGGGCAAGGTGTAGTCGCCCCAATCGCCTTGCCGGTCGAGTCGGCGGGGCGCCACGAGGCGTTCGTGGGCGAACTCGGCGATGGCCTTGCGGATCAACTGACGATTGGCCCGGGCCCAGCGCTCGGGATCGAGATGGGCGAGGCGCGGGTCGATTGCCGGAGGCGTCTCCATGGCGGTGGTCTCCTGTTCCCTGGATGGCAGTGGTTCTCTGGTTGGCAGACTTTCGCGGGGGAGCGCTGCCAGCGCCTGGTGATAGGCGGCGTGGAATTGGGCACGGGTGCAGAACGCCAGATGCGCGGTTTTTCCCGGCAGGCGCACCTGGCGGTCGTAGCGAAAGCCCACCCGGCGGTTGAGCGGATGGATACGTTCGTTGCGGACATCGGGTTCGACGACCACGCGGTCTGTGTCGGGATCGCTGAACATCAGCGCCATCACGCTGCTGAGCACGCCCCAGGTGAAGCGGGGGATGCGCGTTTCCGGTGGTGCCACCAGCACGTGCATGCCCCGATCGCCGGGGCGCACGTCGTAATGCGCGCCGATGGGATCGTGCTGAGGCTGGTAGCACTCGACCAGAAAGGCGGGGCGGCCTTCGAAAAAGCCCAGATAGCCCTGGCTGTGCGGACTTTCGTGCAGCCCTCGATAGAACGCCGCCACCTGCTCGCGGCTGTCGCCGCGCATGCCCCAGAAGCGAGCGTAGTCGCGGCTGACCCAGTCATGAATCAGGGCGCTGTCCGCATCGCAGTGGATGGCGCGCAGATGGAAGCGGCCGAGCCCGGGAATGGCGTCGGTGTAGGTATTGCTTGGATCGTACAGCGGGCTGAGAAAGGCGGATGTCGTCATTTCGGCACCTCACAGGTCAACGGGGCGGTCTCGTCGGCGGTTGGCTGGCGCCGGGCCGGCCGGGGCGCGGGGCGGAAGACGGCGTCGTCGGGCGTGCCGAACGTCTGGAAGGCGATGCGACGCTCGATGGGATAATGCTCGATTCCCGTTAGCTCGCGGATGATGCAGGCGTTGCGATAGCAGGCCATGCCCAGGTCCGGCGCCGCCAGGCCGTGCGTGTGTCGCTCGGCGTTCTGCACGAAGAGGCGCGAGCGGTCGTGATCGATGCTGTAGAAGCGGTCCACCGCGAAACGCCCGGCGGCGTCGCGTCGAATGTGCGCGTGGATGGGCGACAGGAAGCCCGGCTCCCGATAGCGATAGCCGGTGGCCATCACCAGCGCCGGGGTGGTATGGCGGTAGGGCCGTCGTTGTTCGGTCTGGTAAAGGCCGAGTTCGAACGTGGCGCGTGCCGCGTCGTAGTGGCAATCCTGCAGCTCGGCGTTGGTCAGCAGGTGCGTGTCGACAGGACCACCGAGCCGCTTGGCATACAGCAGGTCGTAGATCTCGTTGACCAGCGCCAGATCGATGCCCTTGTAGAGATTCGCCTGTTGCGACATCAAGGCATCGCGGGTGGCCTGCGGCAGGGCGTGGAAGTAGTCGATGTACTCCGGCGAGGTCATTTCCAGCGTCAGCTTGCCGTATTCGAGAGGAAAGAAGCGCGGCGAGCGGGTGATCCAGTTCAGGGTGTAACCGTAGCGGTCGATGTCCTGCAGCAGGTCCTTGTAGATCTCCGCGGCGCTCTGGCCGCTGCCCACCAGCGTGATCGCCGGCTGCTGCTGGAGCCAGGCCTTGTGCGCAAGGTAGTCGGCGCTGTGGGTGATCCGCTCGGCGTGCGGCCGGCAGCATGCGGGCAGGTCGGGCTGCGTGCCGGTGCCGAGTACCAGCTTGCGGGCCCGATGGCTCGTCGCGGTATCGCGGGCGGTATCCACGCAGTGCACGACATAGCAATCGTCGTCGGCATCGAAGTCGATGCGCTGCACCTCGTGATGGAAGCGGATCGACGTGAGCTGATCGATGGCCCACTGGCAGTAATGGTTGTATTCGCGTCGCAACGGGAAGAAGTTCTCGCGAATGTAGAAGGCGTAGAGCTTGTCCTGGCGCTTGAGGTAGTTGAGGAAACTGAACCGGCTGGTGGGGTCGGCCAGGGTGACCAGGTCGGCCAGGAAGGGCGTCTGCAGGGTGGCGTCTTCCAGCAGCATGCCGGGATGCCAGTCGAAGCCGGCCTTGCGCTCCAGGAAAAGGCCGTTGACGTCCTCGAGCGGGTCCGTCAGGCAGGCCAGGCCCAGGTTGAAAGGGCCCAGTCCGATGGCGATGAAGTCGTGAATCGGCGTTGGCATGATGGCTCTCATCGTTGAAGGCCGGGGATTAGGAGAAAGCGGCAGCGAGGTCATGCCGCCTGGGTGACGCGGCATCGTCGCGCGTCAGGAAGTCGGCGCCATGGGCCTGAAGGCGCTCCACGACCGTGGCCAGATCGTCGATGCCGGTCTCCGGGTTGAGCAGCGTGAACTTGAGGTATCGGCGCCCCCGGACACGCGTCGCCGCGACGACCGCCTCGCCGTGGCGCGAGAGGGCCTGTCGGATATGGGTGTTGAGCGCATCCAGGCTGGCGTCGTCCAGGTCGTGGCCACGCGGTCGGTAGCGAAATACCAGCGTGGTGAGCTGTGGTGCCGTGACCACCTCGATGTCCGGCGCGGTCCGCAGCAGATGGTACGCCTCGCGGGTCAGCGCGATGACACGATCGAACAGCTCGCCCAGGGCATCCGGCCCCAGCAGGCGCAGGGTCATCCATAGCTTCAGGGCGTCGAGGCGGCGCGTGGTCTGCAGGCTCTTGTCGACCAGGTCCGGCGGTGCGTCGTCGTGCCGGCCGGCAGGATTCAGGTAATCGGCGTGATGGGTGACATAGCCGAGCCTCTGGCGTTCGGCGACCATGAAGGCGCTGCAACTGACCGGCTGAAAGAAGGACTTGTGGTAGTCGACGCTGACCGAGTCCGCCTGTTCGATACCGGCCAGCCAGTGGCGGTGCCGTGGCGATGTCAGCAGGCCGCCGCCGTACGCGGCATCGACGTGCAGCCACACCCCATGCCGGCGGCAGAGCGCGGCGATATCCGCCAGCGGGTCGATGCTGCCGAAATCCGTGGTGCCGGCCGTGGCGACCACGGCCATCGGAATCGTTCCTGCTTGCCGGCTCTCGGCCAGGGTGCGTGCCAGCGCCCCGGTGTCCATGCGGTAGCGGTCGTCACAGGGAATCGGCACCACGGCACGGTGCCCCAGCCCCAGCAACGCGGCGGCCTTTTGCAGACTGACGTGGCTCGCCTCGGAGGCGAAGATGCGCAACCTGGCCGCGTCGGCGGGCAGGCCGTGTTCGCGATTGCCCTGATGCCCGTCGAGGGCTGCGCAGCGATGATCGCGCGCGATCAACAGGGCCATCAGGTTGGACTGGGTGCCGCCGCTGGTGAAGACACCGTCCGCGTCATCGCCCAGGCCGATACGGCGGACCGTCCAGTCGATCAGCGCCTGCTCGATGAAGGTGCCGCCGGCGCTCTGGTCCCAGGTCTCGACGGCGGTGTTGATCGGGGTGGCGATCGCTTCGGCGAGAATCGATGCCAAGGTGATCGGACAGTTGAGGTGCGCGACATAACGCGGATGATGAAAATACACTGCGTCGTCGAGATACAGCCGTTCGACTTCCGCCAGCACGGCGTCGAGGTCGTCGAGCCGATGGTTCAGATCCAGCCCCTCGAAGCGTCGCTGCATCTCGCTGGGCAGAATTCCCGAGAACGGCTGGCCGGTCTCGGTCAACTTGCGTTGCACGAGTTCGATGCAGCGCTGCATGCCCTGACGGTAGGCATCGGCATTGCGCGGCATGAACAGGGCATGGTTCGCGTCTTCGCCCATCGCCCGAGATGCGAGCGGCCGGGAAGAAAGCGGCGCCATCCGAATGGCAGCGTTTTGACTCATGGCATCACCTATGTCCTGGTGGCGTAAGAGGTCGCAACGGACATCATGAGGTTGCGACTTTCTTCCTTGTGTTAATGATAATCGTTAGTAAATCAGTGTGGCCTACAGGAAGACGATGCCGGCCCCGGTTTCTGAACCGAGCGGACAACTTTTTTTCACCCGGTTTTGTCATCCGGTCGTTTCAGCCGGGCTGGTGCCATGGGGAGGTAACGGGGAATGACCGCTCGGCTGCGGCAGGCCGGCACGCAAGACGGCCCGCCTGGGCAGCGGGCCGTCGTGAGCGTGCGGTCTTGAGGTGTCGTGGTCTTGAGGTGTCGTGGCCTTGAGGTGTCGTGGCCTTGGGAAGCGGCGCCGAATGCCTAGTAGGCGTGCGACCAGGTCAGGGTATAGGTGCGCCCACGCCCCTGGAGATCCCACAGGGATTGCGCGTCATAGGCTTCATAGAACACGGCGGCGCGTTGCCCCCAGATCGTCACGTAGCTTTCGTCGAGCAGGTTTTCGACGCCCAGGCTGAAGGTGCCGTAGGCCGTGTCCTGGCTGGCGGTGGCATCCACCGTGGTGAAACCGTCGATCTCGTTGCCCGAGGCGTCGTCGATGCCGAAGGCACGGTTGACCTGCAGGCGCGCGCGGGTATCGACGTCCGACCATTCGCCATACAGGGTAGCGGTGGGCAGGCTGGCTTCGGTGACGCTGGTATCGACCCATTCACCGCCGACCTTCTCCTCGGACTTGACCCAGTTGAAGGCCGAGCCGAACAGCCAGTTGGCGCCGACGAAGCGCTCGACCTTGCCTTCCAGGCCGTAGGTTCTCACGTCCTTGTCGATGGTGGTCACCCCGATCTCGAGTTCGCCATCGTTGGTGTAGAGATAGTCGATCGCCTTGTCCGACCAGCTGTAATACGCGGCGATCTGCGACTGCCAATCGCGCCCGGTGAGGCGCCAGCCGGCCTCGAGCTGCTGGGTCTTGATGCCGTCCACGGGGTTGTCGGAGATGTCGAAGCTGACGTCGCGATACGCCTTGGCGATGTCCGGAATCTCGAAGCCCTGGGTATACGCCAGCCAGGTCTGCTGCCCGTTCTGGAAGTCGTAGAGCGCCTTGAGATTGAACAGCGAGACGTCGTAGTCGTTGGAGCCGCCGTCGTTGCCGCCCTGAGGCTCGACCTCGACATCGGTTTGCTCCACCCGCGCGCCGCCGGACAGCTGCAGGTTCGAGGTGAGCTGATAATCCGCCTGCACGAACGCGGCCAGGGTGTCGGCCTGGAACGACGGATAATACGGGTCGAGCACGTCGGTCTGGTCGAGTTCCAGGCCGCCCTCGGAAGGCGCCAGCGTATAGCGCTTGGAATCGAATTCCTCCCGCGAGGCGTCGAGCCCGTAGGTCACGCTCAGCGGGTCGCTCGGTGATGCCGTGAAGACCGCCTTGGCGCCGGTCAAGTCGGTGTTCTGTTCCGAGACGGTGAAGGTGCTGCCGCCGGGGAACGGGTTGAAGACCGAGGACTCTTCGCGGTGGTAGGCCTGGAAATAGAAGCGCTGGCCGAGCAGGGCATCGTGATGGTAGTTGGCGTTGAGATACAGCCGCTCGGTCTCGGGGTCGACGTCCGAGTCGTAGCCGTCGCGGACCTCGCTGTTCTGGATCTTGTCCGAATATTCCGCGCCGCTTTCGTAATTCGGGTAGTAGAGCCCCTTGTCGCCCACGTAGGCGGAGTCGTAATACTGGGCGGTGATATCCAGGCGCTCATGGTCGCTCAGCTTGGCCTCGATATTGCCCATCAGGTCGACGGAGCGATTTTCCTGGAGTCCCGTCTGGGCGATGTCGGGCTTGATGATGTCCCCGTCGGCATCGTAGAACGAGCCGTTTTCCTGCACCGCCACGGCCAGTCGCCCCTGAACGCGCTCGTTGCCGCCCGAGACCGATTGCGCGGCGCGCCGAGACAGGTCGTCCGAGGCATTGAAGCCGCTGGTCAGGCCCAGCTCGCTTTCGAAATGCGGACCGCCTTGCTCGCCCTTCTTGGTGATGATGTTGATGATGCCGCCGGTGGCGCCGCCCCCGTAGAGGCTGCTCGCGCCGGAGAGCACCTCGATGCGCGCGATGTTGAAAGGGTCGATGGAATCGAACTGACGCGACAGACTGCGCGAGTTGTTCAGCGACACACCGTTGATCATCACCAGCGCATCGCGGCCCCGGAAGTTCTGGGCGTAGTTGGTGCGGTTGGTGCTCGAGCCGAAGTCGAATCCCGGAATCAGCCGCCCCAGGGCCGACTTCAGGGACTGCCCCGAACGCAATTGCTGCTGGATCTGTGCTTCATCCACGACCCAGACCGCCCCGGGGATCTGGCTGATTTCCGTGGGCGTGCGCGCGCCGACCACCACCATCGTCTCCCCGGTCTCCTGCGCCGAGGCGCCAAGCGCCACGCCCCCAGTGGCGACGACCAGGCCGAGTGACAGAGTCTTCTTCATGACGGGTCCCTTGAGATTGAGTGTTATTCGTATGCGCGTGCCAGCATACGCATGCGAAAACAAAACTCAACGATAATCATTATTATTAGAGGGCGTTCAACAAGAAGGAAGACACACAGGGGGCAGACTCAGGTTCGTTCAAGAATGCGCGGGGGGCTCGTGCGCCTGGGGTAACGCGATCACGCTCAAGAGCCGCCGTGGGTCCGCCACGTACTGGCCATGGCACGGTGTGTCGGCAGGCCAGTCGGGGGCAAGCGTGGTGAGAAGACGAAGCGTGACGCGGCCTTCCTCGGGCTGCCAGTCTGCGAGTTCGGCATCCTGGAAGTAAAAGCGCCGCTGCACGAGCGGAAACAGTGCCTTGAACAGGCTTTCCTTGCAGGAAAAGGCCAGGGTGGTGAACAGTGCCTGCGCCTCGGCGGGGAGCCGGTCGCGCCAGTCGCGTTCCCGAGGCGTGAGAATCTGCGGCGCGAGGCGTGTCGCGCGCGCCGCCGGCATGGGGGGCTCGGCATCCAGCCCCAGCCCTTGCCAATGGCGAGCCGGCGCCGCCAGGGCGGCGGCGAAACCGGCACTGTGCGTGATGCTCCCGACCGTGCCCGCCGGCCAGCAAGGGGCCCGTGTCTCGGCGACTCCCGGCACCTCGGCACGGCCCATCACGGCGCGCAGGGCATCGCGCGCACACAGGCGTCCGGCGAGAAACTCCGCGCGGCGCTTGGCAACGGCAGACCCCAGCCCCGTCGGCAGGGCGATGCCGTGCTCGGCAAAGGCCGCTTCGCACATCGCGTCCGCCGTGAACGTCACCCCCCGCCAGACGACATGAGGCAGCGCATGCGGCCAGGGCCACGTCTGCCGCCAGTCCTGACAGCCAGGGGGGAGGTCGAGCGCTTCCTGCATGCGTCAGCGGTCCACCAGCACCGCGTCGAGCTCGACCGGCACCTCGTCGTCGATCTGCTGATAGCCGAGCAGGCCGAGCACCGTGCGTGCGGTCTGGTTCTGCATGATGACCTGGCCATCCAGGGCCACCGCCTCGGCATTGCGAACGCGTATCTCGCCTTCGCTCTCACGCGTGAAACGCACCTTCAGCGGCTCCTGCTGCGAGGCATCGCCATCCTTCACGCTGAGCATCAGCGTCTCGGTACGGGACTCGCCGACGGGCAGGTTCTCGAGCACGCTCGGATCCAGTTGCGTGACCACCGTGGTCAACTCGGTATCCGACAGACTCTCCATCCACGGCGGCAGGTCGCCCAGCTGCTCCAGCACATCGGTTTGATTGAGCCGCACGGGCAGGCGCAGCGTGCCATCCTCGGCGATATGACCGTCCATGCGCTTCAATGCATGGCGATGCGCCACCGACTCGCCGGACGACGTGATCTCGGTGATCGTCGCCTCGACGTGGGAGCGCGCCGGATCCAGTTGCCAATCCGCCTGCGCCGCCCACGGCAATGCCGCCAGTCCCAGCGCGACGACCCCGGCGGCCCGACGCCCCATACGCTTCATCTCATACATCACCAAACCCTCCTTGGGATGGAACGACAATCCAGGGGATGCCCCCCTAGTCTCGCCTATCGGCTTCCGCTATGATACTGCCCCGTCGCGATAGGGCCTATAGCTCAGTTGGTTAGAGCAGGGGACTCATAATCCCTTGGTCGCAGGTTCAAGTCCTGCTGGGCCCACCAATGCAAGACGCCTCGCCGCGATTTCAATGCCTCCCTGTAACCGCCGTATGCCAAGTTGTTGATGCGTCCGTGGACTCATGTGTCACTTGGGGTCTAACTTTAATTAACGTTTCGGCGAAAAAGTCAGTCAATCAAGATGCATGCTCCCCATCCTCTGGATGCCTCGCTCCCATGGGATGTCTTGACGCCTCAGTCGGTTCCCTTCTTTTACTCATGAACCCACTAAGGTCAGGGTATGACAGATACCCATGCACTAGATATGCTGCATGTATCAGGATGATGACAAGGCCAGGGAGCAGCCCATGCCCGAGAAAGCGTGGTTCAAGCAGGTCATGCAGGATTCGGAAGACGCATACCTTTTCATCTCGAAAGACAGCATGATCGAAGATGTGGCAGGGGCTATCCAGAATGTCTTGAAGGTGCCAAGAAAAGAGCTTGTTGGTGCCGCGTTATCCGATCGGGATATTTTGCGAGCGGATTTCCTGAAAAGTTTCATCGCAGAGTCCGTCAAAGCGCCGTGCTCCAGCGACAAGAAAAACGATGCCTATCTGGATCGGCGGAACCAGTTGCGCTGGAAATACTATGAAGCCAGAGATGGCAATGTCGTAGCCAAAGTCTCTCGCATGAATACCCACTTGGAGGCTGAAGAAGCGATCGTCGATCAGCTCGCGGATGCGCTGCCGATGATGATTACTTATGTCGACAGGAATTGGTGCTTTCTTTTCAACAATAAAGCCTATGAAGAATTCATCGGGCTGACCCGTGAGGAGTTGTACCGAAAGCCTGTCTCCTCGGTCATGACCGAGGAGTCATTCAAGAAGATCGTGCCGCGTTTTGAGAGAGCTCTGAGTGGAGAGCGAGTCAACTATGAAGATAGGTTGACTCTTGCCGATGGCCGGTCTCTTCACTTCAACGTCAGCTATATTCCTTATTTTATTGGTGATGAAGTCGGTGGTTTCTATGCCGTCATCAATGATGTCTCGGAATACAGCGCGATGATCAATCTTCTAAAGGGCATTCATAACGCTGTCAACCGAACGGATATTGATACACAAGAGATTATCAGCAATCTGCTGCGTGATGCACTGGATTATCTGGGGCAGGATATCGCGATCGTCAGCCAGGTGGTGGGGGATCAGTACACCATCATGTGGAGCGAATCCAAGGAAGCAGCGATTGAGCCGGGTACGGTATTTTCCCTTGGAGATACATACTGCCGTCTGACGCTGAACCATGATGATGTGTTTCACACCATCGATGCAGGCAATGATATACGCTTTTCAGGCCATCCTTGCTATGAAACGTTTGGCTTGGAAACCTACATCGGAGCCCCCGTGCGCATAAATGGCATTGTCTGGGGGACCGTCAACTTCTCCAGCGCTTCGCATCGCGTGAAACCCTTCAGTGATATCGAAGTGGAGCTCGTGCGCTTGATCGTGGGGGCAGTCGAGAAGGTAGTAACGCAATTCGAGTATTTATCGCAGGTCAAAAAAGAGCGCGATGAAATGGCGGCGCTGGCAAGAAAGGACCAGTTGACGGGGTTACCTAATCGAGCATACCTCAACGAGTATGTCGACATGCTCGTCAAGAGTCCAGACGTTCAACACGCCGGTATTTGTCTTGCCGTCATCGACATCGATCATTTCAAAACCATCAACGACACCTATGGCCATGATATTGGCGACCAAGTGATCATCTGGCTCTCGGAGCGCGTCACGGAAGTTCTTCGCGCTCGAGCGGGTGACTTCGCGGCACGCGTGGGCGGTGAGGAATTCGTCGTCATGATCAATAACTCGTCACTGGAGGTGGCTCGCAGCGTGATGGAACGCGTGAGATCGAAGATCGAGTCGACGCCGATTCCCATCGAGGAAGCGTCCCCGCTTCACATCACGATCAGCAGTGGCGTCACTCAGTGGCAGCCCACCGACACATATCCACATGTGTTCAAACGTGCCGACGAAGCGCTGTACGAGGCGAAGCACGGTGGGCGCAATCAGGTTTGTGTGAGCCAGTAGAGCTGTCAATAAAGTGCGGCTCTCCTTTCGCACTGAGCAAGATTTCCCATCGTGCGAGTATCTGGCACCACCCCCAGTGAGGTAGGGCGTCGATGTCATATTGAGCACTTGGGAAGGTGGCACCGAGCTTAAGGGGTATAAAGAAGCCGGTCCGGTGACACTGGTTGAGCGCTGCAGTGATTATTTGTTGTCGGCCCGCCTTTCTTACATCACGTCGACCGGAACGGGAGCAGCCATGATCCGGTATTAATGCTTCGACGTGGATCAGTAACGGGCTGGTGCGCCAGTATTTTCCGAAAGATACTGATTTTCGGAACGTCACCGATGCTGAATTGTGAAGGGTGGTGGAAAAGGTCAACAGTCATCCTAGAAAATGACCGGAATACTGGACACCGGCAAAAATATTCTTGGGTGAGTACTCAGGAGCCCTGTCAACGCAGGTGTTGCGCTTAATGCTTGAAGTCAAGGACAATGATTAGAGATGGTTTGCTTCAAGGCGGTAGCCTTGCTGATAGACGCTCTTGAGTCGATAATTATGTTGTCCGTCCAGCTTCAGCTTGCGCCGAAGGCCACTGATATGGGTATCGACAGTACGAGTATTGAGGGCACCACTGACGCCCCAGATGCGCTCAAGCAGATAGGAGCGCGTGAAGAGTTGGCCAGGGTTCTGGAGAAACAGGGCGGCTAGCCGATATTCCCGATCCGTAAGCTCGACGGTCTCGCCATTGAGGCGGATGTACCCAGCTGCCAGGTCGAGCTGGAGGAGGCCGCACTCTAGCAACGTCGTCCCATCTTTGTCGACGTAACCTAACCGGCGACCCAAGGCTTCGATTCGAGCCCTTAGTTCGGTGACCCGCAGAGGCTTATGAAGGAAATCATCTGCCCCGGCCTCTAGGGCCCGGACGACGTTGTCTTCGGCATCGTCGGCGGTAATGAACAGCACCGCACCTGGCCACTGATACTCATTGCGTAGGGCCTCAAGCACTTCGAACCCATCGACCTCGGGCAAACGCCAGTCGAGCACCAGCAGCTCGAAGCTTTTGTTCTGCATGGCCCGAAACAGATCGTGAGCCGTGGTAAACGGTGTCAGCGTGGCTGACACGTTGCTCAGAGCCGCAGCAATCAGATCCTGCTGATCGGGGTCGTCTTCGAGAATGGCGATACGCATGCTGAGGATCCCTGTCTTGGTGCCGAGCAGAAGTGGATTTGACAAAGTTTCACAAACTTCTATCCAAAATCAGCATATACCGAATGGGTGAGTTCTCAAACGTTCGGAGATGCGCTAATGAAAATCCTGTGGAGTAAGCCCCTAATCCTGCTAGCCTTGTCAGTGGGGCTAGTGGCGGAGCAGGCAATGGCGCTGGAGCCGCCTGTCGGCAAGACTGTACTGGTAGTAAGCGGTGACATCACTCGGACCAATGTAGGTGACGAGGCACATTTCGACATGGCGATGCTGGCTAGCCTCAAGCAGGGCGAGATCGTGACGCAGACACCCTGGCATAATGGGAAGGTGTCCTTCAGTGGGCCGCTGGGCGTCGTCCTGCTGGCGGAGGTGGGCGCACAGGGGAGCGATCTGCGCGTCACCGCGCTGAACGATTACGCTGCCGATGTGCCGGCCTCTGACTTTGCTGAACATGGGGTCGTGCTGGCGATCCTCAAGGATGGTGAGCCGATGAGCATTCGCGAACAGGGGCCTCTTTTTATCGTCTACCCGTTCGATGACAATCCCGACCTGCTGACCGAGACCTATCTTACCCGCTCCGTGTGGCAGGTGGCCGCCATTGATGTATACGACAACTAGTCGATGATGGCGGCACGCGGTCTCAAGTTATCTGCGGCAGCGGCACTTTTGCTGTTCGCTGCCTGTCTTGTCGTTGGTGTGACCGCCTTCCAGCGCCACGATCGACTGCGACATGAAGGGCTGGAGAACGTCACCTGGGCGATCTATCAACTGGATCGTCAATCACGTGAAGTTGAAATGGCGCTGGAGCAGGTGGAAAGCCGGCCGACACACGGCGTATCAGGTACTCGTGGCGAGCTTTCTTCCTGGACCCGGCTGATGGAGCGTTTTGACATTCTCTACGGCAGGATAAAGCTGCTGCAGCAAGGACAATATCGCCAATATCTGGCATCACAGCCTGAGCTCCTTGAAGCATTGTGGCACCTCGATGCTCGTCTTGAAGATATCGATGTACTGCTGCAGCCACTCTATCAGGAAGCGCTGGCACCGCTGCCTGCTCAGCGTCGGCAACTGTCACAATTGATCAGCGCCATGCGCGACGATGCGGAACGGCTGCTGCTCGACCATAACGAGGCGCTGGCTAGCGTTCGTGAACAGACCCGGCAGGGCATGCTGCGGGTTTACGTGCTGCTGTTCGTGCTGATGATATTGATCATGCTGGCAGGAACCTATCTTGTCATGGCGTTGTGGCGCGAGGCGCGCTCACGTGCCCGCCACGGTGAGCGTTTGCAGCGGCAGTCTCAGGAACTTCAGCGTGCTGTGCAGCAGGCAGAAGCGGCGAGTCAGTCCAAGTCGGAATTCATGGCAATCATGAGTCACGAGGTCCGCACCCCGCTCAATGGTGTGGTGGGTATGCTCGATGTGCTCGAGGATGAGCCTTGTCAGGAAAAGCGTGAGCAGCACTTCGCGACCCTGAGGGAAAGCACCGCCTCGCTGCGCGCGGTTATCAATGATGTACTGGACTACTCGAAGATCGAAGCAGGACGTCTTGATCTTGAGCATTCGCCGTTTCCCTTGACGCGCATGGTCTCGCGGCTTGCCGAAGGATATCAATCACGTCAGACCAGTGACGTGTCGCTCATCGTGCAGTTAGGTGATGACTTGCCTCCGGTGGTGATCGGTGATGCGACTCGCCTGCGACAAGTGTTGATGAACCTGATGGACAATGCCTTCAAGTTTACCCAGGTGGGCAGTATTACGCTCTCTGTTCAATCGCGAAAGCCGGCGACGATCTTTTTCGAGGTGCGTGATACCGGTGTCGGCATCGACAAGCAGGTCCAGGCCGCGCTTTTCGAACCCTTCACTCAGGTGGATACCTCTCTGTCACGGCGCCATGAGGGGACCGGCCTTGGCCTGGCGATTTGCTATCGGCTGGTAGAAGCCATGGGGGGGCACCTTGAATTGAACAGTATGCCGGACCTGGGCAGCGTCTTTCACTTCTGTCTTCCACTGAGTGCCGCCGAGGGTGTCAGCGAGCGTTTGCTCGACGATCCGTCTGAAGCACTGGCGTCACGACATCTGCTGGTGGTGGAAGACAACCCTATCAATCGGGATCTGGTGGCCGCCTTGCTCAAGCGCCTCGGTCAGACCTTCGATCTTGCCGAAGACGGAGAGCAGGGGCTGGCGGCGATGAAGTGCAAGGACTATGACCTGGTGCTGATGGATATGCAGATGCCTTGCATGGATGGCGTGGAGACGACTCGGCGCTTTCGTGCCGAGGAGGGGGAGGGTCACCTGCCTATCGTGGCCATGACGGCCAACGTCATGCCGGAGCATCGGCAGGCATGCCGTGAGGCGGGAATGGACGACATTCTGAGCAAGCCTTTCACTCGACACGAGTTGGCGAATGTTCTTCGTGCCTATCCACTCAGGCGTCATCAGGCTGCATCACATGTCGTGCAGCTTGACCACGCGCCCGAGCAGGTGGCCGATGCTGACGCCGCCAGGCCCGCGGAGGATCGCAGCTGCGTCGGCGTGGGGGGCGGCCTGGATGCTGACACCGTGACCGAACTCGAGCAGAGCCTGGAGCATGAGACGTTGAAGACGCTGCTCGCAGCGTTTTTCTCACGTCTCGATGGTCGGGTCGAAGTGTTGCGCGAGGCTGTCGATGGCAGTGACCGTGAGCGGATCAAGCGCGAGGCGCACTCGCTCAAGGGCGCGGCGGCCTCGATGGGGTGTCGGCAGCTTGCCGCAGAAGCGGCGCGCCTAGAGCAGTTGGCGCCGAATGCCGAAATGTCGCACTGTCGCGCGCAAATTGCCCGTATCGGACGAGGGGGGAGTGACGCGGTTTGCCTATGGCGTGGCAGGGGGGTCGATCTGTCTTGAGCGGCACCGATGCATAAGGTCTTGTCGCAGTGGCTCCGGCGATGAATCTTGGCGTCCGAGTGGCGCACGTCAGGTACCTAGGAGGCGGGGCCGCCGCCCGCCCCGAGTTCGTCTGAGGACAGTATGTGAGCTTGCGGGTGGCCGCGGCGCTGGTCTTAACGTGTCTCAGGCGGCCTGGCGCCTGCGCCGGCGGTGCAGGGTGGATGCTGCCACTCCGAGTTGCCGGGCGGCGCGTTCTACGCAGCCGTCGCATGCTTCCAGAGTCGCTTCGATGGCCACGTCTTCTATCTGACGCAAGGTCATGCGTCCCGGGCTGAAGTAGATACCGGCGCCAGACGGCGCTTGCGAGGGGGCTGTTGCGGACGCAAGGTACTCGTTATCGTTCAGCATTAGGTTCCTGACCGTTATCGCTCTTCCGTCGCACAGTAGCAGGGCGCGCCTCAGTCGGTTTTCCAGTTCTCGAACATTGCCGGGCCAGTCATGCTGCTGGATCCAGCTTCTGGCCTCCTCATCTAGGGGGCAGGCTGCAGTATGTTCTTCTCTGGCCAGCGAATTCAGCAGATGATCCGCCAGCATCAAGGCGTCTCCCCGGCGCTCGCGCAGGGGCGGCAAGTCAAGACTCAGAACGTTGAGACGGTAGTAGAGATCCTCCCGAAATGCTCCCTCTCGGACGGACTGCGTGAGGTCTCGGTGGCAGGCGGTGATCACCCTGCAATCGACGCGGACGTCTCGCGTACTGCCCACCGGAGTAATGGTGCCGGTCTGAAGTGCGCGCAACAGCTTGGCCTGGAAGGGCAGAGGCATATCGCCGACTTCGTCGAGAAATAGGGTGCCTTGGTCGGCCGCTTCGAAGAAGCCCTTGTGATCCCGTGTGGCACCACTGAAGGCGCCTTTGACGTGGCCAAAGAGCATGGATTCGATCAGCGCCTCGGGAAATGCCGCGCAATTCACGGCCACAAACGGACCGGAGGATCTTGGGCTGCAGTAGTGCACACTGCGCGCTGCGAGTTCCTTTCCGGTCCCGCTTTCTCCATGTAGCCACAAGGGAGAACGCGACTGCGCCAAGCGTGGGATGAGCGTTCGGAGGTGTTGCATGGCCGCGCTCTGACCGATCAGCAGTTTCTCGGGGGCATGGCCGCCGAGGCCTTCGCCGTGAGCCGCAGTCTGTACCTTGTCCACGAGCTTTGTGGTCCACTGTAGCAACGTCTGACAGCCGAGCGGCTTGGTCAGGCGTACCGCCTCGCCGTACCCAGTCTCATGGTCACTCAGGTGATCGGCGGATACCATCATGCAGGCAATCGGGTGTTCAAGGTCACGACAGGTGGCCATGACGTCGAGACCGGTCATGTCGGGGAGATGGTAGTCCAGTACCACCGCGGCAGGTCCCTGGTGGCTGACCAGCCTGGCAACGGCTTCACTCCCGCTGTGGCAGATGGCCACGTGTTGGTAACGCGTGGCCAGGATGGTCTGATAGAGATGGGCGGTATCGGTGTCATCCTCGACCACGATGATCAACACATCAGGCTCGGGGAGGCATGCGGTAGAAGTCAGCTGGTGCTCCTGCGTTTTGTAAGATTTCATGGCGATCCCTTGGCTGGCTCGAAGTCGTTGTCAAAGCTTGTACGCGTTGTCACTCGAGATGCCCTTGCGATGCGCGCGTCGCCAACTTCCGATGTGGTATCCGATCAGCGCTTGGCGACCTGGCTTGATGACATGGCATCAGTACGCACACTTGCTCCTGTCATTCCAGTCTTCATGATTCGTACACGAGTTAACTGCTACTCTAGCCAGACTCGAAACAGCTTTCCTTGTTTCATGATTTTTTTAACAGTTTTTTACATTTTTGGCAGTTTGTTAGCGCTCCTTGAGTAGTCGTTCCATTATAGATATTGAGTTTCTCATTTTTGCTTGCGAAAGTTGCTGCTACTTCGCTTTTTTTTCTTTGGATAACATCTTGCTCGAATCCGCGGCCTCCATATTCAGCGTTGTATTGATTTTTGACAGGGCGTTGGCTTCGGCCTCATTGGTTTGATGGTTTTCGGTCATGATCAGTCCCTCTGCACCATCGCCAAGGGTCATTTCGATCTGTTGCCAGTTGCCCACGGCGATCGACGTGGAATTGTTGTTGACGATGGCGCCTGCATTGATACTACCTCTGTCATCTGATCCCGAATCGCCACTGCCGCTGTTGCGACGCCGTGCCTCCTGCAGGAGAAGTGAGCCCTGGATGCTGGCCCGCGCGGGGAAGTCATAGGGGTAGGGGCCTACGAGCGGATCTCGATCTCCCGCCTCAGCGGGGCCACCGGCAGATAGAAGCGCTGCGACAAGGGCCGCAGCCATCCAGCTGGCCTGCAGCCGAGAGGGGAGGGCGCTAGTGTCGAGGGGAAAGGTGGCAGTGCCGGGAACATGTCGGTTAACTGTGCGTGTCATGAGAGAACTCCCAGGGCATCCGTGGAGGCCACGGATGCCCGAGCCAGGGTTGAGATGAAAAATCAGAAGTTGCCATCCACCTTGACCGACAGGTTGTTGCCAACGGCGGTGGCGGTAGAGGATACGGCGGCGGTGTCGCCTCCTCCCATACCGTTGATGCCGTTGAACAGCACGCCGTCGGCAGTGGCGGTGCTGGTGACCAGTGCCACCGAGAGCTGTTCGTTGTTGGTGATGGCGAATGCGTCGTTGTCTGACAAGGTGGTCAGATCGACGGTCATGTTGTTGCCGACGGCCGTGGCGTCCACGTCGACCGTGGCGTTGAGGATCGCGAGTGCCGAGGCGGTCGCGGTGACGCTACCGGGCTGCGTGGCATCGACCGGTTCACCGGTTAGCGGCGTGCCCACCGAGGCGTCGAGCCCCGCGTAAACCTGGGAGTTGTCGGTTTGGGTCGACACATCGGACTCGATCGTGGCGTTGTTACCCACTGCGGTCGCAATGCTTTCGATTGCCGCCAGGTCCTCAACGGCGTTCCCATCTAGTAACGGTATGATGGTGTTGTCGACGGCAGTGACCAGGCTGGTGGCGGAGATGGTGCCTAGGGTGGTCTGATCATTCTCGGTCATGTTCAGGCCTTCGGGGACGACATTGATCTCGGACAGCGCCGAAGTGTCGACCGTGCTGTTGACCGTGGCATCCCACACCCAGGTCACCGAGTCGAAGGCCAAGGCCGAGGAGGCTGACATCAGGCCAGTGAGGGCGATAGCTGCAGACAGTGCGGTTTTTTGCTGAGTTTTCATGTGGCTTTCCTTTTTCTTTTTGGCTGTTTTCAAGCCGCAGGGTAATGCCCGTCTGCCACCTGACACGCTTGGGTGTCGTTGATCGGCAGGCCGAGCCCTTCCGTCAGGATCTGGTAGGCAGCCATTTCCACGACGGATCGAACACCAAGTTGGAGAGGTTCGTTCCTCACCGTCCCGGCATCGAATTCAACGAGCTGATTGTCGAAGAAGCGATAGACGCCCGCTTCCACCTGGTTGCCGACAATCTGCTTTTGCAAACTGGTAACGTAGACGGTCTGAAAGGTGGTGGCGTCCACCACCCGAAGATCCAGGCCCACGTTGATGACCGCTTCTCGGTTGCTCGCGCCGATAAGTCCCACATAAAGGCGTGCCCCCTGAGTCAGGATGTTGTAGTTGAGCTCGGTGAGTGCGCCGAGAATGACGAAGTTGACGGGCTGCACGTTGAGTGCTGCGGGGGCCCGTTGCATTGCCCCGGCATCCTTGAGCTGACGCTCGGCTAGCGGAATGCGGATGTCGAGTCGCTCGGCAAGGCGCACCTTGCGCGTCTTGTAGAGGGCGCTGATCAGCATCTCGGACACACCCTGGGTCAGCACGCGGCTCTCGGTGATGGTCGAGTAGCTGACCTGGCCAGTCCGGTCGAGGATCTGTCCGACGCTGACCACTGGCAGGTTTTCACCGGGTTGTTGGCTGAGTGCGCTCAAGCAGCGGGTGTAGGGCGTGTGGTTGGTCATCACTCGCGAGCCTTCTCTGGGCGCCACTGGGGCGGTACCGATGGAGGCGCAGCCACCCAAGGTTGCAGTGAGTGCTAAGGCAGTGGTGAGTTTGTGGGGCAGTGAGACCTTCATCTTGGCGTCCTCCTGTGATTGACATGGCTATTGCTCAAGTCGTGCCAGAAAGACCGGTTGGCTATTATGTTCAATAGGTTGCATCGGTATATCGCAGCAAAGCGATGGTATGGGTTAGCTGAGGTCGGCCAACCCAAGCGTTTTGCTCGTGCGGCATCGTGGCGATTTGCCAGACTCTAGCGTTTTGCACCAGCGAATACATATAAAGCCTCATCCGAAGATAATCTGCGGAAGTGCGTAGAATGCTAAAGTGCTGTGCCAGGTAGTGGGCTGGTGCGTGGTTGAAAGCGGTCTTGTTATCAGTTATTGCGGTATGCTAGGAGGCGGAATCTGGTTTGTAGTGCCATCCTAAATATTACGTAATAAATTTTTTTAATGCGCTTTACATTTTGTTTGATTGTGGCTGGTCTTTGTTTTTTATTGTCTTTTTTTAAATTGAGATCTTGTCCTGCTGGGCCCACCATTAAAACAAGCGCTTGGCTTCGTTTTTTCCTTCCTGATTGCTGTACTTCCCCCGCAAGTGTCAACGATGACAACCGGGCTATATTGCACGGCTTCCTCGAGGTGGTCCGGAGACAAGTACGCGTAACTGTGTCGACGCTGGTGGTCTCCAGGCAGCCGGCCACCGTATCCGCGATTGATGTGAAGCAACTGGCTAGCTGAAGACGAGACCAAAAGCAGGGCGCGTCGTGTCGGTCGAGGCGGATGTCGCAACGAAGACAGTGATTCGTATGCAAGTGCTTAACATGGCGGCAAATTTCAACAACAAGTGTCATTCGCCATGATCTATACCGCTGCCATCCTCTTGAGCCTCGTCGGCTACTTCATTATCGGCAATCTGGCCGGCCGCCGGGTCAAGAATCTCGACGACTACCTGGTTGCCGGGCGTAACGCCCCCACGCTGATGATCCTCGGCACCCTGGTCGCCAGCTACCTGAGTACCAGTGCCTTTCTGGGCGAGACCGGTTTCGCCTACCAGGGGTATCCCTTCGTCATGCTGATCTTCGCCGCCATCAGCACCTCGGGCTGTCTGCTCGGGGCGCTGGTGTTCGGCCGTTACCTGCGCCGCAGCGAGGCGCTGACGGTGCCTGAGTTCTTCGGCAAGCGCTTCGCTTCGAAACGCGTGCAGATGATCGCCGGGCTCACCACCGTATTCGGGCTGGGGGCTTACTTGCTGGGCGTGATGCAGGGGGCCGGCATCATGTTCGAGGAGCTCACCGGCTTGCCCTATTGGTCCGGGTTGGTACTGGTATGGCTCACCTACACCGGGTTCATTCTCTACTCCGGCTCCCAGGGCGTGGTGCTCACCGACACCGTGATGTTCGTGATTTTCTCCATCGCCGCGGTGGGCGGCTCACTCTACATCATCAGCGATCTCGGCGGCTGGTCGGGAGTGATCGAGGGGCTGCTGGCGCAGTCCGACAAGCCCGGCATCGCGCTATGGCACGGCGTGATCGAGGGTGAGGGAGCGACCTTCTCATCACCCGGTGAAGCGCTTATCTGGGGGCTGACGCTGGGGCTGGTATGGGCCACGGTGCTGGCGGCCAGCCCCTGGCAGGCGAGCCGCTATCTGATGGCGCGCAACGAGCACGTGGTGATGCGCTCGGCCATGCTCACCGCCGTGGTGCTGGCGGTCTTCTACGCGCTGATGATGATGACCGGCGCGGCGATCAACCTCTACGACCCGACGCTCGACGGCGAGCGTGCCATGGTGTGGGCGGCGCTCAACGTGCTGCCGAGCTGGCTCGGCATCATCATCCTCACTGGCGTGTTTGCCGCCGGGCTCTCCTCGTGCTCGACCTTTCTGTCGATCATCGGCTTCAGTCTCGCCCACGATATCCTGCCGTCTTCGCGCAGCCAGCGCAGTGCCATGCGGGCTAGCCGCATCGGCGTGCTGGTGGCCGGGCTGGTAGCGCTGCTGCTGGCACTCTTCCAGCCGCCGGCGGTGATGGCAGTGGTATGGTTCGCCGCCACGCTGTTCGCTTCCTCCTGGGGTCCGGTGGCGCTGATGAGCATCTGGAGCCGTCGGATTACCGCCGCTGGTGCCGGCTGGGGCCTGGGGGTCGGCTTCGTCGGCAATCTGATCTTGTCGCTGATGGTGCAGGCGGAATGGGTCTCGCTGCCCGTTTATCTCCACCCGGTGATACTCAGCACCCTGGTGGCGCTGGTGGCGATCGTGATCGTCTCCAGGTTGACCCACGTCAGCCAGGCAGAGAGTGAGTACCGCGCCTTTCTGCACCGTAGCCCGGTGGAGAACGAGCGCAGTTGGGCGGCGGTCAGTCGACGGGTGGCCGGGGCGACCATGCTGGCCGGCGTCGCGGTGGGAGCCTTTCTATGGTGGCAGTACGCCGGCTCGCTGGCGGCGCTGGCCGGACGTTTCGGCGTGGCCGATAGCGCGGTGACCGGCGCCTACCTGCTGGCGACGGGATGTGGCGTCATGCTGGTGATCGCCGGTGCGGTGGGCTTCCGCCTGGTGAGCGCACGCAGCACGAAAGTCGGCAGCGCCCACATGGCGAAGCCCTGATAGGGTGAGTAGCCGTGCCTCTCTTCGTGCGTAGACCATCATAGGTACTTTTGACGGTTTGGTGCTATCATTGATTGCATTGAGATCGTATGGAGAGGCTAGTATGGCATCGATCACGATTCGCAATTTGGACGAGCAAATAAAGGCTCAGCTTCGTATGGAAGCGGCCAAGCATGGCCACTCCATGGAAGAGGAGGTGCGTATTATTCTTCGCGGCGCCTTGAACCAGCCTCAAAAAGGGGGATTAGGCAGCCGTATACGAGAGCGCTTTGCAACAGCGGGAGGTGTCGAGCTGGAGATGCCAGCCAGGTCTGACAAGCCTCGCGCTCCGGATCTCGACGTATGACCGTCCTGGATACCAATGTGCTATCCGAGCTTATGCGGCCCACACCAGACGCGTGCGTTGTCGACTGGTTGGATAGCCAAGATGCGAGTGAAGTGACTATTACCGCTATTACCGTGGCGGAAATACTCTATGGCATCGAGCGCTTGCCCAGTGGCAAGCGCCAACGCCGTTTCGCCGCCATGGCAGCAGCGATGTTCGAGGAAGATTTTGCAGGCCGCATTCTGCCGTTCGATGAGGTGGCGGCGGTGCACT
Source organism: Chromohalobacter israelensis DSM 3043 (assembly GCF_000055785.1). Classification (GTDB taxonomy): domain Bacteria; phylum Pseudomonadota; class Gammaproteobacteria; order Pseudomonadales; family Halomonadaceae; genus Chromohalobacter; species Chromohalobacter israelensis. The sequence continues at coordinate 1,209,844 of NC_007963.1, forward strand.
ACGCAGAATCAGTAGCAATCAGTGAGCGTGCAGGCAGGGTGGTGCATACCGCTGACGCTCAAATCGCCGCGATCTGTCGGCAGCATCACGCGACGCTGGCGACACGCAACGTGAAGGACTTCGAGGCGCTTGGCATCGATATACTCAATCCGTGGGGGCATCGCTCAGCGCCAAGATCGTAGGTGTCGGACGATGCTCCCTCGTCATTGCCATCAGGCCTCGGTCAACGAACTCGCCTTGTGCCGGACTTCATCGGTCAGCGCCTTCAGGGCGTCATCGTGCTGCAACAGCTCGAGCGCGTCACGAACGGTGCGGCGAATCGCATCGCGTTGTTCTTCCATGGTGGTCGTCCCGCGCAGCACGTCGAGCAGGGGCGTCTCCAGGTACAGAGGATGATGGCGATTGGCTGGGCGTTCCTCGAGGTGATCGTAGAAGTGCCAGCCTCGGTGAGGCGTCCGCTCGCGAAGCTGTTGCACGAGTCGCCGATAGCTCGGCAGTTGCGGGTAGATGTCGTGCAGCTTGACCGAGAAGTCGAGAATGACGTTCAGCATCACCCGGTCGGTATGCCGGTTCTGTACCAGGTGGTCGCGCCCGTCGAGAATCACCCCCACGAACAGCCCCGGCATCCAGTGAAGGGGCCCACCGGCGGGGATCAGCTCGAACCCCAGCCGGCCCCAGCGCGTCTTGGGGCTGCGTCCTTCATAGCGCTCCGCGAGCGGCCACTCCTCGTACGCCAGCGGTGTCAGCGCATCCGCCAGTTGCTCCGGAAAACGCCACGCCACCGGGTAGAACGCCACCGCCTGATGGCTGATCGGCGCTGCCGGATGCAGCCCCTCGTGCCGTAGCAGTGCCAGGAAGCTGGCGATATGAAAGTGCTCCGTCGGGTCGCTCAGCGTTTTGTGGCGTGTCTCGAGCAGTTTGTACACGTCCTCCCAGCACAGGCAGCCGTGCGCTTCCGGCCGATGCTGACCGGTATTGGCGGAGACCACGATCACCCGCGCGGACTTGCCGGGAAACTCCGACGCCGCCAGCTCGCGATACTTGTTCACCTGCTCGGCCGAGAGCGGCGCATGCACCTTGTGCTCGAAAAGCAGAGCGCCGCCCGGCCACTGGGCGAGCATGTCGAGCCGCGCCCCCGGATAGGGCGCTTGTGTCTCCCAGGTGATGTCCTGATCGGCATCGGGCAGCTCGAGGCGATCGGCCTCCGGCACATGGCTCATGACGGTGTCGAGAAAGGCGTCAGCCACCTCGCGGGAATTCCGCAGCAGCCAGGCGAAAATCTCGGTGAGGTAATCCTCGAGGCTATCGCGGCCTTCTCGGGGGCGATAGCGGCGGAGGCTGACCAGCAGGGAGTCGTCCATCGATGCAGTCCTGGCAGTAAAGGAAAGGGGCGCCATGTGTCACGGCGCGCAAGGCGCGTAAAGGTACCTTGTAAAGGACGCGATCCCAAGCCCGGTGGTCATGGTGAAGGACCATTACGAAAGATCATTGCGAAAGGCCATCGCGAAGGGCCCATCGTGAAGGGCCATCGCTCCCTCCTGACCTGCACGCCTCGACCTTCCTCTCCATCGCCAGCACAAGCGCCAGAGGTTCGTGTTTAGACAAAAGTCTTTCTAGGCGCTTCATATAGTGAATACTAGTATATCAGTCGGCTCCATAGAGAGCCTTCGATGCCAGCGCCTGTATCAGCGAACGGAGAGCACAACAAATGACATACTCACTCCCAGCCATCATAGGCCGCACTCTGGTTGGTTCCGCATTGGTGGGAACGGCCATGTTTGCCGGAAATGTCTACGCACAAAGCACGGCGACCATCAAGGTCGCGAGTTACTTCGCGGAAGATCATCCTCAGAACGTGGCCATCCGCGAAAAATTCAAGCCGTATGTCGAAAGCCATTCCGACATGCAGGTGAAGATCTACCCCAACAGCTCGCTCGGCGACGAGCGGCAATACACCAATGGCGTCAGAACCGGCAGCATCGAAATGGCGATTGCCGGTATGGGGCTGCAGACCGCCAAGCCGCAAATCGGGTTTCCCGAGTGGCCGTTCCTGTTCGAAGACTATGATCAAGCGCAGTCGATGCTGAATGGTCCTGTCGGCGAGAAGATCGATCCCTATTTCCGCGAGCTGGGGGTAGAACCCCTGGCTTGGACGGCGAATGGGTTCCGGGTTTTCTCGAGCAAGGAAAAAATCGACAGCATGGACGACTTCGACGGTTTCAAGCTGAGAATGCCCAACCTGGAACTGTACGTGGACGTGGGGCAAGCGTTAGGCGCCAACGTGCAGACCATGGGCATGTCCGAAGTCTACCCGGCGCTCGAGCAGGGGGTGATCGATGGACAGGATAATCCCCTCGCCACGCTGTATCGCTCGGGATGGTACGAGGTGCAGAACAACGTGCTGGAAAGCCGGCACATGTTCAGCCCCAACGTGTACCTGATGAACCAGCAGTTTTACGACAATCTGAGCGATGACGAGAAAGATGTCATCCAGGAAGCCGCTCGCCAATCCATGGAGATGGAGTGGCAACTGATGCGCGAATCCGCCTCCGAGATCAAGCAAGAGCTCGAGAAGGCCGGCCTGGAAGTGACGGAACCGAGCCAAGAACTTCACGATGAAATGGTGAAAGCCGTTCAGCCGATCTATGACGACTTTTACAGTCAGTACGACTGGGCTGAAGACATGGTGAAGATGGTACGTGAAGGTTCCTGAGGTGCGTCATATGCATGCCATGCGAACTCCTGGAGTTCGCATGGCAAAACCGAGTGGACAAGAGGTGGTTTCATGTCGATGACGACCTTGTTCGGTTTCTTGAAAACATCCATCAGGCTGGCCATTGCCGTGGCCCTGGTGCTGATGGTGGGGTTCGTCTTTACCAATGTCGTGCTCCGCTATGCCTTCGACAGCGGACTGACATGGTCCAGTGAGGTGGCGCGATACCTCTTCGTATGGGTCGTGTTCCTGGGCTCCATCCTCGCGGTGATGGAACATAGCCACCTGGGCGTGGACATCCTGGTACGCCACATTCCCGGCTGGCTTCAGAAGCTGCTGTTCCTGCTGACGACGGCCCTGACCGTGGCGGTGATGACTCTCGTGGTCAAAGGGCTTCTGGTCCTGATCGAACTGAACGTGGGGATTACCGGACCCGCCACCGATATTCCCATCAACAATTACTACTATGCCGGCATGATCGCGGCCATTCTGATGTCCGCGGTGATGGCGTACCAGGCGTTGAGCTTCGTCCTGACCGGCCGTAATGGCCCCACATGGGCCTACGATCGTGACCAGGAGTCGGTGTCATGATGGTCGTCGTCTTCCTCGCCGTGCTGTTCTCGTTGATGTTGATCGGCATGCCGATCGCCTTCGCCATGCTCAGCTCCGCCGTGGTGATGATGTGGACCCAGGACATGTTCAATGTCACCACACTGGCCGAGCACTTCATCACCGGGGCCAACAGCTTTGCCTTGATGGCCATTCCCTTTTTCATCCTGACCGGCGAGATCATGAATGCCGGGGGCGTTTCCAAGCGCATCGTCGACTTTGCCTCGTCACTGGTGGGCCATGTGAAAGGCGGCCTGGGCTATGTCGCCATCGTGGCCGGGGTGATCTTTGCCGGGTTATCCGGCTCCGCCGTTGCCGATACCGCGGCACTGGGCTCGATCCTCATCCCCATGATGGTGGCGCAAGGCTACGAGAAGAAGCGCTCGACCGCGCTGGTGGCATCCGTCGGCATCGTGGGCACCGTGATTCCCCCGAGCATTCCCTTGATTCTTTACGGGGTCGTGGGCGGCGTCTCGATTACCGGGTTGTTCATGGGCGGCATCGTGCCCGGGGTCATCATGGCGATCGGCATGACGTTCACCTGGTGGCTGGTCGCGCGCAAAGCCGATACCAAGCGGCTCGAGCGTGCCAACTGGCAGGCGCGGCTTCACAGCTTCAAGCGTGCCTTCTGGGCCTTGCTGCTGCCGCTGATCATCATCGTCGGGCTGCGTGGCGGCGTGTTCACGCCGACAGAAGCGGGCGTCGTCGCTGCGGTATACGCGCTGTTGATCAGCCTCTGCTATCGAGAAATTCGTCTGACGCAGCTGTTCGATGTGCTCACCAACACCGCCAAGACCACGGCCATCGTGATGCTGATCGCCTCGGCGGCCATTGTCACGGCGTATGCGATCACGGTAGCGCAGGTTCCCGCCCAGATCGCGGCAGGGCTCACGAGCATTACCGACAGCCCGACCCTGATGCTCTTGATCATCATGGTCATACTGCTGCTGTTCGGCTGCGTGATGGACATGACACCCGCGGTGCTGATTTTCGCGCCCGTGCTGATCCCGGTGGTCGAGCAGCTCGGTATCGATCCCATCTACTTCGGTGTGGTGATGATCATCAACCTCTCCATCGGCTTGATCACACCGCCGGTGGGCACGGTGCTCTATGTAGGGTGCAGCATCAGCCGAATCAGCATCATCGACATTTCGCGCGGCATATGGCCGATGCTGTTGATGTACGTGGCGATCCTGTTTGCACTGATTCTCTTCCCCGAGATCGTGACCTATCCCTTAAGTATTCTGCACAACGGTTGAATGATGGAGCTGACATGAAAAGAAGCATGCCGCGCAGACGGCGCTACGATCAGGCACTGAGCATCGCGGAGCTTGCCGAGATCGCGCGCCGACGGCTTCCGAACTTCGTCTATGAATACATTCATGGCGGCGCCGACGACGAAGTCAGCCTGCGCAACAACCGGGCCGTCTTCAACCGCTACCGGTTCACGCCCAAGACGCTGACCGATGTCAGTCAGCGGGATCTCGGCCGAGACCTGCTGGGCCACCGGGTGAGCATGCCGGTCGTGATCGGGCCGACGGGGTTCAACGGCATGATCACCCAGGACGGAGACTCCAAATTGGCCCGCGCAGCGGCGGACCGGGGGATTCCGTTCACGCTGAGCAATGCCTCGACCGAGCCGCTGGAAGAGATCGCCAAGGTCCCCGGTGGATGGCCATGGATGCAGATCTACTTCTATCGCGACCATGACTATGTGAAGAACCTGGTCGACCGCTGCCGGGCGTCGGGCTACGACACCATCGTCGTGACCACGGACAGCGCCATCTACGGCAACCGGGAGTGGGACACGCGCAATTACGCGCGCCCCTTCGTGCTCAACTGGCGAAACAAGCTGCATGTGTTGAGCAGGCCCCGCTGGATGAAGGATGTGCTGTACCCGCATGGCGTGCCGACCTTCAAGAACCTGGGGGACCTCCTGCCGCCCGAGGATTCCTCCGTGCAGGGCGCGGCCGCCGAGATTGGCAAGCACTTGATGCCCTCCCTGAACTGGGAGGACATTCGCTGGCTGCGGGACAACTGGTCCGGCAACCTGCTGATCAAGGGCATCCTGTCGGTGGAAGAAGCCCGCATGGCGGTGGAATACGGCATCGACGGCATCGTGCTGTCCAACCACGGCGGACGCCAACTGGACAGCTCCGTCTCGCCGATGGAGATCCTCCCCGAGGTCAGGGCCGCCGTCGGCGATGCGCTCACTATCTTGCTGGACGGCGGCTTCAGGCGCGGCAGCGACATTCTCAAGGCGGTGCTGCTGGGGGCGGACGCGGTGCTGCTCGGCCGCACGACCCTCTACGGGCTCGGCGCGGGCGGCCAGGCGGGCGTCGAGCATGCACTTGGCTTACTGCACAAGGAGATGGACCGCACCCTGGGGCTTCTCGGATGCAGCAACCTGCAGGAACTCGACCGCTCGTTGATACGCGATGCCTGCGCGCCGCAAACGGTTAGCCCCGCCTAGGGCGGCAGGGTAGGATGGGCGGTAACAGAGCGTAATCTGCCGGGTCAGCCAGGAGCCAAAAGCATGATGAAAGGGGTGCAGGAGCGGTCGTCGAGTGATCGTGCCTATAGCGATATACGCGACAAGATCATCACCACCGTACTGAAACCCGGTGAAAGGATTCATGAAAAAGCGCTTTCGGAAGAGTTCGGCATCAGCCGCACGCCGATTCGCGAAGCCCTGATGCGACTGCGCTACGACGGCTTCGTCGATATCTTCGCTCAGCGCGGCACCTTCGTGACGCCCATCCGCCTCGATGTCATCAAGGCGGCTCACTACACGCGCTCGGTGCTGGAATGCGCCCTGATACGCGATGCCGCCATGCAATGCAGCGACCGCGATGCTCGAGATCTGTACGACAACCTCGAGCATCAGCGGCTCGTGTATCGGCAAGGGCAGTACTACAAGATCGAAACCCTCGACGAAGAGCTTCATCAGAAGATTGCCGACATCGCGGGGCAACCCTCAGTCTGGCAAATCATTTACCACGTTCAGCTGCATATCAACCGAGTGCGGATGCTGTTTCTCAACGAAGAGCGCGTGCCCGCCATCGTCGAGGAACACACGCGGATCATCGACGCCATCGCCAACCGCGATCCCGACGCTGCGGAAAGCGCCATGAAAGCGCATTTGCAGTACATGGACGAGAACATCCAGAAACTCGCCGAAAGCTACTCGGAATATCTGTCTTGAGAAGGATTTGCCCTGCGCTGATTTATTATCGATCAGCCTAGGTGGCGTGCTGTAAGCTTACATTGGTAAGCGTGTTGATATACTGATGGTTTTAAAGGAATTCCTGGGTAATGCTGGTCTATAACGCCACCAAGCAGCAGTTCATCGATGATGTGCGTGCGAATGTAATAAGCGATGCCATCGAGAACGAGGTGGCGCGCAGACTGAACCGAAACTCGCCGCGTGGTGAGGTGACGTCATGGGAGAATTCCCTTCGCTTCATGATGAGCGTTCTGCTCGATGAGGGAATTCCCGCGTCGGCCGGGGTGGCCATCGAGTACAACATTCCGCTGACCAATCGCCGCGTGGACTTCATCCTGACCGGCAAGAATCACCAGCGAGACGATGCCGCCGTCATCGTGGAACTGAAGCAGTGGCAGTCCGTCGAGGTGACCAAAAAGGATGCCATCGTGCGTACTCAGCTTGGTGGCGGTGTCCGCGAGACCAATCACCCGTCGTATCAGGCATGGTCCTATGGCGCGCTGATCGAGGACTACAACGAGACGGTACGCTCCGAATCGATCCGCCTGGTGCCCTGTGCCTACCTGCACAACATGAAGCAGGCCGATGCCATCAATGATCCCTTCTACGAGCACCACACAAGCCGTGCGCCGGTCTTCATCTCGCAGGATGCCCTGAAGCACTCGGAGTTTCTGAGCCAGCACATCAAGTACGGCGACAGTAACGACATCATGTATCGCATCGAGCACGGTGTGATCAAGCCGAGCAAGAACCTGGCGGATGCGCTGGCCTCGATGATGCAGGGCAATGCCGAGTTCCTGATGATCGACGAGCAGAAGCTGGTCTATGAAACCGCCATCGACCTTGCGCATCGTGCGGAAAAAGGCGACAAGCAGTGTCTGATCGTCAAGGGCGGGCCGGGCACCGGCAAGTCGGTAGTGGCCATCAACCTGCTGGTGGAGCTGACGAAGCGCGAGATGATGACGCAGTACGTCTCGCGCAACTCGGCTCCTCGGGAGGTCTTCAAGAAGAAGCTGACCGGCACGCGCAAGAAGACCCACATCGACAACCTGTTCAAGGGCTCGGGCAGCTACGTCAACGCCGAGCCGGATACCTTCCATGCGCTGATCGTTGACGAGGCGCACCGCCTGAACGAAAAGTCCGGCATGTATCAGAACCTGGGCGAGAGCCAGATCAAGGAGGTGATCGCCGCGTCACGCTTCTCGATCTTCTTCATCGATGAAGCCCAGCGCGTGACATTGAAGGATGTCGGGACGGTCGAGGAGATCCAGCGGCGTGCGGCAGAGTGCGGCGCCAATGTTCACGAGCTCGAGCTGGCCTCGCAGTTTCGCTGCAACGGCTCGGACGGTTACCTGGCATGGCTCGACCACGCTCTTCAGATTCGCACCACGGCCAATACCGATCTGGAGGACATCGACTACGACTTCCAGGTGTTCGATGACCCGAGTGCCATGCGCCGGGCGATTCTCGAGAAGAACCGCAAGGCCAACAAGGCACGCATGGTGGCGGGCTACTGCTGGCCCTGGGCGAGCAAGAAAGACAAGCACGCCATGGACATCACGTTCCCCGAACATGGCTTTGCTGCCCAGTGGAACCTCCATGACGACGGCATGCTGTGGGCCGTCGCCGAGGATTCCGTTGAACAGGTCGGCTGCATTCACACCTGCCAGGGGCTCGAATTCGACTATGTCGGCGTCATCATCGGCGACGACTTCGTGATTCGTGACGGTCGCGTGGTGACGGACGCGGGGAAGCGGACAGGGCAGGATCGTTCCGTGCATGGCTACAAGAAGATGCTCAAGGAGCAGCCCGAGCATGCCCGCGCCCTTGCGGACCAGATCGTCAAGAACACTTATCGCACGCTGATGACGCGGGGCCAAAAGGGCTGTTACGTCTATGCCACAGACCCCGAGACTCGCGAGTACTTCGCGGCCTTTGCTCGCTCTCAAGCAGCGACAGAGCGACTGGACGCATCTGAAGATGCCGAGATTCTGGATGGCTTGCACCTTCCCATCGTGACGCGTGACCAGGCAGCGCCGTTCGAGCGCCATGTGCCCGTGTACGACTTGAGCATTGCCGCCGGCGAGTTCAGCGAGATGCAAATCGCCGAAGCCGAGCACTGGGTCGAGCTGCCGGACTTCATGCGAGTGAGCCCCGATCTGTTCGTCAGCCGAGTAGTAGGGGAGTCGATGAACCGGCGCATCCCCAATGGCGCCTGGTGCCTGTTCCGTATGAACCCAGGCGGTACGCGGCAAGGCAAGGTCGTCGTGGTGCAGCATCGCGCCATTGAGGACCCGGACCACGGCGGCAGCTTCACCATCAAGCTATACCAGAGCGAGAAGATTGAGGAGTACGGCGAGTTCGTGAACCAGCGCATCGTGCTCAAGCCCCAGACCAACGCCTTCGGCTACAAGGACATCGTGCTCGAGGACGAGCTTGAGGACCTGAAGGTCATCGGCGAATTCCTCTCCGTGCTGTGAGCGAGTAGGCGGCCGGATGGTCGCCTATGCCGATGCCGGCTGGATAGCGAGCGGCAGAGCAGGCATGCTCACCGCTATCCGATACCGCAGAATCAGGTGAACCCCAGATGTCAGACCCGTTCAAGCAGCTCCGCGACGCCTTGGACCAGTTCGCCACCGAGCGCGACTGGGACCAGTTCCACTCGCCCAAGAACCTGGCCATGGCGCTGACGGTGGAGGCGGCGGAGCTGCAGGAGTGCTTTCAGTGGCTGACCGAGGCGCAGTCCAGGGAGCTGGACGAGCAGCAACTGGCCGCCGTGCGTGACGAAATTGCCGATGTTCAGCTCTATCTGATCCGGCTGGCGGGCAAGCTGGACGTGGATATCGAAGCGGCATGCCGGGCGAAGATGGAAAAGAATGTGGAGAAATATCCCGCCGACCAGGTGAAGGGAAGTGCGAAAAAGTACACGCACTATCAGGATTGACGTGATGTGTGGCCGCTTTGTCCTCTGCAGCGGCTTCTATGCCTAGCTTCGCCCCTCAAGCTTCCTCCCGCTGAATTCGGCCTCAAACAGGGCCGGAGACTCAGTCTTCAGTTTAAATTATTCACCAAAAGCGGCCATTAATGGCGATTTTGTGCTTGAAGATAAACCATCGTGGTTTATTCTTTACTCTGAAGACGGAACCTAAGGCCGCTTTTTAACGTGAAAATAAACCAGCTGCTGCACAAGATCCCGTATGGCGCCGTCGTGACGACCGCCTGGCTGGCGTCACACGGCGTCACCTCGGATCAGGCGCGTAAGCTGGCCGGCAGCGGCTGGCTGCAACGCGTGGGGCACGGCGCCTACTGCCAAGCGGGGGAGCCTCTTACCTGGGAGAGCGCTGTCTTCGCCCTGCAGACGAGCGACGACACAGGCCTACCACCGCTTTGGCCGGGTGGCCAGACGGCCCTGGCACTGCATGGCTTTGCCCACTATCTGCCCATGGGGGAGAGCACAACGCATCTGTATGGAAAGGAAGCCGTTCGGCTGCCCCGGTGGTTGAGTGACGTCGAGTGGGCAGGGCGGATGGTGCTCCACTCTGAAAAGGGCCTGCCAGTGCAGCTTCCCGGCAGCTTCACGGACTACGCGCCGGATGGCAGGGCCTTCAGCTTGCAGGTTTCGACCCCCGAGCGAGCGGTCCTGGAGTGGATCTCTGTGACGCCGAATGCGCTGCTGTTCAGCAGTGAGCTGGTGGACACCTTCGGCGGCCTTAATACGCTGCGTCCGCGTCGGCTGCAGGCATTGTTGGAGGGCTGCCGTTCGGTGAGAACCAAGCGGGCCTTTCTGGTGCTGGCTCGCCACGCCGGGCATGCCTGGTACGGTCGTCTGGAATCTCCTCGATTGGATCTCGGCAAAGGCAAGCGGCAGCTCTGCCAGGGCGGCAAGCTGGACAGGGAATATCACGTGACGGTGCCGGAGGCGATGTACCGTCCTAAGTAGACTTCTCCTTATATCCCTAAGGCGTTAGCCTGTTACACATAATTACTCCAATTGTAGAGGCATGGCGGACATTAGGGGAGCTCAGTACAGGCGAGACACCACCGAGGGTATAACGGCCCGTGGCTTCAAGGCTGGCACATTCGGTGACTACGCCCGTAAGGTAGAAGATTACTGGGCGCTAAAGCTGACCCATTACTGTCTCACCAAGCGTGAGGAGAAGCGCCTGCGCCTGGAGGAGGCCTAGGGCGACTATATAGCCTGACCCCAAGCGATGTCGGCTCAGGCAAGCCCCACAATCCCGAGAAGCAGCACTTGGCCGAGACTACCGGCCGGCTCAACGACCTGTACGACCCCGAGGTCAGCGACGATGACAAGCTGCACTTCGCCCACGGTATCGCCGATCCTATCGAACGCGACGAAGCGGTTGTGGCCTGGGTGCGCGATCAAAGCGTACATCAGGTGATATATGGCCTATTCTCCGGCTGGTCACCGACGCCGTGCTTAAGGCCCTTAGCGACTACGAGAATCTCTCGATATCGCTGCTGGAGAATAAGGAGACCGACAGGCAGCTTGTGGGTGTTGATACTGAAGCTGTTAGCGAGGCGGTTGGAATGGGCTGAGCAGCTAAGCCAATGTAAGTGGTTTTCCTGAATCGATGTCAATGAGGGGCTGTCTGCGGTTTCCCGCATTGTTTGACACCTTGGTCTATTTACACCTTCCCTGGTGGGCAAGCGGCCCCTATCAACCGACAGGGCCGATCCTAGAAGCCCAAGGGATTACATAGAATGGCGACATTGTGACGACGCCACCGAGCCAGTGGGATACGTTGTGAGCGGTACAAGGAAGGCCCCAGGAAACGGAGGGTCGGCCATGAACCAGGTAACAATATCGCATCTCGTCATCTCGACTAGTCCGCATAAAAATTGTTTATTTACAGATAGTTATTTGTTTTGTGGACTAGAAGTGGTGATGCATGATAGGATTAGTCCACTCTCAGGCTATGTGGCCTGATGAATCTGCCATATGAAGGTGGTCTTTCGAGATGGACATCTATTCAGAATATGTTCAATTGGCCAGACTCGCTGTCTCAGGGCGGCAGGAAGATGCTGAAATGGTTCTTCACCGGACCCTCAGAAAAGCAAGAAAGGATCGCCCTGACTTCGAAGAACAGCTTAAGAGTCTACTAAGTAAGATAAAAGGAGAGGGAGGAGCGTCAACTAGGCGAGCTCCCGCTTCATCTATTAATGCTGAAAGTTACAATAGCTTAAAATATGTTTTTAGTCCTGAAAATTTTAATGGCTTTCAGCCCATTTGGGATAACAAAATAGAAGCAGAGCTTCAAGAGGTAATCCTGGAGAAGGAGAAGGCAGAAGATCTAAGAAGGCTAGGGGTTGGGCCTACTCGAACTATGCTTTTTACAGGCCCTCCCGGCGTGGGGAAAACATTAGCAGCAAATTGGCTTGCCGAAAGGGTTGGTAAGTCTATTATTGTCTTAGACTTGGCTGCTGTGATGAGTAGCTATTTAGGTCAGACAGGAAATAATTTAAAAAAAGTAATTGAAGAAGCTGGGAATTCTGGCTCAGTGCTTTTTCTTGACGAGTTTGATGCAATTGCAAAACGAAGAGGCGATGATGGTGATATTGGGGAGCTTAAAAGGCTTGTGAATGTTTTGCTTCAGTCTTTAGACTCATGGTCAAAGGATGGGCTTTTAATTGCAGCTACGAATCATCCTGAAATGCTTGATAGAGCAGTCTGGAGAAGATTTGATCGTGTGGTAGAGTTTGATAACCCAGATATTGAGCACATTTTTAAGTTAATAAAAGGAAGAGTTGTTTATTCTGGTGTTGAGGTTAATGATAGTTTGATAAAGACTGCTTCTAAGACTCTAGAAGGATGCTCCTACTCTGATGTGGATAATTGGGTTTCATCAGTATTTAGGGCCAGTGTTGTCAATGGAGTAGAAGTTGAGGAGAAGTTTTTAGAAAGAGTGTCAGTTAAAATAGGAAAGCTTTCAGCAGAAGAAAGGTTGCAGCTGGCATGTGATCTGACGAAATCCGGAATGTCGCAGCGAAAAGCCTCTACAATATCTGGAGTGTCAAGAGATACAATTAGAAAGCACCTTTAAGTCACAAGAACGCAGGGAAGGATAAACGCTATGGCTGAAAAGAATTTTTTACTGGGTAAGGGGGAGCGTCTTGCCGACCCAATTGTTAAGAAGACAGCTGGAGGTGAAAAAAAACTTCCTTATAGTTATGATTATAGCTCAAAATTTATAAAGGACAAAGCGAGTGAGGTGGAAAAATACCTCAAATCTCTGCAAGAGGGAGCATGCCCTGATGGAAGGTTCGTTGCGAGCATAACTATTCACCCAAGATTTATATCTAAAAGTGATTATCCGCTAGAGTTTCTCCGGATAGCAGGGTTTGAAACAATTGGAGGAAGGTCTCAGTGGGTAGAACCAAAGAAATGGGGGGTTGAATGCCCTCCGGCCGATGGCGCTGTTACTGATACTCTCTATGTGTCAACGAGCAGAAGTAAGCTTCTTGAGCTTGTAGAGAAAGTGCCAGGGTGGAATCCTGAAAATGCACTGTCTAGGCAGCTCAGAACAATTGAAGATTTTTCGGTCCCATCTCCAGAGTCAAAAATAAAGTCTTTATTAGATGAGGGTGGTGATACGAGAGAAGTTTATGAGCTTGTCTTGCATGGTAGCGCTGATGATTTCATATTAAAAAATTTTTTTGATTACTGTAAAGCACTAGGTGTTGAACCGATTAGAGAAAAGCTAAGGGCAGCAAATGGTATAACTTTTATCCCTGTCAGAAGCGGTGCTGATGCCATTGTTTCCTTGTCAGCCTTTACATTTGTCCGTGTGGTAAGAAAAATGCCTGGCCTGCGTACGTTTCGTCCGGCCATATATCGCAGTGATGTAGTAAAAAATCTGAATTTTCCTAACGTGGAGGCTGTTGATAAGAATTTAAAAGTTGCGATATTTGATGGAGGGATTCCGAAGTCTTCTCCCTTGCTCCCATGGGTTAACTACATTGAACCCTATGGCATTGGACCAGAGCATCCAGATGCGGTTGACCATGGAGAGGCGGTTACGTCTGCTGTTCTTTTTGGCCACCTTACTCCGGCAGTTAAAGTGGAGAGGCCATTTTGTCAGGTAGATCATATACGGGTTATAGATAAAAATACTGGTGCAGACGCTGATTTTGAATTCTATGACTGTTTAGACCGTATTCTCGAACATTTAGATGGTTCTGAGAATGCTTATGATTTTGTCAATTTTAGCCTCGGCCCAGATTTGGCTGTGGAAGATGACGAAGTCAATAGGTGGACCTCCGAGTTAGATCAGCGATTTTCTAGTAATAAGTCACTTGCAGTAGTAGCTGTCGGGAATACTGGTGAGCGTGATCATTTCCTAGGATTGAATCGAATTCAGCCCCCTTCTGATGGAGTTAATGTTCTGTCAGTTGGAGCATGTGATAGCTATTTGGATGATTGGGCAAAAGCACCATATAGCTCAATCGGTCCGGGACGTACTCCTGGGGTAGCAAAACCAGACGGCCTAGCATTTGGTGGGTGCTTTGAACATCCGTTCGGCGTGTATTCGAGTTCTCAGGATGGTTTAGTCGGGACTAAAGGTACTAGCTTCGCTACGCCATTTGCACTTAAAAGCTGTATCGGTTGTAAAGCTCTTATAGGTAGCGATATCTCACCGTTAGCGGTGAGGGCTCTCATGGTGCATCGTGCGGAATCTGGGAGTCATCAACGTGAGCATGTTGGCTGGGGAAGGTTTATAACGGAAACAGATAATCTTTTGACCTGTAATGATGATGAGATAACTGTGATTTATCAAGGAGAACTTCCTGTGGGGAAGTATCTGAGAGCTCCCATTCCTCTTCCAGATGAAAAGTTGGAAGGGAACGTCGATATCACAGCGACACTGGTGATCACCCCTGAAGTCGATCCGGCTTTTGTTCATGCCTATACTAGGGGAGGGCTTGAAGCTGTGTTTAGGCCTAACGAAACAAAGCCTTCACAAAGCGGGGATCCAAAATATCCAGCCACTGATTCTTTCTTTTCTGAGAATAGTTTGAGTAAAGACTCTGAGTTCAAGCTGAGAAGTGATGGTCACAAATGGGAGCCTTGTTGGAAAGCTTCTAAAAAGAAAAGAGGCAGCTCTCTGGTTAAGCCTAGTTTTGATATCTATTATCATAACAGGGATGAGGGAAAAAAAGACGATGAAGCTAAGCCCATACCCTATGCTTTCATCGTTAGCGTGAAGGCACCAAAGGTGAAAAACTTATATGAACAAGTCTTGAACGCATACTCTGATATTTTGGTGCCTTTAGAGACCCGTGTTGATGTGCCTGTCCGGACATGATCTGATGCTGTGGCGAACCCTCAGGCACTTTTCGTGCCTGAGGGGGGAAGAGTCAGCTTAGGTTGTGTGATTTTGTCTACTTAACATGAGTAAAGTCAGGAGGCTAACTCCGGTGATTTGGGCAGCTTTCGTGATGGATACTCGAGCTGGAATGACTTCTGCTCTGATGCGTTCATCCAGGATGAGGAACAGCCTTCGGCTCTTGCATGATTTTCTTCAAGTATGCCCGAAGTAAAGAGAACGCTCACATGCCTTTCTAAAGCGTGTATAACCACACAATAACAGCACGAATGTCCAAGCAGCGAGATGGGTATGTACCACCATCGTGCAGTACAAGAGCAGTACACACACCAGCTTCGTGTGCTATCGTCAAATTTAGCAAAGCTACTGATCCAAATAACTATACTTTTCGCCTGATTACTATTCACAATTATGCTCCTTGTTCTACGCAGTTCTTGATGGGTGCACTTCAGTGTGCCCACCTTTGGCAACGCCGAGGCTATAACTCGCCTGGACAATATACGCTGGGCCGTGAAACCTTATCTAACATTATAGATCTAGTCTCATTTATGGGCAGGTACTTACAGCGAATAAGCTTGTTGCTAACGGATACTGCACGTGCCTTTCTCTGCACCATAAGGGAAGGTATAGTTATCTGGTTAGCCGAATTTTCTGATACGAAGGTAAAGCCCGTAGCTCATTTACCCTAGGCGCTATGGAATAATTTTACTACTAGAGCGGAGGCCCAGAGCTTCGGCCGCTCATAGAGCGGCCTCACAGTTTAGCTATATAGAGACGTGTAACCTGCTTTATATTTCTATAAATAATTATACGTTCATGGTATTAAACCTTCTTTTTATGGCCTCGCATAAAGACACGGCACTTTGCTTGTAGATTGGCATGCTTAGTGAGGGTTCACTTACTTCCAGCTCCAGAATCATAGGGGCACCGTTCTCATCATGGATAATGTCGACACGGCCATAAAGTAATGGCTCAGACAAGTTAAATTTATTGCTTACATATTGTAAGGCTTGAGACGCTAAGTTGATTTCGTCGGGTGATGCATTTCTAGACGACCTATACTGAAAATCAGGGGGGTTTACAGTGCCATCTTCAAGTAACAAAGCACCTTTCCGTATAGAATGGCTATAAATACCATCTATGAAGATAAGGTTCGTCTCTCCATATGAATCTACGCTATTCATGTATGGCTGCATCAACACGGGGCTATTTTTTCGATGAAGATAGTCAAGATGCATGAAAGCAGATCGGAGATCACCCCAGTTAAATCGCTTAACATCTCTAGAGTAAGCACCAACTAGAGGCTTCATTACAAAATCAGATGAAGAGCTGAATAGTTTAAAAAAAGCACTGAAATTATCATCTGTGCCAATGTCTGGATTAGTGATATATGTGGGTACGGTAGGTACACCGGCATCCTGCAGAGCAATGAGATAGTCTTTACTAAGGTTCCACTTGACCACATCCAAAGGATTGATGAGCTTAGTTGCACTAGTGACTCGTTCACCCCAGCGTAAAAATTCTTCAAGTTTGTTAGTATAATTCCAAGGAGACCTCAAAATGACAAGGTCAAAATTCGACCAAACGATATTTGTATCGTCCCATTCCACCACGGCAGCATCAAGCTCTATAGTATTTGCAGCATCGGTAATTAACGGCATGTCGAAATCAACATCAATGCTTTGATGGTCGGTAACAAAAGCACATTTAGGCATGGTTCTCCCCTTACCAAGGTAATTTTTTGCCATTATAAAGAAAAGTACCGTTTGTAGTCCTGTCACTTTCCAAACAGGCAGCTACGATATTTTCTGAAGCCGCCTCAGGGTCTTGATCGCCGTGGCCATCATTTAGGTCGGTCCGTGTGTATCCTGGGTGAATTGAACATACTATGACATCAGTATTACGAAGTTCATATGCTAAATGTACGCACCATGAATTAAGCGCGGCTTTGGAAGCACTATAAGCAGGCAAAGACTTAAAGTCATCGCTATAAGTGTACGAGTCTTTATGGGTATGTGTGGTAGTTGAACCAAGAAGGCTCGAAACGTTTATGATACGGCCAGAAGGAGATGATTTAACTGGTTCTAGCAAAGCGTTGGTGATACTGATTGTGCCAAACAAGTTGGTATTGAAAGTTTTTAACCACTCAGATAAAGGCTGCTCTGATGGGGCCTTACCATACTGCTCCACTCTAATAGCTGCATTGTTAACAAGGATATCTAGGTGCCCATATTTATTCCTTACGTAATTCCTTGCGCAGTGAATAGACTCATTGTCAGTGATGTCAAGAAGCAGGCCTTCTATCACGTGCCCATCATATTTAAGGCTGTTTACGGCTTTCCTTAGCTTGGAACTATCCCTGCCTGACATAATTACATGCACGCCTAAGGAACAAAGTTTTTTGCAGACTGCATAACCAATACCTTTAGTGCCCCCTGTTATAAGCGCTATTTTTGAAGTCATATTAGTCATCCCACCATTGCATATTTAGGGCTGGCTTTTGATTTGTAACTATCAGTAGTTGTGCTAAGGAAGTCCCTGATTGCTGATCCAAATTTATTTATATCTACCAAGAACGCATCATGCCCGTAGTTTGAATCGACTTCGATAAAAGTGGTTGTGCAGCCTCCAGCCTTAAGCCCGCTTGCTAGTTGCTCCTGTTGTTGGATAGGGAACAGCTCATCTGAATTTACTCCCATAATCAAAGCTCTTTTAGTAGGGAGTTCTTTTAACGCGCTTTTAACTGACTTCCTGCTACCGCCAAAAACATATTTATTAATTGCGTTGCTCAAAACCAAGTAGGAGTTGGCATCAAAGAAGTCCACAAATCTTCTTGCATTATGTTCAAGATAGCTGTCAACGGACTCCGGAACGTTGCTAGCTAACTGCTTATTATTATTTTTATAAATATTGGAAGAGAATCTTTGGTTTACCTCGTCCTTCGACCTATAAGATAATAATCCAATTTTTCGTGCTAGCATCATACCGTTGTACGGATAATGGTCTTCGTCATAAAAGCCATTGTTCCAAAGCGGATCCTGTTCGATAGAGGCTTTCTGGATATTCCTTAAGGCAATTGAATAAGGTAGTGAGCAAGTCGCACCTGATATGTTAATCATGTACTTGCTAAAGTTCGGGTGTCGCTCTGAAATCGATAGCGCGACCATGCCACCCATTGATACGCCAAGTATGCAGGAAACATGCTCTATGCCAAGAACGTGTAATGCCTCTACTGTGGAATCAGCAATGTCTTAAATCGAGATGAACGGGAAATTACCTTGGTAAGTTTTATTACTCTCTGCATCGTAGGATGTAGGTCCAGTGGATCCCTTGCAACTCCCGAGGTTGTTAACACATATAACACACCAAAGGTTTGTGTCTATGTATTTGCCGGGTCCAACCATATCTTCCCACCAACCACATGATTCGTCTTCGGGAGTTGATGTGACGTGCGCACTAGTGGACATTCCTGTAAGAATTAAAATAATATTTTTAGCTTGTTGGCCAGGAGAGCCAATGATTTCATAGGCTATTCTGGGTTCTTTTAAGATTGAACCGCAGGTAGTGGTGAATGAGGCTGGTAGCTTTGCGAACTGCGTGCCTGGGGGGATATATTCAAGCATCATTTTCTCCTTGAAAACTAGTCACTTTATTCCAAAGATTTAAGCCAATCCTCATCAGACTCTATACTGATATTATCCATCAAATTCGTGGAAAGGTATCGCTCCCCTGTGTCAGGAAGCATTGCTAATATAACAGAATCTTTTGGGGCTTTTTGAGCCACCTTTATTGCTGTAGCAACAGTAGCCCCAGAAGATATACCACACAGAATTCCCTCTTCTGCAGCAAGCCTTCGCGACATATCAATACCATCATCTTCATTTATCGTTAGTAATTTATCTATGACGCTCTTTTCCAAAACGCTAGGAACAAAATCAGGTGACCAGCCTTGAATTTTATGTAAATTCCATTGGCTTCCTGAAAGTACAGCAGCATTTTCTGGTTCAGTGGCAATTACTTTAACTTCTGGTCGGGCCAGCTTAAGCATCTGACCGACTCCAGTCAGTGTGCCTGTGGTTCCAAAACCCGTGACAAAGTAGTCAAGACGCTTTCCTGCAAAATCACTTAGTATTTCTGCCCCTGTAGTCTCGCGGTGATAAGCGGGGTTGGCTGGGTTATCAAATTGCCTAGCCCTAAACCAACCATATTTTTTAGCCAACTCATCTGCAATTTTATTTCCACCGCTACTCCCTAAATGGCCAGGGAATAAAAGCACTTTCCCTCCATAAGCTTTAATAAGCTTTCTTCTCTCAATTGAGTATGAGTCAGACATGACGGCAACAAAGTTATAGCCTCTAGCGGCAGCAACCATTGCTAGCGCAATACCCACATTGCCGGATGTACATTCAGCGATTGTATCTCCAGGTTTAATATGCCCTTTTTTTTCAGCATCAAGTATTACAGATAAAGCAAGCCTGTCTTTAACGGAGCCTCCAGGATTGAAGGATTCCACCTTGACAAAAATCTTTACGTGCTCAGGTGCAACTTTATTTAAGCGCACAATAGGAGTTTTTCCTACTGTTTCTAGAATGTTGTTGTAGATTGCCATTGTCAGTTACCATGCTGTTTGAAGAAAGGGGCCAAAGTTTTAACAATATAGTTAAGTTCAGCGGTGTGATTGCACCCTGTTTCAGCACAAAACTCGGTCACTTCTAGCCCTAGGATTCTGCCTGATAGTGAAGAAAGTAAGCACTCGATTTGTGAGGGCACTAACCCGCCGGTAACAGAATAGTCAGCTGGAATGTATCCAGGTTCAAGTACATCCCAGTCAATATGAATCCAAACGTCAGATTCCCCGACTGCTTCTAGCACACTTTCAACGCTGAAAGAGGTGGGGTTTAAAACTGTGACTTTATTTTCATGTAGTAGTCGTTCCTCTTCAGGGTCTAAGTCGCGAACACCTGCCACAATTACACTCTCTGGGTTAACGCCTTTTTTTCTACCACTTTCCCAGAGCCCGCAAACGCCTGCCAAAACCATTCCACCTAAGTACCCTGAGTCTGTGGTTTCCGGAGTATTGAAGTCACCGTGAGCATCTATCCAGATGACTTTTGCGGTAGGGTGATATTTCACTGCCAGAGGTAGGCTCGCAAAGCTAGATGAGCAAGTATTTCCTATAAGGCAGGGGTGGTGTCCTTTAAGAAGAGAGCTCTCAATAGCAAGTTCGATTTCATTAAGTACTTCAGAACCTGCAGATAGGCTTTGCTTCCAGTTATCATTTAAAGCTGCGCTAGGTCTTCCACATGTTATTGGAGTGATAGAGTATTCATCTGCGAGAGCTTGGGCCGTTAGCTTCGCCCCTTTAATAGTTCCGTCTTTACGATCTGCCAGCCTACCTTGGGATAGAATCAAATCAAACATTTTCATCACTCCATTAATCAATTTTATAAGGGCATTTGGATGTTCGCGTCTTATTTTCTTCAATTATTCCATACTGCTGCCATTCCATTGTGTCAGAGCCAAAATAACCTAACTGCTTACAAGGTTTACAGTTGTCGTAAATCTCAATCCTTCCCCTGATTTCGTCTCTTACCCTATGGCCTTTTGCGTTGTCTCCTGCAACTACATCAAACCTTTCCCTTGGATTTACGACCATAATAAAGTGATCGCCAAGGTTTCGGCTTCTTCTAACTTTATGAGCAGGGCAGCTCATGTTGATGAACAATTGCATGCCATTAAAGCACATTGACCAATTCGGTGAACTTGGGTCTTTGTCCACGCCATGAGGCCAAGGCGACGGATCTAAAGCATGTATGCTTCTTAGAACGTTCCAGCCAAATGAGTGGTAGTCCTCAAGTCTTTCTGACTTAATTGCTTGTGTGGAAAACACAATTAGTAATGGTTTGGCCGTGCTAATTCTATGATCCCATTCCTTGTTAGCTTCTATGAATTCTGTTAAGCAGACCTTTAATTCCTCCATTTGATCGTGAGATATGCTTTCCATAAATACGAACTGTAGTAAGCCCTTTTTATAGGCGTTTTTAGAAAATATACATGGGAAGTTTGACTTTGGTCCCAGCTTTTTAGCTATTTGCCTATAAGCTTGTTTCTTCCATGTGTTTGGCATATTTTCTATATCAGATTGCTCAATCAACCTATTGGATACACGCTGCATACATCACCTCATAACTTCTTGGTATCAAGAAACACCTGGCGATATTGACTTTTTTATAACGCGAAGCTGGGGGGCTGCTAGCAAAAATGCTATTGCTACAATCTGAGCTATTAAAAATATTAAAGAAGATGTAAAAAGACCATAAGCATCAGCTATAACCCCACCACCTATTACTGGTAGTGAAAATCCAATGTAGGCATATACAAACAAGCCTGCCGTTGCCCGCGATGTCTCCGAAGAACCCATGCTTGTAAACTTGAACAGCGAAGATAAATATGTAAATCCATAACTTGATGCGCTGGTAAGAGATGTTCCCATAAGTATTAGCGGTAATGAATTTTTTGAAATACCTAGCAGCATGGCTAGGTACCCCAAGGGAGTAAACAGTAATCCCAGTTTTAATGCCTTCGTGCTTTGCACTCTTCTTGCTAGAGGTTGACATAAAAAGCCTACGAAAATTGCTAGGAAGATAACTAGTCCTGTGTACTGGCTGAGACCAATGTTTTTAAGGTTTAAAGGTATAATGGCAATTGTCATGCCTGTGGTTGCCCACGCTATCAGCATGGAAGCTCCGTATAGCCATGTGTCTTTCGGAAACAGTGGTAGCCTTAGGAGTTTGGCTTTTTTCTTTTTATAAGACTTAAATAGCCAAGGGGTTGTTGCCAATAAAAATACAGCCATGACAAAGAAAATAACGAAACTTTTTGGCAAGAATGTCATGCCTTCTATCTCTAAACTTATACCAGTTGCTAGAGCACCGGCGCCAAACCCTAATGAAGTCGATGAAGTAACTAGTAAGGCTGCTTTAGATTTGCTTCCCTCTAGAGCTAGCTCTCCCATGTAGGCAGATCCTGATGTTGTTGCTAGTGCAGTTCCAACACCAAGGAAAAAACGGGCTATTAATAAACTGGACCATCCCGGGGTTATCACCAGCAAGAGAGTTGCAAGTAAACACAATGTCAATGCAACTAATAGAGGCTTTATACGTCCCACAACGTCAGAAATGCCGCCCAAAAATATTAAGGTAGGCATCAGGCCCACAACGTAGGCAGCAAATCCTATAGTGACAGCAGTAGCACCTAAGCCACTTTTTGCTGCGTACTCACCATATAGTGGCGCCTGGAGATTTACTGAAAAAGTAACAGTAAATAAGACAAAGAAAAGTATTGCTGTTGATGCTTTACGGTTCATGGCTGCCTCTTTTTTTAACCTTAAGGGATTGTTAGCACGTGGCACAAAGCAGTACAATATTTTTATTGTACTAATTACAGAGGTTTCCATGGGAAAAGCTCAGCAATATAT